>NZ_QMHP01000001.1 GCF_003313335.1 Pedobacter zeaxanthinifaciens
TACTGAACAGTTTGGAACGTACAGGGATGGATAGTATTTCCGAAATACACACTAAAATGGTTCAAAACCTAGGATATTAATTAATTAGAAATGAAAAAAATAAATTTAATAGCAGGATTAATTTGCGTTACAATTTTCGGATGTGAGAAATACAAGCTGGACGATCTTCAGTTTGAAGTTACCACTATAAAATCTAAGGTAAAAGTTGGTGAGGAAATAGTATTTAACTTTACGGGTAATCCGGATAACATTACTTTTTTCTCTGGAGAAGTTGGTAAACAATATGAATTTAAAGATCGTACGTCTGGTAATGGTAAAGCAGAGTTGCAATTTACCACCTATTTGCAGAACAATAAACCAAATACTTTAAAGTTCTTGGCATCAAAAAATTTTACGGGAATTGCGGATTCTTTAAATATAGTAAACGCTACTTGGGTAGATATCACAAATCGTGTAACACTATCTTCTGGGTTGGATAATACGCCATCAGGTGTGGTTGATGTAACTGATTTAAGAGAGCCCAATAAAAGTGTTTACTTTGCCTTTAAGTATACTGATAATACAAGTGCCACTGCGCAAGCTACTTGGACTATTAGAGATTTTGTGGTTAGAAATACGTTTAATAATAGAGTATTTGAAATATTAAACTTAGCTGATGCAGGTTGGGGACGATTTAATATGATTAATAAATCCAATGTGTGGACTGTTTCTGCAACCGGCTTAAGGTTTACTGGCGGTGGTGCAAACGCTCCAAGTAATGATACTTGGGTTATTGCCCGCCCGGCTGATTTGAGTTTTGTTACAAGGGACGCTGGGGAGGCTATCAAGGATATTAATCAGCTGCTAAATCCTAAAAAATATGTATTTACTGCGCCAGGAACGTACAAAGTTTCTTTCTTGGCCTCCAAAGGAAATATAGAAACTTTTAATACTGTGTTAAAAGAAGTTACAATTGTAGTCGAGCCTTAAATGCCTCATTGCATCGCTAATCCAATAGCGGCATAAGCATATTATATCAAAAGCATAATCAATCCACCTCATGGTATTTGTTAAAATCAAAGTGTTTCTACTGCTAATACTTTGTAGCATGGTTGTAGCTAAAGCTCAATTAGCTGTAAGTAGTATTTTTACTGACCACATGGTGTTGCAACAAAATGCGAAGGTAAAAATTTGGGGAAAAGCAGCAGCAAAGGAAGCAATCAAATTAAAACTTACTTTCCTTAAAAAAACGATCAATTTGGTTGCTGATGATAAAGGTAATTGGCAAACAGACATCGCTACACCACATCATGGTGGGCCTTATGAGATGGTAATTGAAGGAGCTAAAAATACCATTAAAATAGAAGATATTTTTTTAGGTGAAGTTTGGTTAGCATCGGGGCAGTCGAATATGCAATTTCCTTTAGATAGCAATTCTAAAGGATACAATGGCCCTTTTAATTTTAAAGAAGAAGTGAAAAATGCTAATTACCCCTCAATTAGACAATTTGTGGTGAAAGGCACAATTTCACGTACAACGAGTGATGCTCAGCAGGGCGAATGGCTGGTATGTAAGCCCGAAAATGCCAAAAAAATATCTGCTTTAGCTTTTTTTTATGCTCGTAATTTACAACAAAACTTAAAGGTGCCTATTGGTATTATTAACTCTAGTTGGGGTGGTACCAATATTGAGGCGTGGATGAGCGCTAAGGATTTGAATGCCTTTGAAAGCGAACATGAAAAGCTCAAAAATATCACTGTTGAAAGCGTAAAAGTCAATGAAAATTACCCTTCGGTATTGTTTAACGGGATGATTTTTCCATTTAGAAAATACAACATAAAAGGCGTGATTTGGTGCCAGGGAGAAAATAATATAAATGACCCTAGGAACTACGCTAAGAAAATGGAAAGCTTAATTAAAGGTTGGAGGATGATTTTTGAACAAAGAGATTTGCCATTTTTATATGTGCAAATTGCACCTTTCAACTATATGGGAAGATCAAAGCAATATTTCTGGGGAAAAGATAATTCATTAGGCTATTTAGTAGAGGAACAGGTGAAAGTTTTAAAGATAAGCGATGTATTTATGGCCAGAACGGGTGATATTGGAGATGTTAAAAATATTCATTACCGGAACAAACAAGAAGTTGGCCAGCGTTTGTCATCTATTGCGTTAAAAGAAGTTTACAATAAAAATATAGCCATAACAAATGGACCAAATGTAGTCAAGGTAAAATATCTGGCAAATAAGGCTATTGTTTATTATGATAATATTGGAAACGGTTTAATTATTAAAGGAAAAACTATAAACGGTTTTGAACTTAGTGAAGATGGAATTAATTTCTACCCAGCTGATGCAGTGTTGGAAGGGAAAAACATATCAGTTTCATGCAGTCAACTATCAAGGATTGCGGCGGTTAGATACTGCTTTAAAAATACTCAAGAAGTAAACCTTTTTAATTCTGCCAGCTTGCCAGCTTTGCCTTTCAGGACCGATCAGTTGGCCTACTAGCGTAAAATAGTTTATCAACTAAATACGATAATGAAGCGATATCTTATATTAACAATACTTCTATTTAATTTTGCTGCCAAAGCACAACTGAATATTAAACCCAACCATTCTGGAATATCATATCAAGGTAGGGTTGTCGTAAATTCGGATTCTGCTTCAATTTATTGGCCAGGTTCCAGTATAAGTTTGAACTTCAAAGGTGCTAGCGTAGACGCCAAACTTAAATCGGCAAAAGAGGATGCTTATTTTTATGTTATTGTTGATGATTCTATCCGAACCAAAATTGAAATTTTAAAAGATAAACCTACACAGTTGTATCGTTTGGTTTCAAATCTTGATGACAAGCAACACCGTTTAACACTGTTTAAATTATCCAACAGTACTTCGGCCAATAAGTTTTATGGATTTATTTTAAGTGGTGAGGCTAAAGTTTTGAAGACAAGTAAATTGCCAACGCGTAGAATTGAATTTTATGGCAATTCTATAACCGCCGGACATGGTGTTGACACGCCCACTGAACAAAAGGATTCAGGAGAACCTAAGTATTTTAATAATTATTACACCTACGCAGCAATTACAGCAAGGCATTTTAACGCTCAATATTACAATACATCACGTAGTGGAATAGGGGTTATGGTGAGTTGGTTTGCTGAAACTATGTCAGAAACTTATAATCGCATAAATCCGCTCGATAGTACCAATCGTTGGGATTTCAATAAGTACCAGCCTCAGGTTATTGTTGTAAATCTTTTTCAAAACGACGCTTGGTTAGTTAACAATCCAAGTAATCCGCAGTTTAAAGCAAGGTTTGGAGCACGAAAACCAAATGAAGAATTTATTGTCAACTCCTACAAATCTTTCATCGCAAAATTAGAAAATGTAATCCAAAAGCAACTATTATATGTGCACTAGGAAATATGGATACAACAAAAGAAGGTTCTAAATGGCCTGAATATATAAAAATGGCTACCAGTCAATTGAATGATCACAACATTTACAATTTGTTTTTTCCATACAAGAATACGCCTGGTCATCCAAAACGAAACGAACAATTGGCCATGGCAAAACAACTCATATCTTTTATCGAAGCTAATGTAAAATGGTAGTATTCTCTGTAAAAACAAAACGCCAAAATTTTAAATCTAAACCGGTTCCTTTTAGGTAAAAGCGAAAAAGGATAAAGGTTGCTATCCATCCACCAAATCTACGTACCAGTAGCCTTGTTCAGCATTTCCATCAGGTGAAGGGAAGCTTCTGAATACCTTTTCACCTAAGCTAAATTTAATAGGTTTTTTGAAAATTGGTCCATCAAATACAAAGGTGTGAAACTCGCCGTTTTCGCCACACGGATCTATACCTTCGGGCAAATCATCTATAAATTGTTCGTCAATAACACGTCCGCAAAAGTCTTCCAGCCCTTGTTGAGCACATACCACAATCGTTTTGTAGCCTAGCGAGAGAAACTCATTCAATACTTCTGTTGTGTCTCTCTTCCATAGTGGAAACTCGGCTATCAGGCCTATTTCCGCTAATTTACTTTCGCGATAAGCCCTTAAATCCTCTAAAAACAGATCTCCGAAAATGGAATGCGTGATACCTTGCGCCTTAACTGCAGTTAACTGTGTATACATGGTGCGGTCATAAGTATCCATATCGGGCATCTCAGGTAAATTAACCTGATAAAGCGGAAGCCCAATGCTCTCCGTTTGTTGAACCAAAAGGCTGCTGCGTACACCATGCATACTTATCCTGTCGTAGGTTTCACTAACAGAGGTAAGTAAGTATCTGATATCGAAAAGTTGATGCTGCAAAATATGATGCAGTGCCAAACAGCTGTCTTTCCCGCCACTCCAATTAAATATACTTGGTGCAATGCTCATTTGATAACGATGATTGTTTTGTGGTAAAGATATTGATTGTACGGTTGTAAATAAGATTTATTTAACGATTGGCATTTCTAGATTTTTTACTCAAAACTATTTTCGATTATTTATAGTGAAAAATAATATGCCTAATTTTCCAAAAATGAATAACAAATGATCAGCAAAACCTTAACCACGCTTTTTTGTCGAGATCTTAATAAATTAAAAGATGAATTAGCATTGTACCAAAATGAAGAGAACATTTGGCTTATAGACAAGCACATATCCAACTCGGCTGGAAACCTTTGTCTGCATTTGATTGGAAATCTAAACACCTATATTGGTGCCGAGTTTGGCGGAACTGGTTACATTAGAAACCGACCTGAGGAATTCGCCAAAAAGAATGTGCCAAGAAGCGAGCTCACGAACGCTATAACGCAAACTATCTTGATGATCGAAAACACGTTGCCAACGCTTACGGAAACACAAATTAAAGGTGAATACCCCATAAAGGTGCTGGAAGATCATGTAACTACTGAGTTTTTTCTTGTGCACCTGGTGATGCATCTCAGTTATCATTTAGGCCAAGTAAATTACCACCGACGGATGTTGGATTGCTAATCATCAATTGATAAATTACTATTGTGGATTTGATAAGTTGAGCGTTTTTAAGTTTTAAACTCTATTTATAACTAATAATGGTTAATTTGTGGAGCCGATGCAAACAAAGCATTTCTGCTTTAGCTTGCTTAGGAAATCTTATTTGCATCAGTTCATCTTTAACCCAAACAACAAATGAAATTAATTCGTCACGGCGATTTTGGCAAAGAACTTATAGGCGTACAAATCGGGGATAAAAACTTTGATCTATCAGCTTTCAACGAAGATTTCAACGAAATTTTTTTCGCAAGTAACGGTTTGGATAGGCTGAAGCAATACATTGAGCAGAATAGAACAGGTTTGGCGGAAATTGCGGCTGATAGTAGGTTAGGAGCACCAATTGCTAGGCCATCTAAAATTGTATGTATCGGTTTAAATTATTTAGATCATGCGAAGGAAACGGGGGCAAGCATTCCTAAAGAACCGATTATTTTTTTCAAAGCTACTAGCGCTTTAGTTGGCCCTTTTGATGAAATTATGATCCCCTTAGGCGCTGAAAAAGTGGATTGGGAGGTGGAGCTTGGTGTGGTAATCGAAAAGAAGGCAAGGTATGTAGACCAATCTGATGCGATGGATTATGTAGCGGGTTACGTACTAGCAAATGATGTTTCGGAGCGTGAGTTTCAGTTGGAAAGGGGAGGTACTTGGGACAAGGGAAAGGGTTGCGATACCTTTGCGCCAGTTGGACCATACCTAGTTACCAAAGATGAAATTGCCGACCCGGCAAATATTAACCTTTGGCTGAAAGTAAACGGCGAAACTTACCAAAATAGCAGTACTAAAAACCTGATTTTTTCGATAGAAGCACTAGTTTCTTATGTATCTAAATTCATGACCTTGCTGCCAGGCGATTTGATTTGTACTGGAACGCCTGCTGGGGTGGGCCTAGGTTTAAAACCGCCAGTTTATTTGAAAGCAGGTGACGTAGTGGAGCTGGGTGCCGACGGTTTAGGCGTAGCACGCCAGCTGGTAGTGCCTTTTAGCTTGTAGTAAGTGTTTACTAAAACCTCCGTTAACTATTTGGAGGTATTAATTTAGTGATGTTTGGAGGATTGTTAAACCGCTGCCATATTTTATAAAGTATAAAGGCGGTAATGCCTCCACCAATTAGTAAAACACCTATTTCTCCTAGTAACTCAATGATGTTATAAAATGCCCTTCCCTTACCGCTAGTAGGCACGGAAGCAGTTCCGTTTGCTATAGCAACCGCTTCATAATGGCAGAAAACTGTAAACGCTAAGGTTATTGCCAACCCTAAAAAATAATTACTTGCTGCCGCCAATGGGGTTAGCGTCTCAAATCGTCTTTGATAATATCTTTGTTTTTCAAAAAAATCGAAGAAAATTTCATAATCGTTTTTGTTAAAAAAGGAAAACTCGCAAACGGTAACTATCCCTATTTTTGTTTTGTATCTGATCACTACATTCGTTTCATCTTCTTCTTTTTTAATCACTCTGATTTTCTCAAAATTGATTTTAGTTTTCGTAGCAAGCGATAGTTTTTTATCCCAAGCTTCTTTAAATTCATTGGAGGTGTGATATCTATTGCTAGAGAACTTAAGTGAATCGTGATCAATTAGTAGCGTGCTAATTTTGCTTCCACTCACTGGGAATAGGTTTTCGTTCATATGTTTAAAAGGTAAATGCCGCTAATGCTATTTTCAATTTGCTGGCCAAGTGAATAGTTGATGTTGTGAGCATTAAATAGTGTTTATGCAAGGCAATATAATAATGCTTTAGCTAATTCGCAACAGTAGCGTATATAGATTTTTTCATGCACATTATACCCAATAACAGGCAGTAAGTACTTGATTATATTGCTTGCGCCAACAGTTTGTGTTTATTGATGTTTCGAAGGTAGTTTAATCTTCAAAAAGAAATATGATGATAAGTAGAATAGCGCATGCTTGGTTGGATTATCTATCTGCATTAGTTTTAATTTTTGCGCCTTGGGCCTTTAAATTTAGTAACTCCGATGAGGCAACGGCAGTTTCAGTTGGTAGTGGGTTTGTGGTGCTTTTGCTATCGGTAGCAACTAAATATGAAGGTGGACTTTATCGAAGAGTTTCTATGTCAATGCATTTAAATCTAGATGTGTTTCTTGGTGTATTCTTAATTGCTTCACCCTGGTTATTCTCATTTAAAGATAAAGTATATCTACCTCATTTAGTAATAGGCGTTATTGCCATCATAGCGGGTTTATTTACTGAAAGACAATCTACCACAAAGCAATCAAGTTGGCAATAGCAATAAACAGCGCCTGCTACTTAGTTGAGATTGGGATGTTGATATCAATTTCTGTTCTTCCGGCTCTGGAGCTTACTTTCATAAAACCTTTAAGCAAGCTAATTTTATCCCTAATTGAACGTAATCCTATCCCTTTGTAGCCATTTTTGTTGATATCAAATCCAATTCCGTTATCGCAAACGTTGATATAGATGAGATGCGGTTTTACCTTTAACGTTATCTTGGCGTGAGTGGCTTTTGCATGTTTACCAATGTTTAGCACTAGCTCTTGTACCGTACGGTATACCGCTAATTCTAAATATTTCGGTTTTAGCAATGCCAAACCTTCAAAATCAAAGGAAAACATAATTTTTGCTTCCATTTTATGGCAAACATCCTCAATAGCGGCTCTAATCCCAAAATCGTTTAATACGGTAGGCATCAATTGATGTGATATTCTTCGAGTTTCCTTTATTCCTTCGTCTAACAATTGAGAGGTGTACTGTTTGGTGTCCAAAAAACTTTCTGGATTTGCTGCCGCCAGTTGTATATTCAATGTCGAAAGGTTCAGCTTTACCCCATAAAGCAGCTGGCCCAATCCATTATGTAAGCTCTCAGAAATTCGTTGCCGTTCCTCTTCTTGCGTACTCAATATTGCCCTAAAAATTTCTAGCTGTTTTTCTTCCTTCAATAGGCGTTTTTCCTCCTCTAATTGAGCTTTCAATTCCATCAGTTCCATTTCTCTGGACACATCTTGCGATAAGCTAATTACATGCGTAGGCTTGCCATGATCATCTGTTTTGTAGATGGTTCTCCTGGTACGCACCCATGTTGGTCGCCCGGCGGCATTAAGTAATCGGAAGGTAAGTTCTTTCACATCGCCAGGCTCTGATGACAACAAATCGCTAATGTGGGCATCAAACCTTTCTCTATCCTCATGAAATACAAATTTGTCGAAGAGTTTAACACCCATTTGGCTCAGTTCCTCTAAGGTTTTTCCAAAAAGACTCAACACTTTTTCGTTGGCGTAAACCATTTGCATGTTTTGCAATTCAATTACATAAAGCATTCCAGGAGCAGCGTCAACAATGCCCTGAATTAAATCGATATCTCCTAAAACGTTATCGTTATTAATAATATGGCCTTTGTTTTTCATAACCCATTACTTTACTTCAGTAAAGCATTTAAGCTCATCATTTTGTTTTAAATTGATGAAAATACTTGCCAACAATAAGTGTTTGACCATAGATATTAAGTAATTATCCTAATTCACGTATAAATCGCATTTGCCATATTTGATAAAATAGAAGTGGGGATTATGGCTGTAGCAAAGGCAAATACCATCGAAAGATTGGTAAAAGTATTAGTAGTTGAGAGTGATATTGACTTAAGGCATATCCTTTCAGAACTTTTCGATTTAGAAGGTTATGAGTTCGTAATCCATTCTCATTCTTGTGATATTGTAAATCAAGTTTCTAATTACCAACCAGATGTAGTATTGCTAGATTACCGATTACCTACAGTGGACGGAAGCGATTTATGTGATAGCCTAAAGCATGATCCGCAAACTAGCCAGGTTCCTGTTATCATTTATTCTGTTGCTCCAGTTTCGGTTTTCTCACAGTTAAAAATTAAATACGACGCTTTCCTCGCAAAACCTTTCGACTTAAACGAGCTTTTAACCAATATCGAAAACTTGATAAGATGGCGAGCCACCACGTAGTGGAAATGTAACATTTGAGCTTGCTGTTTGCAATTTTAACGCAATGTGCTAATTTTGGTGCGTTGAAAAAAGCTTTACACATACTACTATTAACGTTTTATTTGCTTTCTAGCACCGATATGCAGGAGCTTACCAAGCTTCCTGTGCTTTTTCAACACTACTTCGAGCACAAAAACTTAGATAATTCCATAACCTTTTTCGGCTATTTGGAACACCATTATAACGATTTAGGGCATGGAAATGATGGCGATGCGGCCAGAGATAAACAACTGCCGTTCAAAACACATGAGTTCTGCAATGTATCTTTCATCAGCCCTGCTTTGCCACCTACCACTGGACTAACTATTCAAAAATTTTCGCAGGTAATTGCTAAGCAGCAAATGCCTATCGTTAATGAGCCTAGTTCATATTCGGCCTATGCCGGAAAAATTTGGCAACCGCCAAAGATAATTACTGTTTCTTAGTAAATTTTCACTTGTAGCTGCTCTTATGTCATTGGTGTCCATCAACACTAATCGATTTTATTAAAAAGTAAGCTGCAATTAAATGAATTAGAAAACACTTATTATCATATTTCATGTTAAACAAAATCATTGAGTTTTCTATCAAGAATAAACTCATTATCGGACTGTTTACACTCAGTTTGATTATATACGGTAGCTTTGAACTCACCAAACTACCCATTGATGCCGTACCTGATATTACAAATAATCAAGTACAGATTATCACTATTGCTCCTTCTTACGGTGCCACGGATATTGAGCGTTTAGTAACTTTTCCTGTGGAACAAGCTAATAGTAACATTGCTGGAATTAAGGAAATTAGAAGCTTCAGCCGTTTTGGACTATCACTAGTAACTTTGGTTTTTAACGATGATGTGGACGTGTACTGGGCAAGGCAGCAGGTTGCCGAACGCCTACTGATTGTACAGGAACAAATACCTCAAGGCATTGGCAAACCCGAAATGGGACCTATTTCTACAGGTCTGGGAGAGATTTACCAGTATGCCGTAAAGCCCAAGAAAGGTTACGAGCATCGTTATGATATTACTGAATTGCGTACCATCCAGGATTGGATCATTAGGCGCCAACTTTTAGGCGTTAAGGGCGTTGCCGAAGTAAGCAGCTTTGGTGGTAAGCTGAAGCAATATCAAGTGACTATCGATCCTAATAAACTGGTGGCACACAACGTCACCATGTCTGATATTTTTGATGCTTTAGAAAGTAATAATCAAAATACTGGCGGTGCTTACATCGAAAAGCAGTCGAGTGTATTGTATATCCGTAGTGAAGGCTTAATTGGAAATAAAGAAGATATCGAAAACATTGTAGTGAGGAGCGAAGCTGGAGCTACTCCGCTACTAGTTAGAGATGTGGCCAATGTGGAAATAGGCTTTGCTACAAGATATGGTGCCTTAACTTTCAATGATGAAGGAGAAGTATCAGGTGCTGTGGTGATGATGCTAAAAGGTGCCAATAGCAACGTTGTGATTGATAACATCAAAGCTAAAATCAAGCAAATTGAACAAACCTTGCCAGAGGGCGTTGAAATTGTTCCGTTTTTAGATAGAACAAGCATGGTGAACAATGCCATTAAAACGGTAGAAACCAACTTGCTTGAAGGAGCGCTTATTGTGGTTTTTGTGTTGGTGATCTTCCTAGGTAACTTAAGAGCTGGTTTTATTGTAGCATCGGTAATCCCTTTGTCTATGCTTTTCGCCATTATCATGATGAATATTTTTGGCGTTAGCGGTAACTTGATGAGTTTAGGTGCTTTAGATTTTGGCCTGATTGTAGATGGTGCGGTGATTATCGTTGAAGCGGTGATGCACCAATTAAGTCACAATAAAAAGTTTGCCGGCATCAGCATACTGAAGCAAAACGAAATGGATTTGGAAGTAAAGAGTGCTTCCTCAAAAATGATGAACAGTGCCGTGTTTGGTCAAATCATCATCCTAATTGTTTACCTGCCTATATTCAGTTTACAAGGTATTGAAGGAAAGATGTTTAAGCCAATGGCGCAAACAGTAGCCTTTGCTTTATTGGGCGCATTTATCCTTTCGCTAACCTACATTCCAATGGTTTCCAGTCTGTTTTTGAGCAAAAAAATCAAAACTAAACCTAATATTTCTGATAGGGTGATGGCTAGGGTAGAAAAAGCTTACGCTAATACCCTTCAAAAAGTGATGGTTTTCCCGAAAACCATTATTGCTGTGGTATTGGGCATGTTTGTGGCAGCTATTATTTTGCTTACTCATTTGGGTGGTGAGTTTATCCCATCTATTGAGGAGGGCGATTATGCTGTAGAAACTAGGGTGCTTTCAGGAAGTAGTTTAACCACTACGGTAGAGAACGTACAAAAGGTAGCTGGCATTTTAAAAGCTCGTTTCCCGGAGGTTAAAAACATCGTCACTAAAATTGGAAGCAGCGAGGTGCCAACTGATCCTATGCCAATTGATGTTGGTGATATGATTATAAACTTAAAGCCTAAAAAGGAGTGGACTTCCGCAAAAACTTTCGAAGAGCTATCCGAGAAAATGGGTGAAGCAGCAAGCGAAATTCCTGGAGTTACCACGAGTTTTCAGTTCCCGGTACAAATGCGTTTTAACGAGTTGATGACTGGCGCTAGGCAAGATGTGGTTTGCAAAATCTTTGGAGAAGATTTCGATACCTTAGCGCTGTACTCTAAGAAACTTGGGAATATCGTCAGAAAAGTAGACGGCGCTACAGAGATTTATGTTGAACAAATTTCGGGGATGCCTCAAATTGTAATCAAATACAACAGGGCAATAGTAGCGCAGTATGGCTTAAACATTGCGGAAATTAACAGGAATGTAAATACGGCATTTGCCGGACAAAGTACCGGGCTGGTTTTCGAAGGTGAAAAACGTTTTGACCTGGTAGTGAGATTACAAAATGACAAGAGGTCTAGCATCAAAGACGTTCAAAATCTGCTGATTCCAACGCCTAACGGTGGCCAAATTCCTTTATCACAAGTGGCTGATGTATCGTTGGTTAATAGCCCAAGTCAAATTCAACGAGAAGATACCAAACGCCGAATTTTGGTAGGTTTTAACGTTAACGGAAGGGATGTGGAAAGTATCGTAAATGAGCTTCAAGCTAAAGTACAGTCGGAAATTAAACTTCCTACCGGTTACAGCATTACTTACGGTGGTTCTTTTGAAAATTTAAACGAAGCAAAATCTAGGTTGATGATTGCGGTTCCAGTATCGTTGGTGTTGATTTTTTTACTGCTTTATTTCGCCTTTGGCTCCATAAAATATGGTTTGTTAATTTACACGGCAATTCCCCTTTCGGCAATTGGCGGGATATTTTTATTGGCCTTGCGTGGTTTGCCATTTAGTATTAGTGCAGGTGTAGGTTTCATTGCTTTATTTGGTATCGCTGTGCTCAACGGAATTGTACTGGTGGCCGAATTCAATAACATCAAAAAATCAGGAGAACAAGACATGAAAAAAGTAGTGCTTAAAGGTACAAATACGAGGCTTAGGCCAGTATTAATGACTGCATTTGTAGCTTCGTTGGGCTTTTTGCCGATGGCTTTAAGCAACGGAGCAGGCGCTGCGGTTCAACGTCCGCTAGCTACGGTGGTAATTGGCGGTTTAATGATAGCCACATTGCTTACGCTTTTTGTACTTCCAATTTTATATGTGAGTTTTGAAAAAGGCTTAATTAGAGGTAAAAAAATTGCTTCAATTGCTACAATAGTGATATTAGTCTTCTGCTTTTCATCAGTTTCTGCGCAAAAGCCAATTACTTTAAATGCTGCGCTTGATAGTGCTTACCAGCATAACAGAAGTTTGAAAAGTGCACAACTTAAAGCAAGTTACGGCGAGCAATTGACAAAAACGGCCACTACCATTTCGCCAACTAATATCAGCGGCGAATATGGAAAGTTTAATAGTAACTTGATGGACAATAAAATTAGTGTTAACCAAAGTTTTAGCTTGCCTGGAGTTTATGCAAAACAGAAAGATAGATTGTTAGAGGAATGGAAAATTGCAGTAATTCAGCAAGAGTTGAGTAAAGCTGAAGTCACTAAACTTACCTCCGAGGTTTTTTACGAACTGCTTGCTATTCAGCAGTACGAACAATTGTATCAGCAGGCAGATAGTACTTATCAAAAGCTCCAAAAATTAGCAGAAGTAAGGCTGAAAACAGGGGAGAGCAGCATGTTGGAGAAAGCAAGTGCGCAAAACCAACTTCTTCAAATTGATACCAAGCTGAAAAATTTGTTGGTACAAAAGGCACTTAGACAACAACAACTTTCATTTTTGTTGAACACAGATGATATTTTGCAGCCGGTAGCCGAAAGTTTGATAGCTACTGTTAAAATGGCCGATACAATTTCGTGGGTCAATCATCCACTGATTAAAATACAACAACAGGAAGAAAAACTGGCGCAATCTCAAACTGCGCTTGAAAAAGCTAAACTACTGCCCGAATTTAACGTTGGCTATAATAATACAACGCTAAGGGATGGCGTCAATTTTACCCCAAGTGATCGGTTCCAATCTGTGCAATTGGGCTTAAGCATTCCATTGCTAGGTGGTTCGCAGCGCAATAAAGTGAAATCTGCCAAAGCCTATGAAGCTTATAGAAAAGCTGAAACGGCTCAGGTAACACAGCAATTGAGTACACAGCTAAAATCGGTTTACCAGCAGTACCAGCAGCAACGGGTATTGGTGCAAAACTTAAAAAGCAATGGTTTGGCTACAGCAAATGCCATCACTAATACTTTAAATCTGCAACTCAAAAACGGCCAAATCAATTATTTGGAATGGACAATGCTGAATAATGAAAGTATCGCAATTAAGGAAAGCTATTTTGAAGCCATCCGACAATTAAATAAAAGTGCAATAGAGCTTAATTACCTTTTGGCACTGTAAATCATTTATTGCTTTGATAAATTTAGAATGAAAAAGTATTTATATATAACTATGATAAGCGCTACCGTAGCATTAGCTTGCAGTAGCGATAAGCCTGAAGCCGAAACACCGCAGGCAGTAAATGAAAACGAGGTGTCCTTAACACAACAGCAGGCTAAAAACATTAACTTGGAAGTTGGTAAAGTTGGTTTTGGAAATGTTAACGAAACGCTGAAGCTACAGGGTAAAATTGATGTACCACCTCAAAATTTAGTGTCGGTGAGCATTCCTTTGGGCGGTTACCTCAAATCAACTAAAATGCTGCCAGGCACTCATGTAAATAAGGGCCAAGTAATTGCGGTGATGGAAGATCCGCAATACATTCAATTACAACAAGATTACTTGAACGTAAGCAATAAATTGAGCTATGCGTCAAAAGAATTGGCCCGTCAGAAAGAGTTGAATGTGAGCAAGGCAAATAGTGATAAAACCTTGCAACAGGCAGAAACAGAGTATAATAATTTGTTAGTGGAGCAAAACGCATTGTCCGAAAAACTTAAACTGATCAACATCAATGCGGCTCAGCTGAAGGGCGGAAAAATTTCTAAATCGGTAAATGTATACTCGCCAATTAACGGTTATGTTAGTAAAGTAAATGTAAACATTGGGAAGTATGTAACGCCATCTGATGTGATTTTGGAACTAATTAACCCAACTGACATTCATTTGAACTTAACTATTTTTGAAAAAGATTTGAGCAAAATTAGGGTTGGACAGCACGTAATTGCCTATACCAATGTGGAGCCTGCAAAAAAATACGATACCGAAGTAATTTTGATAAGCCACAACGTTAGCGAAGGTGGAAGAGGCGAAGTGCACTGTCATTTTGAACAGTACGACCAGCGTTTGATGCCAGGTATGTATATGAACGCGGAGCTACAATTTGGTAATCAAAAGGTGCAAGTACTACCTGAAGATGCCGTGGTGAGTTTCGAAGGTAAAGATTATGTTTTTGTGGAAAATAAGCCGCTGAACTTTACTTTAACGGCAGTAAATATTGGCGAAACTGCGGATGGTAAAATCGCTATACTTACCGATTTAAAAGGAAAGAAAATTGCCACTAAAGGTGCTTATTCTTTACTGATGAAACTTAAAAATGCTGGTGAAGACGAGGAATAGGATGTGTTAAAAAGTATAAAGCCCCGGAAGGGGCTTTATTTTGTTTCAGGCGAAACAAAGTGGAGAGCTAATCCAGGATCAATTAGTTGCAGTTGCCGTGAGTAAGCTGCAATTAGCCAATTTTCTACGGTATAATTCATTCATCATTTCATTGTCGCTAATGTTTCTAGCCCATTCAGGTCTAAATTCGAAGTACCTCAGGTTAGGCATAGAAGCTTGTCGGCCAGCCCAAGTAAACCCAATAGATTCTCCTAGTCTGGCTACTTGATTATAGATTACCTCGTGATCTACATATTTCAGCTTGCCAGAGGCAGAACTTTCATAAATGCCGATACCAAATGCTAGTCCGTGGTTGTGATAAGAAAGCCTAATTTGCTCACTAGCTTCCTTTGCAGCTACAAAATCAAATGCCAGTTGATCCATCAAAAACTTTCTGATAATGGTATTTCTGTTGATGATTTTTACGTAAAATCCATTTGCGGCACAAAGGCTAATTAATTTTTTCACCATCGGGATGATTTCCTCGGCAATGTTATTAAAATCAGAAGCTGAGGCGTAAAATTGTGTATCAACTGTCAGGTCCAATGTAGCATCGCTCAGTTGTGGGCTAGGGTAACTATTCACTTCGTTTTTGTTTAATGGTTTATGAGCACTGTTAATTCGACAATGCTAAGTGACAAAAAAAGTGAAGCAGTAAATAGGATGCTTTTGCTGATAATAACAATCAGGTAAAAACGCTTAGGTAACCAGGTATTTTTACCTAGTTTGTTTTTTGAGCTTTGGGGAAGTGTGAAAAGTTTGCGCCAATGCGCTACTGAACCAATAGTTTTTTAAAAATGCACTTGGTCTTTAATTGCTGAAATGATCAACTTCAATCAGTTTATGCTTAAGGGCATAAAGCACCAATCCTGCGGTGTTTCTGCTGCCGGTTTTCAGTAAAAGGTTATTCCGATGACCTTCTACGGTGCGGTTGCTTAAAAAAAGTTTTTCGGCAATTTCTGCACTGCTGAACTGTTTACAAATCAACTGTAGCACTTCTTTCTCCCTTGGTGTGAGCAGGCTCTCGTTTTCATCTAAACTTGCTGCCTGAGGTTTTTTAATCAAGCCTTTACGCATAATCTCCAACATTGGAAGCGTAAAATAAAAATCATTTTTAAACACTTCCCTAATCGACTTTTCTACTTCTTCAGGTTCTGCATTTTTTGCCAAATAGCCGTTAGCCCCAGCTTGTATGGTCGAAAGGATGTGATGTTCTGCTTCGTGGATAGTTAAAATAATTACACCAATGTTGGGATGGCTTTGTTTGATGATTTTAAGCGCTTCCAGTCCATTCATTTCAGGCATCGATAAATCCAATAATATGATATGGATCTCTTCGCTTTCTGCTTGTAAAAGATCAACGAGTTGTTTGCCATTTTCGGCCTCAAAAATAATTTTTACGTCGTCAAAGGAATTTACCAATGCGATCATTCCTTTTCTAAAAAGCTTTTGATCATCGGCTATGGCAACGTTTATCGTCATTTTTGATCGTTAATTTGGGTTTTTTTGATACTTATCGTGCAACTAACGTTAAAGCATTAAATAAATAGTTTGTGTTTCTTCACCTTCTGAAATTAATATGCTTGAGAGACAATGCGAAACGCACAAATGTTGCTTTAATCATTATTACAAATATCTTTTTTTTACTAGATTCGACCAAATAAAACTATTAGGAATAAATAAACCATTCAATACTCACAATTTTAAATGCAATTAAATGAAATCAAAAATTAACGTACCAACAATTCCTGTTGATGAGGCAGTAGATCGTGTTACCCGCTTTCGCAATCAGCTGGTGTTACAAGTACCAGAATCCAATATTCCTAGGGCAGTATTTATTCCAATCAGCGATTTACTAGCGATTATTAATAGCTATAATGTAATAGGTGCAGATGGTGCTGACATTAATCAACTATCGGGAGTTAGGGCGTATTTCGCAGTAAAAGAAACCGATACTGATTTACCAGATGATGTAACCGCGGTAATAGTTCCCGTAGATAAAGCAGGAAAAGATATCATCTATCAAAATAATCGCGGCAATGGGGAAGGTGACGATACAGAAATTTACGATTTTACTAAGCCTTGTCCAACAGAATGTGATAAAACAAGCCCTTTATATGTGCCATGATGCTTAAAAATATTTTAATAGGCATTGTAGTTCCATTAAGTATTCTTCTACCTATCGGTGTATTTATCTTCAAATATAAATATGCCGATAGGGCCATGAAGACCATATTTTATTACCTAATTGCTGCTGGCATAACCAATTTGACTGCTATTTTGCTCATAGAAATGGGGATGCGTAATTTGCCACTGCTCCACGTTTATACTGTTGTTGAAACGCTCTTTTTTTTAAGTTATTTCAAATCAATTTTTAACAGCCAAAAAATTAGCCGCTATCTGAATTTATTAATGGTCGTATTTCCAATTATTTGTATCATAAACTTCTTGTTTTTGCAGGATATTTTTTCGTTCAATACTTATACACGTCCACTTGAAGCGCTGATTATTACGGCAATCTGTTTATTTTATTTGTACAGAAGTGGATTTGTGGAAGATTTAATGAAAAAGCCAGTTAGTTGGGTTAACATTGGCATTATGGCATACTTTCCAGCGGCGAGTATTATTTTTTTAATGTCCAATTATTTCGTGTTTAAGTCGTACAATAAAGAGCTAAATACATTGGTTTGGAATATACATTCGCTGTTGGTTTTAATAATGTATTTAGCTTTTACCAAGGCATTTACTTTAATTCCGAAAACTAAAAAAGTTAACGGTGCAGCAAAATAGTAGAATTGAACAATGGAAATTTGGGAATAATTAAACATGGTAGATAATGTTTATTTGCTGATATTTTACGGCGTAGTGTTGCTGCTAATTCTAGTTGCGTCATTTTTGTTGTTCTACATCAGAAATCAAAGTGTGGTATGGAAACAAAAGCGCCAACTACAAGAAACGCAGCTAGCACAACAAAAAGAGTTGTTAAATGCAGTTATTGATTCTCAAGAGATTGAGCGAAAACGCATTGGTCAGGATTTACATGATGAAATTGGCGGTACACTATCAGCGATCAAATTAATGCTTAATTCGCTGAAAAAACAGGTGCCAACAGAACATGTTGAAACATTAACCGATGCGAAGGAATTAATTGATAAAATGATTGTGGATGTGCGTCATATCTCACATGACTTGTCTCCTCCTGGACTTTCGGTATTTGGTTTGTTCCCTACCATTGAGGCTTTTGTTACGCTCATCAATAACACCGGGCAAATTAAAATTAGGTTGTCGCAACAAGGTGACGCTGACGCCGTACCACTACCTGAAAAAACTGCATTGGCATTTTTTAGGGTAATTACTCAACTGGTTGATAATACCATTAAGCATGCTAAAGCAACAATAATTGATATTGATTTTAACTTCGCAGAAAACCTTCATATCCACTATAAAGACAATGGTAAAGGTTTTGATTTAGCTGTTTTGAACGAAAGAACCGGAATTGGCATGCAAAACATCCAAAGCAGGCTACAAATGGTTAATGCCCACTACCAAATTACTACTGCTGTAGGTAGGGGCTTTCAAATTGCTATTGAACTAGAAGCGCACTAGCTATTTATTTTGCCGCTAAGGCTGCGTCCAAATCAGCAATTAAATCATCAATATTTTCTAGTCCTACTGAAATTCGAATAAGGTTTTGTGGCGTTTTGCTAGTTGGTCCTTCAACCGAAGCTCGGTGCTCAATTAAACTTTCTACTCCGCCCAAACTTGTAGCCTGACTGAAAATTTTTACGCTATTTACTACTTTTCTTGCAGCGGCGGCATCACCTTTGGTTAAAATGGAAAGCATACCTCCAAAGCCACGCATTTGCGCTTTGGCAATTTCGTGCTGCGGGTGGGAAACTAATCCAGGGTAGTAAACCGCTTCTATTTGAGGATGATTTTTAAGATAATTGGCCAGTTTTTCGGCATTGCCACAATGTCCTTTGATACGATAGGCCAAAGTTTTAATGCTTCTAATCAGTAAAAAACAATCGAAAGCAGAAGGCACTGCGCCACCTGTTTCCTGTATATTTTTAACCTTTTCCCAAAACTCATTCTTTGCTGCAAAAGTTAACGCTCCACCCAATACATCACTATGGCCGCCAATGTACTTAGTGGTTGAATGCATTACGATGTCAGCCCCTAATGCAATTGGATTTTGTAAAATAGGAGAGGCAAAAGTACTGTCTACGGCAAAAATCAGCCCGTGTTTTTTTGCGATTTTGGCAATTGCTTCAATATCACAAATTTTAAGCAAAGGGTTGGATGGCGTTTCTACCCAAATTAAGCTGGTATTTGGTTTAATGTACTGTGCTATGTTCTCGGTAACGGTTAAATCAATGAAGTCAAAAGTTAATGTTCCTTCAAAAATGGTCATTAACTGCTTTTTAAATCCCCAATACATGTCATCTGGAGCGATGATATGACTGCCCGGTTTTAAGGCCTGAAAAATGGCCATCCCTGCTGTATTTCCAGAAGAAAAGGCACAGCTGGTTTCGCCGCCTTCCAAGGCTGTAAGTACTTGTTCTAATGCTGTTCTGTTAGGATTGCTTACCCTACTATACATGTGACCACCTGGGTAGCCACCATCTTCGCCTCTAAAAAAAGTTGTAGATAAGTGTATAGGAGAGGTAACATCTCCGGTGGTAGCTTTTACTAGGTTTGCAGCGTGTATAGCGGTAGTTTCTGGGTTCATTATTTTTTATTTTACTGTTAGATAAACAAATGTATGGTAAAAGGTGTAATTATAGGATATTTGGCAAGATTTGTGCGAAGAGTTCACAAAAATTATACAATTGGCGATACAGCCATCCTCATAATTAACATTAAAATTACGACAATGAAAAAACTACTTTTAGCTATCGCTTTATTTTCGGCATCACTACTGGTGTTGGAAAGCTGCTCTCCAAAAACTTCAACTGGTGCCGCTGCTGTAAGAAGAGGCAATGTTACTGGCAACTGGATGTTAAACAATATCAGTTTCGAAGGTATTCCTGATGTGGCTGTACGCTCATTTTTGGGTGAGAGCTCGTACAAATGTTTTGTAGGCAGTACTTGGAGCTTAACCAACAGCGGTAATGGTACGTACAATTTACCTGCTAGCGCTAACTGTGGTGCAAAATCGCAAAATATCTTTTGGTCTGTGAATAATGCCGATGGCACTTTCCAATTCAAAAAGCTATACGAAGGAGATAAAGCTAAAAACGTAACTGAAGGTTATCGAATGATGCTAACCAATGCTGACGATAACACGATGACCATTAAATCACCTATTGAATACAGCGGTAATACTGCTTATGTAGTATTGAACTTTGTGAAATCTGTGAAATAAACTCAGTTTAACAAATCATTTTTAAAGCCACGAATAAGCTTTCGTGGCTTTTTTAGTATAAATACTTGCTTTGTTGCGTATTTGTTCCTGAAAATCAATTATTAGGAACTTTTCTTTTTACCATTCGTTCAGCATAATATCATTTAAAAGGAAAAGCTATGAATGAACAACAATATCCAAAAGATTTATTTCCGGCACCACCGTTTGATACACCGAAGCAGCAGCATCCAGGTACCGAAGCACTCATGAACCCAAAGGCAGATCATGGTGAAGATAGCTATGTAGGGTATCGTCGGTTTGAGGACAAGAAAGTAATAATTACGGGTGGAGATTCGGGTATTGGTAGGGCAGTGGCTATTGCTTTTGCCAGGGAAGGGGCCGATGTGCTCATCAGCTACCTATCGGATGAAGAGGATGAAGATGCTGAGACTACTGCTAATTATGTAAGGGAAGCTGGTAGAAAGGCCGTTTTGGTTAAAGGCGACCTGACCAGCGAAGATCATTGCAAGGCAGTAGTAAACAAAGCAGTTGAAGCATTTGGAAAAATAGATGTGTTAATCAACAATGCCGCTTTTCATATCAGTCGCAAAACCATTGAAGATATTCCAACGGAAGAATGGGATTATACCTTTGATACTAACGTTAGAGCTATTTTTCATTTGTGCAAAGCGGCAATACCTCATATGCCAAAGGGCAGTAGCATTGTAAATACTACTTCTGTAACCGGATTTGAACCTTCTGACGACTTATTGCCGTACTCCGCAACAAAGGGAGCAATAATCAACTTTACATCTAACTTAAGCCAAATTTTACTGAAACAAGGCAAAGGAATTAGGGTAAATGCGGTAGCTCCAGGCCCAGTATGGACGCCCTTGATTCCTGCTACCAAGTTCAACGTAGAAAATTTTGGAAAAAATACGGCTATGGAGCGCCCTGGTCAGCCTGTAGAAATTGCTCCTGCTTTTTTGTTTTTGGCATCTGCCGAGGCAAGCTATATTTCAGGTGCAGTATTGCCTGTAACCGGCGGCCGTATCACTATTTAATTCCTTCTAGGTAAGAAAGTACCTCGGTAACCACTTGCAGTGCATAATCTTTTTGCGCTTCGGCTGCCGAGGTTTCTTTACTGTGTAGCTTGTAGCTATGAACAACCTTGCCATTGAGTGCTATGGCCATGTAAGCATGCAACTCCTCCACACCTTTTTCTGGTACCGGGCTGGCATAGCCTGTAATTGCTATCCCCATTTTACTGTTAAAGCTTTTAGCTACTTCTAAGGCCATTATTTGCGCTGTATTTTTAGATACGCAGTTGCATCTAGCGGCATCAGTATAATCTAAATTTAAATGTTTTACCTTCTGTCCAATATTATAAGTGGTAATTCCACCGTTAAATATGTCGAGTGCGCTTGGCATTTGGCTCAGTAAAAACTGAAGATATCCAGCGGTTACGCTTTCGGCAGCCGCAATTGAAATTGATTCGTTTTTGCAGCGTTTGCTAAGTTCATCAAGGGTTAGTTCAGTAATGTTCATATGCAAAAAACATATTTATAATTGTGTTTGTTTTTTGTTCGATACTGAAATAACTCGTTTTAAAACAAGTATTTATACTTAACTTTTGAGTATTAATATCCTTTTAATGACAGATATGTTGTCAGATATTAGATTTACTAAATCATCGCTTTTAGGAATTGTTAATGTTTGATTTATAATGTTTTATTATGGTGAGTTCAACAAATTCTAACGCTTCTATTGAAAATAAAAACAATGTACTAGTCGGCGATTGCCGCTCGTTAATTGAAGGGTTGAAATTGGTTTATGACGCTGAGCAACAGTGGCTAACCGTATTGCCAATTATCCAATTAGCAGTAGGCAGTGATGATTTGTTGGATTTGTTGGAGAAATTCCAAAAAGACGAAAAAGAACATTTAGCTCGCTTTGAAAGCATGTTTGAACTACTACAGGTTGAAATAGCTGGTAGCGATAATAAAGACATGGAATACCTAATTGATGAGTGTTACGATATTATTGATGTTACCCCACGCCATAGTTTCATTAGGGATGCTGGTTTAATTGTTGGTATGCAACAGGCACAGCAATATCAAATTACAGCGCTTACGTCGCTTTTAGCGCAGGCCTTGGAATTGAATCAGGAAAAAATAGTGAACTTGCTTAAAATTATTATTCATAGTAAACAACTTGAGGAAGAGCAGTTGGCAATGGCTGATGCTGGTACCATGCTTGATGAAATTGTGTAATTTCTCCATTAACACAGGATAAATTCCCGCGTTTTATCTTTTAAAAGCAATTGAGCGCCTACAAAATCACTCCTTTAATGATTATAATAATTATGGCTATATTTAGGCTCTCAATTGCAATTAGCGCTTATGCATAAAGAAAATGATTTACAGGTGGTAGAAAGCCCGTCTAGCAAGATATTGATTGAAGATTTCGAACTAGATGCGGTAATTTTTTCGAAAATTGCGGATGCCGTGCCTGATATGATTTACGTAACTGACGTTCAGCAAATGCGTAAAATTTATACCAATGCAGCCATACATAACTTGTTTGGACTCAATCAACAACAAATAGAGGAGTTAGGTTTGCGTTTTTTTGAAAGGACCATCCATCCGGCAGATCAGGAAATGTACTTTAAAAGTTTAGATAGACTCAAATACTTGAACGATAACGACCTAGATGAACTTACTTACCGTGTAATTGACCTGCATGGCAAAACACATTGGATAGCCACCAGAAGAAAGCTGTTGAAGCGTGATGTGTTTGGTCTTCCGCTGCAAATTATTGGAATTTCTCAAAATATTACGCCGCAGATTGAGCTGGAGCAAGATAAGCAACGCTTGATTGATGAAAAGGCAAAAGCGGAACTAGTACAGCAGCAACTTATATTTAAAGCAATTATTGATGCGCAAGAGGAAGAACGTAGAAATATTGCTGAAAATTTGCACAATGAAATTGGTCAACTGCTGTTTGCTGCCCAACTTAAATTAGGCAACGAGGATACAGAAAGTAGGGCGCTGTTGCAAAAGGCCATTAAAAAAGTTAGAGAGGTTTCTTTTGAGCTTACGCCTGTATTATTATCAGACATGGGACTCGAAGAAGCTTTGAAAGATTTGTTGGAAAGAAAACTTGATCCTCAGCACATCTCATTTAACTTAAGTTTCACCATTAACGAATTCCGTTTGAATAGAAATTTGGAGGTAATTGTGTACCGCATTATACAGGAGCTTTTAAATAACACCGTAAAACATGCAAAAGCAACCCATGTAAATGTGTTAATTATGCAAAAGGACGACCAGCTTTATGTAAGTAAAACCGATAATGGCCTGGGTAT
Organism: Pedobacter zeaxanthinifaciens; assembly: GCF_003313335.1. Taxonomy (GTDB): domain Bacteria; phylum Bacteroidota; class Bacteroidia; order Sphingobacteriales; family Sphingobacteriaceae; genus Pedobacter; species Pedobacter zeaxanthinifaciens. The sequence continues at coordinate 23,782 of NZ_QMHP01000001.1, forward strand.
GGACAAAAATATTTTATCGGATACTAAAAAGGGCTTCGGTTTAAAAAGTATTGTGAACAGAATTAGGATTTTAAATGGTGTTTTCGAAATTTTTTCGACGCCAAATAAAGGAACCAAAGTTTTAATGAATATCCCTCTAAATGGCGCAGAATAGTACTAAACAAATTAATATTTTATTGGTTGATGACCATCACTTAGTGCGAGATGGAATTAAATCTTTATTAGCCAAATACCCAAATTTTAATGTTATTGGCGAAGCTGCCGATGGCTTAGAAGCTTTAGAAATTATAACACATGGCGAACATCATGTAGATTTAATTCTGGCTGATATCAACATGCCCAACATGGGAGGTTTAGAACTGTGCAAAAAAGTAAATGAGGTATTTCCTGCCATACGGGTGCTGATTTTATCAATGCTTGATCACGAAAAGTACATTTCCCAAGCACTACAAGCCGGAGCTAAGGGTTATTTGCTTAAAAGTGTTAACGAAGAGGAGCTGGTGTTTGCCATCAGGCAAGTAATTTACAATTCATTTTATATCTGTACCGAGCTTAGCTACCATTTATTAGGAAAGTTGTTGTTGGGGACTAAAATCGTAAGTAGGCCGCAAAATAACGTTCCAAAAGTGGAGTTTTCATCAAGGGAGGTTGAAATTTTAGCGCTAATTGCCGAAGGTTATACCAATTTGGAAATTGCAGACAAGTTATTTACCAGTAAAAGAACGGTGGAAGGGCATCGCCTGCAAATGATTAATAAAACTGGTGTGAAAAACACGGCAGCGTTAATTAAGTATTGTATTGTTAACGGTGTGCTTCATTACCAAATGGACTAAGGCGGCGTTACCTGTTTTGCTATTTCCTGTCCTATTTGTTCTACGGCTTCTTTAGGTAAGTCGCCCCAAAGTTGTTCCCAGCCGCCATAAGTTTCTTTACGCACCTGACTGATTTCGCTTTCCCCAATTAAACAGGAATAGTAAGGCACACCATCAGAGGTTTCCAAACCGATAACTTTGATGTGTTTTTTCTGTTGATCTATTTCGGCAATGATGTAAAATTCTTTGTTTGATGATTCCATGTTGCTTTCTTTTAAAACGGTAAAGCTATTTTGACCTAGCTATTTTAATACAATTGAATGTTCAATCTGATACAATAAATCATCCTGAATCACATTATCTTTATAAGTAACAGTTCATCACATTTTTGGTTTACCCAGAGTTGAGCTATTTGCAAACATCTTCCTTTTAAAAGTGTTATTTTCTAAAATCAAATTCAATTATGAGGATTACAGTTTCCAGAAAACCCGTAAAAGTATATCCAGATCCGAGCAGAGTAATAGCGAGATTTTTTTATAATGGCGATGAAAGAGCCAAAGATGTGATATCGAAGGTGATGAGCCTTAACGAACGCCAAGTATTTGAAATTGTGTCGCCTTTATTGCAGGAATTTTCTAAACGACATCGGAATATCACTAGGGTGTTTTTACGTCATTGCAAAAAGGTACAATGGCTAATTGAGGAGATGGGCTATGCTTATGATGAAATGGATGAGTTTGTGAAATACCTGATAGGTTCATACTTTACCCATGAATATTCCATCGAGTCGGCAGCGTTTTTTAACCCGTCCATTATAGAAGACCCCGATCAAACCAACTTGGTGGAAGGCGAAAAACGAGTGATTATTAGTTTTAGAGCAGTAGGTGAGGGCCATATTTCTTCTGTTGTATTTAGAAGGGCCTTGATTGATGCGCACAACAATATTCAAGTGTTGCCTGCCGGCATTTACATTGATGAAGCTGATGTAGTGAAGAATGCCATTTATAACAAAAGCCTGTTCCTTAAAAAAGCAGAAGATGCTGGCGTATCTGCAGAGGTTATTTCCAACATCAACCAGCATTTGGGCGATAAATTTGACTATACGCAATTGCGGAGGTTGGTAATAGATGAGAAGGAAAAACAACAGGAGGATGCAGATCAGTTAGCCTATGATAGGATTTTGTGGCTATCAGATACTTATCACGAGATTTGTTTCTCAAAGGACACCGATATTTCAGATCGCGTAATTTTTCCAATTTCGGAATTTGAGCGTAAAGGGATTGAAGATGCCAGGTTTGTTCGTTTTACAAAAGAAGATGGCAGCATCACTTACTATGCTACTTACACTGCTTTTGATGGCGCATTTATTATTCCTAAGCTAATGCAAACAGACGACTTCTACGATTTTAAGGTGAGTCCGCTGCATGGCAAAGGAGCACAGAACAAAAACTTAGCGCTGTTCCCTAAAAAAATTAAAGGTAAATATGCGATGATGTCGAGAATTGACGGATGGAACAATTACCTGATGTATTCGGACAAAATTACAGTTTGGGAAGAACCAATTAAATTACAGCAGCCACTTTACCCTTGGGAGTTTATTCAAATTGGAAATTGCGGCTCACCCATCGAAACAGAAGCTGGCTGGTTAATTATTACGCATGGCGTTGGTCCAATGCGGAGATATTGCTTAGGTGCCAGTTTGCTTGACTTGAACGATCCATCCATAGAAATTGGTAGGTTACATGAGCCGCTGCTAGTTCCAAACCCCGATGAAAGAGAAGGTTATGTGCCAAATGTATTGTACTCTTGTGGTTCAATTATCCACAACGGCGAGTTGATTATTCCTTACGGTTTGTCAGATTATTGCTCATCGTTTGCTACAGTAAACTTAAACCGTTTGCTAGAGCGCATTATGGAAACCAATAACGGAAGTTCGGTTTAGTGGAACTTTACTGCAAAAAATAAGTCCCGAATTAAAAACTCGGGACTTTCTTATTTAACGCCTCACGTTATTTTGTTATAAAATCTGCTTTAAATTGTTGGTCGTCCTTTAAATATCGATATTCAATTTCTAAAGCCTTAAAAACTACCAGATGTGAAATTAGATAGGCTAATGTACTCTCTGCACCTTGGTTTCTATTCACACCGTTCGATTGTAATCCATCAGCGCAGCCTTTAGTTTCATCATCGTACAATGGTAAACTCAAGCTGTTTTCGCCTAAGAACCAACGGTAGCTTTGATAGAGGTGTTTCATGTATTTCACCTCGTTAGTAACCTCGTAAGCCTTAAAGTACACCAACACCATCGCCATCGTTTCTATAGCCTGTTGATCGTATTTGGCCATTTCTTGATTTTTCTGCAGCCAGCCATCATTTCCAACTGGATTTAAAAAGCCAAAACTTAGGGTTTTTTGAGTCAAGAAATCTAAACTTTCCAAACCAATATTTAATGCTTGTTGGTTTTTGCTGATATCATAGTGGCACAACAAGGCCAGTGGAAGCATCGCATTATCATAGGTCATTTGTTGCTCAAACCAATGCCAATTTTGGTCTTTATTATTTTGATAGGCATTAATTAGCTTAGCCGACAAATCATTTGATATTTCATGCAAATAAGTTTCGTGTGGATTAGCTTTTAAGTAATGATTAATACCGATGATGGTGTTCGCTACGCCTCTCAAATGCTCAAGTTTACTGAATTGTGCAGTAGATTTGATGAACAATTCGTTAGCGAATTCTTTGTAAGAGTTATTTGGAGCGAAATTAACCAAGTAACCTAAAGCCCAAATTGTTCTTCCAAAAGCATCTTCTGAACCTACTTCATCTAGGTAATTTCTATTGAAACTTAAGAAATTTCTAAAGCTGCCATCTTCATTTTGCATGTACTGAATGTAGCTTAAATAAATAGGTAATAGGTCAAGTGCTTCTTTGCTTTTATATTGATCAAAAGCCATTAAAGCCATCATTAATGCCCTTGCATTATCATCTAGGCAATATCCTTCTTTAAAATTAGGTATGCCGTATTTAGCGTGTTGGATGATTCCAGTATCATCTGTTAATAAACGGATATGATTTAAACTAAATGCTGGTATGCTATCTACATCAATCATGCTTTTATTTGCTGCATCAGCTTTTTGCTTATCTGAAATGGCTCGTTCCATTACTTTAACATAACTTTTGCCAATGCTAGGCCAACGTAACGATAGTCCGTATTGATAAGCATTATATTTCAGTTCGGCAAGATGATCTGGATTTTCGAACAAATCATTAACTAGGGTGCTCAACTTTTCGCTATCTCTAAAATCAAACAATAAGCCACGTTTTTGAGCAAGCAATTCTTGCGCATGCCAGTAAGGGGTAGAAATTACCGCTGCACCAGCACCCACCGCGTACGAAAGCGTACCGCTAGTGATTTGAGCTTCGTTAAGATAAGGCGTAATGTAAATATCCGTAGCCGATAAGTAGTGGTGTAACTCCTGTTCGTCCACGAATTTGTTTACAAACACCAAATTTTGCGCTACATTCAGTTTCTTAGCTAAAGCGGTTAAGCTATCTCTGTACTCTTCACCATCATTTTTAACCACTCCTGGATGCGTGTTGCCCAAAATAACGTACTTAACATCTGGATGCTTTTCCACTATTTTTGGTAAGGCTTCTACTACAGTTTCTAGTCCTTTACCACGACTAATTAAGCCGAACGTAAGCAGCACTTTATTGCCTTTAAATGGGGCTGTAGCTTTGATAGGATTATCTATAGCCGGCTCCAAATCAGGCACACCGTGCTCAATATATTGAATTTTATTTTTTGGGATTTGATAAATACTAGTTAAAAACCCGATTGCTTTTTGGCTCATTACCACAATACGAGATGAGCGCTTAGCAATCTGTTGAATAATCGTTTGCTGCACATAGCTCGGCTGTTTCAGTACGGTATGTAAAATGCTAATCATGGGAACATTTACATTTGCCATTAGCGTAAGCAAATACAAACCGCTATCGCCGCCGTAAATGCCAAACTCATGCTCAATTACGCAAGCATCAACACCGCTGTTGTTAATATAATCAGCAGCTTGCAGGTAATCATCTTGGTTGTTTTTACGAATAATGTATTTCACCTCTTCTGGGTAGTTGTACTCGTTGAGGTTGTCTGTATCATTCATTGCAACTACAAAACTCTCTTTTGAAATAGCTTTGTGTTGATTGATGGCAGTGGCAAGGTTGGCATTAAATGTAGCAATGCCACATTCGTTAGGTAATGAGGTGCTGATATAAGCTATTTTCATCGTTTTTAACTTTTAATAAGAATTTTCTGCATTGATATGCATGGCAAGTAATGCAAGTTGACTACTTTAATTTTTCTTTGATTTTGCGAACTGCATTTAAGTGCGCATTAATTACTGGAACAGTTTTGCTGGCAAAAGCTTTCAAATCCGGGTCGGTCCCTTCTCTAGCCTCATGCTCCATAAATGCCAACACCTTTACATGATCTTTTTCCATTAAATCCAGGTATTTTTTATCGAAATCTGCTCCGGTTTTTTCCGCCAATTCATTGCGATTTTTTTGATGTTCGCTACTCATGCTAACTGGCAAACTAATGTTTTTACTTTTTGCCAATGCAGTTAGCTCATCGTTAGCAGCGCCGTGATCTTTAAGCATCATATTGGCGTACATTTTAACATCGGCATTGTTGGTTTTGCTAATGGCCAAATTGGCAAAATTAATTTCCGCAAGTCCAGCGTCTGCCGCATTTGTAGCAAATTCTGCTTCGTTTTCTCTAACGGTGATAATATCTCCACTGTTAGTTGTAGTGTCTTTGGTCGCGTTAACACTGTCCGCTAATTCTTTTGCATCTTTAGGTTGCGAATTGCAGGCAATCATCACCGTGAAAGCCACACTATAAAGGAAAAAAAGTAAGTTTTTCATGCTATATAAATTATTTTTACGATCAAATTGTTTTAGCGTTCGGAAAATATTTTAGGTATCAGTTGCTAGGGGTAAGGTATCAGTTGCTAGGTATTAGGTATTAGGTATTAGGTATTAGGAACTAGGTATCAGGTATCAGTTGCTCTAGGGTTTAGCTAGTTTTCGTAATCGCAGCAATTAATCATTAACCAAACAACCAAACAACCAAACAACCAACCATCCAAATAACTAATAAATCAAGAAAAAGCCGATGTTGACATCCGCCAACACCGGCGCCAAACAGAAAAACTTATGCCATTACGTTAGCTTCAGACATAGCAATGTCCGTAAGCTTAGTGTCCGTTTCTTTTTCTTGCTCTAGTGTCATAGCTAAAAGGTCTCTTGCTTCGGTATGCTCCATTAAAGTAGCATAGGTCACTAAACAACCATAGCTAGCAATTTCGTAGTGTTCTACTTTTTGAGCTGCAGCAATTAAAGCGGCATCCAAAGCATCATCTCCCTCAAACTCATCCATAATTTCTTCAGCCTCATTAAGCAAGCCTTCCATAGCTTTACATTTTTTAGCTCTTGCAGTAAGATTGATACTCGCAAAAACCTGTTTTAAACGCTCAATTTGTTCTTCCGTTTCTGCGTAGTGAGCGGTAAAAGCATCTTTAAGATTAGCTCCAACTGCTTTATCGGCCATTTTTTTCAATCCTTTAAGTAGTTGTTTTTCCGCACCTAGTACGTCTCTCAATTCATCTACAAATAATTCGTGTAAGTGATTGTTAGGCATGCTACCTGTATCTTTCTGATTTTTCATAATAATTAAGTTTTAGTGATATGTTTTCGATTTTGTACCTAATAAAGAAAACCAAGCACACTATTGTTTTTGCAGGGAAGAAAACAGGTATTTTGCGAATTTTTGAGAAGTACAAATACCTATTTTACAGGATTAAAGAACATTTTTTTTGCGTAGCGCTTTAATAGTTGATTAAACTTTGATACAATGGCAAAATATTCAAAAAAAGCTGGCGAAAAAGTAGGTGAAGCCATGCATGAAATGAAAGAGGGCAAACTTAAAACAGGAACCGGTAAAAAAGTAACCTCTAAAAAGCAAGCGGTAGCCATTGGCTTATCCGAAGCTAAAGAAGCTGGTGCAAAGGTTCCTAAAAAGAAGTAATTACGGGAAAAAACTAAACTAAAAGGGAGAACAGCACTAATTCTCCTTTTTATCTTTATCTGTGCCGGGATGAATAAATTCTTCCAGTTTAGCTTTTAAGGCATTGAATTTGTCGCCAGTAGCTTTAGATTTTTCTCGCAGCTCTTTCGATTTTTCCAAAAGCTGATCAGTAACCAGTTTGTTTTTATTCGACTTTTCCATGCTTATTGTGTTTACTCAAATATAACTATTAACGGTGGCTAAAAAAGCCATATTGGAAAAACGGGTAGTATAACCACTTTTATGGGTGTTTCTACCTATTAGTATTGAACAAAATGCCTTCATCAGTTATTGCACATATCCACTATGAACTTTCCCGTCAAGAATTGAAGGTGGTTTTCAATTCCGGAGATGTCTACTTATATCGTAACGTGCCGGAAAAAATCTACAAAGAATTTAAAGCATCCATATCTAAGGGGACCTATCTCAATAGGAAATTGAAGAAACTTTTTAAAGGTGAAAAAGTTGAAGCTTAACCGGTTAAATATTACGGTAAATACCTAAGTGCAGCATTTTAATACCTGAAATGCCGGTATAACTAAACTTTTCTGAAGGTTTAACTATTTATATCATGTTAACCAATTTCTAAACATAAAATAAAGGAACGATGAAAAAAATAGTTGGGTTATGCCTTTTGGCAATAGGTTCGATTGCCTTCGGCTGTAGTTCAGAGAATAAGCAAGATGAAATGAAAGATACATCGATGACGGTAGATACCAGTTTCATGGATATGGACACTACTACGAATACAGACACGTCAGGAATGGACAGCTTGCATAGAGATAAATCAGTTAATGCAGATAGCGTTAGGCAATAAAAACCTAATTAAACATTTTTATCATGGAAATACAATTTGAACAAAATAGGGATTTTAACCAACGCCATAGGGACGACCAAGAGCCTGTAAGCGATACGCAGGAAGGCCAAAAAGGTGAGCCACAAGGCGAAGAAGGTAACCCTAACCAACGCTTTGCAAACCGGGAAAGTTATCAAAAAGACCATCCCGAGTTAGATAGACGCCCGGCTGATGTTGCCAATGGAAATGCTGCAGATACAGGTAGCGAAGATTCATCAGCAGTGGCAGGTGTAATGGATGACACACCGCTTTCTGTTAGCAAACAGGCTACGGAAAAAGGTGAGGATCCTAATCATAATGCAGATTTAGAAAACAAAGAAGATACGAACAGCGATGAAGACAATGAGCAATAGAGATGTAATTGAAGACTTAAAAGGACTTGTAAATATCTTAAATGATGGGAAAGAAGGCTACATGTCGGCAAGTGATGTTACTAAAAGCATTGAGTTGAGGGATTTGTTTTTGCGATTTGCTTCGCAGAGGATAGGCTACGCAACCGAATTGAAAAGTCATATTGCGCTGCATGGTGGTGATAGTGAAAACGAACAAGGCGGTTTGCTGGGTGCTTTGCATCGTACCTGGATTGATATTAAGCAGGCGTTATCCAGTAATGAAGATGAAGCGATACTTTCTGCTATTGAAACTGGCGAGAAGGCAGCAATTGAAAAGTACGATGAAATATTAGCCGAACCGGATGCGCATGCAGATCATTTAGAGTTACTGCAAAAACAACGAACTGGAATTTTGGAAGCGCTCAAAGAAGTTGAAACCTATAGAATGCGATTAGAAAGATAAACTTAAATTGAAAAGACATGGAAAAGAAAAGCCAAATTTCTTCAAAAGGAGAGAGCAACGAGTTTGGATTTATTCCGAAATCACAAATGAGAGGAAGCGATGCCGATTTTGACAGACAAGGAAAATCGACTATTGAAAGCTTTAAAAACATAGGCAAGGGAGCAAATGATGAAGAGCTCAAGGGGCAATCTCTTTTCCGCAAACGAAGAAATACGTGGAATTCGGTAAATTTTGAAAACGAAGATTTTTTAACCGGATTTACCATTGCTTAACCGCAAAATTGTGTAGTTGGCACTTAGGATCAATAGCGAAACTAAGTGCCTATTTTTTTGCCTCAAATTGGAAATTGAATGTGTACCGTGGTTTGTTGCGGCAAAGAGCTGATTTCCATTTTACCATTCAATAGTTTCACTTTCGATTCAATCGTTTTTAAGCCTATTCCCTTATTTTTTCTGGCATCAGTAGAAAACCCCAAGCCGTTGTCTTTAGCAGTAATGTGTACTTGGTTTTTATGTATCGTTACATCAATATGCGCTGTTTTAGCGCTAGCGTGTTTAGCGATATTAAGTGTAAGCTCTTGAGCAATCCGATAAATAGCTAGCTGTAAATATTTTTCTAGCGGAACATCCACACCTGAAAATGTGCAGTTAAAATTGGTTTCGCCTTTCATTTGTTCGCAGATGTCTCTAATGCTCGCTTTCAATCCAAAGTCTTCCAAAATAGAAGGCATTAGCTCGTGGGATATTTTCCGACTTTCTGTAATACAGAGTCCAAGTAACTCTTTTGATCTGTTGAGTGCCTTTGCATCGTCATCGGCAGGTGTTTTTTGATCCAGTTTTACGCGTTCTAAAGTAGCCTTAACGCCATACAATACTTGTCCTAAACCATTGTGCAAACTCTCTGCAATCCGTTGTCGTTCCTCTTCTTGGGCGTTTAACGTGGCCTTTAAAATCTCTCGCTGCTGTTTTTGTTCTAATAGCTGTCTTTCTTTGGTCAGCTGTTTATTTTTCTCCTCTAAATTGCGCTGTTGGGTTATATCTTGTGAAATACCAACTATATGCGTAGGATTCCCGTCATCATCACGCATATAAACCGTACTCTTTGTAGTTATCCAGTGTATTTCGCCTTTAGCGTCAACCAGTCTGTAGGTTAATGCGTTGATTTCTTTCTGATTTTTGTGCCTTAACTCTTCTAAATTGGCGTAAAAGTTAGCCTTATCGTCACGATGGATGAAGCGCTCAAAGAAAATTTTGCCCATTTTCTTAATTTCTACCTGTGATTTTTCTACTAGCTGTTCAATCCGGTAATTAGAGTAGAATTGTTGCATAGTTTCTAAATTAATAGCATACAACATATCTGGAGCCGAATTGGCAATCCCTTGTATCATCGCAGAGTTTTCGGTGAAAAGTTGTTCAGCAATTTTACGTTCGGTAATATCCAATACCGTTGTAAGTAGCCCGTCGCCCATTTTTACGAACATGCAAGAGTACCATTTGTTGAAGTCTTCGTAAGGGTAAAAATACTCAATACTGGCAGGCGTTCCGGTTTCCATTACCTTCAGCATCATGTCAAAAACTCCAGTTTTAACAATGCCAGGATATTCTTCCGTATAAAGTTTATTAATCAAATCCTTACGGCCAGTTTCTTTCTCCAAAGCTCTATTCACCAAAGCAAATTTGAAATCTAAAATTTTTCCATCGTCATCGCGTATAGCGCTCAAAACAGATATCGACATCAGCGTGTTATTGTAGATTGCCGCCAATTCGTCTCTACTTTCCTTTAGTTCCTTTGTTCTAAGATTCACATCTCGTTCCAGCTTAACCAAATATCTTTCTTCCGCTTTTTTAATTAAATCGGCCTGCTCTTTTTGGGCGGTGATGTCCCAATGGATCCCTCTAACCTCTAAAATCCCGCTGTGCGGATGAAAAATTCCCTTCCCTCGTTCCTCAATCCAAGCCAGTTTGCCATCTACAGGTCTGATGATCCTATAAATATGGTGGAACTCCTTTTCATCCTTACAAGCTTTTTCCAATACATTCAAATGGTTTTGCCTGTCTTCAGGATGAATCATAAAAAAGCCCTCACTATCGCTATATGAGGAACTATTGTTTTTCAATCCGAACACCACTGAAGATAGCGGCGAAACCACTACATTTCCATTTTTTGAAAGCCAGTGGAAAGTACTCATGTTAGAAGCCGTCAATGCTACTGCAAGCTGTTCCTGCGAATGATCCAGTTCTTTGGCAATACTTGCCTGCTCCACGTACGCCCAGGTACGTTCAGCTGTTTCTTCAATTAAGGAGATTTGATTTTCGGTCCAGGTATATGGCTGTTCGTGCTGTACCATTAGCACAGCTACCAGTTTTTCATTTTTGATCAAAGGGACTGCTACCCAAGCAAATGAATTTAAAATTTGATGCAGCGACACCTCTTCCATCATATCCTCGCCAGTCGCATTTTGCCGAGATATAATGGTTGTTTCTCCGGTCTTTAATTCCTCTACTTTGATGCCTAAATCTGAAAAAGGATACAGGTTAGGCTTAAATGGCGCATTTTCATTCCTTTGGTATAAACGTTCAATTTGAATGTGCTCCAATTGGTTTACCGAAACTACGTGACCATAAAATGCATAGTTGGCATTTAAATGCTCTCCAATTGCTTTTGCTGCGGCTTCTTGTATATCCAACGGGTCCGAAATGAACCTAATCGCATCGGTTAATTTCAGTAAATAGCCCTGCTTTTCATCACTATCAATCAGGATTTTCTCAGCTTTTTTGCGTTCCGTTACATCGTTAAATAGAACACCAACAAAGTCGTTGCCCATTTCTGCAATAGGAAATGCTTCTACCTCAAACCAGCCGTTAATTAAAGTAGTATGAAATTCAAAATGTCCTGACTGCTTGGTTTTGGCAATGTTACCGTAGGTTTCAATCCAATAATGTTCAATATTTGGTTCAAAATCCAGTATGGTTTTGCCCTGAGCGTTGATCATCCCTGTTTGTTGTTCAAATGCAGGGTTAGTTTCTATAAATCGATAGTTGATAGGCTCACCTTGCTCGTTCCATAGCATTTCAATAATGCAAAAACCTTGATCAATGGAGTTGAACAGAGATTTATATTTGTCGTTAAGTTGTGCGTTATATGCTTCTTGGTGGCACTTCAGTTCGGTAATATCACGTCCAATAGCAATTACTCCTTTAATTTTTTCATTAACTGTAAATTCGGGTGCGAGCTTAATATCGTAAAACAAATCTCCTTCTGGAGTGCTGAACTTAGCTATTACATTTTGAATCTCACCGGTTTCAAATACTTTACGGGTCTTTTTAATAAGTAGTGGCAAACTATCTTGTTTCCACATTTCGCTGTGCGTCTTTCCAATCGCATCTTCTAACTGTAAGCCACTTCTCGCTATAAACGCTTTATTGGCATAGGTTAGTTGAAAATTGCTGTTCCATTTGGTAACAATGTCAGGTGTATTTTCTACTAAGGTTTGATAAAGATTTTCATTATGCTTGTCTTTTTCAATACAATCGAAGGTAACCACTACGCCATTTTCTAAGGGGTTGATAACGAGTTTAATCCAAGTTTTGGTAAATACGGAGATATATTCGAATTCACTCCTCTTTTTCTTAGTAATGGCATCGTTTACTTTTTCAAAGTAGTTGGTGCTTTTACTTTCTGGAAATAGCTCCCAAACATTTCTGCCTAGCATATCATTTTTGTTCCGCTTAAAATATTGTTCGGCTTGCTTGTTAATGAACGTAAAATTACCCTCGTTATCTAAAGTGTAACAAGCTAACGAAATGGCATTTAAAATATCAGCAGTGTCTGGATGTGTAGCGTTCATTCAATTGATGATTTTTTACCAAACAATTTAACCGGTTGTTGGTTCGGTGTTAGGGTTTGGGAAAAAAGGAAATTTTTAAAACAAAAAGTTGATTTTATGCATTACCTGTTTATAAGTAATACATTGAAATAACGGCTCTTTTATCGTATTAGCGAAATGTTTTTAAAGAAACAGTATTAGTACTTGCTAACTTTTGCGCTATATACCCCAAAGTGTCAAATAGTACCCAATTTAATCTACCCGAAAGACATTGTAGTGCCTTTGTTGTTTAAGCTTGTAGCACATAAATGAAATTATGATGATACGTATTTTATTAGCAGAAGACCATAACATTGTTAGAAATGGAATTAAGATGCTCCTCGAAGCCGATGAGCAGATTAAAGTAGTGGGAGAAGCGGTGAACGGTCTCGAAGTGATGAAACAAATTGCTGCTCATCCTATCGATATCATTTTGGCCGACATCAACATGCCGGAAATGGACGGCATGCAGTTATTGCGTGAGTTAAAGTCTAAATATCCGGAAATTAAGGTTGTGCTGCTATCAATGCATGACCACGAAAAATACGTAATGGAGGCTTTTAAAAACAATGCCGACGGCTATTTATTGAAGAACATTGGTGCCGATGAACTGATATTTGCGGTGAAATTTGTTAACCAGGGTCGTAAATATCTATGTTCCGAACTTACCATGTTGTTGATGGATAATCTACTGAAAAGTAAGCAGTATTTGATGGCAATGCCTGATAATGAAATCGATTTTTCATTGCGGGAGTTGGAGATATTGCAGCTTATCGCCGAAGGCCTAACTAATTTAGAAATGTCTGAAAAACTCTTCCTTAGTAAACGTACTATTGAGGGTCACCGACAAAGCTTGTTAGATAAAACTGGTTCCAAAAACTCCGCTGCCTTAATACGTTACGGTGTGTTGCATGGCTTAATTCAGTAATTCTAATGCTAAACTATTGTACTGTTCAGGTGTTTATCTAATGCAAAAGCTGTTTTAAAAGGCTTTATTCTTCTAACTTAAAACGATAACGATGAAGTCAATTTGGAAAGGTGCCATTGGTTTTGGTTTAGTTAACATTCCAGTGAAGTTATACTCCGCAGTTCAAAATAGTAACTTGGATTTAGATATGTTGGATAGCAAAGACATGTCTAAAATCAAATATCAACGCATTAGCGAAAGAAGTGGAAAAGAAGTGCCATTTGATCGCATAGTAAAAGGATTTATGTTGAATGAAAGCTATGTGGTATTGGAAGATGAAGATTTTGAAAGCGCAATGCCCGAAAAAAACAAGCTGATAGAATTAGAAAATTTCGTAGATATCTCTGCCGTTAACCCAATTTATTACGAAACATCTTACTATACCCAGCCTGAGCCGCAGGGCAAAAAAGCCTATGCTTTACTTTTAAAAGCACTGCAGAAATCAAAAAAAGCTGGAATTGCCAGATTTGTTTTGCGGAGCAGCGAACATCTTTGTGTTATTCATCCCTTAGGTAATATGCTGGTAGTTACACGCATACGTTTTGACGAGGAAATTAGAAGTCCCAAAGAACTGGAAATTGATGCGCCAACAGTTAAGCCCAAAGAGCTAGAAGTGGGCATGGCACTTATTAAACAATATAGCAGCGATTTTGATATTTCGGCATTTAAGGACGAATACAGCAAGGAGCTGATGAAAATCATTAGGGCTAAAGCGAAAGGCAAGAAAACAGTGGTGAAGAAAATGCGCCCTGAAAAACGTGTGAGCGACGATTTATACGAACAATTAATGCAGAGCTTAAATAAGAAAGGAGCTTAACATGTCTTTAACCAAGTACGCCGAAAAACGAAACTTCGAGAAAACTACAGAGCCTAAGGGTGGAAAAGGTAAAGGTAAAAAACTGGCTTTTGTAGTGCAAAGGCATCATGCATCGCATTTGCATTATGATTTTAGATTAGAGTTGGACGGCGTACTGAAAAGTTGGGCAGTGCCAAAGGGTCCTTCCTTAAATCCTAAAGATAAGCGCTTGGCCATGATGGTGGAAGATCATCCATACGACTATAAATCGTTTGAAGGCGTAATCCCGAAAGGCAATTATGGTGCAGGCGTGGTCAATATTTTTGATGAAGGTACTTATGAGCCAATTAGCGAAAAGGATAGCTTACACAAAGGCTTACACGAGGGTAATTTGAAATTCAAGTTGAATGGCAAAAAACTAAAAGGTGAATTTGCCTTGGTGCGAATGAAAGATAGTGAGCATAACGCTTGGTTACTCATTAAACACGACGATAAATATGCCGTTAAAGATCAATACAGTGCAGAAAATGAGGTTTCGGCGAAGGTAAAAAAGGCAGGTAAGGACTTTAAAAAAGAACCTGTAGAAGAAATTAAGCTTCCTAAAAAGACTACAACATCTAAATCGGAAAATTATAAACCTATGCTCGCTAAATTAGTGAAGCATGTAACCACCGATGAGGACTGGATTTTTGAGGAAAAGCTGGATGGCTATCGGGCCATTGCGCAGGTTAAAAAAACAAAGGCCTCTTTAACTTCAAGAAATGGTAACGATTTATCTGCAGATTATCCGCCAGTAGTAGAAGCACTTAAAAAATTAGGAGTAAACGCCGTTTTAGATGGCGAAGTGGTAGTGCGTGAAAAGAACAAAAGCAATTTTCAGGCATTACAAAACTATAATCCTGACCAGAAAAAAGTAAACTTACATTACGTAGTTTTTGATGTATTGGAGATTAACGGCTCTGATGTGCGTGATATGCCTTTACATCAAAGAAAGCGCTTACTTGAAATGCTTTTATCTAATAAAAAGGTTGATGAAATTGAGCTGGTTAGTGCCAGTAAGGTAAAAGGCAATGAGTTTTTAGAGGAGGCGAGGAAAAACGGTTGGGAAGGCATTATGGCCAAAAATGCCGAAAGTATCTACGCAAGCGGAGCACGAAGCAACAACTGGCAAAAAATTAAAATTCAGCAGTCGCAAGAAGCCATTATTGCGGGATATACGCAACCTTCAGGAAGTCGAAATCACTTTGGTGCATTAGTGTTGGGAATGAAAAATGAGCAGGGAGATTTGGTGTATATCGGCAACTGCGGTACTGGCTTTAATGAAAAATCGTTAAAAGAAATAGCTTCCTTACTTAAGCCTATAGCAACTAAAACTAAGCCTTTTTCCGAAAAAATCCCCCAATCCAGAAACATCACTTGGGTAAAACCAACCATCGTTTGTGAGGTTACCTTTTCGGAATGGACGGAGAATGAACATTTAAGACATCCCGTGTTTAAAGGTATCAGAGATGATAAAACAGCGGACGAAATCAAGCAGGAAAAGCCTATGGTTAATTCTGGTAAAAAAGTTAAAGGTGCAGATGAAAAATCCTTGAAGTTTGGCAGAAAGACGGTTAAGCTAACTAATTTAAACAAAGTTTATTGGCCCGAGGAAAAAATAACAAAGGGTGAAGTAATTGCTTATTACCAACAAATGGCTGATTATATTTTACCGCATTTAAAAGATAGGCCACTTTCGTTAAATAGACATCCCAACGGTGTTAACAAACCAGGTTTTTTTCAAAAGGATTTAAATACAGAGCAAATTCCAAAATGGATCAAGTATGCTTCGTTAACTTCGGAACACCTAAATAAAGATATTGATTACCTTATTTGCAACGACGAAGCAACTTTGCTTTGGATGGCCAATTTGGGCTGTATAGAAATTAACCCATGGATGAGCACTTATCGCAAGCCTGAAGTACCTTTGTTTGCCGTACTGGATTTGGATCCTCACGGAGTTGATTTTACCGATGTTGTTAAAGTTGCACTCACCGCTAAGGAAGTATTGGATGAGCTAAAAGTGGTTTCCTTCGTGAAAACATCAGGTTCAAAGGGCATACATATTGTAATTCCGTTAGCAGCTTATGATTACGACGTTTCCAAAAACTTTATTCACTACGTAGCAGGTTTGGTTTATGAACAACATCCAGATATTACCAGTTTGGAACGTAGTCCTAGCAAGCGTAAAAACAAAATCTATCTCGATTATTTGCAGAATAGGAGAGGGCAAACCATTGTATCGCCGTATTCGTTACGACCAAAAGCTGGCGCAACAGTTTCCACACCACTACATTGGGATGAAGTTAATGAAGAACTTAGTATCGCTAAATTCAACATTTTTAACATTAAGGAGAGGGTAGAAAAAGTTGGAGATTTATGGGCTGACATTTACAAGGTGAAGAATAAAATCAAAATTCGTTAACGATATGGATTTAGCGCATCGATTCCCAGAAAATCCACTTTTATCACCTAAAGATGTTGCACCAAGTGCGGATAACTTGCAGGTAATTTGCTTGCTAAATCCAGGTGTGTTTAAATGGCAAAATAAGATCTATTTGTTGGTGCGTGTGGCAGAAAATGTGGCACCGCAAGAGGGTAAATTATTTGTACCTATGCGTAGCGAAGCTGATTTACTAGAAATCATGGAACTAAAGCTTGATGATCCTGATTTGCTGAGTGCCGACCCCAGAGTAATTAATTACAAAGGCCTCGACTATTTAACTACCATTTCTTACTTGCGTTTATTTAGCAGTGATGATGGACGAAATTTTAAAGCTAAACCTTTAGGTCTTCACGGAAAAGGATATTTAGAACGTTATGGCATTGAAGACTGCCGAGTTAGCCAAGTGGAAGATACTTTTTACTTAACCTATACTGCGGTATCAGCTAACGGCGTAGCTGTAGGTTTGAGAACTACTACAGATTGGCAAACTTTTTTAAGTCATGGCTTGATATTTCCGCCACACAACAAAGACGTAGCTATTTTTGAGGAGAAAATCAACGGTAAATTTTATGCCTTGCACAGGCCAAGTAGCAAGGATATCGGGGGCAATTTCATTTGGCTTGCCGAATCTTACGATGCCTTGCATTGGGGAAATCATCAGTGTGTTGTGAAAACCCGAGCCAACAGTTGGGAAAATACCAGGGTTGGCGCTGGTGCCGCCCCCATAAAAACCGAAAAAGGTTGGCTGGAAATTTACCATGCAGCTAACCAAGATCACCGCTATTGTTTGGGTGCTGTACTGCTTGATCTCAATAATCCGGCAAAAGTTTTAGCTCGTAGTGAAACGCCAATTATGGAGCCAAAAGAAAGCTATGAGCTTAATGGCTTTTTTGGATCGGTAGTTTTTACCAACGGCCACCTTGTAAATGGTGATGAATTGACCATTTACTACGGCGCCGCTGATGAATTAATTTGTGGTGCAAAATTTTCAATAGAAGAAATTTTAAAAAGTCTAGTTTATTTGGCTTAACTGCCTCCTTACTTTATACTTTCAACTTTCCACTTTTAACTTCGCATTCTACTTTCCGCTTTTCTTCCTTTGCCTTTCCTCCGCGGCTTTTACTTCATCCTTTTCTGCCAAAGGGCGTTCTGTTTTCAACGTAGATTTTGTACTGGCTGTTTTTTCTGATGTTGTTTTTTCTGGCTTTTTCATGGTCAAATCTTTATTGAAAATAACATCCTCGCTTTGCGTTTTGTTGCTACCAAGTGCTTCTTTTTGAAAAAGCAGTATTAATACCACATGGCTTTGCGTAAAATGCCTAGGCTTTATGCACATCATCCGTTTTGATAATTAGTCAATCTTAAAAACTGAAATGTTATGCTTAAATGCCAAATGTTTTGTACCTTTGGTTTTTAATGAATTTCCTCTATCCGGGCTTTCTTTTTGCACTTTTAGCGGTCTCCATCCCGATCATTATCCATTTATTCAATTTCCGGAAATTCAAGCGAATTTATTTCAGCAATGTTGCCTTTTTGAAAGAGGTAAAGGAACAAAATTCATCAAGGGAGAAACTTAAAAACTTGCTGATTTTAGCTGCTAGGATACTCGCCATTACTTTTTTGGTATTAGCGTTTGCAAGGCCTTTTATCAATTCAACTGAAAAGGCCAACCAAACTAGTGGAAATATTGTAAGTATTTATCTGGATAACTCGTACAGTATGGATGCCGTAAATAAAGAAGGGAGTTTACTGGATGAGGCCAAACGACGAGCGAAGGAAATTGTAAAAAACTACCAATTAAATGATAAATTTCAGCTGCTCACTAACGATTTTGAAGGTAAGCATCAGCGCTTGTTAAACCCAGATGAGTTTGTTCAAGCTGTTGATGAGGTTAAAATTTCTGCTGGCAGTCGTAACTTGCAACAAGTAATTAATAGGCAGCAAGGCGTCTTTACCGGTGCGGCTAATAGATTTTCCTACGTAATTTCTGATTTTCAAAAGAATTTTGCTGGAGATGCACCTATTAAAAAAGAGCAACAAACGCAATTAACGCTACTGAAATTAAGTGCTAACGAACTACCTAATCTTTCTGTAGATAGTGTTTGGTTTTTATCGCCAGTGCATCAAGCCGGAGCCTCAGAGAAAATTGTGGTACGTTTAAGAAACTTTGGTAACGAAGATGCCAAAAATGTGCCTTTGAAATTGAGCATCAATGGTCAGCAAAAGGCTATTGGTAGTGTTAACGTGGCTGCAAACGCTCACGCAATAGATACACTTTCATACAGCGGTTTAAGTTTAGGATGGCAAAAGGCAGTGCTCAGCATTAAAGATTTCCCGCTTACATTTGACGACGAACTTTATTTTACGTTCAATGTAAACGCCAGTCAGGAAGTGTTGAGCATAAATGGAAGTAAAACGGCAAAATACATCGAAGCATTGTTCAATGCCGATCCTTATTTCAAACTTACTTCCGTTTCGGAAAACAACATCAATTATACTTCTTTCGCTAATTATAGCTTAATTGTACTGAACGGGTTAAACGAACCATCTACAGGTTTGGCACAGTCGCTTAAAACCTATGTTAGCAATGGCGGCACCGTTGTAATTTTTCCTTCAACATTTACTGATCAATCGGTTTTTTCTGCATTTTTAAACGCCATCGGCTTGCCACCGGTTAATAACGTAGTAACTGAAGCAACAAAGGTGTCTCAAATAGAGCTGAAGCATCCACTTTTCAAAGGTGTATTTGAAACGCTTCCTAAAAATATTGACTTACCATCGGTTAACAGATATTTTATTTATACCGATAATAGTAAGGTGGCAAAAGAACCTTTACTACAATTGCCTGCCGGGAAAACATATTTAGCTCGTTATCCAGTTTCGGGCGGACAAGTGTTCTTATCCGCTACAGGTTTGCTCGAAGAGGAGGGCAATTTGTCCAAACATCCACTCTTTGTGCCGTTGATGTACAAAATTGCTTTTGAAAGCGCTAAAGATCAGCCGTTAAGCTACACCATTGCCAAGGACAACGTAATTACTTTGCCCGCAATTAAGCTAGGTGCAAATCAGTCGTTAAAACTTATTGGAGATGGATTTGACGTAATCCCCGACGTAAGTAACCAAAATGGAAATACCTTATTATTTGTTGCCGATCAAATCAAAAAGTCAGGTTTCTATCAGGTGAAAAAATCAGACTCTACTTTGGCTGTGGTTGCGTTTAATGATAATAGAAGCGAATCGAATATGGTTTACGATGACCAAAATACATTGGAAGAGAAGTTTGGTACACAAAAAATACTTTTTATTGATGCAAAAAAGCAGAACATTTCATCTGCTATTGCGGAAAAAAATAACGGAAGCGAGTTATGGAAACTTTGCCTAATTTTGAGCTTAATTTTCATCGCCGCTGAAGTAATATTGATAAGATTTTTTAAGCCACAGATGCACAAATAAATTGATTTTAATTTTGAAGACAGATCTAGGATGAAAAATCTGTGTATCTGTGGCTATAGATAAACGGAAATTAAAAATAAATATACAATTCATGAGCCTCTTAATTAAGGGAATTACCATTGCTGATGCCAGTAGCGAGTTTAACGGAAAAACTTGCGACCTGAGGGTTGAAAACGAATCCATTGTAGAAATTGGCAGTGGTTTGTCGGCTAAAAAATCGGAAACTGTTTTTGAAGCTAACGGAGCCGTTTTATCGCCAGGTTTTTTCGACTTGAACTGCTTTTTCGGTGAACCAGGTTTGGAAACTAAAGAAGACATTAAAACAGGTACTGCGGCAGCTGCTGCGGGTGGTTTCACTGGCGTAGCCATTATGCCCAATACTAAGCCGGTAATACAAAGCAAAAGTGAAGTGGAGTATGTAATTAATAAAACTAAAGGTAACTTGGTTGATGTACATCCAATTGGCGCAATTAGTCAGGGTTTAGAAGGTAAGGAGTTGGCGGAAATGTTTGATATGAAGCAGGCAGGTGCAGTTGCCTTTGCGGAAGCTGGAAAAGCAATTGCCGACGATGGTTTCATGAGCAGAGCTTTGCAGTACGCTTTAGGTTTTGATGGCTTGCTTTTTAGTCATCCAGAAAATAAATCGCTTGCTGGTAAAGCACATGTGAATGAAAGCGCAACTACGATTTTGTTGGGCATGAAAGGTATTCCGGCATTAGCCGAAGAGATACAGATTTCAAGAGATATCTTCTTGGCACAATACCACAATGCGCCAATTCATATCAGTAACATCTCTACTAGCGGTGCGGTGGCAATCATTAAAAAAGCCAAAAAAGATGGCATTAAAGTCACCTGCGACGTTGCTGCCCATCAATTGGTTTTTACCGAAGATTTATTGAATGATTTCGATAGTAATTATAAAGTTAAGCCGCCTTTACGCAGCAAAGCTGATAATAAAGCGCTTATTGCGGGGTTAAAAGATGGTACTATTGATGCTATTTCTTCACAGCATCGTCCGCATGAAATTGAGTTTAAAAACGTGGAATTTGAAATCGCTAGCTACGGTATAATTACTTTGCAAACGGTTTTGCCGTTGTTGTTGCAGGCTGGCTTAGAGGCTTCACTAATCGTAGATAAATTGGCTATTTCGCCACGTAAACTGTTGAAATTGCAGGTTCCCGAAATTAAGGTGGGAGCAAAAGCTAATTTTACCGTATTCAATCCAAATAAAACTTGGGAATTTAATAGCGAAACTAATCAATCTAAATCAGCAAACTCACCTTTATTTAATACTACACTAAAAGGAAAAGTGGAATTGGTTTATAATAACGGACAGTACAATATTTATTAAATTAACTCGTCATTGCGAGGCATTACTTGCTCGGATAGTTCGGAGAAGCAATCTCCAACTAATTATTTAGATTGATGTGAGAAGACAAATTCCTCCAAACGTAGGAATGGAAAAAATGCTTCACGCTTGGTAACGACGAAAATATTTGAAATACATGAACAACACAGTAAAAAAAACAATAACTGCAGCGCTGGCTAAATTCGGCGAAGTGCAAAAAGCAGCAAGCGTTGAACTTACGCATCAATTAATTGCTGTCTTCGAAACAGATACCGACTTCATGTCTAAGGCAGAGAAATTTGACGCTGTTTTCGATGAATTTCCGAAATTCGAAGAGTTGAGAGAAGTATTTTTCGATTTGCTGATGATTAATTTCTTCACTAGTGATGTAAACAAACTAGAAGAGGATTATCTAGAATCGAAAGAATGGGAAAAGATAGAAGACGAAACCATTGACAGGGGCACGGAGCTGCTGAATTTGCTTTTGTACATTAACGAATGTCACGACGAGCAAATTAAGCCTAGCTTAGAAGACTTCCTAAAAGAGTTCTTATTGGTGGAAGAAGATGAGTTCCAGGACGAATTTCATATTTACGAAGATTTGATCAGTAACCAACAGTTGGTAGAAACTAGTGTGCAGGAAATTTGCGAAAATTCAAAAATTTTGGATTTAGGTGAAGAAATGCAAGATATGTTTGTGCCGTTTATGGCTTTCTTCCATCAGCCACAAGCTAATGATGCTGTTTATAAAGATTTGGAGCGTTATAGTAACAATAAAGCTTTTGATGCGTCTTTATACAGTCTAATCACTAGTTTTAATCAAAATAGGTAATCATGAGTATGGAACAACAATTAACTGAGGAGCAAAAAAAGCCGAATGTGTTAGCTTTTCAATTGGCTTTGTTATTCGCCTTTTATAACATGGCAATGATTTATGTCTCCGAGCTAATGGGTTTGGGCGGTGCGAAATACGAAACCGCCTCTGTAGGTATAAAAATGCTTTCCACAGCTTTAACTTATGTCCCTTTTATAGGAGTAATTTATTACGTTCAAATTAAACATAAAGCTGACCTAGGTGGATTTATTTCTTTTAAAAGAGCTTTTTCAGCTGGTTTCAAATTGGCTGCATATGCTGGATTATTCATTGCTTTATTGACTGTTCTTTACTATAAGGTTCTTAGTCCTAGTTCGATGACTGCGGTTATTGATGCAGCAATTCAAAATGCTGGAGATGATCCACAGAAGTTGAAAGGTGTTGAAATGATGAGTAAGTATATTATTTTGTTCATGGTTTTTGGTTTAGCTGTTACGTTTACGATTTCCGGCTTAATTATTAGCTTGATTAGTGCTGCTATTGTGAAAAAAGAAAATCCAAACCCTTTCGCAAATCAGAAAGATCCAAATTTTGGATAGTCGTAAGTACTTTTTGTCAAATTCAAATCAAGCAAATCGTACCCTTTAAAATAAATATGAAACGTGCAATTTTCTCAATATAATTGATGAAATTTGCACGTTGTTTTTTTATGGCGAGCTATTTTGAGATTGGTCTCAATATGCCATAAGCTACACTCAATACTTAAGAATGGATATATCAATTGTAGTACCGCTATATAATGAAGACGAATCGCTGCCCGAGTTGATTACTTGGATAGATAGCGTGATGCAAAATCACCAGTTTTCTTACGAGGCAATTTTTATTGATGATGGAAGTACCGACCAATCTTGGAAAGTAATTACCAGCCTAAAAGAACAATTTCCGAGCATACGAGCAATTAAATTTAGGCGAAACTATGGTAAATCCGCTGCGCTAAATGTTGGTTTTGCTGCTGCACAGGGTGATGTAGTAATTACCATGGATGCCGATTTGCAGGACAGTCCTGATGAAATTCCGGCGCTTTACCGCAGAATTAAAGAAGAAGGCTACGATGTCGTCTCCGGCTGGAAAAAGAAACGCTACGATCCAATTACTAAGACCATTCCAACTAAATTATTTAACGCCGCCACTCGTAAAATGAGCGGTATACAGTTAAATGACTTTAATTGCGGGCTAAAATCATACCGACACGATGTAGTTAAAACCATCGAAGTTTACGGCGAAATGCACCGTTATATTCCAGTATTGGCCAAATGGGCTGGTTTTACGAAAATAGGAGAGCAGGTGGTTGAACATAGGGCTCGTAAATACGGTGTAACTAAATTTGGCTTGAGCAGGTTTATCAATGGTTTTTTGGATTTGATGTCTATTTTCTTTGTAGGGAAATTTGGCAAGCGTCCAATGCACTTTTTTGGCTCGCTTGGTGTACTTAGTTTCTTCTTAGGAATTATCATGGCCATTTACATTATGGTAGAAAAGCAAATACATATTTGGAACGATTTACCTTATCGCAACTCAACTGATCAACCGCTGTTTTATTTGGCTTTGGTGGCCATCATTGTTGGGTCGCAAATGTTTTTGGCCGGTTTTGTTGCCGAGCTGGTAGGACGTAACGCACCAGAAAGAAATCAGTATTTAATTGAAAAAGAAATTAATTAGCTAATTGGTTAATGTTTTTCTCCATTATCATACCACTTTACAATCGTCCGCAAGAAATTAAGGAACTGCTATCCACTTTGTGCAAGCAAACTTACATGCAGTTTGAGGTGCTTGTTATCGAGGATGGTTCGGTGCATAATGCAAAGGATATTGTTGAAAGTTTCAGCAATAAGCTGGATATCAAGTATTTTTTTAAGGAAAATTCCGGTCAGGGCTTTTCTAGAAACTTTGGTTTTGAGCGTGCCAAAGGCGATTATTTCATTATTTACGATTCAGATATTTTAGTGCCATCTAACTACTTGGAAATCGTGAAGAACTATCTTTTTGAACACCAATTGGATGCTTTTGGCGGACCAGATGCGGCACATGAAAGTTTCACGCCCATACAAAAGGCAATCAGTTACGCCATGACCTCTCCATTCACAACAGGTGGTATAAGAGGTAATAAAAAACATATCGGACAGTTTCATCCACGCAGTTTTAACATGGGTGTTTCCAGAGAAGTTTACGAAAAAGTAGGTGGTTTTATTTTAACTCGTTTAGGTGAGGATATTGAATATAGCATTCGTATTCACGAAAATGGCTTCAAAATAGGCTTAATTCCGGATGCTAAAGTGTATCACAAGCGCCGCACTAGCTTTAAACAGTTTTATAAACAATTACACTTTTTTGGTAGGGCACGTATCAATATTTACAAACATTTTCCTGCCGAGTTAAAAGCAGTCCATTTTTTTCCGGCAATCTTTACTTTAGGCTTAGGCTTTACACTGCTTTGCAACATGTTTTACAGGCCCTTAGCTTACGTTTGTAATTTCTTTGTATTGTTGTACTTTTTGTTGATATTTTTTCACGCTTGGCAAAGCAACAAATCAATAAAAATTGCATTTTTGAGTGTAGTGGCTTCATTTATACAGCTTACCGCTTATGGCCTAGGTTTTATACAAGATTTTGTGAAAAGGGTAGTGTTTGGAAAGTAAAAATTCAAAAGTAAAAAGTTGATTTTCATTGAGCATTTGCCTTCTAAGGAATGTACTAATGGCCCATTGAACTAATGAACTAATGAGCTATTGAATTAATGAACTATTGAACAAGTGAACCATTGAACTAATGAACAATAAAAGATGATCAATTATTTAAAAGAAAGTACGTTTGCAGTTAAAGATGTGGTTACGCAAGCATGGACGGTCACAAAAGAAAATTACTTTTCTATAGCCACCTTATGTTTTCTGATTTTCATCACCGCTTCAACCTCAACATTCATGGCATTTTTTATGGAAGAGGTTAATGTAGGCATTAAAATCATCATGCTTACCATTTTCATCTTCTGTTATTGTGTAATCGAACTTGGCTTAATCAAATACATTTTAAGGCTGCTGGATAAAGGCGATGCTGATATTCTGATTGTGGAAACTTTGCCTACACGTTCAGAGGTTTTTAAATTCTTACTTGCAACATTATATTTTGGCATTGCAATATTGGTTTCAATGTTATTTATCGTGCCAATATTGTATTTCCTACTGTATTTATTGGATTCGTTATTTAAGTACATGGTGGCGCAACACATGATTACCAGCTACGGACTAACTGGGGCTATTATTGTGCAGGTAGCTGTTAATATAACCGCTTTAACTGTGTTTTTAGCGTTCCTAAAAATTATCTTTTTCCCATTTTTTATCATTGATAAAGGGACATCAGCATTTGAAAGTATCAAGTTGAGTATGGCAGTTACAAAAGGTAACTTTATGAAATTGGTGTTTTTTCTTTTTGCTCAAGTAATTCTCCAGGCAATCGTTTTCTTCCTGTTCAGTTTCGGATTTTGGTTGATTTTTAGGGTAATTGGTTTTTTCTGGGATTTAGAGTTTTTTCAGCAATATTCTTCGCTAATTGTGGTGGTGTTCACTTCGTTCGTAATGGTGCCGTTTACTACAGCATTTTTGGCGGTGGCCTATCGTAAAATCATGAGCGATTACAAAGGAGACGAACATCCGGACATTATCCATAACATCGTTTAATTAGAGTTCTTCTCCACGATAAATCATTTCACATCAATCCCAACGATAAACAAAGCGCCTCATTAAAGGTTAAAGGTATATGGCTTTAAAATCTTTCTTAAGTAAAATATTCGCATCGGTAGTTGTTAAAGGTATCAACAAATGGAAGTTTGATGCGGTAGCGGCGCAGGAAGATACGTTGAGAAATTTAGTTAAAGAAGCGGCAAATACGGTTTTTGGAAAGGAACACCATTTTGGAGCTATCAAAAACTATCAAGATTTTAAAGCAAATGTTCCAATTAGGGACTATGAAGATTTGCGGCCGTACATTGATAGGGTTGTAGCTGGCGAGAAAGATATTTTGTGGAAGAATAAGCCTGCTTACTTAGCGAAAACCTCGGGTACAACTTCTGGTGTTAAATATATTCCCATTTCAAAAGAGTCGATGCCGGAACATATTAAAGCAGCTCGAAATGCTTTGTTAACTTATATCCATGAAACTGGTAATGCTAGTTTTGTTGATGGTAAGGTGATTTTTTTGCAAGGAAGTCCCATACTGAGTGAAAAAAACGGCATCAAAGTAGGTAGGCTTTCTGGAATTGTAGCGCATTTGGTGCCAGCATATCTGCAAAAAAATCGCATGCCAAGTTATCAAACCAATTGTATTGAAGATTGGGAAGAGAAGGTGGATGCTATTGTGGCGGAAACGATAAATGAGGATATGCGTTTGATTTCGGGAATTCCGCCCTGGGTGCAAATGTACTTTGATAAACTCACGGAGAAATCTGGTGGTAAGCAGATCAAGGAAATTTTCAAGAATTTTCAGTTATTTGTTTACGGTGGTGTAAATTTTGAGCCATATCGGGCGAAAATTGAAGCGAGTATTGGTAAGCGTGTTGATGCCATTGAAACTTACCCCGCTTCGGAAGGATTTATCGCTTATCAAGACAGTCAGACAGAAAAAGGATTGCTTTTACTTGCCAATGCTGGAATGTTTTACGAATTTGTTCCAACTGAGGAGTTTTATAATGAACATCCTACTCGCTTAAGTTTAGCAGAAGTGCAACTGGATAAAAATTATGCTTTGATTTTGAATACCAATGCAGGTTTATGGGGTTACAGCATAGGTGATACCGTAAAGTTTGTATCGTTAAATCCATACAAAATTGTCGTTACCGGACGAATAAAGCATTTCATCTCCGCTTTTGGAGAGCATGTGATAGGAGAGGAAGTAGAACAGGCATTGTTGTCGGTGGCAAATTCTGAAGGTGTTGAAATCACTGAGTTTACAGTTGCGCCACAGGTTAATCCGCCAGCAGGTGAATTGCCGTTTCACGAATGGTTTATTGAGTTTGCAAAAGAGCCTGCTAACTTAACTTCGTTTGCTTTAAAAGTGGATGAAGCATTACAGCAAAAAAACATCTATTATTTTGATTTGATTAAGGGAAATATCCTACAGTCATTAAAAATTACAGCCCTTGAAAAAGACGCATTTGTGAACTACATGAAGACACAGGGTAAATTAGGAGGCCAAAATAAGGTTCCAAGACTAAGTAATGATAGGAAGATAGCGGATGGATTAGAAAAATATATGAATGCATAAACATCTATCAATATAATACTTTGACAATTTTCATATTTAAAAATAAATTTTGAAACATATATCCATATTAGGTTCAACAGGTTCAATTGGTACGCAAGCGCTGGAGGTAGTTCGGGCAAATCCAAATTTGTACAAGGTTGATGCGTTAACTGCTCAGCGCAATGCAGATTTGCTAATTCAGCAAGCACTGGAGTTTCATCCAGAATTGGTAGTAATTTGTGATGAAACACAATATCAAAAGGTAAAATCGGCATTGCCAAAAGTAAAGGTGCTTGCTGGTGAAGCTGCTTTAATTGATGCAGTACAACTACCGAAAACGCAAATTGTACTGACAGCTGTGGTTGGCTCCGTAGGTTTAAAACCCACTATTGCTGCTATTCAAGCAAAAAAAGATATCGGCCTTGCCAATAAAGAAACCTTGGTAGTTGCCGGTGAATTAGTAATGAGTTTGGCGAAGGAACATGGGGTTAAAATCATTCCTGTAGATTCTGAGCATTCCGCAATTTTTCAATGCCTGGTTGGCGAAGAACAAAATGAAATCGAGAAGATTTTATTGACCGCTTCGGGTGGTCCGTTTAGAGGAAAGGACAGGGATTTCTTGGCTGGTGTTAGCAAAAATGAAGCATTAAAGCATCCAAATTGGGTAATGGGTGCTAAAATCACTATTGATTCGGCATCTTTAATGAATAAAGGTTTGGAGGCTATTGAGGCCAAATGGTTATTTGATTTACAGCCTGAGCAGATTGAAGTTGTAGTGCATCCTCAATCCATTATCCATTCGATGGTGCAGTTCGCTGATGGTTCAATTAAGGCCCAAATGGGTTTGCCGGATATGAAATTGCCTATCCATTATGCCTTAGCTTACCCTAACAGATTAAAATCAGATTTTGAACGTTTTAGCTTTTTGAAGTATCCAGAATTAACATTTTCCTCGGCAGATACAAAAACTTTTCGTAACCTTGAGCTTGCTTACAGCGCAATGGTCAAAGGTGGTAACATGCCTTGTATCATAAACGCCGCAAATGAAATTGTGGTAGAAGCCTTTTTAAAGGATAAAATTGGTTTTTTGGAGATGAGCGACGTAATTGAACAGTGCATGGAAGAGTCGAAATTTGTGACTACTCCAACTTTGACCGATTATATTGAATGTGATATCAATGCTAGGGCGCTAGCACAACAATTAGTAACAAAATAGATAAAGAAACATCTAAAAAAATAGAAATATACGACATTAACATATGGACGGACTGATTATGGCGGGCCAGCTCTTGCTGGGATTATCGATACTAGTAATATTACACGAATTAGGACACTTTTTAGCCGCTAGGGCATTTGGAATTAAAGTAGAAAAGTTTTATCTGTTTTTTGACGCTTGGGGATTCAAGTTGTTTAGTTTCAAGGTAGGAGATACCGAATATGGCGTAGGCTGGTTACCGTTGGGAGGCTATGTTAAAATTTCGGGAATGATTGACGAATCCATGGATACCGAACAAATGGCAGCTCCTGCTCAGCCTTGGGAATTCCGTTCTAAGCCAGCTTGGCAACGCTTAATTGTGATGTTAGGTGGTATCATCGTTAATATAATTGTAGGTATTTTTATTTTTTGGATGATGGCCTTCAAATATGGCGATACGTTTATTCCAAACGATAAATTAGCCTATGGTATCAGTCCTGGAATTGTTGGTAAGCAGATGGGCTTGCAGCCTGGCGACAAGATTTTGGCTGTAAATGGTCAGAAGTTGATTTATCTTGATGAAATCATGAGTTCAAAAGTGCTTCTGAACAACACCAAATTAACAATTTCTCGCAACGGCGAAACCAAAGATTTGCGTGTTCCAGAATCAGTTTTGGATAGTATTAGCAAGTACAAAATGAAGGCCTTCATAGGTCCAAGGCTGGTTGCTAAAAAAATAGATTCGGTAATTACACCAAAGGATTTAACGCCTAAGCCTAGTATTCTTGATAAATTAAAGGCATTATTCGTTAAGCCAAAACCAGTTGTAGTGGAAACCCCAGCTTTTGATGCAGGCTTTAAAAAAGGAGATAGTATCTTATCAGTAAATGGTAAGCCGGCTAAATTCCACGATCAAATAACTACTGAAGTATCGGCCAATCCGGGTAAGAAAATTGCTGTGGTTGTGCTACGAGGTGCTGAACAGCTTACGCTTACGCCAAAAGTATCTAAAGATGGTGTTTTAGCAATTAATATTCCGCCGGTTAAGCCAGCAATGGTTACCATTAATTATGGTTTTTTTGAAGCTTTTTCGGTAGGCATGGATAAAGGTTGGACCTCATTTACCGATAATGCGAAGGGCATTTGGAAAATGATTACGGGTAAATTAAGTGCTCGTAATATCAGCAGTCCAATTGGTATTGCCGGAGCATACGGAAGTGAATTCGATTGGGAAAGATTCTGGGGATTGACAGGTCTGATTTCTATGGCACTGGCATTTATGAATTTATTGCCAATTCCTGCCCTAGATGGTGGTCACGTAGTGTTTTTAATTATTGAAATGATTAAAGGTAAACCACTGAGCGATAAATTTATGGAACGAGCTCAAATTGTCGGTTTTGTGATCTTATTGTGCTTAATGGTATTTGCATTTGGTAACGATATCTTGAAAAAATTTGGAATATAAATTAGGAATTAGGAATAAGGTTTTAGTCCTAATTCCTAATCCCTTGTACCTGATACCCGTTAAAATGAATTACTTCGAACTATATAGCTTGCCTATTTCATTTCATCCTGATCAACAGTTGGTGAAGCAGCAATTCTATGCCCTTAGCAAAAAGTATCATCCAGATTTTTACATCAACGAAAGCGCTGAAAAACAAGAGGAAGTGTTAGAATTATCGACACTAAACAATAAGGCTTTTCAAGTGCTTAAAAACCAGCAAAAGGTACTGCAGTATGTGCTAGAATTGAAAGGTGTAATTAGTGAGGGAGAGAATTATGCCTTACCACAGTCTTTTTTAATGGATATGATGGATGTGAATGAAGCTATTATGGACCTTCAATTTGATCCTGATCCCGAAAAACAAAAACTTATTCAAGCTAATTTGGCTGAAATAGAGGAAGCGCTGCATCATGATTTGGAAAGTAACACAAAAGCTTTCGATCAACTAAATGAATCTGAGCAACAAATACACCTGCAGAAGATCAAAGATATCTATTATAGGAATAAGTATATCCAACGAATTAAAGATAGCTTAGCCAAGCTTTAATTGCCCCATTCCATCTTATTTTTATTTACTGGAGGTTGCTCACGTAGCTGGCGATTGATTTTTCCTGCTTGTTAGCTACGAATACAATTGATCATCGTACAAAACAAAAAAGCTTCGAATTGCTTCGAAGCTTTTTGTGAATCCTCCCATACAAAACTCGAACATTTTGTTGGCTGATTTGAGATATTAAACATTTTAAAGGAAACTAATAATTAAAATAAATATTTTTAGCCTTTGGACTGAAAAAGATAGCTTTTAGCAGCAAATGACGCATCGGTAAGCGTTCAGAAGCGTAGGTAATAACTTCATTTTTTAAGATGTTTTATCAGTCCATTCAATTTTTGCTGTGATGCCTGCTGAGGATAAAAAATATTAGAATCTTGGAATTATAGTTAACCTTAAAATAGTAACTTGTCCAGAAGATTATTTTGTTAATATCTATTTAAGTTAGTAAACTCCTTAAATTATGAACGCTTTTAAAAATATCCTTTTTTTATCATTTATCTTACTTATCATCGCAAATTCCGGTTGCAGGAAAATTTCCTACATTGAGCCTGACCCCGTGCTACCACCAGTTACACAGGTAGGTGCGAATACCTTTGGATTTATGTATGGAGATGCACTTTGGGTTTTTAACAGTGAAAAACCTAAAAATAATATAGACGCTTACATTACGGTTCGAGGCAAATATTGTGAGATGAGAGTGGAGCGTGCCGGAGCAAGCTATAATCCAAGACTTGACGTAATTACAATTTTTGCAGATAATTTCAACGGTGTTGGAAAGTACAGTATTGAAACTATACTTGGCGCTGAGCTAATTTTTGTCCAAAGTATCGACCCAAATAAGGATTTGATTTATAATATTCAACCAGGTTCTGAGCTGATAATCACTAAATATGATCCAGATAAAAAGATCGTTGCAGGCGAATTCTCATTTTCTGCAAAGAAAAAAGGAGGAGATGAGATTATAACAGTAACAAAGGGAAGATTTGATGTCATCTACAGAGGCGATTGACATTTACTTTAGTGCCTTTACGGATAAAAGCACTAATTGACATTAAAATAGTGGTTAACGTCTTTGTAAAGATTTTTTGATTTGAAATAAGCTCAAGTGATGGAAGATATTACGAGCCTATAATTTTTTTCTTGAAAATTGCCAAATGTTTGGTTTTTAAGGTCAGAAGGAAAGTCAAAGACGTAGATGGATCGATATTTCCACACAACCTACTGTGGAAGGATGCGTATTAAACAGTCTAGATTAGATTATATCTACTTATCCTTTTGGATTTAGCGAATGAAGAATAAAAAAAGCGCATCGGTTGATGCGCTTAAATTTTGATCTGTGATCCCGCTGGGATTCGAACCCAGGACCACTACATTAAAAGTGTAATGCTCTACCAGCTGAGCTACGGAATCTTCCTTTGTTCTAAGGAGGTGCAAATATAGAAATAGTTGTGATTACTTACAAGCTATTTTGTTAAATAATTTCATTTTTTTTGTATTTGCTTGATTTACAACTTGAAGATTTATCAAATAAAAAACGTTAGTTAATATTTTCATTTTTTGACTTGGTTGTTTACATTCGATTCTACAAAATACCGGCTTAATTTAACCGTTACGCTATCTAAGTACATCATAAACCTAACAAGATTGCGATATAGTGCTATAGCCTTGATTGGCTTCCTTTTTTTCCTATAAGCGCATCTCTGTTCACTTATTAAATTTTGACAGACAGGAATGAGTTGATTTAGTTTGTTATAACATATTAGCTATATCCTTGAAAAAGTTGTAACTAAATTCCTGTGGCCTATATCACTGAGAACCTATATTTCGTTGCCGGCAGCTAGCTTTTACATATTTCGCTTAGCGATGTGTACTAAGGTTGTTAAATGACGTGAGTAAGCGTTTTTTGATATTAGCCAGAAATTTAGCGGAGTAACTAATGATGGGTGTAATGTTAAAAAACAAAACAGTTGATTAATGTTTAAACAAACCATGATTACCAATTGAAAAAAAAATGACCAAACTGTTGCAGAATGGCCATTTTTACTTTAATTTTTCTCCCAATTTCTTGGGGTCGTACCCAGGGCCGGGATCGAACCGGCACGGTCTCCCACTAGTGTTTGAGACTAGCGCGTCTACCAATTCCGCCACCTGGGCATTTGCTTATAAGCGGGAGCGCAAATCTATAAAAAGACTTCAGATTACACAAGTTTTATTTAAACTATTATGAAATATTTTTACTTGCCGTAGCTTTGTTGCAGACAGTCAGCTAATTAATTTTTAAGTTTTCCTCTTGTTTTAATTTCTTTTCTACGTAAAACGGTACAAAAGGTAATAAGGAGGCTATAAATAAAACTACTACTTTCCAAAAGCTCCATTTTCGTTCTTGCCAAGCCATTAACAAAAAAGCAATGTAAAGCACAAATAAAAGCCCATGAGCCCATCCAACATATTTCACAGCTAACGGCAGGTCGGCAAAATATTTAAGCGGCATAGCTATTAAAAGTAATACAATGTAGGAAATGCCCTCGGCCAGGGCAACTTTTCTGAAAAGGTGTAGTGATGACATAGAATTAACTTAAATTTTGGGCAAATGTACCATCTATCGGTTGCTTAGACGAAGTTGAGTTTTATTTTGACAATAGAGCAACTGTAGCTGTTTTGTCGCAAATAAGTTTTAATGATTAACCTCATTGTTCCAGAGCTTTGTTGCGTAACTTTTTATTGATGTTTCGTTAACATTAAGTTAACATTGGATTTCTAATTTTAACTTATGAACTATCCAGTATTTATTTTTCATGAGTTAGTGCTACGAGTTTCATATATCAACCGTAAAGTAGGTAGGTACATTTCTAGCACCATAGAGAATGGTATCTGTTTTATTGATACCACTAGCGGTAAAATTGCGGTAGCGCAAGAGTGGTTAGAAAAGCAATACCGAGATCCTAGCCAAATTTCATCTGATCAATTGGAGGAGCTTGCAGCTGGTTTCGAGGCCAAGTAAAAAAATATGCTTATAAAATAGGAAAGCCCTTAATTCATTAAATTAAGGGCTTTTTTTTGGTTATTGCTTAGTTATTGCTTTGTTATTTTCCCGCTGCTTTTGCATGATCTGCTAAGAAGGTAGCTAAACCACTATCGGTAAGTGGGTGCTTCAACAAACCGGTAATAGCAGCTAATGGAGCTGTAATTACATCTGCGCCAATTTTAGCACAGTTAACGATATGTAATGGCCCACGGATAGAAGCTGCTAAAATTTGAGTTTCAAAGCCGTAGTTGTCAAATATCAGTCTAATGTCTTCAATTAATGTTAGTCCGTCAGTAGAGATGTCATCTAATCTTCCCAAGAATGGAGAAACATAAGTAGCTCCAGCTTTTGCTGCCAACAATGCTTGTGCAGGAGAGAAGATTAATGTGCAATTGGTTCTGATTCCTTTGCTGCTGAAATATTTAATGGCTTTAAGGCCTTCTTTAATCATTGGTACCTTCACTACGATTTTAGGATTAAGCGCTGCTAAAGCTTCACCTTCCTTAACTATACCTTCGTAATCAGTAGAAATTACTTCTGCGCTTACGTTGTCATCAACAATATCGCAAATTGCTTTGTAGTGATTGATTACGTTTTCATCACCCGTAATACCTTCCTTAGCCATTAAGCTAGGGTTGGTGGTAACGCCGTCTAAAACGCCTAAATCTTGTGCTTCCTTAATTTGATCTAAGTTGGCAGTATCAATAAAAAATTTCATGCTATATAATGCTATAAATTGGTTAAAGGTTTCGAGGAAATTCGAGAATTATCATTTCCATAATTATGCTAAC
Source organism: Pedobacter zeaxanthinifaciens (assembly GCF_003313335.1). Lineage (GTDB taxonomy): Bacteria > Bacteroidota > Bacteroidia > Sphingobacteriales > Sphingobacteriaceae > Pedobacter > Pedobacter zeaxanthinifaciens. The sequence continues at coordinate 58,457 of NZ_QMHP01000001.1, forward strand.
CTGAAAGGAAATGAAAAAAAGGGCAAGCAACTTTTATCGCACCGCTACAACCTTCTACCCTTGCTTTGTTCCCAACCTGGGGGAGTTCAAAGGGAGCTGGTCGTAAAAGACTTGCCCGGCACAAAGGTAGTAAAAGCAGTGGTTTTACAAAATATAAATTAGCTAAAATTTAAAGTTTTTTCAAGTTGTTTAAAGTCAGTTAGTTGTGTTGTGTAGGATATTGTCTGTTTGTTGTGAAATGTTGTTTTAAATCATTTAAACGCGTAAATGATATCTGTGTTGAATTACTAATATTTTAATTGGTATCGTTTTCTTTTATCATATTGATAATTTTAAATTTAATTTTTGCGTATAATATACTTTTTTGATAAAAATTTTATCATTTATGTAATTTTTACTTATTTTTTTGTATCTTAGTGTTCAATACACACTAACTACAACCAACTAATAAATGGAAAATTTAAATGTACAACAGGGTTTGTATCGCAGTAGTTTTGAACACGACGCTTGCGGTATAGGTTTTGTTGCCCATGTGAAAGGGAGAAAATCACATCAGAACATTTCAGATGCGCTGACCATTTTGGAGAATTTGGATCACCGTGGCGCATGTGGGGCTGAACCTAATACTGGAGATGGTGCCGGTATCATGATACAGGTTCCCCACGAATTTTTATTTGACGAATGTTTACGTACGGGTTTTAGTTTGCCAGCATATGGCGACTACGGCGTAGGCATGCTTTTTATGCCTAAGGAAATTAGGGCTAGAGAGGAATGTCGAGAAATTATTTATCGCACAGCTGAAAAATTGGGCTTTGAGGTGCTTGGTTTCAGAAAAGTTCAGGTAGATACCACGGATATTGGTCAGATGGCTTTATCGGTAGAACCTGAAATTGAACAAGTATTTGTTTCAAGGCCTTATCACGTTGCGGCTGGTGCTGATTTTGAACGTAAGTTATTTGTGCTAAAAACCTACGTTACGAAAACTATTTACAGTGCTGTTAAGGATAGCAAGCAGGATTTTTACATAGCGTCATTTTCGTCGCGAACCATTGTGTATAAAGGACAGCTTACTTCTTTGCAGGTGCGCACTTACTATACCGAGCTCAGCGATAAGCGGATGGTTTCGGCCTTTGGTTTGGTGCACTCTCGTTTTGCCACTAATACCTTCCCTTCTTGGCGTTTGGCGCAACCTTTTAGGCATATTGCCCACAATGGTGAAATCAATACGTTACAAGGAAATTTGAACTGGTTTCGCTCTAGTGTGAAATCATTTGCATCTCCATATTTTACTCCGGAGGAGTTGAACATGATTTTGCCAGTGATTGATGAAACGCAGTCAGATTCGGGATGTTTAGATAATGTAGTTGAATTGTTGTTGCATGCAGGCCGCTCGTTGCCGCATGTTTTAATGATGTTGATCCCTGAAGCTTGGGATGGAAATAAAGATATGGATCCTTTGAAAAGGGCGTTCTATCAGTTCCACGCTTCGTTAATGGAACCATGGGATGGTCCTGCCGCCATTGCATTTACTGATGGTAACTTAATTGGAGCAACCTTGGATAGAAATGGCCTCCGTCCTTCGCGTTATGCGTTAACTAGCGATGATCGTGTGATTATGGCATCTGAATCGGGAGCGGTTGAGATTGACCAAAGCACCGTGATTGAAAAGGGTAGGCTAACCCCTGGTAAAATGTTTGTAGTTGACATGGAGCAGGGGCGCATCATTAGTGATGAAGAGATTAAAAAACAAATTTGCGGTCGCCGACCATATGCAGATTGGATCAATCAATATCAAATTAAATTGGAAGAATTGCCTGAACCAAGGGTGATGTTTACCAATTTATCAGAAGAATCGATATTTAATTATCAGCAAGTTTTCGGTTATACCAGAGAAGATATCGACTTACTAATTAAGCCAATGGCTATTGAAGGTAAAGAGGCTATTGGTTCAATGGGTACTGATACACCTTTAGCGGTGCTATCTAAACAGCCTCAACACTTATCGTCTTATTTCAAGCAGTTGTTTGCTCAGGTAACCAACCCGCCAATTGATCCTATTCGTGAAAGAGTGGTAATGAGCTTGGCTGGATTTATGGGTAATAATGGCAACTTATTGGAAGAGAATCAGATGCAGTGCCATTGTGTGGGTATACCGCATCCAATTTTAACCAATCCGGAGCTAGAAAAACTAAGAAGTATCGATACGGGACTTTTCCAATCGAAAACTTTGCAGATGTATTTTAGGGCTGATGGTAAGTCGGGTTCACTACAAAAAGCTTTAGATCGTTTGTGCCGTTATGCAGTGGATGCTGTAGAGGACGGCTTTCAGGTGATCATTTTGAGTGATAGAGCTTTGGATTCTACCCATGCTGCAATTCCTTCTTTATTGGCGGTTTCTGCGGTTCATCACCACTTAATTAGAAAAGGCTACAGAGGTGCGGTAGGAATTGTAATTGAAGCTGGCGATGTTTGGGAAGTGCATCATTTTGCTACTTTAATTGGCTTTGGCGCAACGGCGGTAAATCCGTATTTGGCGCTTGAAACCATTAATACTTTCCAAAAGGAGAGTGGTTTAACGCAAGATAAGCTGAACTATAACTACATCAAATCTGTTAAAGATGGATTGTTGAAGATCTTCTCTAAAATGGGGATTTCTACACTTCAGTCGTACCATGGAGCACAGATTTTCGAAATTCTTGGTTTGAACCAACAAGTAGTGAATACTTACTTTACAGGAGCAGTTTCGCGTATTGGTGGCTTAGGCTTGGATGAAATTGCTCAAGAAGCTTTAATTAAGCATAATCGTATTTTCGGAAAGCATACACAAACCGAACATATTTTAACTGCTGGTGGTACTTATAAATGGAGAAGACGCGGGGAAAAACACTTGTTTAACCCAGAAACCATCCATTTGCTACAGAATGCAACCCGTAAAAATGATTTTGGTACATTTAAAAAGTACTCAAAGCTGGTTAACGAACAAACTACCCAAGCTTACACTATAAGAGGTCTATTTGATTTCAATTATAGTCGTCCTTCAGTGAGTATTGACGAGGTAGAGCCAATTGAGCAGATTTTGAGACGTTTTGCTACGGGAGCGATGTCTTTTGGATCAATATCTCACGAGGCGCACTCTACGTTAGCTATCGCGATGAATAGGATTGGTGGTAAAAGTAACACTGGCGAAGGTGGTGAGGATGAAATTCGTTACCAAACTTTAGCCAATGGCGACTCAATGCGTTCGGCAATTAAACAGATTGCTTCTGCTCGTTTTGGCGTAACCAGTTATTATTTAACCAATGCGGACGAGCTGCAAATCAAGATGGCTCAAGGTGCAAAACCTGGGGAAGGCGGTCAGCTGCCTGGTCACAAAGTGGATGATTGGATTGCAAAAGTTCGTCACTCTACGCCAGGTGTTGGTTTAATTTCGCCGCCACCACATCATGATATTTATTCTATCGAAGATTTAGCACAGCTGATTTACGATTTGAAAAATGCCAATCGTGCTGCTAGAATTAACGTGAAGTTGGTTTCTAAAGCTGGTGTTGGAACTATTGCAGCCGGTGTTGCTAAAGCGCATGCGGATGTCATTTTAGTATCGGGTTATGATGGTGGTACGGGCGCTTCGCCACTTACCTCTATACAGCACGCCGGTTTGCCTTGGGAACTAGGCTTGGCAGAAGCGCATCAAACATTAGTGAAAAATCGTTTGAGAAGCAGGGTAGTACTGCAAACTGATGGTCAGTTAAAAACAGGAAGAGACATTGTTATTGCAGCATTATTAGGCGCAGAAGAATGGGGTGTAGCTACTGCTGCATTGGTAACTACAGGATGTATTATGATGCGTAAATGTCATTTGAATACTTGTCCTGTAGGTGTAGCTACTCAAGATCCTAACTTGAGAAAACTATTTACTGGCGAAGCTGATCACGTAGTTAATTTATTTTATTTCTTGGCTCAAGAAGTAAGAGAATTAATGGCTGAATTAGGTTTCAGAACTGTGAATGAGATGATTGGACAGTCTGATTTGCTAAAGGTGAGAGAATTTGCTGAAGCAGATTGGAAGTTGAAATTTGTTGATTTATCGCCAATTTTATATAAAGAGCCAGCAAATGGACTTCCATTATATAATACTGAATCGCAAGATCATGGTTTAGATAAAGTGTTGGATCATCAATTGATTGCAGCTGCACAACCTGCCATCCAGAACAATGAACCTGTTTTCGCTAACTTCAACGTGAAAAACACCGATAGATCGATTGGAACGATGCTTTCTAACGAAATTTCCAAAGTACACAAAAGTGCTGGATTGCCACCGGATACCATCAATTTCAAATGTTTTGGTTCAGCAGGACAAAGTTTTGGAGCATTTTCTACTAAAGGTTTAACACTTACTTTGGAAGGTGAAGGTAACGACTATGTTGGTAAGGGACTTTCGGGAGCAAAATTGGTAGTGTACCCATTCGCTAATATTAACTACGTGCCGGAACAAAATATATTGATTGGAAACGTAGCGCTTTACGGTGCAACATCTGGCGAATTGTATGTGAGAGGTAAGGCTGGTGAGCGTTTTGCGGTACGTAATTCGGGAGCAACAGCAGTAGTTGAAGGTGTGGGCGACCACGGCTGCGAGTACATGACTGGCGGCGAAGTATTGGTGTTGGGAGATACTGGAAGCAATTTTGCAGCTGGAATGAGCGGTGGTATTGCTTGGATTTACGATACAAGTAAAACCTTTGCCAATAAATGTAATCCGGAGATGGTGGATTTAGATCCGCTGCAAGCCGAAGATGAGTCAAGAATCACCACTTTGTTGAAGAATCATTTGAGGTTAACCAATAGTAAAGTAGCAGAATTTATCTTAAGTGATTGGGAAAATCAATCTAGACATTTTGTGAAGGTTTTCCCTAGAGAATATAAAGCGGTTTTATTACAACGTCAACAAGTAAAAATTAACTAAGATGGGAAAAGTGACAGGATTTTTTGAATACGAAAGAGTTTCGCCTTCAAAACAAGCGCCTCAAGAGCGTTTAAAACATTACGATGAATTTGTTTCCTTGTTGCCATCTGATGAGTTGAATAAGCAATCAGGACGTTGTATGGATTGTGGAGTGCCTTTTTGCCAGTCGGGTTGCCCATTGGGTAATGTAATTCCAGAATTTAATGATGCCGTTTACCAAGGTAAATGGTTGCAAGCAGCGGAGATTTTGCTGAGTACAAATAATTTTCCAGAGTTTACAGGACGCATTTGCCCGGCGCCATGTGAAAGTGCGTGTGTATTGGGTATCAATAAGTCTCCAGTTTCTATTGAGGAAATTGAAAAGCATATCATTGAAATTGCTTTTGAAAAAGGTTATATCAAAGCTGATGCACCACTAATTCGTACCGGTAAAAAGGTTGCTGTGGTAGGTTCTGGGCCTGCTGGACTGGCTGCTGCCGCACAATTGAACAAGGCTGGCCACGAAGTGGTAGTTTTTGAGCGTGATGATGTGCCAGGAGGCTTACTACGTTATGGTATTCCAGATTTTAAACTACAAAAAGATGTAGTGGAAAGAAGGATCAAATTAATGGAAGAAGAGGGCGTTACTTTTCAATGTAATGCCAATGTGGGTGAAAACGTAGAAATAAGTACGTTGCTACGCGATTATCAGGCTATTGTGCTTGCGGGTGGTTCTACCATTCCTCGTGACTTACCTTTGCCGGGTCGTGAAGCTAAAGGTGTTCATTTTGCAATGGATTTCCTAAAACAGCAAAATAAACGTGTTGGTGGTCGCAAAGTGGAGGTTGAAGAGATTTTGGCTACAGATAAAAACGTTATTGTAATTGGTGGTGGTGATACGGGTTCCGATTGTATCGGTACTTCCAATCGCCATGGGGCTAAATCAGTTACACAATTTGAAATTATGCCTATGCCGCCTCAAATGCGTACTGCGCATATGCCTTGGCCAAGTTATCCGATGTTGTTGAAAGTGACGACTTCACATGAGGAAGGTGCGCAAAGAGCATGGTCGGTAAATACCAAAGAGTTTATCAAGGATGAAAACGGTAATTTAAAAGCATTGAAAGTGGTTAATGTGGAATGGGATATTGATGCTGCTACTGGTCGTCCTTTAGGTTTCAAAGAAGTTGAAGGAACTGAAAAGGAATATCCTTGCGAGTTGGTGCTATTGGCTATGGGTTTCTTGCATCCTCAAAAACAGGGCTTAATCGAAAAGTTAGGCGTTGATTTAGATGAAAGAGGTAATGTCAAAGCTATCGAAGGTCAGTATCAAACCAACATACCTAAAATTTTTGCCGCTGGCGATATGCGTAGAGGACAATCATTGGTGGTATGGGCTATATCCGAAGGTAGAGAAACCGCTAGAAAGGTAGACGAATACCTGATGGGTTTCAGCAAGTTGCCTTCTAAAGATGCGGTAGCATACGCATAAAGAATTTGCTTTTATACTTTTACAAACCAAGGTCCAGACGAATTTCGTTTGGGCCTTTTTTGAATTAATTACGCCCCTCTCTGCCTTCGGCATCTCTCCCCGTGGACGATAGAAGTGCTTTTGAAAGTTTGTATATTTTTCGTACCGGAGTTGCGGCAGCCGAGGTTCTGCGGCTTAAGGGAGATAGACTTACAAATATCTTGTAAATTCCTTAACCAGGAATATTATTTTTCATTAAAAAACTTGCCAACTCCAAATCCTCTGGGAAAGTGATTTTGATGTTGTTTCTGTTTCCTTCCACTAGGTTGATGGGAAATCCGGCTGCTTCAACTACGGAGGCATCATCGGTGAAAATAGGAGAGAAGGATTGTTGATAGGCGATACGTAGCTGTCCTAAATCGAAAGTCTGCGGTGTTTGAATAAGCACCAGCTTGTCGCGGTTTAAAATTTTACTTCCAGTAGCTTCAATTTCCCGTACAGAATCGCTTGGTTTAACCACAGGGATGGCATTGCCAACTTCTAAAGCGTGTTTGAATGTCGAAGTAATTAGGCTAGTATTTACTACCGGCCTAACAGCATCATGTATGGCAACCACGCCATCTTCTTTGATGGACATTAAGCCATTTCTTACAGAGTGAAAACGCTCTTTTCCTCCTTCAACTAAAGTATGCGGAATATTGAAATTGTATTTCTGACAAAGTTCCTTCCAATAGTCGTGATCGTCTTTTGAAAGTACTACGATAATTTCTGGCTGGACTTCGGAAAAATGAAAAGCCTGTAATGTATGCATCATCACAGGCTTTTCGTTAAGCAATAAAAATTGTTTGGCTACCGCAGTTTGCATCCTTTTACCCGATCCACCAGCGACAATTATTGCGTAAAATTTCATAATTATTAGTATTTAGCTAATAGTATTTAGTAATAGAACAGTTATAATGATAACTTATTTCTACGTTTTTTAGTATAATAAAGCACGCTAACTACTAAATACTTGTTTACTAAACTATATAATCAACATCGCATCTCCGTAGCTGTAGAAACGATATTTCTCTTTTACGGCTACTTCGTATGCATTCATGATATTTTCGTAACCACCAAAAGCTGATACCATCATCAATAAAGTAGACTCTGGTGTGTGGAAATTGGTGATCATTGAGTTTGCAATACTAAAATCGTAGGGAGGGAAGATGAACTTACTTGTCCAATCGTTAGCTGCCTTTAATGTTTTGTTTGCAGATACTGCAGATTCAATAGCACGCATTGAAGTAGTTCCAACGGCGCAAATTTTTCTTTTATCTTCGATTCCTTTGTTTACAATATCAGCATCTTTTTGCTCAATAATGAATTGCTCAGAATCCATTTTGTGTTTAGTTAAATCTTCCACTTCAACAGGGCGGAAAGTGCCCAAGCCAACGTGTAGGGTAACTTCCGCAAACTCCACACCTTTTAGCTCTAGGCGTTTCATTAATTCCCTACTAAAGTGTAAACCAGCAGTAGGAGCTGCTACAGCACCTTCGTGTTTTGCAAAAATGGTTTGGTAACGCTCTTTATCCTTTTCAGTAGCTTTACGCTTGATGTATTTAGGAAGTGGAGTTTCACCTAAAATTTCCACATTTCTTCTGAATTCTTCATCAGTTCCATCAAATAGGAAACGAATGGTACGACCACGAGAGGTGGTGTTATCTACAACTTCAGCAACTAATAAGTCATTATCACCGAAGTAAAGTTTATTGCCAACACGGATTTTACGAGCCGGATCAACCAACACATCCCATAAACGCAATTCTTTGTTCAATTCACGTAATAAAAATACTTCAATAGTAGCACCAGTTTTTTCCTTATTGCCGTACAAACGAGCTGGAAAAACTTTAGTGTTGTTAAGTATCATTACGTCTTTATCATCAAAATAACCCAACACATCTTTAAAGATTTTGTGTTCAATCTTGCCGGTGTCCTTGTGAACCACCATTAAACGAGCTTCGTCTCTTTCTTCAGCAGGATCGTTCGCTAGTAGCGAATCAGGTAAATTGAATTTGAATTGAGATAACTTCATATTTTCGGATATAGTAAATTAGGGCGCAAATTTATGAAATAAAATTTGGTTTTGGTAATTAAATGTCAGTCAAATACATGTAAGAATATGTAAGTGTAACTACATTTAGTTGTGCATTGTTTTATAGTAGTTATAAATAAAGAAAAAATACTTTACGCTTAGCTTAGATTGGTATCCTTACATGCAAATGGTTATGATTTTTTTGAATTTCGGTTATCGGGCATCATCTGCGTTTTGTCAGTCCTTAAAATTTTAAGAATCTGTTCCCGTACTTACCAAAGTATAGATTTACACCTAACGTAGTAATGACGAAACGCTTAAAAAAAACGGGCTTATTAGAAATAACGGAGATTCAATAATTTTTACTTTAACTGAACTAGGCTGTAACCTTTTTCATTACATTTGGTCTAACCGTTATGCTGCTAGTTTTTAGACTTATTGGAGAGAGTTTCAGATTTGCCTGGGATGCGCTTCGCCAAAATAAATTGCGTACATCGCTTTCTTTACTTGGAATTACCATTGGTATTTTCATTATCATAGCTGTGTTTACGGCGGTTGATACTATGCGCAATCAAATCCAATCTAGCGTAGATAAACTAGGATCGAACACCTTATTTGTACAAAAATGGCCTTGGATTTTCGGCGATAGCTATCCTTGGTGGAAATATATTAACCGTCCGGAACCATCTTACCGAGATTATTTAGCGCTAAAAGAAAGAATGGAAACCGCACAAGGTGTTTGTTTTGAAATTTCAGCCAGCAATCGTACGGTAAAGTACGGCAGTAGCTCGGTAGAGGGCATCAGTTTAAATGCAGCAACTTTTGAATACGATAAAACTTGGAATTTGGAGTTTGCCTCGGGCAGGTACTTTACGGAAAACGAAAGCCAGTCGGGGAGCCCGGTTTGTATTATGGGTGCTGAAGTAGCCGAGGGACTGTTTGGTAGCGCAGATCCGATTGGTAAACAGGTAAAAGTAATGGGAAGGCGGGTTACGGTGATAGGTGTTTTTAAGAAAGAAGGTGAGGATATGTTGGGCATGTCGCAGGATAAGAACGTACTGATTCCGATGTCGTTGGCAAGAGGTATTTTTGATGTAAGTAGTGAACGTTATAACCCTCAAGTAACGGTTAGGGGTAAGGAAAATATCAGTTTTGAAGAGGTTGAAGGTGAGCTAAAAGGGCAGATGCGGGCTATTAGAAGGATTAGCCCTGGACAAGAAGATGATTTTTCCCTCAATAAAACAACTATGCTCTCTAATCAGTTGGATATTATGTTTTCGGCAATTAACGTAGGTGGTTGGGTAATTGGTTTGTTTTCCATATTGGTAGGCGGTTTCGGTATTGCCAATATTATGTTCGTTTCAGTTAAAGAAAGGACAAATATCATCGGTATACAAAAATCCTTAGGGGCTAAAAATTACTTTATTTTATTTCAATTTATATTTGAAGCCATTGCCTTGTGTTTAATGGGTGGGCTATGTGGCTTATTTTTGGTATATGTAGGTGTGCTGCTAGTTTCTAACTTAACCGAATTTAAAGCAGCGCTATATTTTAGCAATGTGATGTTGGGAGTTGGTGTGTCGGTAGCTATTGGCATTATTTCTGGCTTTTGGCCTGCTTTTTCAGCGTCAAGGTTAGATCCGGTAGAAGCCATTAGAAGTTAGCACTTTACCAATTTGGTAACTAAGCCTGAGTAATTAAACGGGATAGAAGTGGTTAGCCCGCAATGTAGCGTAGCGTAATGAGGACTAAAAACGGATAGCCCGGCTGGCTGTAAATAGAAGCATTAGCTATGCTTTTCGAATAAAAAAAGCGCCCTGACATTAAATCACGGCGCTTTGTTATTTCTAACGGGTGCTGCTAGCTCAACTTGCCCAAAGCTTCTTTGATTCTTCTCAAAGCTTCTACCAAACTTTCGTCAGAAGCGGCGTAAGATAAACGGATGTAGTTGTCGTTACCGAAGCTGTCGCCGCCTACGGTAGCTACATGGCCAACATTTAAAAGATACAACGCTAAATCGCTTGAGTTTTTGATTACAATGCCGTCAGCATCTTTTTTACCGAAGAACGAGCTAATTTCTGGGAAGAAATAAAAAGCACCTTCAGGTAAGTTGGTTTTTACACCTGGAATATCTTTTAATAAGTCGTAAACCAATTGTCTGCGGCGGGCAAATGCTTTTTTCATTTCATTTACCGAATCTAAACCCTGCTCATAAGCTACGATACCAGCACGCTGTGCAATAGAACAAGTACCAGAGGTAGTTTGACCTTGTAGCTTATCGTTTGCAGCAGCAATTTCTTTGCTTGCAGCGATGTAACCTAGGCGCCATCCAGTCATAGCAAAGGCTTTAGAGAAACCATTAACAATGATTACGCGATCCTTAACGCTAGAGAATTGAGCAATAGATTCGTGTTTATCCACAAAATTGATGTGCTCGTAAATTTCATCTGATAGGATGAAGATATTAGGATGCTTTTCGAACACTTTTGCCAAAGCGGCCAGCTCATCTTTACTGTAAACGGTACCTGTTGGGTTATTTGGCGAAGAGAACATGAACAACTTACTTTTTGGAGTAATTGCCGCCTCTAACTGTTCAGGGGTAATTTTAAAATCACTCTCGATTGAAGTATTGATAAAAACAGACTTACCTTCGGCCAAGGTTACCATCTCTGAATACGAAACCCAGTATGGCGTAGGGATAATTACTTCATCGCCAGGATTAATTAAGGTAAGTATTACGTTAGAAAGTGATTGCTTAGCGCCTGTTGAAACCACAATTTGCGAAGCATCATAATCTAAATTGTTTTCAGTTTTAAGCTTGTTTACAATCGCTTGGCGCAGTTCTGGGTAGCCCGGTACTGGCGAGTAGCGTGTAAAGTTGTCGTCCAAAGCCTTTTTTGCAGCCTCTTTAACGTGGTTTGGTGTGTTAAAGTCTGGCTCGCCAACACTTAAACTAATTACATTTACGCCTTTTGCAGCTAACTCGCGACCCAATTTGGTCATTTTTAGCGTAGCTGATTCCGATAGGTTATTTATTCTGTCTGATAAAATACTCATGATTATTTTGTGAGATAGCAAATATAAAAACCTTATTTATAAAGCCCTAATAAAAGATGTCATTTTATGTTAATTGTGTAAGTTTAATTGGTTTTTATTGGAATTTTGACAATCTTTTTATCTATCGTTCGTTTTTTAAACAATTCACAAAAATCGGGTATTAAAGCGTTAGCTTTGCGGTTTAAATTCTATCGTTTTGACAAGTAATAAAAAGGCCATTTTATTGTCGCTTTGCGTAAGCATTTTATTGATGCTTGCAAAGTTTGTAGCATATTTCATTACCAATTCAAATGCTATTTTAACAGATGCTGCCGAGAGTATTGTAAATGTTTTGGCTAGTGGCTTTGCATTTTATAGTATTTACCTTGCTACGCTACCTAAAGATGAAAATCACCCGTATGGCCACGGAAAAGTAGAGTTTTTTTCTGCATTTGTGGAAGGAGTGCTCATTGGAATTGCCGGCTTTGTAATTTTGTCGAAATCCATTTACAGCTTGTTTAATGGCAATGAAGTATCGGATTTGTACAATGGAGCCTTGATTATTGGTGCTACAGGAGTGATTAACATGATGGTAGGTTTGTACCTTATTAGAACTGGTAAGGCGAACAAATCGCTCACACTGGAGGCTGATGGTAAGCATTTGCTAACTGATGCAGTGAGTAGTGCGGGTTTGGTTGCAGGGATTATTATAATTCAGCTCACCCAAATTTTATGGCTAGATAGTGTTATTTCCATTGGTTTGGGATTGTATATTGTTTTTAATGGCTACAAGCTTACTAGGCGCTCGGTAGGAGGGTTGATGGATGAAAGCAATTTGGAGCTCGTAAAAGGCGTGGTAGAGGTGTTGCAGGAAAATCGTCAGCCGAGTTGGATTGATATACACAATTTGAGAGCGCAGCAATACGGAGCAGATTTACACATTGATTGCCACGTTACTTTGCCTTATTATTTTGATTTAAACGCAGTACATAAAGAAATATCAGATATCGATCGCTTGATTAACCAATCGTTGGAGCATCGAACAGAGTTGTTTATTCATGCTGATCCGTGTTTGCCTGCTTGTTGTCATTACTGCAAAATGGCTAATTGCCCAGTACGTGCCGAAGCGTTTAGGGGAGAAATTAAATGGGATATGGAAAACGTCACTAAAAATCAAAAGCATTTTATTCAGTGAGTTATTTTAACATTAGAGTTTACGGTTTGCTAATTAACGAGCAAAATGAGTTATTGCTTAGCGATGAGTTTGCAGCTGGAATGCATTTTACGAAATTTCCTGGTGGTGGCTTGGAGTTTGGAGAGGGTTTGATTGACGGTTTGAAACGGGAGTTTATGGAGGAATGCGAAGCAGAGATAGAGGTGTTAAGCCATTTTTACACCACCGATTTTTTTGAAAAATCATCTTTCAACGACAGTCAGGTGTTGAGCGTTTATTACTTAGTGAAGCCTATAAAACCTTTAAACCTCAGCTTTAAAACTGCGCTTTTTGATTTTGATGAAGGGAAGGAACAAAGTTTCAGGTGGATCAAATTAGCGGATGTCACCGCAGATGATGTGACGTTTAGGACAGACAAAACGGTAGTTGATTTATTGAAAACCCATTTCAGCTCGAAGTAATTGTATGGAAAATCTTACGCCAGTATTTAGGGTAGTTCTTTTCTTTTTTTTATGTGTAATATGCTTGGTTCCCTTTGTTTGGCTGGCGGATATGAATGTGTTGCCTCCAGCTCAAAGCGAATTACTAGCGGATATGTCATCGGAGCTATGTATTGTGCTGGCTACTTTGGGCGGCTTGATGATGATGTTTCAGTTGTTTCCGTTTCTAAATTTTTATGCGGTATTTATTCGTGGTAAAGCTGCTTTTGCAGGGGCATTGAAAGGTACTTTACTTGGCGGTTTAGCGGTTACAGTGTGCTCAGTGGCGCTATATGTTAGCGGATTGGTGGTGTTTAAACCTCAAAACATTTTACCATTGATTTTTGCATTATACGTTGTTTACTACTTACTAATAGCGCTTACCGAAGAATTTTTGTTTAGGAGTTTTGTACTGCTGGCCTTTGCTGAGCGCTATGCGCTTTGGTTTGCCTGTTTTTTTAACGGTTTGTTGTTTATGTTGGTGCATGCCGCCAATCCTAACGTAAGCCCAATTGGTTTGGCAAATATTTTTTTGGTAGGGATGCTTTTTTGCATTTATACCTTACAAAAGCAAAATATTTTTTGGGCTGTAGGAATCCATTTTGGTTGGAACTTGGTACAGGGGTTGGTTTTCGGCTATCATGTGAGTGGAATTACAGTGCCTGGCATTTTACAGGCAAGCCCTCAAGGATTAAGCTACCTTTCTGGCGGTGGTTTTGGTATGGAAGGATCATTGTTTTGTACCGCTTTGTTAATTTGCTGGCTCGCTTGGCTAGTGATCAGAAAGGGGTGGGGAATAGTTGAGATTTCTGATCCCAAGCTTTTGGAAGAATTGATGGTAGAAGAGGGTGATCTTCAAAAAAAGATGAACCAAGATTAATGCTAAGAAGCTTAATGCAACCCAGCAAACAATAACGTTAATTAGCCAATTTTTAAGTAAAGATGTAGTAATGCCGCTAAAGAAGCACCAATAATTGGTCCTATCACCGGAATCCAAGCGTAAGGCCAATTGCTACTGCCTTTACCTTTCATTGGGATGATGCTGTGTACTATGCGTGGCCCCAAATCTCTAGCTGGATTTATAGCATAGCCAGTTGTACCTCCCAAGCTTAAACCAATTACCCAAACTAAAAAAGTAACTGGAAGTGCGCCAACGGAACCCAATCCAATTGGGGTTTTTTCATTCCCAAATTCGGCTCCGGTGATGTAGAAAATCACGAAAATTAAAACGAAAGTGCCTACAATCTCTGAAAACAGGTTAGATGTTTTATTTAAAATTGCTGGGCCAGTGGCAAACGGAGCAGCTTTCAAGCCTGCATCAGCGGTAGCATCAAAATGGTCTTTGTAGAAAATCCATACTAAAAAAGAGCCAGTCATAGCGCCACCTAATTGTGCTAAAATATAAAAAGGAACCTTTGCCCATTCAAACATATTCGCTATTGCCAAGGCTAAGGTAACTGCAGGATTTAAGTGAGCACCACTGTGAGGCCCGGCAACTACTACAGCTACAAAAACAGCCAAAGCCCACGCCGTTGTGATGACTATCCAGCCACTATTTTGACCTTTAGTGTCTTTTAATACCACGTTGGCTACCACGCCGTTACCTAAAAGGATCATGATAGCTGTAGCTATAAATTCTGCAATATAACTGTTCATTTTAGTTTGGTTATTTTTTGGTTTTGCAATGTTGTAGCATATCGTTAGCTAATTTAACGATTAGACACCTAATTATTCCGCATTTGCGATAGCTGCTTTCACTGCTTTTTTCCAGCCATCTATGCGTTTACTATTGTCTATATCTTTCTCAGCTATAAAGGTTTGGTCAATTTTCCATTGAGATTTGATCTCTTCGATATCCTTCCAAAATCCAGTAGCTAAACCGGCCAAATATGCTGCGCCAATGGCCGTCACTTCGGTTACAACCGGTCTAATCACTTTACTTTTTAATAAATCAGCTTGAAACTGCATTAATAAGTTGTTCGCCGTTGCGCCGCCATCCACTCTTAATTCCGCAATTTCTGTATCTGCATCAGCTTGCATGGCATTTAACACATCCATAGTTTGGTAGGCAATACTTTCTATGGCTGCCCTTGCAATATGTGCTTTGTTAGTCCCTCTGGTTATACCTGTAATGGTTCCTCTCGCTTCCTGATTCCAGTAGGGGGCGCCCAGTCCTGCAAATGCCGGTACAATATAAACACCTTGCGTATCGCTTACTTGTGTAGCTAATTTCTCTACATCGGCAGATTTTTGAATAATGCCAAGTTCATCTCGAAGCCATTGTACAATAGCGCCAGCTATAAAAATACTGCCCTCTAAAGCATAGTTCACTTTTCCGTTGATTTTCCATGCTATGGTGGTCAATAAATTATTTGATGATGTTTTAGCTTGCTCTCCAATGTTCATTAGCATGAAGCAACCTGTGCCGTAAGTATTTTTTACCATGCCAGGTTCAGTACACATTTGACCAAACAAAGCTGATTGCTGATCGCCGGCTATACCCGCTATTGGAAGTTGCACTGCCAGAATGTTGCCCGCTGTATGACCATAAACTTCACTTGATGATTTCACCTCAGGCAACATCGAACTTGGAATGCCAAACAAATCCAAAAGCTCTTGGTCCCAAGATAATTCGTGAATATTGTAAATCATGGTTCTAGAGGCGTTGCTAACATCGGTTACGTGAACTTTTCCGCCGGTTAAATTCCAAATTAACCAGCTGTCTATGGTTCCGAAAGCCAGCTCGCCCTTGTCCGCTTTTTCCCTTGCACCATCTACATTTTCCAACATCCATTTCACTTTGGTTGCAGAAAAATAGGAGTCGATGATTAAGCCAGTTTTATCTTGGATCTTTTTTGCTAAACCTTGTTTTTTGATTTCATTGCAGTAGCTTGATGTCCTCCTATCTTGCCAAACTATCGCATTATGGATAGGTTTTCCCGTGTTGCGATCCCAAACCACAGTAGTTTCGCGTTGGTTGGTAATCCCTATGGCGTCAATATCTTTAGCGTTTAAACTGGCCTTTGCAATTACTTCAGTAGCTACCGCCAGTTGTGTCGACCAAATTTCACTTGGATTGTGCTCAACCCAACCAGCTTGCGGATAAATCTGGGTAAATTCTTTCTGTGCTATTGCTACAATTTCTCCCGAATGGTCGAAAATAATAGCACGCGAACTTGTAGTCCCTTGATCTAGAGATAAAATGTACTTGCTCATAGCTGTTTATATTTGGCCGAAGCTACTAAACTGCAAGTGCAGCTTGTTCTTCTACTTTGTTTTTCGTTTTGTAAGTATAACCTTCCGCTAATTTAGTAAAAGATTTCACTTGTTCTTCTTCCCATTGTTTGGTAGCGCCTGTTTCTTTCGCCATAATTGCTGCTACAGTACTGCTCATTTCAATGGCGGCTTCCGCATCAATAATTAGTATCCTCATGCGTCTGCTCAAAATATCCTCAACTGTTTCGGCCATTTCATTTCTAACGCTCCAAACTACTTCTGCCTGTGTATGAGGAAAATTAGGATGTAGTTTTTCTTTCAACTGCGGATTTTCCAGCATCAGCTTTTCAATTGCATTTCTGTCTGATCCGTAAATATTAAGATAGCTATCTCCAGTATTATTTTGGCAACCATGTACCGGTAATTTTTCGGTAGGGCAGGCCGTAAAGTTTAATCCACCTTCTTTAATGGCTAAGTCAACTGTTTCTTCGGCCATCCGGCGATAAGTTGTCCATTTACCACCAGTAATTGTAATTAAGCCTTTAGCTGATACCATTAATTTGTGATCTCTACTGATTTCCTTGGTGCTATTTGGATTGCTATCGCTCGGCGCTGCCAAAGGCCTAAGTCCCGAGAAAACACTCAAAATGTCTGCTTCCGTTGGCTTTGTTTTAAAATAAGTGCCAGCAGTATTTAAGATAAAATTGGTTTCTTCTTTCAAGGCCCTAGGCTCTAAGCTGTGTTCGTTCAAAGGGGTATCGGTAGTTCCAACTAGCAAATGATCATGCCATTGCACTGCAAAAAGTACCCTGCCATCTGAGGTTTTTGGAATCATCAGTGCCGAATTACTGTTTAAGAACTCCTTTTTAAGTACAATGTGCACACCCTGACTAGGTCTTACGGTTTTCTTCGCTTTCGAATCGTTCATTTTCAAAATGTCGTCAACAAAAACTCCTGTGGCATTAATAATTACCTTGCCGTAAAAGCTGTAACTTTCGTTGGTGATGCAGTCGGTTGCGCTAACGCCTTTTACTGTTTCGCCATCCTTAATTAAGTTGGTTACTTTCATATAGTTTACCAGCTTCGCTCCCTGTTCCTTAGCTGTTTGTGCAATGTTTATCGCTAATCTTGCATCGTCAAACCTTCCATCAAAATACCTGATAGCACCTTTTAAGCCCTTCTCTTTTATTCCGGGCATGGTTTTCAGTGTTTCTTTTTTAGAGAAATATTTTGAAGTGCCAAAACTGAAGCGGCCAGCTAACCAATCGTAAAGTTTTAAGCCAATAAGATATTTTGCGACAGAAAACCAATCGTAGCAAGGAATGATGAACTCTTCTTTATGCACTAAATGAGCTGCATTTTTTTGCATTAAACCGCGTTCTTTCAAAGCGTGTTTCACTAATGCAATATCACCTTGCGCTAAATATCTTACACCGCCGTGCACCAGTTTTGTACTTCTGCTTGATGTACCTTTAGCGTAATCGGCCTGTTCAATTAGTAATGTTTTTAGTCCTCTGCTCGCCGCATCTAAAGCTGTACCCAATCCTGTGGCACCTCCGCCTATGATGATTATATCCCATTCGGACTTATCTATTAAGTTATGATTATGAATTCTCTGCATAATTAAATGTAATAAAACGAAACAATAAGCAATTATACGTAATACAATTCGAAATATTTGAAATTTATTCGAAATATTTTAATTAAGTAAATATGGATTGCGTTTTTATATTAATTGTTAACTTGCGATTAAATATGAACGCTATGAGTATGACACTTGCCGAGAGGCATCAATTTATTCTAAATCGTATACAGCAAGATCAATATATCAACGTTGTTGAGCTATGTAAAGAGTTGAAGGTTTCTTCGGTAACTATTAGAAAGGATTTAAAGCTTTTAGAAGATAAACACTTGCTTTTTAGAACGCATGGTGGTGCAACATTGAACAACCCATACACTGTAGATAGGCCCGTTACTGAAAAGGAAAAGATCCAGTCTGCGGAAAAGAATAAAATAGGAATGGCTGCAGCTAAGTTGCTGAAAGCTAACGACTCCATTGTGGTGGCTTCTGGAACTACCTTGCTTTATTTTGCAAAAAATGTTCCCTCAGGTTTAAATCTAACGGTGGTTACCTCATCTTTAATTATATCGATGGAATTTTTAAGGGCGCCAGAGGTGGAAGTGATTCAGTTAGGTGGGCTATTAAGAAAAAGTTCTTCGTCTGTGATGGGTTCTTACGCAGAGCAGGTGCTTTCGGATTTTTACTTTAATACTTTGTTTTTAGGGGTTGATGGTATAGACTTGGAGCATGGTTTTACCACTACTAATGCAATGGAGGCGCATCTGAACCGTCAAATGATTAAAGTTTCGCAAAAAGTAGTGGTGCTTGCGGATTCAACTAAGTTTGGTAAACGAGGTTTCGGCAAAATCTGCGGTTTTGAAGATGTAGATCAAATCATTACCGATAAAGGGATATCGCAACAAATGATTAACCATTTGGAAGGGCTTGGTATTACGGTTACTATAGTTTAGTTTTTTGCAATAAACAAATATGAGGCACGAGTTTTCGTGCCTTTTTTGTTTCGTTTCGTTTTGTGTTGCAATCTTTTTCCAATATCCTGTTTTATTTTTATCGCCTCAAACCGTGTTAAATACCCTTTTAGTGCAAATAATTAAAGGTTTATTTTGATAAATGTGAAATTATTTTTAGTTTCACTTTGTTTTGTATTATACTTGTAATTCATTTAATGATGCAAAATTAAATGAATTGTAATTGCGAATTGTTTCATATAGTTAATGTTTAGTTAATATTCATTTAACACAAGCAGGGTACTTTTGCGACAATTCGGGAAAATTATAATTAGAAACTAGTAAATAACCCGATATAAATTAATTATGAACAAAACAATTACTAAAAGGGCAGGCATGTTACAACATGCTCCGGAGTGTGCCAGCATTCCGAAACCGCAACTTTCTGTAATGAGTAACCTGAAAAGGCTAGCGTTGAGAAATGTAGGAAGTATTGCATTTCTATTGGCGTTGTTCCTGCAGGTTTTGCCATTGCAAGATGTAGTTGCTCAAACGCAATCACAAAACATTACAGTTAAAGGTAGGGTGGTAGATGACAGTGATAACAGCGGTGTGCCGGGGGTAAGTATTGCCGATAACAACAAAAAGGTATTAGGCCTTACTGATGTGAACGGTGGCTTTACCATCACTATCGCTAAAGGTACCACTGTTAACTTTACGATGATTGGTTACGCTGTAGTTAGCAGAACTTTTTCTGCCGCTCAAACCGATGTTGCTATCAGGCTAAAATCCTCTACTAATGAATTAAACACGGTTGTGGTTACGGCATTAGGTATTAAAAGAGAGCAAAAAGCACTTGGATACGCAGTGACAACAGTTGATAGTACTCAAATTACCAACGCGGTAGCAAGTAACTGGACAGATGCACTTTCTGGTAAGGTTGCTGGTTTAAACTTGGTACGTAACGGAGGGCCTGCAGGCTCTAACAAAATCATATTACGTGGTGAGAATAACTTGACTGGTGATAATGAGGCTTTGATTGTAATTGATGGGGTAGTAGCTAGTAGTAGTTCTAGACGTACTGCTGCAACAGGCGGTGGCGTTTATGGTACTTCTGGTGATATTATGCCTGCGGATTTTGGTAGTGGTCTAAACGACTTAAATCCTGATGATATTGAAAGTGTAAGTGTTTTAAAAGGCCCTGCTGCATCAGCACTTTATGGTCAACGTGGTGCAAATGGAGCTATCATTATCACTACAAAATCAGCAAGTAAAGATAAAAAGACTTTAGGGATAACTTTTACATCTAACAGTACTTGGGAAGATATTAACCGTAGGCCAGATAGACAAAGCGAATATGGGCAAGGCCAGTTTGGTGTATCCTACTTTTCATATGGTGCAACGGCTGACGGCGCTAGTACAAATGCTACAAGTGCATCGTGGGGAGCACCTTTTACACCTGGTGCAATGTTTTACCAATATGATCCAGCTACACAAGCTAGAGGTTTGGAAAGAACTCCTTGGGTAGCTTACGGAGATCCGATAGACGCATTTTTTATTACAGGATTTCAGTCGAATAACTCAGTGAGTTTAGATGGTACCTATAAAAAAGTGGGTATGAGGTTATCGGCAAGTCATGGAAGTAACGAGTGGATTGTACCTAACACTGGTTTAGAAAGAACTACCGTAGCTTTTAATGCTAACACTAACTTAACTAAAAAATTAAGCATCAATATTAAAGCACAGTACAGCAACAGAAATAGTGATAACTTACCAGCTACGGGTTATGGTAACCAATCATTAATGTACTGGTTCATGTTTGCTCAACCAAACGTAAATACGGATTGGTATAGAGATTATTGGGTAAGAGGCCAGGAATTGAGAAGATTGGTGAATATTACTACTACCAACCCTGAAAGTCCTTATGCAATCTCTGACCTTTATTTAAATGGCCAGCGCAGAAATGGTTGGTTAGGTAATATCCAAGCAAACTATAAATTCACTAAAGAGTTGAGTTTAATGGTTAGAGCTTCTGGCGACTTTAACAAAGATGTTCGTGAAACCAGACGTCCTTGGGATGCTTCAGGTAATAGATTTGCACAAGGTTCATACCGTGTAAATAACATTCGTTCTTACGAAATCAACGCCGATTTCATGTTGAAATATGAAAAGAAGGTTTCAAAAGATTTTAATGTAGCAGCAAGTTTTGGCGGAAGTCAAATGCGCAATGAATATAATAGGTTAGAAGTGAGAGCTGATGGATTGGTTGAGCCTGGAGTATACATGCTAAGCAACAACCAAAATCCACTAATTTACGTTCCGGATACAGCTAGGTACAGGATCAACAGTTTATATGCTACTGCATCGTTGTCTTATAAAAACTACTTATTCATAGATTTAACTGGTCGTCAAGATTGGAATAGTACATTAGCAACATTAACTAGAAAGGACAATGTAGGTTTCTTCTATCCTTCTGCTAGTTTATCTTTTGTAGCTTCTGATTATTGGACACTTCCAAAAACAATCAGCTTTGCTAAACTAAGAGCTTCATTAGCTCAAGTAGGTAGTGGTAGCACAACTCCTTACCGTACGGTATATAATTATTTAATTGCTGCTGATGGTGTTTATCCTGATGGGGCAATGACTAATCCAACCGTTCTGCCAAATCCTGACCTAAAACCTTTGATTACAACAACCGTAGAAGTTGGTTTAGATTTGAAGTTATTTAAAAACAGGTTAAACTTCGATTTAGCAATGTATGCTGGTAACACAAAAAATCAAATCTTAAATCGTATCGTTGATCGTTCTACAGGTTATAACGTAGGTGTGTTTAACGTAGGTAGGGTTGATAATAAAGGTATAGAGTTAGCGGTAAACGGAACACCGATCAAAAGCAAAAACTTCTCTTGGACATTGAACGGTACGTTCACTGCAAACAGAAATAAAATTAAAGAGCTTGCAGATACTTCTGTAGTATTAAGAACAGGAGCATTGGGCGGTGGGCAAGTAGTTGCCACTGTTGGAGGTAGCATGGGTGATATGTATGGTAGAGGTTTCTTAAGATCTCCAGATGGACAAATCGTTTTTGACGCTACTACAGGTTATGCAAGGCCAACTGCTGATCTTATCTACTTGGGTAATACTATCCCTCAATTTAGATTCAGTTTTGGTACTGGTATGAGCTACAAACAAATCAGTATGAATGTGTTGTTCGATGCGCAATTTGGTGCGGTTGGACATTCACTGACATTCTCTCGTATGGCATCATTGGGTAAACTTAAATTAACCTTGCCAGGCCGATACAATGGTGTAATTGGTCAGGGTGTAATACAAAATGCTGATGGTAGCTATCGTCCTAACGATGTAGTGGCTACTAACTTAGAAAGTTACTATACCGCACTTTATGGATCTGATCAAGCTGAAGGAAGTATTTTCAGAACTGATTACTTAAAGTTCAGAGAAGCGAATATTACTTATGCTTTTAACAAAAGGTTCTTAAAAAGAATTGGCTTTAATAAGTTAACAATTGGTGCCTTTGGCCGTGATTTGTTTATCTGGTCACCATGGCCAGCATTCGATCCTGAGTTCGGTACCTTGGCAGGTTCTGATATTCAACAAGGTTTCGAAACAGGTCAATTGCCTTCCACAAGGACAATGGGAGTTCGTTTAGTTGTAGGTATCTAATATTAAGGATATGAAAAAGAATAATAAAATAACGATATATGCCTTATTAGCGATCATTGGTTTTAATACTTCATGTACTAAAGATTTTAATGAAGTAAATACCGATCCAATAGGTAAATCAGAGGTGGAAGCCTATCAATTGATGACATTTCCACTGGTTAATGTATTAAATGCAAATTTAGTTCGTAACCGCAACTTCAATAATGAGTTGATGCAGGTTACTGTAGATAGGAATGATGCAGAGGGAAGGGTTTTTAGATATGATGTAAGAAGAACTTGGGCCGACTTGACATGGAATGCCTGGTATGTGAACTTAACTGACTTAAAGGATATGTACAGTGTAGCCAGCGATCCAGCAAAGGCTAACAAGACCTATCAAGGAGTTCCGTTGTTAAACAAATCTTACCAGGGAATTTCATTAATTACTCAAAGTTGGGTTTATTCGCTATTGACAGATACATATGGTGATGTGCCTTACTCAGAAGCAAATGACGGGAAGGATGGGAATTATCAGCCAAAATTCGATAGACAGAAGGATATCTATTTGGATATGTTCCAAAAATTGGAAACTGCAAATAACTTGCTTAAAGATGGTACAATCATTCTTTCAACTAGTGATCCTGTATTTAAAGGGGATGTAGCTAAATGGAGAAGACTTGGAAATTCTCTTTATCTACGCCTATTGCTTCGTGTATCTGGTAAAGCCGAGATAGCAAGTATAGCAATTGCTAAAATTAAGGAGATGGTGGACACTAATCCAGCAAACTACCCAATAATGGAGAACAATACCCACACAGCAAGAATACTATGGAATGGTACCAATAGTACAACAGCTGCTTTCTCTTCACCATTAATGGCAGGAGTTAGACCGGTGGATTTTAGAAGCCCAGGTATTGCAGAGTTTTTTATCAATAACTTGGTGGTGTGGAATGATCCACGTATCCAAGCGGCTTACGGTCGTAGTGGCGTTAACCGTTTTGGTATACGTCCAGGAACAAGTGGTTACGTAGGTATTCCAAGTGGATATGCTCCAGGTACAGCGGTAAATGTTGAATCTAGGTTTTATTCTGAAGGCGAAACCAATAGTCCATTAACGTTACAAACAGATGCTAATACCGGTATTATAATGAATTGTGCTGAAGTTGATTTTATTTTGGCAGAAGCTGCTGCAAAAGGATGGATTAACGGTTCGGCTCAAAACTACTACTATAAAGGTATAGCTGATGCCATCAACTACTGGATTCCAACAATCATGACCGGTGGTGCAACAGATCCAATGGTATTAAGCTATGTTGATGCTGCGGATATTGAATGGAATAACGCCTTGCCTTTGTCGAATCAGACACCGGGAGCATTAAGTAAGATGTTACTAATTCATCAGCAAAAATACTATGCGTTATTTTTAGTTGACTTTCAACAATGGTTTGAGTACAGAAGAACTTCTTATCCAATTATACCTAAAGGAGCAGGATTGGCCAATGGCGGCCGTATGCCAGCTCGTTTAAATTATCCATTAGTTACACAATCAACTAACCCAAGTAGTTATAAGGATGCCGTAGCAGCACAAGGTGCCGACGATATCAATACCTTAGTTTGGTGGCAAAAACCATAATATTTATTGATTATGAAAAAGACATTAATTAACATTTGTGTTATCGCTACCACAGTTGCAGCGATAGTAGGTTGTAAGAGAGATACCGATTACGTACAAAGTATACCAAGTCCGTTTATCTCTAACTTCGACTTGAAAAAGTCCTTTAAAGAAACAGATTTAACTTTAACGGGCGATTTATTGAAAGGTGCAAATTCAATTAAAGGAGTGGTAGTTTCTGATTACGCGTCAGGAAATTCGCCTTCAGGTTTGCTTATCGTGCAAAACTCAAGGATGGTGGGTAATGGTATTGACTCAGTGAGAGGAGTAGCCGTTAATATCGGAGCCGACGCAGCAAAATATGCGCTTGGAGATTCGGTGCATATTAAAATAGAAGGTGCTGTAATGAAGCGTGTAGATGGTATATTGCAGATTACTGGCGTTCCTACCTCTGCAGTAAATAGAGTGGCTTCGGGTAAAGTAATTAAAGTGCCGGTAGTGAATGCGTCACAATTACTTGCATCCCCTAAGGCTTATGAAAGTACGCTAATTACATTGAGTAATACTGTTGTTGAACCAGAGCCAGGGCCAAGCGAAACTTTTGCCGGCGATAAAATTGTGAATGATGGTTTCGGTAAAGTGACACTACATACAGAAGCAAATGCGGTATTTGCCAACGAAAAGCTTCCTCCAAGTGCAAACTTTACTGGTGTGGTTTACTTCAAGCAGCAAAGTGGAGTTGCGGTGCCTCAATTATGGATTCGAAGACTCGATGATTCCTTTGAATTACCGTTGATTAAACCTTCGGCTGTAATTATAACCGGTTACTTGCCAGATCCTCCGGGAACAGATGCTTCTTCAACAGCACAGTATGAATACATCCAATTGATGGCTACTAAAGACATCGATTTTGGTCAAACTCCTTATTCAGTAGTAACTACAAATAATGCTGGTGCAAATACTCCAGCTGGCTTTCCTACTAACGGGTGGGCAACTGGTGGTTTACGTACTTATAAAATTAACCTTTCTAGTGGAACAGTGAGAAAAGGTCAATTTTTTTATGTTGGTGGAACAACCAAACGCATTTGGGGAGCTAACTCAACGCTAATGACTAACGCCAACTGGATTGCAGCTATTAACTATGTATCCTTGGCTGGCGCCGGATTTGGAGATGGAACTGCGAACCTACTTGCGAATAGCGGTAACGTAGCTGGTATCGCTGTTTTTGAGGGAACTAACGTCACAGTATCATCAGTTCCATTAGATGTGATGATGTACGGTGGTTCTACAGCTGTTTCGGGATCTGTATATTCGCCAGGACCGCCTGAAGTTGGATATAGAATTACTAATACAGATTATTATACTACCATTAACCCATCTACCAGACAAACGCAAAATTTCTATGGTGGAGGTAGTAATGTAAACAGACTTGGATTTCAAATCACTCAGGCAAATCCAACTGGAGGAAGTTTCGTGAGATTGGGTGGCGTTTATGATGCTACTAGCGGAAGATGGAGAACTGGACGAGCTTTGTCAAACTTTACAATGGCTTTAACTACCCAAGTAGCCGACTTAGAAACAGGGGCTGGTGTAACAACCTTAGAAAATTAACCATACAGCAAATAGCCAACGAGAAATACTCGTTGGCTATTGTTTTAAGTTACTAAATCATTAAACAAACCAAAAATTAAAATATATGAAAAAACTTTTACTTACTTTTTCTTTAGCCGCAATGCTGTTGTCAGCTAAAGCACAAATCATTATTACTGGTATTATGGCCGATCCATCCGGTACAGATGCTAGCGCATCAGTTGGAATAAAGGCATACGAATATGCTCAGTTTAAAGCTACCCAAAACATTGATTTTTCGGTAACTCCATACTCAGTTGTATTTTTATATGAAACCACTACCACACCACTTCCAGATTTAGGTTGGGCTTCTGGCAGTCAAGGGCTAACATTTCAGTTTAGTTTAACGTCGGGTACGGTAAGCAAAGGTGAATTTTTTTATGTTGGTGGTGATGGGCAGAAAATTTGGGGATCTACCTCAACGGATATCAGCTCATCAAAATGGATTAGGAGTTTTGACTATGCAAAAGTAGCTGGTGATAATTCAAATGGGGTGGTGAAGACTGCTCTTTTAGGAAACTCAACTAGGGCTAATGGTATAGCAGTTTTTTCTGGTACTAATGTATTGGAAAGTAGCATTCCTTTAGATGTTATCTTTTTTGGTAGCGTTGGTACGAATCATTATTCAGCCGGACCTCCAGAGAAAGGTTACAGAATTACCAACAATGATTTCTTTGCTGTTTCTTCGGGGGAGTTTTTTAATAAGGGAACTAATGTAAATACAATAGCGCTTAGCGCCGCTGCAGATTTAGGCAAGTTTATAAAGTTTGGAGGCGATTTTAATTCCACCACTGGCACTTGGAATTCACCACGTGTTGCTACGCTTGTTACACTTACTAATGCTTCAACAATCTCGGATATCGAAACTGGTGTTGGCATCACCACTCTTCCTGTTTCCTTAACTAACTTCACCGCTAAAGCCAATAAACAAGGTTCAATTAATTTAGCATGGTCAACAGCATCGGAGCAAAATAACTCTCATTTTGAAATTACACGTTCAGCAGATGGGAAAGCATTTAGCAAGATTGACCAAGTGGCAGGAGCAAACAATTCATCAAGCATTAAAAATTATAGTTATACCGATGCAAATCCAATTGCAGGCGTAAATTACTACCAGCTTAAACAAGTTGATTTTGATGGCACTTCCGCTTTATCTAAAGTGGTTTCGGCGAAGGCAGGTTTAGGTACCAACAACTTAACAGTAGCCATTTCAGCAAACAAATCATCAATTAAAGCAAACTATAATGCTTTAAGTAGTGGTAAGGCAACATTTGCAGTATATACAGTTTCTGGTGCTAAGGTTTCAAGTGTGGAGCAAAATGTAACTGCTGGTAACAACCAAGTTGATTTGGCTGTGTCGCTTGGAAACTCGTTGCACATATTAAAAGTAACACAAGGAACAGAAAGCATTTCTGTTAAGTTTTAAAAGGTAACATTTATCCGTTTGCAAGGGAGATCACACATCTCCCTTGTTTGTTTAAAAATGTAATGAGAAGATTTTTATATAGTTTATTACTTGTATTTACCAGCTTAACTGCATTCAGTCAGGCCAATTTACAAAGTTTACCGCAGGTACTTTTTACTGCTCCAGGGGCGGTAGCCAAAGGTAGTTCATCACCTATTATTTTAAATAAGATTATTGAATTGGTTGATAATACACCCGCTAATGATACCATTTCGATGTCGATATATATGTTTAATTACGACCCCTTAATCACTGCAATTAAAAATGCGGATACAAGAGGTGTAATTTTGCGTTTAATTATTGATAATAGCAGAACTGATAGTCAGGATGTAAATGCAAGTACTTTTACTAAGCTCTCTACATTGTCATCAAATGCTGAAGTCGTTTCATTTAATAGCGATGCCAGTACCAGCTCAATCAACCACACTAAATTTGTACTTTTTTCAAGGGTAAATACTACAAGTGGTTTACAATCTAAAATTCTGGTACAAAGTTCTCACAACTTTACCAGCTCCGATTCAAAAAAACTTCAAGATGCCATCATTTTTAACCATGTTGGCCTGTACAATTCTTTTTGGAAATATTTTAACGAGATAAAAACACGTACACCAAGCGGAATGGCGGGTTATACTTATACCGAATATACGGATGCTGCCGCTGGAATTAAAGCCTGTTTCTTACCAAGGCGAGGAACAAGTCAGCCAGATAACATCATTGATATTTTGAATAGCATCAGCAATGTCTCTACAGCAAAAATAAGAGTGGGCATGTCCGACTGGGTGGTGAGCAGATTAAACGTTGCTCAGAAATTAACCCAATTGAGTGCCGCCGGTGCTAGAGTAGAAGTAGTAGTTAAAAATAAAATAGATCCAGAAATTCAAACAGAGCTGGCGAAGCTCAACAATACTGGTGGCTATTTAAAAATGTACAACTTAGTGAATGATGATGATCCGACAGTTAACATACATGCTAAATTTATGGTAATTGAGGGAACAATAAATGGAGTTGCCAATACGCAAATGGTAGTAACGGGTTCTCATAATTTCACTACAAATGCTTTACGCTACAATAATGAAATTTTAATGGTGCTAACCAATTCGCCTTTATTTAACGCTTATGCTACTTACTTTGATAACATCAAGTACATTGATCCACCAGTTTCTGTAGCACGTTGGAATTTCAGGGGGTTGGTTGGAAATGAAGCAAGTGTTGCTGCTGCGGCTACTGCAAGTGGCATTACCGCAGATCCAGTTACCAGAGGTAGTGGCTATAATACCAGTAATACGCTAGGGAATGGTTTTAGTTCTGCCGTTACATCTTTTTCTACGTCATCATTAACAAAAGCCAAAACTAATAATGAGTTTTTCCAATTTGCACTAAACGTAAATTTAACTGGTGATAATGTATTGTCTTTATACGCTATCGATGCCCGCATAAGGAGAAGTGGCAACGGAAATAACAATTTCATTTGGGCTTACAGCTTAGATGGCAATAATTATACAGACGTACCTTCCTCTGCAACAACTTTTACTGATAGCGACGATGCTGGAATTTTTAGACCAACGGTAGATTTGCGTAGCATTGCTGCTTTGCAGGCACTTGCTGGTGGTACAAAAGTTTACTTCCGACTGTACGGTTGGGGGGCAACCACTTCCGGCGGCTCTTTCGCGTTCGGCCGCTCAGCTACTAGCACCGAGGCTACGCTTGATGTAAGCGGCGTTAGCTACAATGTGCTTCCTGTTCAGCTTAACACATTCACTGCTAAAGCCCAAAACAATAAGGTGAAAGTAGAATGGCAAACCCTTTCTGAAAAACATAATGCTAGCTTTACATTGTTAAGGTCGGCTGAAGCAGCTAAAAATTATAACCAAGTTTATTTGACATCAGGTCAAGACACAAAATCAACCCTTACAACTTATCAATTCGATGATTTAAATCCGTTAAACGGAGCAAATTATTATAAGTTAATACAAACTGATTTAGATGGCAATCAGCAAGTTTATGGGCCAATTACAGCAAAAGTTGGATTGGTTGCAAAAAATACCATCACTACCTTTGCTTTAGCTAATACGGTTGAAGTTAAGGTAAACTTTGATCAGCAAGCTAGCGGTCAATTAGCACTTTACAACATCAATGGCAGTAGGTTAACTACAGCTAATGTACAGTTGCATACTGGTGTAAATTCTTTCTCTATCCCAGCAAATATTACAGCGGGAGTATATCTCATTAAATTAACAACTCAAGCCGATATCATCGTTAATAAATTCGTAAAAAACTAGTACGTTAAAACTCATGAACCGTAGAATTTTTCTTGAACGATTTGGACTGTTAGCCACGGGTATGGTGGTTAGTCTAAAATCTAACGCCTTTAACCAACTTAAACACGGTAACGTTATCACCGGACAGGTAACTGATGGTAAAAATCCAATTGCAAACGCTGTTGTGTCTGATGGTTTTGCTGTAGTAAAAACCGATGCCAATGGCCGTTACGCTATTACCTTAGGCGAAAAATCGGAGTTTGTTTTTTTAAGCACTCCTTCAGGTTATGATTTTAAGACTGATGTGGGAAGTATCAACCGCCAATATGAAACCTTAGGTGCAAGAAACGAATTGAATTTTACACTCAAAAAATTAAAGCAAGACGATAATAAGCATCATTTTATCATATGGGCAGATCCTCAAGTAAAAAACAAAAAAGATGTTGCCCAAATGATGGAAACTTCTGTACCTGACGTTAAGCGTTTGTTAAAGGAGTTGGGTAGTAAGGCGCTAGTGCATGGTATTGGTGTGGGTGATTTAGTTTGGGATGCTTTGCCTTTGTTTGATGATTATAATAAAGCGGTTGAGCAAATGGGAATCCCGTTTTTCCAATGCTTAGGTAACCATGATATGGATTATCGCCAAGGCGGAGATGAAACTTCTGACAGAACATTCAAGAAATATTATGGGCCAACTTATTACTCTTTCAACAGAGGAAAAGCACACTATATTGTATTGGACGACGTGAGGTATTTAGGTGAGGACAGGAAATACGATGGCTACATTACTGAAGAACAACTAGCTTGGATGGAAAAGGATCTTCAGCACATTTCAAAAGATGCGCTAGTTATTATCAATGCACATATCCCTATCCACAATGGTGTTAAAAATAATAGTGCATTTTATGCTTTGTTAAAAGGTTTTAAAAATGTTCACGTGATGTCTGGTCACACGCATTATAACGTTAATGTGATTAAAGAAGGGGTTTTTGAGCATAATCATGGTGCCGTTTGTGGTGCTTGGTGGACTGGCCCTATTTGTAGCGATGGTACGCCTCGTGGTTATGGTGTTTACGAAGTTACGGGCAATCAGCTAAAGTGGTACTACAAAGGAACTGATATGGATAGGAAATATCAGTTAACC
Source organism: Pedobacter zeaxanthinifaciens (assembly GCF_003313335.1). GTDB lineage: Bacteria > Bacteroidota > Bacteroidia > Sphingobacteriales > Sphingobacteriaceae > Pedobacter > Pedobacter zeaxanthinifaciens. Next base: position 89,146 of record NZ_QMHP01000001.1, read on the forward strand.
ATAGATATTGAACCTTTAACCGGTAATAACCGTATCATTGCTAATGTTTGGAACTACGACCCTGAGTGGAAGGTGGAATGCTTTTTAGATGGACAGCCAATAGCCCTGGAGATGATGAAGGGTTACGATCCGGAATCGGTAAGACTTTACAAAGGTGATAAATTACCGCAAGGTAGAACTTTTGCCGAACCAACCAGAACAGAGCATTTGTTTATGGCTCATTGCAGCTCTTCGGTTAAGGTGGTAAAGGTAGTAGCAACAGATCGCTTCGGTGAGAAATTTACAGCCGAAAAGAAAGTGAATTCCTAGATATTATAAATATTTAATAAATCATAAAATGAAAAGACTTTTCTATCCGTTAGGGATATTGATTATAGGGTTAAATGCCTGTTCGGTTAATAAAGCTGTAAAAATGAATGAAGTTAAATTTCCAAGTTTCAGCGCCGAAGCACACAGGGGAGGAAGGGGCTTAGTGCCTGAAAACACCATATTGGCAATGAAAGATGCCATGAGCTATCCAGCGGTTACTACATTGGAAATGGATACTCACATCACCAAAGATGGCAAAGTGGTAGTTACTCACGATGATTACCTGAGCCCAGGTTTTATGTTAACGCCTGATGGAAAAGAAATACCTGCTTCGGATGCTAAAAAGTACAATGTTTTTAAAATGAATTACGATGAGTTGCGCAGGTTTGATATTGGCACTAAGCCACATAAAGAGTTTCCTCAGCAACGAAAAGTAAAAACTTATCTTCCGTTACTGGCCGATTTGATTGATAGTGTTCAAGCTGAAATTAAAACAAAGGGCAAAAAGCAATATTTTTATAACATCGAAACCAAATGTAGTGCAAAAGGCGATGGCGTAACCAATCCAACACCTGATGTTTTTGTAAAACTACTCATGGAAGTAATTCAGGCTAAAAAAATTGAAAATTACGTGGTAGTCCAATCGTTTGATAAACGCACTATACAAATTTTGCATAAGGAATATCCGCATATCAGAACTTCATTTTTGGTGAGCAATAAAAAATCTTATGAAGAAAATATGGCTGATTTAGGTTTCAAGCCTTTTATTTTAAGTCCAGCATACAATATGGTAGATGCCGATTTGATAAAAAAGGCCCATGCCGATGGGGTCAAAGTTATACCTTGGACTGCCAACACGCCTGAGGAAATTAGCCGTTTAAAATCTTTAGGCGTTGATGGTTTGATCACCGATTATACTAACTTACTGTAAACTAACTTTAATTATACCAGCTCCTTCAAGAAAAAATGGAGCTGTCAACTAACCAAAATAATGAGTTTTAAATTATTTCAACCGCCAGCGCATCAACCGCTAATAGAAAAGGATAAAATTGATCCTGTGTACAAGAAAATGCGCTTGCAGGTTTTTTTAGGGATTTTTTTGGGCTACGCCGGATATTACTTCGTACGTAAAAACTTTTCCCTAGCCATGCCTAATTTAAAGGAGCAGGGTTTCGATGAGTCGGATTTGGGTTTGGCACTTTCGGGTGTGTCTATTGCTTACGGTTTAAGTAAGTTTTTAATGGGTAATTTGTCCGATAGGAGCAATGCTAGGTATTTTATGGTAGCGGGTTTGGTGCTTTCTGCACTTACCATGATTGCTATGGGAACCTTGCCAATTGCTACATCGTCAATTGCGGTAATGTTTATCCTGCTATTCTTAAACGGATGGTTCCAAGGTATGGGTTGGCCACCTTCGGGACGGGTAATGGTACACTGGTTTTCAATTAAAGAACGAGGCAGATGGATGTCTATTTGGAATTTAGCGCATAATGTTGGTGGAGCTTTGGCGCCTCAAATTACTTTATTGGCCGTGTTCTTATTTGGTACATGGCAAAGCAAGTTGTTTTTGCCGGGTGTAGCTTCGCTTTTAATTGCAGTTGTAGCGTTTATCTTTATTAGAGATACGCCACAATCAGTTGGCTTGCCATCTATCGAAGAATACAAAAATGATTACCCTGCTAACTACACCAAGGAGCATGAAAAGGAATTATCTGCTAAGGAAATTTTTGTGAAGTATGTGCTCAATAACAAAATGCTGTGGTACATTGCTATTGCTAATGCTTTTGTGTACTTGGTTCGGTACGGTGTTGGCGATTGGGCGCCTACTTACCTGAAAAACGTAAGGGGCTTCTCTGAATCTGAAGCTAGTTTTGGCGTTTCTTATTTTGAGTTGGCCGGTATTCCAGGAACGCTGTTATGTGGTTGGTTAAGTGATAAAGTTTTCAAAGGCCGCAGAGCCCCAGCAACCATTTTATTCATGCTGATCATTGGTGTAGCACTGCTGTTATACTGGAAAGCACCAAACGACAGTCACTTGTTAATCAACGGCGCTTTAATCGCTATCGGTTTTTTAATTTATGGGCCAGTAATGTTAATTGGTGTACAAGCATTGGATTTGGCGCCTAAAAAAGCTGCTGGAACTTCTGCTGGTTTCACAGGCTTATTTGGTTACTTCTTAGGTACAGCGCTTTTTGCAAACGTAGGTATTGGTAAACTCATCACCAATTTTGGTTGGGATGCCTCGTTCATTGTGCTATTGTTAGCTTGTGTATTGGCTATTATTTTTACTGCTTTTACCTGGAATAGAGAGAAACGAAATTTAGCAAACAGATAATTAGAAACGATGAAAGTAACGATCAAAAATTTAATTCTTTGCCTAGGCTTCATCACGTTAAGCCTAGGAGTTTACGCTCAAACAAAGCCTTATGATACCACTTATCGCCCAGCGAAGTATAAGGAATTAGTAGAAAAATTTAATGCTGATCCAAAAAGCAAAAACGATTATATTTTTTTAGGAAACAGTATCACTGCTGGAACCGATTGGTCTAAACTGCTTAATTTACCACAAGCAAAAAATCGTGGTATTTCTGGTGATATTACTTTTGGTGTGTTGGAACGATTGCAAGAAGTTATTGACCGCAAGCCGGCCAAAGTTTTTGTTTTAATTGGTATTAATGATGTTTCTAGGAATATTCCAGATAGTTTGATTTTAAGAAACTATAAAACAATCATCAAACGTATTAGAGAGGGATCTAAGAAAACCCAAATTTACTTTTACACTTTGCTTCCAGTAAACGCATCATTCGAGAAATTTAAAAATCACTATGGTAAAGATGAGCATATTCTTTACTTGAATGATGAGATTAGGAAGTTTACTGCTAAAAATGTAACTGTAATTGATTTGTATCCCCATTTTTTAGACGCGGATAAAAAGCTAAAAGCCGAGCTTACTAAAGATGGTCTGCATTTGATACCTGCTGGTTACGAAGTTTGGAAAGATGTTTTGATTAAAGGCGGTTACTTGAAGTAGCCCTATTGTAAACTAAAAAATCCCACAATTTGTGGGATTTTTTAGTTATAAACCTAAATAGAAAATATACTAGTTGTTGTTTTCTTCCGCTTTAGGAGCTTTATTAGCTCTGCCCTTACGATCTCTCATTCTTTCTTTAAGCTTACCTTTCATTTCTTCTTTGGATGCAGCATATGTTTTTTGTTGCTCAGGGGTCAAAACAGCGTTGATTTTTTCGTCATGCGCTTTCATGGCCGCTTTTCTTTCCTCTATTTTTCCCTTCATCTTTTCCACGTCGCTTTTGCGCAATTCATCCTGTTGTTTAATTCTATCAAGTTCAATTTGTTTGATTTTCGATTTTTGATCATCATTTAAACTTAACTTGGTTTGCATCGCTGTAGCTAATTTTTCAGCTTTTTCGTCTGGACTAAGTTTTACTCTGTCGTTTTTCTGTGCGTAGCTAGCTGTAATTCCTAATACAGCAAAAGCTAAAGTGAACAATAATTTTCTCATCTTTTAAATTTTTAATTGAACGAAAGACACGCTCTCGTAAAGGTTTCATTGTTGATGATAAGATTTAAAAGCAGGGAAGAGGTTTAAAAAGCAGCATGTTAAAAAATGTTAACAAAGCAGGATTTGGACTTTAGAACATCGACAACATCATTAGAAGTGCTTTTAAATAGAACCTAATATGCAGTTGCAACGCTCTTATTTTACTTATAGCACAGTTTTTAAATTAAGATTTACGAAGTTTTTAAAACATCGTAAATCTGTTTCTCATGGCTGCTATAGCAATAGTTATAAATGAAATGTTGTTAGGTGATTTATTTAGACTTTTCCTTCTAAGCAACCCAAAAAAACTCATCATTAAGTATTTCTGCAAAGAGCTTTTGTCTATTGGCGGAATTTTAGAATTGGATCTAAACTTACGCCTAGCGAAGTTTTCGAAACTTCGCTAGGCTTAGTTGAGTATAAATACTTTTAAAAGCCACTAATTTTTATTTAGCTGCGAAATAGATTTCTGCATCTGCGCCATCATGTTCGACAAAGTCTCAATGGTTGGTTCTGGCGTAGGTTCAGGAAGCGATGTTGATAGGTAAGCCTTCGCTTTCCAGATTTCTAGAATATCATCTGCAGGAACGGAATAAGCATCGTAGATTTTGTTGTCAGAGACAAGTTTCAATTCCCTGTCCTCCTTAAACTTATTGCCTGCTCTCTTGTAAACTACACCTTCATTTTTACTGATAATTACATAAGTATCTCCAACCTTAACATCATTCCAGTTGTCCAAATACTCTCCAATAATGATACTTCCAGGTTGTATAGGCAACATCGAATCTCCTTTAATTTCGAAGGCCCTATAAGTGCCTTGTTTTAGAGAGGGAATAGGTAGTTGAAATTTAGGCAGGTCTTGTATATACTGTGGATCTGAAAAACCATTAAGGTAACCTGCGCTTGCCTTTACTGGAACCAATTCGATGTTTTCATTGTCGTCTTTATCTACCGATATGCTCAATACCCTCAAGTTAGAACCTTGACTTTTTGGTTTTGGTTTCCAGTTGTCATTAATTTTTTCATTGATGAACTCATCAATAGTTAATTCAAAGTATTCTGCTATTTTTTTTAGTAAATCGTATTTCGGTTCTGCTCTGTCTTCTTCATATGCGCCAATTAAAGAACGCTTAATTTCCATGTTATCAGCGAACTGCTGTTGCGTTAAACCTTTTTTCTTGCGAAGGTATTTTAGATTGCTAGAGATATTAGACATACAAAATAATTTAAAATAAATTTGTTTTTACTAAAATTGTTAGTATTATTGTGCCAATAAAATTAGTAATTATAATTTGAATCGCCAAATAATATCTAATATAATTAGTTTTTAACCATTAAATGTGTAGCTATGAGAAAAATAGTTTATATCGTAACAGACAGGAATCGTACAACTTTGCATGTTGGCATGAGTGCTGATTTGATTAAGACCTTGGATTTCTATAAAAAGATGCCAAACCTATTTTTTGATAGTGCGCAGCAGCTAACACGTTTGGTTTATTTTGAGGAATTTAGAACTGAAGCTCAGGCTTTATCTAGGTTTAAAACAGTGAGTAGATTTACGAGAGCGCAAAAGGAACGCCTAGTGCGCTCGTGTAACCCAGATTGGATTGATTTGACTGCAGGTCTAGATTACGAAAATATGTACATGCAAAAAGTGAACAACCAATCGTTATTGCCATTGGCAGTTTAAGGTCTGGCAACTGTTTTTAGCCACAAATGCACAGATTATTTTTGCATCAACGTGGTTATACTTTGTTATCTCGAATTTATTTCGGGATACTAAAGCTTTGCATTTGACTTGTTGGTTGTTCCGCAGTTCTACTTTCAAATAGGAATTGGGATATTTAACAGGCTCCGTGTATTGGTTGATTTTTAAAATATACAGGAGGAGCCACAGATGCACAGATTATTTGCGTCAATGGTACTTCGTCATTTCGGTTTCCGTTTAATAACGACAAGGGCAGTAGTATCACTTTCCTAATAGTTATAAGTCTTTATGTATCTATATGACAAAAAGCATATAGATACATCATTTCCTTTTTTCTTTAATAACGTAAATTATTATTGATTATCGCTGGTTTTTACTTCAACTTCTTGCTTTCGAATTAATCCTACCAACCCGGAGCAAAAGTTAATCCGAATACACCACCTTTAACATCTTTTCTAGTAAATGGAAAAGCATAGTAAGGTTCCAAAATCATTGCTCCAAATAAATTCACCCTCACCGAAACACCCGCACTTAAAGCTGGTACACGTTCAATTAAATAAGGCTCTCCATTTGGATAGTAGCCAACTCTAGTGGTTGACGGTGCACTTTTGAACTTAACTTCAGTATCTTCAGTCCATGCTACGCCAGCATCAAAAAACAAGTTTAAATCTGTAAACAAGAAATTAGATGGAATTTGAGCCAACTTTTTAGGGCCAGTAAAAGGCAATCTCAATTCGAAATTAAAAATAGCCAATTTGCTTCCCGAAAGCTGGTTAATGTCAAAGCTGCCGCTATTTACGGTTTGGTTGTTATAAAACGAATTAGGCTCGTAACCTCTAATCAAGTAATTGTAGCCTGCGTAAAGCGGATAAAGATTTTCTCCATCTCTACCTAAACGCATGTAGCTGTAACCACGTAAAGCTAATGTAACTGGCTTAAAGCGGAAGTATTTTCTTAAATCAGCAGTAACGGCTGAAAAATTGAAATCACCGAAATACTTTTCGGCACCAATACGATACCTAAAACCATCCAAAGGTGCAGTAACTCCAAATATGGAATTATCTCCAACAAAATACGCGTTGGTTTGGAAAATACTGAAAGGTCTTAATTGCGTACCTAAAGAGCTTTCTATTTCTTCTGCGCTCACTTTTTCTCGATCTGAACCTGCGTAACCCACTACGGTATTGCCGCTCAATAAATAGTAGTTATTGAAACGGTCTACTCGGTAACTGTATCTTGAAACTGCGCCTCCAAGTTCAAATCGGTGAACTTTATTAAAAGGATAGGCCGCAAATGCCTGTACTTGGTCTTCAAAAGTCCTTAAAATATTGGTGCGATCTACTAAATAATCTGATCCGTTTTGATTTACAACGTCCCTAGTTAAAAAACCTGTGATGTATGGTATGTGTGAAACCGAACCTCCCCAGTTGATACGGCTTGCTTGGTTGATGTAGGCTGCCATACCGCCAAAATCTTGGATTTCTCCATTAATTGCAAGGTTCGCAACAATTTGGTTCTGCCCAACAATATCGCTGAACATGCCCATAACGCCGCCTTGTAAACCTGTGCCAAAACGGCTGGTACTTACACCTACGCCACCGCTGTTAGCAAGGTAATCCAAACGGAATTTTGGTCGGTAAGGTACATTTTTTAGCGAATCAGCAGGCGTACGTTCAAACCTGCTGAAATTAGTGAGGTTAGAATTAATGATATTCACACCTAATGTTTCTTTAGGTGGTAAAACGGCAGCGTTAAAGTTAACGTCATTTGCTTCTACTTCTTTAGCCCTAAAATTGCTGTAAGCGGAGTTATAAAGTGTGTAACGCTGGTAGCGATAGTAACTGTAAACGATATCATCATTTCTTGAAACAGTAATAGCAGGGGCAAATTCGGTGATACCACTTATACCCGTAAAATAATCTGTAAGTTGTTTTAAGTTACTGTTCTCTAAATTATACTCATACAGATTTCTAAAGCCATCTCTGTTTGATAAGAAGAAAAGGCGCTTGCTGTCACCAGAAAATTGAGCGTTCAAATTGTTAGCTCCAGGAAAAACTGGAACATTAGTTAACGATTTGCCTTCAATATCGTAAATAGTTAAGTTGATTGGATTAACGGCATTGAAATTTCCAGCTTGTATAGCAGCCCTATCCGACGAAAAAACTATTTTCTTGCCATCCGGAGAATAACTAGGGGCATAGTCTGAATACTCATCGTTTGTAATTTGAGTAACTTTTTTGGTATCAAGGTTGTATGAGAAAATATCGCTTTGCCCTTCAACCAAACCAGAAAAAGCAATGTCTTTACCATTTGGCGACCAAGTCAAATTACCAAACTGCTCAACCTGTTCCATGCCGGTGCGTAATACCGTGCTTCCATTGTCAATATTAATAATGAGCAATTGGTTACGACCTTTACTAAATATACTAAATGCAAACTGCTTGCCATCTGGCGACCAAGCACCAGCGGATTCTAGGAAGTTAAAGTCATCAATATGTGAGTTGGAAATTTGGCTGCTCAGCTTACGGATAATTTTTCCTGTTTTAGCATCAGCAAGAAATAAATCAATACCAAATAAATCTTTTTCAGATAGGAATGCAAGATATTTACCATCGGGGCTAATTGCCGGTGCCACGTTCATGTTTCCAGCATTTTTATTGTCGATAATTTTAGCACCTGAGATTTTAATTTGCGAACTATCTGCTTTTAACATAGGTCGGTAATGCTTCTCTATCGCATTTTTCCACAAACCAGATATCGTCCTGTCATCATATCCAAATGTATACCTCAAGCCATTTTCGTAACCAAATCTGGCAGTAGCTTTAAATAAAGGTACAATGGTGGTATCTCCATAAACAGAGCCAATGAAAGTCCAAAATGCCTGCCCGTAACGATAAGGGAAGTATTTGTTGGAGTTGGTAAGGTCCTTTAATGATGGAATATCTCTATTCAGCAAGGCATCTCTCATCCACATTGATGTAAAGGCGTCCTTTTTTCCTACGGAGAGATATTCTGCCATACCTTCCACCATCCAAAGTGGGGTTTGACCAACTGCTTCCAAAGGGATCGAGTCTTTTTCTAATAGTAAGTGGTATTGAAAAGCGTGTACCAGCTCATGCCCTAAAACGTGTCTGGTTTGGCTTCCAAGCTCCATAACTGGCATAATTACCCTGTTTTTAAAGGCTTCTGTAACACCACCTGTTCCGATGCCAATTTCGCCCTGTAATGCCGTAGTTTGCTGGAAATCAGGATGATTGTTGTATAGAATGATAGGATTCTTTTTGAAAAAGGTATCTCTAAAAACCTCTTGGTGCATTTTGTACCAAGTTTCGGCATCTTGAGCAAATTTCTTTAATAACTTCTCATTTTTTAGATAGTAATAAATCTCAAAATGGGGAGTTTGCAATACCTTAAACTTCTCGTTCTTGTAACGAACCTTATTTTGTCCGAAGTATTGGGCTTGAGCAGTAGCTAAGCTCATTAAAGTAACAATGGCGATTAAGATAGACTGTTTTAGGATTCTATTCATATCTGGTGATGATTGGGACAAGTCATTATAAAATTACTGAAAATACTAGTTATCGTTTTTTTTCTTTTCCTTCTCTTTTTCTCGTTCCTCTTTACGTTGTTTTCTCTTCAGTTCTCGTTCTTCTTTTTTGGTTAAGGGAACAGCTGCTGCAGGTTCCTGTTTAGTTGTGTTTTCCGTAGGTTTTTTCTCCTCTACTTTTGTTGCAGGCTGTTCCACTTTAATTGGTTCAGGCTCAATCGTAGGATCGCCAATTTCAAGCGAATCAACTAACGTAGAGTCGGTTGAAACAGTATCAACTTGCTGGCGTGGGGTAGGGCAGTTATAGGTACGTGTAATTTCAGTTTTTGGTTTAGGAAACTGTCCGTAAGTGTAGCCGCTGTTAGGGTCATCATACACCTTTACCATAAACTTAGCGAAAATAGGAAGTGCAGTTCTAGAGCCTTCACCCTGTTCACCATTTTTGAAGTGTGCTGTTCTTTCATCACAGCCTACCCAAACTCCCGTTACCAAATCTTTGGTGATGCCCATGTACCAGGCATCTACATAATCTGAAGAAGTACCTGTTTTACCGCCAATTTGATTGTTCTTTTTAAACAAATCATTCCATTCCCATAACGCTTGCGATGTTCCTCGAGGTTCTTCTATACTGCCCCTAAACATGTAAAGCATTAACCAAGCAATTTCTTCGGTTAAAGCACGCTTAAATTTAGGTGCAAATTCTTCTATGACATTATCGTTTTGGTCGGTGATTTTTTCAACTAATATTGGCTCTACCTTATTTCCTTCATTTAAAAAAGTGCCGTAGGCTTTCACCATTTCGTAAACAGTTACATCGTTTGAGCCTAAACTAACAGAAGGTACCGATTCTAATTTGCTATCAATACCGCATTCATGCGCCCATTTTACCACGTTATCCCAGCCTACTTTTTCGGTTACCTGTGCGGTTACGGTATTTACAGAGCGGCCCATTGCCCAACGTAGTGACATATCTTGGTAAGAATAGCTCCAGTCGGCATTTTTAGGCTCCCAATATTTGGTTTCACCTTTATCTTGATAGGCAATTCTAACCGGTTTGTCTGTAAATTTATCACAAGGACTCATGCCACTTTCCAAAGCAGCTAGGTAAGCAAATGGTTTAAAGGTTGAGCCAGCTTGTCTTTTAGACTGATTTACATGGTCATATTTGAAAAATTTATGGTCTATGCCACCAATCCATACCTTAATTTTTCCGGTGCGGGGCTCTAAAGTCATCATACCGGTGTTTAAAATTTTCCCGTAATAACGAATGGAGTCCATGGTTGAAAATAAGGTATCTCGATCGCCTTTATAGGTGAAGATTTTCATTTTCTTTTTCTTGTTGAAATAAGCCTCAACAGAATCGGGCTGGTTAGCAAACTTTTTTTGTAGTAAGGCATAAATAGGTAATGATTTTTTTGCCCTATCGGGATAATCAACCTTTTTTCTTTCGCTATCTTCCCAAGGATCTTCGTTGCCCCATACGCTATAAAATCTGCGTTGAAGAATGCGCATTTGATCTTTTACCGCTTCTTCCGCATAGCCTTGTAGTTTAGAGTCGATGGTAGTGTAAATTTTTAGCCCATCTTCATATAAATTGTAGTTGTTTTCCTCGCACCATTTTTCAAGGTATTTATCCACCGCTGTTCTTAAATAGGAGTCATTTTCACTTCCTTCATCTTCAGCTCCAACCTCAATGCCAATAGGTTTGGTTTTGTAGTTTTCCAAATCTGCTTTTGACAAATAGTTGTATTTGTTCATTTGAGAAAGCACTACATTACGTCGCTCTAGCGATTTTTCTGGATTTTTAATAGGGTTGTATGATGTAGTAGCCTTTAACATACCTACTAGTAGTGCCGCTTGCGGTACGTTTAATTGACTAGCTTCTTTGTTGAAATAGATTCGAGATGCTGTTTTAATGCCGTAAGTATTGTTTCCAAACGATACGGTGTTAAGGTACATGGTGATAATATCGTTTTTGGAGTAGTTGGATTCCAACTTTAGGGCCGTCATCCATTCCTTTAATTTGGCTACCACGGTGCGTACTACGGGTACTCGGCCGGCTAAACCAAACGACTTATTGTAACGTGTACGGTAAAGGTTTTTTGCCAATTGTTGCGTAATTGTGCTTGCTCCGCCTTCTTTTCCCATTCCAACTACAGCCCTTCCAACTGCTTGAATATCAATACCTGTATGTTTGTAGAAACGTACATCTTCGGTAGCAACCAATGCATTAATTACGTTTTTAGAAATATCATTGAAACTTACGGGAGTTCTGTTTTCCTTAAAATATCGCCCAATTAACTTGCCATCGGCGGTATACAATTCCGAACCTACACGCTGAGATGGTTTTTTAATATCAGTATAAGACGGTGAGTAACCGAAAAGCCATAAGAAGTTGATTTGGAGGGCGCAAAAGAAGATGATAATAAAATATATGAAGATAAGGGTAAACCGCAGGTACTTATTCTTGATTTCTTTAAACATGGTATAAAGATGTAAAAAACGATAAAAAAATGTCTGTTAAATTGTGTTAAAACAAACAGTACAAATTAACGTATTTAATTTACTTAATTTTAGAGATAACGTTAAAATTTTAGCCAATTGGGTATTTTATTACAAGGGTTGCATAATCTCATAAGTCAAATTATTACTTTGGCGGCGTGCTAAGCCGTGAGTGAGTTGTTATCTGTATAATTTTAAGATACGCTGCATCATAAAGCTCGTAATTTGGTGGATGAAACAAAGTGCTGATATGGTTGTTTTCATTTTCATCTGTTGTAGGCGTTTTGCTTACGATATTAAAACTTTAAAGAAGCTAAACCCTTATAGTTCAAATACATCTTTAATGAAAACAAACACTACTAAATACCGCGTTAAAGCTGGTGAAAAAATCAAGCTAAAAAATTTTGATACCACATATAAAGGACACTTAGAAAAACAGACTGGCAAGGTAGAATTGGCTATAGTAAAAGAAAACCTAGATCAATTTCAAGAAGTTTTTTATGCTGCAAATTCTAATGCCTTGCTAATTATTTTCCAGGCGATGGACGCCGCTGGCAAGGATAGTACCATTGAGCACGTAATGTCTGGCTTGAACCCACAAGGTTGCCAAGTATTTAGCTTTAAAACACCAACTGCTGAAGAATATGACCACGACTTTTTGTGGCGGCATTACAAGGCTTTGCCCGAAAGAGGTAGGATAGGCATACACAACCGCTCACATTATGAGAGTGTGCTAGTTTGTAAAGTGCATCCGGAATATGTGCTGAACGAACGTTTACCTGATTACGATAATCTGGATAAAATAGATCATGGATTTTGGAAAAGGCGATATGAAAGTATCCGTAATTTTGAAAGACATTTGACGGAAAATGGCATTACCGTATTGAAGTTTTTTTTACATGTGTCGAAAGATGAACAGAAGAAACGATTTTTAAAAAGAATTGAAAACCCCGCCAAGAACTGGAAATTTTCATCGAACGATGTAAAAGAACGAGCTTTTTGGGATAAATATATGAATGCCTACGAAGATGCAATAAGTGAAACTTCAACCGATTATGCACCTTGGTATGTGATTCCAGCTGATAAAAAATGGTACGCTAGGTTGGCTGTAAGTCAGGTTATTGCGGAAACATTGGAACAAATGAACTTAAAGTTTCCTGTTTTGAGCGACGATGAAAAGCGCAAGTTGGACGCAACCAAACAAGCACTATTAGCTGAAAAATAGCAAGATTTTACCTTGTTTATTTATTTGGCCATTTGAACTGGCATAGTAAAATAGCCCTGATAGGAGCCGATACCGCCCCGAGTGCAGGGTTGTGCTTGTGGGTTAGGGGCAGTAAAGGCGGATAGCAGGACGGGATTTGCCAAGAGAAACAGAAAATTGCGCTTCAAAGACTTATCAATTGAGAATTAAGCCCGCTATTTTGTAAATGTATTCGTATTTTTGCAGCTTTAAATCCTGATTCTTTTGAAATATCCCAATTTTAAAGACCTTATACTTTTTGAAAACGACGATTATATTGTAGTTAACAAACCGCCTTTTGTGGCTTCGTTGGATGAGCGTGGCGCCGCAGGTGCTGGAGAAATTAACATTTTGCGCCTAGCTAGACAATACACTGAGGACGCTCAAATTTGTCACCGATTGGATAAGGAAACATCTGGGGCTATTGTAATTGCAAAAAATCCGGAGGCCTACAGGAATTTGTCTATCCAATTTGAGAAGAGAAAAGTTAGTAAGATTTATCATGCTATTGTTGATGGGCAGTTTCAGTTTGACAATTTGTTTGTTGACCTGCCAATTTTAAACGAAGGCAACAAAAATGTAACTATTGATAGGCAGGATGGTAAACGAGCTGAAACCTATTTTAATTCTATAGGCTACTTTAAACACTATACTTTGGTTGAGTGCAAGCCAATTACGGGTAGAATGCACCAAATTAGGATACATTTGGCCACGCAACGTGCTGCTATTTGTGGCGATACCATGTATAGAGGGAAGCCGGTATTTTTGTCGAAAATTAAACGTGGCTACCGCTTAACGGATGAAGAAGAGCAGCCTATTATGAAACGTTTTGCGCTACATGCCAAACAAATTACGTTTAAAGGGGTTGATGGAAATGAGATCTTAGTTGAAGCACCCTATCCCAAAGATTTTGCAACGTTGCTTAAACTGCTTGAAAAGTTTGATAAGTAACCTTTAAATACAATTAAGCCTTATGTATATCAAGTTCGTAAATTTTGTTGACCAAATTAACCAATACAGGCAAAGTAAAATTTCGAACAAGAATTTCCTGATCATTGCAGCCATTATTGTAGGCGTTTTATCGGGTTTGGCGGCTTCCTTATTAAAAGGTATTACCCATAAAATTGAGCATTTTTTACAGACGGATTTGCAATGGCAATATAAGTACTATTTGTATTTGCTTTTTCCCGCCATTGGTATTTTGCTTTCGGTAATTTATGTGCGCCGTTTCATAAAAAAAGGCAAATTTGAAACAGGTTTAACACCTCTCCTTTACACCATTTCCAAAAAATCGAGCAAGGTAGAACCTCATAACAGTTATTCGCAGATTATTACTGCCGCTATTACGGTTGGTTTTGGAGGTTCAACCGGGTTGGAAGCACCTATAGCTACTAGCGGTGCTTCAATTGGATCAACCTTGGGCAGGTTTTTAGGCTTAAACTACAGAGAAATTACTTTGTTGTTGGCCTGCGGGGCGGCATCGGGTATTGCTGGTGCGTTTAATAGTCCAATTGCGGGAATTGTATTTGCTATTGAAATTCTTTTGCCCGAATTTACTATTCCAGCCTTTATTCCATTATTGTTATCAACTGCTACTGCAGCCGTTGTGGCACGGCTATTTTATACTGAGCAACTTTTCTTTTTGGTTACAGAAGGTTGGCAAATTAAGGCTTTAGGCTTTTACGTGATTCTTGCCGTGTTGGTAGGTTTGTATTCTATTTATTTTGGAAAGGTAAACAACGGCATTAAGGGTGCGTTTTATAAAATCAAAAATCCCTATCATAAAATTGCACTTGGTGGTTTATTGTTAGGCTTATTGATTTTTCTATTTCCAACGTTATATGGCGAAGGTTATATCACAATCAACAATTTGCTTAAAGGCGATTACAATTCGGTAATCAACAATAGTATTTTTTCGGAGTTTAGCGATATTCCTTTGGTGGTTATTGGGTTTTCTATTGCCACGGTAATGCTTAAATCGGTAGCAACGCTAATTACACTCTCGGCTGGGGGTAATGGGGGTACTTTTGCGCCAAGCTTAATTATTGGTGGTTTATTGGGCTTTATTGTAGCTTATTGCATTAATGTATCTGGCTTGGCACAGGTAAATACGTCTAATTTTATTGTGGCCGGAATGG
Source organism: Pedobacter zeaxanthinifaciens (assembly GCF_003313335.1). Lineage (GTDB taxonomy): Bacteria > Bacteroidota > Bacteroidia > Sphingobacteriales > Sphingobacteriaceae > Pedobacter > Pedobacter zeaxanthinifaciens. Next base: position 104,155 of record NZ_QMHP01000001.1, read on the forward strand.
CGGCTGCTTTAGGCTCGTTAATGCATGCACCCTTAACAGGGATATTTTTAATTGCTGAAATTACAGGTGGATATGTGTTGATGGTGCCTTTAATGATTACTACAGCAATAGCTTATCTGATTAATAGGAGTGTGAGTAAATATTCCATTTATACCAAAGCATTGGCTGAGAGGGGAGAGCTTTCACATCATTCGGATAAAGACACTACGGTGCTTAACATGATGAAATTGAAGCATTTAGTGGAACGAAATTACTTGGTTTTAAGCGAAGATGATTTATTTCAGGATAGTCTATCGGCTGTGCTTAAATCTAAACGTAATGTGATACCTGTAGTAGCTAATGATGGTAAGCTAAAAGGGGTGATTTATATTGAAATGGTGCTTGAGCATATGCTGCAAAGACAAAAAGAGGAATTAAAACTGCAAGATTTGATTCAACATGTGAGCCCTATAGTGGTAAGTGCCGATTTAAAGGCTGTTTTAAAGCAAATGGAACAGGAAAATGTTTGGCTATTGCCCGTTGTTGACCCATACGGCGCTTACATTGGAATGGTTTCCAAAACTTCTATCTTTAATAAATATCGCGACCTGTTAAACCAGCAGGCTGATTATTTGAGCTAAATAGGTAGTTCTACATAAAAAATTGTTCCACCACCTGGATTGTCCTTTAGCCATATTTTGCCATTATGATTTTCAATAATTTGTTTGGAAATGGAAAGGCCAATACCAAAGGGTTGCTCTCCGGCAGTGCCAGGTCGTTTTGCTTCGGTGAACATTTCAAATATCTTCTCCTTATCTTTTTCAGCAATTCCGATACCTTGATCGGCAATTGCAATTCTAACTGCACTACCTAATTTTTCGAGCACTATTTTTATGATGGTACCTTCAGGACTAAACTTGATGGAATTTACAATCAAGTTGTTGAATACTCGCCATATTTTTTCCCTACTGGCCATAATTTCGGCATTGCCGTGACTAACAAATGATACCCGCTGATTTTTATCATTTGCTTTGTAGTTGAGTAGTTCAGTGCATTGTCGCAACAACTGCCTAATGTCTACTTTTTCTTTGTGCAGCACTTCATTTTCAACAGCCAAACCCGAAGTTAGTAATTGATCAATCATCTCTACTGAATTTTCGCCAGAGGTAACGATTAGCTGTAGCATCTCTTTTTCATCATCATTAAAATTCTCCTCCATTAATAATAAGTTGGCAATTACCACCATGCCACTAATTGGATTTTTTAAGTCGTGTGCCATTATCTTCATCATTTTGGCATAGTCCTTATTTTTTTCCTCCAATTTTTTCATTGCTTTTTCCAACTGCCTGCTATATCTTGCCGTTTGTCGTTCGTTCTTTTTAGATTGTTTAGCATTTTTATGTGCTAGCAGGATGATAGGAATGAGCATTACGATAAAAATTCCCGAAAATATCAGGTACATTGTTTTATGCTCATTGAGCTCGGCAAGCAGTTTGAGATCTCGCTTCACCCTTACAGCCTCAAATTTAGAATTGAGGTCCATTTTTGCTAAATCATTACTTGCATTATTTAAGCTATCTGTTTGCTGAATGTACCTTTTAAGAAATTCACTGCCTTCCTTGAACTTATTTTGGGCGAAAAAAAACTCGCTTTTAGCTTTATTAAGGCGTGGTTTTAAATTATAATCATCAGTGTAATATTGGGTAATTAAGCTATCAGCCTTATTTAAAGCAATATTTGCCTTTGGGTAGTTTTTAAAATGGGTATAAACATTTGCCAGCTTAAGGTAAGTGGTGCTTTTACTGCGCTCTTCGCTATATGCATTAATCGCTACAGCTTCCTCCAACTTGGCTAATGCTTCTTCAAACTGTCCTTTTTTTGCCAGCACACCACCTAAATTATCTAAAAACACAATTTTGGATTGATTTAGCTGTGTTTGAGTGATGTTATGGTGGCTTTTTTCCTCGTCTAAATATGATAAGCCTCGTTTGTACAGTAACTGGGCACTATCTAAAACATTTGCTTTTTCGTAATAGTAGCCTGCGCTATTTAATGATGATTGCTTTAAGTATACGATATTATTTGCTCCCCAATTTTTAGACTGATTAAGTACGTTGAATGACTCGAGATAGTATGCTGCCGCTTGCCTATAACGGTGTTGCAAGCCGTAAATTTCAGCTATTTTAGTAGTGTAAGCAGCATAATCAATAGGATTTAAATTCTCGTTAACAAGAGATTTGATAATGAGGTAATATTCTAGCGCTTCACTTTCTCTGTTAAAGCTCAAATATACTTGGCTTTTTAATAATAGCGCATTAATGTAAGCATTCGGAAATTCTTGCTGTGTTTTAGGTTTGCTAAAAAGGCTTAAAGCTGTATCTGCATAACCAATTAGTGCTACTTTATCTTTGGTGGTTAGTCCTCTGTAATAGTAGTAATAACTTAAATTTTCAATGTCATCTTTCTTAATTTCTTTCTTTAATGTATCTAGCATTTTTGAAATTATGTCGCCGTCAACATTGTAAAAAAGGCTATCTAATAGGACGACTTTGTTATGCAAGGTCTGTGCTTCCTGTTCGTTGTTGCTTTTACAACTTGCTAATGTTACCACTAAAATTAAGATTATGGGTAGCATAGCGGTAGCCGATGAAATATTGACAAATATTTCACCGAGAGATTTGAGCGGTGTTTTCAATGGTACAGTTTGTTTGGTTATTCAAAATTATCAAACTTTTTATTTAATACAACTTTTTTGTTTTTATAAGTTATTTGTTTGCTATTGATAGTTAGTTACTTATGTTGCTTGTGTGTTGAGTTTTTATACGTTTGTAGAATAAAAATGAGCGTTTAAATAACTTGAGGTTTTTGAGTTGTTGATAATAAAATTTGTAATTCAACACAAAATATCAAACCTTCGCATCTTTATTATAAATTATGGAAGATTTAAAAGCGCTAAGCCAAGTAGCCGAATTTCATCAAACTTTTAAACATCCTATAGTTGTTGAAGCAGCTATTCCTTCTAAACAACGGAGTAAATTAAGGATAGATCTTATTGCTGAGGAGCTAAAAGAATTACAGGAAGCCGTAGATAATGATGATTTGGTAGAAGTTGCTGATGCACTTTGTGATTTGCAATACGTATTGGCAGGAGCAGTATTGGAGTTTGGTTTAGGCAACAAATTTAAAGCGCTGTTTGATGAGGTGCATCGTTCTAATATGAGTAAAGCCTGTAAAACAGTTGAAGAGGCCGAACAAACTATCGCTTATTACAAACAAAAAGATAATGTTGACGCTTATTATAAAGAAATTGAAGGGCTGTTTTTAGTGTATCGCAAGGGTGATGATAAAACTCTTAAGTCAATTAATTATTCGCCAGCTGATATAAAAGGCTTATTGTAACATTATAACCAAATATTTTATGATTAATATTAGTAGCCACGATGAGTTTGCCGCTTACTTGGGTAAAGAACTAGGCATTTCTCCATGGTATAAAATTGAACAGGAACAAATCAATAAATTTGCTGATGCAACGTTGGATCACCAATGGATTCACACTAACCCTGAAAAAGCAGCAACCGACAGCCCATTTAAAAAAACAATTGCTCATGGCTACCTAACCTTATCTTTGGTACCTTACTTATGGCAACAAATTGCAAAAATTAGCAATTTAAAAATGGAAATTAACTACGGCATTGATGGATTGAAATTTGCCCAAGCAGTAACGGTAGATAGCCAAATAAGATTGAAGGCGAGTTTAAAATCCATTGTGAATTTAAGAGGCGTTACTAAAGCCTGTATTGCAATGGTATTAGAAATTGAAGGAGAAGCTAAACCGGCATTTACTGGCGACGTATTATTTCTCTACCATTTCGATAATTAAAAATATTCAATTAATAACCCGAAATAGCCGATGTCACACTATCGGCTATTTTTTTTATATTTAACCTTGCCAAATAACTTTATGCCGGCTATTTAGCTGATGCTTAACTGTGAAAACTTAATCCATGCTGCTCCGATTTATAACTAGCTTGTTGTGCTTGTTTTGTTTTATTGCTGTTAAAAGCCAAACTCCAGTTACTTTTAATAAGGACAGTTACGAACATATTTTTAAGAATAAAGAGGTTGTAGCTTTAGAAGACAGTACTGGTAAATTAAGTTTTGATGTGATTTCCAGTAAAGCCTATCAAGATAAGTTTGTTCCCAACATCGACTATTATCCAAAAAACTACAACCGTAACGCCGCTTATTGGTACAGGATAAAGGTGAACTTTGAGGATAACTTGGACAAATCCTGCATCATCGAGTTTTTTGATCAGGTAACTGACTATATTGATGCTTACTTTCCCGATACTAATGGGAACTATGTACACGCCAATTCCGGTGCTGATCTGCCATTTAAACAGCGCTTATTTCAACATAAGAATTTTGAATTTTTAATAAAGAACACGCAAAAAGGAGATTATTACTATTATTTTAGGGTAAAATCCAAAGATAAAGTAAATGTAATTATCGTTTTTAGGACAATTGAGCGCTTTATCCAATACGGCTTAACCGAGTATTTAACTTATGGGCTGTTTTATGGAATGATTTTCATTTTCAGCTTTCATAATCTATTAATGTACTTGGCTGTACGTCGCCGCCAGTACCTTTACTATATTTTATACATATTAAGTGTTGGCCTATACGAAGTTTCTATTGATGGCATAGCCTACCAATATTTGTGGCCTCAGCATCCAGTATGGAATGAGTATGCCTACGGTATCGCGTTGTTTTGCATCAGTTCTTTCGCCATGATTTTTACCAAAGAGCTGCTACATGTTAAACAAAAAGCACCAGTATTTTTCAAGTTAATTAATATCACACTGCTTTTGCGTTTAGTGTTTTTCCTAGCTTGTTTATGCTATAATCCGGACTGGTTTAAATTCAAGTTTATTGAGTTTATTCCACTTTCAATTGGTTTTATTACGGGTATTTATATCCTTTGGAAAAAGAAATACCGACCAGCCCGTTTTTTTGTAGTAGGATATTCGTTCTTATTTTTAGGTTTTATCATCAAAATTGTACACATTTTGGGCTATGCTAGGCATATTCCGGGTGCTTTGGGCTATTATAGCTTGAGTTTTGGCTTTCTTTTAGAGATGATTTTCCTATCCTTTGCCATTGGCGACCAAGTCAGGATTTTGAAACGGAAAAAGGAAAATGCACAAAAACAAATTATCAAACAAATGCAGCTTAATGCAGAGATGAAAGATAATTTGAATAAACAATTGGAGGCGAAAGTTGAACAGCGCACTAAAGAAGTTAAGCAGCAGGCAGTAGCTTTAATGGAGCAAAATGAAACTATTGAAAAGCAGAATGACGAGTTGTTACAGAAAAACGAACTATTGCAGCATCAGGCGGAAGAAATTTCGAGAATGAACCTGCTATTGGAGAAAGACAACATCAACCTTAAAACTGATATTGAGAAAGTTACCAATGCCCGAGTTAACGCAACCGAGCTTGATTTTGATGAGTTTAGTCAAAAATATCCCGATAAGGAGTCGTGCTATAAGTTTTTGGCAGAAATTAAATGGGAGCGTGGCTACGCTTGTTTAAAGTGCGGCAATACCAATTATTGCAACGGTAAAGTGCCTTATAACAGGCGCTGTACCAAATGCGCCTACGAAGAATCGGTGCTGCATGCAACAATTTTCGAAAATAACCGAATTCCAATTAATAAGGCCTTTTATTTGGTGTACTTGATGTACCATTCCAAAGGTGCTATTTCATCACACAAGCTATCTGAGAAGCTAGGTATTAGGCAAAGTACCTGCTGGGCTTATGCCGTAAAGGTTAAAAAAGTGATGGACGAAAGAAAAAAGGACTTAAAAGGAACGGGAAAATCTGGCTGGAGCAAGTTAGTGCTTGAAAAAAATAGCTAAAAGAGCATAAAAGTCCATTTTTCGCAAACGTTTTCGTATTTTTTTTCATCTAATTTTTGGTGTGTTCAAAGCGTATCAGCTTTACTAACTATTTGCATTGCATGATGCATTAAATCAGTTAGTTATCACTTTTTGATATTGAGATTTAAGCGTATTAAAATTTAAATAATACCTTAATTATCAGTTAATTACATGTTTTTATTTCTTGCAAATGAGTAGCTAACTGCTCTATATTTACGATGTCAAACTAATTGACATATAACCAATAAAAGCCAAATTAACTGTATGAGTAAAATTCTATCAAAAAGGATTTTGCAGAAGATGATGTTTACACTATTCTGGTGTATCATTCTGCAATTAGATGCTTCGGCGGTTACTTTTAAAGGAAGCAACGCTGTTGCGGCCCCAAGTAAATCTCGTCTAACGTTTTCTAAAACTAAAAAACCATTATTATTCGCCGACATTAAAGGAGTTGTAGTTGACACAAAAGGCTATCCGCTTCCTGGCGTTGGTGTTAAAGTAAAGGGAACAAAAAATGCCATTTCAACTGATGCTGACGGTAAGTTTTCGTTAAAAAATGTAGATCCAGAAGCAGTTTTAGTATTTACCAGTATTGGTTACAAGGAGCAAGAAATTGCTTTGAAAGGCCGCACAAGTTTGCAAGTTACCTTAGAAGAAGATGCAAAAGGCTTAGACGAAATCATTGTTGTTGGATACGGAACGCAGAAAAAAGCTAGCGTAACAGCTGCTATTTCTCAAATTGGTTCTGAAGAAATACTAAAATCTCCAACTCCAAACCCTACTAATAGTTTAATTGGAAGGCTGCCAGGTTTGGTAGCGGTACAAACCAGCGGTCAGCCCGGAGCAGATGCCTCAACAATTAGAATTAGAGGTATTGCTACGTTAAATTCAGCTTCTGCATCGGCTATTGTAGTGGTAGATGGAATTGAGCGACCGAGCTTTGCAGATGTTGATCCTAATGAAATAGAAACCGTATCAATTCTGAAAGATGCAGCTTCTACAGCCATTTATGGTTTAAAAGGTGCAAACGGTGTAATTGTAATCACTACCAAATCAGGAAAAGTTGGAAAACCAAAAGTAACCTACACAGGCAATTATGCAGCACAAACTTATACCGGTTTGGCCGTTGGCTTGCCAGCTTTGGAAAATGCACAATTGTTAAACCGAGCTTACTTAAATGATGGAAAAGCAGCTCCTTTTTCGGCTGATGCCATCCAAAAATTTGCAGATAAATCAGATCCCATTGGCTATCCTGATGTGCAATGGTTTGACTACCTCACCAGAAAATACTACTCACAAACACAGCATAATATCAATATCAACGGTGGTACTAAAATCGCAAAGTATTTTGTATCAGCTGGATATTCTTTTCAAGATGGTATTTTCAAAAAATTTGATTCGCCGTATGGCATCAATACCGTTCCAAACTATAATAGATACAACTTCAGGTCAAATATCGATTTAAGCTTGAGCAAGGATTTAACGGTAGGAATTAAGCTTGGCGGAAGGTTCGCTAACCGTTACCAACCTTCAGGTTTATTGTCATCTTCTGCGTTCTCATATGATACCATAGAAGGGATGATTTCGCGTATTTTACAGGTTCCTGCATATGCCTATCCGGTAACTTTGCCCGATGGTAGAATCACTGCCAATCCGAACATTGGTACTAATATCTGGAATCCATATGCTATTTTAACTAGATATGGTACGCGTAACGATAACATTAATACTATTGAGAGCACTTTTAACCTCGATTATAACCTAGGGTTTGTCACCAAAGGTTTAACTTTCAAAGCTATTTTTGGCTATGATTCTTACTATAACAACGTAGAAAGAAGAAATGCCAATTGGGCTGCCTGGGTTTTTAATCCTGTGACCAGAGAAGCAACGCTTTCTACCGATACAAGGAATAGGGATGAACCTTTAGGTGCAGTTCAGGACGGTGGCGTAACCTCCGGCAGTACCAATATGAATATTCAAACTTCATTTAACTACGGACGTACTTTCGGCAAGCATAATGTTAACGGGATGATACTAGGTAGGAGAGAACTGATTAGAACGGTTGGTGCATCTGCTTTTACTGCACCTCCAAGGGCAGCACAAGGTATTGCGGCAAGGTTTTTTTACGAGTATGATAACAGGTACATCGTAGAAGTTAACGGGACTTACAATGGTTCTGAAAATTTTGCTCCAGGCTTGAGGTACGGACTTTTCCCATCAGTTTCTGCTGGATGGACGTTAACAAACGAACCATTCTTTAAAAAGAACAATATTTTAAGTTATTTCAAACTTAGAGGTAGTTACGGTTTGGTTGGAAACGACAGGATTTCTGACCAAAGGTTCCTTTTCTTGACATCTTACACTGCTAATACCTCAACACCGTTTGGAAATCCACTTTCCATTACCAATTATCCAACGCTATGGATTGCGCCAACTGCTTTGGGTAACGATAAGGTAACTTGGGAAACTGGTTATAAACGCAATGTTGGTTTTGAAGCTAGGTTGTTTAAAGAGCATGTAAAACTAAACGTGGATTTATTTGATGAAAGAAGGAAAAACATCTTAACTGAAACTTTAAGTGGTCCAGATCTTTTTGGTCACCAATATCCTCGACTAAACGTAGGTGAAGTTTACAACAAAGGTTACGAGGTAGAGTTCGATTACCAAGCCACTGTTGGACAATTAACCCTTGGTTTGAACGCTCAAGTTGGTTATGCGAAAAATAGAATTGTAGAAAACGATGAACCTGATGGTTTACCAGACTATCAAGCTAGAAAAGGTAAAAGCGTAGGACAATTTATCGGATACAAAACCGATGGGTTTTACACTTCAGCTGAAGATATTGCCAATTCTCCAAAACAGCAAGGTTTTACGCCTATACCTGGTGATTTGAAGATTAAGGATTTAGACGGCGATGGACTAATTACTACCTTGGATCAAACTGCAATTGGCTATACTAACAACCCAGAATACGTGTATAGCTTTACTCCGAGGTTTTCCTACAAAGGTTTAACCCTTTCGGTAATGTTCCAAGGTGCTGCACACGTAAGTTCAAATGTGATCTTATCTGAGCAAAATAACGGACAGCAAATGTATCCGTTCATGCTAGAATCGTGGACACCTGAAAACGCTGCTACCGCTACTTGGCCTGCACTACACTCTAGAGGTACTGCATCTTTAAACTACGCTTTAAATGATTTCACGTTACAAAATGCAGCCTATTTAAAAATTAGAAATGTGGAATTGGCTTATTCGTTACCAAAATCATGGTCTACAGCGCTAAAGCTTAGTAATATTAGGGTATTTGTTAACGGGCAAAACTTATACACGTGGACTAAATTTAAGATGTATCTAGATCCAGAGAACTTAAATGTTGTGAACCAAACGTTCCCGCTGCAGTCCCTATATCCATCATCCAGAGTTTACAATTTTGGTTTAAACATTAACTTTTAAAATGATGAAAAAATATATCAAACCTATCATAGTTTTTTCCATTATCGTTGGCTTAACTTCTTGTAAAAAGAATTTCTTAGAGCGTACTCCAGGAGTAGCCATCAGCGAAGATGATATCTTTTCTAATCCGGCATTAGCCGCCAGATATGCAGACGATGCTTACAACTATCTAATCAATAAATATGTGAGATTTAACGACCACCGTGGTTGCGTGGCGCAAGCTTCTGATGAGGCCGTGTCTGGTAACTCCGAAGGTACGGTAACCTCATTAAACCGCGGTTTATATCACGAACACGCTACCATGGCCTCCCTAAATGATATTGGTGACATTTGGAAAAGAATGTATATGGGCATTGCGGTAGCTAATAAGATGTTAGCTAATATTTCTAAAGTACCGCCATCACCAAATGCAACGGTTCCTATTTTCGATCCAAAACGTGTGGAAGGCGAGATGAGATTTGTACGTGCTCTATCTTATTTCGAATTAACGAAAAGATTTGGAGGCGTTCCAATCGTAGATAAAGTGTATGGTGTTAATGATGACATTAACCTGCCAAGAAACACTTTTCAAGAGGTAACAAACTTCATTTTAAGTGATTTAGATATTGCGGTTACAAAATTGGGTACCGATGCAGATTATGGAGCTTCAAACTACGGACGCCCAACAATTGGTGCTGCACAGGCATTAAAAGCAAGAGTGTTATTATATGCGGCAAGCCCGTTAAATAACCCATCAAGTGATAAAAATAAATGGAAAGCAGCTGCTGATGCCGCCTTAGTGTTAATGGATGGTCGTTATGCTTTACAGGCTACTTATGAGGATATCCTTAATGTGCCCAATTCTCCAGAGTATATCATGATCAGAATCAAAGGCAATACGCCTTTAGCTGGCGAAATGATGCAGGATTTTTCTATGTCACCAGGCTCAGGTGGTGCGCAAGGTCAAATGAACCCAACGCAAAACCATGTCGATATGTACGAAATGGCCAACGGAAAGCCAATTACTGATCCAACTTCTGGTTACAATCCAGCTAACCCATACGTAGGCAGGGAACCTCGTTTTTATGCCAATATCATTTACAACGATATGCCTTGGCAAGGTCGCAGAATCGAAATGTGGTCGCAAATTACAGGTACTGGAACAGTTTACGGCAAAGATTGGGATCCTAGAAATATTACCTACACGGCCACAAGATACTATTGCAAAAAATACTGGCCAGAAGTATACAGGACTGTTGGCGGCAGCACTACGTTGTTGAACTACATTTATTTCCGTTATGCAGAGGTATTACTAAATTATGCAGAAGCGCAAAACGAATACCTTGCCGCACCAGACGCAAGTGTGTACAATGCTTTGGTAGCCATCCGTCAAAGGGCAGGTATAACTAAAGGAAGCGGTATTTACGGCTACGGTTTAAAAGATAACATGACAACCGCAGAAATGCGTGAAGTAATTAGACACGAACGTGCCATTGAACTTGCTTTTGAAGATCACCGTTGGTATGATATTATGCGTTGGAAAATTGGTGCAACTACCATTGGGGTTCCAATGAAAGGGGTTGATGTGGTAAAAAATGCCAATGGTACTTTTACTTACAACTTCATTACGTTGGGCAATAACTTCCAAAAAACTTGGACCGAAAAGCAGAATCTGTATCCAATTCCTAGAACAGAGATTTTCAAAAGTAAAGGTGTGCTTACCCAAAACCCAGGTTGGGAGTAGCAGTTCATTAAATTTTACGCAAAAGATTTTATTCGATCATGAAATTATCAAAATCAAAATATATAGTTTGCCTTCTGTTTTTATGGATGGCGGTGCTTCAGGCTTATGGGCAAAACCCAGATGAGCAAATAGCTGTAAAAGCAAAAGTTTTGGATCAGGACAATAAGCCGCTTGCCGGAGTGGTAGTAAGTATCCAAGAAGATAAAAAAAATAGAACGGTAAATACCGATGCTAACGGTGATTTTAGTTTAGATGCATCTACTAGTGATGTACTGGTGTTTAAAATGGTAGGTTATGGCACTTTAACAAAGCCAGCTGCCGAAATTAACAATAAGACATTGATGCTTAAAAAGACATTAGTTGACGCAGGTGATGACGACCTAGTTTACATCCCATTCGGTGTACGCAAAAGGAGAGAAGTATCGGCATCAATTAGTACTATCACTGCAGAGCATCTTCCTCAAATTCCTTCATCATCGTTAACTAACGTTTTTACTGGTCGCCTTGCGGGCTTAAACATCTATCCAAGTGGCTCACAACAGCCAGGTTATGATGTTTCCAGCTTTTTAATCAGAGGCCGTTCCTCTTATAATAGCAATCAAGAACCATTAGTTTTAGTTGATGGTATTGAGCGGAGTTTTACTTCGATGGACCTAGGCGAAATTGAAAGTATCAGCGTGTTTAAAGATGCGGCTACCCTTGCTTGGTATGGCATGTACGCTGCAAATGGAGTAATTTATGTAAAAACTAAAAGGGGAAGCGCAACTGCAACTAAAGTAACATTTGATGCGCAGGCTGGCTTACAAGCTCCAATGCGTATCACAAGTCCGCTGGATTCATACACCTACGCAACGTTGTACAACGAAGCGTCAATTAATGGTGGTGGTACCGCGTTTTACGATGCTACAGCGCTTCAAGCATATCAAACTGGTTCCGATCCTATCAAATATCCAAACAATAATTTTGTGAAGGATTTTACCAAAGCCGTGGCGCCAACACAGCGCTATGTAGCAAGTGTTTCTGGTGGTAACGCCTTTATCAAATACTACACTTTGCTAAGTGCCTATCAACAAGGCGGTTTTTACAAGGGTGGATATAATGAAACCTACGATGCAAATACCAATTTTACAAGATATAATCTTCGTACTAATATCGATTTGCATGTCAACAAAAATTTAGATGTTGCTTTAGATATTGGTGGTAGAATCACCAACCTTACTTTCCCTAACCAAGGAACTGCGGCATTCTTAAATGCAGTTTACAGCACACCTGCAAATGCGTTTCCAGTAATTAATCCTGATGGTTCTTATGGTGGTACATCTATTTTTCAAACAAGTAATCCTAAAGCCATGTTAGAGGCTCGTGGAGCAAGTACTGATTTGGTGAGGAATATGATTGCTACTATCAGCGCCCGACAAAAAATGGACGGAATTTTAAAAGGATTATCGGCAGAAGTATTTTATGCCTATGATATTTCTGGAGCTTATCGTTCGGGTTTTCAGCAAACTTACGCTACCTCTGAGTTATTGCCTACAGGCTTGTACGCCACTTACGGCACAGCTAACAAGGTAGATTATTTACCAAATAGCTTTTCAGGAAATGTTCGAAAAAGCGAATTTTGGGCTGGTTTTGATTATGATCGCACTTTTGGTAACCACGATATTAAATTTAGTGCCCGTACATCCAGACAAATTTACGCCACTTTCGGTAACCTTGATATAAGAAGAGAGGGGCTTTCGGGCAGGTTAACTTACGGTTTCAAACAGCGTTACTTTATGGATTTAACTGCAGGCTATTCAGGTTCTGAAAACTTTGCAGTAGGCCGAAGGTTTGGGTTCTTCCCGGCGGTATCGGCAGGCTGGATTGTATCAGACGAAGATTTCATGAAAGGTAGCGCATCATTTCTAGATTTATTGAAAATCAGAGGCTCTTACGGTTTGGTAGGAAATGATGCTATAGGTAGCGCCAGACGTTTTGCATTCAACGATTTCTTTGCAAGAAGCACTACGGGTTACACTTTTGGTACAGGTTACAACGGCGTTGGCGGTTCAGGACAGTTGGCCTTGGCTAATCCTTATTTAACTTGGGAGAAAGCTCGTAAATCAAGCATCGGCTTTGATGCCAAAATGTTCAAACAGTCAGTTGCTATCAGTGCCGATTATTTCCACGAAAACAGAAAAGATTTGGCAACAAGCTCTTTATTGCCAAATATTTTAGGTCAAACTTTAATTTTCGTGAATGAGGGTGAAGCATCTTATAAAGGTTTCGAAGCAGATATTCATTACAACAAAAAGCTAGGAGCAATAAACCTTAATGTTTTTGGAAACTATACTTATCAGGTGAGTAAAATTTTAGCTATTAATGAGGCAGCTAATTTACCTGAATATCAAAAGTCTTTGGGTCGTCCAATTACAAGTGTAATTTCTCCTGCTGCTACTGCTAACTCTAGTGCGGGTTACATCAACAGTATGTTAATTTCCAATGGGATTTTTAAAACGCAAGCTGAAATTGATGCTGCACCTGTTCAATTGTTTTCAAGGAGTGTAAAACCAGGCGACATCAGGTATGTTGACCAAAATGGTGATGGTATAATTAACGATTTGGATAGGGTTAAAACTGATTTTAACTTCGTTCCTAAATCTGTGTTCGGTTTTGGAGCCGGCGTTTCTGTTAAAAATTTCGATTTAAACTTTTTGCTACAGGGTACGTTGGGTAGTTCTATCACCATACAGCAATTGGTTAATGCAGGTAATACTAACAATGGTTTCCTAAATCAATTTAGTGTAGATAGATGGACGCCAGAAAATCCTAATGCGCCTTTCCCTAGGTTATTACTTTCAGATAGGGGTAACAATACGGTAAATTCTGATTTCTGGATTAGATCAGGCGATTTTTTAAGGCTTAAAAATGTGGAGCTTGGTTATACTTTGCCAAGTGCATTAACCAAGAAGTTAAAACTGCAGCAATTGAGATTTTACGTTGGTGGTTTAAACCTACTTACTTGGGATAAGCTAGGCAATTTACCTATTGATCCTGAGTTGCCTGAATCGGGTTACAACTCATCATACCCATACATGAAGATTTATTCCTTCGGTTTAAACTTGAAATTTTAATTATTGAAGAACATGAAAAAAAATATATGTTACGCATTTTTTGTTGCGATGCTGGTTACAACAGGGTGCGAAAAGGATAAATTCTTAAAAGATGGATCATTCAGCGGTACTAATGATATTACCGAAGCTCAGCTATGGGCAAATCCAGACTATGCAAGAAACTTTTTAAACAACGTTTATTCTACACTTTCAGATAGATACGATTTGGGTGATGGTGCTCTGCTGGCTTCGGCTACTGACGAGGCGGTAAACTCTAATTTGAACTCAGGGATAAACACGTTTACCAATGGAACTTGGAATGCGGCAAGAACAGTGGACGATGTTTACACGGCCATGTACACCGGCATAAGAAAAGCAAATATGTTTTTAGAGAAAGCCAATGGCAGTGCAATTATCCCTATTGACGAGGTTTTGCCAGCCAACGTAGCTGCTAATCAAACCTATGATGCTCAAATTCAACGCTTACTAGGGCAGGCTTATTTTTTAAGAGCATTTTTTGAGTTTGAATTACTTAAACGCTATGGCAGTTTTGTAATTGTAACGCGTACTTTAACTGTGAATGATGAGCTGGATTTGCCAAGAAATACTTTTGACGAATGTGTAAAGCAAATTTCCGATGATTGCGAAGCGGCAATTTCACGACTACCACTTTCGCCAACTGAATGGAGAACGGTAGACCGTGGAAGGGCAACGCAAACCGCCGCAATGGCATTAAAAGCCAGATTGTTGTTGTACGCAGCAAGTCCGCAATACAACCCATCAAATGATTTAAGCAAATGGCAGGCAGCTGCAGATGCAGCAAAACGCGTAATGGATACCGGAAAGCATGGCATTTATTCCTCTTATCCTAATATTTGGCTTTGGAATACTGGAGGGGCATTCAACAATGAAACAATTTTTGCTACGGCTACATTAAACACCACGTCAATTGAGCAAAACAATGCACCTATAAGTTACGATGGTGCTAATGGACGCACCAATCCAACGCAGGAGATGGTGGACGCTTTTGAAATGAAAACTACCGGCCGTCCAATTGCAGATGCGGCTTCTGGTTATAGTGCGGCCAATCCGTACACCAATCGTGATCCTAGGTTAGGCTTTTCTATTTTGTTCAACTCTGCTTCAGTTCAACCAGCTGTTGCTGCAAATAATTTTAAGTCTAAACCAGTGGAAACTTTTGTGGGCGGTAAAGACGGTTTGGGCTTAAATGTTAATGCTACAAAAACTGGCTACTATTTAAGAAAATATCTTAGCGAAAGTGCATCTTGGGCGGGTACTACTACCAATATCCGCAGACCATGGATTTTCTTCAGATATGCTGAAGTGCTTCTAAATTATGCAGAAGCATTAAATGAGGCGCAAGGTACGGCAGCATTAACTCAAATCTTGTCTAGTATCAATTCAATACGAGCTAGGTCTGGGGTGGCAATGCCAGCATTACAAACCACCAACCCAACAGGCAATGGTTATGTTGCGCCTACTCAGGCTGAGTTGCGTAAAAGAATTCGCAATGAACGTAGGGTAGAGCTTTGCTTTGAAGAACACCGCTTTTACGATGTGCGCAGATGGAAAGAGGGCGAAACTACCTTTAACGGTCCGGTTACAGGTATGAGAATTACAGCAAATAGTCCAACTACATTTACCTATACCCGATTTACGGTTGACAATCGAGTGTTCTCAGCTAAAAATTACTTGTACCCAATTTCACAAAATGAATTAAACAGAGCACCTAAGTTGGGACAAAATCCAGGTTATTAATGTTAATTTAATTTGTAGATGTTTCATCTAAAAATGATAAAATATAGTCATGTATTTGACAAGCAAAACAGCTAGTCGATTTTCATACCTCGGTTAGTTGTTTTTGGGGCATCCGCAAGGATGCTCCTTTTTAAAACTTATAGCGCCCAAAACCAATTTTTAAAACGATAAAGTAAAATTCTTGAAAACAAATATTCTCCTTATTCTTTTCGTACTTAGCTTTAAACCCTTATTTTCTCAGCAGAAAGTTCATACGAGTTCTCGTACAATTGTATCGATAAATAAAGATTGGCAATTTGCTAAAGATCCAAACGCAAAAGGAAGCACACAGTTGAAATATGCTTCCGTAAATATTCCGCATACTTGGAATGCATTTGATGTTTTAGATGATGAACCCGGTTATTATCGTGGAATTGGCTACTATAAGAAAAAATTAATAGTACCGTCTGGTTGGAAAGGCAAACAAATTTATTTGGATTTTGGTGCGGCTAATCAAGAAACAACGGTAATATTAAACGGAAAGGTAATAGGGAACCATAAGGGTGGATATACTGCTTTTATGGTGCTGTTAAACAATTTAAAATTCAATGGGAACGATGAATTGATAGTGGAAGTGGATAACAGCTATAATGAGCATATCCCACCATTAACAGGCGATTTTACTTTTTTCGGAGGCATTTATAGAGATGTTAAATTAATTGCGGTAAGCAAAGCTCATTTTGCAGACGAGAAATACGGCAGCACAGGTGTATATGTAGCTACAACTGACGTAAGTGATGAAATCGCCACAATAAACATTAAAGGCAAGCTAAATAATTCGGCAGATAAAAAAACACTACTAATCACTTCGCATATTTTAGATGCAAAAGGAAAGACGGTTGCATATACCAAGCAAACTAGCAACGCAAACGCAGGTCAAAAAATTGATTTCGAACTTCCATCAGTTAGCTTAAAAACACCAAATTTATGGTCGCCCGAAAATCCTTACCTATATCAGGTAACTACCAAATTAGCCGATGCGCAAACAGGGCGAATTTTGGATGAAGTGAAAACCGAGATTGGTTTGCGTTATTTCAGTTTTGATGCAGAAAAAGGTTTTTTTCTCAATGGCAAATCGGTAAAGTTAATTGGTGCAAGTAGGCATCAGGATTTTGCAAAAATGGGTAATGCAGTTTCAGCTGCTTTGCAGGTGAAAGATGTAGAGTTGCTTAAGCAAATGGGAGGTAACTTTCTGCGTGTTGCACACTATCCGCAAGATCAAGCGGTACTAAACGCCTGCGATAAACTGGGAATACTAACTTCTGTTGAAATTCCAATTGTAAACGAAATTACCGAAAGCCAAGCGTTCTACGACAATTGTAAAAACATGCAGTTGGAAATGATCAAACAAAATTTTAACCATCCGAGTGTGATCATTTGGGCATATATGAACGAGGTACTTTTGAAAATGCACTTTGGTAAGGAGCCTGATAAAAAGAAAATCTACCTTAAAAACATCGAAAACTTAGCGCAACAACTAGAAGATTTAACAAGAAAGGTTGATCCTAGTAGGTTCACCATGATCGCTAACCATGGTGATATCAATGGTTACACCAATGCAGGTTTAACAAAAATACCGATGATTGTTGGCTGGAATTTGTATCAAGGTTGGTATGGAGGTAAAATTGAAGATTTTGGTCCAGGTTTGGATAAAATACATGCAGCAATGTCTGATAAACCGATAATTGTTACCGAATACGGTGCTGATGTTGACCCTCGCATACATGCCGAAAATCCTATCCGTTTTGATAAAAGTTTGGCTTACGGCATAAAGTACCATCAAGTATACATCAATGATATTTTAAAACGACCTTTTGTGGCCGGAGCAGCTGCTTGGAATTTAGCTGATTTTAGCTCCGAAACTAGGATGGAAACCATGCCATCAATTAACAACAAAGGATTGCTTACACTGGATAGGCAACCAAAAAACACGTATTTCCTTTATAAAGCTTTTTTTAGCAAAACTCCTTATTTAAAAATTGGAGATGGATCTTGGAAAAACAGAAGCAGCTTAACAAGTAAGCAAACCATCAGTGTAATGAGCAATTTAGATAGCGTGACATTAGTGGTAAACGGAAAAAGATGGCCTAAAAAAGCAGTGATAGATCATGTGGCCGCTTGCGAGGTGGAGCTTAGATCGGGAAAGAATAGTATTGAAGCAATTGCAAATCAAAACGGAAGTGTTTTTCACGATCGTGCTGAAATCAATTTCGTTTTACAACCAAACGATTTTTACAAAGGCATTAGTTCGCTTAATTTATTAATGGGTTCGCAACGCCAATTTACTGATGATAAAAATCTTGTTTGGTTACCTACCGAAAGCGTTGACCAATTAGGTTGGGGCAGCATTGGAGGTGAAGCATTTAAAATTAAAAACAGCGGGAGGCAACAGTATGGCTCTGATAAAGACATCAAAGGGACGCAAAATGACCCTGTTTATCAAACACAATTAGTCGGCATCAAAGGGTATCAAATCAATGCTCCTAAGGGTAAGTACGAAATTACCTTGCATTTTGCAGAACTGATGGGTAATGGCATCCAAACCGTGTTGCCCTACAATTTGGATAGTTTAATTGCCGAGGGAAAAGAGGTACCGCCGCAACGCATTTTCGATGTTTATTTGAATGATAAGCCGATTATCAAAGGTTTGAACTTAGCTGCAAAATATGGTGTAGCTCGCAGTGTACAAATGAAATTTGAGTGTATTGTTAGTGATGATAAAGGTTTACGGTTAACTTTTAAAGGAATTGCTGGTCAACCTGTGCTGAACGCATTGCAAGTTAGGAAACTATGATAACATGCTTTAAACTACAACGATTAAAGGTAATGAAGCTTGTGAAAATTTTAACGGCATGCTTGGTTATAGCAATAGCTATTGCAGCTAAATTTCCAGAAAAGCGGAAATTTAATCCTGTTGTAATTGGTTATGTGACAGGTTATAACGGTTTGGTCGATCCCAATAAAATAAGTGCTGAAAAGTTAACGCACATTAACTATGCGTTTGTAAACATAAAAAATAATCAAGCTTTTTTGGATAACGCAAAACGAGATTCTATCAACTTTGTGCGTTTGAATTCACTAAGAGAAAAAAATCCTTCACTTCAGCTGCTAATTTCTATCGGTGGTTGGTCATGGAGCGAAAACTTTTCTAATGCAGTATTAACGGATTCGTTGCGCAAGGTTTTTGCAAAAAGCGCAGTAGCGATTATTCGTAAACATCAGTTAGATGGTGTTGATATCGATTGGGAATACCCAGGTATGCCAGGTGAACAGGGAAATGTGTACAGGCCGCAGGATAAAGAAAACTACACCCTAATGTTTGCAGAGTTACGTAAGGAACTTGATCAGTTGGAAAAAGAAACAGGGCATAAAAAGCTGCTTACAACAGCAACGGGAGGCTTCCCTTATTTCTTGCAAAACACTAACATGGCTGAGGCTGCCAAGTTTTTGGATTACATTAATTTGATGACCTACGATTATTATTCCGATAAAAAAGCAAAGCACCATACCAATCTCTACCATTCTAATGCATATAGTCCTGATAACTCTGCCGACAATGCCGTTAAAGCGTACCTGAATGCTGGTGTTCCTGCTGCTAAACTTGTAGTTGGAATTGCATTTTACGGTCGTAACTTCAAATTAAAAGCTAATTCATTGAAAGGCCTGGGCGATACCATTGCGTCTAGCGCAAATAGCTACGGGAAAGGCTATACTTTTTTAAAAGATAGTTTAGTGAATAAAAATGGGTTTGCAGCTTACCGCGATGAAGAGGCTAAAGCACCATTCCTATTTAATATAACTTCAAAGGAATTTATTTCCTATGACGATGAGTGGTCTGTAGCGCATAAATGTCAGTATGTACTTCAAAACCAGCTGGCGGGGGTGATGTTTTGGGAATATGGTGCGGATGAAAAGGAATATCTTTTAAATCAAATTGTTAAAAGTTTTAAATGAATTTAATCACTTATTTAGTAGGGAGTTGGAAAAAAGAAAATCAGTTTTAATAAGGCTTTCGCAAACGTTTCCGTGATTTTTTAAAATGCAACTGTTTGCTAAGCCAACTGAGTTTCGTAGCTTCATAGCTTGTAATTGGTTAACCAAATATATTTTTATGTTCAGAGGGGTCAAAATAGTATTGCTATTCTTGTTTGCTATAACTTTTAGTTCATCGGCACAAACAACCAAACGGTTAAACACTGGTTGGGAATTTGTGCGACAAGATTTAGGCGGAATTTGGGAGGCGGTGAGGCCTGTAGGGAAAGGGAATCCGGAGGAACTTCCATTTTGGCAAGCGGTGAATTTACCGCACTGTTTTAATGCAATTGATGCAGTTGATCCTGATGTGAACTATTACCAAGGACCAGGCTGGTACCGCACCACTATCGATGTTGAAAATCCTTATGCTAATGGCCGTACCTTGCTCCATTTTGAAGGAGCGGGACAAAAAACAGAAGTGTACATTTATACCACCAAAGTAGCTGCCCACGTAGGTGGTTACGATGAATGGACTGCCGACATCACCGAAGCAGTAGCCGCGTTCAAAAAATCACCCATATTTAAAACGCAATTTAAGGGCAAAATTCCTGTAATTATCCGCTGTGATAATTCTCGTGATTTAGAAATGATGCCGTCTAGTCTTTCCGATTTTAATGTGTATGGTGGTATTTATCGTTACCTCAATTTAGTTTACAATCCTCAGTTGGCCATTGATAAAATATTTGCCCATGCCACAGTTGATGCCCAAGGAAAACAGGGTAAAGTAAGCTTAAAAACTCGCTTTTTTCCAACAGATATAACGGCCAACGCTGTGGTTAAAATTAGCTTAATAGATCCGCAGGGCAAATCTGTTTTTAACGCTAGCAAAACTATTGACAGCTTCAATGGTGATATCAGCTTAGATGAGATTGCTATCAAATCTCCAAAACTTTGGTCTACAGATTTGCCTCAGCAGTACGAATTGCGCTTAAGTGTTGATGCCAACGGGCAAACTTTTAATGCTACTCAAAAAATCGGTTTCCGAAACTTTGAGTTTGTTAAAAAAGGGCCTTTTATGCTCAATGGAAAGCGTTTGTTGTTACGTGGTACGCATCGCCATGAAGACCACGCCGGAGTTGCCGCGGCCATGACCGAAGAAATGATGGTGACTGAAATGAAGATGATGAAGGAAATGGGAGTCAATTTCATTCGCTTAGGCCATTATCAGCAATCTCGAATCATACTTAATTTATGTGATAGTTTAGGGATTGTAGTATGGGAAGAAATTCCTTGGTGCAGGGGTGGTTTAGGCGGAAAAATTTACCAGGAACAGGGCAAAAGAATGCTGACAAATATGATTGAACAGCATTACAATCATCCATCCATAATTATTTGGGGTTTAGGGAATGAAAATGATTGGCCTGGAGATTTCAGTGAGTTCGACAAGGAAAAAATCAGAACTTACATGAAAGAATTGAATAATCTTTCACATCAGTTAGATCCATCTAGGAGTACCGCAATAAGGCGTTGTGATTTTTGTAGAGATATTGTCGACGTGTATTCTCCATCCATTTGGGCAGGTTGGTACCGTGGAGTTTACACAGAATATAAAGACGTTTCAAAGGCTGAATTTGATAAATCGGATAGGTTTTTACATGTAGAATGGGGTGGAGATAGCCATGCCCGTAGGCATTCTGAAAATCCAGATAATGCGTTAATGAAGATTAAAACTGGTGGTGGCGCCGATGAAAGAGCGGGGGATGCCTCACTTTATGGTGGCGGTGCAAGGGTAAGTAAGGATGGCGACTGGAGTGAAAGTTACATTGCTAATTTGATTGATTGGCACCTAAAAGAACAAGAAACCATGCCTTGGCTAAGTGGCACAGCTTATTGGCCATTTAAAGATTTTAGTACGCCAATTCGTCCAGAAAATCCAGTGCCTTATGTGAATCAAAAAGGCGTGGTGGAACGTGATTTCACCAAAAAGGAGTCTTACTATATTTTCCAATCGTATTGGACCACTCAGCCTATGGCACACATTTATGGTCATAGTTGGCCGGTGCGCTGGGGAGCTGATGGTGAAGAAAAAATGGTGAAGGTATATTCTAATTGTGATGAAGCTGAGTTATTTATCAACGGTAAAAGCTATGGCATTAAGAAACGAAATAGCCAAGATTTTCCGGCTGCGGGCTTACGTTGGGCAGTGCCTATGCAAAAAGGAACTTACCAAATCAAAGTGGTAGCGAAAAAAGGCAAGGTTGTAGTTACCGATGAAATTACACAGGAATACCAAACTGAAAAATGGGGAAAACCAGCAAAATTAGTACTTCAAAAAATAGCTGATGAAAACGGATTGGCAACCATAGAAGTTAAGGCTTACGATGCCGACGGAGTACTTTGTTTAGATGCGGCTAATGAGGTGAGATTTAATTCAGTTGGCGATGGTGAATTAATTAAAAACCAAGGTACATCAACTGCTTCAGCTAAAGTGCAACTTTACAATGGTAGAGCTACAGTTAAGTTGAAAACTAATGCAGCCAAAAACGTAGTTTCAGTTAGTGCTATAGGTTTAAGCACTCAGTTTTTAGTGGTAGAAAAATAAGTTCAGATAAGGAAGATAAATGGCATGAAAAAACAATATTTACTTTTGGGGATTTTGCTGTTAACAGTTTGCAATACTTTTGCGCAGCAGTACTTCAAAGCACAGGCAGTTACAGCACTTAAAGATCAAATATTAACCGAGGCCAACTGGGCTTTGAAGCAACAACCGATTACAGTTACTGCAAGTACCTCGCCCTACAGCAGCGGTGGTAAGCATGATTTTTTTTCGGAAGGTGATTATTGGTGGCCAAACCCTCAAAATCCAAACGGGCCTTATGTCACTAGGGATGGAGAGACCAATCCGAGTAACTTTGTTGCGCACCGCAAGGCGATGATCCGCTTTAGTGAAATTATTGGTGCTTTAGCTTCTGCCTATCAAATTACTGGCGACGAAAAATATGTGAAGCACGCATTAGCGCACTTAAAAGCTTGGTTCGTAAACCAAGAAACACTGATGAATCCTAATTTGGCATACGCTCAAGCAGTACGAAATTTATATACGGGCAGAAGCTGGGGAATTATCGATTCCATCCATTTAATGGAAGTAGCGCAGGGCGTAATAGTGATGCAAAAAGCGAAATCTTTCAATAAAAATGACCTACAAGTAATTAAAAAGTGGTTTGCCGACTATATCCTTTGGCTCAACACCAGTAAAAATGGAATTGCGGAAAAAAATGCAAAAAATAACCACGGTACTACATGGGGAATGCAAGTTGCTTCGTTTGCAAAGTTGGTAAATGATCAACCTATGCTTGATTCATTAAGGATGCGTTACAAAACCATTTATCTGCCTAATCAAATGGCTGCAGATGGTAGTTTCCCGCTAGAATTGGCGAGAACAAAACCTTATGGTTATGCCATTTTCAACCTTGATGCCATGGTGATGTTATGTCAACTGTTATCTACACCAACTGATAATTTGTGGACTTACCAAACAACTGACGGAAAATCAATTAAAAAAGGTATCGATTACCTATATCCGTATATTGTAGATAAATCGAAATGGCCATTAAAGCCCGATGTAATGTACTGGGAGTATTGGCCGGTAGCACAACCATTTTTATTTTTCGGAGCTAACTATTTTGGGCAGCAAACTTGGTTCGATACTTGGAAAAGCCTCGATTTAAAACCTACCAATGAAGAAGTAGTAAGAAACCTTCCAATCCGACATCCCATAATTTGGCTATAAGATGAAGTTGAAATCTGTTTTTATCGCTTACTTGCTCATGCTTATACATGGTCAACTTGCTGCGCAACAATGGCAATCGAGTTTTGTGAAGATTGATGATAATGGTAAGCTTACTTACATTGCTGATAGCAAAGGGGATATCATTCCTGATTTTAGTGCCGTTGGTTATCATCAAGGCGCAAAACCAATCCCTTTGGTGAAAGTAATAATGGAAGTTAGTCCGTCTGGAAATAATCATCAACAGCAAATCCAAGATGCAATTGATCGCGTAGCGAAGTATCCGCTAGATCAAAATGGTATAAGAGGCGCAATTCTTTTAAAGAAAGGAACTTATCAAATTCCAGGTGCCATTAATATCAACACTTCGGGCATTATTTTAAGGGGAGAAGGCTTATCCACTAAATTGATAGCCACAGGTGCAGGTCAGCGTAAGTTAATTAATGTGAATGGCAACGGAAAACCCAAAGAAATACCCAATACACGAACAAAAATTACGGATAATTACGTTCCCGTAGGAGCTAAATCTTTTCACATAGAAAAGCCAAGCAACTTTAAGGTAGGTGATGCGCTAATGATTTACAGACCAGGAACCGATCAATGGATTAAAGATTTGAAAATGGATCAAATTGATGCTAGAGAAGGTACGGTGCAATGGAAAGCTGCTGATTACGATCTGTTTTTTGAACGGAAAATTACTGCCATTAAAGGTAACGAGGTGTTTTTGGATAACCCTGTAGTAATGGCTATGGAAACGCAGTACGGTGGCGGTGAAGTTTACAAATTTACTTTTGATGGAAGAATTAATGAGGTTGGCATTGAGGATATGCTGATAGAATCTGAATATCAAAGCGACACTGATGAAGACCATGGATGGGACGCAATCTCCATGAACAGGGTGGAAAATGCTTGGGTTAGCAATGTGAGCAGCAAATATTTTGGATACTCCTGTGTTAATTTGGGAGGCATGAGTAAGCAAGTTACAGTTAAGCATTGCACCTCTCTATTTCCAAAATCCAAGATTGAAGGTGGCAGGAGATATTCCTTTAATAATGATGGTCAGCTAAATTTAGTGATGAATTGCACTGCTGACGAAGGTAGGCACGACTATGTTACCGGTGCAAAAGTAATGGGGCCTAACGTGTTTTATAATTGCAGGTCAACACATGCAAAAGCAGATATTGGGCCGCATCATCGCTGGGCTGCAGGCACACTCTACGACAACATTACTACCGATGGTGAAATTAACATTCAAGACCGCGGTAACTGGGGTACAGGACATGGTTGGGCGGGTGTAAACCAAGTGCTTTGGAATTGCATTGCTGCAAAAGTCACTGTTCAAAACCCGTATGTGAGTGGTAAAAATTATGCTATCGGCGTTACAGCGCAAAAAACAAATGGCCGCTTAAGTGGCAGGCCTGATGGCGTTTGGGAAGGTCTAAATCAAAAAGGTACACTAATGCCAAAATCGCTATTTGAAAAACAAATGGCTGAGGCTGGTAAAAAAATACAACCCTAATTAACAAACTAATAAAAGCTAGCGCTAACCAAATAAAATTAAATCATGAAATTTAAAATTACGACTGCATTACTTTTAACCGTTTTAGGTGCTCAGGCACAAAAAGTTGATGTACCTACATCTTTTAAAAATGCAGCAATACAAACTGGTATTTTAATAAAGAACGTAGATTCTGCAAGAAAAGAAAAGCCAAACTTCGTATCTCCGCGAACGGTTGAAAATGGTAAGTTGAAAATGGTGGTGTCTAGAGATTGGACAAGCGGTTTTTTTCCAGGGGAGCTTTGGTATTTCTACGAATATAATAAGGATTCAAAGTGGCTTGAGCTAGCTAAAAAATATACTGAAGATATTAAAAAGGAGCAATTTACCACTACTACCCACGATTTAGGTTTTATGATTTACTGTCCTTTTGGTGCGGGATACCGTTTAACTAAGGACACCGCTTATCGTTCCGTGATCGTTCAAGCGGCAAAATCTTTATCCACTAGGTTTAATGCTAAAGCTGGCGTAATTCGCTCTTGGGACCACAGCGGAACCAAATGGAAATATCCAGTAATTATTGATAACATGATGAATTTGGAATTGCTTTTTGAAGCGAGCAAATTTACCGGCGATTCATCTTTCTATAAAATTGCGGTAACCCATGCCAATAATACCATTAAAAACCATTACCGCCCAGATTTCAGTTCTTTCCACGTGGTTGATTACGATACGGAGAACGGCGGCGTGTTGCAAAAAACAACCGCTCAGGGCTATGCTAATGAATCTTCGTGGGCTAGGGGACAAGCTTGGGGACTTTATGGTTTCACTTTATGTTATCGATATACTAAAAATCCAGTTTATTTGGCTCAAGCTGACGCAATTGCTAAATATATCCTGAACAATAAAAGCACCCCAGCTGATGGCATTCCTTACTGGGACTATAACGATCCTCAAATTCCTAATGTTTCAAGAGATGCTTCGGCAGCAGCCATCACCGCTTCAGCACTTTACGAATTGGCGAAGTACAGTAAAAATGCTAAGACTTATAAAGCAGCAGCTGATAAAATTCTTTACTCGCTAAGTACGGCCTACACCAGCAAAATTGGTGATAACTATGGTTTTATTTTGGAGCACAGCACCGGACATAGGCCAAATAACTCAGAAATTGATGTGCCAATTAACTATGCTGATTACTATTATTTGGAAGCACTTTTAAGATACGACGGTAAGTTTAATTTTAAATAGTTCATTGGTTCATTGGTTCATTGGGTTCATTGGTTCAATTGTTCATTTGTTCACTACGAGTGGTTTGACGTTGAAAATTTGCTAGGTCTAAAGTAGGGAAACTTAATGCCGTTCCTATTTTCACTCGTATTGAAGATATTTTAGACCTACTTTTCCATAAACAACCTTTTAAAAGCTAAGTTTAATTGCTATAAATTTTTATTGTCGGATAAACAAGACATGAATTTTGAACTGACACATTAAGGGGTAGCCAGTAAATTTACACTCGTCATGCTGAATTTAGTTCAGCATCAGCTTTTACATGTTTATTAGTCGGCCCATAATTAAAGCACTTCCATCGTAAATCGCCATTCTCTCCCTCTAAGGGAGAGATGCCCACAGGGCAGAGAGGGTATATGCTAAAAAACAACATCAACAATCTCTCTCACTTCCACGAAATAATTACAAAATTCAAGCATTTAATTGCTGTTAAATGCGAACTTTGCGCCCTTAATAAAACATAACACAAAATGAAAAGAGTTGTAGTTACTGGTTTGGGAACTATCAATCCATTGGGGCATAACATTGCCGATTTTTGGGAAAATATTGTTAACGGCAAAAGTGCTTGCGCCACAGTGACAAGATTTGATGCTTCGCGTTTTCGTTCGCAAATGGCCTGTGAAGTAAAAAACTTCAATCCAGCGGATCACCTAGATAGAAATGAAATTAAGCGTACAGATTTGTTTACGCAATACGCATTATACGCAGCCGCACAGGCTATTGAAGATTGTGATATTGATTTGACTACTATTGATCCATTTGATTTCGGAGTGATTTGGGGCAGTGGGCAAGGCGGTATGCAAACCTTCGAAACGGAAGTTGAAAATTACGTCACCGGCGATTATAACCCTAGGTTCAATCCTTTTTTTATACCAAAATTATTGGTTAACATGGCGTCAGGATTGATATCTATGAAATTTGGCTTGCAGGGTATTAATTATACGCCGGTATCAGCCTGTGCAACAGGTAACAATGCCATTATGGATGCCTTCAATTACATCCGTATGGGCAAGGCGAAGATGTTTGTTACTGGCGGTTCAGAAGCAGGAATTACACCTGCTTCATTTGGTGGTTTCGCTGCGCTAAAAGCAATGTCGCATCGAAATGATGATCCTGAAACTGCAAGCAGACCGTTTGATCAAGATAGAGATGGTTTTGTAATGGGCGAAGGGGCAGGGGCGCTGATTTTGGAGGAGTACGAACATGCAAAAGCTAGAGGCGCAAAAATCTATGCTG
Organism: Pedobacter zeaxanthinifaciens; assembly: GCF_003313335.1. GTDB lineage: Bacteria > Bacteroidota > Bacteroidia > Sphingobacteriales > Sphingobacteriaceae > Pedobacter > Pedobacter zeaxanthinifaciens. The sequence continues at coordinate 131,945 of NZ_QMHP01000001.1, forward strand.
AAGTAGTAGGCGCTGCAATGACCGCCGATGCTTATCACATCACCTCACCACATCCTGAAGGTATTGGTGCTGCTAAAGCGATGAATTTAGCCTTAGAAGAAGCAGGCATCAAACCTGAAGAGCTGGATTATTTAAACTTACACGCTACATCAACTCCTGTGGGAGATTTGGCAGAGCTTAATGCAGCTCATTTGGTTTTTGGAGCATCTGAAAATTTGCATATCAGCTCAACAAAATCGATGACAGGTCACCTATTAGGTGCAGCTGCAGCAATTGAAGCTATTATTGCCATTAAAAGTATCAATGATAATATTGTTCCACCAACAATTAACGTAAGCAATCCTGACCCTGCAATTCCGGCAGGTATGCAGTTAGTTTTCAATCAAGCAGTGCGCAAAGAGGTTAAAACTGCTATGAGCAACGCTTTCGGGTTCGGCGGTCATAACAGTACTGTTGTTTTCAAAGAGTTGATTTAAGATTCAGATAATACAAAAAACACGAAAGCCCCGAGTGTACATCGGGGCTTTCGTGTTTTATAATGGATGTGAAAACTATTATTTCACACCATGCATTAATTTCTTCATTAGTGGTGTAAGCAACATGATAAACAAGCCTAACCCAAAAGGAATTAGTGTAAAGATTAAGAAGAAAGTCTTCATCGAATACTGTGCGGTAATTTCATCAATCATACCACCCATTTTTCCAGCAATTTTATTTCCTATCGCAATAGCTAAATACCAAATACCGAACATGATAGCAATCATTCGGCCTGGTACAAGTTTACTTACATAAGATAAACCAACTGGAGAGATGAAAAGCTCACCTAACGTATGGAAAAGATAGGCTAAAATTAACCAAATCATACTTACTGAGGCTACTTTTGCTCCCGGAGGAATAGCACTAGAACCATAAGCCAATGCAGCAAAACCAATTCCAAGTAGGATCATACCAATTCCATTTTTGATAGTAGCAAATGGAGAATACTTGCTTTCCCAAAGCTTAGATACTATTGGCGCTAACGAAATAATAAACAGTGAATTGAGTACACCGAACCAAGTTGCTGGTACTTCAGCTTTTACATCTGAATACTGCTCTTTAAGCATATAGATTACCAAGCCCCAAATGATCACGAAACCAAAAGCCAAAATGATATTTCCTAAAGCGAACCTTGAAAAAGTTTTGGTGAAAAGCTTAAACAGCACAAAGGAAATGATAATTAAAGGAACAACTGTAATTAAAGTATTAGCCACATTGAACATCAATTTCTCGTTACCCTCTAAAATTCTTGCTGTATAATCCTTGGCGAAAATGGTCATTGAACCACCTGCTTGCTCGAAAGATGCCCAAAAGAAAATGGTGATGAAAGCTAATATAATTACAGCAACCATCTTGTCTCTTAGAATAGGAGTGTACTGGCTGATTCTCTTAATCAATACGAAAATAAATAAAACCAGTGCTGCTAAAATGGCAAAGTTACTACCTGATAGGCCACCTACATTAAAATCAAAGAAGTTAACCGAGGTAATTTTTGAAAGTGGATCGTTAATGGTCCAAAGTAAACCTACTACAGAAATAATTGAGATAATAGTAATGTCGAATTTAGAGAAAGGATTTCTTGTAGCTTCTTCTGGACTTTCGTTTTCGTCAATTACTTCGCCTTTTTCTGGTTTAGTGCCAATATCGCCAAAAATGTTTCTGGTAAAGTAAAACTGAAGCATTCCTACCAACATGAAAATTCCGGCTAAACCAAAACCATAGCTCCAACCCCAATTCGGACTTTCACCGATGTATCCGCATAGCAGCATACCTAAAAAAGCACCAGAGTTAACACCCATATAAAAGATGGTGTAAGCGCCGTCTTTCTTTTCAGGATGCTTTTTGTACATGTGTGATAAAATTGAAGTCATGTTTGGTTTGAAGAAACCATTTCCAACTACCAAAAGGGCTAAGCCTAAGTACATGAAAATTGGGCTAAACTCAAGTGCCATTGATAAGTGACCTAAGGTCATCAAAAGTGCACCAACAATAACCGCAGATCTATAACCTATGATTTTATCTGCAACATAACCACCTAAAATAGGGGTTAGGTACGCCAATGAAGTGTAAGAACCGTAAATGGCTAAAGCAGTTTCTCTAGGCCATCCCCATCCTGGGTTGGCACCCATTACTGATGAGGTAAGGAACAAAACTAATAAGGCCCTCATCCCGTAATAGGAAAATCTTTCCCACATTTCTGTGAAAAAAAGCACAAAAAGCCCCGCTGGGTGACCAATCACTCGGTCATTGAAAAAATCATTATGATTTTTTGCAGTAGTTGTTTGCATAAAGTTATTTAATAAGTTAGTCTTAGTTTTTTATAAAAAAAAATTGAGTGCAATATAGCCTAATACATTCATATTTCCTCAAAAAATTAATGTCGGCCTTTTTGGAATAAGGTAGTTGCTTTTCGTGGTGTGCTGTACAATTCGTCTAAACTTGATGCATCGTTTCGCAGCTCTACATTCTCTTTTAAATATAGTCGCTGGTAACTAATGGTGTAACCATCAAAGCTCGAGTCCGATACGTAATACGCTGCATTGCCTTCCATATTCGCTTCGTAAGGTGCAAGATGATCGAAAACAATCATATTCACCTGCTTATCAAAAGTCAGCGTCATAGAATTTTGCTTGTTGTATTCGAATACAATTCTGTTTTTATTAGCCGCTTTTTTCTTTACCTCAAATATGTTTTTGCCGAACACCGCGTCCTCTTTCTCAAATGAAAGTACCTCGATGACCTTCTTTGTGGTTTTTTCATCGTTACCTTTCCAGCCCAGTAAAATGTAGTAAGGATTTTTTCCAGGATAAGTAACTGGAATCATTTCGTAATAACGTGCGCCGTACCATTTTTTTTGATTGGTAACTAAATTATCATCACTAAAATTTTTACCATCATCATTTAATGGAATCAGCTTCAATGAACCATCTTTAGTGGCCATTTGTATGGTGCCATAAAATTTATAGGTGCCATCGGTAAACGGTACCGACCATGTGATGATCCGGAAAGATTGATTGGGTGCGGTTAAAATGGAAACGTTGTTTACAAGCGAATCAAATTGATACTGGAAAGAATGCGGCGTTTTTAAAGCGCCAATTAGCTTTTTCACAAACATCGTATTGTACGCCATTCTATCCACGTCATCTTTAACACTTACTGTCGAATCACTATATGCCGATAAACTGTCTTGTAGTAAATTCAGCTTGTCAATGTTGGCCGCAGTAAGCGCAGTTTGCGCCCTTAAGCCAACTAAGGGTAGGTGCAAAAAGATAATCAGTACAAAAATGAAGTTCGAAAAGATGGTACGCATTTAAAATCGTTAACGAAGATTTTCCACAACTATTGCGCTAGCGCCGCCACCGCCGTTACAAATGCCGGCAACGCCTATTTTACCATTGTTTTGTTGTAGCACAGCAAGCAGGGTAACTACAATTCTCGCTCCCGAAGCACCAAGTGGGTGACCGATAGCAACAGCACCACCGTTAACATTCACTTTTTCCCCATTTAAACCAAGCGCTTGGTTGTTGGCTAATGATACTACCGAAAATGCTTCGTTGATTTCAAAATAGTCTACTTGCTCTTTACTGATATTAGCTCTTTGTAAAGCCAAAGGGATAGCCTTTGATGGAGCGGTAGTAAACCATTCTGGCGCCTGTTGTGCATCGGCGTAGGCTAATATTTTTGCTAGTGGATTTAAGCCCAGTTCAGCCGCTTTTTCTGCACTCATTAATACCAGTGCAGCTGCGCCATCATTTAAAGTTGAAGCATTGGCGGCAGTAACTGTACCGTCTTTTTTAAATACAGGTTTTAATGTTGGTATCTTGTCGAATTTTACGGCAGCAGGCTCTTCGTCGGTATCCAATAAAGTGACATTGCCTTTTCTGTCTTTAATTTCTACCGGAACAATCTCCACTTTAAATTTTCCTTCACTTTGTGCTTTTTGCGCCCTTTTATAGGATTCAATAGCAAAATTATCTTGGTCTTCGCGACTGATCTGGCATGTTTCTGCACATAGTTCTGCTGCCGATCCCATATGGTAGTCGTTGTAAACGTCCCAAAGTCCATCTTTTACTAAGCCATCTGTAATTTGTCCGTGCCCTAGTCTGTAACCGTTTCTGGCCTTGTCAAGATAATAAGGCACATTGCTCATACTTTCCATACCGCCAGCAACTACAATGTCATTTTGCCCCAAAGCAATACTTTGAGCAGCTAACATAATTGCTTTCGTTCCCGAAGCACAAACTTTATTGATGGTTGTTGTGGGTAAATCTGGCAGTCCAGCAAATTTAGCAGCTTGTGTTGCCGGTGCCTGTCCTAGGTTTGCCGATAAAACATTGCCCATATAAACTTCCTGAATTTGATTTGGCTCAACACCTGCTTTCTCTAAAGCGCCTTTAATGGCAATGCCACCTAATTGTGTCGCCGAAAATCCTGATAGCGAGCCGCCAAAGCTGCCAATAGGCGTCCTAACCGCCGATACGATAACTACTTCTCTCATTTGTAATGTTTAAAATATATTTGGTTGGCCGCAATTTAGGGATATTTGCGCAAATTAAACCACTTTCTTGAGTGATTATTGCAATTGAATTAGTAAGCATCAAGCATCTTTTTTGCTCACTTTTCTTTTTCTAGCCTTTAAAGCTTCGTTAAGTAAATATTCAATTTGCCCATTTGTACTCCTGAATTCATCTGCCGCCCATTGCTCAATTTCTTTCAGCAAAGCTGGATTAATTCGAAGTGCAAACGCTTTTTTATCTTTATCTGACATCAGTCTCAATCATTAATAGTTGATGTTTTTGCTTTAGCGTTTCTAAAGATTGGCGAAGTTGTTCTTTTTTTGCTGTGCTAAAAAGTAGTTTTTTTCCATTGTTAAGTACAATTTGAAGCCCTACTGAATCTCCATCAAATAGGAAGGCCTTGTCATTCCACTTAAACCAAAGTCGATAACGGAATCCCCATCCGCCGTATTCTCCCAAAGCGTCATAATGTCTTAAATAGGCCTTTTCAATTTCATTCCAAGTAATTTTTTTAGTTCTAGAGAAAGGCCAATATTTATAAGTAATCCCGTCGTTATTGATGTATAACAGCAAGTAATTTTGGTTGATGAAATAAGCCAAAAGGAATATAAATATAACTACAATAATAGGTAGGTAATAGATTTGTTGGAGTTCCACTAAGCTCATGCCGGTATCTCCCAAAAAACTAATACTTAAAATAATGATGGCCTGTATACCAAATAAGATATACAGCCACCATAAGTTGAGTTTTTGTTTTTCTTCGAATATCATTAGTTATATAAAGTTCCTGCATTAACCACAGGCTGTGCATTTCTATCTCCACATAAAACTACCAATAAATTACTTACCATGGCAGCTTTTCTTTCTTCGTCAAGATGTACAATTTCTTTTTCCGATAAGCGCTCCAACGCCATCTCCACCATACCAACCGCACCCTCTACAATTAGCTTTCGAGCTGCAATTACCGCTGCCGCCTGTTGTCTTTGAAGCATTGCGCTGGCTATCTCTTGCGCATAGGCCAAATGAGAAATTCTCGCTTCTATCACGTCAATTCCAGCTCTCGAAAGGCGTTCGTTAAGTTCTTCTTCCAATAGCGAATTTACTTTCTCCGCACCATCTTTTAACGTGATTTGGGCATTTTCGTCCTCCAAATTATCGTAGGCAAAGCTGTTGGCTAAATGCCTAACTGCCGCTTCGCTTTGTATGTTTACGTATTGCAAGTAATCTTCTACAGCAAAACTGGCCTTGGCGGTTTCGTTCACCTGCCAAACTATAACTGCAGCAATTTCTATCGGGTTACCCATCTTGTCGTTCACTTTCAGTTGCTGGCCGTTCAAATTTCTTGCTCGTAGCGATAGTTTTTTCTTTGTAGTAAGTGGGTTAACCCAAAAAAAGCCGTCTGATTTAACCGTGCCAACGTATTTCCCAAATAAAGTCAATACTTTCGATTCATTTGGGTTTACGATAATCAGCCCTGGTAAAACTAGTATAAAATCAAGCGTTAATAGGATGGCACCAACAGCAAATTGTTTGATTGCCAATAGGTATATGCCGGCAATAAGTAATACAATGGTGATGGCTAAGGTTAAATAGCCTGAAGGTGGTTTGATAATTTTTTCTGTTTGCATAATGATATTATTTTGATATCAATTTTAAGAAGAAATTTTCAGATATCCAATAGTTTATGGCGTAATTTTTAACTGTCAAATTTTAGCTTCTAGGCTATTGCCGAAATAAATGTTAATTTTGAATGAAACTAATGCATACTACAATTGGCAAAAATTAAAAAGAACTCACACAAAGTACTGTATCGCAAATATTCATCTAACTTTAAATATGTGATGATGGTAGTTTGCGTGCTGGTTATTACCCTTTACTTACCAAAACAGCCTAGGTTCAGATATGAATTTGAGAAGGGCAAAACTTGGTTAAATAAAGACTTGGTATCTCCATTTAGTTTCGCTATTTTAAAAACACCACAGCAAATTGCCGCTGATAAAAAGTTAGTGATAGATAACATTCTTCCCATCTATCAATATAATGAGGAGGTTTTTAAAGATCAAAGTGATGCTTATTTAAGTGAGTTTGATGTGAAGTGGAAATCGAATACGTTAAACGATGCCGAAAAAGAGATTAATCGACAACGATCTTTGGATATCCTTAAACTAGTTTATAATAAAGGTATCATCGATGTAAATCCTAAGCATCAAAAAAAGGAGCGCTATTATGATTTCTCGTTGTTAAAGAACAATGTTTCTACTAAAGTAAATTCGCAAGATGTGTTTACGGTGCAAAGTGCATTGGCTTTTCTAAAGGAAAACTTCAAATCTGGTGATGAAAGTATCAAAAAAACGGTGTTTGATTTAGCCGAAAGCCATATTAAACCCAATATCAATTTTGATGAATCGCTTACTGCAACCGTACAAGCCAATGCATTGAAAAGCATCTCTACCACTAAAGGGATGGTACAAAAGGGAGAGCTGATTGTTGCTAACGAAACTGTAATTGATGAGGAGGTCTACCAAAAATTGGTTTCATTCAGAGAAACTTACGATGCGCAAACCAAAACCGTAGGGGATGATAAGCTGGTATTTTTTGGGCAAGTTTTGCTAGTTGGATTTATTGTTACATTATTAATGGTGTTCTTATTTCTTTTTAGGAAAGATATTTATGCCGATAATAGACAATTGTCGTTGCTGATTTTGGTGATCACTTCCATGTTGCTGGTGCTCACTTGGGCTATTAAGTTCAATCTTTCTAACCTTTATCTTATTCCCTTCTGCATCGTTCCAATTATCATCCGCATTTTGTTTGATACCCGTTTAGCGCTTAACCTGCACTTATTGGTGATTTTAATTGCTGGATTTTTTGTGCCTAACAGTTTCGAATTTGTGTTTTACCAAACCACTGCGGGTATGGTAGCTATTTACAGCATTAAAAATTTGGTTAAGCGAGAGCAGTTGTTAATTTCTGCAGCATTTATATTAAGCGCTTATTTCATCTCGTTTTTAGGTATCACTTTGTTAAGGGAAGGCTCATTAACTGATATCGAATGGACCAATTTTTTGCCTTTCGTTTTTAGCGTACTACTATCATTGCTGGCTTATCCATTAATTTATGCATTTGAAAGGGTTTTTGGTATCACTTCTGACGTTGCGTTAATTGAGCTAACCAATACTAACAATAAGTTGCTAAGGGAGCTGGCTTTTAAGGCGCCAGGTACATTTCAACACTCGCTTCAGGTAGCTAATTTGGCCGAAGCAGCGATCTTTAAAATAGGCGGTAATGCGTTATTGGTTAGGGCGGGGGCATTGTACCACGATATTGGTAAAATGGAAAACCCTCAGTATTTCATCGAAAACCAAACTGGCGTTAGTCCACACGATAAAATGCCTTATGAACAAAGTGCGCAAGTGATCATCAGACACGTGCATAAAGGCATTGAAATCACTAGAAAAAATAAATTGCCAGAGTCGGTAATTGATTTCATCAGGACGCATCATGGCAACACAAGGGTAGATTATTTCTATCAATCGTTTCTTAAAAATTCACCCGAAAAGTTTATCGATGAAAACATTTTTCGTTATCCTGGGCCTATTCCTTTTTCTAAAGAAACCGGTGTTTTAATGTTGGCAGATTCGGTTGAAGCGGCATCAAGAAGTTTGAAAAATCCGGATGCTCAAAACATCAATGACCTTGTTGAACGCATAATTGACTATAAATTGGAGCAAAATCAGTTAGATAACTGCGATTTAACGTTAAAAGATTTAGAAACTATCAAGTTGATATTCAAGACGATGCTAATGAGCATCTATCATGTTCGCGTAGATTATCCAAAAACAGTGTAATTTTTTTTTTGCAAACATCAATGAATTGCTATATTTGCAACCTCGAAACGCAGTAATGCTGATCGAAAGGAGAGGTGCCTGAGAGGCCGAAAGGAACAGTTTGCTAAACTGTCGTACTGGTAACGGTACCGCGGGTTCGAATCCCGCCCTCTCCGCAAAACAAAGGTGATACCACCATCGGGGTGTAGCGTAGCCCGGTATCGCGCCACATTTGGGATGTGGAGGTCGTAGGTTCGAATCCTGCCACCCCGACAGAGACAATTTAAAAGTCGATTAAAACCCTTCAGATACAACATTTGAAGGGTTTTTTGTAAAATTCTATTTCAAGTAATTTCAAAGAAAATCAAGTTTATCATAAATAGCTGGCCTTCAAGTTAAGTATCATTCCTTTTGAATTTCTGATAGCAATTTATGCCGCTAATGCAATTCAATAACTGAAACCCGCCATTCACTTGTTGAGTATGCGGATTGAATGGTTTTTTGTATTTTTATTGCTAAAGCCATGAAGAATTGAACCGCACTAAAATCCATTTCTGCTACAGCGCTATGCTGCTATTTTATGTTCTCCTGCCTTTGCTGGCTCATGGGCAGGCCAACGGTTTGGTGGATACACTTTTAAAGAGACTTGAAAAGCCAAACCTGCCAGATACGGCGAAGGTAAATGCGCTGATTAAGTTGGGCAGTGCCTATTATGGTGCCAATCCTAAAAAAATGTTGGATTTTGCGCAACAAGCAACCTTACTTGCCGAAAAAGTGGGCTACCAGCAAGGGCTTGCTCAGGCTTACCGCCAATTGGGTATTGCCCAGTACACCATGGGTAATTTTGAGGCGGCTGAAAAGGGCTTTTCCAGCTCCTTGCTGGTTAATAGAAAGATGGGTGATCAAAAGGGTATTGCTGCCTGTCTCTCCAACTTGGGAAGTGTGAACATGGTGAGGAACAATTATCCTGTGGCACTAGACTATTACCAAAAGGCCATTCGTATCTCAGATGGGATGAACGACCAGCTGTCCAAGGGCATTAGCTACGGGAATATGGGTGTCATCTATAGCGAATTGCAAGATTACGACATGGCACTCAAACATTTTCAAGGGGGACTGGCTATCCATCAACAGATAAATTACGGCATCGGTATCGCTACTGCGCTCGGTAATATTGGCAACGTGTACTTTAAGCAGAAGAACTTTGCCAAGGCACTGGATTTTTACCAACAGTCCCTTGATAGGAATATAAAGCTTGGCTTAAAATTTAATGTTGCAAGGGAATATGGAAACCTAGCCAACACACAAACCGAATTACGGGATTATGACAGTGCCTTTGAAAATTACGCAAAGGCTTTGGAAATGAACGAAGACCTGAAGAACAAAAAAGGTGTCGCCGTAAATTTGCAGGGTATTGCCAACTACTATTTTCTTACCAGAAACTATCAGCAGGCGATCAACTATGCATTGCGAGCAAACGTGCAATCGGAAGAAATCAATATCTTCGATGTACAGAAAGAGAGTTTCAATACCTTGGCGGACAGTTACGAGAAGTTGGAGAAAGCCGATAGCGCTTATTACTACTACAGAAAATTTGTTGCTGTTAAGGATAAGATTGAGGGTGATGCCAATCGCAAGCAGGTGACTCGTTTACAACTGAAATATGAGTTCGATACTAAGGAGGAAAAATATAAAACTGCACAGCTTTTGGCAAACGAAAGGCTAAATCAGCAACAATTAATGCTATCGCTTAACCAAGCCAAGCTGATTGCCAGCAATAAGGAACGTGACCTGGTAAGGCTCAACTACCTTAAAACGCAGGCAGAACTCCAAAACCAAAGACTACAGCAAAAAGCGCAAGATAAGCAGCTGACCTTGGTACAAAAAGAAAAGGCCATACAAGAGCAGCGGGCCCTGTCTTTGCTGCAAGACCAAAAGCTGAAGGCATTGCATATTAAGCAGCTATGGTTGTACGGTATCATCGCTATTATTGGGGTAGTTGCCGTGCTAAGCTTCGTCATCCATAGATTGCGTATTGCTTCGCTAACCACTAAAAATGAGCTCGGACAGCAAAAGGCCCATCAACTACAGGCTGAAACACAGATGAAAAGTGACCTTAGGGAAGCCGAGATGCAAACCTTACGTTCGCAGATGAACCCGCACTTCATTTTCAATACCCTCAACTCAATCAACAGTTATATCATCCAAAGTAGGAGCGAAGCGGCCAGCGGCTATTTGACCACTTTTTCTAAACTGATGCGCAATGTGCTGGAACTCTCCAGAAATAAGTCAATTACGCTTCAGGCCGAACTGCAGACGCTTGAGCTCTACCTGCAATTGGAGGCATTGAGGCTGGAAAATAAGTTTTCCTACACCATCGCTTTGGCAGATGGTATGGAAGTGGAACTTCTCAGGATTCCGCCGCTCATCATACAACCTTTTGTAGAGAATGCCATTTGGCATGGGCTGCACAATAAGGCAAATAGCGGCCATCTACTTATTGGTATTAGTGAATTGGACGATGGACTCATCAAAATTGTGATTGAGGATGATGGTGTGGGGAGATTGGCCTCCTCCAAATTAAAACAGGGACAAAACAGCCATAAATCCTATGGGATAGATATTACCATCCACCGAATCCGAATGCTCAACGAAGCAAATCAGGTGAAGATCATAGATTTGTACGATCAAGAAAAAGCCGTTGGAACGAGAATAGAAATTTTTTTAAATACCTGACCCTAATGATCAAAACCATTATTGTTGATGACGAAAAGCATTGTATCGTAACGCTTACCCATCTTTTGGAGAGTTTTTCCGATGTGCAGATCGTGGCCAGTACGCAAGATAGTACCCAGGCAGCATCGCTTATTAGCAAGCACAGTCCCCAACTCGTGTTTTTAGATATCGAAATGCCTCAAATGAACGGTTTTGAAGTCATCGGTCAATTTCCATCACCTGATTTTAAAGTGGTGTTCACTACAGCTTATAACCAATATGCCCTTCAGGCCCTTCGGCTCAATGCTTTAGATTATTTGCTGAAGCCGATTGATAGGCAGGGCATTGCGGAAGCATTGGACAAATTTAACAAACACGAATTGAGCATCAACAATGATCAGGTGAAGAACCTGCACCTGTTTACCAATGGCAAAATGCAGGACACCATTGCCCTATCTACCACTCAAGGTTTATTGTTTGTTAAAATTGAGGATATCATGTATTTGGAGGCAGATAGCTGCTATACCCACATCGTAATGAATGATAAGTCAAGACACTTGGCCAGTAAAACCATGGCGACCTTTGAGGAAGTATTGACGGATGATCCATTATTTTTCAGGGCGCATAAGTCGAGTATAGTTAACCTGAAATACATTAAGCAATACATAAGGGGCGAAGGTGGAGACCTCATTATGCAGGATGGAAAAGCCATTGCCCTAAGCCGTAACCGTAAACAGGATTTTTTGGGATTGTTCAAAAAAGTTTAAATGGTGGTTGGCAACAGCAAATCAATAGGATTTATTACACTCGTTGTTGGTCTCGCCGTAATCCTGTTTTGGGGAGCAAATCTGTATAAAATCTGTTTACTACCCTTTACGGGCGTAACGGCCAATGCAAAAATAATTGGCTACAAAGTAAGTAGCAATGGCGCACGTAAGGTACAAAAGCCATCATCTGCCAAAAGATTTGCTTCGGGCCGCAGTCCGTTTTTTAGTTTTGTTGCAGCCAAAGGCGATACCGTGGTGAGCTATAGCGATGCGCCCCAATTATTCATCCTGTTTAATTATCATATAGGCGACGAGGTTACCATTGCCTATAGTCACGGAGCGCCAAATAAAGCCGTAATTGTAAATTGGCGAGAGTTTCCAGGTATTTTGCTAATGTTGGCCTTTGGTTTTTTGCTTTTGTTTGTTGGTAAAGATTATTTGTTTAAATAACCGAAGTGGTAGGTATATCGAAACCATCTTTTTATTGCTTCACACTTTATAAACTGCTTGTTGTCTGACGGTAACTAACGCCAGAATACGCATTTCAATAAGCCAATTTCGCGGTTTACTTACTAGCGTAAATGTAACTCATTTTAGTGGGCATCTTTGATAAAAAATATTGAGATGCAACGTTTGGCACTTATTTTATTCGTTTGTTTGGGTACGTTGGCATGCAACACGCCTTTTTACAGCACCGTAAATAACATGGCTGGCCAGCCTGCAACGTTGACCTTAAATAACGGGCAAATCCTGCATGGAAAAATCAGTATAAATTCTTTTGACAACTACAGTACTGTTAGCCATGTTGCTTTTGCAGAAGGTGTAAGTAGATTGTACGAAACCTATCGCTTAAACGACATTCGGTTCCTATTTGTGAACGGCAGCAGCTACAATGTGAGAAACCTGAAAGGGAATGAAATGTGGGGAGGTAACGCCCTGCGTTTCGTAAAGGAGCTTACACCGGCCAATAGCAGTCTGCAGTTGTTCGAAAATGAAGTGCTATGCAAAAGTGCCGACGGAACGCTGCACAGGGAGCAGCAGCTTTTTGTGCAATTACCGGGCAACGAATTTGAGGTGTACAATGCACAGAGTGATAAGTTTATCCCCAATTTTGATGTCAAGGTGCCAGCTTTTCTTGTCGCTTGCCAATCGCTTTGCGAAAAAATAAACGCTAAAAATAAAGACTTTTTCTATGCTTTCGTCAATCAGGGCGAAACCCGCCGTAAGCAGGTATGGATGAATATTGTTAACGCTTACAACCAATGTCAATAGCTTTTGTTATGAAAAAAAACTTCCAATTATTTTACGTTATTGTTTTGTTGATTACCACAGTAGTTTCTTGTAAAAAAAATGAAACGGTAACACCCAGTCCTGCACCACAGCCCACACCCATATTAAGCGAGGCAAAACAGCTGACTACCTTCGGTTTTTCCAAAGCAGACAATCCCAGTTTAAGTATAGATGTGGCAGCTGTAGTAGATGAAACAGGTAAAACGATTAAAGCTACTATGCCTTACGGCACTGATTTATCTGCACTAAAGGCCAGCTTTACGATTTCTGCCAAGGCTACGTTAAAGATTGGAGGCGTTGTACAGGTAAGTGGAGCTACAGCTAACAGTTTTCTACAAACACTTACAGTAACTGTTACTGCCGAAAATGGTACAACACAAAATTACACCATTGACATATCGGTTGCTCAACCACCAGCGGGAGGCAGCAATATCGTTGTTAAAAGGGAAGAATTTGCCCCGGGGCCACCGGTGCAAACCATACCTACTTTAACGGCAGATTATACTTACAATACATCAAATTTGCTCATAAGCTACAAGGACAATTATGGTACCTATTTATTTGACTATGATGCCAATGGGTTGCTGAAATCGCAAATTGTGAAGGACAACAATGGCAATACCAGCAACACCTATACCTATACGCTGAATGCGGCAAAACAAGTAACCATCATTGCTGGAACATATGGGCAAACCTTGGAAAACTTTACCTATGGTACTTCTGGAGCGCTAACCAAGTACACCAAGAGTTATTACGGTGTGGTTAAGGATACTTACGAATACACCACCGACAGTAAAGGGCGGGTAAAAACGGCAAAATATATAAGTGCTAATGATGCCGCAGGAACCTATACGCTGTACAATTATGAGTATTTTGATACCATTTATGATCCTGATCCAATGATCAGTGTGTTTATCAGGCCTGGAGTTCTTTACGGCATCGAACCAGCAACGGGCAAAGCTTATGCACTTAAAAGCTACAGCTCTCAGAAATACGATTTAAACGGCGCCATAGGTAGCAATACCACAAGAGTTTATGCCTATACCACCAATACCAATGGCTACATCGCCAGTTTGCCCGATGGCAGTGGGGGAGCGCTTTACAAATATACTTTTAAATAAAACTTAAATTTTAGTACAATGAAAAAACTATGCTACATTATGATCTTTTGGCTTGCAACAACAGTTGCGGTACAGGCACAAACTACGCCAGTCCAATCTAAATCTACAACGCCAAAAACCGTAAACAAAGATGTAAAGAAACTTGAAACGAAAAGTTCAAAAGCAGAAACTTTGATGGAGCGGGAACAAGAAGAAAAGAAAACAGAGGAGCAGGCCAAACCTAATCCTATGAAGTCAAAAGGTGGCGAAAAATCCTTAAATCCTCAGCCATTTCCACCGGCAAACGCTCCAGCAAAAAAAGTTCAAAACAGTAAGGTTAATAATTAGGCAGCAAAAAAATGAATTCAACATCAATAACTATACGTAGTTTAATACTGTCTGTGGTACTTTTTTTTACAATTTCGAGCTGTAAGAAAAAAGATGATCAAACTCCCGCTGCTAATTATCCGGAGGAAAATCCGCTTACTGCGTTTTTGGCTACCACAGGCCTGAACCAAAATAATGTTTCCTTCACCAACCCTACTTCTTTTGAAATGGGCTTTGGTTTTAAGCCAAAGGTTAAAGGCGTAATCAAGGGAATCACGGTAAAATTACCTTATGTAAATAGCTCGCTAAAGGTAACCATTTGGGAAAAGGCAACTGCAAATGCCATTAAAACGGTTTATGTAAATGTACCTAATGCCGATCAGGAAGTAAGCGTGGCCATTGCTGATTTGGAGCTGGTTAAAAATGCTGAATATGTTCTGTCCATTAATTCGAACAAGTTCTACAACCATAGGCGTACAGACATTGCCACAATAGTTTACCCTGTAGATGCTGGAAACATCAGCATTACAGGTTCTTACACCAGTAGTACAAACCCCGTAACCATTCCTTCAAATGTCCGTACAATAGAATTTACCGGCGACTACAGCTTTATTTTTAAGCAGACGGAATAGTACCAAAATCTTGCGAAGATGAAAAATAGCATAAATTGCCTAACCCTGTTAATACTTTTAGGCACAACACAAGTTTACGCACAAGCGGATATCCGCAAGAAAGCGGCAGTAGAAATCACAGCTGTGATGCGTAAAAAAGCTGACGCCGTTGGGATGCGGCCAATGTACGAAAGTGCCTTGGAAGCAGATAATGGCTACATCTATACTAAAAAAACGGCCCTCGACCAATTAAGTACCGATGCAATTTACATGAGTAAGGCAAAAAACATTCCCTTTGCTGTATATGGTGCCATTGCCTTAAAATACAGCGAGTTGGGTGCCATCCGCTCAGAAATTGGTTACCCGCAAATGGATGAGGTTAAAATGAAAGACGGAGCCTACCAGTTTTTTGAAAGGGGTGCCATTTATTGGAGTCCAAAAACCGGAGCCCACGTGGTCCGTGGAGATGTATTACAGCGTTACATGAACGAAAAATATGCTAATGGTTTTTTAGGATTTCCCACTGAAGATCTTAAAATTACGCCAGATGGTAAAGCCGCCTATTGTTATTTTGAAGGTGGTTGTATTTATAACAACAAAAAATATGGAGCGTTTGTGGTGGCTGGTGGAATTTTGCACAGGTGGAGTGAAGAACGTTACGAACGTGGTTTCTTGGGCTATCCGATTGCTGAGGCTAGGGCTGCTAGATTAGGCAGCAAAACAAATGAAATTACCCACTGGAGCCAAGAATTTGAGGGCGGCATGTTGGTGGCTAAAGCCGATGCTTCCCAAGTGCTGATGGTGCCCGGTATGAACATTCAGAACCCCAAAGACTTCCCTGGAATTTATGCCACCTACCGTGCCATGGGCGGCGTGGGAAGCTGGCTGGGCTGCCCCGTAGAAAAGGCCATACACGGCAGTGGCGTTTGGCTCCAACAATTTATGAGGGGCTACATTTACCGCAAAGATAATGATGCCATTGGTTACACCATTCGCAAAGGGCCCATTTGGAACGAGTTTGCAAAAAGAGGTTGGGAAAAAGGCTGCGGATACCCAACTGATAATGAAGTGGTGAAAGGAAATACCACTTATCAGGTATTCAGTAAGGGAACTATTTATTATTTAGGCGATGTAGCCCAAACGCTATGGAAAGAAGGAGACAACGGGCAGTGGTATCTTGACGGTAAGGGTAATAGCAAAGGTGCCATCTCCACTTATTAAAATTAAAAAATGAAGAAAAGCAAAATTCTTTTTTTGGCGAGTTTGGCCATTGGCCATTTCGCCCTAGCACAGAATAAAATCGATGCAAATTATAAGAAACCATCACTGGGCGGCAAAACCAACACAATCATTGCTAAAGTTCCATTTAATAGGGAGTTGATGATTAAGGTCTACGGTAAAAGCGAATCTGAAAAAGTTTTCGACAGGTGCCAAGCTGAATATGATGCTTTTGACCAAAACGGGGATGAGGTGTGGATTTATTCAGACGAGTTTTTCAACGGAGAAAAGAAAATTTTAAAAGTGGGCGATTATACGCTGTTGGGCAGTGCCACCACTAGGGAACTCGGTTCTAACTGGAACGACCGCATCAGCAGTATGCTTATTCCGCTTTCGCTAAAAGTGACGATTTTTATGGACGATCAATTCAAGGGATTGACCACATCCACGTCCGGCTATGGCGTTACCAGTATGGAAACAGGTGCTATGGGCTTCAAAGGGGATTACTATAGCTTCAAATCAGGGGGTAAATATAGTAAGGGCGGATTGTATTTTGTCGGTAGTCAGCCAGGTGCTGATTGGATCCTAGCTAATGATAACATTTCCAGCATCAAAGTTTATCGCTAAGCTGATGAACAAGGTATGGTGGCCGGCAATGTTACTTTTGCTTTATGGTACAGCTTGGTCGCAAACAAGTATTTGGAAAAAGTATGGGATGGACAATACCCAGTTCTATTTTGTCAAGTTACCGAACGGTGTCGATAACCATTCACTACAAGTGCATATAGTGAGCGCTTCAAACAAAAGACTGCCGAAGCAGATGTACTTTAATGGAGAGCAAATAGCGCAACAAAACCAGTTTATCCACATAGATAAGCAAACCAATATGCTTTATGGCCAAAGGCTGCCTTTCTTTTTTCCTGCAAATACATGGATATTCGCATTTAATTATTCCGATAATTTTTTATTAGTGGATAACGATATTAAAATCAAGATCACTACGAAGAATAGGGGATTAAGCGAAAGGTGGAAACTGCCGGCAATGTTTGACATGCGGCCCGATATGGTGCTTTCTATGAAGAAATATAACTCATTGTCACCAAATGAGCTGTCAGGAAAATACATACCCACCTTATCGCTGCAAAAAATAACCGAAGCTACTTTTTCTGATACTACCTTGGTTTACAATATTAAAAAGATACCAGTTGGAATAAAAATGATCTGTACCGGTATAAATGCCCAATCCCATTCTACTCAGGAGTTTGAGGTTAACGGTGCGCTACTTTATAAAAATGAGCTGTTCTTTTACGTGCCGTTACCAACTGTAACTAAGCCGTTGGCAAAATATCCAGACCAATGTAATGGCAAAATGACCGATGTAGCTGGCAACATTGGCTTTGCTAGCGGTTGTATCACCGGCAACGGAAGTGGGAAATGTGCGGGTATTTTGCAGCATGAAGCTACAAAGAGATATAGGGTTTCTATTATCTTAGAGCCATAAGCTAATTATGCGCCGTCTGCCATAGAATTAAAGTTTGCCGTTCCACGTACGAAAGCTTTTTAACAAGGTTTGTTATCGCTGGATACTTGGTAAATTTAGCTATATTAGATTGATGAAGGTGGAAGTGCAACTGGGATAGATGGATAAAAGCACCAATGACTTAATGAAACGGTAATGTTGTTAAAAGAGATCAAACCGAGCCCGCAGGTAGCTGAATTTGTCAGACTATACCGCATCATTGATTTCACATTTCCTGACAATGGGCCTATTCCTCCAAAATTGTACACCCCCAGACCAGAGCATTGCCTGCAGTTTTTTCTAACCCCTACCAACATTGATGTGATCGGAAAGCATACCAGTATTCAGCCAAAAAATGCATTACTTTCCGGGCAGCATACTTTTGTGAATAGCAGGACGGTATACAGGAATTTTCTGTCGCTACAGGTTGTTTTTGTGCCAGGGGCACTGTATCGTTTGTTTGGCCTTTCTGCAGTTGAATTAACAGATCACTTCATCGAGGCTGAGGATATTTTTGGCCTTGCAATAGAAGAAATAACACAGCGCCTTTACGATGCTGCCGGCCATCAGGAGATGATCGATATTGTTGAGGAATTCATCATGAAATTGGCCAGAAATACTAAACGTGTTGTTGCAGCTATTGATTTGGTTGCCCAACAAATGCTTAGTCTAGGTAGTTCGCTGGATGATTATGTCTCTGCTGCATTTCTTTGCCATCGCCAGTTTGACCGTCAGTTTATCAGAGGAATGGGGATTACGCCCAAGGAATATTTGAGGATCGTAAGGTTTGACCAGGCCTTCAGGATGAAAAATGCTTCGCCGCAAATGAGCTGGTTCAACATTGCCATCGCCTGTGGCTACTATGACTACCAGCATCTCAGTAAAGATTATAAGTCTTTTACCGGATATTCCCCTTCCAAATTCTTCGCCATGGATTCTCCCGAACGACAACTTGGATCGGAAGAGATTTATTAATGTCCATTTCTTACCACTAAGTTGATGGGTGGATTTTCGACTTTTATACCATCAAATCACAAACATGATGAAAAGGAGAAAATTTCTATTGCACAGTTTGGGTGCTACCATGCTCTTTATGCCTGGAAAATCAGCGTTGGCAAAATTTAGGTCTGATAAAGTACCGTTTAAGGTGTCAGCCGGTAGGGGACGTTTTAACGAGTCGTTCTTATACAAGGGCAAACATCCAAATGATATTAAGATTTCCGGTAAAGACACTGACGGGAAGTTGGCCATGTTTGAATACATAGGCTACGATAAGGTTGGTCCCTCGTTGCATGTTCATTTTGACCAGGACGAGGTTTTCTATGTAGTTGAGGGAAAATATCGGTTTGTAGTGGGGAAGCAAACCATTTTAATGGATGTTGGAGATACTATTTTTTTGCCGCGTAATGTGCCTCATACCTGGATACAACTGACCGACATAGGAAAGCTAGTCTACTTTGTACAGCCGGCGGGCAAAGCGGAAGAGTTTTTCAGAACGATGAATAACCTGAAGCAACAGCCTTCCAAAGAGGAAATTGATAGGATACATGAAGAATGCGGGATGAAAGTTGTAGGGCCACCCCTAAAACTATAGGCTGTAAAAAGTAGTATCACTGTTGATCTCCATCCACAAAAAATCGCATTTTGATAAGCCAAAGTCGCACTTGACTTATTGGAACTTTTGCTTATTAAAATGTGGTGTAGATTAGTAATACAAATTTAGGCTGCGGTATGATGGTATGTTAAATTAACTATCATTTCATAAAGCTAAATGTTGTCGAAATCTAAATATATAATGACATGAAGTTCAGTACCTCTTTGCTCTTATTGCTGTTAATTGTGAACTTTTCTTGGGCACAAAAAAAATGGTTCAGTCTTTATACTGATAGTGCGGTAGAGATGACTGCCGCCACGGCGATGACCAAAAAATTTCTGGCCGATGTTCAAAAGGTTAGCCCTGGGACGAATATAAAGGTTGTCCCCATTTTAAACACCACACCATACCTGATTTACTATGACGGTGAAAAGGGAACGGTAAATCTACCAATTTGGGGTAAGGTAATTGATCCAATAAAGCAGTTTTTTTTCAAATTGGGCGGTAGCGAAACGGAAGGAAAGCGAATATTTGGGCTGTTTTTTAATGGGTTTTACCTTCCTCACGAACTTGGCCATGCCTTGCAATATACGGTGAAAGGTAAGTTTTCGTCGCCGTATGAAGATGAGGTTTTCGCTAACCAAATTGCCATATTGTGGTGGCGCAAACAGGGCCGACACAAAGAATTGGAACAATGTTACCAATATGCCAAAAAAATGTATGCCCAATTGCCGAATCCGGTTCCGGCAGGGCAGCGGATAGAAGAATATTTCGGTAAAAATTATGAGGCGGCCGCAAAGGATCCATTTGTTTATGGTTACATGCAGTTTGGGCAGTTTATCAATGTGTATGAAGATCGTTCGCTGCCCAATTTTGACAGTTTTTTGCAGCAGTTCTTGAAACAACAAAGTAATATTAGGTAAGATGAAACGCTTGTTGTTTACACTCACCATCGCTCTCTGCGCCCAAATTGCCTTTGCGCAAATTGCCAAACCAGTGGTTTTGCCCCAAAAGTTAGTGTTAGAAAATCCGGAGATTATCAAATTCAAGCGCCTAAAGCCCGAGGGCGAGGCTTGGTTTTACGAAAATGCCAATTATCAGGGAAAGAAATTCATCCTAAAACGTGGATTATATACCCTCAAAAACCTCGGTATAGATGCTAATGATTTTTTCTCTTCAGCAATTATACCCCAGAATTTGAATGTATTGGTTTTTGAAGATGATGATTGCTTGGGAGATAATTATAGTCTACAGAGCGATATCGTTTATGAGCTTCCAAGTCCGTCCACATTCAATGCTAATTTTGAAAGGGTACTCATCAAAAGCGGAAAAACGACACTGAACCAAGAATTAAGTGGCTATAAAAATATCAACGACAAAATCAGCTCTATTTTGATCTGGTCCGAACAGGATGAAGTGGTGTTTTATTTTGACTGTAATTATAGTGGCACCAAATTATCTGTAAAACCGGCCAATACCAGATTTACAACGAGCTCATCAAGCGCCTATAATTATGCCTCAGGGGTATGGGGGTATAACAATTTGCATAATCAAAGCTTGGCAGATCAAATCAGTTCATTTCAATTGAAAGGGATGGTAGAAAGTGTAACCATTTATTCCAGTGCAGCATATAATGTTAAAGATGGTGGTAAGCTAAAAACCATTAGGACAGACGTTCCCTGCCTAACCGATTTGAGTTATACTACTGAAAACAGCCTATTTGTAGGTAATTCCAATTGGAACGACAGGATATCTTCGTTCCGCATCCACTTAAAGCTTGGACCTGTCATTATTGAAAATTAAGTATAATCGTTAAAATTGAATTGTATGAGAATTTTGATCACTGCCTTTTTATTCCTCTTTTTGGTAAGGGCCCAAGCTCAGGACAAAGCTAAAAGCATTGCCGAGGCTCAAGCTAAGATGCAGGCGTTGGCGGCAAAAATGCAACAGTCTCCCATAAAAGCAAAAGGCAATATCACGTACATTGTAAATGGAAAAACCTACCGGGTAACCAACGGTATCTCCACTGCAATCATTAATGGTGAAATTGGAGATATTTCCGATGATAAGCATACCATAGTCATTGGCGATGGCACGGTACGCCCCTTCAAAAAAATGCGCCCCTACAATTGCAAGGTGTTACAGGTAGTGATAGATGGACTGCCATATGCCAAGCGCAGTAAGTCCAATACGGCAACGATTACTTTCTACGACAGAAAATCCATCAAAGGGAATTTTTCAGGCTCCGTATACAATGAGCAGACAAAAAGAACATATGTGGTCTCTGGGGCTTTTGAATTGCACCACATCACGGCAATCTAAGATTGGCCCGGCATTAAAATTCCTGAAAATATATAGTTTTTCTCACTGCTTCTTACAGGTTCAGTCGCCGATAAAGCTTGCCTGAAATATCATTGGGCATTTGCGGCTATGTTGGGTCATTCCGCTAAAGTTGGATAGTGTGGTTTATTAACGGTTAAGCTGTTCATAAAAATTAGGTAGTAACGTTTTGAAAGTATGCTATTTATCATTTTTTTTAAAAACTAATTCAAGTATTAACAATTAAAAACGACAAATAATTCTATCACGGGAAAGTATAAAAGTTAGGTTTATTGGTTGATATAAAAGTCCCACAGTTTTAATGCCGTGGGACTTTTTAGTGTTTACTGTCCGCTAACAGTTTAATTTAATTCCTCATCATTAAAAAACCTTTTCTTTGATCACCTTGCTTTTTCCGTTGATATTGATGGTTACGCTTAGTAGGCCTTTTTCCAAATCACAGTCTTTATTTTTAACCAAGCTGATTGCGGGAACTTGATCACCTTGATAAGGGTACATGATGCTGATGAATTGGCTATCGCTTGTACTTTCCTTTACTTTTTGGAAGCTAAGTGCAGGTCTGGGCATCTCTTTTTGGTAAAAATAAGATACTTTGGTTTCCTCCTGTATCAACTTACTTTGGCCGTTAATATCTAAATTTTGGATGAGCAGATTGTTTCCATCTGCATAATTCGTGTTAACAGCTCGCTTTTGTACGTTGTAATACGGTTTGCTGTCCTCTTTTAAGTGGAAGTGTTGATCCAAGGTTCCAGTAGTGCTCCCTTTTGCAATATCCACAATGATGAAATACTGTTGGTCTATAAATAAAACCGTTCTTTGGTGTTGAAGCGAACTGTAACTTGGGTTATTGTAGCTAAGTATAGTTAGGTTAGGCTTGCTTTCCCATTTCAGCAATTTAGCATCGGTGATGCGCATATTTTGATTATCAAGCGTAAGGGTGTTGTGCACTCGGGTTTGTCTGAACCAATTACGTTGCTTCGTGATTTCTGCATCGCCACTGTACACAAAGCAACCTGCATCCGGTGTGAAATTACGACCCTCTTTCCAGAGTTCGAAAGTGCCGTTATCGGGTTGGGCATGAAACTCTCCGGGAGGACTTGCTTTTAATACCATTACCGTTGACTTGTTGTCCCAGCCATTTCTAAAGGTGTAAAATCCAGCGTTGGTTAAGCCTTTTGATAGGAAATTAGGCTTTTTTCCCTGTTCTCCTTCAGTAGCAAAAAAGCGGATACTTTCGTTAGCTGGAAATGCTTTGCTCCATGAGGCAAACTGTTTTTTTCTAGCTTCCTTTTCCATCAGCCACGAATCGCCGAACATGGGACTATTGTAATCTGGAAAAGTAAAACTGATAAGCGCCATGATCATATTTTCGATGGTTTGGCTATAGCTGGCTGGAAATTCTGCTTCGAGCTTCGACATTTTTGCCGCATTGTAAGCCTTTAGGAAAATATCTATGGCTGCCGCGTGGTAAACTGGCGATAGCTCAAACTGTACACCATCGGCATACACCTGTTTTTTTATTTCGGTGTTTAGCACTGCAATTCCGCTTTTGCGCCATTGTTCGGCATCGTTAAATTCTGGAAAGAATGCGCCGGCAAATAAAACCCGTTGTGCCTCAAACAAAAGGTGATTGCCTTTATCGGAATATCTAGGAGGGATGTAGGCTGCCTGTTGATGGTAGCTATTTAAAAACTCCATTAAGAAAGCAGGTGTAAAGCTAGGCGAATTGAGGAACAGGTTGAAGGTTCCGGGTAGGCTTTGCACACGTTCCGAAACTTCCAACGGTCGCCAAGCAAACTTGTCATTATCTGAAGATAAGCCGAGCGGATTTTTTCTGTTCCAATCACGGAATTGAAAAATCCATTCTTTGGCGTATTTTTCATCGCCGCTGCTGCGGTAAGCCAATCCCATGGGCTGCCACCAGGTTACACGGTGTAGCTGCCAGCGCACCTCATTATCTTTTACGGGCCAATATTGCCAGTTGATATCCTTGCCATAGTCGAAAAAGCCATAACCTTTTTGAGGTTGAAACTGGTGCAATAATGCCTTTTCAGCTTTTTCCAGATTGGCCTTTCCAATATCCTTGCCCCTGAATCTTGCCTCTTCGCCCTGGTTAAACTCTGGATGTTTGATGCTTTTTCTATGACGGAAATAGCTGAGTAGGGCAGTTGCCGCATTGTTATAATCGCCGTTGGTATAATATTGATTTACTTTTTCCAAGCCTGGGTAGGAGAGATTGAGCAGTTGGAAGCTTTGCTTGGTGATGGGAGCTTCCTGTGCCTTTGCCATTTGTAGGCAAAAGATAAATATGGTAGCGATTTTAATGATCGTTTTCATGGTGCTACAGGGTAGTTTTGAGGTGCTTGGTTTGGCCGTTGATGGTGATATTGACATCAATTTGCCCTTGATTGTAGTTGTTGCCTTTGTTTGCTGTAAGGCTAACTTTTGGCGCAGTTTTTCCCGAAAATGGATACACTATGGTGATGAAATTGGAGGTTTGCTCAGTGTTCTTCTGCTTTTCGAATACAAAAGCTGGTCTGGGCGTTTCCACCTGATATTGATAGGAAACAAAGCTTTCCTGCGGCGCAAGGCTTACAGCATCTTTGTTCAGGTTTTGTATCAATAGGTTATTTCCATCAGCATAGGTGGTGTAAAACAGTTTGTTCTTTTCATCGGTAACTGGCTCACTTTTTTCCTGAAGATTAAAGTGTATACCTAATTTACCTGTAGCAGAACCTACCGCCCTGTCGATAATTAGGAAATAAGTTTGATCTATAAACAAAAAACTGCGTTGATGGCTAAGCGTTTTGTAGCTAGGGTTAGTGTAGGAGAGTAAGGCTACATTATCGTTTGGTTCCCATTTTTGAACCTTGGCATTGTTTTCTATGTTCTCATCGTTTAGTGTAAGTGTTTGATGTGCTTTAGTGGACCTATACCAATCACGTTTGGCATTTTCTTGATCGCCCACGTTGGCATAGATGAAACTGCCGGCATCCGGAGTAAAATTTCTGCCTTTTACCCAAAGTTCAAAATTTCCGTTATCGGGATGCGAATGGAAAAATGCAGGTGGTCCTATCTTAATTTGCATCACTGTAGCTTTTTGATCTAACCCATTTCTAAACGCATAAAAACCAGCGTTGGGTAGGGCGGTCGACAATTCTTTTGGCTTCTCTCCCAATTTACCATCGCTTGCGAAATAGGCTATTAGCTGGTTGTTGGGGAATACACTTGCCCATAATTGATAATTTTTGAGCATGGTTTCTTTATTGGTAGCAAAAGAGTTTCCGTAAAGTGGATAGGTATAGTCTGGAAAAGAGTACTTATGCACTGCCATAACCATTTTTTCAATGGTATTGCGGTAACTTTCTGGAAATTCGCTAGCTATTCCTAGCGTTTGTGCCGTTTTTAAAGCGCTCAAAAAGGTTGCAATGGTACCTATGTGATAGGATGTAGATAGTTCATATTGCATGCCGTCCGGTAGCGCTTGTTTTGTAATTTCCCTGTTCAGTACCGCTATACCGCTTTTGCGCCATACAGGAGCCTCTTTAAATTCGGGAAAATAGCTGCCAGCATACATCAAATGTAGCGCTTCATAAAGGAGATGGTTGCCCACATCCGAATAGTTGTGGATAACATAGTTGGCCTGCTCGTGATATGATTTTAGGAACTGCATCAATACGCTAGGCGTAAAGTTGGGCGAGTTCACAAATTGGTTGAAATAGGTGGCCCAATGGTTCAATCTAAAAGACACCACAAAGGCTTTCCAGGCAAAATCTTTATCATCTGCGTAGGCGCCCTGCGGATTTTTCTTGATGTAATCCAATAACTGGAAAACCCATTCTTTCGCATATTTTTCATCGCCCGTACCTAAATATGCTGGTCCTAATGATTCCCAAAACGCGGTACGGTGCAAAAAAGTAGTTAAAATTTGATCTTTTACTGGCCGATATTGCCAGTTGATTTCTTTGCCATAGTCAAAAGTAGGATAGCCGCGGTGTGGCTTAAATTTGTGCAACAAAATATCATCCGCTAGTTGTAGTGTATTTGCGTTCGGTTTTTTAGCAGGATTAGGCTTTAGTGCCTCCTTTTTATTTTGGTAATAAGCTAAAAGCAAAGCTGCAGCCTGCTCGTATTTGCCGGAGCTTACCGCTGCATCTACTTTCTCCAAGCCTGTATGCTTTAAATCGATGAAACTAAAATCATCCTTAGTGATGGTGTACGACTGTGCATACAAACTGGCACAGCTTGCAAAAACTAAGCATAAGAGCGAGATTAATCTTTTGAATTGTGGGATAATTTCCATGCCCATGATGATTTGATGTGCTAAATTTTCTTGATTTCCCTGTAACGTTTTAGCGCTTCAAGATAGTAATAGTCTGCGTAATCTAGCGGAGTGTCAATTTCCGAATTGTACAGCATTGCTCCGGTGCTATGTTTTAAGATGAACAGCCCATTTGTGCCAGGTTTTGCCAAATAAGCATCAGAGGAAAGGGAAGCCAATATATCTTCTGCATAATCCAGATATTTTTGTCCGTCTTTCACTTTAGTACTTAGCTCAAGCAAAGCTGATGCAATTACAGCTGCCGCAGATGCATCTCTAGGTGCTCTTTCATCAGTGTCGAGTGCATTGTGTACATCGTAGTCCCAAACTGGAATTTTGTCCTTAGGTGTTCTGGGATGATTCATAATGAATTTGGCGATGTTTTCAGCCTGAGCCAAAAATTTAGGATTATTGCTGTTGGCAAAGCACATCGTGTAGCCGTACAGCCCCCAAGCTTGTCCTCGAGCCCAAGAAGAATCGTCTGTTAAACCCTGATGTGTGGCTTTGCGATAAACCTGTCCCGTTTTAGGGTCGTAATCTACCACATGATAAGAACTAAAATCTTTCCTAAAGTGGTTTTTTAAGGTAGTTGAGGCATGTGCGTTGGCTACTTTTGCAAAATTTTGATCCTTAAATTGGGTGGCTGCCCAATAAAGGTATTCCAAGTTCATCATGTTATCGATGATTACCGGATATTTCCATTTGCCGAAATCCCAAGAACGGATGGCGCCAACTTTAGCATCAAAACGTGCCGCAAGGTTTTTAGCACCATCTTTCAATGCTGGCAAATAGGCTTTATCGCCAGTAATACGGTAGGCGTTACCATAGGAGCAAAACAGCATAAAACCTAGGTCGTGTGTATCTTTAATATATCGGATAGAATCCAATGCCAAGGTGAATTGTTTTGCTGCAGCTTCCAGCTCTTTGTTGCCCGTTAGTTCGTAGCCGTACCATAAGCTGCCCGGAAAAAAGCCGGTAGTCCAATCTTTCACACCAACTATACGTACGGTGCCATCGGGATTTACCGAACGTGGATTTTTGCCGGGTTGATAAGTTTGTGCCGCTTTAGTAAGTTGGTAATTGATAACTTCTGTAGTTTTCTTTAACCACGCCGGCGCTGGTGTTTCCTGTTTTTTGGCACCAAAACTAAGGTTGCCAAATAATAGGCTAAAAGCTGTGGCCAATATGCAAAACTTCTTTTTCATGAATGCGCTGAGTTTATATTTTTATTTGGTGATTTTTGAATAGTGAAGGTAGTTCAGAAAATTAGCGACGGCTTTTAATAAACGTTTTAAATATTTCGATTTTGATTAATTACGACGTTTATATTTTACCTTCAGATTTGCTATCTGCGCTGCTTAAAGAAAGTCCAAAGGCTATTTTTGATTTTTTTTACGTTCATCAAAACTTAAAGTATTTTAACTGAAAATGAAATATTGGCTTATTACTTCTGCCTACATTCGTTTTGCTAACTAATCAAATATAAATTGCACCAATAGCTAAAGTAAGTGGGTTTGTGTACCGCATTAAATACTTCGTTTGATTTTACTAATGCACAGTTCAACACCTACTTTTGCACATATTTGGTGAGCAATAATTAAAATTGAAACCTAACTAAACTTAAGGATGAAACAAGCTTTATTATTGATGCTGTTCGCTTGTTGGTGTGTAAATATTTACGCACAGGAGCAAACGGTAAAAGGAACGGTAACCAATTCGCAAAACGAGCCTCAAGTTGGTGCAACCATTTACGAAAAGGGTACCAACAAAGCGGTAATTGCTGATGCTAATGGTAAATACCAGATTAAGGTAAAACCAACGGCAACTTTGGTGTTCTCTTACCTCGGTACCAAATCAGTGGAACAAGTAGTCGGTAATCGCACTACCATTGATGTTAAATTACTTGATGATCAGAATAACCTCAACGAAATTGTAGTGTTGGGCTACGGCCAGGTGGTGCAACGGAAAGATTTAACCGGAGCCATATCTTCCGTTAAAGGGGAGGAGTTGGAAAAAGTTCCCGTGCAAAATGTAGCTCAGGCTTTGCAAGGTCGTATAGCTGGTATGCAAGTGGCCATGCCTGATGGTACACCTGGCGCTACGCCCAGTATCGTGATCCGCGGGGGAACTTCAATTACGCAAAGTAATGAGCCCCTATATGTTGTGGATGGAGTACCGCAAACCGATGGGCTGGCTTTTCTTGATCCTATGGATATCGAAAGCATTGACGCACTGAAGGATGCCTCTGCCACGGCGATGTATGGCGCTAGGGGAGCCAACGGAGTAATATTAGTAACCACCAAACAAGTAAAGGAAGGCAAGGTAACGATCAATTATGATGGCTACGCCGGCACAAAAAACATCACAAAGTTTTTGGATGTGATGAATCCACTTGATTATACCACAATGCTTTACGAACGCTCATTAGGCGATGTGGCGAGGATGGCAAGGTTTACCGCCAACTACGGTGCATTTGATCAGTTGAACGCTAATTTTGGAAACAAACAGGGCATTAACTGGCAACAAGAAACGCTTGGTGGTACAGCCATTAACCAATATCATAAAATCAGTTTTGCCGGTGGGAACAAAGAAACCAAGTTCAATTTGTTCTATGTTTTAAATAAAGATGATGGTTCGTTGTTAAATAGCGGCGCCGACAAGCATATTGCCAAGTTGAGCATCAACCATAATGTGAGCAAGAAGTTTGCTATCGCTGGAATTGTTAATTATTCCAACCAAAAAATTACTGGATTAGGTGTTCAGGAGGGCGGCGTAAGAACGAGTATCATCCAATCGTTGTTACAGTATAGGCCAGTTATTGGATTAACTGGATCAGATCAGGATTTGGTTGATTTTGAACTTGATCCTTTGGATCCTAGCGGTTCAGCCGGAAGTGCCTTGTTCCAAAGCCCAGTGGTTACATTAAATACGCAAAGACGAGAAACAATCATTAGTACCTTAAATGCCAGTGCTACTGCACAATATAATCTTACTAAAAAATTGGTATACAAAGGTTTAGTTAATTACACACAGGCTGATAGAAAGGCAAAGGCCTTTAACGATGCTTCCTCTATTTTGGCAATTCGTACTGGTGGCGCTTTTGGAAGTGTGTCGGATCTAAAGACTAACAGATTTAACTACAACAACACTTTAAGTTATAACGATACTTTTAACAAAGCGCACAAGCTTGAACTGGCAGTTGGACAGGAATATATCTATGGCTATTCGGAAAGTCTATCTACCGGTGATATCAAAGGTTTTCCTGTGGTAAATCAAGGATGGAATAATCTATCACTAGGTACCATTGCTGCCATTCCAAGCACTTTTGCTGAGGATGATAAATTGCTGTCGTTTTTTGGAAGAGCGAATTATAGCTACAAAGGAAAATATTTACTCACAACCAGCTTGCGTTACGATGGGTCTTCCAAGTTTGGCATTGATAGCCGATGGGGATGGTTTCCATCTGCGGCATTTGCGTGGAGGGCCATCGAAGAAAATTTCGCAAAGCAAGTTAAACCGCTTTCTGATTTGAAATTACGCTTGAGCTATGGTGAGGCAGGTAACAACCGAATTGCAAATTACGCTGCCTTGGGTATTTTCACCAATGGTGTTTATCCTTTGAACAATCAGGTGGTGGTAACCGCTTATCAGCAAAATTTGCCTAACCCAGTACTTAAATGGGAGGCTGTACAATCTTTAAATGCGGGTATCGATGTTGGATTTTTAAAGCAGCGCATCACCTTAACTGCAGATTGGTATGATAACCGTTCGAAGGACCTACTTTACCAATCGCGTATTCCGGCAAGTTCTGGCTTTGTACTGCAACTGCAGAATATTGGTACAACCAGTAGCAGAGGTTTGGAATTTACACTCAACACAGCCAATATCAAGAAGCCAGATTTCACTTGGAACACTAATTTCAACATCGCTTTCAACAAAACAAAAGTGTTGAATTTAAGTGACGGTGAAACATCCTTGCTTACTACCAGCTACACGGATAAAAGCGACTTTATTTTGAAGGTGGGTAGACCTGTTGGTATCATGTACGGTTATGTACGTGATGGCCTATATCAGGTAAGTGATTTCGATTACAATACCACCACAAGTACTTACACCTTAAAATCGGGGGTGGTAAGGGATGCCGAGGCTAATGCACAGCCGGGCTTCATCAAATTTAGAGACATTAGCGGTCCCAATGGCGTTCCAGATGGTATTATCGACCAATATGACCGAACAGAAATTGGTAATGCCAATCCTAAATTTACCGGCGGTATCAATAACACATTCAGTTACAAAGGATTTGATTTGAGCGTGTTCTTGAATTTTAGCTATGGCAACGATGTGTATAACGCTAACGTGTTGCACAATGCACGTCTGGATTTAGAGTATCCGAACTCCTTGGGACAATTTGCCAACCGTTGGATGAGCATTAATAGCGCAGGTGTAAGGGTAACAGATCCTGTTGAACTCGCAGCTTTGAATCAAGGAAAAACCAATCCGGTTTACAATGGAAACAGCACTGGTCGTTTGTATACGGATATCATTGAGGACGGTTCTTTTCTTCGTATCAACAACGTCAGCTTAGGTTATAACTTTAATAAGAAATTATTGAATTCCCTTAAAATTAGTCGCTTAAGAGTTTATTTGACTGCTTACAATTTACATGTGTTTAGTAAATACTCCGGATATGATCCAGAGGTGAGCGTAATCCGCACCGCTTTAACACCAGGTGTTGATTACAGTGCCTATCCGCGTGCCAAATCTTTCGTAGCAGGAGTTAACTTATCTCTTTAACCAAAAATCGAACAAGCATGAAAACTAAGATATTTCAATTTAAGGTAATTGCTTTGGGAAGTGTAATGGCACTAATGGGCGTTACCTCTTGCAAAAAAGCATTGGATGTAAATCCATATTCCACTTTTACGTCCGCTAACTTCTTTAATGATCCCAATGAGGCCTACATGGCTACTTTGGGTGTTTACGAGGTGATGTCGTCATTAGATACGTATGGCTGGTACATCCCACAGGTAATGGATAACGACACTGATATTGGTCAGGTAAGCGGAGACACCTCCGATGAATGGCGCATGGTGCCCCATTACAAGGGAATTCCCACTACCAGCATTTTTTATGCGGTTTGGAACTCGCTGTATAAAGGCATAGATAGAGCTAACGTGGTGATTGAGAAAATACCTCAAATGAAACAGTTTACCAACGGCACCGCATCGGAGAAAGTAGAACTTAATCGAATGCTTGGAGAGGCTAAATTTTTGAGAGGCTTCTATTACGCTGAATTGGTACGTTTATGGGGCGATGTACCTTTTAAAATTAAAAGTTCGCAAACCGGCGATGACCTAAGGCTGGGCCTGACTGATAGGTACGAAATTTACAAGCAGGTTATCAAAGACATGACCGAGGCAGCAGACTTACTCCCTGCTACTTTGTCGAGCAACGAACGTGTTAATAAATGGGCGGCCAAGGCCATGTTGGCAAGGGTAGCATTATTTGCTGGCGGATATTCATTAAGGGCGGATAAAACCATACAAAGGCCAGATAATTATCGAGAATACTATCTACTAGCACAACAACAGCTTAACGATGTTATTGGTAGCAACCTGTACAAGCTTAATACTGATTACGCACAGGTTTTCAAAAATCAGTGCCAGCATAAATTGGAGCCTACCGAGAATTTATTTGAAGTTGCTTTCTACAATCCGTCAGGCAACAGGGGAAACTCTTCCTATATCGGTATTTGGAATGGTGTACAAACCACAAACGGTGTTTACGGTGCGGTTGCAGCGAGGTGTTTGGCTACAAGGACTTTCTATAACAGTTTCCAAGCTGGCGATACCAGAAGAGATTTTTCTATTGCTACCTACAGTTTAAGTGCCACAGGAACTAGGACACCACTTACCGGGAACCAAGATCAAAATTGGACTGCAGCGAAATGGAGCCGCGAATATCAAGTAAATACCACCACAACAGAGCGACAATATACGGCCATCAACTATGTGGTTTTGCGTTATTCGGATGTATTGCTGATGAGGGCAGAGGTGGAGAATGAACTGAACAACGGTCCTAACCTCATAGCTTACGATGCAATTAATGCAGTGAGAAGACGTGGCTTCGGTAAAGATCTGTACGGCAATCGAGTGAATTTAACCTTGGCTACGGCTGGTACGGGTTACACCACTGCACCAACGGTCACCATTACTGGTGGCGGTGGTGCTGGTGCAACAGCTACTACAACAATTTCCTCTGGTAGGGTTACGTCAATTGTGATGACCAATTTTGGCTCGGGGTATACTTCTGCACCAACCGTAAGTATCACCGGAGGCGGGGGTAGCGGGGCAACTGCAACAGCGGCTATCATTCAAACGGATTTGCCAACGGGATTAAATAAAGCCGATTTCTTTACTGCCGTGTTTAATGAACGTGCTTTTGAACTTGCTTTTGAAGGGATGCGACGTTCGGATCTGATCCGTTGGAACATGCTAGCTTCTAAAATCAAGGAAACTAATGATGCTTTGAAAGCTTACCGTGCAACCTATTTTTATGTTGCTTCTACCAATTTTATAGCTGGCAAGCATGAGCTTTACCCTTTTCCACAAAATGAATTGGACGTAAATAAAAACATCAACAGACAAAATCCAAATTACTAACCTAAATCAACCAATGATGAAAAAGATTGTATTCACATGCTCATTGCTAATAATGGCAGCCATTGCTTCGGCACAAACTAAGCCCAAGCCGATGAAAGAACTCCGCGATTCGATGTTTACCGTAATGAAACTTTCTGATGAAAACCGAAAAGCAATGCATGAACTAATTGCAGAAAGCGGTAAGGGGCAAAAAGCCATTAAGGAAGATACTTCTCTATCGGATGAAGAAAGAAAAGTGAAGTTGGTAGAATTCTTAAAAAACATAAGGGAACGAGAGAAATCGCTACTTACAAAAGAACAACAGGAAGCTTGGAAGAACTTTGGAGAAGAGCTTAAAAGAAAGCGCAATGCTGGATAGTGCCGTTAATCCGTATGGAATATGAAAAAATCATCTTACAGAATAGCTATTTACGCCTGCTGCTGTGTTTTACTATCTACAGCTTGCAGTAAGCGTAAGGAAAAGTCTATTTCAGAACCAACTAGCCAGCCGGTGGTAACACCAAAAGTGGTCAATACGGACACGATCTTAAATGTCACTTACGAGAATGGTGAGCTGAGTTCAGGTATTGCAGGTGTACGTGGAACGGTAGCTATTGCCCCAGATGCCGCTTACCTTATTTCGCCCGGTAGGACAGGCAACAAGGCTATTGCGCATAAAGTAGTTTTGGGCATAGCGGGATATTACTCTGCAGAGGCATACCGTAGTGAAGCGGATGCCTTAGAATATGAACCTGCATTATTTTTTCCTGGTATGGAAAGGCGTTACGAGTTTAGCGTTTATCTAAAAGATTGGGAACAATGGAATGCTGACAATCCGCCATATGGTGATAATATTTTCCAGCTAAAAGTAAGTGGTGGAGATCCGGTTCCCGTGAGGATATTAACGAGAAGAAATACGATTGTGGTCAGATACGACGCTAGCGGTAATGCGGTACTCATCAATGATTTTAGACCACAGATTAACAAATGGATAGATTTTAGGATAGACGTTAAATGGACCTTGGACAATACAGGATATTTTAAAATCTATTCCAAATATGAGGGAGAACAAGATTTTACCTTACGTTTCCAAAACTTGGATGCCCGAACGTTTACCGGAAACCAGTTGGCCAATGGGCAAAAGGGATATATCAAGTGGGGCGTTTACAGGGAAGCTGGAACAGATGCAAACGATAATTTGATTACTACGGACAACGTACTTACTAGAATCGCTTATCATGATAACATTAGGATCATTAAATTGCCGTTAAATTAAGTGTTTATGGGAAGGACTAGGTTTTTTAACATTTTTTTATGCGTCATCTGTTGTGTTTTTACTTTTTTGTGCCAAGCACAAGAACGTCCAAATATTCTCATCATTATGACCGACCAACAAACGGCTGATGCGATGAGTATTGCTGGAAATAAAGATTTGAAAACCCCGGCAATGGACAAATTGGCCAAAAATGGAGTTCGTTTTACGAAAGCCTATTGTGCCCAGCCTTTGTGTACGCCATCGCGAACGGCCATATTTAGCGGAAAAATGCCATACGAAACGGGATTTGTAGGCAACGCACCCGAAAAGGATGGGCAATGGCCAGATAGTTTGCTGATGATGGGCAAGATATTTCAACAGGGCGGATATCAAACTGGTTATGTTGGGAAATGGCATCTGCCTGTGCCGGTAAAAAAGGTAAGTCAGCACGGCTTCAGCTACATAGAAAACACCAACTTTTTAGATTACAACGATGGCGCTACCCCTTCATTTTGCGCAAGGTTTATCAAAGAAAATGCGAAGAAGCCGTTTTTGCTGGTAGCTTCGTTTTTAAATCCACACGACATTTGCGAATGGGCAAGAGATGAGGCTTTAAAAATGGATGTTTTGGAAGATGCACCTCCGCCCGAACAGTGTCCCGCTTTGCCTGCTAATTGGCAAATTCCTGCTAATGAACCCCAAATCATCCGCCAACAACAGCAACAAGTGGGATTACGTACCTATCCATCAGTAAACTACAGCCCCGAGAAATGGAGACAATACCGCTGGGCTTACAATCGTTTGGTTGAAAAAGTGGATCAATACATCGATCAAGTACTCTATTCACTGAAAAAATATGGGGTAGAAAAAAATACCATCATCATTTTTACAGCCGACCACGGAGATGGCTACGCTGGGCATAGCTGGAACCAAAAGCAAGTGCTTTATGAGGAAGCCGCCAAGGTTCCTTTTATCATTTCGAAAATGGATGGCTCAATTGCTCCACATACCGATGATATGTTGGTTTGCAATGGAATAGATATTATCCCTACCATTTGCGGCCTAACGGGGGTGCAAAAACCTACGTATCTTAAAGGATTGGATGTAAGCCAGCGCATCGCCGAGCCTGCTAAACAATTGCGTGATACTTTGGTGATAGAAACAGACTTTGCCGATAATGAGGAGCTTTTGGGCATCAGTGGTAGAGCTGTAATTACTCAAAATTTCAAGTATATCGTTTATAACAAAGGCGTAATTAAGGAGCAGCTTTTTAACTTAAGTGACGACCCTGGAGAGATTACAAATTTGGCGGTGCTAAACAGTCAAAAACGAAAACTACAAGAGTTGAGAAACTATTTGAAAAAGTGGTGCAAAACTAATGGCGATTCATTTATCAACACCATCAATATCAAAGGGTATTAACTCAATTAAATTTCATTATTCAAGTTTTAGTAGGATGTCTTTAAGCAATTAAAGTCATTTTTTATTGCGTTTTTGAGCTTTAAATGCAGTATTAGACAAAATTGAAACAAGTTTGTACAAAATCGAAAGCATTTCCATTGGAGGTTCTGCAACTTGCTGTATCAAATTTTTTAAACCTTAACGTATGAAAAGAATTTTACCGATTATTTTAGCGCTGTTCCTATCTGCAAAAGTGAATGCGCAACTAAGTGCCAATAATGTAGTGGTATTGAAGTTGACAAGTTTGTCTGGATACGGCAGGGTTGCTACCGTCAGCTTGGAGGAATATGCTACCGCAGGTGGTACTGTGGTGTCGTCAACCAATATATCCAATACAGGTGGAGGCAATGATTTTTATTTGCCTTACGGAGCCGTAGGCAACCAATGGAACGGCTACATCAACCTCTCTTCCGATAAACAGCTAATTACACTTTATGGTTACAACACTTTACCGACTTCAACAGGAAATACGGAATTGCCAGCTGTTAATGCCCCAAATAGGACATTTGTAGCAATTAATGCCGCTGGCAACATTAAAAAAGTTATTACGGATGCCCACAGCTTGGCAAATGTTAACCGTGGCGCCATTGCTTATTCTTTAGGATCAGGTAACTATGGCGTTTATTTGTATGGTCATGGTTCTGGTATTAAGTATGCAACATTTGATGCAAACGCAACAACTCCAGCACTATCAACCGCAATTCCGATAAGCACCCTCAATACGTTATCGGCAAAAATTTACGAGGATAAATTGTATGCCACCAGCCAGGTTGCGGGTGCAAATCTAGGGCTTAATAGTTTCGATACCAGTTTGCCAACGGCTAGCGCTACAGCTTCGCAAGCATTAAATTTAACCGATTCACACGATTTCATAACCTTTAATTTGGGTAACAATATCAAAGTGATGTACGTTGCGGTTGCTGCAGGTTCAGGTGCAACAGGATCTACAGCTGATGGAGTTTTTAAATATTATTCTAACGATAATGGTAGCACTTGGACGGCAGCCGGAAAGGTGAACGGAAATAGTTCAACACCAGCAGATAATGGCTTCAGGGGACTAACTGGTAGGTTAGAAAATAACAAGATATCTTTATATGGAGTGACATCGGGCAACAGCCAAAACAGTTTAGTTAAAATCGTAGATAATGTGGCCTATAACGCTGCTATAAGCGACGCTAACGCTACAGTAAATATTTTGGCTACTGCACCGAGCGGATCAGGATTTAGGGGTGTGGCATTTACGCCAGGAAGTATTGTGACCTTGCCGGTGAGTTTCAATAATTTGTCTGCAAAGTTATCAGGTGCTGGAGTTAATATAAGTTGGTCAACGGCTAGCGAAACAAATAACGATCATTTTGAAATAGAGGCATCAACTGATGGCAAAACTTTTAAAAAAATCAAAACGGTAGCGACTAATAACGGAAACTCTTTAGTTGCCCAATCTTACCAAACTTATGTTGCTATCAATGATGTGGCAATAGTGTTAGCATTTCCATTACTTTTAGTTTTTGTTGGCTTTAAATCCTTCTCTCGACGCCGTAGAGCGGCAATGCTGTTCATTGGAATGTTGGCTTTGGCAAGCAGTTTTGTGGCCTGCCAAAAGGAGAGTGAGGCGTTAATTTCAGAAACAGATCAGCTAGGCAACAGTATCATCAACGGCCAAAAGAAGATATATATTCGAATTAAGCAAGTGGACAAGAATGGCGAGTTCAGTTACTCGGATGTTGTAGTAGCGAAATAAGTTGCGCTATTAATAAGTACTGGATACTGTCTCCACCTGTTGGAGGCAGTGTTTTTTGTTTAGGGTTTTACCCAAAAAGCGCTAATGAGTGTTGATTTGAAGTTAAGGATAAAGGAGCAGTTACACATGTGTAATGCTTAAATACAAGAAGTTTAAATCGTAAATAATCGTTAATTTGCTAAATTTAACTGGTTAATGAAGTTGTCGAGGCTTAATTTGTCGAATTTGCCGAAAGTAGTATTGTTCTGCTGCTGTGTTTTCCTTGCCCAAATTTTAAATGCCCAAGATAAAAAGTTCAGGAATATCTCCGTAGATAAAGGCCTGTCGCAAAGTACTGGATTTACCATTGCTCAAGATACCTTGGGTTTTATTTGGGTTGGAACTCAAGATGGTCTTAACCGGTATAACGGCAATGATTTCAAGGTCTATCGTCCGATAAAGGGCCAACCTCGAAGCCTGCAATCGTATTACATTAGAAGCCTACATGTAGATCAACATGGTTCGTTGTGGATTGGTGGTAACCAGGGAATCAGCAAATACGATTACAAAACTGATAATTTCGTTAACTATAAATTGCCTAAAAGCGTAGGAGAGTGGTATATTTCCTCTATTGCAGAGGATAAGAATGGTGTTATTTGGGCGGTTTCCATTTCTGGAGATATCTTTAAGCTCAACATCAATGAGCAGCAGTTTGCAAGACTCAACGTTAACACCCTCGATCAAGGCATCAAAAAAATAGCTTATGTAGGCGTGTGGAAAAGCCAAATCCTTTTAGGCACGGATGTAGGTTTGTTCTCGCTATCTAATCAGAAAAATTTAAAAAAACTAGATATTGGCAAGCCCCGTCCATTCATCAGTGATGTGTTTGTTAACCACCAATATTTGTGGATCGCTACCGAAGGTGATGGATTAATTAGATATGAGCAAAAAAGCGGTAAACTGGATTTTTTCGAGAATAACCCGCTTAAAAATAGCGTTGCCGATAATAATATCCGTTGTATAAGTAATGACAGAGATGGAAATATTTGGCTCGGCACTTTCAAAGGGCTGTCAATACTTAACGTTAAAACACTCTCGTTCGATAATTACCAGCATCAAAGCTCACAACCATTTTCTATCGGACAAAATTCCGTTCGATCTATTTTTAAGGATAAACAGCATGGCATGTGGCTGGGTACCTATTATGGTGGTATTAGCTATTACCATAAAGACGATATCAAATTTAATTTGTTGAGTCAAAATACCGGAAAGTTGGCCTTAAATGATGAAGTGGTTAGTGTAATAAAGCAAGATAAAGCTGGTAATTTCTGGATTGGAACCAATGACAAGGGTTTGAATTATTGGAACAGATCAAAAGAAACGATTTTATATTTTACTTACAAACCAAGCAATGCCAACAGTTTAGCTTCTAATAATATCAAAGCAATAGCGTTTGACAATAGCGGGAATGTGTTGGTTGGTACGCATAATGGTGGTTTAAATTTGTTAAATCCCCAAACTGGAAATATCAAGAGGTTTTTGCATAATGCCAGCAATCCCAATAGTATAGCCGGTGATTTGGTGTACAGTTTACTGAAAGATGCGAAGGGAAGAATATGGGTAGGCACACGTTCCGGGTTGGATGAGTTTATGCCCAAGGAACAGAACTTTAAGCATATCACTATCGATAGGGCAGGTAAACGTCTAGTATCTGATGACATTACGTATCTATATGAAGATAGTCAGCACAGGATATGGATAGGTACCACTAATGGCGTATCACAGTTTTACCCCGATAATTTGCTGTTTGGAAATATAGAAGAAAGCGCACTGAAAGAGGAAGTGGTTAACTGTATAGTGGAGGATGCTAGGAAGCGAATTTGGATAGGAACTCGCGGCGGTTTGTGGCTTTATGAAGAGAAACGCAACGCTTTCGTACCTTTTAAAAGCAGAAATGATTTTGTTAAGGGAACAATCTATGGCATTTTGCCAGACGAGATGGGTAACCTTTGGATATCAACCAACAGTGGTTTGGTAAAGTTTAATCCCGATACTAAATACAGCCAAACCTTCTACGATAGCGATGGATTACAGAACAACCAATTCAATGAGTATGCTTTCTGTAAAGCAAACGACGGAATGATGCTCTTTGGAGGAATCAAAGGTCTGTCGTACTTTTACCCCAATAGTTTAAGGCAGGCTGAAATTCCCATTAAATTGTACTTTACTGGCGTTGAGGTGTTCAATAAGCAAGTGGCGGCTGATGATGGCACAGATGTATTGGCCAATCATGTTGATCAGGTAGATGAGCTTCGCTTTGCTGCCGATCAAAAGCAGTTTAGTATTTCGGTTAATTCCTTCAACTATATATCGCCAAATAGAACGCTTTATTATTACAAACTTTTAGGTATTGATAAGGATTGGCAACGAGCTGTTGGACAAAAAATTAGCTATAGCAATTTGCCTGCGGGGCATTACGAGTTGGAAGTTAGGGCCGAGGGGCCTAATGGAGAGCGAAGCAAAATCAGGAAAATTGCTATTGTGATTTCTCCCCCTTGGTATAAAACAGTTTGGTTTTACCTATTCATGGTAATGTTGCTGGGCTGTGCTGGTTATTTTGCCTATAAAATTTTAAGGGAGCGCATTAGGGCAATTAATCAGTTAAAATTGGAACGATTGGATAAAGAACGTGCCAAGGAAATCAACCAAATTAAAACGGATTTTTTTACCAACGTATCTCATGAACTACGTACGCCGCTTACACTGATATTGGCACCTTTAGAGGAACTGATGAACACGCCCAAAGTGGACAAGCCGATCAAACAAAAATATGAGTTGATGTTTGCTAACGCTAAACGCCTGTACCATTTGGTCGATCAGCTTTTTGAATTCCGAAAAACCGAAATGGGAACTAGGAAATTGCGTGTTAGTAAAACTGATTTGGTAAGTTTCTTGGCCCAGATTTATGAATCGTTCAAGCCATTGGCTAACCGAAAAAATATTGGCTTTAGTTACCGATTTGATGTAGCGCAACTTTCTTTCTTTTTTGATGACGATGCCCTAGAAAGAGTGCTTTTCAACTTGCTTTCCAATGCTTTTAAATATACTAAAGACGGAGGTAATATCGTGATCCAAGTTTCAGCTGAGCAAGGAAATGCAGTGATAGAAGTGGTTGATAACGGTTTAGGCATCAAAGCAGAGGATTTGGAAA
Organism: Pedobacter zeaxanthinifaciens; assembly: GCF_003313335.1. Taxonomy (GTDB): domain Bacteria; phylum Bacteroidota; class Bacteroidia; order Sphingobacteriales; family Sphingobacteriaceae; genus Pedobacter; species Pedobacter zeaxanthinifaciens. Next base: position 172,415 of record NZ_QMHP01000001.1, read on the forward strand.
AGGTGTTTGAAAGGTTTTACCAAGTGAACGGTACAGAAACTAATTTAGGCTCCGGTGTAGGCTTGGCATTTACAAAAAGTTTGGTTGAACTGCATCATGGCACTATTTCGGCCAGTAGCGATGGGAAAACAGGCAGTGTTTTTACTGTGAAGCTGCCTTTGGCCGATGTTCATTACAGTGATGATCTTAAACTGGACAGTGAATTAGCGCAGACGGTGGAGGCCGATCAGCAACAAATAGAAGCCAATGTTTTGGACGAAAGAAATGTTGATGCAGCTGAAAGTTTGCCGCAAAAGCTGAAGCTTTTAATAGTCGATGATAATGTCGATATCGTAAATTATCTGAGAGATTTTTTTGAGCTACAATATGATGTAGTTACTGCTTACAATGGCAAAATGGGAATTAAAGCTGTTGAAGCTGAATCGTTTGATCTCATCATCAGTGATGTCATGATGCCGGAAATGGATGGTTTGAATTTCTGTAAAAGAGTGAAGCAAAATATCAATACCTCTCACATTCCATTGATTTTGTTGACTGCAAAAGCAGATACCAGTCATCACATTAAAGGATTAGAAATGGGTGCAGATGATTACCTCACTAAACCTTTCTCGGCTGAATTGTTAGCTGCAAAAGTCGAAAATTTGTTGCGCTCTCGTAAACGTCTAAAGGATTATTACCTATCAAATAAGGCTTTGGTGCCAGAAAATATAGCTTTTAATACGTTAGATGAGGAGTTTTTAAAAGAAGCAATCGAAATTATAGAGAAACATCTTTCGGATTCTGATTTTTCAGTAGATAAATTCAGCAGGGAGATTGGAATGAGCAGGTCAAATCTTTATTTAAAGCTAAAGGCCATCACCGGGGAATCGGCAACCGATTTTGTAAAACGTATAAAATTTAGCAAAGCGGTGGAGTTTATGAAGTCGAATCGTTACACCATGGCACAAATTGCATATATGTGTGGTTTCAATTCGCCCTCTTATTTTTCTACAGCATTTAAGCAATATTTTGATTGTATGCCAACCGAGTATTTGGAAAAGCTAAAGCAGAAGGAGTAAATAGTGAAAAAAGTAACATTAAAGCAACTGGCGCAAGAGCTCAATTTGTCCGTATCTACTGTTTCCAGAGCACTTTCGGATGATTATCAGATCAGCCCGGAAACTAAGCAACTGATTAGGGATCATGCCGAAAAAAGGGATTATAAAGTAAACCTTTACGCTAAATCATTACGAGAGGGGAAAACAAGGACAATTGGTGTGGTGGTTTGCAGTATGCGAAAAGCCTTTATGAATCAAATCATCAATGCAATGTATGATTACTGGCATGAAAAGGGCTATCAGCTTTTGGTGTTGCAAAGTAGGGGAGAATATGCAACCGAGCAAAAGTGTATCAAACGTTTATTAGATATGGGCATTGATGGACTGTTGATATCGCCAAGCTTTGACGGCGCTAATGTGGCGTACTTAAACGAGCTGATTAGTAAACGATTACCGATTGTAGTATTTGATAGGGTTGACAGCAAATTAAGAACTACACAGATAACGTCAAATAATTTTTTGGGTGGACAAATCGCTGCAGAGCATTTGGTAGGCCGTTCCTTTACAAAAGTATTGGTAATAGGTATCAAAGATGCGTGGTTAAGTGGGGAGAGAATTAAGGGTTTTTCAGCATATATGGATGCAAAAGATATCAATAACTATCATTCTTTATATATAGAACTTAGCAGTGGCGAACAATTGCTCAAGCAGGTCATCGATACCTTTTCTCATGAAATTCAAATCGATAACTACTCTTCCATCTTTACCACCACAGATACCTTAACGCTAACTGTAATAAGAGCAATGAAGCGTTTAGGCTTAAATGTACCTGTACTTGGATTTTGTAATAGTGAGCTTTCAGACATCATTTATGGTAAATTGATCAGCATCGTACAACCAAGTGACGCCATTGGAAAGTTAGCATCCGAAAAACTATTTGAAGCGATTAAGAAGGAAGTAATGCCAGAAGAGGAGATGATTTTGCTGGATACTAAAATACTAGAAAACTAATTGCTGTAATTTTTTGCGGATGTGTTTTGTTGGCTGATACTGCCGCTATTTAAAATGTGGTGTAAATGCTATTGATCAAAACTGTAAGTGGAAATACGTTTCCTAATGGCGAATGTCTTCCAACTCATTTTGGGGAGGCTGTTCTGTTTGTTTCGTTAAATTTTATAGGAGTTTGATTAGCATATATTTCTGAAAAACTGACTACCCAAACAGCTGGCGAAGTTGCGCCAAATGTGATATAGGCACTATAGACATTGTATTAAAAGTAATGATTTAAAAGTAATTTCTTGAAAGATGTTTCCTCGTCTGTAACTATTTTTGATAGGAATGGAAATGAGGTTAAACTTCCTTTGCTACTGGAAGCGATACGTGAAAAGTTGAGCCAACACCTAGTTCGCTTTCAGCCCATATTTTGCCATCATGCCTTTTGATGATTTCGGCAGATAAATAAAGTCCTATTCCGAAACCGGAGATCTGTTTATTATCCTTATTATCTACCCTGAAAAATCTATCGAACAACTTAGAAAGTACGTCCTTTGCAATTCCTTTTCCTTGGTCGCTAATGCTAAAGTATACATTGCCTTCCGCTTGATTACAGCTTGCCTTTATTATTGTTCCAGCCAGGGAATATTTCATTGCATTTCCAAATAAGTTAGTTAATACTGTTCCTATTTTATCACGGTCGGCATTTAACAAAACTTCGCCATTAGGTTCAAATATAAATTGATGGCCCTGCTGACTGTAGGAACTCACCTCAGCGATAATCTCGCTCATCAGCTCATTGGCATTGAAAGTGCTTTGCTGCAAGTGTATTTTTCCAGAATCCAATCGTGAAACATTTAAAAACCCATTAATTAGGGCACTCATTTTTCCAATCTGATCCAGTAATTTGGACGAAGCATCGGCCGTAAAAACATCTTCGTTTTTTCCCGCTTTCAATTTCATCAGCTGTGCATAGCCTTTCATTGATGTGAGCGGCGTTTTCAATTCGTGACTAACCATTGCAATAAAATCATTTTTACGCTGGTCGTCTTCTTTTTGTTCCGATATATCAAGTATGGTTCCAATGGTACCAGTAACTTCGCCTGTATCGTCTATTTCTACTTTTCCAGTAGTATTTAGCCATTTATACTGGTCGGTTCCCCAAACTTTAATACGATAATCTTCACTAAAAGATCCTTTAGTTTGATTTGCCTTTGCAATAGTCGCTAATACACGTTCTCTGTCCTCTGTTACAATGAGTTCAGCAGCTTCGTAGTAATTAAACTCTACGTCATCAGGTATTCCGTGTATGCGTTTTGCATTATCTGATATATGAAGTTCGCCAGTAAGTATTCTAGCTCTCCAAATCCCCATGCCGGCAGTATCCACCGCTAGTTGAAGTGTTCCTGTAACTTTCTCTAGCGTTTTTCGGGCATTAACCTGCGAACTGATGTCCGAAGCCACAGCCATCATTCCGTTGATTCTACCTTGTTCATCTCTCAGCGGCTCAACGGTGAGGTTAATGTATATGGTTTCCATTTGCCCATATCGTAGCAACTGTACGGGCAGTTCTCCTGATACAAACCGCTCTCCAGTTAAATAGACTTGATCCATCAATTCTCTAAAGCCTTGGTTGTCAAGTTCTGGTAAGGCTTTGAATAAGCTTTTATTAGCTACCTGATCAGCAGTGCGACCCCAATATTCAAGCATCCTAGCATTGGCTAGTTCGATAATATGTTCCGGACCACGATATATAGCAATGGCCACCGGTGCTTCTATAAACAAACTACGTAAATGGGCCTCGGTTTTTCCTCTTGCTGCGCTTATTTTTAACTGTGCCTTAATCTTAGTCAACAGCTCAGCAGCAGAGAAAGGTTTTACCAGGTAGTCATCTGCGCCTGATTCGAGCCCGTCAATTTTCGATTCTTCACCAGCTCTCGCCGAAAGTAGGATTACCGGTGTGTTAAATATTTCTTCCCTTGATCTTAATTCGCGTAGAAATTGCTTGCCATCCATTACTGGCATCATCACATCGCTAATCACTAAAGCTGGCTTTACTTCGGCTACACGCTCTAGCGCTTGCTGGCCATTTTCGGCAGTAAATACCGTAAAATGTGGCGAAAGCAAACGCACCAAGTACTCCCGCATGTCGCGGTTATCATCAACAATTAACAACTTCAGTTCTGTTGCGTCTGTTGTTTGTTCATTTTCTATCGATTGGGCATTTTCATTTTGTCCATTTTCGCTATTGTGCAAAAGGCTTGCTGCTTCATTTAAAAAAGCACCTCGCAAATCCGCTGAACTAGCAATATCAATGGTTTCGAGTATCTGTTCTTTTGGAAGATGTGCTTTACCCAAAGGAATCTCAACCGTGAAAGTACTCCCTACATCTTTTGTGCTTGTTACGCTAATTTTTCCGCCATGTAAATGCACTAATTCATTAACTAGTGAAAGTCCAATTCCGGTGCCTTCGTGTGTACGTCCGGCCGAGTTTTGCACCCTATGAAAACGCTCAAACATGTGAGGAAGCTCTTTCTCAGGGATGCCAACGCCGGTATCAACTACTTGCAATACCAATTGCTGGTCCTTTTGAAACAAACTGACTTTAATGCCGCCTTTTAATGTATATTTGAAAGCATTGGATAAAAGATTCAATACAATCTTTTCCCACATTTGCCTATCAACGTAAGTTTGCCCAGATATTTGTTCGCAATTAACCTCCAATTTCATTTCAGCTTTTTCAATAATCGATCTGAAACTACTAGCTAAATCTGCGGTGAGTTCGGTTAAATTTAAGGGTTGATAACTGGCTTGAATACGTCCAGCTTCAACTCTGCTATAATCTAATAAGTTGTTTACCAGTTTTAAAAGACGAATTGCATTACGATGCGCCGAATCCACAGAGTCACGCAGCGGAGCGGGTAATGATTTTGCCGCTTGCAAATCTTCCAAAGGGCCCAACATTAGCGTTAGCGGCGTTCTAAATTCGTGACTTACATTGCTGAAAAATGCAGTTTTAGATCGGTCGATAGCTGCTAAAGCTTCAGCACGTTTTTGCTCTTGCTCGTAAGCGTACACATTTGAAACTGCGGTATTATAGGTGTTTCCCAACAAATCGTAAAAACCTAGGTAAGCTTGGTCAAGCGCTCTTCTGGAACTAACACCGGCTACTAAAAATCCAAAAGGTATTTCTTGTCCGGGAATGTGGATGGGTATAAGTAGCGCAGTATTCGGCATTTCTGGATAAGGTTCGCAAGAAAAATCTCCAAATCGATCGCCTAAATCACTAATTGCAATGCTCTCTTTGCTTTTAATCAGCTGCTCAAGTGGCCAACTTTTTTCGTTAGGATGGGATAAATCAATTGTTGGCACCGCTAACAGGTGAGCATCGGTTGTGCCAGCACTGCCAATTAAACTTGCTTTTTCTTCAGTAGCATCATATTTGTAAAATAGGATGAAAGGCAGGTCAAATAAAAATTCTTCGTACTTACCTTGTGTTTCTGAAGCAATGTCTTCAATGCTTTTGGCGTTGCCAATTGCTGCACCTAACTCTCTAAGCACTTGCGTACGACGGGCGCTAAGCATTTTATCGGTAGTTTCTGTAATGGGATGGAATATGCCACCAACGCCACCACTTTCATCTCTAATTGGGGCGAAGGAAAAAGTCATGAACGCTTCTTCCAAATAGCCGTAGCGTTGTAAAAACATCCGCTGGTCGTGTATGTATGTGCCTTCGCCTTGCTGGCCGCGGGTAAATTTATCACCAACAACTTCCAAGGCAGATTCCCAGCAGATGCGAAAGTTCATTCCCATTGAATGTGGATGCATGGAACCGCATATCGGTCTGTAACTATCGTTGTAAATTTGAATGGTTTCTGGCCCCCAAGCAATTAAAATAGGAAAGGTAGAAGAAAGACAGAGGCTCACCGAAGTTCTTAAACTCTGGGGCCAAGTTTCTATAGGTCCCAGTGGCGTTTTCGACCAGTCCATCGTTCGGATCAATTTGCCCATTTCCCCTCCGCCGGAGAGGAATTGTTCGGTCGATTCGGTTGCAAGTAAATTCATCGTTTTCCTAAAGAGGTAAATATAGACTTATTTCCGTTAATCAGAGCTAAAGATTGTAGTTGTAACGGTTTTAATGCATGCGTTTTTGTGCAGATAGAAGAATTTTAGTAGAGGTCATTTCGATAGGTGTGGAGTAGCTATTCCGTGTGGATTTTTTTAATAGATGGTTTTTGCGAAATAGTTCATTGAATCAATTAAGGAGACGGTTAAACCATCTCCTCAATGCGGTTTGTTAAATTGTTCTGGTTTTGAAATCGTTAGCAGCCGATCTAGCTTTTTCTATCCATTCAGGTGCTCTATCCTTAATTTCGTCCAGTTTTGTTCTACCCAAAACATCTTTTTTTGTCAAATATTTCACTGCGCCATATACCGCGGCGCCAATGAGTGCTGTTCTTATAATTCCCATATCTATTCTTTTTATTTGTTAACACCTGCAAATGGTTTTAGTTTGATAAACCTTAATTCTCATCCTTAAAATCAAACTTTTCTAAATGGCGGATGTTCAACAATAAAATGGAGTGATGGAAGAAACAAATTTATTTTCGGTGTTAAAAGGCAAAACAGTGGTTGTTACCGGCGCTTCTAGTGGTGTTGGGTTGGCAACTGCCGAAGCATTTTCAAAATATGGTTGCAAATTAGTGCTTGCCGCAAGGGGCGAAGCTGGCTTAGCACTAGCCGAACAACGTTGCACTGCTTTAGGTGCTATGGTGTTAACCGTTGCAACAGATGTTTCTGACTATGTTGCGGTGCAACATTTACTAAGCCATGCTTTGGCTTTTGGCGGTAAAATTGACTACTGGATAAATAATGCGGGAGTTATGGCTAGTGGCCGTTTCGAGGAAATACCCATTGATGTTAGCCATCAGGTAGTGAAAACTAACTTGCTTGGCTATTTGAATTGTGCTCATGCGGTACTTCCAATTTTTAAGCAGCAAGGATTTGGGGTATTGGTAAATAATGTTTCTATAGGTGGTTTTATGCCTGCGCCTTACAGTGCCGTATACTCTGCCACTAAATTTGGTATCAAAGGCATGATGGAGTGTATACAGGGAGAAATTTCAAATGAAGAACATATCCACGTTTGCAATCTCTATCCGCAAATCCAACGCTCTACAGGCAACATGCACTCTGCTAAATATTCAGGTTTGGATTTTAAAGTTCCGCCCTTTGCCGCTGATCCAAAAGACACCGCACAACAATTACTTAAGTTGGCAGTGCATCCAAAAAAAGATAAATTCCCAGACTTTAGTTCGTGGGCAATTAAAACGCTGCATGATTTTTTTCCTAAAGTGATTGTAAATACGGCTTCAGCAGGAATGCGTTTAATGATGAAAATCAAACAGTCGGCTCCAAATAAAGGCAACGTTCTTGAGCCGTCCAACTATCCGCATCGCATATACGGTGAAACGATTATTCCAACGCCTTCTAAAACTACGAAAACAGCATTAGGTTTTGGGGTGCTGCTCGGAGTGGCGTTAGTAGTATTATCAGGCAGAAAAAGCTAACAATGATGTAGATAGCTCCCTTATTTCATTATGATTTACAACTTATTTGTTTAAAATAGCCATCGATTTGCCTACCTTTATCGCTGGTTAATTGACTAGTATTGTTTAGCATTTTACGCTAGTCAATTGCTTGTGTGCTTCATTATTAAATAGAAATCGGTTTGTCGTTGGTAAAACTATGGGAACGCCTGAGAGGGCCTAGTACTGAATTCCCTTTAGAGAAAAGGATATTGAATTCGGGTGGGCTGTTTTCAATGTGTACCTTGCTGATTTTTGTTGTGTATGATTCGTACGTGGTGGTTTTACCAGAACTTGCCATTGCATCTTTCATTGCCTTTTTGCTACAGCTTTTCCTCTATTATCAATCACGCTTTCGTAGGAATTTTGCATTTGCTCGCTATGGCTTCACCGTTTTGAGCTATATCTTCTTAGCTATCAATTATTACTACGGAGCAGGAATTGATGGGCCATTATTGTTTAGCTTCTTCTTAAGTTTAATTGTAATCATTTTTATTCATAGGACGCACCGTTATATTTACTTGCTGCTTCATGTTTTGGTAATTTGGAGCCTGTTGTATTTTGAATACCGCTATGGTGTACCGAAAGTTTACCATAGCCCCGCTGAGCGTTTTTTAGATATTGCCTGCATTATTGCGATCATGCTTTCACTAACCTATATTTTGGTTGGTGGCGTAATCAGAAGCTATAATAAGGAACGCCGTTTAGCTCAAGAAAGGGCAGAAGCGCTCCAACTGCTACATCAAGAAAATAACCGACTTTTCTCTATCATTTCTCACGATTTACGTACCCCGCTCAACAGCATTCAGGGATATTTGGAGCTGCTTAGAAATCATTCTCTTACAGAAATGGATAGAAGCATGTTGGAAGGACAGTTGACGGAACTTACCAACGGCACCTCGGAGTTTTTAGGTAATCTACTAGCTTGGTCAAAATCGCAGTTGGAAGGCACAAAAGTACATTCGCTAACAATTGATCTTACGTCCCTGTTGGATAGTGTGTTGTCGTCCGTTTCGCCAATGGCTGCTAAAAAGCAAGTGCTCATTAAAAAGGAAATTTTGTGTACGCAATTAATTTCCGATTTGGAAATGACTAGGATCGTTTTACGCAATTTGCTTACCAACGCCATTAAGTACAGCAAACCAAATGGAGAAATTGTAATTAAAAGTTGGGAAGAAAAAGAATCTTTCATACTATCCATACAGGATTTTGGAACTGGAATAGCAATCGAGCGACAAAATACCATATTCAAACATCAAGCACAGAGTGTTCCTGGTACAGCTAACGAATCGGGCGTTGGTTTAGGATTGGTATTATGTGCAGATTTTGTTGCCCTGCAAAATGGTAAAATATGGTTTGAGAGCGAATTAGGTGAAGGCACAACGTTTTTCATGGCGTTCCCGCTGAAGTAGTGCTTGCCGTTAATTATGGTTTTCCGCAATCACGATTATTTTCAATCGACACAATTACGGATAATCAATTCAAAAGAACATCTGCAACTAAGGTTCTTTACCTTTTACAAAACGATTATTCTGCTAAGTATTTTCGTTTGTATTCCAGTGGTGTTATACCCGTTACTTTTTTAAAATGTCTGTAAAAATTAGAAACGTTGTTAAATCCACATTGGTAGCAAATCATATTGGTGGGGTGTTTGTCTTCAACAAGTAACCTGCAAGCATGACTTACCCTAATTTCAATTAAAAAATCGTAATAGGTTTTTTTGGTCATCTGTTTAAAGTACCTACAAAATGAAGTTACACTTAAGTTGCTGATAGATGCTACCTCCTGCAAATTGATTTCCTTTTTGAAATTGGTGAGCGTGTAATTGTAAACTTTGTTCAGTCTAATTACATCTGATTCATCTGATTGATATTGTACATGACCTGGATTTAAAACCGTGTAATCATCTGCTTCTGCCAAAAGTTTTAAAATAGAAAGCAGTACAATCAAGCGATCTAAATTCTCGGTATCTTTTGCCTGCAACATCAATTTTGCTAGTTGATCCCTATTTTCTCCCTTTAATAGCATGCCTTTTTTGGCCTTCTCAAAAAGTTTTGGAATGGGGTAAGCTTCCGGTAGGTTCAAAATATCCTTACCTAAGCAATCTGGTAAAAAATGAATTACGATAGCTTCTACCTCGTGGCTAGGGTTGTTCTGGAAATATTCATCACTACAACGCCAGGTGTGCGGCAAGTTTTCCCCTAACAAAATGATTTCTCCCGAAGCAAAATTGCTAATGTTGTTTCCAATAAATCTTACACCTTCTCCGCGTATCACATAGTGCAGTTCCAGTTCTGGGTGGTAATGCCAAATTTTTCCGAAATTCTCTTGAATATCGTGCCTAATGCTAAAAGAATTTTGTAGGCCTACAGGTACTTTATGAAAATGCGGTTTCATAATGGATACAGTATTTGGTTCAAATATTCCTTAATTATAGCTAAATAATTTCGGATAATGCCAAAAACAATGTTTATGATGATAATATCCTATAATAAATTGGCAATAATACGGAACAAACGTCTAACGCCAACCATCATATTTGTAAAACAAACTTATTACAACCAAATATATTTCGTGCTGGGTTAATGCCAAATCGCCAACCCTAAATTGCTTTGGTTTAATATAGTTTCAGGTTTTAAGTTAAACTATGCTCAAACTATTAATATAAACAAATGAATAAAGAGATTTTTCTGGTAGCCAGTGGCGACTTAAGGATTGCGGCTAATCAAAATTGCTGGGAAACTCAGCATCAAATGGAACTTACTTTATCCGAAGTGCTTTCTAACTTAGGTTGCACCATTAAAAGAGCACATGCTTATGATCCAGTAAAAAAGCATGGCTTTATTGATTCCCAGCGCATGGGAATTGAGGTTTTTAAAACTATAGATAAAGATGCGCCACTCATTGTAGCTGAAAGTGTTTGGCAGTATAGCCATCACGTGTTGGCGGGCTTAACTACGCATCGAGGTCCTATTTTAACTTTGGCAAATTTCAGCGGTCAATGGCCGGGTTTAGTGGGGATGTTGAATTTAAATGGTTCTTTAACTAAAGCCAATGTGAAATACAGCAGTCTTTGGAGCGTTGATTTTAAGGATGATTTCTTTTTAAATGGGTTAAAAAGCTGGCTCAATACAGGTGAAATTCAACATCCTGAAACTCACGTTGCATCATTTTCATCAGTAAAAATTCCTTCGTCAGATGAAAAATTAGGTCGTGATTTTGCTGCAAAACTGAAAGATGAAAAGGCAATTATGGGTGTTTTTGATGAAGGTTGTATGGGCATGTTTAACGCCATTGTACCTGACGACTTACTGCACAACACGGGGATTTTCAAGGAACGCCTCAGCCAATCTACATTATATGCAAAGATGCTGACAGTAAGTGATGCCGATGCCCAAAAAGTATTGGACTGGCTGCTGGATAAAGGGATGAAATTTGATTGGGGAACAGATGAGGCTACTGAACTTACGAAAGCGCAAACCTTAACGCAGTGCAAAATGTATGTTGCAGCTTTACGTTTAGCCGATGAATTTGGCTGTGATACAATTGGCATTCAATATCAACAAGGTTTAAAGGATTTGGCTCCGGCTAGCGACTTGGTAGAAGGCCTGCTTAACAACCAAGATAGACCACCAGTTTTTGATGAAAATGGTAAAGAACTTTACGCAGGCGAAGCACTTCCGCATTTTAACGAAGTGGATGAATGTGCTGGAATAGATGGTTTGCTTACGTATAAATTATGGCGCCAGCTTGGTATGGCTGCAGAAAATACGTTACACGATTTGCGCTGGGGCGAAAATTTCAAAAATGAGCAAATTGATGATTTCGTATGGGTTTTTGAAATTTCTGGTGCAGCTCCACCGGCGCATCACGTTGGTGGTTATGCAGGTTCTGATAGTATCCGACAGCCGGCAATGTTTTTTAAACGCGGAGGTGGCTCTTTACGTGGTGTTGCTAAACCAGGTAATTTGGTGTGGAGTAGGGTTTATGTAATTAATAACCAATTGCATTGCGATTTAGGTGTAGGCAAAGCAGTGGCATTACCAAAAGAAGAAACCGAGCGAAGGTGGAACGAAACAAATTATCAGTGGCCAATAATGCATGCTACTTTGGATGGTGTTTCCCGCGACCAAATGATGGCTAGACATAAGGCCAATCACATACAAGTGGTGTACGCTACCGATGAGGCTAGCGCCCACAGGGCCTGTAGAATTAAGGCCGCCGCTTTGGAAGAGCTTGGAATTACCACACATTTTTGCGGTGCGGTAGATGTTGAAGGATCAAAATTCAATTAAATGGATGCTGAAAAATATGTAATTGGTTTAGATTTCGGAACTGATTCGGTGAGGGCTTTATTGGTAGCTACACAAAGCGGAGCCGAAATTGCCTGCGCTGTTAGCTTGTATCAACGATGGGCTCGTGGGGAATACTGTATTGCTCAGCAATCTCAATTTAGGCAGCACCCTTTGGACTATATCGAAGCAATGCAAGACGCTATTGGAAGTTTACTTATTCAAATAGATAAATCTTTGGTAAACAAAATTATAGCTATCACTATCGATACTACAGGTTCAACTCCTTGTGCTGTGGATGAAACTGGTACGCCATTGGCTTTACTGCCGGATTTCGCTACTGATCCTGATGCGATGTTTATCCTATGGAAAGATCATACTGCGCTAAAAGAAGCAGATGAAATCAATGCTTTGGCTAAGCATTGGGAAATTGATTACACTAAGTATTCGGGAGGTTTGTATTCGTCAGAGTGGTTTTGGTCAAAGATACTTCACGTTACTAAAAAAAACACTAAAGTAGCTGCGAAGGCATTTTCTTGGATGGAGCATTGCGACTGGATGCCCGCTTTACTTACCGGAAGTAAGCATGTGTTCAATGTAAAAAGAAGTCGTTGTGCTGCGGGTCATAAATCCATGTGGCATGCTGATTTTAATGGTTTGCCAAGCAAGGAATTTCTTTCGAAACTGCATCCATCTTTGGGGCAACTAAGGGATCGGTTATATCAAGAAACCTATACTGCCGACCAATCCGTTGGTCATTTATCTCAAGAATGGGCATCGAAATTAGGTTTGCCCGCTACGGTTAAAGTTGGTGTTGGCGCTTTAGATGCCCATTTGGGCGCTGTTGGCACAGGGATAGAGGCCTATAGCTTAGTAAAGGTGATGGGTACTTCAACCTGCGATATGGTGGTGGTGCCAGCTGATGAGTTTAGTGGTTTAGTGCATGGCATTTGTGGCCAAGTAGATGGTTCTATCATCCCAAATATGTTGGGTATGGAAGCTGGTCAATCGGCTTTTGGTGATGTATACAGCTGGTTTAAGCAAATTTTGGAATTTCCTACAAAAGAAATTTTAAAGGACATGCTTACCGAAGATCAACTAAAGCAGGCTAGTGAAGCAATTTTGCCTAAATTATCAGCCCGAGCCGCCGAAATTCCTGTAACTGTGGACGATTTGGTGGCTTTGGATTGGGTTAACGGTCGTAGAACTCCAGATGTAGACCTCACCAAAAAAGGGGCTTTATTTGGCTTAACTTTAGGAACCACTGCACCGCACATTTTTAAGGCTTTGGTTGAAGCTACTGCTTTCGGTTCCAAAGCAATAATGGATAGGTTTCTAGCACAGGGTGTTCAAATTAAGCAAGTTATCGCTCTAGGTGGGATCTCAAAAAAATCAGCTTACGTTATGCAAACCTTGGCCGATATATTAAATGTTCCCATTAAAGTAGCCACTAGTGAGCAAGCTTGCGCATTAGGCGCTGCAATGTACGCTGCTGTGATTGGTGGGTGCTATAGCAATATCAAAGAGGCGCAGTTGGCAATGAGTTCTGGTTATGATCAAGTGTATTTGCCTCATTCTGATAAAGTAGCCGTATATCAACAGCTTTATCAACGGTATTTAAAATTAGGAGAGCTGTAATGTTGGCAAAGCTCCAGCATCCGCCGGGGCAATTTGCAACTTACCTAAACTAACAAACTATGATTTGTTTGCGTCTTTTACAGTTGGCTGCTGACGTTTATGTAGCTTTTCATGTTGATGTTCATGTTTACACCCTGTATGCATAAACGTAAAAGAAATCAGCACCACCGTTAGTCTTAAATATTTCATGATATAATTATTGTAAATGCGATATTTATCAGTCTCTTATGAAAACGGATCATGATAAATTAAAGGACGGATTTTTAAGCTAGTTAAGCTTGTACAAATGTAAGCCGCAATTGAGGAGGAGCTTTATTTGTAGATTTTACAAGTGAATATTTGCCTACCATCGCATCTACTAAATAGCGCAAAGTAGTGGAAGATAATGTTGGCGTAATAATCGATGGTGCGAAGTCTAGCCTTACTTCTTTGCTTTTAATGTGCGTAAGGTAATCACATACCGAACAATACTGTGTTTTAGTAATCGATTTTGAGCTGGCAGTTGTTGGATTTACATCGTCCTCATGCGAATGCAGCATTTGCGTTATAGGAATCAATAACAGCAAGATAGTCAGCATGTAGCAGCTTACTTGCCAAATACAGCACTTCACATATGTTGCTTTCGATTCCATTAATGCTACAAAGTTGCAATAAAAATATCGAAACACGAAGTATTTTGTGTCTTTTTATTGAAGTAGATTGTAAATCTTACCATTGCAGAAGTTACAACCTAACTATTTCTTAAAATAGAGCTCAGGAAAAATCTTATTCCTGTTCGGTATTTGCTGATTTTTTCGTGGTGCGTGGCTTGGCAGCCTTTGCTTTAACATCCTGTTCTTCAGGTTTGGTATCATTTGCCACCACTGGCGCTTCAGTTACAGGCTTAGCTGTTTTTTCAATTTCTTTGGCGAAAGAGGAGGCCGCCTTTTCGATTAATTTTTTAAGCTTTCTGTTAGGTTCTGCAAAGGAAGAAATTAAGTTACTTAGGTCGTTAACTAAATTGGCTTTAACAGCTTTTATTGATTTTTTACGATTGGCTTTAAGCTGTGCTTTTTGTTTGTTTTTCTTCATGAAATTGCTTTTTCTGCAAAACTAGGGCATTACGAGGTTAAGTGTATATTATCATTTTGTTAATGTTAACTATTGCTGTTAACATAAAATTGATATAGGTAGCTGCCTAGCTATAAAACTAGTTTCTTCAGTATTTAACTAACGCAATAATGATATCAATCACTTTTTGGTGTGACCAAACAAAAGAAAAAAAGTGGGCTACATCAATATTTTTGGCGAAAACTATAATTCATTTATGCCGCACAAATTTCACATTCCAGTTTTAGGTTTAGGTTTTTCGATAGATACACCCTTAAAAGTAGCCCGTTACGGCATTTCGTCTGTGGTTTCTATCGTTGATGATGAGCTAACGGAAAGGATGCGCAAATATCATTCAAAGCTGAATGGTATTACTTATAGCGCAATAGAAAAAAAGGAGAAGCAGTTCAGGACCAAACGTATCACGGCTTATTTGAATCTTTTACATGATTTGATTGACGAACAATTTGAAGACCTCAAGCAACAAGATTTTATTGAAGGTAATGATATTTGCAGGTATTTCGAATTGCTACCTATGGCCTCACAACTCAGGCAGGGATACGAATTGATGATGGAGTACCCGGAAGGTGAAAGCAAAAAGATATTTCAGCAACTATTACGTTCCAAAATGGTAAAAGGTAGTATTGATGTAAATATCATGGCAAAAGTAGATAAGCTGAACTTTGCCAAAGGGGAATACCTTGGAGATGATCAAACTGATGCGCTTGCAGCTTTAAAAGGATTTGCCGAAAGCAAGCTTAATGGTGCTGTGGTGCTATCTGCAGGCATGAACCCAAAATTGTATGCCTTTATTGAAAGATTTAAAGCTTTTTATCCTAATGATAAAGCTGAGTTCGATAAGCGTATTATACTTAAAGTCAGTGATTTTAGGTCTGCATTAATTCAATCTAAGTTTCTTGCAAAAAAAGGGCTTTGGGTGTCCGAATTTCGTATCGAATCAGGTTTAAATTGTGGTGGTCATGCCTTTGCTACGGATGGTTTTTTACTGGGGCCAATATTGGAGGATTTTAAATTCAATCGTTTAGCGATGCAAAAGGAGCTTTTCGAGTTATACCAAAATGCGCTAAAACAAAAGCAATTGGACGTAAAGCAAGCTCCGCATCAAAAAATAACCGTGCAAGGCGGAATTGGTACGGCGGAGGAAAATGAGTTTTTACTTCAACGTTATCAACTGGATGCTACCGGATGGGGTAGTCCGTTTTTATTAGTGCCTGAAGTTACCAATGTGGATGAACAAACGCTTAATCAGTTGGCTAAGGCTACGCAGGACGACTACTATTTGAGCAATTCATCTCCGCTAGGTGTGCTTTTTAATAATTTTAAGCATGCAAGTATGGAGAAACTTAGGCTAAAACGTATTGCAGAGGGCAAGCCCGGTAGTCCATGCACTAAAAAATATTTATGCAATAACACTGAATTTACCACTGAGCCCATCTGTACCGCCTCCAAAAAATACCAACAATTAAAAATCAATCAGTTACTTTCCTTCAATTTAAGTTCGGAAGAATACCAAGAACGATTTGATCAAATTACTGAGAAAGTGTGCTTATGCGAAGGTTTGTGCACCTCTACTTACATTAAAACACATCAACTCAAACAAAAAGAAAGTACCGCGGTAGCGATTTGTCCAGGGCCAAACTTGGCTTTCTTTAACGGTATCTATTCATTAGACGAAATGGTGAATCATATCTATGGCAATGCCAATTTATTGGAACACATCGATCGTCCACATCTTTTTATTAATGAATTAAACCTATATATCGATTATTTAAATGATCAAGTTAAAATTTATTTAAAAGAGGTTAATGATAAGAAAATTAAATATTTGAATTCATTTAAGCAACAACTTGAAAATGGCGTAAGCTATTATAAAAATTTGTTTACCGACTGGCCAAATACTGATTTATTAACACAATTGTTTGGAGCAGAACAACGACTTCAGAATATCAAGATTTAATGTTTTTTATAATGGCTTTTGTAAAATACTTAACTTGCCATGGTAAGTTGCACATCATTAAGTTGTATCCGCAGATGGTAACTCACACTTTTAAACTAGGAGCTGAATAAATTTATCTGATTGATGGAAAGAGCCAAACTGTTAAATGCTATTATCGAAAACGCTATAGACGGAATTATCACTATTGACGAGTTCGGTATTATTGAACATATTAACCCATCGGCTTTGACATTATTTGGCTATGATAGAGAAGAGTTGATCGGTAAAAACGTGTCAGCATTGATGCCACAGCCAGATCAGCAGCGACATGACCAATACATCGCCAATTACAGGCACAGCGGAAATGCTCATATTATTGGCATAGGCAGGGAGGTGCAGGGGCAACGTAAAGATGGTTCTATCTTTCCTTTCAGATTGGGTGTAAGTGAGGTGAAATTTTCTGATCGGAGAATATTTACGGGCTTTATTCACGATTTAAGTAGGCAGAAAGAAGATGAGCTTAAGATTAAAAGCTACACCGAAGAACTGGAGCAAAAAATCAAAGAGCGTACGCAGGACTTGATTCGTTCCATCAATGAACTGGAAACAGCCAAGGAACACGTGAGTGCTTTATTTGAAAAAGAAAAAGAACTTAATCAGTTGAAAACGAGGTTTGTATCTATGGCTTCTCACGAGTTCAGAACTCCGCTAAGTTCAATCCAACTTTCGGCCTCGCTAATTGATAAGTACAGCTCCAAAAATGATGAAGCAGGTGTAAATAAGCATACTTCAAAAATTAAAAATGCCATCAACAACCTCACCACTATTCTCAATGATTTCCTTTCATTGGAAAAATTGGAGGCCGGCAAAGTTGAACCAGCTGCAAATTGGTTCGATATGATTTCTTTTGCGGAGGAGATTGTGGAGGAAATGCAATTGATCAGCAAGCAAAATCAGCTGATTGTGTACGAACACAAAGGCACAAGCGCACAGGTTTTTTTGGATCATAACCTCTTGAAAAACTGTATCATCAATTTAATTTCCAATGCAATAAAGTATTCTGGAGAAAATACCATGATCCAGTTTAACAGCATTTTAACCGCTCAGGAACTTACCATCGAAGTAAAGGATAATGGCATTGGAATACCGGAAATTGATAAGGCGAATTTGTTTGAGCCATTTTTTAGGGCGCACAACACGGGAGATATTCCCGGTACGGGACTGGGCCTAAATATCGTAAAACGTTACGTAGGGCTTATGAACGGTACGGTAAGTTGCCAAACCGAACAAAATAAAGGAACCACATTTACCTTGAATTTTAGTTTTAACCATTAGCAATTAACGCATGAAAAAGGTTTTAGTAATTGAAGATAACGACGATATAAGAGAAGGTACGGTAGAGGTTTTAGAACTTGCAGGCTATGAAGCCATCGCTGCAAAAAATGGAAAATTAGGGGTGGAGTTGGCTTTAAGTTCATCTCCGGATATCATTTTATGTGATATTATGATGCCAGAATTGGATGGTTACGGTGTGCTTTATCTGTTGAGCAAAAATCCAAAATTAGCAAGCATTCCTTTTATATTTATGACTGCAAAAGCGGAAAGAGCCGACATGCGCAAGGGTATGGAAATGGGCGCTGATGATTATTTAACTAAGCCTTTTGACGATTTAGAGCTTTTTAATGCGATAGAAAGTAGGCTGAAGAAGAAAAATCAGACTGTAGGTTTTAAAGCAACTCCTAAAGATATACAGAGCATTTTCGCAGAACTAAAACAAAAAGGTAAGCAGCGACATTTTGCCTCCAAACAAGTGATTTATGTAGAAAATGATGAGCCTAATTATCTTTACTTCGTTAAAAGTGGTCAGGTAAAAACTTATCGTAGGTTTAAGGATGGTAGGGAACTGTCGTCGAATATTTTTAAGGACGGAGATTTTTTTGGTTATGAAAGTTTGTGCTGTGGTGTTGCCTATGCTGATAATGCCGCCACGTTAGCCGATACTGAACTACTTCTCATTCCTAAGGTTGATTTTATGGATGCACTATTTAACCATCAGGAAATGGCTACGGCCTTCATCGAGTTGTTATCTGGAAATATTCGCTTTAAGGAAGATCAAATGCTGAAGTTGGCTTACTTTTCGGTACGCAAAAGGGTGGCAGAGGCTTTGGTACAGCTTGGTAGAAAGTTTACTAAGACTGGGGAAGACAGTTGTACTTTAAAGATATCTAGGGATGATTTAGCTGCATTTGTGGGCACTGCCAGCGAAACGGTAAGCAGAATGTTAGCTGATTTCAAAGAGGAAAAACTGATTGAGAAACATGGTAACGCAATCTACATTGTATCAATTGATAAGCTTAGTAAAATTAAGCAGTAGTTGTTTAGTTTAGTCCGGAAGTCTGGAAGTCTGGAAGTCCGGAAGTCCGAAAAGTCCGAAAGTCCGGAAGTTCAGTGCTGCCTTTGTATCGCTATGATTAAGATTTTAATGCTGTTTAAAATAAGAAGCGCTCAAATTTGATTGCTGACAAATCAGAGCGCTTGCTAATTAATTTCCCGTTGATACTTCGCCAGGGCGTGTACTTTGCGTTCCACTATCTGTTGAAGCTGCGATGAGCTTGGCTGCCATAGCCCGTTGGTGTTGTACATTAGGCAAGCTTGCATCCGCAAAATTCTTTAATTCTACGGTCTTTAAATGCGAACCTTCTTTAAATACAGTAGTAAATGTCGCTAACATTTGATTGATTTTCTGCAAACTTTGTTGATCTAAAGTTGGCGATGAAAGCTCCTTCAATGCACTTAATTCTTTTTGTTGAGCTTCTGATAGTTTTCTCTGCATCAATAAACCCTCACTTTTTGCCATTTTTTCTACACTGCTCACTATTGCTTGATAGTTTGTTCCAAGTTGATCGCCAAACTTCCTAAGTTCGCTGTTTTTGCTTTGAGCGGTAATAGCTGCCAAATCAACCATGTATAAACTGTGCGAGTAGCTTGACAAAATGAAAGACTTTTCTCGTCCATCCATATCAACCTCTGCGGTATTTACCTTGGCTTTTGTGCTGGCATCAATAACTGAATCCGATGCTTCCGAAGAAGATTGGTCATAAGATCTTTCTGCAGGAGTGCAGGAAGCAATTGCTAGGCAACTCGTGAGTGCCAAAACTGTAAATCTGCTAAAATATTTCATAACGGCTGTCATTTATTAATAAACTTATAACCATTTAAATCTCTTTTAGTTGAATAAATCTGAACTTTTATTAACAATTGAGGAAAAAGCAAAATTTTAAAACAAACGATGCCAGTTTGCGATTAATTAGACATGAAAAAACATCCTCACGCTTTAGCATTAACGCTTTTATGTGTAATGCTTTCTTTTGTAATCTATTCCTGCGGTAATAAGAATGCTGAATTTGCTAAGTTGACATCAAAATCTACCGGTAATAAAGTTTTTAAACAAATGGATCCCGAAGTGCTCGCTGAAAAAATTAAAACGAAGCAGCAGTCCATGAAAAAAAACTTCCGCAACCCTAAGTTTATGCAGGCTTACTACGAGCAACAGGAGTTCCAGCCGGTAATGTTGCAAAAGGTATTCGCCGAAAAACAAATGGATAGCCTAATGGCAGTTTTAGATAGCGTTGGCAATCATGGTTTATCGCCTAACATGTTTAATGCTGCTAAAATTCACGCTTTATACAGCGATATGAAAGACAATAAAAAGATAGCGACTGTAGAACAGGCTTACGCTTCTGTAGCGGAGTTAGAGCTTTTGTTGGCAGCGGCTGTAAGCGATTATAGTGATGTGATGCAGTTTGGAGCAATTAGTCCGAGGAGAATTTATGCGCAGTATTACACGGAAACTAAGCGCCCGGATGAGAAAAGTTTTACAGCTACGCTTGATGCAAAAGATACGAAAGCATATCTGGATAGTATTCAGCCTAAAGCAGAACCATATTTGGCTATGCAACGTGAGCTAAAGCGTTTATCAACCGAAACAAGTGCTGCTAATGAAGAAGCGAAAAGAATTTTAATAGTAAATTTGGAACGTATGCGCTGGCAAAATAAGCCAAGCGGCGATAAATATGTTCTGGTAAATATTCCTGATTTTACGTTGGATGTAATGGAAAAAGGAAAATCTGCTTTAAAAATGAAAGTTTGTGTAGGAGAGGGACGAAATAAAGATTATGCCGATAAATTGGTCGAATACGATGAGAGTGGTGTGAAGAAAGACAGGCCATTTAACAGAGAAACGCCACAGCTTAATAGTTTAATTCATAGTGTGCAAGTTAATCCAGTGTGGAATATTCCGCAGAGCATTGCCTCCAACGAAATTTCAAAATACGCAGCAGCGGATCCTTATTATCTTTCCAATAACAACATCGATGTTTATCAAGATGGAAAAATCGTGGATGATCCAGAAACTATTGATTGGTCGGAAGATGGTGCTGCGAAAAAATACAGTTTCAAACAGCGCCCAGGAGATGACAACTCGTTAGGTAAGATTAAGTTTCTTTTCAACAACCAAAGCAGTGTTTACTTACACGATACGCCAGCTAAGAAAGCCTTTAATTTGCAGGTGAGGGCAGTAAGTCATGGTTGCGTACGCGTAGAAGAGCCAATGAAACTAGCACAAGCGCTTTTTGGAAATGGAAATCAGTATCAAACTATCCAAAATGCAATGCAAACAGGACAACCGCAAGCTAAAGATATTGCCCTGCCAAACAAAGTTCCGGTGTATTTAACTTACAACACGTGTTGGTTAGATGAGAGCGGGAAACTGCAGTACCGCAAAGATGTATACGGTTTGGATATTGTATTGTACACGCATTTGCAACGATTGGGCTAACATTTGCTAACCCAATCGCTTACGGTTAATCAAAATTGTTAACCTGCATTTGATCGTTAGCAAAACTGGCAGCTAAAGTTTCATTAAGATATTTAGAATGGTATTTTTCATCTGTTTTGTTGATGAAAAGTACCGTTTTATCTTCAATAGTCTGGATCACTTTATCGGCTACTTCGGGTGCTACTGCAGGGCAACCTTGGCTGCGACCTAATCTGCCTAACGCTTTAATGGTACCTTCACTAACGTAAGCAGCACCATGTACTACAATGGACCTACTACGGGCGTTGGAGTTAAAGCCCTCATCTAAACCATCTAATTTTAAAGATTTGCCGTGTACACCGTTGTAAACTTCTCCGGTTAGGTAAAATCCTAAACTACTTGAAAATGAATTGTTAATGTTAGAAAATGCATTAGCCTCATCACCACCACTGTTTTGCCCGTGTGCTACCCAAGTGTTTAATAGCAACGTTTTGTGTTGCAAATCAATAATATAAAGTCTTTTTCTGGTGCTCAACTGGTCAAAATCCGCAATCGTTAAAATAGACTTATGAGGCACCAAGCCCAACTGCCTTAAGTTGTAGAAACCTGTAAGTGCTTTCTCAAATACTGATAATGCCAGCCCCTTTTCCTTCAAATTTAAGTCGGTGTACAAGCTATTGATGTGCGTATTATAAACGCTATCTGCAGAAATAACCGTACCAATAACCTTATTAGCTGGAGGTGCCATTTCAGTTTTACTAGTGGCCGATAAAAAAAAGAAAATTGTAATGCCTAAAAAGCCTAATCCTAAAAGTGATTTCTTCACGTTGTTCCTTATAATGATTAGGTAATATATTGGGCTATAGGCTAAGGGGGTTTAAATTATATCTTACAAAGATAAGTCTAATACTCGTTTTCGGAGTAATTACTTTTGGATTGTTGCCTAAAAATGACATTAGTGTTTGATGTTAATAACCTTTAATTGTATTTCAATTTAAATGCTGTACATTGCCTTACGAAGTGTTGCTTTTATCGTGAAACTTCGAAAACAATATCATAACTTAAATGTTATGATGTCAGACACTTATGAAGCAGAAGCGAATATTGATTATTGAAGACGATCCGGATATATTGGAAATCTTGGACATCATCTTTGTAGAAGACGGCTATGAGGTAATTACTAACTCAAAAGGCCTTAAGACCGATGAAATAGCGGTTATTAACCCCGATTTAATTTTACTCGACGTAAGAATTAGCGGCTTCGAAAAAACCGGAGCGCAACTTTGTGCGGAATTAAAATCGTTGCCTCAAACCAAAGGCATGCCTGTTGTGTTATTATCAGCCGAAAGGGATTTGGCACGATTGGCAGAAGAAGCGCATGCTGATGCGATGGTGAATAAACCATTTGATATTGAGCATTTGTTACTCACAGCAAAGCAATTAGTGAAAGCCTAGCGTTAAATTCAAACACTTAAAAAAATAAAATTTAGCACAACTATCTGAATTATGAACGTGGATTATGAAAAAATAGAGCGTTTTTTTATAACGCATCTAGATATGATTTACTGTACAAAATCCCACTTAATCGTACATTTACCTGAATTATTAGAAAAAGCCCACTATCCGGAATTGAAGACTTCTATTTTGCAAACGTTAGATAACGTACAAACGGAGATGTCTAAAATGGAGGTGATTTACGCCTTGCTGGACTCAGCTTACACAGAAGCAAACGCAAAAGGTGTAAAGGGTTACATAGCTGACACATTTGCCACCATTGCCGAGCAGGGACAGGATAAGGAATTGAGGGATCTCTCTATTCTCTTTTACCTTCAAAATGTTGAAAGCTTGGAGATGGCTACTTTCCAAACGCTTCAAATGGCGGCTATAAAGCTTAAAAATAGGCAAGTAGTAACGCTATTAAAAGAAAACTATGAGGAAGCTAAGGCTAACCGAACTTCACTGTTGTTGGTAGTGAGTAAGTATATTACATCGGGAGAAGAATAGAGGCCAATTAAAATTCGCCTTTTACGCTACTGCTCAAATCGAACATTAACCATTGCCGGCTTTGTACAAGCTGGCTTTTGTTTTTTATCAGGTTTAAAAAGTCTTTTACGCCCACTGGTTCATTTCCATTGCCGTGTATTAAAACAATGCTGCCATTTTTAGGCTGATTGCCTTTGGCTAACCAAGCATCGCTGCCTATGGGCAATAAGCCCAAGGTGGTAATTTGTTTCACAATGGCGCTATCCGAAACCAAGCCTGGAAACCTGAAAAATATAGAGGGTATCATGCCTTTCTCTAACAGCAATTGCTCTAATTTCAATACCTCGTTATGGATATTGGTACCTGGTTTTAATAGGAAGTTTTCGGTTAATGGAACTTTTGGATCGTAATAGTGGCTGTAAGTATGGTTAATCCATGTCACTTTGATAAGTTGCTTTTGCTGCAGCTCATTAATCCATTGTATGTCATTTTCATGTTGTAGCAAAAATTTTCCGGCTATAGATAAACCAATGGGCACTGGCTTTTCGATACTAGCGAAGGAGCTAATTAGTGCATTAAAAATACTTCGGTCCAAAGGTTTATGCGATGGACATAAATCAACAGTTAAAGTAATTCCTTTTTCCGCCGGATATCCGTGAGTAATACCAGCATCTTGTATTAAAAAAGACTGATTCTCAACATCAATTAAAGCTTTTATAAATGGTGTATTTGGATAGGTATATTTTAACTGCTGCCAATAACTTGAGCTAAATTTAACGTTAGCCGAATCTAAAATTGTAGTGTTGAGCGTGTTTACATCAACCGCAAGGAATTTTGTTTTGCCTTGTTGCCTAAATTTCCTCAACAAGATAAAATCGCTTTTAGCAAATGACGCTTTGCCGATAAAAACGCTATAGTTCTGAATGGCTACTTGTGCATCGCTCTGTTGAGCAAAGCAAAAAAAACTCATAAGGCATAATAACAGTTTTCTCATTGCATTCATTGAGCGTATAAATCAGAACTCCCAAATCTAATATTTTAGGATAATCATTGCTTAAAAAAATTGCGTCACTCAGAATTTTAGAAGTCTTTAATCCTTAATTCCTGATGAAAATCATTTTTTAGCATAATGATGCTCAAGCCTCAAAGCAAAAAGGCAAGGTAGTTTTGTGATATATAAAAGAATTTCATGAAGGCTATCGCATATAATATTAAACCTGAAGAAAAAGAATGCTTGGTGTTGGCTAATCATAAAAAACATGATATCACTATTATAGCCAATAGTTTAAGTAAAGAAACTTTGCCTTTTGCTCAAGGTAAGGAAGTGCTAATTGTGTTTAATGAAGATGTACTTGACGCAGATTTGATTTTAGGCTTAAGGACTTTAGGGATAAAATACATTGCTACTTCATCTTTTGAAACTCAACATATTGATTTAACTGCAGCAGGTTTGGCAGGCTTTAAAATAGCAAATGTTCCGGTAGCTAGAGATGGTTCCAATTTGGCAATGGAGAGGATGCAACAGGTAATTAAAAATCTAGATAATTGGGCGGCTGGAAAATGTGTTGGCAAGGCCTGTTGTTGTCCCAATGATTGTGGCGCAGCAATGAGGAAAGGAGCGGACGATGGCCAGCACTGAGTTATTAAAAAAATACAATGTAGCAGCTCCACGCTACACCAGTTATCCAACAGTGCCTTACTGGGATAACAACCAGTTTAACGTGACACAATGGAAACAACGATTGGTTACTGCCTATGGCTTACACAAGCAAGAGGGCATCAGTTTGTACATACATTTACCATTTTGCGAAAATTTATGTACTTATTGTGGTTGCAACACCCGTATCACCAAAAATCATGGTGTTGAATCTCCGTATATCACTGCATTATTGCAAGAGTGGAAAATGTATTGCGACTTACTAGGTGAGCGCCCAAAAATTAAGGAAATACATTTGGGAGGCGGTACACCAACTTTCTTTAGTCCGGATAATTTGAAGCATTTATTAGCGACTATTGCGGGCGGAGAGCGATTTGATGATGGGGCAACCTGCTCTTTTGAAGGACATCCCGATAATACAACTGCTGAACATTTGCAGGTTTTATATCGATTGGGCTTTAAACGGTTAAGCCTGGGCATTCAAGATTTTGACCCAACAGTACAATTCAT
The DNA here is from genome assembly GCF_003313335.1 of Pedobacter zeaxanthinifaciens. Classification (GTDB taxonomy): domain Bacteria; phylum Bacteroidota; class Bacteroidia; order Sphingobacteriales; family Sphingobacteriaceae; genus Pedobacter; species Pedobacter zeaxanthinifaciens. The sequence goes on from NZ_QMHP01000001.1 coordinate 197,975, forward strand.
GATTAACCGTTATCAAACACCTTTGCAGGTTCAAACAATTACCGAATTGGCTAGGTCGATAGGTTATCAGTCTGTGAATTACGATTTGATTTACGGTCTTCCTGGGCAGCGTAAAGAAGGTTTGAAAGCCACCATTGAGGAAGTGACCAAGCTTAACCCTGATAGAATTGCATTTTATAGTTATGCTCATGTGCCTTGGATAAAAGCTGGTCAGCGTCATTTTACAGAAAACGATATCCCGCAAGGAGATGAAAAATTTGCTTTATATGAAACTGGAAGACAAATGCTGGTTGAAGCAGGTTATGAGGAAATTGGGATGGATCACTTCGCTTTAAAAACAGATAGCCTATATATTGCAAGTAAAGCAGGTAAGCTACACCGCAACTTCATGGGCTATACCGACCAGCATACGCCAATCTTATTGGGTTTGGGCGTTTCTTCCATCAGCGATTGCGGAACTGCTTTTGCACAAAATGCCAAAACTGTGGAGGAGTACAAAAAGATGATCGCAACTAACGAATTGGCAGTTCAAAAAGGGCATTTGCTTAGCTTGGAGGATCTTCAAATACGTAAGCATATCTCCAACTTAATGTGTCAAAACCAAACTGTTTTTGATAGTGATGTTGATGCCGCAGTACTCAACCGCCTGCAACCAATGATTGATGATGCATTGGTAAGCATAGATGCACAAAAAGTCACTATTAAACCAATGGGTAAATCCTATTTGAGGAATGTATGCATGGCTTTTGATAGCAGGCTTTGGGAACAACAGCCAAAAACGCAACTATTTAGTACAGCCATTTAAAGTAACAGCATTTTGTTTCATCAGTTTGTTGTCAGTAGCAATCAAAAATTATAGAAAGGAGCCCATTACATGAACCATTCAGCGCTTACCCACCAAAGTTCAGTTTGCTACCATTGTGGTGATCAGTTATCTACTATAAAATTGAGCTACGATGATAAAGATTTCTGTTGCGTAGGCTGTAGAAGTGTGTATCAGTTACTTTCTGAAAATAACATGTGTAATTATTACGCATACAATGATACTCCGGGGCAACGCGTAGCCAACAGTGGTCATTTCGAATACTTAGATGAGGAGAGTATCATTACACAGTTAATCAATTATAAAGATGAAGACAATACCATCGTCACTTTTTACATTCCATCTATCCACTGCAGCTCTTGTATTTGGTTGCTGGAACATCTCTATAAAATAAATGCTGCTATTTTTAGTTCTCGTATAGATTTTTTAAAAAAGGAAGTAACCATTAGCTATAAGCACAAGCAAGTTTCTTTACGTGAAGTGGTACAAATACTGAGTAACATTGGATACGAGCCTTTAATCAGTCTGCAAGATGTAGTCAAAGAGAAAAGCAATTCGGTAAACAAGCAATTGATTTGGAAAATTGCCATTGCCGGATTTAGCATGGGCAACGTGATGCTGTTTAGTTTTCCAGAGTACTTTGGTTTATCTAATATAGAAAAAGAGTTTCAGCAGCTTTTTGCTTGGCTAAATTTGGCGTTTTGTATCCCTGTTACATTTTATTGTGCTAAAGATTACTTTACATCGGCTTTTGCCAGTTTAAAACAACGCTACATTAACCTAGATACGCCACTTGCGCTCATCATAGCAGTGCTTTTTATACGTACCGCTATTTCAACACTATTGCATACAGGTCCGGGTTTTGCAGATACGTTAACAGGACTGGTTTTTTTGTTGTTAATGGGGAAATGGGTAAAACAGCGCACTTATCAGCATATTTCGTTTGATAGGGATTACCGTTCGTACTTTCCAATTGCCATTACTACCTTGAAAGATCACCGGGAAAAACCGGTAGCCATTAGTGATATAGCCGTTGGGGATCGGCTGTTGATACGCAATGGCGAATTAGTTCCAGCTGATGCCATATTGATGAAAGGTGATGCTTGGCTGGACATGAGTTTTGTAACTGGCGAAGCCGCACCTCAGCAGAAAGTTTTGGGTGAAATGGTGTATGCTGGCGGTAGGCAGATGGGGGAGGCAATTGAGTTGGAAGTCATCAAGCCGGCTTCGCAAAGTTACTTAACTGGATTATGGAATAAGGATTTTTACAAGTCCGATTTAAAGAAAAAGAGTTTTAATGATCGCATTGCAAAATATTTCAGTATTGGTGTTTTTGTAGTTGCTTTCGCGGCTACAGCTTATTGGTTATGGCAAGGCGATAGCACCAAAGCATGGTCGGCTTTTACCGCGGTAATTATTGTTGCCTGCCCTTGCGTTTTGGCCTTAAGTACGCCATTTACTTTGTCCGCAATTTTATCAGTTTTCGATAAAAAAGGCTTCTACGTTAAAAATACTGACGCTGTTGAGCAGTTGGCCGATTTGGATACCGTGGTTTTTGATAAGACTGGAACATTGACAAGTACACATCAATCTGCTATTGTTTTTAGTGGAAATTTAACGGAAAAAGAACAGTTGATGGTTGCTTCGCTGCTGTATAATTCCTCGCATCCTTTAAGTAGGCAGGTCTTTAAAAGTTTAAATCCTTACCGAATTTATCCTATTGTTAAATACAACGAATTATTGGGTAGGGGTATTACAGGAGTGATAGAAGGCAGTGTAGTTTATGCTGGCAGCGTAAGGGGACTAGCGCAGCCGATAGAAAGCAAAGAGGAAGCAGGCGTACATATTGCTATCGATGGCGTTTACAAGGGTTGTTTTTCTATTGACCAACAGTGGAGAGAAGGTATATTTCCGTTGATTAAATCTTTGGAAGATAAATATCAGTTAAAGGTGCTTTCTGGAGATACCAATAAAGATGAACAGATGCTGAAATCGATCTTCAGCGCTGATGCCAAGATGGCGTTTAACAAAAGTCCGCAACAGAAACTGGAAGCGATTAAACTATTACAGCAACATGGCTCAAAAGTAATGATGCTAGGGGACGGATTGAACGATGCTGGAGCGTTGAAGCAAGCAAATTTTGGGGTTGCAATTACTGATAACATTAATAATTTCACGCCAGGTTGCGATGCGATATTAAGTGGAGATCACATTGGTTTGTTACCTCGTTTTATTGAATTGAGCAAGGATGGTTTGAAAACAATTAAAATCAGCTTTGCTATAGCCACTGCATACAATTTGATTGGGGTTTACTATGCGGTACAGGGTACACTTTATCCTTTAGTTGCTGCGGTTTTAATGCCAATAAGCACCATTACGATCATCAGTTTTACAAGTTTTGCCACACGATATTTTGCAAGGAAGAATGGGTTGAGGTAGTTGTTAGGTATCAGGAGTCAGGGGTCAGGTATCAGGAATTAGTGGTCAGGGGTTAGGGAATAGGTATTAGGTATTAGGTGTCAGTAACTAAAATTGACTAATGAACTAATGAACCAGTGAACCAATTAACTAATGAACCAGTGAACTAATGAACTAATGAACCAATGAACTACTCCGTCTATCCAAAAATTTATCCCTGTCCTTTGTTCTAACCTCGGACTTCCCGACTTTTCTGACTTTCCGATTCTTCAACTTCCAAACTAAAAAACTAATTAACCAATCACAAAACAACCAAAAAACATGAACATACTTTATTTTTTAGTCGGATGCAGCGTTACCATGGCGCTCATCTTCTTAGGCGCATTTTTTTGGTCGCTCAAAAGTGGTCAACATGATGATGTATATACACCAAGTGTACGTATTCTTTTCGACGACGAAACTGATATTCCTGAAAGTGATAAAGATCATATTTCCGACTAACGCTTATCATCAGCTTTGCTGTAGCGCTAGGATAACTTTGTTTCCAACATAACAAATCTATTTCTAATCATTATGCAGCTAGAAAAATTTACTTACGACAACAAAATTGTACGAAATTTCGGTATTGCTTCCGTAGTATGGGGCATTATCGGGATGTTAGTAGGATTAATTGTTGCCATGCAGTTGTACAAGCCCGAACTTAACATGGGCAATCAGTACACCACCTTTGGTCGTATTAGGCCGCTACACACCAATGCCGTAATTTTCGCTTTTGTGGGTAACGCTATCTTTATGGGCGTTTACTATTCGCTACAGCGCCTATTAAAAACCCGAATGTTTAGTAACGTGCTCAGCAATATCCATTTTTGGGGCTGGCAGTTAATTATTGTTTCTGCTGTAATTACTTTGCCTTTAGGAATCACTTCATCTCATGAGTATGCTGAGTTAGAATGGCCTATCGATATAGCGATTACCTTAATTTGGGTGGTGTTCGGCATCAATATGTTTGGTACCATCATCAAACGTCGCGAAAGGCATTTATATGTAGCCATTTGGTTCTATATTGCCACTTTCGTAACCATTGCAGTATTGCATATTGTAAACTCATTTCAGCTGCCTATATCTTTCTTAAAAAGTTATTATGTGTTTGCCGGAGTGCAGGATGCCTTAGTACAATGGTGGTACGGGCATAATGCGGTTGCTTTCTTTTTAACAACACCATATTTAGGGATGATGTATTACTTTCTTCCTAAAATGGCGAATCGCCCAGTGTATTCATATAAATTGAGTATCCTTCACTTTTGGTCACTAATCTTTATCTACATCTGGGCTGGCCCACACCACTTGCTATATACTTCCTTGCCAGGATGGGCGCAATCACTAGGTGTAGTTTTTTCCATCATGTTAATTGCACCGAGTTGGGGCGGCATGATCAATGGCTTGTTAACCTTGCGTGGAGCTTGGGATAAAGTGCGTGAAGATGTTACCTTGAAGTTTATGGTGGTGGCACTTACTGCTTATGGTATGGCCACTTTCGAAGGTCCAATGCTCTCCCTTAAACAAATTAATGGTATTGCCCACTTTACAGATTGGATTGTAGCCCACGTACACGTAGGTGCGCTTGGTTGGAACGGTTTTTTAACCTTCGGCATTTTGTATTGGTTAATTCCTCGTATCTACAAAACAGAGCTCTACTCTAAAAAATTAGCTGGCTTCCACTTCTGGATTGGTACGCTTGGGATTTTGTTTTACGCTATTCCAATGTACTGGGCAGGTTTTACCCAAGGTTTAATGTGGAAAGAGTTTACTTCAGAGGGTTTGTTAAAATACGCCAACTTTTTAACTACTACACTGCAAATTATTCCAATGCATATTTTACGCTCTATTGGCGGTGCACTTTATTTGATAGGTGCAATTGCGATGACCTACAACCTTGCAAAAACAATGTTGAAAGGAAAGCTAGTAGCCAATGAGGAAGCGGAGGCAATGCCTTTAGCGAAAGTGGTAGTTGACGAAGATGCTGCGGATAGAAAATGGCACAGAATTTTGGAACGCAAGCCAATGAAATTTATGGTGTTGTCTTTGATCGTAATCTTAATTGGTGGTATGGTCGAAATGATGCCGACTTTTACTATCGAAAGTAATGTGCCAACCATTGCTAGCGTAAAACCATATACGCCGTTAGAGTTGGAAGGTAGAGATTTGTACATCAGAGAGGGCTGTGTGAATTGTCATTCGCAAACTATCCGTCCGTTTAGATCGGAAACTGAGCGTTACGGCGAATACAGCAAAGCAGGGGAGTTTGTATACGACCATCCATTTTTATGGGGTAGTAAACGTACAGGACCTGATTTACACCGTATTGGTGGTAAATACTCTAACGCTTGGCACTACAATCACATGATGGATCCAACTTCAATGTCTCCAGGTAGTATTATGCCTCCTTATCCTTGGTTAATTGCCCAAAAATTGGATGTAAGCCAAACGCCTGCTAAAATTAGAGCGATGCAAACTTTAGGTGTGCCTTACAGAGAAAATTTTGACGCAGTGGCTGTAGCTAAATTAAACGCTCAGGCTGAAACCATAGCGGAAGACCTAAAACAGAATAACATACAAGTGAAAAGCGACAGAGAAATTATAGCGCTAATTGCCTATCTGCAACGTTTGGGTACCGATATCAAAGCAAATAAAACAACTATTCCTTCTAACCAGTAAAATTATGTTCAAGCAAATAAAAGACCTAGCCGGAGGTGAGTTTTATCTCATCTTATCTCTGCTCATATTCATGGCTTTCTTCATTTTGGTAACAGTATATCTATTGAAAATGAACAAACAACATCTAGTTGAAATGAGTAATCTCCCAATTAGCGAACCTCAAAATAATGGTTATGAAGAAGTTTAGTTTGATGATATTTTTTGGCTTGCTGGCTATTAACGCTATTGCTCAAGGCGGTGCAGCTGCCAGCGCAACAGGAGAGGCGGCGCCAGTTATTCCCGAGCCATCTTTAGGTGTGAGCACAACAGAATTATTGATCATCACTTTGTTGGTGTTCTCCATTATCCTGCTTTTTGTGGCCATCACACTTTACAATAGTTTTAAAGTGATTTATCAGGAGCGAATTAATCCAACGCCTTACAGATCAAAAGAACAGCAATTGCTAGAGTATGAGGATTGGAAAAAGCAAAATGGCAGCCGCCCTAATTTGTGGACCAAGCTTTTGAGTTTAAAGCCACTATCGGCTGAAAAGGATTTAGAAATTCCGCATACTTACGATGGTATTAAGGAGCTTAACAACCCTGTTCCTACTTGGTTTAACGTACTTTTTTATGGTACCATCATCTTCGGAGCAATTTATCTGTACTATTATCATTTTAGTGACCGCGGCCAACGACAAGACGATGAATATCAAACTGAAATGGCAAAAGCTGCTATTGAAAAGCAGCAATTTTTAGCTAAGTCTGCTTCTTCGATTGATGAAAATTCGGTTAAGGTAGATCCTGCACAAATTGCTACAGGTAAAGGTGTATTTGATGCGAATTGTATTGCCTGCCACGGGCAACACGGCGAGGGCTTGGTTGGTCCAAATTTAACCGATGAATTTTGGTTACATGGCGGTAGCGTGAAAGATATCTTTAAAACCATTAAATATGGCGTTCCAGCAAAAGGCATGGTAAGTTGGGAGAAAAACATGAGCTCTTCTAACATCAGTGCTGTAGCTAACTACATTTTATCGCTTCAGGGTTCTAAGCCGGCAAATGCTAAAGCGCCACAAGGTGAAAAATACGACCCCGCTGCTGCTGAAACTGCCGCTAATTGATATAGCTAAATAGAATTGAAATCGAATAATAGGTAAAGTGATGGCAAAATCTGAACAAAAAAGCAAAGAAAGTCAAAAGATTTTAGGCCGAACATTTCTATATCCGAAGAAGCCGCAAGGTACTTTGTATAACAAAAGAAGTTGGTTCAGTTATAGTTTATTGCTGTTATTGTTTGCCAGCCCATTCGTGAAACTGAATGGCGAACAACTGATATTGCTCAATCTGTTGGAGAGGAAATTTGTTTTCTTTGGATTGATTTTTACACCTCAAGATTTCTATCTTTTTGCATTGGCAATGCTCATTTTTATGCTCTTCATTGTATGTTTCACGGTGGTTTTGGGTAGGCTGTGGTGCGGTTGGGCCTGCCCTCAAACCATTTTTATGGAAATGATTTTTCGGAGGATTGAGTACTGGATTGAAGGCGACGCCAACCAACAGCGTAAGTTAGATGCACAAGCCTGGAACTTCGAAAAAATTTGGAAAAAAGGGATAAAGCATTTGTTGTTTCTATTGATATCCTTTTTAATTGCGAATACCTTTTTGGCTTATGTCATCGGTTCGGATAAACTTTATCTTATCATCACAGAACCTATTAGTGAACATGCTAGCGGTTTTGTATCTATATGGATTTTTACCCTAGTTTTTTACGGTGTATTTTCCTATCTGAGAGAAGTGGTGTGTACCGTAATTTGTCCATACGGTCGCTTGCAGGGAGTATTGTTAGATAACAAAAGCTTAATCGTTGCGTATGATGAAGTTCGTGGCGAGCCAAGAGGTCATCTTCAAAAAAATGAAAGCCAAAATTTAAAGGGCGATTGTATAGATTGTGGTCTTTGTGTTCAAGTTTGTCCAACAGGCATAGATATTAGAAAAGGAACACAGCTGGAATGCGTTAATTGTACAGCTTGTATTGATGCCTGCGATGAAGTAATGCTCAAAATCAATAAACCCAAAAAGCTAATTGGATTTTACACACACGATTTCATTACCAAAAGATCGCGATTTAAAATTGGAGCTAGAGGAATTGGATACGCTGCGGTATTATTTGTAGTGATGATGGTTTTTTCTTCGCTTGTTTACAAAAGGGAGGCGGTTCAAACTACCGTACTTCGAGCAAGCGGAACTTTGTTTCAAAAGCGCAAAGATGGGAGCATCGCTAATTTGTACAATGCTGAATTAATTAATAAAACCAATAAGGATATCCGATTCATACTTCGATCGGCCGACAAAAATGATCAGATTGAGTTGATTCAAGCTGATACTTTGCTGCCCAGGGAAGGAACGGCAAGATTGACCTTTTTTCTCATCAAACAACCGAAAAACATTAAAGATTTTAAAAGTAAGATCGCTTTTGAAGTGCAGGAAAACGGTATAACAGTCAGCAAAGCGAGTACTACGTTTTTTGCACAACCTTAAATATACAATTAGCTTCGGCGTAAATAATTCAACATGAATTGGGGAACAAAAATAGTTTTAGGGATGGCGGCTTTCATGTCGTTCATTATTGGCATGGCCATTTATATGTTTAATAATTATGGTAAAGATGCGCTTGTAGAGGACGACTATTACGAAAAAGGTATCAACTATGATAAGGAATTTAATGCCAAAACCAATACGCTGAATGACCAGGCAACACCAGTTATCGATATTACTAAAAGCCAGCTGATCATTAAGTTAAAAGATAGTGCCAACTACGATTTGGCGCTGATGAGGCCTTCGGCGAAAGCAGCCGATATTCATAGTAAAGGACATACCATTGGAGAGGCGAATTTGATATTGATTGACCTAACAGGAATGAATAAAGGGCTTTGGCAGTTGAAATTAGCTTGGACTGTTGGCGGCAAAGACTACCTATTTACCAAAGAAATTACGCTATGAGCTTTATGCCACTTGCTTTTTTGATGGGTTTTTTAGGAAGCTTACACTGTGCCGTAATGTGCGGCCCCATTGTATTGGCTTTACCATTGAGCAAAAACAACAGGTGGCAGCATGTGTTTCAAATCTTGCTTTATCAACTAGGTAGGATAAGCGTTTATGCCGTATTAGGCGCTTTTGTTGGGTTAATTGGCGATGCATTTCATGTGTTTGCCAAACAGGAGGTAATCAGCTTGATAGTAGGAATTTTACTTGTAACATTTACCCTGTTGCAATGGAGCGGCGGCTACATTTCGTTTTTTCAAAAGATACAAGCTAAGATGGTAAAGCCTTTGAGTAAGCTAATGGGTAAGGTGTTTCATTTCCCCATGTGGGGTTTGCTAGCAGGCATGCTTAATGGTCTAATTCCATGTGGAATGGTGTATTTGGCTTTGGCCACAGCACTCAATTCTTCGGGCTCACAATCAGCTGCTTACTTTATGCTTTTGTTTGGTTTGGGCACTACACCGCTAATGCTCGCCATTTCAATTAGTGGAATTTACCTGAAGAGATACTTGCGCTTTAACAGTCAAAAATTAATCCCTTGGTTTGCTATTTTTTTAGGAGCTCTGTTTATTCTGCGTGCTGCAAATTTGAATATTCCATTTTTATCGCCACAAACACATTCTACATATGGTAATACCGCAAATTGCGGTTAGTACAATTTTAATTTTGCGTATTTATTTTAGTATTAATACCATTTAGTGGGTATTTTTCTTTTGATACTTATTTGTGATATTTGCTCATATGTTGAACAAAATTAAATTCATACTCTCACTGCTATTTGTCTTCATTAGTCTTTTATCTTGCGATAAAGAGAACATTAATAAAGAAAATGGTCAATACGCAATTACCTTTAATTACGTGGGTACACAACACCTAGAACTTTTGGTTTATGTTGATGGTCAATTGTCAGGTTCGTTTTTTCCAGCTCCAAATGTGGTGCCCAGTTCTACCACCGAGTGTAGAGATTTAAAAGACCCAGATAAACTCACTAACGTTTACGTGATTAAAGATGTTACAAAAGGTGAGCACACCATTGAACTAAGAAGCAAAAGCGATGAATTAATTACAACGCTACAATTCGAAATGCTTGATAGGGAATGCGTGTTCCAAAGCTTCAACTTAGTAAAAAACTAACGCTAATAATTTTCTCGCTATCTAAATCTATGTAGTATTTAATTACAGTTGATTTAATGCCTCAATTAATTTTATATTCCAAGCGAACCAGAATATTTGCTCAAAAGTTCTTTTAACTCGTTGGGATAGAGCGGTTTTTTAAGTAGCTTAATTACAAGCGGGTTAGCTTCTGCTTTTTTGATGTCGCCAAAATCCAGTGTTGAAGACAAAATGGCGAGTTTGCAAGTGTCAAGGAAGGCTTTTGGAAATTTCTTATAGATTTCTAAAAATTCAAAACCATCCATTTCAGGCATTTGGATATCCAATAAAATAAAATCAGGCCACTGTTCAGGATTGCTTAGGTTTTTATTGATGTAAGCAAGTCCTTCTTCGCCCGATTGGCAAGAAATAATCTCATCGAAAAAACCAGATAAGTTGATGATCCTATAATGTATCTTTAAATCAATCTCATTGTCATCAATCAGCAGCACTTTTCCTGTTCTATTTGGCATTGGGTATTGTTATTTTAAAGGTGGTACCATTTTCTATATTTGAGCTTACGTTAATATTTCCGTTAATTTTATTCAATGCTTCTTTAACAATAAATAGGCCTAAACCGCTTCCGTGGTGCATTTTGCTTTTGAAAAACTGAGTAAATATTTTTTCCAAATGCTCCTTAAGGATGCCCATACCGTTGTCGTTAATTTCTATTTGCGCTTCATGTTCATCCACTTCTATGTGAATATTAACGGTTTTATTGGGTTCGTTAGTCTTTTGATATTTAATGGCGTTGGATATCAGGTTGCTAAGGATGACCTCAATTCTAAACGCATCCCCAATAAACCTTACATTTTGGTTGATACTAACGTTAAAGTTGGTGTCTTTGTCCGAAAAACCATGTAGTTCAACCAGTTCGTTAACAATGGTAGCAAAATTAATCTCGCTATGGTCGGGCACATCTTTAGCGTTTTTATAGTACTGCAGCGTTTTCTGGATATAGTAATCAAGTTTGTTGGAACAGGTTTCTATTAATCCCCAATACTCGCCACTGGAGTCGTACAAACCTTCCATTTTAACCAAGTTGATGATACCTATCACTGAAACCAATGGTGCTCTTAACTCATGCGAAATACTATAAATAAAACGGTTAAGCTCATCATTGGTTTTCTGCAGCTCAACCATCTTGTTGCGTAAATCTATTTTCGCTCTGTAAGCGTCGTAGGCATTTTTTATTGAGTTGTGAAGTTCCAAATCATTCCAGGGCTTGGTAATGTACCTGTAAATATCCCCATGGTTAATGGCATCAGCTAAGGCTTCAATATCCGTATATCCAGTAAGTAAAATACGGATAGGATCGGGGTGGGTATCTACAATGCTCCTAAAAAATTCCACACCCGTAGTGTTGGGCATTTTCTGATCGGCAATGATCACATGAACATCAATGTTTTGAAGTATGAGCAAACCCTCTGCCGCCGAAATAGCGGTATAGATTTCGTACATACGCCTAAAACTAGCACGGAAAGCCTGAAGGTTATTTTCCTCATCATCTATGTATAAGACGCGTACGGTAGGAGTGCTCATCATAATGTTAGTTATGGTATATTTACATGCAAGGTAATAATAAATTCAGTACCTTTTCCAACTTCAGAAACAACTTCTATATGTCCTTTGTGTTTTTCAATGATACTAAACACAATAGACAAACCTAATCCTGTGCCTTCCCCAATATCCTTGGTAGTGAAAAATGGTTCAAAGATGCGATGTTTCACTTCTTCGCTCATGCCCGTACCGCTATCCTTAATGCTAATGAAAACTTGTTGGCTATCATACCAACTGCGTATAGTTAAAAATTCTTCTTGGGCCTGTACTTCTTTACTCTTTATAGCCTGCACCGCATTAGAAACCAAATTCATAAATACTTGGTTAATTTTGCCTGGCATGCACTCTACCTTTGGTAAGTTCCCTAGGTCTTTAATTACCACCAAATTGTCGGGTAGGGTATTTCTAATTAACACCAAAGTAGATAACAGCCCTTCGTTAAGGTCAATGGCTTTCATATCGGTTTCATCCACACGGCTGAAATTCCTTAAACTCCTAATAATTTCTGCTGTACGCTTCGCTCCCTCGCTAATACCAGAAAGTAATGAAGTAATTTCGTTGTTGATAAAGCCTAAGTCAATCTGTCGTTTATAGGCATCAATTTCATCAAACTGTTTTTTAATATCACCTTCAAAATCAATCTTTTCATATTTGCTAATGATGTCTTTCAAATCGTCGATATCCAATTGCAGTGGCTTCACATTCGAAGTAACAAAATTAATTGGGTTGTTGATTTCGTGTGCAATACCCGCCGTAAGCTGACCAAGAGCCGCCATTTTTTCGGCATCTACTAGTTGCGACTGTGTTGATTTCAGATTGTTAAGCGTTTCGTTTAGCGTGGTATTTGCATTTTCGAGTTCTTCCGTACGTTCTCTAACTTTTTTCTCTAATATGATATTTTGTTCCTTAATTAACTTCTGGTTTTCTAAAGATGCATTCAAGGCTTGCACCTGTGCCGTTTCATTTTCTTTCTTGAAGTAATTAATTTTATCCGCCAAAGCAAACGAGAGCAACATTACTTCAATTGCTGATGATAATTGGAGTAAATATGTGGTAAACGTATTGTAAGGCATAATGCCGTAGTCTTTTAACACAAATAGAATTGCTCCAACAAGTAAAATCGACCAGGCTAAAAGATAGAAGCCTGCGGGTTTAAAATGTTTCTTGAAATACACATAGTAGGAGGCATACATGGCAATACCAGCTCCAAGCAGCGTAAGTATTTGCATTAAAATGAAAGTGGCCGTGCTACCAATTACTAGCAATGCACCAATACTGATTACTACCAAAATCAAATAAACCTTGAATAGCTTATGTGAAAATGGTGAGAAAAGTTTGGTGTTTAAAAATGAAATGGTAAACAAGCAGGCAAATACTAAGCCCAGCAACGAATACAGCACCACAGAGTTTTGATTCATGAAGGAATCTGCTTCCCACATATACCTACGCCCGTAGCCTTGTATTGAAATTTGAGCTAACCAGGTGAAAAGGATATAGAAAACGTAAAAAATATAGCTTCTGTCGCGTACAACGATGAATAAGAATAAGTTGTATACGAACATTACGAGCATTATACCGGTATAAATACCAAAAATGATATCTCTTAATGCATGCTTTTCAAGTAATTCGTATTCTTTTTTTACAGAAATTTTAGTGATGAAAACCTCGTGTGGCCTTAATCTGAGATACAGTACATCGCTTTTATTTAACAATTTTGGTAATAGGAATGAAAAACCTTGACTGTTTTTTGCCGTACCATTGTTATACAAATCGAAAGACCTGATCAGCGAATCTTTTTGTCCAAATCTTTTTAAATATAACTTCGCTAGCTGAAATCTAGCTTGATCAATAGTTAACAATTCATTCTTGAAACCAAGAACGTTGTTGGGTACAAGCTTTATCCAATAAGTATGGTCACTCGTGCCAAAATTGAGTATTTCTGTTTTTATTTCGGTAAAAGGAGAGTTAACAATTTGTTCAAAGGTTTTTGAATTGCTCTTATCTTCCAGGTAATATGTTTTAAACAAGCTTTGAGTGCTGCGCTCAGCAAAGCAAATGCTGCTGTAAAAAAGCGCTATACTTAAAAATAGGTATCTGATTATGGCTTGCTTCATATTCTTGATAGGTCAAAGACGAGTGTAACATCGGTGCCAATTTTTGATACTACCTGTTTGGTTTGGACAATGTCGTTTCTCATGGTTAGAATATTTGTTTTTTCAGGTTCGAGCGCCAAAGGTAAATTTACGATATCGTGGTTAAACATCACAGTGGCCGTCATATCGTCTTTAGGATAGTAGAATTTGCCGTTGTTTCCAAGTTCCTTTACAGGTTCAAATCCGCCACGTACTACATTTCGGTAAGTAGCAGGAGCAGCAAGGCCAAATAATGTTTTAAGGTTCATAAATTGGGCATAAGCTACACAGGCTGTACTCAGGTGATTGCTACCTACGCCTAAACCAGCAACTTCAAACGAGTTCCAAACACCTGCAACTTCACCAGTTCCGCCGTCGGTATAGTCGTCAACCATTTGATAAATTTTTTCATCCATGTAGCCAACCGCATCTTCAATTGGAAGTCTGTTGATACGATTTGCCCTATGAATTCTTCCGCCACCAACAGCTTTTCCAGTATCTCCATCGGTTACCAGCATAACATAAACGTCGGGGTTCAGTATCCAGTCGGCTTTTGCGGAAGTAATTTGGGTAATTCCGAAAATTTCCAATACCCGTCGGTGGCCATCCATAAAATTAATACAAGCTTCTCTATCATCAATAGCTCTAAAGGCTGTAAAATTGATGCGCTTTATTTCTGAGTTATGCCCTTCCAATGGAGAAAATTTTATCGTTTGACTTTCTGATGGTTTTTTCTGGAGATGCGCTAGCCTTAAAAATTCTAAACATAAACATAGAAACAGAATTTTCAGGCTTGTCAAATATAAGATTAAACTCGTTTTCTGCGTTGGTTAAATACAACTTTCTTTCTTCGGATAAAGTTGCGCTTTTTTCTACAGTATTTTTATAGAAAAATAAAAGAGGGACATTAACCGGGTGGATTTGAAAATCTGATGCAGTGGCGCCTAACCACATTTTTTCAGCTGCTATGCCACACTTGATCCAAGATTGCACCTCGTTGTTTGGCATACAAATTAATCCAATTGCCGATGAACTCATGAACTGTTGCGTTAGCAATCTTCCAAACGCACCGCCGCCTTTTATCTGTTCCAAAAAGCTAATCATCCGTTTGTCTTGTAGGAGCCTAATTCCGTATTGGTCGTTAATTCCTAAATCGAGTGTATGTATGCCAATACCGTCCTCAGTTTTAGCAACCTCATCAGGTGTCCAGCGCATTTCTTTTACAATGAAATCTTCATGCGCTTGCGGAATAAACATCCTAAACAAATCGGTAGTGGTCGCTATTTCTGAAAGCCTTTTTATCTTTGCCGCATCTTGGATAAATGTAAGCGATGCGCCTTCGGTTTGTTCAACTAAACCACAAAGGTAAGCCATTTCTTCGTTTGAAATTTCAGTACGCGGAGGGCTTTTCCTGTTCGTATGCCTAAGTGGGATTTGTTTTTCTAGCAACTTCTGCTCTTCCGTAGCTTCTGCTCCATCAGTGAAGGTGAAAATAGCGAGGTGTTTCGGCGCAAATTGCGGCGTTAGTTTCCAATGCACTTCTAGTTTTTGTACACTAGCTGCCAACAATAAATTTTCAATGGCTGCACCTATGGAAGTATAGGACGAAATAAATTGCGGATCTAAATAGGCAGCGGCTGTATTTTCATCTAAAAATAAATGCAGTTTCTTATCTTGATAATGCCAACGCCAAGGTTGGTTATTGCCTCCTGACGGTGCTTTTTTAACCGCATCAATAAGGTAGTAAATCTGCTCATCGTTTAATTGCTTTGCTGCAGCTAAGTCTAAGTCTTCAAATTGATGCTCACTAACGAAATTGATGATATCAGAAGCACTTAGTGGTGGGGCAGTGTGTGTTTCTGTAATACTGTTATTTTCCTCCTCTGGATTTGTAATCATTTCATCTAAATCCAAGAAATATCTTCCTGAAACTTTAAGTGTGTTAAGGAGGATTTTTCTTGACAAATCTGCACTAACGCCACCGCCAAACGTTACTGCACTTGCTAGCTGTGGCCATGTTGATATAGAGCTCATCAACTCAACCGCCGAAGCTTTCATACGGGGTGAAAGTGTTTCGAACCCTGTTACGGCCGCAATGTAAGGTACTTTTTCATCGAAGGTTTTGAGATGTTTGAACTTGCTCATGTCCAAATGGTCAACCATTCCGTGTAAAATTGGCCGATTGGGTTCTAGGTCAAAACGCTCAATGTCAATTGTGCCTCTGTCGCTGCCTTCCATCAATACTGGTATTTGAAGGTTTCTGGCAGCCTCTCTGGCACTTATTTTAATGTCAAAGCTGTCACACTCATCAATAAGTAAATCGAGTTTTCCATTCTCGGTTAAAAAAGATTGGATGTTATCATCAGTAATGCCTTCATCAAAACATACGACATTTAAAAATGGATCAATTTCTGCAATTTCTCTTGCTACAATAACCGTTTTTTTAACGCCTATATTTTGTACACCAGTTCTTATTCTGTTGATGTTACTTAAGTCTAATTCATCAAAATCAGCAATGCGGAGTTCGCCAAAACCGCGTTCCATAGCCAAAGTAAGTGAAACTGATTGTCCCACGGAAAGTCCTATAACGCCAATTTTTTTGGTTGATAAGAGCTCTTGCTCGTCTTGAGTTATTTTATGCTTGTTGCGATTGGTCCTAACTGTAATGAATTCTTCTTGATCTAAGATATGGACCAGCTTATTTGCCCAAGGGTAATATACCCATACGCCGTATTCGTTGCTGTTGCCGATTTTTTCTATTGCCATTTTTTCAAGCTCTGCCTTGGGAAGCATTGCGTTTAATGGCTTAGTACATTTGATAAGTTCGGTAACTTGATTTTTTATCGTGTCGAAAACCTGTAAATTATCAGCTTTTGATAGGAGGTTGTTAAATGTAGTTTTATCGTCACTGTTCGACAGTCTCAGTATAACCGGTTTATAAAGATTCTGTGTTTCTTTTGTTTGGATGATTAGAGCGTTCAGGTGAGAGCTTACAGCGTCTGTGGTATACATTTTCGTATTCTAAAGATGAATTTTTCGGCATAAAAAGTGGTTTTCCATAGTTAAAACACTAAATTAGTTTTTTAGAATTACAATAAAAAAGTATTTTTAACTTTTTATTACTTGAAAAATGACAGCGAATATCCTTTACGTTGATGATGAACCACATAATTTAAGTGCCTTTGCGGCTACTTTTCGTAGATTGTATAAAGTTTTTACAGCAGAGTCTGCTGATGAGGGCAGGAAAATTTTAGATACAGAAGATATACAGGTGGTAATTACCGACCAACGCATGCCTAAAACCACTGGTGTAGAGTTTTTAGCTTCGATATTAGAGAACCACCCTGATCCCATTAGAATGATTTTAACGGGTTATACGGATATAGATGCTGTAATTGACGCAATTAACAAAGGTCAAGTTTATCGTTACATTCAAAAACCTTGGATGGAGGAAGATTTACGTATTAATATAGACAAGGCTATCGAGATTTATACGCTCAGAAAAGAAAATAGAGAACTTACTGAAAAGCTTTTAGTTGCCAACCAGCAGTTAGAGTTTATCGCTCGTCAAAATCTATTATCTTAGCTCTTTTAGGTGGATTTTACTTTGCCGATACATTTCATGCATTTACCGATACTATACCGTCTTGAGCAAAATATCTAGTTAACTTCATGCTTCTCCTAGGTTTCTACCTCTTTATGTTTTCAATTTGAAATGAAAAACAGATTTCTGCTCATTGTATTAGGCTATTTTCTTTTGGTCAATGCACACCTTTTTGCACAAAGCACTTCTAATAAAGGCACCGATTTTTGGGTGGCTTATACTGGCCACATTGATGGCTTGAATTCTAGGATGACTTTGTTCCTATCATCCGATGTAAATACTACCTATCAAGTTAAATCTGGTAACGTGGTAATTTCAAGTGGGTCAATAACTGCAAATGTGGTTAAGCCTGTCTTTATTGATCCAACGATATACAGTGTTTATATTGGTAGCTCGGATATCCTAGAAAGCAATAAAGGGATTAATGTCACCAGTGCTAGTGCAATTTCACTTTACTGCGTAATATCAAACAACGCTCGTACAGGCTCAACCTTGGTGTTGCCAACTTCGGCCTTAGAGCAAGAATATTATGTTTTTTCGCAACAAAACACAGGTAGTAGTAACCAGGCTGTCTATTCGGAGTTTACCATAGTAGGCATTAAAGATGGGACTACGGTAGAAATTACTCCAACTCAGAATAACCGGAACGGCACAAGAGCAGCCAATACAAAATTCAATATTACATTAAACAAAGGGGACGTTTATCAGTATCAGGCAATCAATGATTTAACAGGTAGCCAGGTGAAATCAATAAGCGGTTGTTCGCCCGTGGCAGTTTTTTCTGGTAACTCTTGGGCTGCATATTGCGAAGCAGGCAATTCACGCGTTGCAGCGGGTAGCTTTAGTCCAAATGGCGGTGATAACCTGTTTCAGCAGTTATTTCCCGTAACTGCTTGGGGACGTAATTTTGTATCGGCACCTTTTTATAATACGCTTAACGGCAATACTGATGTCATTAAGATTATTGTTGCAGAAGATAATACCACGGTTACTGTAAACGGCAGTACTACCGTCGCTAATGGCACGGCTTTATTAAATCCATATAGAAAAGGTAGTGTCATCACTTTTTACAGTACATCGCCAAATGTAATAAAGGCAAGTCTACCGATAGCGGTTGCGCAATATCAGACATCTCAAAATTGTAACCTAAACAATGCTGCTACTTCGGGTCAGGGAGGCCCTTATCTTGGAGATCCAGAGATGACTATCCTAAATCCAATTGAGCAAACTTTGAAAGATATTGCTGTTTATTCTAAGCTGAACAGCGTTACTGGGGTAAATACTAATATTTCTAAATATTACCTCAATATCATTATCAAAACAGTGGATATTGCGGGATTTACGCTTGATGGAGCTACCATTGTTAGTCAATTTATGCCAATTGCTGATGGCGAATACAGTTATGCTGTGGTGGATGTAACTAATTCTGGAGATCAACATCGGTTGATAGCGAGTGGTGGTTTTGTGGCTATAGCTTACGGCTATGGGCTGGTGGAATCGTACGCTTACTTAGCCGGAACAGATTTAA
The DNA here is from genome assembly GCF_003313335.1 of Pedobacter zeaxanthinifaciens. Classification (GTDB taxonomy): domain Bacteria; phylum Bacteroidota; class Bacteroidia; order Sphingobacteriales; family Sphingobacteriaceae; genus Pedobacter; species Pedobacter zeaxanthinifaciens. The sequence goes on from NZ_QMHP01000001.1 coordinate 216,931, forward strand.
AGAACTTAAAAAGTAATATCCAGGTATTTTCAAAAGGAAGCAGTATCGCATCCACTAATTTTTGTTTGGGCACTAATTTTGATTTTGTTTTACAACTTCCTTATGTTACCGATAAAATAACGTGGACACTCAATAACGGTGCTAAAGTTGATATAGTGAATACGCCTTCTTATACCACAAAAGTGGAAGACGGACAGACATTTTACCTTTACAACTACTCACTTTCTTCGGCATTTTTCCCAAATTCAGGAAACTACGTATTGAAAGCGTTAATTCAAAAGCCCACAGCGGCAATCTGTGCAAACGACGAAGAGCTATTCACCACATTCGATGTGTTTTCACCTAATTTCACATCACAATCAGAAGCTTGTGTAAATACAGATGTTCAATTCACAGACTCGTCGCCGCGTACTGGGGGAAATATTAAAACGTGGAGTTGGGACTTTGGCGATGGTGTAATAGATAACAATCAGAATCCAAAGCATAAATTTTCAACCCCGGGCGTAAAAACAGTTAAACTTACTGTTACTACAGATTTAGGCTGTAATTTAACTGCTACAAAAACATTAACGGTCATTACAGCTCCTAAATCAGCTTTTACTGCTGTAGGTCCGTTCTGTCCGGGGGCAACTATTCAATTTAATAATGAAAGTACCTTTGTAAACTCGAATATTGTAAGTAGAGTCTGGGATTTTGGAAATGGTGCGCCAACATCCACCGCTGTATCTCCGACTGCCGTTTATACCACCGCCGGCACATATAACGTAAAATTAATTTCTACCTCTTCAAGCGGTTGTGCTGATACATTAATAAAGGCAATTACCATTTATGAGATACCGGAAGTTACGTTTAATGATCCTGGTTCGTGTGTTAATGACGTGGTAGCATATCAAGGAGTAGCAGTTAAGGGTACAATTACTTCTTGGCTGTGGGATTTTGGGGATGGTACCAACGACATATCTCAAAAATCTTTGCAGAACCCGAATCACAAATATACTGCTCCGGGAACTTACACAGTTAAATTAACCGCAAGTTCTGATAAAGGTTGTCCGGTGACTTTCTCCAAACAGATTTTAATTAGTGGTAGTAATCCAAATCCAATATTCGAGGTTAAAAATGCGAACACGAAATTATGTGCCGCTGTAGATGTTAGCTTTGAAAATAAAAGCACCATTGGTTTTGGAAATATTACTAAACTAGAATGGATATTTGACTATAAAGTTGGAGGCGCCAATACTGTCGAAGTTGATAATGCACCTACTTTCGGAAAAATTTACACACATCAATTCCCGAATGCAGCCAGCATCACAAACTATAAAGTGGTGCTACGTGCTTATTCCGGTCAGCAATGTGTTGTTGAGTCGGCTCCGGTTACAGTAACCATTTATCCAGCGCCAATTTTAAAGTTCGACGCCATTACCTCGTTATGCGAAAATGATAATCCAGTGCAGTTAATAGCGGTTGATGAAAATAGTTTAGCTGGTAATTTTGTGTTTTCGGGAACAGGCGTTACTTCAAATGGCATCTTTAGTCCACGCGTTGCAGGCCCAGGTAATTTTAATATTAAATGTACTTACAATGCCAATGGTTGTACAGCCGAAAAGAATATTAATATCACGGTAGATAAATTACCTGTTGTAACTATGCCGCCGGATATGGATATTTTACAAGGCGGGCAAAAACAAATCGCTGCATCGGCTACTGGGGCTAACTTAAAGTTTAAGTGGTCGCCATCTGAAGGGTTGAGCGCCGACGACATCATTGATCCGATTGCCAAACCTACCAAAACAACTAAGTATACTTTAACTATAACTTCAAATAGTTGTGATGTGGTTTATGAATACTTAGTAACCGTACATGAAGAACCAGTTATCCCTAACGTATTTAGCCCTAATGGCGATGGTAAAAATGATACTTGGAATATTAAGTATTTAGAGACACTCCCAAATGGAATAATTACTATATTTAACAGGTACGGACAGAAGGTGTTTAATGCTTCCCCGTATAACACTCCTTGGGATGGACGATTTAATGGTACAGATGTTCCTGTGGGTGTTTATTATTACATTATAGAACCGAACAACGGAAAGAAAAAATACACAGGATCGCTCACCGTCTTAAGATGATACGTTTAGGATTTATTATTGGTATATTATTTTGTACGAACATAGTTTTCGCTCAGCAAAGACCACATTATTCGCAATATCTACAAAATATGTCGGTAATTAATCCTGCTGTTACGGGTTTAAATCAGGGAATGGACTTACGACTTGGCATTAGAAACCAATGGCAAGGTTTAAAGGATGCTCCTAAAACTGGCTATGTGACGTTTAGCATGCCTGTTTCTTTTGGTGGAGATATGGCTAACTACAGAGCAAGTGATTTGGGAGTTCCAGAGCCTGCTACAAAAGATGATATGTTTGACTACACTGCTTCAATGCCACATCATGCTTTTGGAGTATTGTTTTTGAACGATAAAACTGGCCCGTTAAATAGAATTACCGCTAATTTAACTTATGCCTACCATTTGGCACTTGGCGACAGAGCAAACATTTCAGTTGGCATTGGAGTAGGAGGAAGTAGGTTAGGCATCAATTCTTCGAGCTTGTTGTTTGAGGAAGAAGGAGATCCCACCGTGGGAGGCTCTGGTGAAATTAACAAATATGTACCTGATTTAAATGCTGGCCTATATTTTTACGGACCAACTTTTTACGTAGGTGCTTCTATGCAACAAATTATAAAAAATAAAATTGCTTTTGATGGTGATTTTAATGTAGGTAAGGAAGTTGCTCACTATTTTTTAACGGTTGGAAATAAATTTTGGATTAATAATGATTTTTCGGTTACTCCATCTGTTATGCTTAAAGTAGTTAATCCACTACCTAAAGCATTCGACCTTAATTTAAAATTCGCCTACAGAAATAATTTTTGGATTGGCGGAGGATATAGAAAAAATGATGCTTTTTTTGGTAACTTAGGCTTTAATGTTGCTAATACTGTTGGGGTAGGATATGCTTACGATTATACTACCTCAGAATTAAATACTGTTTCGACCGGATCACATGAAATAACCTTGAGAGCTTTGTTTTAAATATTAATTAGTGCCTATGAAAGTCTACCTATCTTTCGCACTCTCACTTTTTTGCTTTTTGTCCAACGTCAGCGCCCAAGGAACTTCTAATAAAGGCACTGATTTTTGGCTTATGTACGGAGCGCATGTATCTAGCTACTCGGGAAATAGCCCGCAGAAGATGTCTATTTATGTAACTTCAGACGTTTCTACCACGGGTAAATTGGATATTCCGGGCATTAGTTATACAACTAATTTTTCTGTTAACGCCAATCAGGTTACGGTAGTTGATATTCCTCTCGCCGCCTATGTGGGTGGTACAGAAGGCAAATTTAACAAGGGAATGCATCTTACCTCGGTAAAACCTATCGTCGCTTATGCGCATATTTACGATTCTTCTGTTTCGGGAGCCACGTTAGTACTTCCCACTAATACCTTGGGTAAGGATTATTACTCGCTCAACTTTACTCAAAAATCAAATTCGTTAAATGCCTATAGTTTTTGTTCTATTGTAGCTGTTGAGGATAATACCCAAGTGAATATTACACCGTCTGTGCCTACACAAGGTGGCTGGCCAGCGGGTGTACAACAAACTATTAATCTTAATAAAGGCGAAGTATATCAAATATTGGGCTTAGAGAATTCTAGGGTTGATTTGAATCCAAATGGAGCTCAAAGAAATTGGTCAACAACAGGTGGCGACTTAACAGGTACAATTATTAAGTCGGTTGCAGCAAATGGTCAGTCGTGTAAAAAAATCGCAGTGTTTTCCGGTAGTACTAAAATATCTATCAGTTGCGTTGCTACTTCTCCGGGTTCTGCAGATAATCTTTTCCAACAAGTTTATCCAACCGCTACTTGGGGTAAGTCATTTATAACGGTTCCTTCAAAAAATAGGAATTACGATATCTACAGAATCTTTAAAAGTAATCCGTCGGCAGTGGTGAAACTTAATGGGACAGTTATTCCAAGCGCTAATTTTGTTAATAACTTTTACTATGAATTTGCAAGCCAAAACACAAACTTTATTGAAAGTGATAATTCCATACAAGTTGCTCAGTATCAAGTAACCCAAGGTAGAACAATTAATTGCACAACTTTTCAGACCGATGTTGGCGATCCTGAAATGATTTACCTTAATCCACTTGAACAAACGCTGGATAAGATTACAATGTATTCAAGCTCCTTTTTTGCAATTACAGCCCATTACATCAACGTAGTTATTAAAACAAGTGATGCGCCTAGTTTTACGTTGGACGGCGTAGCCAAAGGGGCTAGTTTTGTTCCTGTGCCACAAAAGACTGGTTATTCTTTTGCTCAGTTAAATGTTACTTCCGGTACGCATACGCTGCAGGCTAATGGCGGTTTTAATGCCATAGCGTACGGTTTCGGTAATGCCGAGTCATACGGTTATGCTGCCGGAGCAAGTTTAATTTCGCCCGGCATCGAAGTTTTTAACGGAAGTTTAAATGCTGCTAATAAAAAAAATATGGGCTGCGTAAACGCTACGTATGATGTTTACGTTTCCCTGCCTTATCAACCTTTATCGATCAAAATAGATATTGATAATGGTCAGCCAGCTGCTAATGTTCCTTTGCAGTTAACAGATACCTACACTAATAACGATATTCTTTACTATAGATATAAAGTGTATGATCAAATTAGCTTCGCAACCGCCAAAAAATATGTAGTAAAAGTAACGGCCGAAAAACCCATATCTGACGGATGTGGTGCGGTTGATGAACTTGAATTAGAATACGAAATTTTAGATAATCCAAGTTCGCAGTTTGACATTTCGGCTGGAGCTACTTGTGAAGACAAAGCAGTTACCTTTACTGATAAAAGCCTTGCTAACGGAAATACAATTGTAAAATGGTACTGGGATTTTGGTGACGGAAAAAATGAAGTGAGAACTAGTGCAACGCCTTTTACACATAGCTATGTTCCTGGCAACTATTCCGCAAAATTACTTGTAGAGAATCAATCTGGATGTTTATCAGAAGCGATAACGAAAGATATTAAAGTTTACAACTTGCCAAATCCTACTTTTTCAACTACAATGCCCTTATGCGAAAGTCAAAGGGTAAGGTTTATTGATCAATCTACATCTGTTGATGGCACAATTACAGCCTGGCTGTGGGATTTTGGAGATGGTCAAACCTCAACAGAGGCTAGCCCTGCCCATACATTCTCCGGTGCTGGCAATTACGCCATAAAATTAACAGTAACCACTCAAAATGGATGTGAAAAAAGTATTGTAAAAAATTTATCCATCAGCCCTTCACCTATATTAGATTTTGAGTTGCCCGACTTATGTTTGGCTGATGCAAAAGCAACGTTTATCAATAAAACTACTATTTCTGATAATAGTGTATTGAGTTATGTTTGGGATTTCGGCGATTATTTAGCGTCTCCGGCACACCCTAATGTGTCGTCGGCGGTTAATGGCCAACATGTGTATACCGCAGTAGGGATTTATCAGGTAACGCTAACAGTTACTACAGTAAATGGCTGTGTTAGCGTCATAAAAAAACAATTTCGAGTAAATGGTAGCATTCCTAAAGCTGGTTTCGAAGTAGTTAATCAATCTAATTTGTGTAGTAACGCTCCGGTTAGTTTTTTGGATAAAGCAACAGTTGATTTTGGTGAAATAACCAGAATTGAATGGTATTTTGACTTCGCAAACAAAACTACCCCCGATATAGTTGATGACAATCCGCAGGTAAGAAGTGCAAATTCGCAATCCTATTTGTTTAAATATCCAACCTTTAGTAATTCGCCTAGCAAAACTTATTTAGTTAAGATGGTGGTTTATTCGGGAGGTTCATGTGTTAGCGAAGAAGTCAAATCTATTACCATTTATCCAGAAGCTGTAGTTGATTTTTCTTTAGAGTCTTCGTGTTTAAAAAACGGTACGGCTGTGTTCAATAATACTTCATCATATATCAATAATAATGCTACTTTAACCTATAAATGGGATTTTGGAGATCCTGATGCCAATGCTCAAAATCCAAATACTTCTAGTGCTAAAGTGGGTGAACACAATTACATCAAGGCGGGGAGGTATACCGTAAGCTTAACGGTAACTACGCCTTTAGGCTGTGATAAAACCATCACGAAAGAAATTGTTGTTGATGGTGCTCTTCCCGTTGCTGATTTCACGGTGCTAAGTCCTGATGTATTATGCGTGCAGTCTCCAGTACGTTTTGAAGACAACACGAGCATTATTTTTGGGAACATCACTAAAATTGAATGGTATTACGATTTTGCAAATAATCCAAGCCAAGTAGTAGTCGATAATTCACCAGGAACAAGTACCAACCCTAAAATCTATAGTCATCAATATCCAATATTTAGCACGCCGCTTACCAAAACTTATACGGTAAAAATGGTTGCCTACTCTGGAAATACTTGTGTATCTACGGTAGAAAAAACAATCACATTAAACGCAATGCCTGAAATTGATTTCACGGCGATAGCTGAAATTTGTTTGGAAGCGCCAGAAATTCAACTAACCGCACAAGAAAAAAATGGGATAAACGGCACTGGCATATTTAGCGGAAAAGGTGTTAGCGCTAACGGTATATTCAATCCTTCATTAGCGGGCATCGGCTCACACGACATTACTTATACCTTTTCTTCCGAAGGTGGTTGTAGTGTTCAGGCTACACAAAAAATTACCGTTAACCCTACACCTATAGTTGATGCAGGTGAAGATAGAATGGTGCTGGAAGGCGGACAAATTAGACTTAATGCTACGGCCACCGGTGCTGCTAACTTAACCTACAAATGGACACCCTCTCTCGGCTTAGATAGAGACGACGTGTTAAATCCAATAGTAAAACCTACCGATGATATGATGTATACACTTACCGTGAAAAGTGACAAAGGATGTACGCAGTCCGATGTTGTTTTTGTTAAATTACTGCGTAACTTAGATATTCCTTCTGCAATTACGCCAAATGGCGACCAAGTTAACGATGTATGGAATATCAAATATTTGGATAGCTATCCTTCCGTAAAAGTGGATATTTACGATAGGACCGGACAAAAGGTATTTGAAAGCAAAGGCTATCAAACACCTTTTGATGGAACTTATAAAGGTAATCAGTTGCCGGTTGGAGTTTATTACTATATTATCAACTTAGTTGGTTATGGCAAGCCAATAACTGGAACATTAACAATCATCAAATGAGATATTTTAAATTCTTATTTACTTTATTGACCTTGATGATAGGTGTGGCAGTGATATTGAAAGCACAGCAACGGCCGCAGTACACGCAATATGTGTTTAACAATTACTTGCTTAACCCAGCTTTAAGTGGTACTGAAAATTACACCGATATCAAGGTCGGCCATCGTTTGCAGTGGAGCGGTTTAAAAGACGCCCCCCGAACTTCATTTGTATCTGCGCATTGGAGTTTGGGCGATAAGTACTTATGGCAAAATCCTTTATCTCTCCCAGAAAAAGGGGATGACCCGATGAGCAAAAATTACATGCAAAATTACACCTCATCACCAGCACACCACGGTATGGGCGTAATGGCAGTGTCAGATAGGGCAGGGCCTCTGTCTAGAATTGATGCAGGAGTAAGTTACGCCTATCATTTGCAACTTAGCGGTACCAGTAATTTGGCCGTAGGCACATATGTCGGTTTCAGTAGAATTTCACTCGATGTGAATGCTTTACAACTAGAAACGGAGGCGGATCCCGCACTTACTAACGTTATTGAGTCGCAATTTAAACCAGATGCCTCCATTGGGGTATGGCTTTATGGTGCTAGGTTTTTTGCTGGGGCTTCCATTCAACAAATTATTCCGCAAACATTGGCCTTCACCAAAAATTCAAACTATACACAAGGAAAATCGGTGCCGCATTTTTTTGTAACCTCAGGATATAAATTATTTTTAGATGAAGAGGTTACCTTAATACCTTCGTTTATGGCTAAAGGCGTTTCTGGTTTGCCTATTTCGGTAGATTTGAACGCTAAAGTTTCCTTTAAAGATAAAATATGGATAGGAGGAAGCTATCGAAAATCTGATTCGTTTTCGGCGATGGTGGGTTTTAACTTTAAACAGTTTGCCAATCTTACCTATGCGTATGATTTAACTACCTCCGAAATCAGAACGGTATCTAACGGTACCCACGAAATTGTATTGGGCATACAGTTAAATAGCGTTTATCAGGTATTTAGCGGAGGCCGTACTTGGCGATAACTACACAGGTGAATATTACAGTTCTTTCCTTAATCGGGCAACTGGGATATTCATCTGTTCGCGATATTTTGCAACCGTTCTTCTTGCAATGTTATAACCATGTTCTTTCAAGATTTCGGTCAAACGTTCATCTGCTAAAGGTTTACGCTTGTCTTCTTTGCCAATGCAGTCTTCCAAAATTTTCTTCACTTCTTTGTTGGAAACTTCTTCGCCACTTTCGGTTTGTATGGCTTCAGAGAAGAAAGATTTTAACAGAAACGTACCGAATTCAGTTTGCACATATTTAGAGTTGGCTACCCTTGAAACGGTAGAAATATCCATATCGATTTTATCGGCAATATCCTTTAAAATCATCGGTCGCAATTTGCGCTCGTCACCACTCAAGAAATAGTCGTATTGGTAGTGCATTATAGCGTTCATTGTTTTTAATAGCGTTTGCTGACGTTGTCTAATCGCATCAATAAACCATTTTGCCGAGTCCAACTTCTGCTTAACAAACTGCACTGCTTCCTTCATTTTTTTATCCTTTTGGGAAGCTTTTTCATAATGCTCAAACATGTCCATATACGAGCGACTAACGCGTAACTCCGGAGCATTTCTTGCATTTAATGTGAGTATCAAAACGCCATCATTATTGCTGATATGGAAATCTGGAATAATTTGCATTTGCTTCGTAGTAACTTGGTTTGAATCGCCAGGTTTGGGATTTAAACGCAATATTTCAGCTACTACCTCTTTCAATTCTTCACTATTTAAACCAACTGCACGTTCTAGTTTATCATAGTGTTTTCTAGTGAATTCATCTAAATGATGCTCCACAATGTCAATTGCTTTTTTAACCAACGGATTGCTGGTGTCTTTACGCTTCAATTGCAATGCTAAACATTCCTGTAAATCTCTGGCTGCAATTCCTGGAGGGTCAAAACTTTGGATGAGCTTGAGCATTTCCAATACGTCTTCTTCTTCTACAATTACATTTTGCGAAAAAGCCAAATCGTCAATCATTGACGTGATTGGTCTCCGTAAATAACCATCATCGTCCAAACTTCCAATAATCTGTTTTCCAATTACAAAGTCCTGATCTGAAAGTGGAATCAGATCTAATTGCTGTTGTAGGCTTTCGAAAAAAGTTGTTTCAATGGCAATAGGCGTTTCTTTTTTTTCCTCATCATCATCGCCATTGCTGTAAGATGTGCTGTAGTCGTTAGTGTTGTCATCTTGCAGATAATCATCCACATTGAATTCATCTAAACTAGTATCTTCGCCGGCGTCACCATCAAAGTCATCTCTTTCATCATTCAAATCATCATATTCTCCTTTTGGTTCATCTAACGATATAAGGCTAGAGTCTTCCAAAGCCGGATTTTCTTCCAATTCTTCTTTGATACGGGTATCTAACGCAACGGTAGGTACCTGCAACAACTTGATAAATTGAATTTGTTGTGGAGATAGTTTTTGTAATAACTTTTGCTGAAGATGTTGTTTTAGCATAAATGGGAATAAAAGAGTTTTCAAAAATAAACAAATGCTTTATAATTTTGTTGGTTTATTTGATTAATTAATGTTCTTTTGATTAAGTTTATACTTACTAAATTTATCTTTTTACTTAAAAAACAGGCTTATGGGATTTGTTAAAGAATTTAAAGAATTTGCAGTTAAGGGCAATGTAATGGACCTAGCAGTAGGGGTAATTATCGGAGGTGCCTTCGGTAAAATAATTGATAGCGTAGTGAAGGATTTGGTGATGCCTATTGTTTCAGCAATTATTGGACAGCCTGATTTTAGTCAGCTTTACTTGGTGCTGAAGGGCAATGTGCCAGCTAACATGCCTTTAGAAGAAGCTAGAAAATTACCTGAGACTGCCATTTTCGCTTACGGAAATTTTATCACCGTTGCTATTAACTTTTTCCTTTTAGCACTAGTTATTTTCATTATGGTTAAAGGAATTAATTCTTTGAAACGTAAAGAGGAAGCCGCACCATCTGCTCCGCCAGCGCCTTCAAAAGAACAAGTTTTGCTTGCAGAAATTAGAGACTTATTAAAAAATAAACAATAACATTTTTCTTTTGACCGATGTATCTCCGTGCATCGGTCTTTTTTTATCATCAAACAAAAATGAATTAATGAAAAAAATATTATTTCTATCACTCTTCCTATTTGCATCTGCTACCTACGCTCAAGACAAAAAAGAACAGGCATTGCTAAATGCAGTAGAAAAATTGAAAGAAGCAATGGTCAGCGGCGACAGGCAGGCGTTGGAATCCATCGCAGATGCTGATTTAAACTATGGTCATTCCAGCGGCAAAGTAGAGGATAAGGAAACTTTTGTAGAAACTATTGCCAGTGGCAAATCTGATTTTGTAACTATCGAACTAAAAAATCAAACTTATAAAATTACAGGAAAAACAGCGATTGTTAGACATCAACTGCATGCTAAAACTAATGACGGCGGCAAACCCGGCGAGGTTCACTTAGGAATCATGCTGGTTTGGATCAAGCAAGGAAAAGATTGGAAATTATTGGCTAGGCAAGCTTATAAGTTGCCATAACTACCTAATAAATAGCGAAGTGTCCAATACTTTCTTTTCAAAGTCTTCAATTGGATACTTCGATTCTATTATTTTAAGCAACATTTCAGTAGCCAATCGTCCAATTTCGTAAGCTGGCTGCCTTACCGAAGTAAGTGATGGGTTGAACAAATCCAAAGCATCAGAGTTGCTGAAACCTGCTATAGCCATATCTTTTGGCACTTCTATTTTAAGGTTTTTAAATACGCTTAAACATCCTGTACTGAGCCTATCACCAGCAACAAAAATTGCATTTGGCTTATCCTTTAAGGCCAATAGTTCTTTAATGGCGGTTTCAGTTTCTTCATAAAGCATGCCACCATGCGGGCAATATTTTACGTAGTCTTCATTAAATGGAATCCCGCTATCCGCCAGTGCTTTTTTATAGCCACTTAGGCGTTCAATGCTAATAGAAAGATAGCTAGAACTGGTTAGATGAGCTATTTTTTTGTATCCTGAATTAATGAGGTATTTGGTAGCATCATAAGCTCCTTTTTCGTTGTCTGCAATTACCTTATGGGTAATGATTTCATCCGCAACTCTGTCGAAAAACACAATTGGCAAACCTTTATCATGTAAATTTTTCAAGTGGGAGATATCGGAAGTTTGAGAAGATAATGATACCAATAAACCATCTACTGATCTAGACGCCAAGTGATTAACGTTGATTACTTCTCTATCATATGATTCGTGTGTTTGAGAAATGATAACATGGTAACCTTTGTCATACGCAATAGATTCAATACCATCTATAGCTTGGGAAAAATAGCTATTTGCTACCTCACTCACTACTACACCAATAGATTTGCTTCTGCGTTCTTTTAAACTTAACGCTATAGGATTGGGCTTGTAACCTATTTGTTTGGCATAATCGGTCACTAATTTTTTGGTGGCCGGACTAATTTCGTAAGTGTCTCTTAACGCTCTGGAAACCGTAGAAGTGGATAGTCCAAGGGCTTTAGCAATATCTTTTATGGTAACGGGCTCAAACATGTTTGTAGTGTGTTTTTACGTAAGTGGCTAGCTTGAATATGTATTTCAAAAATAGCACTATTTATCTATACTATTAAAGATATAATTTTTACTTGTATTTGGCAACGTTGTCGGGAACGATTGCATAAATTTATACCGGGCGTTTCGTGCTATATCTTAAAAAAACGTTGTAGAATTGTTTTAGGAAGGCCCTAGGCCTATCTGCATATAACCAAATTTTTAACCACATTGTATGAAAAAATTCTTGCTGTTTTTTTGTGTCTTAGCTATTGGCGTTCAGCTGGTGCAGGCACAAACAAGGCCAGTAACGGGAAAGGTAACCGAAAAAGCTACCGGATCGCCGCTTCCTGGTGTAGCCGTTACCATTAAAGGAACAAAAAATGCGGTATCCACCGATGCCAATGGTATTTATAAAATTAGTGTGCCAAGTTCTGGTAGCACTATTTTAGTTTTTAACTCTATTGGATTTGATAACCTAGAAATTGCTGTAGGCACAAAATCACAGGTTAACGCCTCATTGGAGGAAAGCTCAACTACACTTAGCGAAGTTAAAATTGTAAACATCGGTTATGGGACGGTAAAACGTGAGGCATTAACCGGCGCTGTAACTTCTGTGGGAGCGGCAACAATTGCTGCTGCGCCAGTGGCTTCTGCTTTAGAAGCTATCCAAGGTAGGGTAGCGGGTGTTAACATTACCTCAACAGAAGGTTCTCCGGATGCTGCTTTGAACGTTCGCGTTCGTGGTGGTGGTTCCATTACGCAAAGTAATGAGCCGCTTTACATTGTAGATGGTTTTCCTGTTACTACAATTGCAGATATTGCTCCGCAAGATATTGAAAGCATAGACATCCTTAAAGATGCTTCTGCAGCGGCTATCTACGGATCTAGAGGTGCTAACGGGGTGGTTTTGGTAACTACCAAAAGTGGTAAAGATGGAAAAACAAATATCTCTTATAACTTATTTGGCGGTTATAGAAAAATTGCCAAAACGTTAGGCGTATTAAGCCCTTATGATTATGTTACTTGGCAGTACGAAAGAGCCCTATTAGGAGGTTCTTTAAATGATTACACACAGTATTTTGGCAATTATCAGGATATTGATTTGTACCAAAATGTTCCGGCTAACGATTGGCAAGACTTAGTTTTTGGCAGAACCGGAAATACTATCAATAGCAACTTAAGTATCATGGGCGGAAGCGATAAAACTAAATTTAGCTTAAGCCACAACTTTATTAAGGACAGGGCTATCATGCAACTTTCCGGCTATGAGAGGCAAAACATCAACTTTAAATTAAACCACAAATTATATAAAAACCTGACTTTAGATTTTGGCTTGAGATATTCTGATACCAAAACTAACGGTGGTGGCGCTAACGAAGTTAGAGAATTCTCGTCAGCAGATTCACGTTTAAAGTACGCCATGCTATATCCGCCGTTTCCGGTACCAGGTTTAACCACTGATGATAGTGATCCCGACTTTCAATTATACGATCCTTTAGTGGCTATTTCAGATAATGACCAATATGTACAAAGAAAACAGTATAACATCAATGGATCTTTAACTTATGATATTTTATCAGGTTTAAAGTTTAGAACCGATGTTGGTTACGATGGTGTTAGAAATGATCAAGATCGTTTTTACGGAAAATCCACTTATTATGTGCGTAATTTCCCAACAGGCGACAACGCTGGTAAACCGGCCTTAATTTTAACAAATGGTAACAGGGTATCTTTCAGAAATACCAATACTTTAAATTACAATTTCGAAAAGCTATTAGGCAAAAACCATAACTTAACGGTATTGTTAGGTCAAGAATTTCTTAAAACAGAAGAAAATACACTTACCAATGTGGTACATGGTTTCCCTTCAACCTTCAGCTTTGCTGATGCCAGAGTATTAACTACACAAGGTGCGGCTAATTCAGTTGACCACCGTTTTGCCAACGACTATAAATTACTTTCATTCTTTGGTAGAGCTAACTATGATTATAAAAGTAAGTATTTGTTGAGTTTGGCAATGAGGGTTGACGGTTCATCGAAATTTGCACAAGGTAACCAATGGGGATATTTCCCATCAATTTCAGGTGCGTGGAGAATTATCCAAGAGGATTTCATGAATGGTACTAAATCATGGCTATCTGATTTGAAAATTAGGTTGAGTTATGGTGCTGCTGGTAATGATAATATCCCAGTAGGTCAAATTAACCAAACTTTCGAAAATAACACCACTACTTGGATCAATGGCGCTACTAGTTTTTGGGGTCCTTCGAAAATCATGGCTAACCCAGATTTGAAATGGGAAACAACCGTTTCTAGAAACGTAGGTTTAGATTTTGGATTTTTAAAGAACAAAGTTACTGGTACTGTTGATGCCTACATTAATAGAACTAAGGATTTGTTGATGGAATTTGCTGTTCCGGGATCAGGCTACAATACGCAGTTTAGAAATATTGGTGAAACTCAAAACAAAGGTTTAGAGCTAAGTTTAAACTACAAAGCAATACAAAATAAAAACTTTGATTTATCATTCTCTGGAAACATTTCATTCAACAGAAATAAAGTAATTTCAATGGGTTCATTGATCAATTATCCGGGTAACTCTAACTGGGCTTCAACTGAAATCAGTACAGATTACCTGTTAATTCCAGGAGCTTCAATTGGAAGAATTTACGGTTATAAAAATGCTGGACGTTACGAAGTTTCAGATTTCTCAGGCTTTAACTCAGCAACTAATACTTGGACATTGAAACCAGGTGTTGCCAACGCAAGTTCGGTGATTGGTACCGTTAGGCCAGGCTCAATGAAATTGGAAGACTTAAATGGAGATGGTATTGTAAATTTAAGCGATAGAACTTTTATCGGAAATACGATGCCATTACATACTGGTGGTTTTTCAATCAATACAAGAGTTTATGACTTCGACTTTGCTGCTTACTTTAACTGGAGCTATGGCAATGATGTTTATAATGCAAACAAAATCGAGTATACTTCTACAAGTAAGTACAAATCAAGAAATATGATTGATATTATGGCTACTGGAAAGCGTTGGACTAACTTACGTGCTGATGGTACAATTAGTAATGATCCAGCAGAATTAGCGGCAATGAACGCTAATACTACAATGTGGTCGCCGTTTACTAGAGCTTATGCATTAACAGATTGGGCAGTTGAAGATGGTTCTTTCTTGAGATTATCTACCGTGACTTTAGGTTATACCTTACCAGCTCAAATCTCTAATAAGTTAAAAATGAAGAAACTAAGAGTTTATGCTTCTGGTAACAACGTATTTTTGTTGACTAACTATACTGGATTTGATCCAGAGGTTTCAACAAGAAGAAGTACTGGTTTAACACCAGGAGTTGATTACTCAGCTTATCCAAGAAGCAGGTCTATAATTTTTGGTTTAAATGTTGGCTTTTAATTGAAATAGAACGATGAAAAAAATTAATTATATACTATTATTTATTGCGTTTAGTTCAATAATAAGTGGATGTAAAAAGGCATTAGATGCTCCGGCAAAATCGGCCTTAGAAGAATCAGTAATATTTTCGACGCAAAGTTTAGCGGAGGGTGCTGTTACGGGTATATTACAAGCTTTTGCTGAAACTAACTCTTACCGTGGAAGATATATTGTTTATTATGGAACTAACACCGATAGTGAAGTAATAAGTAGCATTAAAACCGTAGGCGACGATAAATCTAGATTGGCCAATTACAATACCAATGTAAATAATGGTCAAATGAATACGGAGAACAATGTTTGGGCAATGTTATACTTGGGTATTGAGCGTGCTAACTTAGCTATCAGAGGTTTAAGAGCTTATGGTAATGTGGATTCAAACCCGCAGATGGCTCAGCTTTTAGGTGAGGTGTTAACATTAAGAGCTGTGATGTACAGCGATTTAATCAAAGCTTGGGGCGATGTTCCTGCCAGGTTTGAACCTGTAACAAGTGAAACCATTTACACGCCAAGAACAGACAGAGATGTAATTTACAAGCAGTTATTGGCAGATTTAGCTGAAGCTTCCAATTACCTGGCTTGGCCGAACGCAACGAGCAGAACAAGTTCGGTAGAACGTGTAAGCAAAGCATTCGCTAAAGGCTTAAGAGCTCGTATTGCTTTAATGGCAGGAGGTTATGCGTTACGTCAAGATAAAACCGTTCGTTTAAGCAATGATCCAGATTTGGAACGTACAAAAATGTATACCATTGCAAAGCAAGAGTGCTTGGATATCATTAACAGTGGTACAGTAAGGTTATTGCCTAACTTTGAAACAGTTTTCAGAAATTTAAATCAGGAAGTACTTACCGCTGGACAAGAGTCAATGTGGGAAATTCCTTTCAGCGAGGGTAGAGGTAGGGTAATTTTTGATATGGGAGTTAACCATGCTAAAATTGACAAGTACACTGGACAAAACAAAGGTGGTACTGTAATCGCTAACCCTGCAATGTGGTACGAGTTTGAAAAGCAAGATACCAGACGTGCGGTAAGCATTACACCTTACGGATGGGATAGTGATGGAACTGCAAATACAGCTTTCCAAGTGACATCAACATTGGGTAAAATGTATTTAGGTAAATACCGCTACGAGTGGATGAAACGCAGAGTAACTTCAACAAATGATGATGGTATCAATTGGATGTACATGCGCTATGCCGATGTATTGTTAATGGCTGCTGAAGCAATTAACGAAATAGATGGTCCAACTGCTGCTGCCCCATATCTTAAACAAGTAAGAGACAGAGCGTATGTAGGTAATACTGCCTTATCTACAGCATATATGGCTACAGTTACTGGTTCAAAAACTGCATTTTTTAACGCTATCGTGAAAGAGCGTTCGTTAGAATTTGTTGGTGAAATGTTAAGAAAACAAGATTTGATTCGTTGGAATTTGCTAGATAGTAAATTAGCCGAAAACAAAAAGAACCTAGAAGATCTAGAATTGAGGCGTGAAAAATATGCCAATTTGCCTGCAAAAATTTACTATACTTTAAATGGCGAAAATTTAACCATTTACGGACTTGATTTTGGTGACACAGATGCAATTGGTGCAGCTGGCGGATATGCTTCAAATAAAACTTGGACAATGTCTTCGTCTTCTGATGCAACTACTTTTTGGAATGCGCTTAGCCAAAATCCACAAAATCAACCTAGTAAACAATCTTATTGGCCAATTTGGCAAACTTTCCTCGATTCATCGAATGGAACGTTAAATAATAATTTCCTAGGGCTTTAATTTATTCGGCAATGAAAAAAGAAATTAAAAAACTATTTATATTTTCTTCGCTTTCGCTGGCATTAATTGCTGGATGTAAGGAAAGTGAACTAGAAGAAATCACTACCCTTAAAACGGATAGAGCGTTTTCTGCAACTGGCTTAAGTGCTGTGGTGGTTAATAAGGTAAATGTTAGGCTTACTTGGAATAAAGTATCCAACGCAGCTTCTTATGTAATTGAAGTGTATGATAATGCCAACTTAACTGGTACGCCTTTCAAAACAGTTTCGGGCGTTAGAGCTGATCAAATACCTTACACCGTTACTGGCTTAGCAGGTAATGTTCAGCACTCTGTACGTAT
Source organism: Pedobacter zeaxanthinifaciens (assembly GCF_003313335.1). GTDB lineage: Bacteria > Bacteroidota > Bacteroidia > Sphingobacteriales > Sphingobacteriaceae > Pedobacter > Pedobacter zeaxanthinifaciens. Next base: position 234,355 of record NZ_QMHP01000001.1, read on the forward strand.
TAAATCAATCAGTGCTGATGGTGCTGCTGATTCCAAATGGGTTAGTACAACCTTCAAAACTGATCCGGAACAAATTTTAAACCCGGTAAATTTGGGTGATATCACTTCCAACTCTACCAAAGTGACTTGGCCAGCCGGTGAAACAGTAACCAGATTAGTGTTTACGCCAGGCAATATTGCCTATACATTAACCGCAACTGATATTGCAAATGGAAGTGCAACAGTAACAGGCTTAACCCCTGAAACACTTTACACAGTTGCTATTTTTAACAATACTGTACAAAGGGGAGCAGTTAATTTTACTACAGGAGTAGATGTAAGCACGTTCACACAGGTAACCAATGATTTGGAATTAGCTAACGCTTTAGCTGGAACCGGACCTGTTAAAATTGCTTTGTATCCAGGAACTTATACGCTATTGGCTGATATTACAGCAAATAAAAACATTACCATTGTAGGTACAAATGCTGGTAACAAACCAATAATTAACAGAGCGGTGTTTAAATTGGAAAACAATGCAAGTTTAACTTTAAACAATGTTAAGCTTGATGGTAACCAAGCTACAAATACCAATCAGTTGATTATTTACAATGCTGCTTCTGCAGGAACTTATGGCGCTGTATCTATTTTAAATTGCGAGATGTACAATTATGCAAAAGGTTTAATGTACATCAATGTGGCAGCCCTTGTAGAGTCGGTAACTATAGAAAATAATATTTTTAGAGATATTAATGTTAGCGGTGCATCGTTTGTGGATATGAGAGCAGGGTTTGCTAAAACGTTTACGATGAAAAACAATACGCTGTATAACTTTACTACTACTGATGCGCAACGAGATCTGTTCAGGATAGATGCAACAACAAATTTTAGTACACAAACAGGTAATAAGTTTACAATTGTAAATAATACTTTCAACAATGTAATGAATTATACAGGTACCAGATATTTGTACAATAGGCTAACTACTTTATCTAACTATTTCAATAAAAATATCGTTGCAAATAGTCAGGCTTATTATACTAATCAAAGTGCTACCGCTTTAACAGAGCTGTTAAACAATAACTATTTCAATGCTGCTAATTTCTACGAAAGCACAACAACTTCCGCTAAAAATGATGCTGCAGCTAATGGTTACACCAAATTAGATCCAGGATTTACTAATGCCGCCGCCGGCAACTTTACCATTTCCAATGTTGATTTAAAAGCCAACGGAATTGGTGATGTAAGGTGGAGATAATGAACAAATAATTTAGATGGGGCCGACAAAGCCCCATCTTTTTTTAAAGCTTTTTTTTATGATACGTCACTTTCTGTTATTTTCTTTCATTTTCGTAGCTGCATTTTTTCAAGTTTCCCAAAATAAAACTACGGTATTTATCATAGGTGATTCCACCGCCGCTAACAAGCTTACCACCGCTTATCCAGAAACAGGTTGGGGAATGCCATTTTCTTACTTCTTTGATCAAACAGTGGAAGTAAATAATTTGGCTAAAAATGGTCGTAGTACCCGTACTTTTTTAAGTGAAGGTTTATGGAATACGGCGCTATCTACCATGAAAAAAGGAGATTATGTGCTGATCCAATTTGGACATAACGATGAAAGTAAAGAGAAAACCGACCGGTATACCAGTCCTGATCAATACAAAGAAAACCTAACTAAATTTGTGAACGAGGCCAGGGCTAAACAAGCCACTCCAATTTTAATCACGCCTGTTTCTAGAAGGAAGTTTGATAAAGATGGAAATGCTTTAGAAACACATAAAGAGTACACTCCATTGGTTAAAGAAATTGCTGCTAAACTTAATGTGCCTTTAATTGATTTAGATGAAAAAAGCCAAAAATTGTATCAGCAGTTTGGTGAGGAAAACTCTAAACTACTTTTTCTGCAATTGCAAGCTAATGAACATCCAAATTATCCTGAAGGTAAAATAGATAATACGCATTTTAATGAACTTGGTGCTCGTAAAATTGCACAGATTGTGCTTCAAGAAATTAAGAGCTTGAATTTGCCTTTGGCTCAACACATTATAAAACCAATTGTGAAAAAGTAATGCGAAGTAAGTTGCTCATTTTTTTGATTGCCTTGCTGTTTAACTACTCAATTGCGCAAGAACCACGAAAGCAGCCCGCGGCCACCTTTGATTTTGTGGTGGCGCAAGATGGTTCCGGCAATTTCAAAACTGTACAAGAAGCGTTAAATGCAGTGCCTGATTTCAGAAAAGTAACAACAACAATTTTTATCAAAAATGGCATTTATAAGGAGAAATTGAATCTATCTAACTCAAAGCAAATGGTTACCCTAATTGGCGAGAGTGTAGAAAATACCGTGTTAACTTATGATGATTGGGCTCAAAAAAAGAATATTTTTGGAGAAGAAAAAGGCACTTCTGGTTCGTCGAGCTTTTACGTTTACGGGCCGCAATTCACAGCTCAAAATATCACTTTCCAAAATTCTGCAGGTCCTGTAGGGCAAGCGGTAGCGCTGTTTGTTGCTGGCGATAAGGCTCGTTTCATTAACTGCAGAATGCTAGGTTTTCAAGATACGCTTTACACCTATGGTTATGGCAGTAGGCAGTATTACTACAAATGCTACATAGAGGGTACAGTAGATTTTATCTTTGGCTCATCTACGGCAGTATTTGAAGAATGCGAAGTTTTTGGTAAAACTGGTGGTTATTTTACGGCAGCCTCTACACCAGACAGTATTAAATATGGCTACGTCTTCATCAACAGTAAGTTTACTGGAAGTGCAGCTGAAGGTTCTTTTTATTTAGGCAGACCATGGCGTCCTTTCGCTAAAACGGTTCTAATCAATTGTGAACTTGGTAAGCAAGTTAAGCCCGAGGGATGGCACAATTGGAACAAGCCTGATGCCGAAAAAACATCATTTTATGCCGAATATAAAAGTAGAGGTGATGGTGCAAATAATGAGGCTCGTGTAAAGTGGGCTCATCAATTGACTGAAAAAGAAGTGAAGGATAAATTTACTTTGGATAAAATCTTTAACGGTTGGAAACCTATTGATTAACTACTTTTTACAATCTGTTTGAAATGAAAAAGCTAACCCTAATTATATACTTGTTATCAACTTTCGGATGGTGTGTTGCACAGGATTACCCGAAAGAACTTTCTGTAGCGCAAGATGGTACAGGTAATTATAAAACCATACAGGAAGCGGTAATGGCTGTACGAGATTATAGCGATCAGCAAGTTACCATCTTCATTAAAAAAGGAACTTATAAAGAAAAGCTGGTTATCCCTGCGCAAAAAATTAGAATTAAATTAGTAGGTGAGGATAAAGATCAAACAATCATCACTTTCGATGACTATTCTGGAAAAGGGTCAATCAATACTTATACCTCTCATACTGTTTTAGTTCAGGGCAATGATTTTGTGGCAGAAAATTTAACCTTTCAAAACTCGGCGGGACCAGTAGGACAGGCCGTAGCTTTACATGTTGAGGCTGATCGTGTGGTCATCCGTAACTGTAAGATATTAGGCAATCAAGATACTTTATTTTTATCGGCAGATACTAGTAGGCAATACTACGTCAATTGCTATATTGAGGGCACCACAGATTTCATATTTGGTGCAGCTACCGCAGTGTTCGAGGCTTGTCACATCCATAGCAAAAAAAATTCTTACATCACGGCGGCTTCAACCTCTCCGTATCAGGCATTCGGCTTCGTATTTTTTGACTGCGAGTTAACCGCCGATACTGCATTTAAGAAAGTTTATTTGGGTAGACCATGGCGTCCTTATGCAAAAACGGTGTTTATTCGTACCGAAATGGGCGACCATATCTTACCGCAGGGTTGGAGTCCTTGGAATAAAACAGAAAATCATAAACAAACGTACTATGCTGAGTATGGTTCTTACGGACCTGGCTTTGTTAAAGAACAACGTATTGAATGGTCTCATCAGCTCACTAAAAAAGAACTGAAAAAATACACAGTAAAGAACATTTTTTCGGGAAATGGCCAATGGCTTCCCAATTAATCTATAATTATTAAGATGAAAATAAATCAGAAATATTTGCTTCTAGCAGCCTTTGCGTTGTTAGCTTGCTCTAAAAAAAGTACTACGCCTACAGGTAATGACAATGGTGGCAATACCAACGGAGATAATAAACCGGTTCAGGTACAGGAAACTGCCTACGCTTTTCCTGGTGCAGAAGGATTTGGTAAAAATACCACTGGTGGTAGAGGTGGTAGAGTAATTAAAGTTACCAATTTAAATGATTCGGGAACTGGAAGTTTAAGGGAAGCCCTTAGCGCTACTGGTGCTAGAATTATTGTATTTGAAGTTTCTGGAAATATTGTACTTAATAGCAGATTAGTCATCAATAACGGAAATGTAACCATAGCAGGGCAAACCGCTCCGGGAGATGGTATTTGCATCCAAAACTATGAGTTAAACATCAATGCTAGTAACGTAATTGTACGCTACATGCGCTTTAGGTTAGGTGATGTAAATGTGGCTACTATTGAAAGTGACTCGTTTTGGGGACGTGGGTTAGAAAATATCATGATTGATCATTGCTCAATGAGCTGGTCTATTGACGAATGTGCTTCTTTTTATCACAACAAGAACTTTACTATGCAGTGGTGCATGATCACTGAAAGTATGAATAACTCAGGACACTCCAAAGGTGCGCATGGGTACGGGGGTATTTGGGGTGGTTCTCCTGCAACATTTCACCATAATTTGTTGGCTCACCATACCAGTCGTAATCCTAGGTTTGATGGTGGATTAAGATACAGTAACGGCAGTGGTACAGGTGTTGGTCCTTTTGGTCCAGACAAGGTGGACTATCGCAATAATGTGATTTACAATTGGAGCAGCAACAGTGCTTACGGCGGTGAAAACGGGGAGTACAACATGGTAAACAATTATTACAAAGCTGGACCTTCAACTCCTTCAAGTAAAAACAAAAGAATAATGCAGGTTACCAAAGATGTGACCACTGGTGCTTCTAATCCAGCTAGTTACGGCGTTGGTTACGGTACCTTTTATATCGATGGTAACTATGTAGATGGCAACCCGACAGTTACTGCTAATAACTGGAATGGTGGCGTAGATTATGATTCGGGCATTACGGAAACTATGGTACGTAAAACAGTGCCATTTGCTAACTCTGAACTAACAGCGCATACCGCACTGCAAGCTTATGAAGCGGTTTTAAATTACGCAGGTGCTTCCTATAAAAGAGATGCGGTAGATACTAGAATAGCTAGTGAAGTAAGAACTGGAACAGCTACTTACAAGGGTTCTATCTCTGGTTTGTGGGGAATCATTGATACGCAAAAAAATGTTGGAGGGTGGCCATTATTGAGCCAAACAGCAGTTTTAAAAGATACCGATGGTGATGGAATGCCTGATGATTGGGAAATTGCGAACAAGCTTGATCCGAATAAGGCAAACGCCAATGGTAGGGATCTAAGCTCTGCTTACGATAATATCGAAGTTTACCTTAACAGCTTGGTGAAGTCAATTACAGAAGCGCAGTATAAGCCTTAAATTTAATGTGCTTTAGGAAGCTAAAACTACTTTTTTGCTCCATTTGGTGTGTGTTTATGTTTATTGCGATAAGCAGTGGATCTAATGCGCAACAGTTGCCTTATGTATCAAAAGTTTGGGTTGCTGATCTCGGTAATGGGAAATATAAAAATCCGGTAATTAATGCGGATTATTCTGATCCAGATGCAATCAGGGTGGGAGATAAGTTCTACATGATTGCATCGAGCTTTGATGCTGTGCCTGGTCTTCCCATTTTAGAATCAACAGATTTAGTAAACTGGCAACTAATTGGTCATGCACTACATCGGCAAATTCCTATTGCTCATTTTTCTAAAACACAACATGGTAATGGGGTTTGGGCTCCGGCTATCAGGTACCATAATAAGCAATTTTACATTTTTTATCCCGATCCTGATTTCGGGATTTATATGATTAAGGCCAGTAAAATCAACGGGCCCTGGACTAAACCTGTTTTGGTAGAGGCCGGCAAGGGCTTAATAGATCCGTGTCCGCTTTGGGATGAGGACGGAAAAGTGTATTTAGTGCATGCCTACGCTGGCAGCAGAGCGGGCATCAAGAGTCTTCTGGTTATTAAGCAACTAAATGCTACTGCTGATAAAACCATTGACGAAGGTAAAATTGTATTTGATGGCCATGAGCAAGATCCAACCTTGGAAGGGCCTAAACTATATAAGCGCAATGGGTATTACTATATTTTTGCTCCGGCTGGTGGCGTGGCTACAGGCTGGCAGTTAGTACTTCGTTCAAAAAATATTTATGGTCCTTATGAGCGTAAAGTGGTGATGGATCAAGGCAAGTCGCCAATAAATGGTCCGCATCAAGGGGCTTGGGTAAATACACCATCGGGAGAAGACTGGTTTCTGCATTTTCAAGATAAAGATGCTTATGGTCGAGTGGTACATTTACAACCAATGATATGGCGCAATAATTGGCCAGTTATTGGAGTAGACAAAGATGGCGATGGCGTAGGAGAGCCCGTTATGGTTTATCAAAAGCCAAATACCAAACCAAGCAGAGTGATGACAACAGTTGAGAGCGATGAATTTAATGGTTTAAAATTAGGCCTACAATGGCAATGGCAAGCTAATCCTGTGGCTACTTGGCATTTTATAAATCCGAGCAAAGGAAGCTTAAGATTGTATACTGCTAAAGTTCCAGACAGCTCAAACAACTTGTGGAACGTGCCTAACATACTGCTGCAGAAGTTGCCAGGTGATGAGTTTACGGCAAGCACCAAATTGTCTTTTACGGCTAACCCGAAATTAGAAAACGAGAAAATTGGTTTAACGGTTTATGGCTTAAGCTATGCTTATTTAGCTGTTAAATCTAAAAAAGATGGTCTTTACCTCGTATACGCTACATGCAAAAATGCCGACAAAGGAACCCAAGATAAAGAACAAACCTTGGCCAAATTAACAAGTGCTACAATTTATCTGCGTGTTAATGTGAGGCTCGGTGCAAAATGCCAATTTGCTTACAGTACCAATGGAATCGACTTTGTTTCGATAGATGAAATCTTTGAAGCCACGCCGGGTAAGTGGATTGGTGCCAAGTTAGGTTTGTTCGCCATTCGTGATCAACAAACTAACGATAGCGGTTATGCGGATTTCGACTGGTTTAGGATAACAAAGTAACTTTCCCTATTACTGGTTGTCAATCTTTTCAAGCAAAATATTTCTCAGGTTTGCACCTAACACTGAAAGAAACTGATATCCAGTTTTACTTTCGATGGTTTTGATATTTGTTCTGTAGTCTCTCCAGTTGCTGCCCACGGAGTTTTCGTTAGGTATAAATACGGCAATAATTCTTGTATTGTTATTGATTCTGCTGAGGTCGTCATCGCCCAAAGGCAACACTAAAATAATTTTCCAAACGGCATTAGGTACGGTAATTTTCCCCGATTGCAAACTGTAAGTAATTCCTCCCTGGCTGCCTGTTCCACCGCTTCCAAAAGTACCAGAAATGATATAAGCTTCGTTGCCCGCTTTAACTAAGGTTCGGGTATAGTCTTCCAAGTTTGCCCAAACAACTTGGTTGTTCCTCGGTGCTTGCGGCACCATGTTAGTCATCAAAAACGTAGCCGAATTAGCTTCGGTAGTTGAAGTCCGATCTGCAGAAGGGCACATGTGGCCCCTGTCAAATCCAGAACCAGAATAGCTGCTGCTTTGTACAATAAACCAATTATTTGGTAGCAAGGTGTTTGCTCTAAAGTCGTCTTGTCGTTTGGCGGTACCTAAATCTTTTTCTTCCAAATGCCAGCTAACCCAATTAGGAATTCCCTTACTACTGTTGTAAGAGCTTATGTAATACGGTTGTTCTAGCAAATAATTTTCGAAATTAACTACATCATAAGTGGCATTGCTAGGATTGCCAAGTAAAATGTGGTTAACGGTTTGGTTGCTAGCTGAGCCTTGCGAACCTGTTGTTAATCCCGTTACTAAAAAATCGTCGATGTTAATTCTGTTTGAATTCCCATCAACCTTTAAGATTTTAAATCTTATTTCTCCGGAAATATTTAGCTTTAATTCCAGCTTATTTAGCGATACGTTATTTGCTAATATTGTATCACTTAGGGCTTTCCAATCATCATCTCCGGCTACGCTATACAAAACAATAAACTTACCGTCCGCATCGTCTCCATATTTCGCATATTTTAAGCTTACATATTTGATAGTGGCGGAAGTTTTAAAGTTGCTGTAGATATAACCATTATTTCTTAGTCGGACCGCATTCAAACCATTTTTAGCATCGCCAGCTAAATTTCCAATCAATGCATCGTTAAAAATCCAGCTCCCCGAATTAAGTTGCACTTCAGCTTCTGAATAAGATGATTTAGTTCCCTTTTCAAAATTTTCGTCAATAATTTGAATAGGGGAACTCTCATTTACAGCAGGATTTTCATCTTTTTTACAAGCAATGCCGTTTAAACTAAGTAAGGATAAGATGGTAATATAACCGAAGAATTTTGCTTTCAACATCTAGTAACTTTTCTTGAATAGAGTTAGCATAGATGTGGGCTAAAACTAATAAAAAGTTTGGAATTATATGAGCTTTTAATGTACAACCTATCGCCTACAAATAAGCAACTTGTAACATCCGCTTTACATGCAACAATTTGGGAACGTTTGCACAGTTATTTTCGAGCTTTTAGTTCGTTTAATGGCCTAAACTGTGTAGACTTGTTATTGAATGTTGCTAGGCAATTTAGTTTTGAATAGTCAATTTTTATGATGTTACGATACCTATTAAAAACGTAACGTATTAAACTAACCAATATAAATACATGGATAAGAAGAAAATTGTAGCTTCCATTTTTGCATTACTCATTGCAGTACCAACTATAGTTTCGGCGCAAACCGCTAAAAAACCATATTCTTTTAACAATTTACCGGTTATTGCTAAAACTTCTTTCAAGAAGGATACTTTTAATATTGTTAATTATGGCGCTAAAAGTGATGGGATTACATTGGTAACAAAAAATATTAATGATGCCATTACAGCTTGTAATAAAAAAGGTGGCGGCGTTGTGCTGATTCCTAAAGGGCTGTGGATTACCGGTCCAATAGAGCTAAAGAGCAATGTGAATTTGCATCTGCAGAAAAATGCTATGTTGCAATTTACCCGCGATTTTAACCAGTATCCCCTAGTTAAAAGCAACTGGGAAGGTTTGCCGCAAATGCGTAATCAATCTCCGCTTTGGGCAACTAACCAAACCAATATTGCGGTTACTGGATATGGTATCATCGACGGCGGTGGCGATGCTTGGCGAATGGTGAAAAAAAGCAAGTTAACCGAAACGCAGTGGAAAACATTAGTGGCATCTGGAGGGGTGCTTTCTGAAGATAAAAAAACGTGGTATCCCTCACAAAAGAGCTTAGAAGGTTCAAAAATCAAGGGTAATCCTGGAGAAATTAAAGCAGATAAGGATGCTGCTTATTATGAATCGTTAAAAGATTTTTTCCGTCCTAATTTATTGGTATTTACATCTTGTAAAAAAGTACTATTGGAAGGCGTTACGTTTCAAAACTCGGCAGCTTGGAATATTCACCCATTAATGTGCGAGGATTTAACAGTGAGAAACGTGTACGCAAAAAACCCTTGGTATGCACAAAATGGCGATGGTATTGACATCGAATCTTGCAAAAACGTACTGATAGAAAATAGCACTTTCGACGTAGGCGACGATGGAATCTGTATTAAATCTGGAAGAGATGCTTGGGGACGTAAAAGGGCAATGCCTACAGAAAATGTCATCATCAGAAACAGCACAGTGTATCACGCACATGGTGGCTTCGTTATCGGTAGTGAAATGAGTGGTGGCGCAAAAAACATCTTCGTTTCCGACTGTACGTTTATTGGCACCGATATCGGATTGCGTTTCAAAACTACCAGAGGTAGGGGCGGCGTTGTAGAGAATATTCACATCAAAAATATCAACATGATGGATATTCCGGGCGAAGCCATATTGTTTGATATGTATTACGCAGCCGTGGATCCGATTGCCTTAGTAGGTGATCAGCGTGAAGCGCCAAAAGTAGAAATGTTGCCTGTTACTGAAGAAACACCTGTATTTAAAGACTTTTTTATTGATAACGTAGTTTGCGATGGAGCGGATAAGGCCATATTTGTACGTGGCTTGCCTGAAATGAGCATCGCTAATATCAATCTAAGTAATATTAATATCAAAGCTGCTAAAGGTATTGACATTCAGGAGGGTAAAACAATTAATTTAACTAATATTAAACTTACCATTGAGCATGGCAATCCTTTAATTAACATACAAAATGCAAATGGTGTTAATCTAAAAAACATCAGCTACAATAGCGCCGATTTGTTGTTCAGAATCAGTGGTGATAGAAACAGCAATATTAAAACTACTGGATTAGACGTTTCTAAAGCGCAAAAACAAGCTGAATTTTTAAATGGTGCTCAAGAAAAATCACTTCAAATCGCTAAATAATGAAAAAGCTTTTTAAACACGGAGCAGTTGGAGCCGCTTTTGTTGTCGCATCGTTAAATGCTGTTTCGCAAGTGAAACCTACCTTGCCGCTTTCTCAACAAATGGCGTCTACGGTGATGGAAATCTGGAAAGATTCACTGAACCTTAACCCAGAAGTGCCCAAAAAAGTTAAATGGGCTTACGATCAAGGTGTAGTTTTAGAAGGAATAGATGCCATTTGGCGTAGAACTGGCAATGGTGAATACTTTAAGTACATGCAAAAAAGCATGGATTTTTTTGTAACCAAAGAGGGCAATATCGAGCGTTATAAACAAAGTGATTATAATATCGATAACGTTAAAAATGGAAAAATCCTGCTCGATTTATATAAAGTAACTGGTCAAAAGAAATATTTTACTGCTGCTACAGCGTTATGGGAGCAGCTAAAACAACACCCAAGAACCAAAGAGGGTGGTTTTTGGCACAAAAAGGTTTATCCTTACCAAATGTGGTTGGATGGGCTTTACATGGGACAACCCTTTTACGCGGAGTATGCTGCTCTTGTGAAAGATGATAAGGCTTTTGATGACATTGCAAATCAGTTTGTGTGGATGGAGAAACATGCAAGAGACTCAAAAACTGGTTTACTTTACCATGGTTGGGATGAGTCGAAAGCTGAAGCTTGGGCAAATAAAACCACTGGTCAATCGCCAAATTTTTGGGCAAGGGCCATGGGTTGGTACGGCATGGCTATGGTTGATGTATTGGACAACTTCCCTCAAAATCATCCAAGAAGAAAAGAAATTTTAGCAATCTTGGGCCGTTTTGCTCAAGCAGTACAAAAAGTTCAAGATCCAAAAACAGGCTTATGGTTTGATGTTTTGGATAAACCAAACGGGAAAGGAAATTACGTAGAAGCTTCTGCCTCTAGCATGTTTGTATATACTTTCGCTAAAGCGGTTAGAAACGGCTGGTTGCCGGCAACTTATTTCAGTGTTGCCGATAAGGGATACAACGGCATTAAAAAGCAGTTTGTTGAGCAGCGGGCAGCAGGTCAAGTTAACTTAAAGGGAACAGTGGAAGTTTCCGGATTGGGAGGCAAGCCTTACCGAGATGGCAGCTACGAATATTATGTGAGCGAAAAAGTAATTACCAACGATCCAAAGGGAGTTGGTGCATTTTTACTTGCTGCTAATGAGATGGAAATAGCACAAACGCCTAAAGTTGGCAAAAATAAAACTGTAGTTTTAGATTCATATTTCAATAATGAAGTAAAGAAAGATCAAAGTGGCAATGATCTTTCTTGGCACTACAAATGGGAAGAGCGTGCTAATGGTGGATTTTCCTTTTGGGCTGAGCAATTCGAAAATTCAGGGTTCAAAACCAAAACTTTATATCAGGCACCTACTTTAACCAATTTAAAAAACGCTGCCGTTTATATCATCGTTGATCCTGATTTCGAAAAAGAAAATCCGAAGCCAAATTTCATTTCTTCAACGGATATTCAACAAATTTCTGCTTGGGTTAAAGCAGGTGGCGTATTGGTTTTAATGGGGAATGATGCAGCAAATGTAGAGCTAGAAAACTTCAATAAGCTAGCTAATGTATTTTGTGTTCATTTTAATGGAGATAGCAAGGGGACCGTTCCTGTACCGACAAATTTTGAAACAGCAAAAGTGGTGGTGTCAGCTGGAAATAGCATTTTCAAACCTAAGGATTTATTTATCAAAGAGTACAGCAGCCTCAAGTTAACAGGAAATGCCAAAGCGGTGTTGAAGGATAAAGACGGAGATAATGTAATGTCGGTAACTAAATTCGGTAAAGGTACCGTATTCGTAATTGGCGATCCATGGTTATATAACGAATATGTAGATGGACGCAAAATACCTGCGAATTACGAAAATTATCAAGCTGCTCAAGAATTAATTAATTGGTTGGCAAAACAAACCATCGACAAAAAATAGTAGTCGCAAGATCTTTAGCAATGTTTTAGCCAAACTCAAAACAGCACAACATGAAAAATATCATTTATATACTAGTAGTTTGCATGCTTGCTTTAAGTAGCTGCGCAACAGCGCAAAATGTTTCAAAATCAGATGTTAAAACAGATAGCATTGCCGATAAAATGTTGGTTTACCAGCTAAGCAATGGTGGTTGGCCTAAACAGTTAGAGGATAAAAGCGTTGTGAAATATGAGTATCCGCTTACCAAGGAATTGCTTTCGAAAATTAAAGCAACCTCTCCGTTGCATGCCACTATTGATAACAATGCAACATCTAGAGAAATTAATGCGCTGGTTTTAGCTTATAAAAACACCAATAATCCTGCTTATTTAAAGGCAGCGGAAAATGGAATAGAATATTTGTTAATGGCTCAATATGCCAACGGTGGGTGGCCGCAATATTATCCTGATAAAAGCAGTTATAGGGCAGAAATTACCTATAATGATAATGCAATGATTAACGCATTAACGGTAATGTTAAATATTGTTGATAGAACTAATGGTTTTGAAGTAGTAGATGCCAAATATATTCCCAAAGCAGAAAGTGCCGTAAAACGGGGCATATCTTGTATCCTGAAAACCCAAGTTGTACAGAACGGCAAAAAAACAATTTGGGCTGCACAATATGATGAAAATACATTGCAACCAGCTAAAGCAAGAGCTTTTGAGCCAGCGTCATTAAGTACAAGTGAATCTGTTGGTGTGGTTCGGTTTTTAATGAAGCTTAAAAATCCATCCGTTGAAATTAAAGACGCCATTAAAAATGCAATTGAATGGTTTGAAAGCACTAAAATAGTTGGCTTTAAGTACGATAAGATTGGCGACAAGGATAAAGGCCTGGTGCCTAACGCAGAAGCCGTAAGCTGGGCAAGATTTTACGATTTCAATACCAATAAGCCAATTTTTGGTGATAGGGACAATTCCATTAAAGATAGGGTAGAAGACATCAGTCAAGAACGCAGGAACGGTTATGCTTGGTATGGTACATTTGCTCAAAATTTATTAGCTAAAGAATATCCAAAGTGGTTAAAGGCTAATTAAATTTATTAAACATTATAAACTTAATTAATATCATAAAAACCAGACTTAAACTAAAGTCTGGTTTTTTTGCTAATTGACTTGCTATTGCTGTATCATCTCTCTTTTTTAAGTATCAGCTTTTACAAGTTCCATTAATGTATAATCTTAAAGCGAACTTTCTTAATTCATTTTACGTAATGCTGCGAGTGTATAATTTACACTCAACTATGCAATTGTAACAGATTTGTTCAGTTTTTAGTACATTTCATTTCAGTTGTGCCATCTACTCAAAACATCGTTGATTTAATTGTTTTACTCTTATAAGTTGTTGTTTGTTAGTTTTTTATAGATGTCTCCTTTAAACTATTTCGTCAAATGGCATGTTGTTTGAACTTTAGCCTGCAGTTGCAAGCATCAACTAGCAACCCATAAAAATTAAAACGACTATCAAAAAATTAACAAAAAAAACAATGAAAAAGTATACTAAATCAATAGCGGCTGCAGTAGCTGCACTAGCTATTTTCGTAACAACAAATGTTAACGCTCAAACTGCTTCTGAACCTACAAATCCTTCACGTCAGAAATTAGGTATCGGATTAAATTTAGGTGTGCCAACTCAAGACGGTTATAGTTTTGCAATTGGTGGTGATATCCGCTACCAAGTTGATTTGGACAGACAATTATCTATTCCAATTACAGCTGGTTACACTAACATCTCTCTTAAAGATGAATTTGGCGGCGGAAGTTTTGGATACATTCCAGCAAAAGCAGGTTTAAAATATTTCTTTAGTACTTCTGGTGCTGGTGCTTATGCATTAGCTGAAGCTGGTGCTGCTTTCGGTACTAACAAAGGTGCAGGTACATCCTTTGTATATTCACCTGCTGTTGGTTACGCTTGGGATAATGGTTTCGATCTTGGCGTTAAATATGAAGGTTTAGCTAAAGACGGAATGAACAACGGTTACGTTGGTTTACGTTTAGCTTATGGGTTCAAACTTTAAGCTTTAGTTAACAAATTATAATCGTAATATAATATTACTTAGCTCCGATAATTTTATCGGGGCTTTTTTTGTGTTTTTAGAATAATAAATGCTATTTTGACCACAAAACAGAACATATACGACAACGGTGTGCTCTACCAAATATCTAGTTAAAATTAACCGCATATGAAAAGTAAAAAATACATTGTTTTGGTTTTGCTGGCTACATCAGCCTTATTTGCGTGTAATAGCAATAACAAAACCATCGAGTTGCACGACAGTACTCAAGTAGCTAATGCTGGTGATACAACTGTTGCTACTGATTTGGCGTTTAAAAACGATACGCTTAAAAATATTTACGCAAGTTATACTAATTTGAAAGATGCGCTGGTCGCTACCAAGGCCAGTGAGGCTAAGTTGGCCGCAAATGGTTTAGCCACAGCATTAAAGGGTTTTGCAGGTTGCGAAAGTGCAGCAAACATAGCCAGTAAAATCAGTGCTGCTACTGATATAAAAGTACAACGTGCTGCATTTAATGATTTGAATGTAGAGTTAATCCCAGTGTTTAAACACGCTGCGCTAACTGCTGGAACTATTTACGTTCAGCATTGCCCAATGGCAAATAACGGCGACGGTGCCGACTGGTTATCCTCAGCTAAAAAAATACAAAACCCTTACTATGGCGATGAAATGATGGAGTGCGGTAGAGTAGCGGAAGAAATAAAAGGTAAATAGCCTGTATTAAAAGTGCATTAGAATTGTTAAAATATATGTAACAAGTCTATAATTGTACCGGCCAAATTTTAATAAAAGAAAATAACTACTTATAATTATATAAAATTTTAGATATATGTCAACTACTGCAGAAATTAAGATAGACGGACAAACCTACGAATTTCCGGTAATCACTGGAACTGAGGGAGAGAAAGCTATTGATATTTCAAAATTAAGAGACCTTACTGGTCACATTACGTTAGATTTTGGATATAAAAATACAGGTTCTACCAAAAGTGCGATCACCTTTTTAGATGGTGAGCAGGGAATCTTAAAGTATCGTGGATACCCTATTGAAGAGCTTGCCGAAAAGGCTTCATTTTTAGAAGTTGCCTATTTGTTGATTTATGGCGAACTTCCTTCGGCAGAAACTTTGGAGAAATTCCAAAAAGACATCAGCATGCATACCTTGATTCATGAGGATATGAAGAAATTTTTTGATGGTTATCCGTCAAAATCGCATCCTATGGCGCAATTATCTTCATTGGTATGTTCATTATCTACATTTTATCCTGAAAGTTTAGAAGCCAACCAATCCGACGAGGAGAAAGATCTTACTATCATTAAAATGTTAGCGAAGATGACAACCATCGTGGCTTTCATTTATAAAAAATCATTAGGTCACCCGCTAATCTATCCAAAAAATAAATACGATTACATTACCAATTATTTGTGGATGACTTTCGGTCAGCGTACCGAAGATTTTGAACCTAATCCAGTGGTGGTGAGTGCAATGAACAAATTATTGATTCTTCATGCTGATCATGAGCAAAATTGTTCAACATCAACAGTAAGAATTGTAGGTTCATCAGACTGTAACTTATATGCGTCAATTTCTGCAGGTATTTCTGCCCTTTGGGGTCCATTACACGGTGGTGCTAACCAAGCTGTAATTGAAATGCTAGAAAAAATCAAAGCTGATGGCGGCGATACAGATAAATGGATTGCTAAAGCTAAGGACAAAAATGATCCTTTCCGTATGATGGGTTTTGGTCACCGTGTATACAAAAACTTCGATCCACGTGCTAAAATCATTAAAAAAGCTTGTGATGATATTTTAGAAAGCTTGGGAATCAACGATCCAGTATTGGAAATTGCTAAGAAATTAGAGCAAGCAGCACTAACAGATCAGTATTTCATTGATCGTAAATTGTACCCTAACGTGGATTTCTACTCGGGCATCATTTACAGAGCACTGGGTTTCCCATCTGAAATGTTTACCGTACTATTTGCATTGGGACGTCTTCCAGGATGGATTGCGCAATGGAAAGAAATGAGAAGTAATAAAGAGCCTATCGGCAGACCGCGTCAAATTTACGTTGGCGATGTAGATAAGCACATGTAATACAAGAACTCTCTTTACAACCAAATATAGTTGTTTAAGCCGGTGGATACCGGCTTTTTTTATGCCTTAATTTGGGTTTTAGAAGTGTAAGTTAGGTTTTCATATCTTCCGATAGTCCCGCTTTTCCCTACAATCTTTTTGGTAGGTATTACTATTATTTCACGTAGTAAATAGTTACCTGCCCAATACGTTATTCAAAACCTCAGCAATAACAAAAAGTATTTTCGGTACAATCGGGCTTAAATTGCAAAGTCCCTGCTAGTTAATTAGCACGTTATCAGCGCTTCCTCACCTTAACTCGTTAATGAGACATCGTTTTATATCTACGTTCGTAGCAATATAAGTCGCAAAAGCCAATAAAACTATGTTTTAATACAAGATATTATCCGCCGATAAAACTAATAGCGATAATACCTAGGAAGCAAATGGTCAACAAAATACTGTAGCAAAATCCTAGGAAGAACACTTTCAATACAGTGATCCATCTGCTGCTACCGTAAAAAGTTCGTAACGATCGATAAATATACCAGACGATATAAATTAAGCCTGCAAATTGTAGCCATGAGCTGATGTCCAAAACAAAACCGCTGAGCCAGCTGAGTGCCTTGATCAAAATAAAGCTTAAAAATAAGGCCGAGTGTGTATGAAAAGAATAAATTAGATGTTCATAATAAAATCTATGCTTCCTAACGTACACCAACTTTAAAATCAATGCAAATAAAGGCAACAATACGAACATCATTTTAGGAATGAATTTGATAATATCCTCTTGAATTTTCTTTTTAGGATCCGGATAATTATTAAACTGTATACTCTTTTTAGTAAAATAGTTTACAATGAAATTATCTCGTTTTTCTTTTGGTAAAGCACGTTGTTTCTTTTCATAGTCTTCTACCGTTTTCTCTTCGGAAAACATATCAAAATTTCCTTTTTTAAATTGAGCGGAGTCAATTTTTAAAGATGCATGTCCGTTAGCCTTAATTTCTGCTTTAACTTCATTGATGATACTGTCTTTTTTTGATCTACTGATTGGTAGATATCTCAGTATTTGTTTAACATCGGCAACATCATCAATTTCAACTGAATCTTGTTGTATCTCTTGAGCAACCTTAGCTACTGATTTTTCTTCATGTTTCTTTTTCTCGCTGCCACTAAATATCAAAATGAAAAATACGATACTGATGAAAATGTAAAGCTTTATTGGATGAAGAAATGACACCCTTTTTCCTGCCACATAATCTACCGTAAGCTTTCCAGGTTTAAAAAGTAGCGGTTTAATAGTGCCGAAAAATTTGTGCTCAAAGTGGAAATAATCTGCAATAGCATGAGTAATCATGTGCAGCGCATCTTCTTTCAACTCAATGTTTTCCTGTCCACAATGCGGACAGTAAGTTTCTTCAACGTCGTGACCACAATTTAAACAGTTTTTCTCTTTCCTAAGCTTTACGGATGACATCGGAACGTAATGATAATATTAGTGACTTATTTTATTGATTGCTTCTTCTTCGGCTCTGGTATGTTTGTGCTTAAACATTACTGCAAAAAGCACAGTTATAATTAGCGCATAAATCGTGAATGACAGCCAAATGTGTTGCCAGTCTTTCATGAATAGGGCATTATCAAAACTACCGTTGGCAGACATAGTAATGCCTTGGCTTTTTATGAATGAAAGTAAGTGTGTATTATCGGTGCTTGAATCAACATAGCTAGCAACTTCATTTACATTGGTAAAAGATTTTGTAAAGTATTTATCAATCATCCAGCCCGAAATTAAGCTTCCGAAAACGGCACCAAAACCGTTAGTCATCATCATAAATAAGCCCTGGGCAGATGACCTAGTTTTAGGGGTAGTGGAAGTTTCAACGAATAAGGAGCCAGAAATATTGAAAAAATCAAATGCCATACCATATACAATACAAGAAAGAACAATCATCCATAAATTACCTGAAGGATCACCATAGGCGAACAAGCCGAAACGGAAAACCCAGGCTAACATGGCAATAATCATTACTTTTTTAATTCCAAAACGCTTAAGAAAAAATGGAATAGCCAAAATGAAAAGCGTTTCCGAAACTTGCGATATGGACATAATAATGGTAGAATATTTTACTACAAATGAATCAGCATATTTTGGAAAGTGCTTAAACTCATCTAAAAAAACATCTCCATAAGCGTTAGTAAGCTGTAATGCGCCTCCTAAAAACATAGAAAAAATGAAGAAAAGCGCCATTTTATAGTTGGCAAAAAGTTTAAATGCACTTAAACCAAAAGTTTCCATGAAAGTTGCTTTTTCGGAAATTAACTTTGAGGGTTTACATTGAGGTAAACTAAATGCATAGATGCCAAGCGCTAAAGCACCTGCACCCGCAATATAAAATTGATAAGCTGATGCCTTACTTCCAGTAAGGTTAGTTACCCACATAGCTACGATAAAACCAATCGTCCCCCAAACTCTTATAGGAGGAAAATCCTTTACTACATCTAAATCACTTGATTTAAGGGTAGTGTAAGAAATCGAGTTACTAAGGGAAATGGTTGGCATGTAAAAACACATGGCCAGTAGCATCGTCCAAAAAAATGAATTGGGGCTTTCCACTTGCGGGATATAAAATAGAACAGCTGCGTATAAAATGTGAAGTATGGCATAAAGTTTCTCGGCATTGATCCATTTATCAGCAATAATCCCGGTTAGGGTAGGCATAAACAGAGATGCAAAGCCCATAGTGGCGAAAATGGCTCCAAATTGAGTTCCGTCCCATTGTTTGGTGCCAAACCAATAGTTTGCGATAGTAATTAGCCAAGCGCCCCACACAAAAAATTGCATGAAGCTCATGATCGTTAAGCGCAGCTTTATATTCATAAATAATTTTATGTTTTGGTTGTTAGTTTTAAAGGTTTGAAGATAAGGTTTTTTTTAAAATTGACACAGATGCGTAACAATTATTTGAAATGGAAAAATCCATTCTTTGCCAGCACAAGGAATTTTTAAGATAGTTTGATAAACCTTTTGATGAAAACGACCGAAAATTTAAGGACTAAATAAAAAATGCAGGTTATTTACCTGCATTTCTTCTATTAATTTCATCTCGTATTCTTGCTGCCTTTTCATAGGCCTCATCAGCAAGTGCTTTTTCGAGTTTGTTATGTAACTCTTCAATAGTTAAACTTTGATAGCCCGATACTGGGGTAGGTGCCGGCGCACTTTCTTCAACGGAAGAACTACTGCTGGTAATACCTTCCATATTTTCTAAAAACAGGAAATCATTACCTTCTATTACAATACCAGCAGAAGCCAGTATAAATTCATAAGTGTAAATCACCGCGTTGAATCTAACAGCAATGGCTATTGCATCCGACGTACGGGCGTCAATTTCAATTTGTTCGCCGTCTTTACTACACATCAATTTGGCAAAAAATACACCGTCAACCAAATTGTAAATCAGTACTTCAGTGATTTCTACCTGATAGGCTTGTGCAAACGACTTGAATAAATCATGTGTAAGCGGTCGGGTAGGAGACATTTTTTCAATTTCGATGGCAATAGCCTGTGCCTCAAACGCTCCAATAATGATTGGCAATCGGCGCCTGCCATTAACTTCTCCCAACACTAATGCATAAGCTCCAGATTGTGTTTGGCTATACGATAGTCCTACTATATCGAGTTTTACTTTCTTCATAGTTGATATTGCAACCTGGGCTGCTAATAATAAATTAACAGCCCAAGCAGCAGATATGTTTACCCTTTGTGTGCTTTTAAAGCCGAAATAATTTTTGGCACAACCTCAAAGGCATCACCAACTATACCGTAGTCAGCTACTTTAAAGAAAGGAGCTTCTGGATCTTTATTGATTACTACAATTACTTTAGACGAGCTAACGCCAGCTAAGTGTTGGATAGCGCCCGAAATACCAATAGCGATGTATAAATTAGGGCTAATAGCGATACCCGTTTGTCCTACGTGTTCTGAGTGTGGTCTCCAATCAGCATCTGAAACTGGCTTAGAGCAAGCTGTTGCTGCACCCAATAAATCGGCTAGTTCTTCAACCATGCCCCAGTTTTCAGGTCCTTTTAAACCTCTACCGCCAGATACTACAAGTTCTGCATCAGGAAGCGATACTTTATTGGTAGCTCTTACTATTTCTTTAACTATCGCAGCTAAATCAGTTGATTTTACTTCAGGGCTAAAAGCTTCTATAGTAGCCGTAGTTGCATTTTCTTTAACACCAAACGAGTTAGGGTTAAGCGCAATCACTTTATTTGCTGAAGTTAACGTCGTAATAGCGAAAGCCTTGCCAGAAAAAGCAGTTTTTTTAACTGAAAAACCACCTTCATTTGTCGGTAATTCAACAGCACCATCAATTAAGCCTGCTTTAAGTTTTACCGCAATACGTGGTGCTAAACCTTTGCCCGAAAACGAGTTAGATAAAACAACAATGTTTGCACCTTCCTTAGTAGCAGCTTCGGCAATTACCGCTGCATAAGCTTGGTTCACAAAATTTTGAAGTTGGTCTGTCTCAACTTTCAATACTTTGCTTGCACCATATTTTCCAAGTTCATTAAGTTCACTTTCTGCTACATTGCCAATTGAAATGGCCGTTAAGCTAGTTCCTTGCTGATCGGCAATTGCTTTTGCATAAGAAACTGCTTCATAAACAGATTTTTTGAACTTTCCTTCAACTTGTTCTACATATACTAATACTGACATGTTAATCTATTTGAAATCTCCCGAAGGAGAATGTTTGATACTTAGTTAATTATTGATTTTCAATTCGGTCCAATTGATTAAATCACTTTTGCTTCACTGTGCAACAAATCAATCAATTGCTCTGCACTTTCAGCAGGAATCAGCTTTACGGCGCCACGAGGTGCAGGAGTTTCAAACTTTGTGATCTTGCCAACTTCTTCTACCGCAACAGCGTCTACTACTTGCAAAGGTTTTGTTCTTGCCGACATAATTCCTCTCATATTTGGAATTTTAGCTTCAGCGGTTCCTTCTGCGCAGCTCGCTACAAACTTTCCACTCACGCTAACTACTTCTTTTCCACCTTCAATTTCTCTTTCAATGGTAGCGGTGTTGCCGTCGTAATCTAATTTTTTAATGATGGAGATAGAAGGGATGTCTAACAATTCGCCTACCATGGCAGCAACCTGCGAACCGTTGTAATCAATTGATTCTCTACCACATAAAATCATGTCAAAATCATTTGATTTCGCATAAGCAGCAATTTGATTTGCTACGAAATAAGCATCTCTAGGAGCTGCATTTACCCTAACTGCATCGTCAGCACCAATTGCCAACGCTTTTCTGATGGTCGGTTCAGTAGCAGCTTCGCCAACGTTAATTACGGTAACTGTACCCTTTCCGCCTTCACAAAGCTCAATAGCACGGGATAAGGCAATTTCATCATAAGGATTTACAATATATTGCACTCCGGCTGTATTGAATTCGGTATTGTCGCCCGTAAAAGTTATTTTTGTGGTGGTGTCGGGAACATTACTGATACAAACTAATATTTTCATAATACTTAAGTTAAATTGTTATGCTTGCATAATATATTTGCAATGTTATAGAATCTAAATCTATTTTCATAAAATTATTTAGAATTTATAAACAGATGATTTTTACGTTTGAAAGAACACCTTTGCAGATTATTATGTGGTTAAAATAAATTATACAAATTTAATTAAAAAAGCAGGGAATTAAAATGCAAAACCAGCGATTATCCAAATTGTTTGAATTTTTAGAAGCCGATCCAAACGATAGTTTTATCCTATACGCTATAGCAACCGAGTATAACGTATCTAACGATACTAGCAATGCTTTAAAATATTATCTTCAACTGACAGAAAAACATCCTGACTATGTTGGTACCTATTATCACTTAGGTAAATTGTACGAAAAATTGCAGCAAAAGGAAGAGGCAATTAGAATTTATCAAATAGGTATGCAGGCTGCAAGAAATAAAAGAGATATGCATGCGCTATCGGAATTGCAAGGCGCTTATAATAGTGCCGCTGGTTTAGATTACGAAGATGATTAGAAAGACACAATAGCTAATAATCAATAATCAAATTCCAATCATCAATGGACGATGAGCAATGATCGATAACAATAATCAATAATCAATAATCAAATTCCAATTATCAATGGACGATGAGCAATGATCGATAACAATAGTCAATAATCAATAATCAAATTCCAATCATCAATGGGCAATGAGCAATGATCAATAGCAACAATCAATGACTAATGAACTAATGAACCATTGAACTAATGAACCAATTTCAAATCTAATTCCCTTGGCTAAACGGCAATTGTTTTTTTTAAGAAACGTGTTCTTTTTTACCTTCACAGCATTTGGAGGTGCACAAGCACATTTGTCGTTATTGCTGCGCTATTTTGTAAATAACATCAATTTCGTAACCGAAGAGGAATTGTTGGAACTAAATGCTTTGGCACAGGTTTTACCGGGTCCGGCATCTACTCAAACTTTGGTTGGTATCGCTTACAAAGTAGGGGGCTTGAAACTTGCCATTGTCACTTTTCTTATCTGGATTTTACCTTCAGCGGCATTGATGACATTAGCCGCAGTTTGGTATTCATTATTAGACCAAAAGCACAAATTTGTAGAGATATTACAGTTTATTCATCCTATAGCGTTGGGCATTGTAGCGTACGGCGCTTTTAAATTAGGCCGAAAAGTACTTACCAATCAAGTATCTGTTTTTTTGGCTTTTGGTGCTTTGGTAGGTACGTTGGTGTTAAGGGAAGCCTACGTTTTTCCTTTAGCAATATTGATCGGAGGAATGGTGTCTTCTGCAATTGGTACGCCACACGAAGAAACCGAATTACGAGTGCGTTTATTTGCCAATGTCAACCCAAAAAAGCTCAGCTATTTTGTCGGTGTTTTACTGCTAATGGCAATTTTAGGGGCCATCATCAATCGTACATCACCTTTTAGTTTACCTATTAGGTTATTTGAAAATTTCTATCGCAACGGCATCTTTATTTTCGGAGGCGGACAGGTATTGGTACCTATGATGTTTACAGAATTTGTACAGATGAAGCATTACCTCGGTCAAACAGATTTCCTATCAGGTTTTGCATTTCAACAAATATTACCGGGCCCTACCTTTTCGTTCACTAGTTATATTGGTGCTTTGGGCATGAAGCATGGAAATTACGGTGTGGGCGGACAAATCATAGGTGGTATTTTAGCTGTTTTAGGCATCAACTTACCAGGATTAATTTTGGTGCTCTTCATCGTACCTTTTTGGAACGATTTAAAGAAAATTTCGAGAATAAAACACTCACTCTCTGGTATTAATGCGGTAAGTGTGGGTTTTATTATTGCCGCTTTTTTAATGTTACTCGCTCCAGTTGGGTTAAATTGGTTGTTTTTAGCAATTGTATTGGTGACTTTTCTAGTGCTGAATTTCACGAAAATTAGCCCTGCTTGGGTGATCATGGCTGGCGTAATTTTAGGATATATAATTTGATGTGGTATTAGTTTATCAGACTAACTAATATCGATTTAAAAGTAAATGAAGATGAATAAATTTGTTAAGGAAGAAGTTAGTTTTTTAAGAGGAGCTAGAACTCGTTGGCAGGAATTGAAATATGTTTTAGGTGTAGTTTATCAGTTTTACAAAGGATTTAGGAAACTACACTTTGTAGGGCCTTGCGTCACCGTTTTTGGTTCGGCACGTTTCAAAGAAGATCATCCATATTATGAAATGGCTAGAGAAGTTTCTGCTGAAATTTCAAAATTAGGCTTTGCCATCATGACTGGGGGTGGCCCTGGCATTATGGAAGCTGGAAATAGGGGAGCTAAAGACGCAGGCGGTTTATCGGTGGGTTGTAATATCGTTTTACCGCATGAACAACATGAAAACCCATATTTAGATACGTCCGTTAACATTGATTACTTTTTTGTTAGAAAAGAGCTTTTGAGGAAGTATTCGTATGCTTTTGTGGTGTTACCGGGAGGTTTTGGTACGTTAGATGAATTTTTTGAAACACTAACATTAATTCAAACTGGAAAGGTTGAAAAATTTCCTATTGTGATCATGGGAAAAGAATTTCATCAGCACATTTACGAACATGTGCAACTCATGATGAATCAAAAAACAATTAGTCCGGAAGATATGGATTTGCTTTTGTTTACTGATGATGTAAATGAAGTGGTTGCACACATTAGGAAATTCAAAGAAACTGCGCCAATATTTAAGCTGAAGTCGCCTAAAAAAGCTTGGTGGATTTTTGGTGAGCAAAAACCGGACGCTAAGGCGAGCTAGTTTTGATCAAAAAACTCTTTTTCCAGAAACACGAAGCAATCTAAAACGCTAAACTTGCCATAGCTTAAGGATTGCTTGGTGTCTCAAAATGATAAATCTCTGTTAAAATGGTGGCTCGTCGTCTGGCATATCGTTCATGCTAGACGGTCTGATGATGATGTTTCCAGGTCTGTCGAAACTTTCAGAAGGCATCATGGCGTTATCGCTTCCAGCGGAGAAGCTTGATGGAGGCAAGAAGCTATCTTCTAAA
Organism: Pedobacter zeaxanthinifaciens; assembly: GCF_003313335.1. GTDB lineage: Bacteria > Bacteroidota > Bacteroidia > Sphingobacteriales > Sphingobacteriaceae > Pedobacter > Pedobacter zeaxanthinifaciens. The sequence continues at coordinate 259,504 of NZ_QMHP01000001.1, forward strand.
TCTGCGAACTTAACATATTTACCGATAAATCTTAGCGGCACAATTCCAGTTTCACCGTGACGGTTTTTACCAATAATTACCTCTCCAACACCTGCATTTGAACGGCCGCTTTCATCTTCCATAATACCATAATACTCAGGTCGATACAAGAAGAGTACCATATCGGCATCCTGCTCAATTGAACCAGATTCACGTAAATCGGATAACATTGGTCGTTTACCGTTTTGTCCAGGTCTACTCTCCACCGCACGACTTAACTGCGAAAGTGCCAGCACCGATACGTCTAATTCTTTCGCTACTGATTTTAATGCCCTTGAGATACTACCGATTTCTTGCTCACGGTTACCGCCGCCTTCGCCTTTACCATGCATTAGCTGTAAGTAATCGACAATTACCATTTGTATATCGTACTGGGATTTCAATCGACGACATTTTGCTCTAAATTCGAAGATATTAAGTGCGGGCGTATCATCAATCAACAAAGGGGCTTCTGAAAGCCTACCAATTTTGCTGTGCAATTGTTGCCATTCCCATTCCGCCAAATTACCTTTTCTAATTTTCTCTTGCTCAATTTCGGCCTCGCCAGATATTAAACGATTTACCAACTGCACCGAAGACATCTCCAGTGAAAACACCACAACAGGTTTTTGGAAATCAACAGCGGCATTACGGGCGCAACTTAGTACAAAGGCCGTTTTACCCATCGCTGGACGAGCCGCAATGATCACCAAATCTGATTTTTGCCAACCACCAGTAACACGGTCAAGATCTGTAAATCCCGATGGAACTCCCGTTAAACCATCGGTTTTGGTTCTGAGTTCTTCTAAGGATGCTAAAGACTGTTTAATGATATCATCCATTTTTTGTGTATCTCTACGCAAGTTATTTTGGGCAATATCAAAAAGATTCTTTTCGGCCATATCCAATAGGTCGAAAATATCAGTGGTATCTTCATAGGCGTTTTTAATAATTTCCGTAGAAATTCTAATTAACTCCCTTTGAATGTATTTTTGAGAAATAATGCGGGCATGATACTCGATATTGGCAGCTGAAGTAACCCTGTTGGTTAGGTAAGTTACATAATAAGCACCACCAATCATTTCTAAGCTACCGCTGCTTCTCAGCTCGGTAGTTACTGTTAAAATATCTACTGGTTTTGATTTTTGAAATAGCTGCTGGATAGCTTCAAAAATCCGCTTGTGCCTGTCATCATAAAACAATTCAGGTTTAAGTACATCAATTACGGCAGATAGTGCATCTTTTTCCAGCATCAAAGCGCCTAAAACAGCTTCTTCTAAATCTGTAGCTTGCGGCTGTATTTTATCCACAGTAGCTATTGTATTTGATAGTCTATTTTTTCTGGCTGATAATGAAAATTTGTCCTGTCCTTTTTGTCCGTTCTCTGTACTCATGAAACAAAAGTAAACAAAACCACAGGTTTTTGTTTGAAGAAGTTATTAGTCGTTTGTCAACAAGTTGACTGCTAAACTGATGATTTTTTTTAGTATATTATAAATACACAATAAGTTGTAAACAATTTGATGTTGATAATAATACTGTTTATGAGTGCCACTAGAACAATACGAAATGCCCATTATTTCAACTAATATCGTTCAATAAAAAATCATTCAAACAAACACTATTTAATTGGTTACTTTTGCAGTTCAATAATTGATATGGATAATTTTAAAAGACCACAAAGAAGAGAGCGTTTTAAAGAGAATAATGAATTCGTTTTTGGCATTAGGGCGGTAATTGAAGCGATAAAAGCTGGTAAAGATGTAGAAACGATTTACGTACAACGAGGCTTGTCAGGAGATTTGTTTTTAGAGCTTAAAGCTTTATTGTCGGGGTCTTTAATTCCGTTGAGTGTGGTTCCTGTTGAGAAGTTGAACCGTATGACGCAAAAAAATCATCAAGGTGTGATTGCCGTTATATCACCAATTACGTATCAAAATATTGAAGATCTTATTCCAGCAATTTACGAAAAAGGGGAGACGCCACTGATATTAGTGCTTGACAGCGTAACTGATGTTCGAAACATGGGAGCAATTGCTCGTACGGCTGCCTGTGTTGGAGTTCATGCCATTGTAGTGCCATTAAAAAATGCGGCTCAAATTAACGCAGATGCGATTAAAACCTCTGCGGGAGCGCTGTTTTCAATTCCGGTTTGTAGACATGCTAATTTGCATAAAACCTGTTTGTTTTTGCAAGACAGTGGTTTGCAAATTGTTGCATGTACTGAAAAAACCAATGACTTGATTTATGTTCCAGATTACAAGCTTCCAACAGCTATTGTAATGGGTTCTGAAGATGAAGGAATATCAAATGACTTGTTGAGGGTAGCAAATTATTTGGCTAAAATACCAATGGCTGGCAGCATCGAATCTTTGAATGTTTCTGTAGCAGCGGGTGTAATTTTATACGAGGCTGTAAGGCAGAGAGCATAAAAATAGGGCTTTATCAAAGAACTTTCAGCATCTAAATTGACTGAAAAGCAATTGATAAAGCCCTTTTATCTTCGGTTAAATGAATTTTCCGCCAAATTTGCCTTTTACATCTGCGACAATGTTTTTTACATTTTGTTCTTCTGCTCTAGGGCAAATTAGTAAAGTGTTATTTGATTCCACAACAATGTAGTCGTGTAGGCCTTGCAAAATCACTAACTTTTCTTCCGGAACATTCACCATGCAGTTAGAAGAATCATACATCATTACCTGTTCAGATGGGATAACGGCATTACCAACATAATCTTTTTCTGCCATTTCGTAAATAGAAGCCCAAGTTCCTAAGTCCGACCAGCCAAAATCAGAAGGTAGTACATAAACGTTATCCGCTTTTTCCATAATACCGAAGTCGATAGAAATGTTGGTGCAAAGCTGATAAGCATTTGAAATAAAAGCTTTTTCGTTTTCTGTATTGTACGAATTTTTACCACCAACGAAAATTTCATGCATATCGGGTAAATGTTTTTGTAAAGCTTTGTTAATGGCTTTTGCCGACCAAATAAAAATGCCTGCATTCCATAAGAAATCGCCGCTCTGTAAAAAAGATTTGGCTAATTCCAAATTGGGTTTTTCAGTGAAAGTTTTTACTTTGTGTATATCGTTGTCTTCAAGTAAGGTTTCATCTGCATATTGTATGTAACCGTAACCCGTGTCTGGTCTATTGGGTTTTATACCTAAGGTAATTAAGCAATCGCAGGTTACAGCAACTTCCATGCATTTTTCAATAGCGTTGATAAATGCAGGCTGATTAGCTATGGTGTGATCTGATGGAGCAACTACAATGGTAGCATCAGGATTTATTTCTGCTATTTTGGAAGCGCCATAAGCAATACATGGCGCAGTATTACGCATCATCGGCTCTGCCAAAATTTGATTATCCATCATATCAGGCAGCTGCTCTTTAATTAAGTCAGTATAAATTTCGTTGGTAACAATGAAGATGTTCTCCGGAGGGCAAATATTTAAAAATCGCTCGTACGTACTTTGAATAAGCGTTTTGCCTACACCAAAGAAATCTATAAATTGTTTAGGGAATTCGGTTCTACTTACCGGCCAAAAACGGCTTCCAACGCCGCCCGCCATTATTAAAGCGTATTTATTTTTATTCATGCTTGCCGCAAATATATACTTTTATATGATACCCTCTTGTAACAGATCGTGTAAATGGACCAAACCAAAATATCGATCATCTTTAGTCACTAAAATTTGAGTAATATTATTTTTTTTGATGATTTCTAGGGCCAACAATGCTAATTCGTCTGCATCAATTTTCTTTGGATTGCTGTTCATCAGATCTTTAGCAGTTATATTTTCTAAGTTCGTGTGGTTTTCCAACATTCTTCTAATATCGCCATCGGTAATTACTCCCAAAATATCATCACCATTGCTAACAACAACAGCGCCCAAACGGTTTTTGCTAATTTCAACAATAATATCTTTTACAGGCGCACTAGCTGATACAGAAGGTTTTTCATTTTTAGCAGCTAGGTCACCGGCTTTTAAATACAGCCTTTTGCCCAAAGAACCTCCCGGATGATATTTGGCAAAATCAGACGATTCGAACTTTCTTGCTTGTAGCAAACAAACCGCCAACGCATCGCCCATGGCCAACTGCGCTGTAGTACTTGTTGTAGGGGCTAAGTTATGCGGACAGGCTTCTTTGTCTACTGTGGTATTTAAAATGAGATCTGCCTGTTTCGCCAAATCAGAATTTACATTACCCAACATGGCTACCAACTTATTCCCAGATAGCTTAAGAAGCGGTGCAAGTAATTTAATTTCTGGCGTGTTTCCGCTTTTAGACAGGCACAATACGACATCATCTTTTTGAATCATACCTAAATCGCCGTGTACCGCATCTGCTGCATGCATAAAAACAGCTGGTGTTCCAGTTGAATTAAAAGTAGCTACTATTTTTTGAGCAATGATGGCACTTTTACCAATTCCAGTTACTACAACACGTCCATCACTGTTTAAAATAGAATTCACTACCGCTACAAAATCATCGTTGATATAGTCAATTAGGCCAAAAATGGCAGCCGATTCTAACTTCAAGGTATTGATAGCTGAATCAATTATAGATTTTTTACTTTCCAAAGAGAATTTATTAGTAAATTAATACTTTAATTACTGCAAAATTATGTTATTTTGAACAATAATAGCACACAATATTCAGCAAAGGAAATGGACGTCAAGAAGTCTTTATTTGATAACCTTCAAACTTTTTTCGGTTTCGACAATTTTAAAGGGGATCAAGAATCGATCATTACCAACATATTAGAGGGGAAGAACACATTCGTAATTATGCCAACGGGGGGTGGCAAATCCATTTGTTATCAGTTACCTGCTTTAATGAGCGAAGGCACGGCGATTGTAATTTCGCCACTTATCGCGTTAATGAAAAACCAAGTAGATCAAATTAGAGCTTTTGGTGGTAGCGATAGCATCGCCCACTTTTTAAATTCATCTTTAACTAAATCGGAGATTACTCAAGTAAAGACAGATTTACTTAATGGTAGCACTAAATTGTTGTATGTAGCTCCGGAATCGTTAGCCAAACAGGAAAATGTTGAGTTTCTACGCTTGCTGAAACTTTCTTTCGTAGCGGTAGATGAGGCACATTGTATTTCTGAATGGGGACACGATTTTAGACCAGAATATAGGAAGATTAGGCAGGTGATAGCGGGGTTGGGAGATAATATTCCAATCATTGCGTTAACGGCAACGGCCACGCCTAAAGTACAGCAAGATATCATTAAAAACTTGGGGATGATGGACGCTACTTTGTTCAAATCATCTTTTAACAGGCCAAATCTGTTTTATGAGATTCGCCCTAAAAAAAATATTACCAAGGAAATTATCCGCTACGTTAAATATAACCCTGGAAAATCTGGAATTATTTACTGCCTAAGTAGAAAGAAAGTTGAAGAAGTTGCTGAAACTTTAAATATCAATGGCATTAAAGCGTTGCCATATCACGCTGGTTTGGAGCCTAAGGTACGAGCCGAAACTCAGGATAAGTTCCTGATGGAGGATGTAGAGGTGATTGTAGCTACAATTGCCTTTGGTATGGGGATCGATAAACCTGATGTGAGGTTTGTAATTCACCACGATATCCCAAAAAGTATGGAAGGCTACTATCAGGAGACTGGTAGGGCAGGTAGAGATGGTGGTGAGGGAGTTTGTGTTGCTTTTTACTCTCAAAAGGATGTAGAAAAACTGGCTAAATTCATGAAAGACAAGCCTGTTTCTGAAAGGGAAATTGGTACGCAAATTTTGAAGGAAGTAATTGATTACGCCGAATCATCTGTTTGTAGAAGAAAGCAAATTTTGCATTATTTTGGTGAAAACTTCAATGAGACAGGCTGTAACTGCATGTGTGATAACTGCAAAAAACCTAAGCAGCAGTTTGAAGCTGAGGAGCAATTATTAACCTTGTTAAAACTAATAGAGAGCACGGGCGAAAAGTTTGATGATGCGCACTTGCTTAATATTTTTCTGGGTTTAGAAACAGCGCAAACCATTGCTTACGAACATAGTAAATTGCCAGAGTTTGGTTCAGGTAAAGCTGATGGTGAGCTTTTATGGAAATCATTGATTAGACAGGCTGTTTTAAATAATTTCTTGGCCAAGGATATTGATAACTACGGTTTACTGAAATTAACCAAGCTTGGTAGGGAGTTTATAGAAAATCCATATAGCTTAAAATTCATTTTGAATGAGATTTTGGAAGCCGGAAATGATGATGAGGAAGAAGAAGTTAAACAAGGTACTGGTGCGTTAGATACGCAATTGCTTCAGCTCCTGAAAGATCTGAGAAAGAAAATTGCCAAGCAGAAAAATGTTCCACCTTTCGTAGTGTTTCAGGATCCATCGTTGGAAGAAATGTGTACGCATTATCCAATCACCAATGATGAATTGAAGCAAATTTCGGGTGTTGGAAATGGTAAAGCTTTTAAATTTGGCGGGCCGTTCATTGAATTGATCAAAAAATATGTAGAAGATAATGATATTGATCGTCCGGTGGACATGGTGATTAAAACTCAAGCCAACAAATCGGCCTTAAAAGTATCTATTATTCAGAATATCGATAGGCAAATTGGATTGGAAGATATAGCCCGTTCTAAAGGAATTACCTATAATGATGTGCTTAAAGAGGTAGAAGCGATTGTAAATTCTGGTACTAAACTTAATCTTACTTATTATATCGATGAAATGATTGATGAGGATAGGCAAGATGAGGTGTTTGACTATTTTCAATCTGCAGAAAGTGACTCTATTGATGAGGCATTAAAAGATTTAGGTGAAGCTGATTACACTCGGGAAGAAATCCAACTGATGCGCATCAAATTCATGAGTGAATTAGGAAATTAACGCTGAGATTCCGGTAATTTAAATTCCAAACTGTAATAATCAATATCCAATAGTTAAATAGTGATAGGCGTAATCCATATCCGCAACTCGATAAAATGATAAACTACTTAGATAAATTAAAACATACTGATAGCAACAATTTCTTTTTAATGGCTGGTCCTTGCGCCATAGAAGGAGAAGATATAGCGCTTCGCATTGCGGAGAAAATTGTGACAATAACTGATAAATTAAACATTCCTTATATTTTTAAAGGCTCTTATCGTAAAGCAAATAGGAGTAAAGGAAGTTCATTTACAGGCATTGGCGACGAAAAGGCGCTAAAAATACTAGAGAAAGTTGGTAAAGAGTTTAACGTACCAACGGTAACAGATATCCACGAGAGCGCAGAGGCAGCAATGGCGGCAGCTTATGTGGATGTGCTTCAAATTCCAGCATTTTTATGCCGTCAAACTGATCTTTTGATTGCTGCAGCCGAAACTGGAAAAGTTGTAAACGTAAAAAAAGGCCAGTTTTTATCAGCAGGATCAATGAAGTTTGCAGTGGAGAAAATCCAAGATGCTGGTAATAATAAGGTAATTTTAACCGATAGAGGAAATACTTTTGGTTATCAGGATTTGATTGTAGATTATCGCGGTTTGCCAGAAATGCAAAGCTTTGGTGTGCCAGTTGTGATGGATTGTACACACTCGTTGCAACAGCCTAATCAAAGTAGCGGTGTAACTGGAGGTAAGCCTGAGCTGATTACTACTATTGCTAAAGCGGCAATTGCTGTAGGTGCTGATGGCTTGTTTATTGAAACCCATCCAGATCCAGCTAATGCGAAATCAGACGGTGCCAACATGTTAAATCTGGCTTTATTGGAAGATTTATTAGTCAAATTAGTTCGAGTTAGACAAGCAGTGATTTAACGAAGAGATGTCAAAGGCTATTTTTTTATCTGCACAATGGCGCAAGTTAGCATTGGCCAATTACGAGGTTGATAAAGAAATTTTACTTAAATATTTACCTCCATTTACAGAACTAGATGATTGGAACGGAAGGTTCTATGTAAGTTTGGTAGGTTTTATGTTTATGGATACCAAACTCAGGGGTTTTGGTATCCCATTTCATGTTAATTTTGAAGAGGTCAATTTAAGATTCTACGTTAAGTTTAAAGAAGGTACGATTTGGAAACGAGGCGTTGTTTTTATCAAAGAAATTGTTCCCAAGCCTGCAATTACCTTTGTAGCCAATACGGTTTATAAAGAAAAATACCAAACTTTACCAATGAAGCATGCTTGGCAGCATACTGAAGAAGCTTTATCAGTTGCTTACTACTGGAAGCTTAGGAATTGGAATAAATTCGCAGTAATTGCAAGTCCAGTTTGTAAGGATATGGGTGTTGGAAGTGAGGAAGAGTTTATAACCGAACATTTTTGGGGCTATACCAAATTAGCGCCTAACTTAACCTCAGAGTATCAAGTTGAGCATCCAAGATGGCAAACTTATCAGGTAAGGGAATACGATATAGATGTAGATTTTGAGGCCAACTACGGAGAAGATTTTGCTATGCTGAACCATCAAACTCCTTCTTCTGTAATGCTAGCGGAAGGGTCTCCAATTAATGTATTGAAAGGTAGTAAGATTAGGTTTTAAATTCTATAATAATCTGCTCTCCAATTTTTGATCAGCAGCTTAATTTCCTTTGGACTTAGCTTCTCCCTTAAAGCTTGATCTGTTAAGGCTACAAATTCTTCGTCACTAGCAAATCTCAATGCTAATATTTGTCCCATCCTTAATTCAGTTGGTAAGGCTTTTCCAGTAAGCATGAAATAGCGTAACCTTTCTTCGGCCCTTGCCGCTCTATCCTGTACTCGTAACGAAAAATATCTCGCAAAAAATAATGCCACTATTAATAGAAGGAAACCAATAACCATTAAACCGTGAGTAAAATCGCTATGCTTTAAAAAGGCATATACTGCGCAACAAAATGCTAAAAACGTAATGGGTACCGCTACAAAATGGTACGCGGGGTTAAATCGGATATGATTTTTATAGTTTTGCTCCATTATATGTTTATATGTTGATGATTAAAAATTCTGTTCTTCTATTTTTTTGTTTACCATCGTCGGTTGAGTTGTCAAAAGCGGGTTTTTCTTCACCATAACCTTTGTAAGTGAGTTGTTTTTTATCCACGCCATTGTTAATCAGGTAATCATAAACTGCCTTGGCTCTGTTTTCAGACAATTTTTGATTTGCCTTGTTATCACCAACGTTATCAGTATGTCCTTGTATTTCAATTACTAAGTTAGTGTTGTTTTTCAAAACATCCGTTAAAATATTAAGCTCCACTAGTGAGGCCGGTAATAATTCCGATTGATTGGTGTCAAAAAATACATTGTTCAATTGAACTTTGCTGCCAATTTTGAATTTCTCTAATAAAATTTCTAATTCAAAAGGTTTGTTGGCGTCGGCTGGTTTAATATCGAGATGTTTCGAATACAGTAAATACCCTTCTGTGAAAACGTTGAACGCATAATTTTCATTTGCAGGCATTACGGCCATAAAATCTCCGGTTACTTTATCGGTAATTTCATTATAGGCGGCAAGTTTATTGCGCAAATTAATTACCAAAACAGAAGCTTCCAAAGGCATTTTAGTTTCGCTATCCTTTACAATGCCTTTAACGTAAGTAATTGGTTGCGGTTTAATTGCATCAGGCAACTTAAATCTATAAATATCTACATCTCCAAAACCACCATCTAAATCCGAAGAAAACAAGCCTTCCTGTCCATCTGCACTTACTATGAAACCAAACTCGTCGTTAAAAGTGTTGATAGGGTAACCTAAATTAACTGGCTTTGAAAAAGAGCCATCGGGCTGCAATCTACTCATGAAGATATCTTTTTGTCCAAGTCCAGGCCAACCATCTGACGAAAAGTACAAGGTTTTACCGTCTGGGTGAATGAAGGGCGTAGCTTCATCATAGGGTGTATTTATGGTTGGTCCTAAGTTAGTAGGAGTTGTCCAGTAACCTTCTTCATCCATTACCGATTTCCAAATATCGTAGCCACCAAAGCCTCCGGGTCTGTTGCTTAAAAAGTATAAAGTACTGCCGTCGGCGCTAATTGCCGGTTGAGATTCCCATTCACCAGTATTAATGGTTTGCCCCAGGTTAATAGGTTTGCTCCAATCATTTCCCTCTCTCCGGCACACGTAAATATCGCATCTGCCTAAGCCGTCAGGTCTATTGCAGCCAGTAAAAAACAAGTATCTTCCATCGGGAGATAGCGATTGCGCTCCCTCGTTAAAATTCACGGTATTAATGTTGTCACTTAACGATTTTGCCTTTTCCCAGTTCCCGTTCTTTTTTGCTGAAGTATAAAAATCTTCGTTTCCTTTGATATTTCTGGTAAAGATGATGGTTTGGCCATCTGCCGTTAAAGCAGGGAAATAGTCACGGTATTCGCTATTTACATAAAAACCCATATTGAAGGGTTGGTAAGGCACAGCATTTTTAATGGCATTTAGTGAAAAATCGCAATCAATGATGTATTTTTTAGCCTTATCTAAAAACTTTTGATCAACGTTAACAGCTTTTGCTACAAAATTTTGGAAACTTTCTTTTGCCTCTCTATAATCTCCAGTTTGCAATTCAGTTTCACCAAGTATAAAATAGGTATTTGGACTTTGTACGGGTGCTGCTTTAATAGCTAATCTATAATTTTCCTTAGCCTTTTGAATGTTTCTAATCCGTTTGTAGATATCTCCAAGCTGTAAATAAGCTTGTTGAAATTTTGGATCGGCTTTTACAGCATCATTCAAATTTTTTATGGCTTCATCAAAAATGTTTTGTCGCACAAATTGCTGTGCGTCTTCATAACTGTTTTGAGCTTTTTTAACGGTCGATTGCGCAATAGCACTTGCGCTGTATAGCAAGATAAAAACAACAAAAAAGTATCTGCACATATTTAATAGTTAATTAATCTGTAAAAGTTCGAATAAAATCCGAGTAGCAATTTACAAACAATTAAGCAATTAACCGATGAGCCAAATTACGGGATATTTAAAAATTTATGAGTTTGCAGCGAAATTTCCCATTTGGGGTTGGCCATTACGTAATCTACAATTAGCGGAGTAACGGTTTTGGCTTTAGACCATTCTGGCTGTAAGTAAAGTTTGCAGTTTGGACCAACCATTTCTGCGTATTTCTCCGCCCATTCAAAATCACTTTTATTAAAAACAATCACCTTTAACTCGTTGGCAAAAGGAGCAATATCTGGCCTGGGCGCTTTGAATTTTTTGGGAGATAAACAGATCCAATCCCAAGAACCAGAAAGAGGATAGGCGCCAGAAGTTTCAATAAACGTAAGTATGCCTTTTTCCTGCAAAGATTTTGTGAGGTAATCTAAATTATAAATCAATGGCTCACCTCCCGTTACCACCACTGCTTTTCCGGGGAAAGTATTTGCTTTAGCCACAATGTCGTCAGCTAAAGTTAAGGGGTGTAACTCTGCATCCCAGCTTTCTTTCACATCGCACCAATGGCAACCTACATCACAGCCGCCTAGTCTGATAAAATAAGCAGCTTTGCCGGTATTGTAGCCTTCGCCCTGTATTGTGTAAAATTCTTCCATTAAAGGAAGTAAAGTGCCGTCTTCTGGAATATGATGTGCCATAAATTAAGGATGCAAAGGTAAGTAATTATGCTACAATCTACTAATATCTGTATCTTGTCAAAGTAATTTTAGCAGCGATATGAAATGGTTTAAATTGGATGCGGATTTGCCTGAGCAGGATTTTATTAACGTATTTAAGGTAAATGGAAAGAAAATTTGCTTGATCCGAAACCAAGGTAAGCTACATGCTGTGCAAAACAGGTGCCCTCACGCGGGAGGAATTTTAAGTAAAGGTTGGTGTAAAAATGGAAATGTCGTTTGCCCTATACACCGATACGAATATGATTTAGAAACTGGGAGAGGTGCAGCAGCGCAAAGAGATTATATTGATATTTACCCTGTAGAGGAAAGGAGCGATGGCATTTACATTGGTATGAAGGAGAGTTTTTGGAAGAGATTGTTTAGTTAAGCAGGTAATCTGAAAAGAAACGTTCGCAGGAAAGTACTTCTATTTCTGAAAAATGAAAATCTTCGGTATCTTCAGTGATGATATACTTACATTTAACCGACTTTGCAGCGTAATATTCCAATCCATCTTCAAAATCATTAATTCTTTTGTTAGAAATGGTATCAATTACTCCGTTAGCAGTATTGTCTGCAATTCTGATGTATTCACATAGCGTAGTGATTTTTTGCTTTGCCGAAGCTTTGTTTTTCTTTTCTGCAAAATAGAAAGCAATTGCCAAGCACATAGGAGAGGTGTAAACTTCAAATTTAGGGTGGCTCGCTAAACTTAATATTCTTGAAGAATAATTAAATAACGGGAATTCTTTGTTTAATACTGAAATTAAAACATTGGCATCCAGAAAAATCCGCGTCATTTTACTTGGATTTTTTAGCGTTAAAAAATTCGTCTTTTAAATCTTTACTAGAAGTTTTCGGAGTTCTTTTATATTCTACTTCACCTTCGGCAACTTTACTTACCCACTCACTTATAGGGAAATCTTCTAACGATTTATATTGTGCAGAGGTAACTTGGGTAAGTAAAAACTCAATTAAACGAGATAAGCTGATGTTGTTTGCAGCAGCGTATTTCTTTGCTTTTTCAACTACATTTTGATCAAAACTCAATGTTAATTTGGTATCCATCTTTTACCTCCTTTTACAAGTAACATCACAAATGTATATGCTTTACGTGTAATAAAAAATAGTTATACGTATTTTATTCCTGTAAAGAGTAAGGAATTTATAAGTAGATATCGATATAACTACCTGAATAAAAATAGTTATAAACTAATATTTAAAAGTGTCTAGGTGCTGAAGGATATTGATTAATAAATTTCTTTTCTAGCCGATGCTAATGTATTCTTCAATAATCCAACGATAGTCATCAATCCAACACCTCCTGGTACAGGGGTAATGAACGAAGATTTAGGAGCTACATTATCGAAATCTACATCGCCGTAAAGCTTAAAGCCAGATTTAGTTTCTGTTGAGGTTTCTCTGTTGATACCTACATCAATTACAATGGCGCCTGGTTTCACCATATCTGCTGTGATAAAGTTCTTTTTACCAATTGCCGCAATGATAATGTCCGCTTGTAAAACTTGTTCCTTAAGATCTTTGGTTTTGCTATGCGTTAGCGTAACGGTACAATTCCCAGGGTTTGCGTTGCGAGCCATTAAAACACTCATCGGGCTACCCACAATGTTACTACGGCCAACCACAACACAGTGCATTCCAGTAGTATCAATGTGATATGCCTGTAGCATTAGCAAAATACCATAAGGCGTAGCAGGAATGTAGCAAGGTAAATTACGCATCATCCTGCCTAAATTAATAGGATGGAAGCCATCCACATCTTTCTTAGGATCAATAGCTTCGGTAACTTTTTCAGGATCAATGTGTTTTGGCAAAGGCAACTGAACAATTAATCCATCTACATCCGCATCTGCATTAATTTCTCTTACTTTTTCCAAAAGCTCGGCCTCAGTAACGGAATTATCGTAACGGTATAAAGATGATTTAAAGCCTACTTTTTCGCAGTTTTTCATCTTGCTGGCAACGTAAGTTTCGCTACCTCCGTCGTTACCAACTAAAATGGCCACCAAGTGAGGTTTTCTGCCGCTATCAGCAGTAAATTTAGCTGCTTCTTCCGCTATTTCAACTTTAACTTTTTCTGATACGTATTTTCCGTCGAGTAATTGCATTGGGTATTGAGTATAGCGTAATGAGTATTGAGGTAAGCGTTCTGCAAATCGCAATACGCAAATCTCAATACGCAATACTAGTTAATCTAATTTTAAAACTGCCATGAAAGCACTTTGAGGTATTTCAACGTTACCTACTTGGCGCATACGTTTTTTACCTTTTTTCTGCTTTTCTAATAATTTACGCTTACGTGAAATATCACCACCGTAACATTTAGCGGTTACATCTTTACGTAAGGCACTAATGGTTTCGCGGGCAATAACTTTAGCACCAATTGAAGCCTGTATTTTAATCTCAAACTGTTGGCGAGGCAACAACTCTTTCAGTTTTTCGCAAATTTTCTTACCAAAATCGTAAGCATTTGAACGGTGAATAAGTGATGATAACGCATCTACAGGCTCTTCGTTCAATAACATATCCAATCTTACCAAGTCAGATTTACGGTAACCAATAGGGTGGTAGTCAAAAGAAGCATAACCTTTAGAAATCGTTTTCAGCTTATCGTAGAAATCAAATACAATTTCGCCCATTGGCATTTCAAAAATCAATTCAACCCTATCCGCAGTTAAATAAGATTGATTAACAATGATACCACGCTTTTGAATACATAAGCTCAACACCGGGCCAACAAATTCAGCTTTGGTAATGATGTTCGCCTTGATGAAAGGTTCTTCTACATAATCCAATTTACTTGGATCCGGTAAATCAGAAGGGTTGTTTACGATAATCAAATCACCTTTGGTGCCGTATGCATTATAAGATACGTTGGGAACCGTGGTAATTACAGTCATATCGAACTCACGCTCCAAACGTTCTTGGATAATTTCCATGTGCAGCATTCCCAAGAAACCGCAACGGAAACCGAAGCCAAGCGCCGCAGAACTTTCTGGCTCAAAAACTATGGAAGCATCGTTCAACTGCAATTTATGCATCGCCTCTCTCAGTTCCTCGTAATCTTCTGTATCAACGGGGTAAATACCTGCAAATACCATAGGTTTTACCTCTTCAAATCCCTGAATGCCTTCTTTAGAGCCGTTTTCCACTGTGGTGATGGTATCACCAACTTTTACCTCACGGGCTTCTTTAATTCCAGAAATGATATAACCTACATCCCCAGTTTTTACCGAACTCCTAGGTGCCATGTCTAACTTCAGGATACCCACTTCGTCGGCAATGTACTGTCTTTCTGTATTGATAAATCTTACCTTGTCGCCTTTTTTAATTTCGCCGTTTACAACTTTGTAGTAAGCAATAATGCCTCTAAATGAGTTAAATACACTGTCGAAAATTAAGGCTTGCAACGGTGCTTGCGGATCGCCAACTGGCGCCGGAACACGTTCAACAATTGCCGCCAAAATATCGGGAATTCCCATTCCGGTTTTACCCGAAGCAGGGATAATATCTTCTCTCTTACAGCCAATTAAATCAATAATTTGATCTTTAACTTCCTCTGGCATAGCGCCAGGTAAGTCCATTTTATTTAAAATTGGAATAATTTCCAAGTCATGTTCTAAAGCCAAATAAAGATTAGAAATGGTTTGAGCTTGAATGCCTTGCGACGCATCTACAATTAAAAGTGCACCTTCACAAGCGGCAATGGAACGAGAAACTTCATAGGAGAAATCCACGTGGCCTGGCGTATCAATCAAGTTGAAAACATACTCCTGTCCATCCAGTTTGTAGTTCATTTGTATGGCATGACTTTTAATGGTTATGCCCCGCTCACGCTCCAAATCCATGTTGTCCAACAATTGCGCCTGCGCTTCACGCTGCGAAATGGTATTGGTATATTCTAATAAACGGTCGGCCAAAGTGCTCTTACCGTGGTCAATATGTGCAATTATGCAGAAGTTACGTATATTCTTCATCTTCGCTGCAAAGATAGCGTTTTTAAGCAAATTTAATTATAGTAAATTGTTGGACTAGAAAAGCAGTTTCCGGAGCTTTTCGGTATCGAAAGTCCGGCTATACACTTCAATTCCCGATTGAAATCGGGAGATTTTCGTTGCTATCCGGTTTATTTTACATCAGCCTGTACTACTTAGATGATAGATATAGTGTTAATCAACTAATTTCATCCTAGAGAATGGGAAGCCATTACAACCTTTCTTCGGATTTTTCCTGTCAGCTGCCGCGGTCTGTTCTGCTTCTTGTGCATTTTTCGCTTGGTAAGCAGTTAAGCAAAAACCCCATATCCAAGGCTGCATGCTTTCAAATTTCATAAAATCAATGCGGGTATATTTATTTTCATCCGAACGATGACCGCTTCCGTTTTTAGCAATCACATACTGTTCAGCAAAATTCCATTTAATGATGTGGTACTTGATATTTAGATGCTGAACCCAAAGCGTATCGTTTATGGTGTATTTGATCCCATAGTCGTCAATAAAATTTCCTTTCAAAAAACTCGAAGATATGGCTTGGCCAAAGCTATAAAAACTACTAGCAAAAATTAACAATACAGTAAATAAGAATATGTTTAAGTTTTTCATCTATAAGTTTTTGAGTATTTCAATCAGTTGTTTTACTTTAAATAAATCAGTTTGCTCATGGCTAAATTCATCTAACGTGTAATCACTCATTTTGCTATGGTCATTTTTAAACTGCATGTTACTTTTCGCTGGAGCTTTTGCTGTAGTATGGAAACACTTTGCCTGGGTGATTGCTGCTATTTCTGCTATGTTTTCTGCATTGATCCCAGCTCCGGGCATAATTTCAATTCTGTCTTTTGCTTGTGTAATCAAACTAGCAATTTCCTTGGCTCCAGAGTGAGCGCTTGCCTTACCGCCCGAAGTTAACACTCTTACAAACCCCAAAGTGATTAAATCCTCTAGAGATGATGCCAGATCATTTGTCATGTCAAAAGCTCTGTGGAATGCCACTGGCATGGGCTGGGCGGCAGCAATTAGCTTGGCACAGCGTTCTTTGTCAATACTTCCATTAGCAAGAAGTATTCCCGTAACTATACCATCGCAACCTATTTTTTTACAAAAGGTTATGTCATTTAAAATTGTTTCAAATTCAGCGTCAGCATATAAAAAATCGCCACCTCTCGGGCGGATTAAGGGCCATACAGGTATCGTTAAATTATCAACACACCATTTAATTTGACCGTAACTCGGAGTAGTTCCCCCTTCAGAAAGATTAGTACAGAGCTCTATGCGATGTGCCCCGGCCTGTTGTGCTACAATTGCAGATGTTACTGAATTAGCACAGATTTCCAGTTGATACATTAGTAATAGCTTTTACCCTTGATAACTAAGTCTTGCTGTTTACTGTCGCAAACGGCATACGTGAATCCCTTTTGTATGGCGTAAGCACCGTATTCACCTTTTTTGTTGAGGGCCAGGAAACCTACCTGCAAATTTTTAGTGCTTTCTTTCTTCTTCTTAATAATACGCATCACCGCTTCTTTACAAGCCTCTTCAGGGGGATAGCATTGACGCATCAATTCTACTACTAAGAAAGACCCTACGTTACGCACTACTTCTTCACCAACTCCTGTGGCCGTAGCGGCACCAATTTCATTATCAACGTAAAGTCCAGCGCCAATAATTGGGCTATCGCCAATACGCCCGTGTAGCTTATAGGCCATTCCGCTGGTAGTACAAGCTCCCGATAAGTTACCAGCATTATCTAAAGCCAACATTCCAATGGTATCATGATTGTACTGATTTCCTGGCAGTTTTTCGGGCGCTGCTTTATCGTAAAGTTTGTTTTCAATGTTGCTTATAGGTTCATATTTGGATGTTTTAAGCCACTCTTTCCACGCTTTTTTGCTGTTCTCGGTCAGTAGGTCTTCCTTTTTAAAGCCTTGTTCCAAAGCAAACTGCAATGCGCCATCTCCAGCAAGCATCACGTGGGGAGTTTTTTCCATCACCAAACGAGCTACAGCTATAGGGTGCTTGATATTTTCCAACGCAAGTACAGCACCGCAATTGCCTAAATGATCCATGATACATGCATCAAGCGTTACAATGCCATCTCTATCGGGTAAACCCCCATAGCCTACAGATTGGTTTTTGATATCGGCTTCTGGTACTTTTACGCCAGCCTCTACCGCATCTAAGGCTTTACCATTATTCGATAATATCTTCCATGCATCGGCATTAGCGGCAACACCAAAATCCCAGGTAGAAATTACAATGGGTTGATTCGTATTGTTACTAGTAGCTAAGCTATTTTTACTGATTGCGATTAGCGCACCAGATAACGCAGTATCGCGAATAAATTTCCTACGGTTGTACATTGCTGATCAATTAACTTCAAAATCATCGGCATCTTTCAAAAATGGGAATTGTCTTCGCACTTTTTCCAATTCCGCATAGTTGATACTAAAAGTATACAAATCCTCATCTTCCGGTTTGTAATATACGGTGTTGCCTTGTGGGTCAATACACATGGAATGTCCACTATGATACACTTGATTACCATCATGACCAACCCTGTTGACTCCAATCACATAGCTTTGATTTTCGATGGCTCGGGCGTGAATAAGCGTACGCCAATGCGATGAACGTTTGTCGGGCCAGCTGGCTACAAGTAAAAGGATGTCGTAAGCACCTTTTTTATTGCGTAGCCACACAGGAAATCTTAAGTCGTAGCAAATTGCCAGCCTTATTTTCCAGCCTTTTAACTCTACTGTAACAGGCTCTTTTCCTGCTGAGAAATATTTGTCTTCATCACCTAAACCAAATAAATGATGTTTGTCGTAATATGCATAGGTGCCATCAGGTTTTACCCAAACCATTCTATTGTAGCAATGCCCATTTTCCTTGATCATGAGACTTCCGGTAACTACACAATCATAATTTGCAGCAGTTTTTTTAATCCACTGCATGGTTTTTCCGTCCATTTCTTCGGCTAACTCGGTACGCATAGAAAAACCAGTATTGAACATCTCTGGTAATACAATTAGGTCTGTTTTTTCTCTAACGCCACCCGAAAGGCGTAAGGTTATATTCTGTAAATTCTTCTCGATGTTTTCCCAAAATAGATAGGCCTGAAATACAGTTATTTTCAGGTTTTGAATGTTAAGGTAATGTGGTTCCATGAGCGAATTTTTATCAACTTAAAGTTATTAATTTTTTAACTGCTTTTTCTAAGGTAGCGTCTTCTTTAGCAAAACATAGGCGTAAAATATGATCGTCTTTTCCTTTGGTGTAAAAAGCGGAAAGGGGAATAGTTGCCACGCCAAAGTCGGCTACCAACCTTTTTGCAAAGTCGGTATCTTTTTCGTCGCTGATTTGGCTGTAGTTAACACACTGAAAATAGGATCCTTTACAAGGTAGCAACTCCAATTTAGTTTCTTGAAGTAATTGTCGCAAAAAATCTCTTTTCTTCTGAAAAAATAGAGGTAAGTTCTGATAAACGTCCGCAGACTTTAAGTATTTGGCAATTCCTACTTGCATTGGTGTATTAACGCTAAAAACATTGAATTGGTGTACCTTCCTAAATTCAGCCATTAGTTTAGCAGGTGCCAAACAGTATCCAACTTTCCAACCAGTAGCGTGCAACAGTTTTCCAAAAGAGGCGACGATGAAGCTCCGTTCTGCCAATTCGGGGTAAAGCGCAACACTTTGGTGTTTTTCCTCATCAAAAATGATATGTTCGTATACTTCATCGCTTAAAATGAGCACGTCTGTATCTTTGGTAAGTTTAATTAAAGCATCGATATCCTCTTTTTGCAGTATGCTACCGCTGGGATTGTGAGGCGAATTGATGATGATCATTTTAGTGTTGGCAGTAAACAGTTTTTTTACCATTTCCCAATCAATTTTGTATGTGGGGGCTGCTAACTCAAAAGGTTTAACCAAGCCACCAAGCAACTTAATTGCAGGGGCATAACAATCGTATGCTGGCTCAAAAATAATTACTTCATCGCCAGCATTTATAAAGGCGTTGATGGCGGTAAAAATTGCCTGTGTGCCGCCTGCTGTAATGGTAATTTCTGTGTCTGGGTGATAGGAAGCGTCATAAAAGCGCTCCATTTTCTCAGCAATTAACTCTCTTAGCGCCAACAATCCAGGCATCGGTGCGTACTGATTAAAGCCTTCTTGCATGGATTGATGAATGTCGGCAATTAATTTTTTATCAACAGGATAGTCCGGAAAACCTTGCGAAAGATTAATTGCTTGATGATCTTCAGCCATTTTAGACATTACTGAAAATATCGTTGTGCCAACCGTTGGCAATTTAGAGTTAATGATCATTTGCTACGAAAATAATAATTTATCGTATTGAATTAGCTAAACATCTTGCATAAAGTAATTGAAAATCGGCATCACAATAAAAATTACTAAGGCACTTGTCGATAATTATTTTTTACTATTTTAGTTGGCTATGACATTTAAAACCAAAGAGAGCAGATTGTTATTGATATTGGGTGCATTTTTCGTTGCCAACACGTTGATATCAGAGTTTATTGGCGTTAAAATATTTTCTGTAGAGGGCGTTTTAGGCATTAAGAAATTTGATATTAATCTATTTGGCGTTCCAAATCTTTCGTTTAATATGTCGGCCGGTGTAATTACTTGGCCCATTGTTTTTATCATGACAGATATCATTAACGAATACTTTGGCGTTAGGCAAGTTCGTTTTTTATCTATTTTAACCGCTATTTTAATTGGGTTTGCCTTTTTAGTTTTATGGATGGCCATGAGGTTACAACCTGCTGATTTTTGGTTGACACAAAAGGTGGATGGTCAGCAATTGAATATGCCGAGGGCTTTTAACGCTATTTTCGGACAAGGCATGTGGATTATTGTCGGTTCAATTACGGCCTTTTTAATTGGTCAAATGGTTGATGTATTGATATTTCATAAAATCAAGAAATTTACTGGCGAAAAAGCACTATGGTTGCGAGCAACAGGCTCTACTTTGGTTTCGCAGTTAATCGACAGTTTCGTGGTTATCTTTATTGCGTTTTACCTTAATCCGACCTACCATTGGAGTTGGCAAATGGTTGCTGCCATTGGTTTGGTGGGCTACACTTATAAGTTTATTGTAGCATTGTTAATGACACCAATTCTATACGTTGTACATACCATAATCGATAGGTATTTAGGTAAAGATTTAGCACACCGCATGATCAAACTAGCAGCAAGGGGATAGTTTAATGCAGGAGAAAACCATATTAGCTTTAAATTTTATCAGAAATGTAGTTGCTAAGCTACCTGATACCCTCGAGAAAATATGTTTTGATACTCCCGCTTTTTACGCTGGTAAGAATATTTTCGCTAGGTTAAAAGAAGACGAAGAAAATTTGGTGATTTATACTGAAGAGCGGGAAAAATGGATAAATATCTCTCCCGATACTTTCTTCATCACACCTCATTATCAAAACTACAAGTACATGTTGGTTAATTTGGATTTGGTGGAACCAATAATCTTAGAAGAACTACTCATCACTGCTTGGAAAAAACGCACTACCAAAACCTTATTAAAACGATATTTATCTCAATAAAGCAGCTTTAAGATACTTCTTTTATCATAGAGCTCGTAAATACTACTTAGCTATCGCATTCGGGTTTAAACAAATCTTTAGCTTCTGCGTTTATACCAAAAACGCAGCGTAATATGAACGATGACATAAAGCAGTTCCTACTTGGTGGCGAAGGATGGATTTTCATTCCCGAAATTATTCTACGAACCTTCATTATGTATGCCGTGATACTAATAGGCTTACGTGTTTTAGGTAAACGAGGAGTAAAGCAACTTTCTGTATTTGAGTTGGTAGTAATTATAGGGTTGGGTTCAGCAGCTGGTGATCCAATGTTTTATAAGGAAGTAGGCGTTTTGAATGCGATTATTGTTTTCACGGTGGTAGTGTTGGCGTATAAATTCACTTCACACTTGGTTAGTACAAATAAAAAAATAGAAATATTATTAGAAGGAGCATGTACCTGTCTTATTGAGCATGGAAAATTTACGCTTGATAGTTTTAAAAAAGAATCTCTAGCACAAGATGAGTTTTTTGCTGAGTTGAGATTAAAGGGTGTTTCTCATTTAGGACAGGTTAAGCTGGCTATCTTAGAAACTTCTGGCAGTATTAGTTTATTCTATTACCCTGATGACGAGGTGAAATATGGTTTGCCAGTTTTACCTGCGTTATTTAGCCATAAAAAGCAGGAAATTAAATATAATGATTACTATTCTTGCAGCTTTTGTGGAAACACAGAGTTAATAGCTCCAACAAAAAATCACAATTGTAAGTACTGTAATAGAAACGTTTGGGTAAAGTCAATCAATGTAGTTAGAGTTACATAATACAATAATATTGTTTGAAAGTGACGTTTATTTACAAAAAAATGCAGTAACTTGCGGCTTAAATGTATTGGGGTTTATGGTGTTTTATTTGTTGTATTACGGGATAGAGAGCTTTAAGTTTAAACAAAAGGATTTTGAGGAGCTGTTGGAGCAAGCTAAAAGCCGTAATGGGAAGTTGAATATTACTGGGAAGTTGATCTATTGTGAGGGAACATTTATACAGGTTTTGGAGGGTAAAGAACAGGATGTAAAGAACGTTTACGCCTCTATACTTCGTGACCCAAGAATGGTGGCCACAAAACTGGTTACCGAGGGCAATGTTAAAGCAAGGCACTTTGAAGGTTGGAACATGGATTTTAAAGAAATTTCATTATCGACTATTAACGACTTTGAAAATTGTACACATCCGGACGTTGCAGATTACATTAACAGTGCGCCAGCGATTAAGCTGTTGAAACTACTTACAAAATAATTTTCTTATTGTAAGCTGTTTGAATTAGCTGTATTTCTTTCAGAAAACTTATAATTTCAGGTTGTAATTTAGTACCTATTGGGTTTGAAATCTTTAATTTAGTTATAAATTAGAGTATGAAAACCAATTATATAGCCTTGTCGGTGCCTATCTTTTTTATCTTAATAGGGATAGAACTCGCTTACACGTTTTATAAAAAGCTCAATTATTATCGATTAAATGACTCCATAGCCAATCTCAGTCAAGGTATTGGCTCCCAATTAGTAGGCCTTTTCATGAAATCTGTGCTTTTTGTTGGCTACATGTACATCTTCCAACATTGGCGACTTTTTGAAATACCTAACACTATTTGGACGTGGATCGTACTTTTTATAGGGGTTGATTTTTTTTACTACTGGTTTCACCGTATGAGCCACCAAATTAATGCACTTTGGGCGGCGCATATTGTTCACCATCAATCAGAAGAATATAATTTAACCGTTGCACTAAGGCAATCGTGGTTTCAGGGATGGTTTTCATGGGCGTTTTATTTACCGCTGGCACTTATTGGCTTTGATCCAATTATGTTTTTAACGCTCAGCTCTTTCAACACGCTTTATCAATTTTGGATTCACACCCGTACCATAAAAAGCATGGGTTTTTTGGAATATATCCTTAACACACCTTCGCATCATCGGGTACATCATGGCTCAAACCCGAAGTACATTGATAAAAACCATGCGGGTACTTTGATCATCTGGGACCGACTTTTTGGTACTTTTCAAAAAGAGGAGGAGGAAGTATACTACGGTATTACCAAGCCGTTGGCCAGCTGGAACCCGGTTTGGGCTAATTTACATTACTGGAAGGATTTGATTGAAACTGCTAAAAAATCCGAAAATATTAACGATAAAATAAGAGTGTTTGTTAAGCCTCCGGGTTGGTTTCCAGCTCAGCTGGGCGGTTTTCAGGCTGCGCCAGAAATAGATGCCGTAAATTATAAGAAGTTTCACACAGAAAGCAATTTAGCAGCAATAGGATATGCTATACTCTTGTTCCTTTTGGCCTTGGGATTGGGTTCTTACCTGCTTTTTTCATTTGATAAGCTATCATTAAGTGCCGATATATTAATTGCTACTTTTATCATCATTAGTTTGCTCACCTGTGGCGCTTTGCTGGAAAAAAAGCGTTGGTTTGTTGCTGCAGAAGCGGTTAGATTTTTACTTGGGTTTGCTACCATTTACACCTTATATCATCAAAAGTTCAATCCGGTGTATTTGGGCGTATTGTTAATATTTCATGTTGCCATGCTTATCTATTATTTTCTCATTAAATCTAGCTACCGAGATGTTTAGTAAATACCCACAATTTAGCTTTGCATTTGCTATTATATTTTTTGCCGACCTCATTGCAACCACCAATGATTTTTTCACGGTTAGGTTAGTGACTAAGCCGCTAATCACTATTTCTCTAATCTTATTTCTCCATTTTATTATTAAACGTAAAAGCAGGTTCACTAGCAAGGTCATGATAGGTCTGCTTTTTTCGTTGATTGGAGATATCGCATTAATGTTTGCAGCGAAAGATTCCAATTTTTTTATGTTGGGATTGGGTGCTTTTTTAATCGCTCATATTTTCTACATTGCTGCTTTTTACTTAGATAGCACCAATAAAATTGAAGTGCACCGCCGTTACATTACACCTATTTTTATGGTATTTGGGTTTTACTGTTTCTCTTACTACTACGTTTTGAGTCCATACCTGGGAGAGTTGAGTTTACATGTTCTATTTTACGCAATTGCGATTGCATTGATGGGAATTATGGCCGCATTAAGGTATGGCAAAACCAATTTTAAAAGTTTTTCTTGGATTTTAACTGGTGCTGTCCTGTTCATCATTTCCGATTCCATACTAGCGTATAATAAGTTCGTAGAGCCATTGGAAATTGGTGATATCCTAATCATGTCTACTTATATGCTGGCTCAATTTTTAATTGCAATGGGTACGGCAGAAAGAAAATATGTGAAGAAGAATTAGGGGTTAGGCATTAGGGATCAGGGATTAGTTGCTAGGGGTCAGGTATTAGGTGTTAGTTGAACAGTTTAAACGATTAACCGAATAAACAATAAAACAATTAACCGAATAAACAATTAACCAGTTAACCAACTAACTCCAGTTAACCAATTTCAACCGAGAATTATCTTTCTTTTTCTTTGTCTAGTACAGTAAATGTTTGAACTAATCGTTCGCCATTTTGATCAATTAGGGTAAGTACATGTTTACCAGGTTTTGGACTTAAGGCCAATTGATGATAGCTTTTAGTTGAACCAACATAGGTTTCGTCGATATGCCAGTGAATGGTAGCCCCGTGATTGCGATGGGCAGCATTAAAAATAACCTTTCCTCGGTTGCCATCAATCTCTAACGGGATATATACTGCTGCGTTGGGCTTCGGGTAAATCATTTCCATTACCTGAACATTGGCGTTATCGCAACCTGGCATAAAAGGAGGCAGCGGCCTGTAACTTGCATTTTTGGTTTGGTAGTAATACTCGATGGTTGGCGGCAATACGAACCAACTTTGATGCTTCATTTGGGCAATGCTATAACATTGATTGCTAACTTGATATTGTTCGCTAGCATCTAAATGTATCATTTTATGATAAGGGCAGAGCGAAGTTTTTTCGCCCATAGGCGATACCCATTGCATTGTCTTATCCGTACAGATAGCAGAAGCTTTATAGCCACTCTGTTTACAAACCAGTATCTTCTTCAGTTTGCTTTTAGGTATGGCAAACCATTTTGACGTAGGTAATAACCTAAAAATATCAAACATTAAGGGTGCTGCCGCTTCTATACCCGTTAATCCAGGTCGGCCTTCACCATCAGCGTTACCTACCCATACGCAAACTACAAAGTTAGGCGTTAAGCCAACCGCCCATGCATCGCGGAAGCCAAAACTTGTACCCGTTTTCCATGCAATGCGTTGCGAGGATGAAAATTGTTGCCAGAGGCCTTCATCGCCGGGGCGCATCACTTCTTCCATTGCATTAAAGGTAGCCCAAATTGATCCGTGGTCAATTAACGAAGTTGGTTCAATGATTTCTTCATGCTGCCCTTTATCTTTCACGTAATAGGCAGGTGCATAATCTGTTTCGTTGTAGTTGCCTTGATAGTTGTTATAATGATTTAAAGTGCGGGCCATTCCCAAATACGCATTGCACAAATCCCACATGGTTACTTCGCTTCCGCCAAGAATTAGAGAAAGGCCGTAATGATCGGCAGGTTGGTTTAAGGTGGAAAAGCGGAACTTCTTAAGTTTATCATAAAAACGTTCGTACTTGTATTGTTGCAGCATTTTTACTGCGGGTATGTTGAGCGATCTGCTTAAAGCTTTATCGGCAGGTATAGCGCCATCATAACCTAAATCAAAGTTCATTGGCGTATAACCACCAATTTGCGTTGGCACATCTGGAATGAGTGTTTGTGGTAAAATGAAGCCATCGTTCAGCATGCTGGCGTAAAGTAATGGTTTTAAGGTGCTCCCCGGACTTCTTCTGGCACTAATCATATCTACGTGACTTTCCATTTCACGTTGCTGGGGTAGGTAACAATTACCAATGTAAGCTGCTACGCTACCGTCTTTCACATTTAATACCAAGGCCGCTAAGTTATTGATGCCGTTAGCTGCAAATTTTTGGTGGTATTGACTGATCATACCGTTCAGTTCTTTTTGTAAATGTGCATCAATGGTGGAGGTGATTTTTGTGCTGCTCACATTTAACTGCTTGCTTTCAGTTTTAAACCTGTTTAGTAGATGTGGCGCCTGTTGTGGCAATGGCATAGGTGTAGTTGGAATGGGCTCGGCTTTAGCTAACTGTGCCGTGGGCCGATCAATGATGTTGGCTGCCACCAGTTTATCAAGTAAATTATTGCGTTTGATGATGAGTTTCACTGCGTTTTTGCCTGGGTGTACCAACGAAGGGCTATTTGGCAGTACAGCTAAGGTCGCCATTTCGCCCCACGAAAGGTTGTTGGCAGGTCTGCCATAATATCGCCAGCTGGCTGCTTCTAAACCTACTACATTACTTCCAAAAGGGGCATTTGCTGTGTATAATGCTAATATTTCCTTTTTGGAATAGGCAACTTCTAGTCGCATGGCAAGCAGCATTTCAATTGCTTTTTGAAAAACATTTCGATTTTTTTTGCGAGAAAGTCGGATGACTTGCATGCTCAGCGTACTTGCGCCACTAGTTACCGTTTTGGCTCGCAAATTCGCTTGTATGGCTCTGCCTAATGCTAGGAAATCTACACCAAAGTGCTGATAAAAACGCTTGTCTTCAAATGTTAGAATACATTTTTCGAACTTCTCCGGCACACTGTCTGCCACTGGGAATCTCCACTGACCATCATTTGCAATAGATGCGCTTAACAACTCTCCGTTACTGGCTTCGATGACGTAGGAGGTGGGGGTGATGAATAGTGGACGTGGTAAGGAAAACCAAAAGCAAAGCAATGCCACTAAAAATAGTGCATCCGTATAAATAATTTTTCTGATTTGCTTACTCATTCGTTATTTGGCCATTGATATAACCACCTAATTTTTATCGCTATTTAATTCACTTTAAAGCTTAATACACACGTAAGAAATTGCAAATTATTCAAATGCAGTGGTAACAATTTCGACGCCTTTTTGATATAGTTAAAAGGAGCACGAAATATGGAAAAATTATTTACTTTTTTGAAATTCTCGGCAGGTTTTATACGCTTTGTACTCACTAATGTTTGGCCTAGGGTTTAAGTAATCAGGGGTTAGGACTCAGGGGTCAGGGATCAGGTATCAGGGATCAGTAGTTAGGGATTAGTTGCTAGTTATTAGTTGCTAGGTATTAGGTATTAATTTGGGGCTGCATTTTTAGTTTAGGGTTATGAGTGATGAGAAGGAAATTTGTTGATTGGAATCTTTAATTTATCCTCAACCGTTACCTTCCATCGATAACTCATAACCCGTAGCTATTTCATTTTTCCACTATTTTATTATTTGACCACTTCTACCCAATAACCTGCTTTGGCTGCTGATATATTGTTATCATACATGGCCTCGCATTGTACATTGGATAGATAAAACCTTCCTAAGTACGCAGCATTTAGCAATACCCTATATGTTTTTGTTTCGTTTTCACGCAAGTTGAAGTAAGTAAACACCCTATCATCCCTAATATCTTGATAATCATAAGTTGAAACGGTGAAAGCTCCCTCATTATCATTCAACCTTGTATTGATAATTTCCCAACCTGACGGGAAAATTTGAGTGAGTGCCATTTGCTCATACAATCCTTTATTGCCCGTGTTTTTCACCGTCACTTCAGCATAAAAATCCTGGCCTTGTTTTAAACGGGTAGGGTCTAACGACTGGCCTTTCATGTTTTTGTAAGTTACCTGCATTTCTAATAATTCCGGGTGGTTAGGTAAGAAGTTGTTCTGTCCAGTAGCCGGACGACCCTGAACAATCAGTCGAACAAACAGAACGCCGCCACTTTTGTTGGTTACGCTAGCTGTGTTGCCTTTAAAACTGATAGGAGTAGTGCTGTAGAACTGATTGTTAGTTATTCCAGCCTTTTTGCCATCAAGCAGGTAATGGAAGTTAAGTTGTCGGCCAGCTTTTTGTGTACCGCAGAACTTGGCAATTGCCAATAAGCTGTAAGCCGTAGTTTGTGTGCTGTACCACTCATCTTCACCTAACTTAGCTGCAACTTTGCTGAGTAGTTGTGCTGCTCGGCCTTTTTGTCCCATCAAGGTTAATGTTTCCATGATCATAGCTTGATCTCTTAAATCAGAACCGTAGGTGCCGCCAAGTTGTTGGTAAGGAGTAATCTCAGTATTCAAACCTTTTATAAGACCATTGGCTGCGCCGCTTTGCCCTGCCAATTGATACGCTGCTGCCAAGCGCCATTTAGCAGCCTCACTTAAATATTGGAAGGCTCTTAATCTGTTCATAGCGGCCATTTCTGGTTTTTTAGCCAATGCTAATACGTACAATCGGTAAGCCTGATTTAAATCGCCACCGTAGAAATTCTCGGAATTTGGCGTCCAGTTGTTGGCTTTGTTTTTAAGATAGCGTGTTAATCCATCAAATAAACCAACAGGAAGCGCATAACCAGCATCCTGAGCTTCAATCAAGAAATGCCCAGCATAATTTGTTCCCCATTCATCCGCATCTGCGTTGCCCGGCCAATACGCTAAGCCGCCATCGGTAGTTTGGAAACCTTTGAGCTTATTAATGCCCGCTCTGATATTGCGTTCTATTTGTGCTTTTTTCTGTTGGTTCAAATCGGCTAGCTTATCTAAATGCAATTGAGGGAATACACTAGAAGTAGTTTGCTCCACACATCCATGAGGATATTGAACCAAGTAACCCAACCGTTTTTCCAAGTTAATAGGAGGGATAGACGAAACCTCTAAGCTACCGCTGTTAGTACCAGAAGTTCCAATTGCCGCGTAAGTGGAGCTCCATGTTTGGTTGGGCTGCACTACACCAGAAATTACATTGGTAACTATCGGATTTGGATTTCTAATATCCAACTCCACATCTGAGATAGTTCGCTCTGATCCACTTTGTGCAATAATTTTAATTTTAGCTATCCCAGTATTATTTGGCGCAGTAACATTGAAGTAAGTAAGTTGATCGCCAGCTTTGGCAAAGGTTAAGTTTTGTTTATTGCCCGAGTTGATTTGTAAGTTGCTGGTTTGCAAGGTTACGCTAACATTGCGTAGGTTGTTGTTTGTGGCAAAAACGTTCACCGGTAAGGTAAAGGTTTCGCCAGGCCCAATTACCCTAGGCACTGAAGCTAAAAGCATGATTGGTTTTTTAACCTCAACCGATTTCTCCGCATTGCCATAAGCACCATCGGCACCAGCCACTACCATTACTTTTACCGCACCAATATACTGAGGCAGTTTAAAGTTATGTGTTTTCTTTTCGCCTTTGGCTAATTGAAATGGCCCCATGAATTTTACCACTGGCTTAAACCTGTTAGCTTTGGCCGGATTGATGTTTTTATTTACTGCACCATCACCACCAATACTTAAAATGCGTTCCAAATTGCCGCCCCAGGCACCAAGCACCTGATCAAACAAGTCCCAAGTTTTAACACCTAATCCTTCTCTTGCATAAAATGAAGCATGAGGATCTGGCGTTTTAAATCGGGTAAGGTCAAGTAAACCTTCATCCACAATGGCAATGGTGTAAGTCATGGCTTTACCGTTTGCCTCGCTAATGGACAAGCTACTTTGCACCTCTGGCTTAAGTTCTTTGGCAATAGCAATCTGTGGTTTTAAAATCGTCTCCGGATTTTCGATGCTTAATGGAATAGCACCGTACATGCGTATAGGCATGTCGTTTACCGTTTGACTATGTGGTTGTAGCAAAGTCACGTTGGCGAAAACGTTTGGAGTCATGTTTTTTTCCGCTTTGAACCTAATTTGCGTTTGGCCTTTCTTGGTATCCGCCCAAAATGATTTAATTACCCTACTGCCATTTTCAATGGAGATAAATGCCCTGCCATTTTCAGGAGTTGGTACTGTTAAAGTTACCTCATCGCCTACGTTGTATTTGGTTTTATCGGAGGTGAAAGATAGCATGGAAGCTTCTGTAGGGTTGTTTCCCTGTTCACGTTGCGACCATCCCGGCCAGTCAATATACACCTCTTTGGCTGCAAAATGGCCGCCGCCACTTGCATTGCCTACCACAATTAAATAACGTCCCCATTCAGGCTCATCTAGTCGTAAATCCCACTTGGCCCTACCATTAACCATTTCTACCTGTGTGGCTCTAATGAGTTTGTTGTATTCGTTCTGTGTGAAATTGGCATAGTTTTCCTGATTGTTTTGTTCCCACCACCAGCGCCATTGCACTTTGTACAAAGCAATCGTTACCGTTTTGTTGACATTTAATAAAGCACCATCTCTATTCACATTTACAATATCAATTTGATGGTTTTTACCCGTTACCAGCATCCCCGTCAACTTATCGCCCTGCGGTGCTTTAATGCCAAAATAGTTGTCATAAACATGGTAAGGAATGCTGAAATTATCGATGCTAAAATTACCTCCCGGTTCGAAAATTTTAGTGGTAATATTGGCCCTTAAAATACCCGGAGCCGCCATGTTGTCGTTTAAATTGGTATTCACAACCGCTACACCAGCGTCATTAAGTGTGCCTTCAAATACGGTTTTCAACTGATTGTCGAACTGTACAATAGGGTTATCGAATACATAATCCTTAAAGTTAGGGAATGTCGTTTCTCCCTTGCTTAAATTGATATCAACCTTAGCCTTTAGGTTTTGTGCCGGAGTGCCAAATAACCATTTTGCAGCTAAAGTTGCTGTTGAAACCCTGCCATTTCCCAAATATTTTTTCCCACCTAAATCAAAATTGATTTTGATACGGTTAGGAGTTACGGTTTCTATCTTTAAGCTTTTAGTGAAGGTAGCACCACCCGCTTTAAATTTCGCTTGCCAAGTGCCAGTAGGGGCAGTACTTTCGGTAGCGGTTTTAAAAGTGTAAAATCCATTTAATGGTTTATTATCTGTTTGTTTTTTGATTAACTGCCCTTTAGGATTGTACAACTCAAACACCACGGGATAGTTGGCCGGCAGCTTGTTCAGCTTATCTTCCAAAATAAAGGAAAGATACACGCTATCCCCTGGTCGCCATACGCCACGCTCCCCGTAAATAAATGCCTTAATGCCATTTTGAACAATATCGCCACCTACATCAAACCTTGAGAGTGGCAAGGAATTGCCATCGTCCAGTTTCAAATATCCACGTTCATTACCGTTTTTTGCCACCAATAAAAATGGCTTTCTTTTTAGGTTGAAACTAGCCATGCCATCACCATCCGTTTTTACGGTGGTTAGTACCTGTTTTTGATAGTCTAACAGTTCGATGCTCACGCCACTTAACGGCTTTGCAGATAACAGATCAGTAGCTACTACCAGCATGCTTTCGTCATTTCCACGTTTGGCAATTAAGCCGATGTTAGAAGATAGCAGATTTCGATGTGCCCATCTTTCGCTGGTGTAATAAGATGGTGTACAAGGATCGTCCTTATCGTTCCAACTGTAATTTCTTGGATAGTAATTTTGGTAGTTGTTCCAAAAGTCATCATCCTCATCCAGTTTTTCACCATAATCGTAACGCTCACCGTCGTCTTCTTCATCAGCATTGTTTAGCGTTTCATCAGTGCGAGCAGCGCAATTAAACAAGCTATACGATTGCTTGAACATGATGCTTACGCGATACATGGCGCCGGGTTCTGTTTTAATGAGTTGATCTAAATCGAGTGTAAAACGATTTTTTTTATGCAGATCCAAGGATTTATCTTCGCTTAAGCTGATGGTTTTTTGTAAGATAGGTTTGGCTACACGTCTTAATTCATTGCCATCTTTGTAATTGTTCACTTGGAAAAACTGCGGAATATTATCTTGATAGATTTTAATGATGGTAACATCTACCGCTTTAAGGTTAACCGCTTCAAAAGGCAAAACCAACTTACCAGAATTTGGTAAAATGGTGCCCGTTCCTGCAATGTTAACTGCTGGTTTCTTGTTTTCAAAAATGAGATTAGCAGATTTTGCTGCTTCCAAGCTTTTACCATTGATATTAGTAATGGCATTGCTCACAATAACGTTGTAATTGCCTTCTAAGGCGTCAGGAGCATACACTTTAATCTGGCTTCCATCAATCGTAAAACGTAAATCGTTTAGTTGACCAACGGAAATTAATCCAGCCAAATC
The DNA here is from genome assembly GCF_003313335.1 of Pedobacter zeaxanthinifaciens. Taxonomy (GTDB): domain Bacteria; phylum Bacteroidota; class Bacteroidia; order Sphingobacteriales; family Sphingobacteriaceae; genus Pedobacter; species Pedobacter zeaxanthinifaciens. Next base: position 291,711 of record NZ_QMHP01000001.1, read on the forward strand.
CTGTGTTACACTAACAGGTTCCGAACATTGAATCAATACGTATTCTTCCTGTTCCTGTATTGCTTTAATGGCAAGTACTTTAAATACATTTGGCGCCGGAATTTCAAGCGTTACTTCGCCTTTGTTATCATCGGCATCTATTGCTTCGCCGTTCCATTTTAACGTTAGCGAATTATTCGTTTTTTTAATGCTGTCGATAGTAAAAACTGAGGTTTGCTTTTGAGGGTTATGCGTCCATTTGATGCGCAATTGTTGCGGCGATTCTAATTTTAGCATTTTTTCCACGTCCCTCGTATCTTCCACATCAGCAGTGGTGATTTCTCCACTGAGTTTCATCAAACTTAGCGAAGTGTTATTTTGTGATACCAAGCCGTTTTCTTTAAACGCAATTCCGGGCTTAATCACTTTAAAATCAAATTCAAATTCTTCCAAGTCGTCTTCTACCGGGAGGATTTCTGATAAATTCAGCGTTGCTTCGTATTTTTGGTCTGGCTCTAGATTTTCATCTGGCCTAAACTCTACGGTTTGCGCATCTATCCAATAGGTTTTGCCTTTAATACTAGGGGAGAAATCGAAGAGCGTTTGTTTGGTCTCACCTAAATCGGTAGTATTTGTAACTGAATTGGCCAAGTGTACCCTGATGTAACTTTTTTTGGAGATGATCCCAGAGGTATAAGCATCAATGTATTTTGCAAATTGACCGTGGTCTTGCTTCTTATCCTTTTTGAGTAAAAAGTAACCTGAAACAATGGCGATTAATACGAGTGTGCCAATGATTATAGCTTTGGCAGTTGGGCGCTGGAGAGCGTTTTTAGAGGAGATTTGTTGGTTCATACGCTAAATAGACTTTAGATAATGAAGATAACGAAAAAACTTTCTTTTTGTTGGCGATAGCGCTGAATTGTTTTAATATGGTTAATTGTGGAGATGGTTAATCGGTTAACTGTTAATTTGGTTGATTGTTGAGTTGGTTAGTGCTGGTTATCTGGAAATTTTGGCGGGGATTTTCGTAGGCTGTTTTGGAAAACATTTAAATTAACTGATCATTTGGCTTTTTATTTTTAGTGATTGAAGTTACCGTATTGGTATGTATTATTGCGAACCTATCAATTGTTGGGATTCTGCACAGTACTGATAAGCTGCGTAAATGTTTGCTATTATTAAAGTAGCGGCAAAACAGTGTTATGTAGAGGTTTTTATAAAGAATCAGTATGTTTTGTAGGAAATATTAAGCTTAACTGATATGAACATAAACTAGTGAAAATACAGTTGAATTCTGCCAAAAATGTACGGTAATATATGAAGCGGAGTATGTATTTTAAGTTACAGTTGAAAATATAAAATACTGTAATAAAGATATATAATTGATCTACCAAAATATATCTTAATCTTTTCAGCATTAAACACGAAAAGTAAATTTATTGAAAAGATAGTATATTTGTAGACCAAACACTATGAATAAAATCAAGCGTCTCTCTCTACTTTTTGCCATTTTACCATTTCTTATTGGGATAAGTTATGCTTTAGAATTACATATTGCACACAAGAAGGCTGTAGCTGAAAAAAGGATAAAGGAAAATAGCACATTAGTTATTGCTAAGCGATGTTTAGCTGGCGACATCGTTGAACTTTACACATTCGAAGCAGGAGCTTATGAATGGCAAAAAGACGGAAACAGCATTGGCATAACCTCTGATACCTATAAACCAACCACTTCTGGAACTTATAGGATTTTAAAAGATGGCGAAGTAAGTAATGAGATTACAATTACCTTTGATGCACCAACGGCAAGTTTTTCCCATAACGCAACAAATAATGCTTGTGGCGCAGAAACCGTAACTTTTACCAATACATCTACTAATGGCGAGAGCTACTTGTGGGAGTTCGGCGATGGACAAACCAGTACAGCTCAGAATCCAACACATACTTTTACTGCGAGTTTAGGTGGCGGTACCCAAGAGTTTAAAGTTAAACTTACTGTAACGAGTAGTGTTTGTAGAAGTGTGACTTCTACTGAACAGGTAATTAGTGTAAAAAAGCTACCACGAGTAAGTGTAGCTGATGTTAATGTTTTTAATGCATTCAGTAATTGCCATAACAATCCTACTAACAGTAATCCAAACTATACATTATCAATTAATAATACTTCTACTGATAAAACTTCTATTACGAGCTATACTATTGATTGGGGCGATGGAACTATTCAGACAGGCGTAGATGATGTGTCTTTTCCTATTTCGCATACCTACACTCGTTTAGATGCTTTTCCGCTGAAAGTAACTGCTTATGGTAGTAACGGCTGTGTAAATACGTTTACTCAAACTGTAGCTAATCAAAGTAATCCAGCTGGTAGTTTGGGTACAGATGGCGGTACTACTAATTTATGTGCTCCGGCTAAAGTACCTTTTGTTATTAGCAACTGGAAAGACAACTCCCCCGGAACAACCTATGTGATGGAATATGGTGACGGTTCTAGTGAAACGTTCTCACATCCTTTAAACTCTACTGGGCAAGATTTTAGAATAGAGCATATATACACACGTTCTTCTTGCCCAGAGAAGACATTTACAGCTAGATTATTGGTTAAAAATGCTTGTGATATTACACCATATACTGCAGGTAATATTCAAATAAATATTAAGCCCGTAGCGGATTTTACAGTAGACTCTAGAGTTATTTGTTTGGGTAACTTTGTAAGGTTTACTGATAGGACTCAAAAGGGTGCGTACGGAAATTGTTCCAATTTGACAGTATATAGCTGGGATTTTGGCGATGGTAATACGAGTTCTGCCGAAAATCCTACACATACTTATGCAGCGGCTGGCGAATATACAGTAAAACTTAAGACTTCTAATCCATGTGGTGATACGGAAAAAACTGAGAAAATCTGCGTAAACCCAAAGCCAATAGCCAGTTTTACATTACCTACAACTGCTACCTGTGCTCCTTATACACTGCGGCCTACCAACACTTCTAATTCACCTTTGCCAAATTGTGGCAATAACACTTACACGTGGCAACTAACTAGAACGGGGAGTACGGCAGACTGTGATAATTTCGGCTCATTTACGACACAGACTTCAACGTTAGAAAACCCAACATTTAATTTAACGCAGCCGGGTGTTTATAGTTTGGCGTTAACTACCACTAATGCTAATGGTACAGGTTGCTCAGTTATTTCAGCCCCACAAACCATCACTGTTAAAGCGCCGCCAACCGCTGCAATTAGTTCTACCATACCCGCAACCATTTGCGAGGGTGCAAGTATCAACCCAACGGCAACCGTTAAGAATTGCTGGGGTACTGATCCAGTAAGTTATGAATGGGAGTTCCCTGGAGCTAGTACAGCAAGTTCTGCTTCAGCTAATCCCACTAACATTGTTTACCCTACAAAAGGAAATTACCAGATTAGGCTAAAGGTAAGTAACGAGTGTGGTTCATCTACGATTTACACTAAAAATATCACAGTCAATGAAAAACCAGTTCTAAATACAATTGCAAATATTGTTGTATGTAAAGGTGCTTCCGTTCCGGCAACTGCTTTTAGCACCAGTACGAGTGGTGGAGCCTCTTACACGTGGACCAACAGCAATACTGCTATAGGATTAGCTACGTCAGGTAATAGTAGCAGTCTGCCCGCTTTTACGGCAACAAATACGGGCACAGCGCCTATTACCGCTACCATCACAGTTACACCTAGAACTACTGGAGGCAACAGCTGTACAGGTGAAGCCAAAACCTTTACCATTACCGTTAACCCAGCTGTAGCTGCTGCAAATGCGGGAGCTGACCTCAGCTTATGCAATGTTACGAGCACGCAATTAAGCGCCGCAGTTGCACCTACTGGCGGCGTATGGTCTGTGGTAAGTGGAACTTCGGCACTTACTTTTGATGATGCCACAAATCCCACGGCAACCATAACCGGATTAGTAAACGGCGGTACTTATCTTTTGAAATGGACGGTGCAAGGTTATGCCCCTTGCGGTAATTCAGAAGACACCATGACCATTACTGTATCCCCTGAAACTGTAGCAGGTACCACCAGCGGGGCAACAACTTATTGCGGTACTTCAACCGCTGGTACGGTTACCTTATCTGGCCATGTTGGTAGTATTTTACGTTGGGAGCAATCTGCAAACGGCACCACTTGGTCTAACGTCAGTCCACTTAATCAAACGCCAACGTTAAATTACAATAGTTTAACTGCTACTACCCATTATAGGGCAGTCGTAAAAAGTGGAAGCTGTAATATGCTCTACTCTTCGCCTACTAAAATTGAAATATTGGCCAAACCTGCTGCTCCTTTAGCCACTGCAAATTATATATATTGTTTAAATGATGTGCCAACAGCTTTAACCGCAACAGGTACCGACTTAAAATGGTACAGCGCACTGCCCATAAGTAGCTCAAATTTGTTGGCGGGTGCACCAACACCTATTACTTCAGTGGCTACCACTTTAACCTATTATGTTACTCAAAGTGTTAATGGATGCGAGAGTAATCATACCGCTATTTCGGTAAAAATTAATCCAACTATTACTAACAATATTGCCAGTGCAGACCAGACCATTTGCATCAATGGCACTCCAAGTTTGTTAACAGGGCAACTTCCCACTGGTGGCTCTGGGGCATATAGTTACCAATGGGAATCTTCTACAGATAACCTTAATTTCGTTCCCATTGTTGGTGCTACCGGGAGAAATTACCAACCAAGTGCGTTGGCGGTAACTACCTATTACCGCCGCATAGTAAGCAGTGGTAGCTGTAACTCAACTTCTAATCAAATTGCCATTACGGTGCAAGGTACTTTGGCCAATACCGATATCAATGCTAATCAAACCATCTGTTATAATTCAGTTCCTTCGCAATTAATTGGGCAAGTACCTACAGGAGGAAGTGGTAGTTTTACCTATCAATGGGAAGCATCCACCAATCCGTCGACTAACGGATTTAGCAATATTATTGGTGCCACAGGGGCAGATTACCAGCCAGGCAATCTTACACAAACAACCTATTTTAGGCGTAAAGTAAACAGCGGTTCTTGTAGTGCCATTTCTAATACAGTAACTATTGCTGTTATTCCTCAATTTAATTTAGTACAAAAGCAGAATGTGGTGTCGTGCAATCAGGCAGCGCAAAATAGCATTGTGTTTACTACAGATTTCGGCAGTGCCAACATCAGCTATGCTTGGGAAAATGACAATCCTTCCATCGGGTTAGGTGCTAGCGGAAGGGGATCGTTACCGGCGTTTACAGCTAATAATACTACAAAGGCTCCTTTGGTGGCAAACATTTCTTATAAAGCTATTTATACGGAAGCTCCTTTAACTTGCGATGCAACTCCCAAAGCATTTACCTTTACCATATTACCTACCATTAATGTTACCACTGCTTTAAACGACCGAACTTTGTGTACGGGGCAGGCAACCACGGCGGTATCGCTAACTTCGGATGCTGTTGCTTTTGTTGGTGCTACGGTAAAGTATCGTTGGTCGTCGGATGTGGCTATTGGTTTAAGTAATGGGGAGGGACTGGCGATACCTTCATTTACCACTTTAAATAGTAGCAGCAACCCTATTACTTCAGAAATAACAGTAGTACCTATCTATACCTATGCCGGTAAAACTTGCGAAGGTACGCCTAAAAGTTATCGAATTACTGTAAATCCAGCAGCTAGGGTAGACTTTTCATTGCCCAATCAAACTATTTGCAGCAAGAGTACTACCGCGGCGGTAGATCTAAGTAGCATTACAGCTAACGTAGATTTGGCTTGGACAGCTCAAACTGTAGCGGGAATTGTTGGAATGGCAACTAGCGGCACTAACCAAATACCAACGCAAACCTTAATAAATAACACCAGTGCTCCAATTACAATTATTTATAAAGCTAAAGCTATCACGCGTGGCGATGCTAATTGTGAAGGTGTCGAAACCGAATATCGCATTACCGTAAATCCAATTCCAACGCTTACTGCAAATCAAATCAACCAAACAATTTGCAGTAACCAAAGCACCAACATCATACTAGGTAGTAATGTGTTGGGTACACAATATTCGTGGTCGGTAAGTGCGAATCCCAATGTAACTGGTGTTTCAAGTGGCACCGGTGCTAGCATTATTCAAAACTTGATTAATACTTCAGCAATCCCACAAACAGTCACGTATACCGTAGTTCCAACCTTTGAAAATGCGTTGGTAGCTTGTCATGGCGATGCCTTGGCAATTGAAATCACGGTAAATCCATCGCCTGTAGTTAGTTTCTCTGGTGGTGATCTTAGTATTTGTTCTGGAAAGACAAGTCCAGCTGTGACCTTAAGTAGCAGCACACCCAATGCGCAAATCACTTGGACCGCAAATGTACCTGTTGGAATTACAGGAGTAGCTACCTTATCGGGTACCAATACAATTCCAACTGAAACCTTGGTGAATAATGCCAACGTGCCTTTAACCATTATCTATACTGCTTCAGCTAAAACAGATGATGCCAATGCTTGTGCTGGTAGTACAGCTACCTATCGTGTAACGGTAAATCCGGTAGCGAGATTAATCAATACCAATTTAGCTCAAACTGTATGTGCTGGTGGAAGAAACACAGCTGTGATATTTCAAAGTAATGTAGCTAATGCTAACTTTAGCTGGACGGCCACTGCCAGCTCTAACCAGCTTACCGGTTTTACTACTAGTGGAAATGGCAACATCCCTGTACAAACTTTAATGAATAGCAGTACACAGGTACATAAGATTACCTATACAGTTAAACCTATTGCTTATGGGTGCGAAGGTCAAACAGCTACCTATGAAATTGATGTTTATCCGTCCCCAATGTTTACAAGTAGTACCTTGGCTACAGAAATCTGTAGCGGTAAAACTTTTAGATATACCCCTGTCAGTTCTACGTCGGGTGTAACCTTTAAATGGACCAGAGCTGCCATCCTAGGTATTAGTAATGCAGCAGCTAGTGGTATAGGTATAGATGCGGCTGGAAGCATTAGCGAAGCGTTAATAAATACCACCGTAAATCCAATTGATGTGGTTTATGAGTACGAAATGAGTATTAACGGATGCACTAGTGGAAATAAAATTACATTAGTAGTTACGGTTAATCCGCAAACTACAGCCAATTTCGGTTTGTCGGCTATCAATGGCTGTGCACCTTTTAATTTGGTTATTTCAAATTTAAATTCTAGAGCATTAGTAAGTACCTACGCGGTAGATTTTGGAGATGGTTCTGCAATAGAAACTTATAATGATACACGAGACATTACCCACACTTACCAGAATGGCACTAACCAGCCAAAAATCTTTTATATCACTATTACTACCCGTAACGAGTGTGGTGAGTCAATTTCAAGGCCTTATGAAATTAGGGTACAGCCTCAAAGCGTGTTCTCAAAATTGGTTTTAGATGCCACGCAAACCTTTGGCTGTGCGCCATTGGTAGTCAATTTTACGGCAGCTAACCAATCTACAGGAGGTAATCTCTATACTTGGGATTTTGGCGATGGTTCACCCACTCGTCAAACAAAGTCCGTTAATGAAAATTTAAGTCACACGTATAGCACTCCTGGTGCTTATCGAGTAACTTTAACCGCTACCAACGGTTGTTCTACCATCAGCACCACAGAAGAAATTACAGTTTACCCACAGGTGATAGCTAATTTTAATGTAAATCAGCCGCAAGATTGTGTGGGTGCTGAATTTACCTTCACTAATTTATCTGGTAGTCAATTTACCTCTGTTTGGGATTTTGGAGATGGTACCACCAGTACCGAAGTTAATCCTAAACACAGTTATACCACCTCAGGTGTTAAAATCATTACATTAAGAGCCACCCAAGTGTATCCGAATGGCGGTTCTTGTACAGCCATTATTAGCAAAACAGTAAATGTACTTGCTGCACCTAACGCCACTTTTACTACCAATGCGGGTACACTTAACTGTGGTCCGTTTGTTTTACGAGCCAACGCTACAGGAAATAACGTTGTGAATGTAGAGTGGGATTTTGGCGATGGTAGCCGTGCTACAGGAATAAACGTTAATCATACTTTTGTTAGGGTGGGTGATTATACCGTCACTGCGAAGGCCTACAATGCGCAGGGGTGCACTAATACAAGCTCGCAGTTGGTGAGGGTTAGCGAAAGTCCCTTGGCCACCTTTAATCCTTCTATTACAGAGATATGTGGTACTACAGGCAATGCCAGTTTTAGCAATCAAACAACGTATGGCGGTACTGATGTGGTCACTTATAAGTGGTGGGTAAATGGCGTTCTCGTATCTAATCAGAGAGATTTAACCCATCGCTTTGTAGTCCCTAATGGCGCATCGCTTCCATATCAATTTAAGATTAAATTAGAAGCTAGCAATATGGTGGGTTGTACCACTAGCCAAGAAAAAATATTGCAGTTTAATCCATTCCCTACCGCAATTTTTAGTGTTGCGCAAGTTAAAGGTTGTGCGCCTTTTAAACTGACTGTCAATAACCAGTCTACTTATGCAGACATCTTCGAGTGGTACTTGGATGGCAGGTTGGTGTCTACCGAAAGAAATCCAGATAACATTATTTTGACTGACTTCGATAAAAGATATCAACTCAAGCTGATTGTCAAGAATAGATATGGTTGTGCCGCAAGCGAGCAGGTTTTGGAAATAGCTACTCATCCTTATTTAAAGGCATTATTTACTTTAGGAAACGATTTAAGTTGTAATGGAATTTTAGATGTACAAATTATCAACAATAGTATTGGCGCTACTACCTACACTTGGGATTATGGTGATGGAACACCAGTTTATATAGGTATTAATCCTGTGCATAGCTATGGCAGGCCGGGAGCATATCAATTAAAGCTAACGGTAAGTAACGGCTTTTGTTCGGATACCCAAATTAAAGAAGTGAGGGTATCGAATGCACCTAGAGCCGCCTTCTTAACCGATGTAAATAATGGTTGTAACCAATTGAGTGTTAGATTTAGGAATACTTCGGTAAACGCTACCAGTTATTATTGGGATTTTGGAGACGGGAGTTTCTCTAGAGAAGAAAATCCGGTACACCAATACATATATTCCAGTACGGCTTATACAGTAAAACTGATTGCAAGTAATGCTTTCGGCTGTACAGACGAAACTGTGGTTAAGCAAGCCATCAGCGTGTTTCCTCCTCCGCAGGCCAATATTGAAATTACGCCCAACAAGATCATTAAAGTGCCAGATTACAGTTTTACCTTTAAGGCAACAAGTGCCGAGCAGATTATCAGTTACAGATGGGAGTTTGGCGATGGTACTACAGCAGACCGTAAAGAAATCACACATAAGTATGATAGATTCGGCACCTACAAAGTGAAACTGCATATTACTAATGGTAGTAACTGTGTCAATACCATAGAAGACGAGGTAACCATTATTGATTTCCCAGGCTATCTATACATCCCAAATGCTTTTGAACCAGAAAATTTAAATAACGATTTAAAGGTTTTTAAAGTGAAAGCAAGTGGCTTGGCTACCTATAATCTTAAAATTTTTAATAAGTGGGGGCAGCTGATTTGGCAAACTAACAAGTTAGATCAAGATGGTGTCCCAACAGAATATTGGGATGGCATGAATGGCGATACATTATTACCGTTAGGGGCTTACTACTGGCAAGCAGAAGCCACTTATATCAACGGCGGCGTATGGAAGGGAATGAAATATGGTAACAAGGCAGAAACTAAAACAGGGGTAATTCATTTGATTAGGTAATGAAAGCGATATTTTTCAGATATTTTATAGTCAGTGTATTTTTAGCTTTGCAGTTAGTTGCTGCCAAATCGCAAGACATTATCTATTCTCAGTTTTATAATGCTCCAGGCTATTTAAATCCAGCGCTAAGTGGCGAATTTGAAGGCGATATTCGTTTCAATATGATCTATCGTTCGCAATGGACCAAAATACAGGGTGCCCTAGATAGTTATACGTTTTCGGTAGATTATCAATTGCCTGTTTTTGGTGGAGGCATTGGTTTTATCGCCAATAAATCAACGGAGGGGACGGCTTATCTTGCCAAGCTGAATTTAGCTACTATATTATCTTATAACGTAGAACTTAACGATTACAGCAGACTGTCTTTTGGTTTACAGGCAGGTATCATCAATCGTCGAGTTGATGAAAGTAAATTGCTCTTTGCAGATCAAATAGATGATAGAGGAATAATTGGCGGTGGCGCATCGTCAGCTTCTATATTTACCAATAATAGCCGAAGCTTTTTTGATGGTGGCGCTGGTGTTAATCTGGTAACAGGCAATTTTATGCTAGGGGCTTCGGCACAACACATCAACCAGCCTAACGAGTCGTTTACCGGGCAGGTGGCTAAACTGCCCATGCGCTACGGTTTCCATACCAGTTATTTAATCAGCTTAGATCGGTATGGAGAAGATTTGCCAGCTATCATCCCCTCTCTGGTGTTGTACAGACAGGACAAAGTTAACTCGGTAAGTGCAGGTTTTCAATATAAAACTAATGCAATCAATTTAGGAATATGGTATAGGGGAGATGGTAAACAGCATGATGCCATCGTACTTTCCGTAATCTTAGATCTATTTAAAAAAGGAGAAAAGGCCAGTAAATTTAGGCTAGGTGTTAGTCATGATGCGACTACTTCTAAATTGAATTATACCAGCACCGGCGGAACGACCGAGGGTGCTTTAGTTTTTGAAGCCGAGATACCGGGCAGGGCAGAAGCAAGGTATCTTAGAGAGCGTAGTAATAATTTTAATCGTTGTTATAAGTTTTATTAAACAGTACCTGTTATATTTTCCCAAATGTTTGAAGGCAATTGAAATGGTGACGTTGTCTTTTAATATGCTAAATATAAATATTAGGAAAGCTAACTTTTCTAGTCTTTCAAACCTGCAAAACTTAATATATTTACAAAAATAAGCATCCAAACTTCAAGATGTATGAAACAATGGAAACGTATAATATTGATTTTTTTACTCTTTGTAAGCTGGTCAACGGCTTACGGGCAAACAAATTTTAATATGCTAGGCCTTGGTCAGAAAATAAAAGATGGCGATAGCTTATTTCTATCCTACAAAGAAGAAGGCAGAAGCGTTTTCCAAACGGCGATAGCTTCGAACGGAAAATTTACGTTCACAGGTTTTATAAAAACTCCCGTTAAAGCTAATCTCTATCGAAACCAAAACCCAAAATATGCTGATTTTATTAATGATTGGGTAGAAGTTTACATCGAACCCAGTATAATTAAAGTAAATAGCTTAGACACCTTATTAAATGCAGTTGTAAGTGGAACACCATTGAATACAACCTTACAGCTATTGCAAAATAGGTTAAGCAGTTTAAAGGAAAAAATGAGGAAAATAAAAGATCCAGAACTTTTTACTGATGAGGAAAAAAAAGATACCGCATTGCTAAATCATAGTAAAAGAGCAATTGAGCAAAACTTTTATGAAGGCACGGAAATTAAATTGGCTTTTGCCGCGGATTATGCTAACTCTCAAGTTAGTTTAGATTTGTTAGAAAGCCTATCGAGGATTAATAGCCATATTTTTAAAGTGGAGAAAGTATACTCCATGCTTCCGGAACATTTTAAACGCTCAGCAAAAGGCCTTATAATTAGCGAACGAATTAACAAGAAAAGGCAAGTAATGATTGGATCAAAAGCAATAGATTTTACCATGAAAGATAGTGATGGGAAAGTGATCAACCTAGCCTCACTTAAAAGTAAATACGTACTTCTGGATTTTTGGGCCTCATGGTGTGGTCCTTGCCGGGAGGAACATCCAAATCTGATTGCGGCTTATGAAAAATACCGATCTAAAGGCTTCACTATTTTAAGCGTTTCTATAGACACAGAAAAAAGTAAGTGGGTTGAAGCTATTGGAAAAGATAAGCTTACTTGGACACAGGTTGCTGATTTGAAGGGAAATAAAGGTGAAGCGTATCTAAAATACGGTATAACTTCTATTCCCGCTAACTTTTTAATTGACCCAAATGGAATAGTGATTGCAAAAGACCTAAAAGGTGAAATCTTGAAAAGTAAATTGGCTGAACTGTTTGAAGGTGGTAAGTAATTTGATAGCAATTAACAATTATCAGTTAGCAGTTGCCATTTAGCAATGAACAAAACAATTAAGAATAATCAGGGATCAGGGATCAGATATTAGGGGTCAGTTGGAAAGAGTATTTCGATGGGCTCAACGTGACAATGGAGGGAGTAATAACCAATAATCAACTAGCAGTAATCAGGGATTAGGGATTAGGTGTTAGTTAGTAATACCAATAATCGATTACCAATAAACTATTGAACTATACAACGAACCAACCAAACAACTAACCACTAATCAACAAAACAACCAACTTACCTAATCATCACCCCGGGTTTGTTCAGTACCGGAATCCTTATCAAATTGTCATCTACAATACTTTCTGGAAGAAAAATGAATTTCTTGTCGTAAATGGTGCCGTCGATGTAGTAGCTTAGCCAATACTCGTTCGTTAGCCCGAATACGGCAGGATCAATAGCTTCCACGCCGGCGGAGCCTTGGGCAGGCACATCTCCAATGAAATGCCTCAATAAAGAGGTTTTTACCTGCTTGCCATCTTTTTCGCCGTAGCCTTTTGAGGTAATGAGTACGTTGGTGATGGGTACGTTTTTCAGGTTTACAAGGTATACCGTCCAGTTTTTTACTTCTGGCGTTTCGCTCATTAAAACCACCGCAATGGCTACATCTTCAACTATGTTTTCTGGTAAGTCTGCTTTCATTTTTATACGTTTCGTCATTCCGAATTTATTTCGGAATCGTAATGCGATAAAATATAGAACCGTTAATGTTTAATGTTCCTTAAGATTCCCGCCTTCGCGAGAATGACGGAATTATGAACGGGGCTGCTACTTTTTCTTCGCTACGGCTTTCTTTTTTGCAGGGGCTTTTTTCTTGGCTTCAAAAGCATCTGGTTTTTGTGCTACAATTAAAGCTTTCACCTCATCCAAAGAAATACTTGCCAATTCTTCTGCAGTGTATTTTTGTTTAGTAGAAGGGTTGTTACCCAACTTCAGCATATCTTTGCCAAAGCGGATGAACGGTCCCCATCTGCCATTTTCAATAGCGATTTTTTCTGCTTCCCACTGCTGGATGAAACGGTTGTTTTCCTTTTCTATCTTTTTGCTAATCAACTCATCGATATCTTTTTGAGAAAGGTTGTCGAAGTTGTAAGCTTTAGGCACATTGATGAACAAATCATTCCATTTAATAAAAGGACCGAAACGGCCTTTTCCCTTCGTAACTGGCATATTTTGGTAATGTGCCACAGGTGCATCAGCATCCACTTTTTCGCTGATGATGGCAATTGCACTGTCGTTATCTATGGTTAAAGGATCTACGTTTTTAGGAATCGAGATGTAAGCATCGCCCCATTTCACATAAGGTCCAAAACGGCCTAAACCAACCGAAACTTCTTTGCCCTGGTAATCTTCCAGTTGGAAAGGGAGTTTAAATAAGTCTAAAGCTTCTTCCAAAGTGATGGTACCTACCGATTGCGTTTTGGTTAAGCTAGCATAGCGAGGTTTTTCGTCATCATTATCGCTCACTTCGCCAATTTGCACCAATGGCCCAAAACGGCCAATTTTGGTGTATACATTTTTTCCACTTGCGGGGTCAACACCTAGTAAACGCTCACCAGTAGCTCTGTCAGCCGTTTCAATGGTGTTTTCCACTTCGGTATGGAAAGGTTTGTAGAAGGAGTGAAGCATATTTGTCCATTCCTGTAAACCTTGTGCTATTTCATCAAACTGCTTCTCCACTTTGGCAGTGAAGTTAAAATCTACGATACCTTTGAAGTGCTCCACCAAGAAATCGTTCACTACTTCGCCAATATCAGTTGGGAATAATTTGCCTTTTTCGGCGCCGGTGATTTCCGTTTTTTTCTGTCTGCTGATTTTTCCGTCAGCTAATGTAAATGCCGTAAAATCTCTTTGCTTGCCGTCTCTATCTTCCTTCACCACATAACCTCTGTTTTGAATGGTAGAAATGGTAGGGGCATAAGTTGAAGGTCGGCCGATGCCCAACTCTTCCAGTTTTTTCACCAAGCTAGCCTCGGTATAACGTGCTGGTGGACGAGAAAAACGTTCGGTAGCCAACATTTCTTTCAATTGTAATGCTTGGCCAACGCTTAACGGGGGTAATAAATTGCTTTCGTTTTCATCCTCCTCGTCATCTGTCGATTCCAGATATACTTTTAAGAAACCGTCAAACTTCAACACTTCGCCTTCGGCACCTAGGGTTTCTTTTCTAGTGCTGATTCCAATATCTACGGTAGTTTTTTCAAAAACGGCTTCGCTCATTTGCGATGCGATGGCACGTTTCCAAATCAATTCGTATAAACGTGTTTCTGATGCATCACCATTGATGGTATGTTGTTCAAAATAGGTAGGGCGGATGGCTTCGTGAGCTTCCTGTGCACCTGCAGATTTTGTTTTATATATTCTTTGGTGATGATATTTTTCGCCATAAGCGGATTTAATTTCGGCAGCAGCGGCGGCAATGGCAGTTTCAGATAAATTCACGGAATCCGTACGCATGTAGGTAATTTTACCATTTTCGTAAAGTCGCTGTGCAATTTGCATAGTCCTCGCTACCGAATATCCTAGTTTTCTAGAAGCTTCCTGTTGTAGGGTAGAGGTGGTGAAAGGCGCTGCCGGATTTCTTTTGGCAGGTTTCACTTCCAAGTTATTCACCTTGAAGTTGGCACCAATGCAATCCTGAAGGAATTTTTCTGCTTCCTCTGCTTTTTCAAAGCGTTGTGGCAATTCTGCTTTTACCGTTTCACGACCATTCCCGGTAGTGAATTGTGCGGTAATTTTAAATGCTGCCGTAGCTTCAAATTTATTTACTTCTCTTTCTCTATCTACAATTAAACGCACCGCTACTGATTGCACACGGCCTGCAGAAAGTGAAGGTTTTACCTTTTTCCACAATACTGGAGATAGCTCAAAGCCCACCAAACGATCCAACACCCTACGAGCTTGTTGGGCATGCACTAAGTTATAATCAATGGTTCTAGGGGTTTCTATCGCTTTTAGGATAGCAGGTTTGGTGATTTCGT
This sequence comes from Pedobacter zeaxanthinifaciens, assembly GCF_003313335.1. Classification (GTDB taxonomy): domain Bacteria; phylum Bacteroidota; class Bacteroidia; order Sphingobacteriales; family Sphingobacteriaceae; genus Pedobacter; species Pedobacter zeaxanthinifaciens. The sequence goes on from NZ_QMHP01000001.1 coordinate 306,803, forward strand.
GAAATACGATGCGTTTGGTATTTTCGTGTTTTAAACCTAAGGTTTCAAATAAGTGCCAAGAAATGGCTTCTCCCTCGCGGTCCTCATCGGATGCTAGCCATACAGTTTCTGCACCTTTTGCTAGTTTTTTTAACTCTGATACTACCTGTTTTTTATCAGCTGGTACTTCATAAGTCTGCGAAAAATCATTGTCCACATCTATTCCCATGTCGCCCTTTACCAAATCACGAATGTGGCCATAGCTAGATTTCACTAAAAAATCTTTTCCAAGATATCCTTCTATGGTTTTCGCTTTTGCGGGAGACTCAACTATCAATAAATTTTTTGCCATTAACTAGGGATTTTGTGCAAATAAAACTATAATATCCCCGAATATCAAAATTGATGTCGCTTTTTTTTGTTCGAACTGGCAAAATGTAGCGTTGGATTTAGGTATTAGTGGTTAGGTATCAGTGGTTAGGTATCAGTAGTTAGGTATCAGTGGTCAGGTGCCGTGTTAATTGGTTAATTGGTGAAATCAGTGATTAGGTATCAGTGGTCAGTAGTCAGGTTAATCGGTTAACTGGCGAAATCGATTATTCGTTTAATTGGTTAAGTGTTGATTACTGGTTTGGTTAGCTGGTGAATCGGTTAATTGGTAACTGTTAATTTGATTAGTCGTTTATGATTTTCTAATCCCTGACCCCTAATCCCTACTTCCAACTTGCCACCTGCATTCTGTATGCGTAGCCTCGTCTAATTTGTCCGTTGTTGATGTTTTTATCTACCGCTTTCACTTCTTTTTTAACGAGGCCGATGTGCTTAGCATAAATCTCCGAGTAAATATCTTCCCTAATTAGGTTAACTTCTTCGTATTGCTTAATGCTAATGGTAGAATCCAAGGTTTTAGCACCTATAGTAAGCGGAACATCCATTGCCGTAATTTCGTGAGTCCATTCCCCAAGGTTATTATATACGTTGCCGTTCCATCTGGCCTGCAACGTAGGGGGAAATACCAATCTCACATACCTTCTATTATCTAAATATTCCTCAGCTCGGTTATTGACTATCTTTTTGGCAATCACTTTTTGAAAAGTCCAGTCCTGGGTTCCAATTTTTTTATATCGTTCAATTCTAAAAGCCTCGTTGCCTTGTGCATCTATAAAAGTATTGGTAACAGTATCTTTCAGTTGAAAATTAAAGGTAGTAACTGAATTATTGAAATCGCTGTAAACGGTGGAATCAACGTTATAAACTACTACTGACGTTAACTTTAATGGAAAGTAAGCTAAATTCATATCGGGCATGGGCGCATTTTCCGATTTATTACACGAAAAGAATGCAACTGCACCCATCATTACTACATATATTAACCGCTTGAATTTCATTATATCAAAGATAGAAAAAGCATCAATATATTATCTCAATGCCTCAGTAATTTTATCTTGGTTAGCGATGTGCTCCACCTGTTTAATTATTTTACGAGTGTGATTATCCAGTTCTGAGGCGCTATTGTTTAAAAAATTGATCAGTTGTTTCAGCTCTTCTGGTAATTGTTTTTCCTCGCTGAGCAAGTGCATTAAGCCTAAAATCTGGCTAATTGGCTGTCGCATTTCATGGCTAATGGTAAATAGCAAATTCTCTAACTCGTTAATGCGCTGTTCTTTTCTAAACTCTGCATTTTTCTTTTCATCAATTACCGTTCTCACCGAAAAATAGCTTTCTTCAGATGCTGCACCATGGATAGGGAATATAATCGTATCTACCCAATAATATCTGTTGTCTTTAGTTTTATTCCTGATTTCGCCCTGCCAAATATTTCCGTTGGAAATGGTCTTCCACATCTCTTTAAAAAAACTGCGGGGGTGCAAGCCAGAATTAATGATGTTATGATTAGCACCCACTAATTCATCGACTGTATAGCCAGAAATTTGACAGAATTTTTCGTTGGCATATAAGATGATACCTTTTTTATCGGTAACGGAGCAAATAACATTACCATCTTGTTGCCGTGCAATGTTTTGGAGCAGTAATTTCAATTTTTTACAGATTTGGTTATCAACTAGTTTAAAACATAAACGTTGTAATGCGAAACTATGAAAAATGATTTGCTTGCAACAACAACGAAATTTAATAGAAATGTAAAATCCTACTATTTTGTTAAACGACATAGTAAATTTGACGCTTGCTATTCTCTATATTCGTAGAAAAAAATAAGAATTATGATTAATGTACTGCTTTTATTTGTGGGATTGTTTTTGAATACCAATCCGCCTAAAGATGTTTACGGTTTTTCATTTAAAACGTTAGATGGTAAAGAAGTGAAGCTATCTAAATTTAAAGGAAAGAAAATATTGATTGTGAACACCGCGTCTAAATGTGGTTACACCAAGCAATATGAAGATTTAGAAAAACTACACAAACAGTATGGTAAGGATGTTGTGTTAATTGGTTTTCCTTCGGCTAACTTTGGTGGACAGGAATTGGGAACCAACGCTGAAATCAAAGAATTTTGTTCTAGCAAATTTGCTACTACTTTCTTAATCGCTGAGAAAAGTGATGTGAAAGGAACTGGCATTACGCCACTTTTCCAATTTTTAACGTCTGCTCCAAATCCAGATTTTACTGGCGACATTAAATGGAATTTCGAAAAGTTCTTGATTAATGAAAAAGGTCAATTGGTACACCGCTATCGTTCTGCGGTTACTCCGTTAGACCAACAAATTGTAAAGAATTTATAATAGTACTTTAGTTTTTTAAACGCCAAAGCTGTCTCGAAGTGCCAAGGAAAAGGCTTTTGAGGCAGCTTTTTATTTTTAGTAATGAATTATACGCCATATCTTATCCTACTAGTATTTTTGATTATTGCCTTGTATTTTATTCTCAGAAAAAAACAAGCAAAGGTTGTTGCACTATCAAACGAAGAAAAGAAGTTACTTGCAACTCACGTTACTTTTTATGCTGAGTTAAGTGCCGACCGAAAGCAGCTTTTTGAAGTAAAGCTTTCCAAATTTTTAGGTGGTGTAGCCATTGAAGGTGTGGGTACTGAGGTTACCGCTTTGGATCGGCTGTTAGTTGGTGCAAGTGCTGTAATCCCAATTTTTGGATTTAAGGATTGGGAATATCAAAATTTAGGTACGGTAGTGCTTTACCCCGATACGTTTAATAAGGATTTTGAATTTGCCGAAGGGGAACGTAATATTTTAGGGATGGTAGGGGACGGTTATATGAACGGACAAATGATCTTATCGCAATCTGCTTTGAGGCATGGTTTTTCAAAAAGCGCAGGAAATTCGAATACGGGTATCCATGAATTTGTGCATCTCATTGATAAATCTGACGGTGCAACGGATGGAGTGCCGCAACATTTAATCAAACATGAGTATGTGATGCCTTGGGTGAAGATGATGCATCAGGAAATCCAACGAATAGAAGATAATAAATCTGATATTGACCCATACGCTACCACCAACGAAGCGGAATTTCTTGCGGTAGTTGCCGAATATTTCTTTGAAAATCCAGAACGGATGAAAGATAAACACCCAGAATTATATCAAAACTTAAGTTCGTTATTTAAGCAAAAGCTTTAGTTGGTACATTAGTTCATTGGTACATTGGTTCATCAGTTCATTGGTTCACTAGATCATTGGGTATTGTTTAACTTATTATTGATTATTGATTATTCGCTATTGTTTAACTGATCATTGGTTATTAGCTCATTGGTTATTGTTTAATTGATTATTGGTTATTGTTTAACTGTTCATTGGCTATTAGTTCATTGTTGTTTTGTTGTTACTAATTAATTTAGTATTATTGCGGTATGGATAGCCCTGTTAAAACTAAAACTCTAAAATCCGTAGCAACACAATATGCCGTGGTGGATATTGAAACCACTGGTGGGAGTGTATCTAACAGTCGCATTACAGAAGTGGCGGTTATTTTACACGATGGGCAGCGTGTTACTAAGCGATGGAGTAGTTTGGTAAATCCTGAAATGCCAATTCCGTTGCACATTACCGCATTAACTGGAATTGACGAGGAAATGGTGGCTACTGCACCTACCTTCGCTGAAATAGCGGAACAACTAATAGAATTACTTGCTGATAAGGTTTTTGTAGCACATAATGTAAATTTCGACTATTCATTTTTGCGAGGTCAGTTGGCGGCTTGTGGCATACAGTGGAACGCCACTAAACTTTGCACAGTAAGATTATCCAGAAAGTTATTGTCTGGTTTGCCATCATACAGTTTGGGCAAGCTTTGTGCCGCTGTAGGTATTGAGCTGAAAGATCGACATCGTGCTTTAGGTGACGCCGAAGCAACCGCTCATCTTTTCACTTTATTATTGGAAAAAGATGAACAACAGTTGATCAGGGAGATGGTACTTAAAGCTTCACCGGAGCAACGCTTACCAGCAAATGTGCCTTTAGCAGATTTTAAAGCGCTACCCGATAGTCCAGGAGTTTACTATTTCCACAATAAAATTGGCAAAGTTATTTATGTGGGCAAAGCCGTTAACATCAAAAAACGGGTAGCCTCTCATTTTACAGGTAACGATTCAGGGGCTAGGCGACAACATTTCTTAAAGGACATCTTTCATATTTCCTTTGAAAAATGTGGTTCTGAGTTAATGGCCTTGTTGTTGGAATGTACTGAAATTCAGCGTTTGTGGCCCCAGCACAATCGTGCTTTAAAACGATTTGAAGCCAAGTTTGCGCTGTATCATTATGTGGCGGTAAATGGTTATAGTTATTTAGCGGTAGGTCGTTTAACCAAACAACAGCCACATGTTAAAACTTTTGATAGGGAAATAGATGGGTTGAATTTTTTAGCTGAAATCACCAATAAATTTCAAATTGACCAGCGATTTTGCAGGTATGGAAAAGCTTCGGTACTGCGTAGTGACGAAAATTTGCCAAGCGTGGAAAGTCACAATGCGGCAGTTAATAGCTTATTGGAAGATATCCTTACCGAACAACCAAGTTTTGTGATTATTGAAGATGGCAGGAGTAATGACGAGTTGGGCTGCGTATATGTAGAAAAAGGAAATTTTTGCGGTATGGGCTATTTAACCAGTGACGTTTCTTTTTCTAGCTATCAGGAAGTTAAAGAGCATATTACCACTTACAAAGGGAATCATTACATGTTGCAATTGGTGATGAGCTATGCGCAGCGTTACCCTTCAAGAATTAAATGGTTGGGGTAGCTTGTCTGTTATTTCTACTTACTAGGTAATTATCCCTATTATTCTTTTTGCGAATATAATTTTGTGTAATCTTTTCTATATTAGGACATTGAAGTTTACTAAATGAAAAGGTATGTTTTGTGCTTAACAGCACTAATTTTTAGTTTAACTGTATTAGCTCAAAATAATGAACAACAGTTAGAAAAAATCAAATCGCTTTTACATAAGGCCTCCGCTGTCCCTTCTCGTGATACTACCAATACTAAAATATATCTTAACGAAGCAGAAAAGCTAGCTATAGCAATTAAGAGTGATACGAGCTTATGCCGCATTTATAATAATTATGGCATTATGTACGCTAAATTGGGAGCCGCCAACAATTCATTGACTTATTTTGAAAAACAACTATCGGCGGCTAAACGTAGCGGAAACCAAAAGTTTGTTGCCATCGCTTTGCGAAATACCGCCAATATTATTTCAGATATGGGTGATAATAAAAAAGCGATTGAAAGATATCAACAAGCTTATCAAATTGCTAAAAATAGCAATGATCCAAAGGAGCAAAGTGCTAATCTAGTAAATATGGGTATGGTTTATATGACGCAAGGGAATTATAATACTTCCATGCAGACATTACTCTCGGCGCTAGATATCAATGAAAAAACCAAAAACTTGCCTGAAGTAGCTTATGTTCAATATGTTTTAGCAGCGTTATATAATCGAATGAAGAACTTTGATAAGGCCTTGGAGTTGAACTTTCAGGCCCTTGAAAGTTTTAAAAAGCTAAAAGATGAGCACACTGTTGCCGCAATTAGATTCAACATTGCTACCATTCAAATAAAGCGTAAACAATTTGCCGAGGCAAAAGAAAATTTACTTGCTAACATACCATATTTTGAAAAGATCAATAGTAAAGATAGGTTAATGAAAACGTACGGTCAGTTGTTATTGATTGCAGACCAACCTGGAAATGAAAAGGAGGCCGAAAAATATTTGAGGTTGGCATTGCAGTATGCTGTAATGAATGGTGCGATAGTAAATGATGTAACAGTGCTCAATAATCAAGCAAGACTAGATATTATTGAGAAGAAATTTAGCGCCGCAGAGCAAAAATTAGACAAGGCACTAGCGCTTGCTTCTAAGGCGAATCAGTTTTTAGAAGTGTTAAATGTACGCAGGAATAGAATTATTTTATTTCAACAAAGTGGACAGGCGGAGAAAGCGACTGTGGAACTGGCAGAGTATGATTTAGCCAAGGAAAAGGTGCTTAATGAAGAAAATCTTGCAAAAATTAATGAGCTGAGGACAAGTTACGATACCGACAAGAAAGAAAGACAAATTGAATTGTTAAGTAAAGATAATCGGATTAAAAGTTTGGACTTGCTAAACAGGCAATTGCAGCTAGATAAAAGCAATGCCTTTATCAAACAACAGGATCAACAGCTTAAAATTAGTCAACTGGAGCTCACCAACAAAAATCAATTGCTTGCCAATCAGCAATTAGATGCAGAAAAGAAAACACAAAATATCAAATCGCTTCAGAAACAAAGTAGAATACAAAAGCTTGAGCTTCAAAATAAAAATTTAGAAGTAAAGCAGCGCAACTTGGCAATTGGTTCTTTATTGATGGCATTTATTGCTGTAGGTGCCATTTCATTTTCTTACTATAAACGCAATAAGCTAAAGCAACAAAATTTACTACAAGCGGAAATCTACAAACAACAGGAAATTGCAACGCGGGCTGTATTTGAAGGTGAGCAAAACGAAAGGATTCGGATTGCTAGAGATTTACACGACGGAATAGGTCAGATGCTTTCAGTAGTGAAAATGAATGTTTCTACCTTAAACTCAGCGGATAAAACGGTAGACAATACTTTGAATTTAGTAGATAAAACTATTGACGAATTGCGGTCTATTTCACATAACTTAATTCCTGAAGCATTAAATTTCGGGCTTTATGCTGCGTTGGAAGATATTTGCCAAAAAATTAATGATACTGGCAAAACTCAGGTGAACATTCACGTTGCCGAAAATGTGCAGCATATTAATTTAGCGCAACAAAATAAGCTTTCGGTTTACCGTATTGTACAAGAGGTCCTCAACAACATGGTTAAACATGCCAATGCCTCACAAATTAATGTTGATATTACAAAAGGATCATCCAATATGCTTATTGCCATTAGAGATAATGGGGTAGGATTTGATACCGCTAGAATAGATGATTCAAAAGGTATAGGCTGGAAAAATATCTCTGCTAGGGTGCACCTGCTAGATGGAGATATGAACATTAAATCCGAGAAATTATTAGGTACCCAAATTGAAATTAGTATTCCTGCTTAAATGGAAATTGAAAAAATAAATATTTTGATTACCGATGATCATCAAATGGTGATTGATGGACTAAAAATGATGTTAGACGGTGATGTTTACCAAGTAATTTCTGAAGCTAATAATGGGCAGGAAGCTATAGATTTAATCCAAACGCAGCCTGAACAGTATCATTTATTACTTACTGATATTAGCATGCCATTGTTATCTGGTACAGAGCTTTGCAAAATGGTCAAATCTCAATTTCCTCATATACAGGTATTGGTGCTATCAATGTATAACAATGCACAGGCGGTTAAGGAAGCGGTATTAGCAGAAGCTGACGGGTATATCTTAAAAAATTCAGGGCGTACTGAGCTCCTTCAGGCGTTGCACCGAATCACTAATGGCGGAACTTATTTCTCACAGGATATTGTGCCAATTATTTATGGGCAGTATCAAAAGCAGAAGGTTAAGGACGAAAAACTTAACGTGCTTTCGCCCCGTGAGCGGGAAATATTATCCCTAATTGTAAAAGAATTTACGAGCGAGGAAATTGCGGAAAAGCTATTCATTAGCAAAAAAACCGTAGACAACCACCGCCAAAACTTATTCGTTAAGTGCAACTGTAAAAGTACGGTCGGACTAGTTAAATATGCGCTAGCCAATGGTTTAGAATAGACTATGGGTATTTATACCTATTAAAATGAGTTTTTGTATCTATTGTTTGCCTTAGCGTTGATTTTCAACTTTGTAATGGCCATTTAAAATCAGGCCTTTACGTAAAAATGAAAACGAAATTGATCAAATTCTCAATGGTGATAGCATTATGCATTTTCATCATTTCAGGATGTAAAAAGGAAACTGAAGCTGAAACAAAAGCAGCTTTGGAAGGCAGTTGGAAAATCAGTAAGTATGATGGGCAAACCCTTCAGTCGCCAGCTTACGGCACCTTTATAGCCACTTCAACCTCAAGCACTCAAGGAAAATCAGATTTAGTGCTTTCTTTCAATGGCACAACAACCAGTAAGGAAACAGCTTCTTTTGTAGTTACCGACAACAACAGCAAAGTTACCTTCACCAAAACAGATGGCAACTTCACCGTGCTTAGTGGCGGCGGTACCTGGACTATCAATGCAATCAGCAGCAGTAGTTTAAAAATGACTAGCCAGTACGGTTTGGTGCTCGAAATGACAAAATAATTCCATCATCTAAATTCTCTTTTCATGAAAAAACTATTACTAACTTTTGTGCTGTTGACGTTGTTGGATGCTACTTTTGCTCAAACCAACACTGCTTGGAGCTGGTTTTCCACTTCGGGAGTGGCCAGTAATGCTCCGGGTAGACAGCTGGTAGACATGACCACCGATGGTAACGGAAATGTTTATGCCATAGGCCGGTTTATGGGGACGCTCACCGTTGGTGGCCTCAGTGTAAGTACATCTGGCGATGGTACAGCTAATGCAAACTACGATGAAGATGCCTTTGTAGTGAAGTACAATGCTGCAGGCGTAGCGCAATGGCTTAAGCGACTAGGAAAGGTTGGTACTGCCAATAACGAATGGGCTTCAGTAATTACCGTTGATGCTAACGGAAACACTTACGTTGGCATCACTAACGGCGGGGTATCCATAGGTGGCTTAAATTTTTTAACGAAGTTTGATACCAACGGTAATCAGTTGTGGAGTGCCTGCGACTATTCAATTTCTGGAGTAGCGGTACGCGGAAATGCAGTTTGGGTAACCGGAAATAACCAAATCAAAAAACTCGATTTGGATGGCAACGAACAATGGACCGTAACCAATGCAGGAGCTGGAGCTGCCGATAACTTTGTAGATACAGATGGCAATGCTTATGTCACCACTTATGCCTTAGGGTCTTCTTCTGGAACTTTTTTGGGACAAAATTTTACCGCAACAGGTTTGGCCACTACCTATATTGGAAAAATCAACAGTAATGGAGCGGTGCAATGGATACAAGAAATCAAAGGAAGAAGTGCGAGTTATTATACCGTTGACAAAAATGGGAGAAGCTACATTTGGCTGGTAGGTGGTTTTGGGGATGTGTTTCAGGGCATCTCAACCAACAATATATCTGGATTTTCTTATTTCGAATTGGATAATGCTGGTTCAGTAGCAAGGTATTTGAAAAACACACCTTACAAAGGGGCTTTCAAAGTTAGAGATGATGGCATTTATAGCTATTCGCTAGAAGTTGGCAATCCCACCCCAAGAGCAATTGCTTATGGCGATTACTTCGTTAATGCGCCAACTGACCCTACAGTGGCCATTGGCATAGCGATAAAATATAATAAGTCTACTGATGCCGTTGATAAAATAGCGACGCTTGAGCTGAAGGGTGGTGCGTATAATCCGGGACAAGTTTTAGTGGCTCAATATGCTCAAAATTCAAAAATGATGATTGGCGGTTGGTATGGTAGTTCCTTGAAGCTAAATAACAATACCTATGCGGTAGGCACTAGTTCTGGAAATACGCCTTCGGATTTCTTTTTGGCACAATGTGATTTATCTCTAGTACCAGCACCAGAGGTTACAAACTGGACTGGCCAGGCTAATGACGGTAACTGGGACAACGCCGCCAACTGGAGCAATGGCATACCTAATGGTACGAAGAAAACTGTATTGCCTAGTGGTTTAACGAATTACCCCACAACTATACCTGCAAATGCCGCTCCAGCTAAACTTGAAGTGGCATCAGGAGCAAGGGTACAGCTTCCACTCAACTTTTCTGCGCCATTTGGTATTGTAAATAATGGCACTATTGAAATTACTACTGCTGGAACGTTTACAGGCACATTTAACAATGTTGCGCCTACTGGCACTGGCAAAGTGACTATTAAAAATGCTGGCGTTACATTTTATTTTTCATCGGCCTTTAACCAAACATTGGAGTTAAACTTTAGCGGTACGGCTACTACCTATGGCGGCACTATCAACGGTGATTTGATATTAACCAATGGCTCGCTCAACCTTGGTTTCGAGTTATATCCGCTGATTGTGAACGCTATTGTGGGAGGTTCGGAAACAAGTTATGTCATGGGAAAAGTAGCTTCTAAAGTAACGGCCAACGGTAATTATAATTTTCCAATAGGTACTAGTGATCGATATGCACCAGTAACCTTAAAACTAAACAACGTTACCGGGCCAACAACTATTGCTGCAAGTTTTAGTAAAACAATTAATGGCAGTGCACCTAATGTAACTGTAGGAAGTAAACAGGTGAGCAGTTTGCTAAATGCCGGCATTTGGACAATTACACCTGATGTTGCATTAACAGCAGGCAATTATACCATTGCGTTAACAGGCAAGGGCTATACTAACGGAGCGGCAGATGTACGCAATTACGTGGTGCTGAAAAGAAACAATTCTTCATCCGCTTGGGGATTTTTTGGAGAGAATGGAACTTCAACGGAAGTGAACCGACAAGTAACCGCTCAAGCTGGAAAAATTAACGGGTTTTCCGATTTTGCAATTGGTATTGCTAACGGCGCAGTGCCATCAACTTTGCCAGTTAAACTGATTGATTTTCAGGTAAAAGCATCGCTATCATCAGTTATGCTTAATTGGAAAACCGCAACCGAATTGAATAACGATAAATTTTTGATTGAAAGAAGTGCTGATGGGATCAATTTCGAGCAAATTGCAACACTGAAAGGAAATGGCACTACCAATCAGCTAGCCAATTATAACTACGCTGATTTAAAGCCATTAGTAGGATATAACTACTATCGTTTAAAACAAATCGATTTTAACGGCGATACCGATATCAGTGAAGTAAAAATCGTAAAATTCGACCTAGGTGCTGATCATCAGTTTTCAATTTTTCCTAATCCTGTTAGCGATTTCTTTAAGGTGAGCTATTCGGGCGTGCCTGCGAAACTTGCTCAGTTATTTGATTTTTCTGGTAAAAAGTTAGTAGATATTGTGCCTGTTGCTAATCAATTTCATATTCCAAGCCACTTGAGTAATGGACTTTACTTAGTGAAAGTCATTTATCAAGATCAGCGAGTAAGTGAACATAAATTGATCATTAAAAGGTAATTTAGTAAAGCTGTTGAAGTGAAGAAGTGGCATTAAGCTATTTCTTCACTTCTTTTATTTTCCAACAGGTTGGAGGTATTTTATTGCCTCAGGACCTTGTGTAATCCCATAAATAAATGCTGCAATGGCAACTACTACCATCAAAATAAAAAAGGCTACTGAAACCAATCCTAAACTTGCTAATACTTTCCAAATAATTTGCTTTAACGGTTTATGAATATAAAATCCTTTAAAAAACCAAGTTAGCAAGAATGGTGTAAGTATAAATGAAAGTGTACTTATGGAACTTACTAGATTTGTATTGTGTCTAACGGCAAATAGTATCGGATAAACAATTACGATAGTCATGATATTATAAGCCGCAAGGATATAAGCGTTCATTACGATATGCTCGTAATAGTTATTTTTCCAGTTATGAAATGCAATCCAAGTACTTAGTGCAAAAACCGGAATCATGGCCAACATAATGAATGAATTATAGCTAGTGACGAATGACATATAATCATTCATAAAAGCCGAATTCATGTGCTGACCTTCGTAAAGCTCACGCATAATTTTCGCAAAGCCGATGATTTTGAAAGAGATGAAGGCAGAGATACCACTCAACAAAAACGCTAATAGCATTGGCTTGTAGTGATTAACCCTGTTGCCGTCAATAAATTCTTTAGCGGTTCCACCTGGGCTTTTGATTAGCTTTTTTACAGTGTAAAGGAAACCTTTGTTCGTATGAATCAGTAAATACTGAATTTCGTCAGTTACATATTTTTTATCGATCCTTTTGAATCTCTTCTGTCCGCAATGCCTGCAATAATTTTCATCAATAGTATAATCGCAGTTTAAACAGGTTTGTTCCATAAACTATTAAGGCTTGTTTGTTGGTATGTTTAATAATTAAAAAAGGATTTGAAGTAATTCAACCTCAAATCCTTTCAAAATTAAACAAAAAAGTTGTGATATAAATGCGGAAATTATGCGGATTTTATGCTATTAGATGAATTTATCCATGATATAACCGAATTTTAAATCGGCTATTTCTCTATTTCCTTTAAGCTGTTCATTTTTTTATAAGCTAAGAAACCTTTAATATCTTCAAAGTGTTCGCGAACTCGTTTATTTCCAAATTCAAATACTTTTTCAGCCAAGCCATCTAAGAAATCTCTATCGTGAGAAACCAAAATGAGTGTGCCATCAAAATCACGTAGGGCATCTTTAATGATATCCTTTGTTTTCATATCTAAGTGGTTGGTAGGCTCATCTAGTATCAATACATTTACCGGTTCCAACAAAAGTTTGATCATCGCTAAACGGGTTTTTTCCCCTCCAGATAATACTTTTACTTTTTTGGTGGTATCATCGCCGCTAAACATAAATGCACCCAACAAGTCTTTGATTTTCACTCTTACATCGCCTACGGCTATTTGATCAATAGTTTCGAAAACGGTGAGTTCGCCGTCCAATAAGGCAGCTTGGTTTTGCGCAAAGTAGCCGATTTTTACGTTGTGGCCAACTTTTAATTCTCCCTGATAGTCAATCTCGCCCATAATTGCTTTGATCATGGTTGATTTACCTTCACCGTTTTTACCTACAAAGGCAACTTTCTGTCCACGCTCAATTACCATAGCGGCATTTTCGAACACCACATGGTCGCCGTAAGCTTTCGTCAATCCCTCTACAATTACTGGGTAATTTCCACTGCGTGGCGAAGGAGGGAACTTCAAGCGTAGGGCAGAGGTATCCACTTCGTCAACTTGTATCACCTCCAATTTTTCCAACATTTTTACCCTCGATTGCACTTGAAGCGTTTTAGAGTAAGTGCCTTTAAACCTGTCAATAAATTCTTGATTATCGGCAATAAAACGTTGTTGTTCCTCGTATGCTTTCAATTGGTGTTCCCTGCGTTCCTGACGTAACTGCAAGTAGTGGCTATACTTCGCTTTGTAATCGTAAATACGGCCCATAGTAACCTCAATGGTACGGTTGGTAATGTTGTCTACAAAAGCACGGTCGTGGGAAATTACAATTACAGCCTTAGCAGAATTGATCAAAAAATCTTCCAGCCATTGGATACTTTCAATATCCATGTGGTTGGTAGGCTCATCCAGTAAAATCAAATCTGGCTTTTTCAACAGGATTTTTGCCAGTTCGATACGCATCCGCCATCCACCTGAAAACTCTGAAGTTTGACGTGTAAAATCAGAACGTAAAAATCCTAAGCCTTTCAGTACCTTTTCTACTTCAGCATCATAGTTCACCTCTTCCATGGAGTAAAACTTTTCGCTCAGTTCAGATACTCTTTCAATCAACTTCATGTAATCGTCCGAATCGTAATCTGTACGAACATTGAGCTGCTCGTTCAAACTTTCTAATTCGTCACGCATTTGGTATACTTCGTTAAATGCTTTAGAAGTTTCTTCAAAAACCGTTACTTTATCTTCAGTAAGCAAATGCTGTGGCAGGTAGGCAATTACGGCATCTTTAGGACCTGAAACGTGGCCAGAAGTTGCTTTGCCAACGCCAGCTATAATTTTTAACAGTGTGGATTTGCCAGCACCATTTTTGCCCATCAAAGCAATTTTATCATTTTCGTTAATAGAGAAAGAAACATCGCTGAAAAGCGTTGTTCCACCAAAAGATACGGAGATGTTATTTACGTCGATCAATGTCTGATTTTTAAAATGAGCCGCAAAGATAGTAGAATTGTGATGAAGATGGAAGGATTTGGCGCTATCTGTCGCCGCACTTTACAGGTTAAATAGAATGAAGACGGCACGACATGTCTTTCATTCTCACGAGCAGCTTTCAACTCGTAACGCACAAACCCAAGAAAAAATGTAAATTTGAAATACTTAAAAACCTTTATATGCTGTTCCTACAAAAATTAATCCCCGCATTTGCCCGAATTTTTATGATTGCATTGCTACTGAGCTCATTTATGGCGAATGCTCAAACTAAGAAGATTGTTGCTGTTTCAAAGAGAGATACTGTAAAGATTATTCCGAAAAGCGAATGGAACGGTGTGGAGGGACGGCCCTACAAACAACATGTTCCCGTTCAAATTACGGTACACCATGAAGGCGGAAAATTGTTGACGATTAATGATGACGCCAAACAACGACTAAAAAATATTCAGACTTGGGGCATGGGACCAGATAGAAAATGGGCTGATGTGCCTTATCATTTACTCATAGCTCCAGATGGAAGTGTTTTGCAGGGCAGAAATCCATTAACTGTGGGAGAAACCAACACCGAGTATGATCCAACTGGACATTTGCTGATTTGCTTTCTTGGAAATTATAATCAGCAAAAATTAGATGAAAATTTACTCAAAGTATTGGTAAACTTATTGGCCGATCAATGTATTAAATACAATATCTCTCCTAAAGAAATTTCTACGCATCGGGATCATAGTACGCAAACTACTTGTCCAGGTGATGATATTTATTCCTACTTTCAAAATGGCTATATCGTAAAGGAAGTAAGCAAGTTGGTAAAGGAAAAGTAAATTGCTAGTTGATATCAATTTCGCTACGCTTATCTTTTTTTATGGAAACTTTAGCGCTATTACATCTCCTTATAAAATGAGTTGATGAATAACAAAATTACTTTAGATATACCGCAGCCTTGTAGCCAAGCATGGCATGAAATGAAGCCAACTGCAATAGGTGGTTTTTGCCAACAATGCAATAAAGATGTAATAGACTTCACCAAAATGACTACCGCTGAATTGCAGCGCTATTTCGCTCAAAATCGAGGGGAAGTATGTGGCAGGATTGATGCGGGTCAAATGGCGCAATTGAACCAGCTGCCAACCGTTGACATTGCTGCCCAAAGTAGGTTTCAATATAAATGGCTTTTAGCTTCAGCTTTTACACTTTTTGTACATAGCAGTGCGAATTCTCAGCAGCCTGTGTTGAAGGAACAATCGCCAACTCATTTGGTAGAGCCCGGTCACTTAGAAAAAAAGAAGTTTACGTATCCGGGCGTATATGAAGTGAAAGGCATTGTGAAGGCAGCAGAGGATCAATCGCCAATACAGCAGGCAAGTGTTAAGGTAGTGTCTACAAATCAAGGCATGGTTACCGATAGCTTGGGTAGGTTTAAGTTAATGATAAAGGGAGAGCTCAACCAAAAACTGAAGTTACAGATTAGCTATTTGGGTTATGCAACGCAAGACGTAGAGGTTGCGCTAGGCCATAATAAGGAGTTAGTTGTAGAAT
Organism: Pedobacter zeaxanthinifaciens; assembly: GCF_003313335.1. Classification (GTDB taxonomy): domain Bacteria; phylum Bacteroidota; class Bacteroidia; order Sphingobacteriales; family Sphingobacteriaceae; genus Pedobacter; species Pedobacter zeaxanthinifaciens. Next base: position 322,552 of record NZ_QMHP01000001.1, read on the forward strand.
TGTTTCCAGATAACTTGCTGATGGGTGAGTTTGTAGTTGTCGGATATCAGTCGAAAAAGTCATCTGTTTTGGTGGGTAGTATAAGGTACGTAATTAAAAAAAGACCGTCTTTTTTCAGACGGGTAATCAATTATGTAGGTGGTCTTTTTCACTAAGCTTTTTCAATCATTTTAGCCAATTGTTCCACTAATTTAGCTTGAGCCGAATTAATTTTAGTCATCGCTGTCGCTTCATCAAACCATTCACCACGATCCACTTCTGGTACTTGCAGCATCTTTCCGCTTTTGGGTGGCCAAGGGATTTCTATGAGGTTGCTATTAATGTGGTTTGCATCAATATCACCTTCCACAGCCCAAGCATAAATTACCTTACCTGATTTTAATTTCACTGGCTCTAGCGGGATGAAATAACCATCAATCTTTTGTCCGGTTTCTTCTTCAAATTCACGCTTGGCAGCATCTAATGGATTTTCTCCCATTTCAAATTCTCCTTTTGGGATCGACCAAGCGCCTTCGTCTTTGTTTTTCCAAAATGGACCGCCAGGGTGAACCAAAAAAACCTGCAGTTGCGTTCCAATAGTTCGGTAAAGTAAAATTCCAGCGCTAGTTTTCATCTAATCATTTGCTAAGTTCAATCCAAACGGGAGCGTGGTCACTCGTTTTCTCCCAGCCACGTACATGTTTGTCTACGCTAGCAGCTTTAAGTCTATCTTTCACTGGCGGACTAAGCAAAAAGTGGTCAATGCGTAGCCCAGCATCTCTGCCATAAGCATTCCTAAAGTAGTCCCAAAATGTATAAATTTTCTGTTCAGGATAAAGTATTCTTATGGCATCTGTCCAACCTTGCGAAATCAGTTGCTGGAAAGCTGCTCTGGTTTCTGGCCTAAATAAGGCATCATCAACCCAACGTTCTGGTTTGTAAACGTCCAGTTCGGTAGGCATCACATTAAAATCGCCTATCAATAAAGCTGGAACTTTTTTATCAATAAGCATTTTTGCGTGTTGCTGTAACCGTTCAAACCACCTCAATTTATAATCGAATTTTGGCCCAGGTGCAGGATTTCCGTTAGGCAAATACAAGCAGCAAATTAACAGGTCGTGAACAAATACTTCAAGATACCTGCTTTGTAGATCCTCATCGTCACCTGCAAGTCCTCGTTGTATTTCTTTCATTGCTGGATCTTTCGACAAAATTGCTACACCATTCCAACTTTTTTGCCCATGCCAAATCGCATAATATCCAGCCTCTTCAATGGCTTGTAGAGGGAATTTTTCTTGTGGTGCTTTGAGCTCTTGCAGACAAACGACATCAGGTTGTGTTTCATTTAACCAGCGTAAAAGTACCGGTAGTCGTCCATTTATTCCGTTTACATTGTAAGTTGCTATTTTCATACCTTAGTTTTGAACAGGTGAAAGATAAGTATTGTTTGTTATGGAGTTATTATCACTGCATCATCATCACTAATCTTACTCGTCAAATTTTAGATGTGCTTAATCCCGAAACTTTTTCTACCTTAGTGCTCTATTCTAATCGTACACCCTTAAGTGTCGTCATAAACTGGTTCGGACGTCTTTAAGCAATATCATTGCAACCTGAATCAGCAAAAATAATGAATATCATTTATCAATTGTTATCGGAACGCCTGGCGTTTGCCGAATTTAATTATTTGTATCATATCAATATCGGAGAGGGATTTTTGAGCCTGCATCAATGCATTTGCTTTGCGGACCTATCGGTACTGAACGAGCACTGTAGAAATAGCCTGGATACAGAAAGTCTGAATTAAAAAAAATAAAATTGACGTATTTCACTTATCAAGCAATCATTTAGCCCCTTTATGTTGTTATTAAAATTATCATGGAAAACAGAGAAACTATAATTGCAGGGCTTTTGGAAGTCAATTCGGATATTTTCCTTCAGGCAATGGAAGGCTCAGGTAACGGTATTGTGATTACTGACAATCGTTTGCCTGATAATCCTATTATTTATTGTAATGAGGCTTTCGAACAGCTTACAGGCTATAGTTTTCAAGAAATTATAGGTAGGAATTGCCGTTTTTTACAAGGAGAAGTCACTCAAAGCACTGCTCGAACAGCAATTGCAGAAGCTATTGTTAAAGGGGAAAAAGTAAGCGTTGACATTAAGAATTTCAAGAAAAATGGGGAGATGTTTTGGAATCATCTTATTATCGCCCCTTTGAGAGATTTAAACGATAATATCATTCATTTTATTGGTATACAAGAGGATATAACCGAAATGATTACCGCTAAGATGGCGCTGGAAGCAGATATTGCTCACCGTAATTTACAGTTACAAGCCAGTGAGTTCTATCTAGATAGCATTTTTGAAACCATTAGAGAGCCAATGTTGGTGCTTGACGGTCAACTCCGAATTGTATCAGCAAATACACAATTTTGCAAAACATTTGAATTGAGTAATGAGGAAATTTCAGGTCATCCGCTGACTGAAATTAGTGGCGGCGCTTGGGATATTCCAGCTTTGTTGGAATTATTGAGAAATGTGTTGCCTACTAAAAATCCTTTTGAAGGTTTTGAAATGCAGCATGACTTTAAAAACTTAGGCCGTAAAATTTTGCTATTGAATGCAAGGCAGGTACACCATCATGGCATTAGTCAGGACAGGATTTTGTTAGCGATGGAGGACGTTACTTTACTTCGGATTAACCAGCAGCGAAAAGCAGACTTTATTAGTTTGGCAAGCCATGAAATTAATACACCACTAACCAGTATGAAGGGTTATCTGCAGCTGCTGCGCAGAGAAGTGGCAAAAAGGGGCGACGAAGGATTGAAGGGCTCTTTGGAAGCCGCCTTACGATCTGCTGGAAGGCTTGAACAAACGACGAGTACGTTATTAGAAATCGCAAAGTTTCAATCGGGTAGCGTTAGCAAAAATTTACAGTCCTTAAATGTGGATCACTTTGTGAAGCAAATAATAGATAAACTACAGCCTAGCTATCAAAATCATCAGCTGGTGCTGTCTGCAAACTCAAATACCGAACTCAACATATTACCAAAGCATTTGGAGCAACTGATGTTTAACCTCATTGATAACGCGGTGAAATTTTCGCCTGATGCCAACAAAGTAGTTATCGAGGTGAATAAGGTAGCGGATAACGTTGAGATTAGGGTGATAGATAGTGGGATAGGGGTTTCAACTGAAGATAAAGCTTTAATTTTTCAGCAATTTTACAGAGGTTCGAACGTAGATGCGAGGTTTCAAGGTTTAGGTATAGGTTTATACTTGTGTAAGGAAATTGTTGACCAGTTAAAGGGAAGTATCGATGTTCGGCCTAATGAAACCCAAGGGACTTCGTTTGTAGTGACTTTGCCAATTTCCGAAAGTTCAGATATTTAATTAACCGCTTAATTACCAACTAATTGGTATTTTTCTTGATTGTCTGGTTCCTTAGCTTTGATATAGCTAAATATTAAGGTTATGAAAAATCAAGATTTAACTGAAGAAGTAATTGTCATTGCAGCAAATGATGCAATTGACGATTTTGCTATTTTCCGCGAACCCACTAACGGCACTGGTAAAGGCGAAGATTTACGCATTGAAGAAACTGTTTATCGAACGTGGTCGGGAGTTTCAGGTTGTGGTGCTGAAAGTGAAAAGACACGTCAGGTAAAGGCAGCCTATGAAGGTTGGGTTTCAAACAAGTTATTTGAATACAGGCACCTAAGGTATAAAACTTACGGCCATGGCGAAGGTCAAATAAGAACTAGCTCAAGCCAAGAACCTTGGCCAAGTAATCGTAGAAGTTGCCGTGGCTCACTGCAGTTACCGTGCTATATCATTTTTGAACAGCCTTAAAAGCAAAACACCCCGATAAATTTCGGGGTGTTTTGTTTAAAAGTCTAAATATCAAATTTTTATTTTAATTTGCTTGATGGATCTTTTAGGCCAAATATTATGGTTCGCTATTTTTCTAACCCCTTTAATAACTATACCTATTGCTTGGCATTTGGTTAAAGGGAAAATCATCTACCGTATATTGCTAGCTATCGTCTTAACGATAATTGCGTCTTTTATCCTCTATATGCTGAGTTTAGCAATCCTCTTTAGAAATGGGCTGGGACCAACTTAACGCTTAATCCACTTTGGTTTAATATTTAAGCGATTTTAGGATGAAAGAATTTTGCTATTTGCTAAATCCCCAATCACTAATTTATGTTAAACTAAAAAACCTCCGCCCAATAAATCGTTGCCTTCGTAAAACACTGCCGATTGCCCTGGTGCTATTGCCGACACGGCGTGGTCGAAAACTACCCGCATATTATTGCCTTCCTGCACAATAGTGCTTAAAGTTCCAGCATCTTTGTAGCGTATTTTTGTAACTACATTATCCAAAGGTTGGTTTACATCGGCATACTTAATCAGGTTAACGTTTCTCACCATCGCCTCTCCACGTTCCAACTCATCGGCCCTGCCTAAAACAACTGTATTGCTTTCTGGCAAAATTTGAGTCACAAACATCGGTTCGCCAAAAGCTACGCCAAGACCTTTGCGTTGACCGATAGTGTAGAAAGGATAGCCTTTATGCTGTCCAATGACCATGCCCTGGGTGTTCACAAAATTACCTCCAGCAACACGATCCTCTAAATCTTCCACTTTGTGTTTCAAAAATGCTCGGTAGTCGTTATCTGGCACAAAGCAAATTTCGTAGCTCTCACTTTTTTTAGCCAGCTCTTCTTGTCCCATATCCAAGGCCATTTGCCTAATTTCAGCTTTGGTAAAACTTCCTAATGGAAATTTGGTACGGGCTAAGTTTTCCTGAGAAACGCCCCAAAGTACGTATGATTGATCTTTGTTTTCGTCTTTGCCTTTCGAAATTACATAGCGCCCATTGTCCTGTAAACGGATGTTGGCATAATGTCCGGTGGCAATAAACTCACAATCTAATTTGTTGGCACGCTTGAGTAAAGCTTCCCATTTGATATGTGTGTTGCAAAGTACGCAAGGGTTAGGTGTACGACCAGCCAAATATTCATCTACAAAATTGTCAATTACGAAATCTCCAAATTCGTCGCGAATATCCAAGATATAGTGAGGAAAGCCATAATTTACCGCCAAAGTACGTGCATCATTGATGCTGTCTAAGCTGCAGCAGCCGGTTTCCTTGCTATTACTGCCCGATGTGGCGTAATCCCAAGTTTTCATGGTTAAGCCAATTACCTCATAGCCTTGTTCATGCAGCATTACTGAAGCTACCGAACTATCAACCCCGCCACTCATGGCTACTAAAATTCTACCGTGTTTGCTCATTATTGTAAATCAGATTGCAAAATTAAATAAATACTTTAAAAGTGCTTCATTGTGGTAGTCGTGCTAATGTCAAATGTGGGTGTTGAACCTAGCAGTCGAGTTTTTTATTTACTAGTGGATTTTCTAATGTGAAGCACGGTATCAAGCAATGTTGTTTCTGCTGGACCTAAATCTTTCCCTTTTACAAGTTGGATTAAGGTTTTTGCAGCCAACTGCCCAATTTCCCGGGAAGGCTGATGTACCGTACTTAGCGATGGATTTAATAGTGGAGCTAAATCGGAATTGCTAAAGCCCAGTAACATAATGTCTTCCGGTACCCGGTAGCCATTTTGGTTTAAATAGGCCAGCGCTTTGGTGCTTAGCATATCGGTGGTGGTAAAGATGGCATCAGGTTGCTGTTTTAATAAATGGTCCATCGCTTTTGCAATATTTACATCTATATTTTCAGCATCCGATGTATTGCAAAACTTAACCAATTCTTCTTTATAACTCAATTGTGCATCTATTATGGCTTGTTTGTAGCCTTCAAAACGCTCAATAGTTAAAGCTAAGTTCGATTTACTATTCAAGTGTGCTATCCTTTTGCAGCCTTTGCTAATGAGGTGTTGCGTAGCTTCGTAAGCGCCCTTGAAATTATTTGCTGCAATTTTATGGGCATCTAATTCATTTGTAATGCGATCAAAAAGTACTACTGGAAAACCCTGTTGTTGCAATTCTGTCAGGTGGCTAAAATCGGTAGTTTGGTATGATGGAGAAATCATTATCCCGTCCACACCACTAGCATATAACAGGTTGATGCAGGCTTTTTCCTGTTCATAAGATTCCTTGCTCTGCATAATGATAATCTGGTAGCCATTGTCGTTGCATGCTTGGTCAATGCCGTCTAACATTTGGGCTACAAAACTATTATCAATGGAACAAATAACAACGCCAATAGATTTTGTTTTGCCTACTTTAAGGCTTCTCGCCATGCGGTTAGGTACGTAATTGTGTTCTTTAGCGTAAGCTAAAACCAATTTTTTGGTTTCTTCTCCAATTTCATGGCTGTCGGTTAGTGCCCTCGATACAGTAGAAACGGAGATGTTTAAGGCTTTTGATATGTCGCGTAGGGTGATATTGCTCATGCTGCTAATTCCAAAGTAAAGATACGCTTTATCAATTTAATAGTTGAAGTAATGGTGTGATTACTTGGTTATACGTATAGTTGTGTTTTGTAAAAAAAAACAGTTATTTATAGCTTTTAATTTGATGTAAATTTATTCGTTTAACATTTTAAAGGATAATTATTATTAAATGACACAATTATTTTATGCTGTTTTAATTTTTTAATAAAAATATTTTGATTTAAGTTATATATTTAAGATGTATTTTTAAAATGCTAGTATTTTATGACCGATTTCGACTTTTATAATGACTATAGTTTGATATCTGGTGTTTTTGATGAAATGAAAGGTGAGGATGGTGTGAGAAAACATTACGAATTATTTATGGCAGCTTTTCAAAACATCAATTCTGATGAGATGTCAATTAAAGATGAGCTAGCAAAAAAGTTGTTTTTAACGCAGGGCATCACGTTTACGGTATACAGTAGCGGGGAGGGCATAGAGAAAATTTTTCCATTTGATATTTATCCTAGGATTATACAGGCCGCAGAGTGGGAATTCATTGAAAGTGGCATTAAACAGCGATTGAAAGCACTTAATATTTTCTTGAAAGATGTTTATAGTCATCAATTTATCATCAAGGATGGTATTATTCCAGCTTCATTAATTTATTCGTGTCCTAATTATTTAAGGGAGATGATGAATGTAGAAGTGCCGTTTAATATTTACACACACATTAGCGGAATTGATTTAATCAGAGATCACGATGGATCGTATTATGTATTGGAGGATAATTTACGTACGCCATCAGGGGTGAGTTACATGTTGGAAAATAGAAGCATCAGCTATAGGCTATTCCCTAATCAAATTCCAGAAAATAAAGTTCGTCCAGTGAGCGATTATCCAGATTTATTGATGAAGAACCTATTGGCGTTGGGAAACCGACATACCAGCAGGCCTACCGTGGTTTTACTTACGCCAGGCATTTATAATTCTGCCTACTTTGAACATACTACTTTAGCCCGGTTAATGGGGATAGAGTTGGTAGAAGGTAGAGATTTGGTAGTAGATAACCATAAGGTTTATATGCGTACCACAAAAGGTTTAAAACGTGTGGACGTAATTTATAGAAGGGTAGATGACGAGTTTTTAGATCCGTTGATTTTTAGGCCAGACAGCATGCTTGGTGTACCAGGCATTTATCATGCGTATAGGAAAGGAAATGTAGCTATCATTAATGCTATGGGCAATGGCGTAGCCGATGATAAAGCGGTTTATGCCTATGTACCGGCAATGATTAAGTACTATTTAAACGAAGAGCCGATTTTAAAAAACGTACCAACTTTGCGTATGGAAAATGATGATGAAAGGGCTCATGCTTTAGAAAACCTTCATCAAATGGTAGTAAAACGTACCAATGAAAGCGGCGGCTACGGCATGCTAATTGGAAATACGGCTACGGAGAAAGAACTGAAGGAGTTTGCTGAGGAAATACAGAAATCGCCACGGCAGTTTATTGCGCAACCCATCATTAGCTTGTCATCTGCACCTTGCTATATTGATGGCAAATTACAGCCTAGGAGGGTTGATTTACGCCCTTTTGCATTGAGTGGCCCTGACGGAGTAGAGATTGTTCCTGGCGGCTTAACACGGGTAGCCCTAAAGGAAGGCTCAATTGTGGTGAACTCGTCACAAGGTGGCGGCAGTAAAGATACTTGGGTAGTAGATTAATGAAATTGTAGTATTGTAGAACCAACAATCTTTTTTTAAAACAGAGAAAATGCTGAGTAGAGTAGCAGAAAATATATTTTGGATGAGCAGGTATATTGAGCGAACGAACATGCAATTGCGTATTCTTCGTACTTATTATATCGCATCGCAGGATGGTGTTCCTTTTGTGAAATGGGATGAAGTTTTTAGGTATTACAACCAAGGTATGCCAGCCGAAAAAAGCATGAGTGCTAACCAGGTACTTAATTTTATTTTGTTTGATAGGGATAACGAAAGTTCAGTTGTAAACAATATCCTTAGAGCAAGGGAAAATGCTCGAAGCGCACAGGATCACATCACCAAAGAACTTTGGCAGTGTTTGAATGATTTTTATCATTTCATTAGAGATAAAAACCTACAACGTCAATTGAGTTTAGGAGACCCGGTTAGTGTGCTAGATCAGTTGATTAGACAGTGCATGCTATATTACGGAATAGTTGATATATCAATGTTTAGGAGCGAGGGATTCAACTACTTAAATACTGGAAAATATATTGAGCGTTTGCTGCAAATCATCAGTTCACTAAACATGCAAATTGTGCGTACCAACGGCGAAATTAAAGACAGTATGGATATCGTGAGCTGGCGGTACTTTTTAGTTTCGATATCAGGATACGAGTACTATTTGAAATCGCATTCAGGCACCGTTAACCCGGCGTTAATTTTTAAACAAGTGCTTTATGAAATGCATTTTCCGCATTCTATTGCGTACAGTATTTCGCAGCTTAATAGGTATGCACAACGCTTAAAAGCAGAAAGCTTAGAGGAAAGTTACGATAAACTTGAATTTTCCATAGGTAAAGCCGCCGCTATTTTGAAATATAATAGTCCCGGTTCAAATTGCGAAGCTCAATTGGCACTTTTACAATCCATCGAAAGTAATTTATTTCAAGTGGTTCAAGTTTTCAATGAGTATTATTTTGGTTCATTGGTTCATTAGTTCACTGGTTCATTAGTTCATTAGTTCACTGGTTCATTAGTTCATTCGACAATACAAATTATCACATCATCAAATTATCTAATTATCACATTATCGAATCGTCATATTATCTAATTATCACATTATCGAATCATCTCATTATCACATAAAACATGCCTACTTATCACGTTAAACATTTAACCAAATACACTTATCCTTCTGCGGTTACTGATAGCGCTAATCAAATTATACTTAGCCCAACAAGTACACAGTTTCAGGATATCATCAGTCATCAAATTAAGATTAGTCCATCAACTTCTATAGATAGCTTTTACGATTATTTTGGTAATAAAGTTGGCGTGTTTACCATTGTACAGCCACATACCGAACTTTCCATTTTAGTTGAGGCCGAAGTAAGCACAAAGCAGATTCCTCCGCCTAATGATTTTTGGCCAGCGAAAGCACAGTGGGAAAATCTTGCTTCCCTGCATCAGCATATTGATTTTTTAGATTTTATGAAGGCAAACTATGTTGCTGCCCTAACAGAAATCAAACAACATACCGACGAACTTGTTGATCAACAGCTTACTATCTTCCAGTTTGTAAACAAATTGTCTACTTATGTTTATGAAACATTAACCTATCAAAAAGGCGTTACCGATGTTGAAACAGATATCGATCAAATATGGTCTTTAAAAGCAGGCGTTTGTCAAGATTTTGCTCATTTATTGATTGAGATGTTGCGCATGTACAAGGTACCATCTAGATATGTGAGCGGTTATATTTGTCCAGCAGGTAACGAATTGCGTGGCATTGGTGCTACGCATGCATGGGTAGAAGCCTACATTCCTGATTATGGCTGGATGGGAATTGATCCTACTAACAATTGTTTGGTAGGCGATAGACACATCAGGATTGCATTTGGGCGTAACTTTAAAGATTGTACGCCAGTAAAAGGTACTTATAAAGGCTCCTCGGCCCATTCTTTGTCGGTGGCGGTAATTATTACAAATGAAAAACTAAAGCAGGAAGAAGAGGCAGTAGCGGTAGATAGTGTATATGTTAAAGAAGTTGAAGAGCCTGTAACCATTGTAAATTCGTACCAACGATTTATTGAAATGCAGCAACAACAACAGCAACAGTAACTTAAACCTTTTTAAGCTTGATGACCGACCTAGTTGTGGAAAACTGGTAGGCTTAAACTCTGAGAAATTTCGGATATTTAGCCTCCATTTTGTGAATATGAAGATCGTAATTGCCGAAAAGCCATCAGTAGGAAGAGAATTAGCCAAAGTATTTGGTGCCACTACTCGTAAAGATGGTTACATCGAAGGCAAGGGCTATTCATTTACTTGGGCTTTTGGGCATTTGCTTCAGCTGGCACCACCACAGGAATATGGTTTTTACGGTTGGCGTAAAGAACACTTACCCATGTTGCCGCAAAAATTCAAGCTATCTATCAGGAAAATAAAAACAAAAGATGGCATAGTAGAAGATCCGGGGGTGAGAAAGCAGCTGGATACCATAAAAATGCTTTTTGATCAGGCTACTGAAATTATTGTAGCAACGGATGCCGGGCGTGAGGGAGAACTGATTTTCAGGTACATTTACTCTTATCTGAAGTGTAAAAAACCTTTCAAACGACTTTGGATTTCATCTCAAACTGATGAAGCGATCAAAGATGGTTTCCGAAACTTGAAACCGGGTACCGATTACGACACATTATTTAGTTCTGCGCATTGTCGCTCCGTATCCGATTGGCTAGTGGGCATGAATGCGACACAGGCTTTGAGCATTTCCGCGGGCAATAGAAGCGTATTGTCGTTAGGTAGGGTTCAAACGCCTACTTTGGCCATGATTTGTGCCAGATACTTGGAAATCAAAAACTTCGTACCTAAAATATACTATCAAATTGGTATCCAGTTAGATAAGGAAGGAGTTCTTTTTAAGGCAATGTCCGTAGATAGTTTTGACGTTAAGGAGGATGGTGAAGCAGTTTTTGCGAAGGTACAGGATGTCGCTTCGGGCTTTAGCAATGGTGGACAAATTACTGATGTTGAGGCTAAACCACGTAAAGAGCCACCACCACTTTTGCACGATTTGAGCAGTTTGCAACAGGAGGCTAACAAGCGCAATGGCTTTACTGCCGATCAAACTTTAAGCTTGCTGCAAAACCTGTATGAAAGCAAATTGGTTACTTACCCACGTACGGGTAGTAGGTATATTGGCGATGATGTTTTTGCGACTGTGCCAGCATTGATTGCCAGCCTGAATGATCATCCTCAATTTGCAAGACAGGCTGCTTTTTTACAAGAAAATGCTTTGAATAAAAGAAGCGTAAACGCCAAAAAAGTAACTGATCACCATGCTATTTTAGTAACTGGTATCAAACCGGGTGGTTTAGGCAAAGACCATCAAGCTATATACGATTTAGTAGCGGGGCGCATGCTTGAAGCTTTCCATCAGGAATGTATTAAGGAAGTCACTAAAATTACCATCCAATCGGAAATTATTTTTGTGGCCAATGGTACGGTAATTCGTTCTGCCGGTTGGCGTTCTGTTTTTAACGAAGTAGATGACGAAAAGAAAGATGAAGATAACTCGGCTTTGCCTAAAGTAAAAAAGGGAGAGGCGTTGCCAATTGTTAATAAAGCATTGCTTGAAAAGCAAACTAAACCAAAAGCAATGTATAACGAAGCATCCTTATTAAAAGCTTTAGAAACATGCGGTAAAGAAATTGAAGATGAAGAATTGAGGTATGCAATGAAAGATAGTGGATTGGGAACACCAGCTACTCGAGCCGCAATCATTGAAACCTTGTTAACCCGTGAATACATCATCCGAGAAAAACGAAATTTAGTGCCTACGGCAAAAGGCTTGGCAGTTTACGAAGTTGTAAAAGATAAGCGTATTGCACAGGCAGAACTTACCGGCTCTTGGGAAAAACGTTTGGAAGAAATTAGGTCTGGTGCGTCGGTACAAGATTTTAAAACGGAAATTATTGATTACACCAAGAGCATCACACAAGAGTTGCTTACTGCAGGTGCAACAATATCCAGTCAATTAAGCCCTACCGCAGTAACAGCGTAATTTTACGGCTTATAACGTCTATATTTCATATCATTTTTCTTGCCTCAGTCTGAAACTGTCTAACACTGTCCATGGGTATCCACCAATTGGGGAAGCGCTGTATGAGGTATTTATTTTCTTCAAATGAATTTTACACAGTTGACTTACTATCAAAATTATATGTTTTCAATTACCTAATAATTGTTGGCAAATGCCATAGGATGCTTCCAAATTGAAAAAACTTTCCTTATGATATCTTGTTAAGCTTAATAAATAGTCAAATATGTTAAGCATTATCAGAGATACTCCACCACATGTATTCGGTGTAAGAGCCACCGGACAAGTTACAGCCGAGGACTTAAGAAGCGTATTGCTGCCAGGCCTTGAAGTGCTCACTCAAAAATATGATGAGATTTATTACCTATTGGTGTTAGAAACGCCGGTAGAAAATTTTACCGTAGGAGCTTGGTTCCAAGACATGATTGCAGGTTTGAAACATTTTACAAAATGGAAAAAGGCAGCTGTGGTTACGGACGAAAAGGCCGTCGAAAAATTTACTGATGCCTTCAGTTATATCGCACCTGGAGAATTCAAAGGCTTTGAGTTAGCGCAATTAGATGATGCGATTTTATGGTTACAAAAAAAATAAGATTATGCTACGTTGGATACGAAATACTACCGCGGGATTTGTGGGTGCAATTGCTCTAAATGCCATTCATGAGATCATTAGAAAAAATGTAAAAAATGCACCTCAAATAAATTTGTTAGGCGCCGAAGCTGTAAATAAAACGCTAAGCATGGCTGGAGCACATCCCATTCAACATCCTAATGACCTATATAAAATTACGCTTGAAACAGACATCATTGCTAACACCGCGTACTACAGCATTATTGGCGGTAAAGGAAAATATATTTGGCCAAAGGCGATAATAATGGGCTTAAGCGCAGGAATTGGCGCATTGAAAATGCCAGAGCCTTTAGGTTTGGACGATACGCCGGTTACACACACCAATACCACTAAGGCGCTTACTGTAGGATACTATTTATTTGGTGCTTTGGTAACTGCCGCAATGCTTAAAACAATTTTAAAACCCTAAAACACGATAAAAATGGAAAATTCAAAAATAAGTAGAGATAGCTCTAATAACACACAAGATACTGCTGAACACATTAAAACATTAGAAGGCAAAGAAGCGGTAGAGAAATTGAAAGAATTGGCAAAAGGTGCTGAAAACTGCTTTTTCTGTACAAGTATTAAAACTGGATTGCCTTTATCCGTGAGGCCTATGTCGGTATTGGACGTAGATGACGAAGGTAACTTGTGGTTCATGAGTCAAGCAGGAAGTGCAAAAAATCAGGAGATTGAAGCAGATCCTTTTACGCATCTATTCTTTCAGCACCACAAAAACTCTGGATTTTTGAATGTGTACGGAATCAGTGAGATTTTGGAAGATCGCAAAAAAATTGAAGAACTTTGGAATCCATTACTTAAAGTTTGGTTCCAAGATGGAAAAGACGACGAAAAAATCAGCGTCATCAAAGTATCGCCAACACATGTGTATTATTGGGATACCAAGCATGGCGAAGCCGTAGCATTCATTAAAATGGCAGCATCTATCATTACTGGTAAAACCATGGATGATTCAGTGGAAGGCGAATTGGATTTTTAATTAAAATTCACTAAATATTTCAAAGGAGCGGAGCTGATGGCTTTCGCTCTTTTTGTTTTAGGCTAATTCAAAATTTGTTTGTCAATGGCAATAATATAATAGTAAATTGCCTACATGAACCGTAAACTATTTTTAGCCAGTCTATCTGCGTTAGTTCCTACATCTTCTTTTTTGTATGCTTTTAATGGTGCAACTAAACCTAATGCTTCAAGCAATCAGGGTCTAAAGCACAAGCGTCCTCCTTATTTAAAACAGGGTGATATTATTGGCATTACGTGTCCGGCGGGGTACATTACGAAAGAGGAAATAGCACCAGCAGTGCAACAAATGGAAAGTTGGGGCTTTAAAGTAGTTTTAGGACAAACGGTTGGCGCCAGAGATTTTACTTTCGGAGGTACAGATCAGGAAAGGCTACAGGATCTGCAGCAAATGCTAAATGATCCAAGCATTAAGGCAATTATGTGTGCTAGAGGTGGATACGGTGCCGTTAGAATTGTTGATCAACTTGATTTTAGTACTTTTAAAATTTCGCCAAAATGGATTATCGGCTTTAGTGATATTACTATTTTGCATTGTCATCTTAACACGAATTTCAAATTTGCGAGCATACATTCAAAAATGTGCAACAGTTTTCCGTCTGATTGGGCTACGGCAGAGCCGATACAAATTGACACCATTAAATCAATTGAGAAGGCATTGAAAGGAGAGGAGTTGATGACTTACGATGTTCCTTTCCAGATCAACAATAGGTTAGGAGTTGCTGAAGGCGAATTGATAGGCGGAAATTTGCGATGCATAGAGAACTTATCAGGAAGCAAATCTGCAATAGAAACCGATGGTAAAATTCTATTTGTGGAAGATGTAGGCGAATACCTTTACAGTATTGACCGTATGTTTTTCAATTTGAAAAGAAGTGGTAAGTTGAATAAACTAAAGGGCTTGATTGTAGGGGGATTTAGGGTTAAAAAAGATGAAGATAATAGCGAAGGTTTTGGCCAAACGCTGGAACAAATTGTATTGGATAAGGTGAAGGAATTTGATTACCCGGTATGCTTTGATTTTCCTGTCGGTCATCAACGAGCTAATTTTGCTTTAAAGTGCGGCGTTAAGCACCAACTTAGTGTTGCATCAACTGGCACTCAGCTGAAAGAGCTGGCTTAGCCACTTTTTCCTGTATGTAATAAACAGGTGTTTCCTGCAAGCGGGAAGCAACAACAATTTCAACACCATCAGCCACTTCACTGAATAAATTGTGTACCAAATTTGGACAGTTGTTTTCTCTACTTAAGTGAGATAAAAACAAATGGCTCATCAACGGAGAGCGATGATTAAGAAATAAGTCAAGTGCCTTTTGGTTGGATAAGTGTCCGTTTCCGCTACTAATCCTACGTTTTAAAAAGTACGGATAATTTCCTTTAGCCAGCATTTCATCATCATAATTTGCTTCTAAAAAGGCGGCGTGGCATTGCTTGAAATGATAAATTAGATTTTCACAATGATCTCCAATATCGGTAAATACACCAACTTTAACCTGGTTGTAGCTTATGGTGAAACTATGTGGTTCGGCAGCATCATGTAATTTTGGAAAGGCAGTAACTTCTATGCCGTTAATTTGTATTGGCATCGTACTGCAAAACGGACGAACGAGGTGCTCGGGTAATAACTGTCGGCCGCTGGTGTGTGTTTTAGCGGTAATGTAAATTGGTAGCTGATGTTTTTTGGCTAAAACAGGTAAGCCTTTAATATGATCGCTATGCTCATGGCTAATAAATATAGCACGCACATTTTTGATATCTAAACCTAAACGTACCAATCTGGCCTCAGTTTCTTTACAACTTAATCCCGCATCAATTAAAATGGCATCGGTTTGGTTGCCGATATAAAAACAATTGCCATTGCTGCCAGTATTAAGAGAAGAGATATATAAAGCCATTGCTACAAATTTGAGCATTTTGTTTGGTTTGTTCCTTATAACTTTTAAACATTGGTGGAAACTAGTTGAGCTTACAAGTGTTTTCATTATAAAAACTAGGTTATGGAAGAGAAATTTAATAAAGCTACCCCTCAGCGTCCGGCTGGGACAAGGCTATTGGATGCTGAAATTGTACCCGTTGATATTGAAAAATACATTAGGGACATTGTCGCGGAGAGCGCTTATGAGCAAAATGGCAAGAATGCAATCACCGTTTTTAAGTCAGAAAAAGTAACGATTACGTTATTGGCGTTAAAAAATGAAGAATTTTTCCAATCGCTTACTAACGAGGCACATTCATTATTAAGTATACATGTTATCAAAGGTCAAATAACCTTTACTGTAGAGAATGATTCTATTTATTTATCAGAAAATCAAATAGTTAACTATCATTTAAATTTACCCGTTACGGCAAAAGCATTAGCAGATACGGTTTGTGTATTAACGGTAACCAAATAACGAGCGCTTTGAAAATGTGAATTGTTAAAAAAAATTGTACAAAAAACAGTGTCAAAAAATTAAAGAAATACTTGTTTATTCGGTTTAAGTGATATATTTGACCAATAAATTAAAATTATAACAATGGAAAAATTTGCAAAAGTTAAAGAAGTAGTAGCTGCTATCGAGGCAGACGTTGAGAAATTTTATAACGCTGGTAACTCAGCTGCAGGAACTAGAGTACGTAAAGCTATGCAAGATTTAAAAGGTTTAGCTCAAGAAATCCGTACTGAAGTTACAGAAAAGAAAAATAGCGCAAAATAATCATCGCTCAAAGTATTTGAAAAAGACCTTGTCAATGTGCAAGGTCTTTTTTTTGTGATAAAAAGTTAAAAAATGTTTTGTATAATTACTTCCGTAAAACGATAGAACAAGATGATAGCAGTACAAGTTACCTACACAATTAACGCTGATTTTTTGGAAGAGAACAAACGTAACATCGCTACCTTTTTGGCTGATTTTAAAGAACTGCGCAATAGCAAGTTTCTATATCATGTTTATGCAAAAGATGATGGTTTAACTTTTGTGCATGTATCAATGTACGAAAACGAAGAGATTCAAAATGAAGTGCTGAATGTACCTTCCTTTGTAACTTTTCAGCAGGAGAGAGATGAAAAAGGTTTAGTAGCTGCACCCGTTATAGAAAATCTTTCGCATTTGGGTTCATCTATTAGCATGGTTAAATAGTGTTATCGGGTAATCTGCGCTTCGTTGTAGGTTTTTTCTAACATAAACTTTATCGCATCCTTTATTTGGTTTCTTCCGGTTTCGCTGGTTAAATCAATTCCACAAAAAATTGTACCATTTACTTCTGTGGATAGGTTAAGGTAATATAAGCCAGCAACTATAATTGCGGCAATACCTCTGTATAAGTTGGTGAGTTCTCCAAAATGTGGTGCAATGATATGTTCAAAAAGCATTTCGCCGCTCTTTTCTTGCTCCTCGGCCAACTTTTGTAGTGATGGTCTTTCTTCAGACAAACGCCAAAGAAGTACTTTCTGGAATTCTTTATTCTGGAAAACGTAATCAAACTGCTCCGTAAGCATTTTTGTAACAAAAGTTTTACCGCCATCGTCTATCGTTTCCGGCACTTTATTTCCCTTTACATTGCTCCAAAAATCCTGCTGTTGTACGTATTCATCTAACAACTGATTCAATCCGCCAAAATACCTGTAAATTAGTTTTTTATCTAGCTTGGCTTTAGCTGCAATGTGATTTACCTTTAAGCCACTAAAACCTTTCGTGGTGATAATTTGTCCTACGGCCCGTAAAAATTTCTTTTTACTTTCCTCCTTATTACGTAACGATGTTGTGTTTTTCTCTTCTTTCATAAATAGTGCAGTAACAAACTATTGTTGCTTTTGCATAAAAAAACTATATATTTGTCACCTACTAGTGACCTTTTTATAGCGTGAAAATTGTGGAGAGGTCAATTGTTTTTATCGGCTTTTATTAAAATAAAATATTAGTAAATAGCGTCTCTCTTAATTAAGCCCGGCCCATCAAGCTGGGTTTTTTTAATTCAAATGACAAGCAGTTGATCAAACTCAGTTATCATATTACGCTAAAAAACTATGCTAAAATTTGCAGCGTCACAAATTTTAATTGCTATGAAAGTAAACTCAAAGAGGCGTAAACAGAGCGTTTCCATAGTAAAGTAGTTTAGGAACAAATATAAAAGAAACCCAGCACATTAGAACGAGAAAAGTTCAGGTGAATGATGTTACGATGTTGATTTTAAATAGTTTGTTTAGTTTCGGGTAAAAAGCTACGCCTAAAACACCAATTAGATTGATTTTGGATTAAGCTATTAATTTACGTATTGAGCAAGTACGGCATTCTCGGCGTAGCTTTTTGTTAAGGTCTTTCCATTTTTGTTGTATCCGCAACAACGTTATTGGTATCTACACGCATCGAGTCAGGACTTGTAGCATCAGATGTTCTACTTGTGCCACATGCTGCAACAAATAGGCCTAATGCAAGTATTAAAAATGTAAGCTTTTTCATCTTTATAATTTTTAGTTAAACACACTTTATATTACAACAAAGGATATCTTAATCAGTTTAATGGTCAAATACCTGATTTACATTAAAAATACTTGAGCTAATGCTAAACAAAAAGCGTAGTGTAAAAGAAAAAAATGCAAACCTGTAAGCCGGGTTCTGTTTTCCGATAATTCGGAACTTCTATCATTAATCTACTATAAACGTTGCCGCTTATCTCTAACGACCTACCCACTAACATCGGACGAGCAGCCCTTTATCCCGATAAATCGAAACGTTAGCCTATTTGGTCTTTCAACTCCCGGGGTTTACCAACCTTGCTATCGCTAACAAAGCTCGTGAGCTCTTACCTCACGTTTTCACCCTTATCCCAATACGAAATCGGGACGGTATATTTTCTGTGGCACTTTCCGTGATTCAGGTCTTCAATCCCAAACCCCTTCCCGTTAGGAAGCGAGATGCTCTGTGTTGCCCGGACTTTCCTCCTCAACTTCAAGCTGCGGCGATAGAACGGTTTGCATTTGTGGCAAAGGTACGCTTTTTATCCATTAAGCACAGCAACACAACATTTACTTATTGTTAGTTGAAAAAAGAACTAAAATTTAGTAGCATTGTGTTTTAAACCATCAAATTTAAACGCATGTTCAAAGACATTCTCTCCTTCAATGGCCGTATCAGACGAACCGAATTTGGATTAATTTATCTACTTTATCTTTTATGCCTACTCATTATTGGCATTATTTCTCAAAGTGGAAATGAAATGGCAGGATTACTGATCCTATTTCCGTTTTATTTACTAGTTGTGGCCGGTATAAAACGTTGCCATGACAGGGGTAACTCCGGTTGGTGGATGATTATCCCATTTTATGGATTTGTAATGCTTTTTGGAGATAGCGATTATGGTCCTAATGAGTATGGTGATAACCCAAAAGGACAAGGCAATGAGCCATTTATTGACCCATTTGCACCACAATATGACAAAGCAAAAGATGTATTTGCGGAAGAAGCACCTACTGACAATTATTTAAATCAATAGCTACTTTTTCATATTTGTACATGCCCTGCTTATTACCAAATGAATTGGTGATGTACACAATCACTTGCGCAACATCTATATCATGTAAATCTTTAAATGCCGGCATTTTTTCCTGATAGGTTTTGCCGTTAATTAGCATTGGCTGATTGGCGCCGTTTTTAATGTAGCAGGCTAATTGTTGTTTATTTGCTTTAAGAAACACAGTGTCGGTTAATGGTGGAGCTAATTCCCCCAAACCTTCACCATTTTTTCCGTGGCAATTTTGGCAACGAGATTCGTAAATATCTTTACCGTTAGATAAATACTTTGCCATTTCAATTTCATCAGCGCTTTGGCAAGCATTAATTATGGCCGCGATTGCCAAAAACAGAAGACTATACAGAATGACTTTTTTCATCACAAATAAGACTACTTTTCTGCCAATAAGATGTCCATATCAGCTTTAAGCTTTTCAACTTCTTCTGGTTTGGTACCGTCATAAGCGCCTCTAATATGTTTTTGTTTATCAATCAAAACTAACCAACCCTGATGTACATAGCCATCCGTAGCTGCGCTATCTTCTTGAACTGCAACTAAATAATCTTTCTCAGCTAAACCATAAACTTCTTTTTTATCTCCCCAAACAAATTGCCATTGAGGTACATCTACTCCCAGTTTTTGCGCATATCTTTTTAATACAGAAGGTTTATCGTACTTGAAATCTATGGTATGAGATAAAAACATCACATCTTTATTTCCCTTATATTTATCGAAGATGGTTTTCATATTGCGATGCATAATTGGGCAAATGGTGCTGCAGGATGTAAAGAAGAAATCCGCAACGTAGATTTTATCCTTGAACGTATCCTGATTAATGTAAACACTATCTTGATTTAAGAACCTAAAGTTGGGGATTGTTTTGTAAACCGTATCAATTTTTTCGTTACCATCAGCATCTTTAGTGATTTTTGCCTCTTTATCGCCATAAATAGGAAGTTTTTTATCTTGAGTACAAGAAAAAAGAAGTGCTGCAAGTACCGGTATCAATAAGTATTTTTTCATTTTCCGTTTATTTTAATGTTTTTAATTTTCCTTTTGCGATTCCTTTTTATTTAGAAAAGCATCAGGATTTTTATCAAATTTTAACTGACATCCTTTTGCGCAAAACCAGTATTCAGTTTTTTGATAAGTACTAATATGCTTCGCTGGAGATTTCACCTTCATTTTACAAACTGGATCAATTTTAACACTGTCTGTTAAAACCAACTGCTGGTTGATTTCTGTTGCGTTGCTCTTGTAAACTGAAGTGAAGCCTAGTGCAAAAATACAGATTATTAAAGTGGTTTTCATGTGTTATGATGGGTTTATGTAGTTTGAAATAAATTATTAGAAAACAATGAGATTGCATCGCTAATAAACGAAGCAATCTCTATAAAAAGCTAGTTAGTAAACGGTTTAGCCTGTTTAATAGCATCCTCCAGCTGTAGTTGTACTTTTTTAACGCTATCAAGCTGATCTGTAAAGTATTTTAATGCTTCCGCTTTGCTTCCTTTAAAATCAAGTTGAAAATTATGCATCCAGTCCATCATCTTTTCATCGGCCAAGTTAAGTTGAACAATAGCTTTATTGATTTCTAGCGTATCCGCTTCTTGCTTCATGCGCTTTTGTTCAAGTAGACTATCCAACTTGAACTTGGTTTTGTTGGCTTTTTCATTTACCGCCATGGCTTCGTTATGCAAACGATCGATAGTTTCTTTGATCGCCTCTTCATTATTTTGTTGTTGGCACGACGCAAAAATTAATACTAAGCCAACTATTAGGATATTTTTTATTTTAATCATGATTATAAAATTTTAAAATGGAACAGAGATGTGCAACATTAGCCTGTTGCCAGCTTTGGCCCGGTTGTTTGCCAGTTCTTGAGAAACCACATTTTGGTAGTTTGCGCCGAAGGAGAATTTGCTGAAAGCGAACTCCACACCTGTAACTAAGGAGGTAGAATATCCGCCAGAAACTGCTACTTCATATTTCTGATTTTCGACATCTTTTGTGGCTGTTTCGAAAAGGATGCCGGCATTTGGCGCAATGGTAAACTTGTGGAATAACCTAAACTTATGGTAAAGTAATGCATTTGTAGTAAGCTTATTACCATATCGATATTGGTACTTATTTGCTGTATTTACTTTGTAATTTAAGTTGACGTTAACGCCCCAATCGTTCAGCCTTACATCGTACGCGGCGTTAAAGGTAAAATCGGTACTTGCCGTGCCTAGTTGGAAGTTGTTTGGACTTTCTTGAATGGCAAGTCTTTCTCCGGGCTCATATTTACCAGTTGGCAACTTAATTCCTGCGCCTAACCATAGCGAATGCACAAGCAGTTTACTTTTTACCGTGGCACTTTTGGTAAAAACATTATAGTAACCCATTACGGCAATATCACCCAAACCGTTCTTATCACCATTGCCTGTTTGCGCTATTCGTTGATTGAAGTTATAAGGCAAAAACGCAAGTAACCTGAACTTTTTACCAAAATTCCAAGCTCCCCAAAGCTCAGCAGTTTGATAGGTTTCATCGGTAGTTAAAGGCGTTACGTTTGCGTACGGACCTAAATGCGTTTGTAATGTTTTGTGCTGATAACGTAAACCAATGAAACGCTTGTTGTACTCGGGCAAAATGCCGATGTAATAACTGCCAACGCCACAACCGCAAATATCACAGGCAATTGCCGTAAGTGGAGTGCAAAAAATGAGCATTACAATTAATTTTTTCCAGTTCATCATTGCTCGGCTAAAGTTTTATTGTTGATGAAATCTTCATCATTCAATGTGTTTAAAAATGCAGTTAGTTTATTTTTTTCGTCAGCAGTGATGCTAATTCCCCTTACACCATTTCTATTAAGCAGCGGGTCTAGATTTTCTGTTGGTTGCACTTCGGCGCTATAGTGTTGAAACACTGCATCAAGTGTTAAAAACCGACCATCATGCATAAAAGGTGCTGTGTACTTCAGGTTGCGCAACGATGGAACTTTGAATTTGTATTTGTCTGATGAAATTAGTGTAGCTCCATACAGTCCTTTGTCGTTAATAGCGCTTGGTGCCAAGCCATTGTTCCTAAACTCACCGTCAGTAAATAGCGGTTCCTTATGGCAGCTGCCGCATTTTTCCTTGAAAATTTCATAGCCCGCCAATTCAGTTGAGGTAAAACTTGCGTTAGCTTCCTTACGCATCACTTTATCATATTTTGAGTTGCTACTGATACACATGAGCATGAACTGCGACAGAGCTTTCATCAATCTTGCTGTGTTGATTTCATCAGTTCCGAAAGCCGCTTTAAACTGATTTTTGTAAGTTGAAGATGACTGTAGTTTGGTTAATACGTTTGCTAAACTTTCGTCCATTTCTTCGTGTGCGGTAATTGGGTTAATTGGTTGAAGATCAAGATCGAATATGCCGCCTCCCCACATGAAAGCCTTGCTCCAAGCTAAGTTCATGATAGGAGGTGAGTTACGTGTGCCCAAACGGTCTTCTATACCGTGGCTAACATCATGCCCATGCTGGGTAAAAGCCGAAGATTGAATATGACAGGAACCACAGCTAATGGTGTTATTTCTCGATAATCTGACATCGTAGAATAACTTTCTTCCCAACTCAAATCCCTCTTTTGTAATTGGATTATTGGCTAAATTATAAACCGGAGCCGGAAAGTTTTTGGGCGATTGAAAGCCTAAAAATGTTTCAGCTTGCTGCTGAACATCTTCACTTTTTTTACAGGCATAAACAAACACCAACAATAAAAATATGTATTTGAAATATTTCATGGCTAGTTTTCAGTATGATCGTGGGTAAAAAGTCCAGTGAAATTGTCGGCAACGCTTGATGAAAAATCGCCAAACATTACATTAGGATTTTGTTGAATACTGATTGTATTTTTTCCGTTGAACACTTTCATCAAATCCACAAACAAGTGAATATTACTTTGCCTATCTTTTCTAACTTTAGCAATACCTGCAGTAGTCAAGTCAATAGTGACTTTTCGGATATTATTGATTGTTTTAACCTCATATCCACCGAAAAAACCGATGTGATATTTGAACTGCTTTTTACCCGTCGGATCACCTAATTGATCGTTACTTACCACATTTGAATTGCCTTCGAACCTGAAAAATATATAACCAGAATTCCATCCCCAATACATGCCGCCACTATCATGATCGCCATTTGCTGCTGGGTCTAACACACCGGTTCTTTTGTCGATAGGCATAGTACTTCGCAGGCTATCAACCCCAACAATGAAACTCACTTGACTGTAATCACCTTCTGGTACTTTAACTTTTGCAAACCGAGTGGCTTTATCCGAGCCTTTGATTAGGAAATAGGAGCTATCTTGTTTCACCGTGTATTTTTGGCCGCTTGTGGTAGTAACTTCAATATTGCTAATGAAATATTGAACCAAGCTGATGGTAAATGATTCACCTTTGGCATTGGTATAAGGCACTGCCGTATTGTTGAATGTTAATGTTCTACCTCCAACAATGTTGTCGAACTCCACAGATAGCGGTGCTAAATTTTGCTCTTCAAAATCTGGAGTGATATCTGCTTTTTTTGAGCAAGCAGTTAATATGATTAAAAATGCTACTATTATAAAATTTGTCCTTTTCATTTTAATTATCCATTTGGATCACTAACTGTTTTGTTGTTAATCAGTTCTTGATCAGTAAGTGTATTAAGGAAAGCTTTTATTGCTACTTTTTCAGTTGTAGTTAATGGTATGCCTAAAGTCCCATTGTTTTGAAACAAATGCTTGTCAACCGTTGCTGATGGTTTGATGCCTGAGCTGTAATGGCCAAGCACCTCGTCAATGGTTTTAAACCTGCCGTCGTGCATATATGGTGCGGTAAGCATAATATTCCTGAGTGTGGGCGTTTTGAAAGCGCCAAGGTCTTGCGGATTGAATGTTACCCGGAACCTCCCTTGATAAATCCCCTCTACATCATCACTGAAACTAATGTCGATTCCATTATTGTGAAATTTGTTATCGGTAAATAATTCACCTTGATGGCAGCTTTTACATTTTTCTTCCACCAGCTTTAACCCCTGTAGTTCCATTTCACTGAGGGTTATTCCTTCGTTACGTTTAAATTTGTCGTAGCGGGAACCTGCCGATATTAATGTGCGCTGAAATTGTGCCAGCGCCTTCACCACATTAGCTGAGGTAATTCCGTTATTAAAAGCCTTTTCAAAAAGTTCCCTATATTTTGGTACCGCCTTTAACTCTGCCTCCAGTTCGTATAGGTTTTGCGCCATCTCGTCTGAACTCGTTAACGGTCCAAAAGCTTGTGATTCTAAATTAGTAGAACCGCCATCCCAAAAAAGCCCGCTATTGGCCCAAAGCAAATTAAAGATAGTGGGGGTGTGCCGATGTAACTGTTGTTTAGAAACACCAGTATCATTTAAAGCCACCCCATCACTAAATGCCAATTGCGGTTGATGGCATGAAGCACAAGATAATTGGTTATTTCCCGAAAGTCTTTTATCGTAAAACAGCAAACGACCTAATGCCACACCACTTTTAGTTAAGGGGTTGTCTACATCATCAACCCAAGCAGGCATGTTATTAGGCAAAGCGAGGTGATACTTTTCATCATCGACCATAAGGTTAGTTTCCTCCTTTTTACAGGAAGAAACTAACAGCAATAAAGCTAAGCATAAAGTATACGCAGTAACTTTAGTCATTTTTAGTTTACTGAGACTACGCTAAAAACCTTCGTATTATAATTGTTGGCAACGGCTGTCATTGTGGTCGCTTGTGCAGCACCAACAGTTGGTGTAGTTATTACATCAATACCGTCTAATGCCATGCCTACATCTGCTTTTAAGTTAATAGCTGTAGCCTTTGATGAGCCAATTTTTACGTTTTGAGGGAAGCTCAACGAAACCGTTTTATAGTTGGCATTGAGGCCTGTTTCAACTTTTATTGTTTTGTTGGTTGTTCCCTCGGTAACTTTTCCACCAACGGCGGTAAAAATATAGCTAGTGTGCCACATCCAAGATACATTCGTCATTCCGTTCAATTGGGAAAGTTCTCCAATAGTTAAACTTAGGTTGTCGTTATATTTTTGCTCAACGCCAATTCCGAATTTGATGCCTTTATAATCGCCAGCGGCAATGTTAGTGAGCTCAACTGATTCACGCTTGTTGGCAGGATAGGTATAAGCCCCTTCCTGTACGGCAACTGCTGAAGTTTCCTCTAACAAATAGCATGATTTAGGAACGCTAACCTCCTCGCCATTGGCCTTGATTAAAACTATATTGCTTACCCAATACCTAAACTTATCAAAGTTGTAGGTTTTTGTGCCTGAGGTAAAATTTGTATTTAGAGCGAAATCAGATGTCCCAAAAACCGCATCAAAGTTAACAGTAACTTTCCCCGGGATATCTAGTGTTTCAGTAATAGCATCATCTTTTTTATCGCAAGAAGAGAAAATGATAGCAGCAGTAATTAATAAAAGAATATTTTTTTTCATTTTGTATAAGTGACAATTCTGCTATAAGCAGAAGAAAGTGATTTAATTAATAAGATTGATATCGATTATACCCGTTTGATACTAGTTTACTTGTATTTAGGGTATGTTAAATGCATTACCGAGATGGTATTCAACATTAAAACATATTTTATGTTAGAGATGATGAACCGCATTCACGATAATTTTAATATGAGTAGTTGTGGCATTTAACCCAACTGATTTTTGCAGTATAGCAGAAAAGCAGACCTTATATTTAAGGCCGTAGCATACAGCATACCACAAAAATTGAAATTAAACTGTTTTAGGAGGATGAAAGATATTGTTAACAGCGCCGATTGGACTTTTTTGTAGGTAATGAGGAACTGAATAAGGAAGGTTTTCTTCAAAATTTTCGAAAACCAACGATGCCAATTGTGGCGCCACGCTCTCGATCAAGCGTTTAGAATGCTCCTGTTCCTGTTTGTTTTTTTGCTCCAGCTCTTTCAATTTAATGTCTAAAAAACATTTACCCTCACAATGAAGTTGAGGTTTATCTTTATTAGAACATAAAACAGTGGAGATATAAGATTTATTGAAGTGGTAAGAAGATGAGATAATCAAGTAGTTGAAGCTATTCGACAATACGCCGAACAATAAAACTACTGCAATTAACCTTCTTAATAGTAACATTGTTGCAAAAGTAGTAAAAATGTAGTTGCTGCAAAAAGAAAAATCGTTTAGTTATTTGAAAACTTCTTTTTTCATACGTTCAATACGTTGCTCCAATTCTTCCGAACTCATATTGGCACGTAAGCTATCTACTTTAATTGGAAACGATAAAGGAGTGAACCGAGTAGGATAGGTGATAATGATGTTGCTTTGCTGAATACGGTTTAACGCTGCTGCTAATCGTGGTTCTTCCAGCTGCTGATAGAACACCTCCTCATAAGCTTGTCGCAATAGCAGGTTTTGTTTATCAAAATCGTTAAACACATTAAAAAATAACCCAGCACTACTTTGTAAGTGTTTGTTGGCAACATATTTCCCTGGATAACCCTGAAAAACCAACCCAGAAATACAAGCAATATCCCTGAACTTTCTTCTAGCCATTTCAGTAGAATTGATGCTTAACGTGATATCTTCCGCTAAATTTTTAGGAGAGAAAACCTCGTAGGCAATGCCATCATCCATCGGTATTTCGGTATCGCTAAGCAACTCAAAGCCATAATCATTCATGGCAATAGAAAATGTAATAGGCACCAACTTACTTAAACGATAGGCCACCAAAGCGCCTAAAATTTCGTGGACAAGGCGGCCTTCAAAAGGATAAGCAAATAAGTGAAATCCTTCTCTGTTGTGGATCATTTCAATTAAAAGTTCATCGCTTTGCGGCACATGTGAACGTTCTTGCTGCGTTAAAAATAGGGGGTAAACCACATCCAATTCTTCATCCTGATGTTGCTTATCCAGTACTTCGTTGTACTTTTTTCGAAGTACTGCACCCAAGTTGGATGAAAGCGGCAATCGACCACCCAACCAACTTGGCGACATTGCTTTTTTCTGTTTGCTGCGCCGCACAATTACCGTCATGTCTTTGATTTGCACAAATTCTAAAATTCGGCCGGCTAGCACAAAACTATCCCCCGGCTTAAGTTTCGAGACAAAATATTCCTCTACCATGCCGATATATCCGCCACTCAAAAACTTTACTTTCAGCATGGCATCGCTCACAATGGTACCAATATGTAGCCTATGTCGCATGGCAATTTGCCTGCTTTTCACCTTCCACAAGCCATCTTCATCTTTCACCACTTTTTTAAATTCGTTGTAGGCAGTAAGGCTGTTGCCTCCCGACGTGATGAACTGCATGGCCCAGTTCCATTCCTCAGGCAAGAGCTCGTTAAAAGCGTTGGTTTGTTTAATTTCCTCGTAGATTATTTTGTCATCAAAGCCATCGCCAACGGCTAGGGTTACCAAGTATTGGATTAAAGTGTCGAAAACCATTACAAACGGCTCTCTGCTTTCAATGTTGTTTTCTTTGGCTGCTTCCTTAATGGCAGCGGCTTCCACCAATTCAAGCGCATGGGTGGGTAAAAAATAAATTTTGGAGGTTTCGAAAGGAGAGTGCCCCGAACGACCGGCACGTTGTAGAAAGCGGGCCACACCTTTTGGAGACCCTATTTGTACTACGGTATCCACTGGCTTAAAATCAACCCCCAAATCCAATGACGAGGTTGCAATTACTGCCTTGAGCAGTCCGCTGTGTAAGCTTTCTTCAATCCAATTACGTAATTCAAAATCGATTGAACCGTGATGGATTGCAATACGTCCCGCTAAATCGGGCTCTACATCCAGCAGGTGCTGATACCAGATTTCAGATTGCCCACGTGTATTGATAAAGATAAGCGTGGTTTTACTTTCGTTGATAATTGGAATGAGCTTATGCGCTAATTTTAGGCCCAAATGACCAGCCCAAGGTAAGGTTTCAATATGATCAGGTAATATCGACTTGATTACGATTTTCTTTTCCAATTGCGCTCTGACGATGATTTTTTTAACGTCCTTTTCAGGAACAATTACATCCAAAGCTTCCTGTATATTCCCGATGGTTGCTGAAATGCCCCAAACCCTTAAAAGTTGCTCGCCATTGGCCTTTTGCAAACCTTTAATTCGAGATACCGCCAACTCTACCATTACGCCGCGTTTACTTCCAAGCAGCTCATGCCACTCATCGGCAACAATGCATTTCAACTCCTTAAATAGATTGGAGCTCCCTTTTTGAGCTAAAAGTAAATGCAAACTTTCCGGAGTAATTAGCAGAATTTGAGGCATGGTTTTCTTCTGCTGCAATTTTTCCGCTTGCGTGGTGTCACCATTGCGTACGCCAACTTGCCAATCTAAATCAAGCGCTTCCAGCACTTCACGCATGGCTCTTGCAATATCTTTTGCCAAGGAGCGTAATGGGGTAATCCAAATAAGTTGTAAGCCTTTTACCGGTTTTGGTTGATTTAAACCTTCGATTACTGTGGCTAAAAATACCGAGAATGTTTTTCCAAATCCAGTTGGTGCATTGACTAAACCACTGTAACCATCTAAATAATACTGCCAGGTGTCTTTTTGAAAATCAAAAGGCTTTCTGTTATCGGCTTTTAGCCATGAAATAACTTGCTTATAGCCTTTAGTTTTCTGCATATTTTTTTAACGCCAATTTATAGAATTGTAGGCGATATAGAAACCAATGAAAATCATTTATGTGTTAAAAAAAGTGATTTTAGTTGAAGATTTTCAGCGTTTGGTTAGCAAAAGCTTAACTAATAATACTGCACAATATTGGTTTTGACAACCACGTAGTTTTGACCAAGCTGCGTAAAAAGATAAAAAGTTTGCTGATCAGGTTTGATTTTGAACTTTTTGACTAAGTTTTCCGCTTTTTCTGGAAAGTTACGTACAATCACGTTGCCAGTTAATTGTTTCGCTTTTTTTAGTTCATTGGGATTTAGCACTGTATCAATTTCAAAAATACGTCCTGCAAAAGACGTTTGCTTGGTTTTGCTGTAGTAGAGATGACTTTGCTTACCCAATTTCTGCAAGTCGTATAAATTAGCAATGGCGTTAAAAGCACCGCTTTTCATTAAAGCCGCATCAGCTTCGTATAAAAAGCCTTCAGTAACATCTTCAATTAAATAGTTTGTTGTTGAGCTGTCGTTTAAGGGGAACTCAACCTGTTTGGTATCGGCATTTAAGGTAGCGCACACAATTTTTGGTTCACCTTTGAAACCCGCATCCAGTATCCAAACTAGCTCTTTGCACTCGTTTTTAATGCTCAAAATGTGAACTGCTGAAACTTCCCGAAGTTCACTCAACCCAGCATGAATATCCAACAAAGGTGATGTTTTGATGATTACTCTTTCCGCTTTCTGTAGCAGTAAATCCAAATGTTCCACCACGTTTGGTGTACAATCAGCAAGTTTGAAAACCTTTCCGCCGCTATTTCTGCGGGCCGGGTCAACGTAAATGGTGCCAAATTTTTCTTTGCTTTTTTCAAGAAAAGCTAAACCGTCTACCGCTAAGCAGTTGATGTTGTTTAAACCCAAAACTGATGCATTATGGGCAGTAATTTCAGAAAGTTGCGGGTTGATTTCACAGCTAAAAACCTGTTGCGCTTTTTTTGCAAAATAGTAGCTATCTACACCAAAACCCGCAGTGATGTCCAACACACTACTTCCTCTAATCAATTGTTGTTTGTAAGCTGCAGTATCTTCTGATGAAGTTTGCTCAATAGATAGGGTACTTGGATAAATAATATTTTCCTGATTAAACCAAGTGGGTAATTTCTTTTCCGCTTTCTTTTTGGCAGCAATTTGATTGGCCAATTCAGCGGCACTAACCTCAGCAAAAGGAGATTTACCTAATACAATTTTACTCACATCAGCATTGATATTGCTGTTGATGTAAAGCTGTACTTCTTTCGCTAACAGGTCAGTATTCATAAGGTAACTACTGAATATTTTTCATCACCATTTGGCAAGTATTCCTACTTTTCACCTCCAACCAAACTTTTTTGTTTAGCGTAACCCTGTCAATGGTTTGCTGATTGTAGTAACGGATAGTCACCAATTCCATATCCTTGTTGTATTTCACCTTAAAGTTCACCGACAAATCAGCTATTAAGCGTTCAATTTTTTGTTGGTCATCATCAATGCTAACCGAAAAACTGATTGCCGAATTGAGCATGGTGTTAACTTTTACCTTGTTTTGATGGAAAATAGCGAATATATCACTTAAATTTTCCTCGATGATGAACGAAAAATCTTTGGGAGAAATCGATAACAACACCTGATTCACTTTAAATATGAACGAAGGTACCGGAATGGTGGTAGCCTGAGTACTTACTTCGGTTCCTGTTTCGTTAGGGTGAATAAAAGACCTCACGAATAGCGGAATGCCTTTATTTTTGATTGGTTTTATGGTTTTCGGGTGGATTACCGTAGCTCCGTAATAGGTAAGTTCAATAGCATCATGGTAGGAGAGTTGAGGTATTTTCTCTGTTTCATCAAACCATTTCGGGTCAGCATTCAACACACCTGGCACATCCTTCCAAATAGTCATTTTTTCAACGTCCAGTGCAGCGCTAAAAATTGCAGCAGTATAATCTGAGCCTTCGCGACCTAAGGTGCTGGTGAAGTTTTCGCTTGTAGCACCAATAAAGCCTTGAGTGATGACCACACCTTGCGATAAATAGCTAGGCAATTGTTTTTGAATCGTAGCAGTGGTTTTGTCCCATTGTACGTTGGCTTCACGGTAGTTGTTATCTGTTTGGATATAATTACGGGCATCTTGCCAAATGGTAAATGTGCCTTGTTGGTTCAGGTAAGCGGCAATAATTTTCGATGATACCAGTTCTCCAACCGATACAATTTGATCATACAGATAGTCTGCACTGTCTTCCGCTTCTTCTTCCAATAGCCATTCTATCTCCACAAAAGTATTCGCTACATCATTGTAAACAGGATTTTGCGTATCTGTAAATAGCTTCGAAATAATATCGAAATGAAAGGACTTGATATCCTCCAACAGTTGATGCTTATTGTCGTCGCCGTTGATATGGGCAAAGGCTAATTCCTGCAATCTATCAGTAGTTTTATCCATTGCGGATACCACAACTAACAGGTTGTTTGTGCCGTAAGCTTGAATAATTTGAGTAACGTTTTTAATTCCTTCGGTGTTTTTGATGGATGCACCACCAAATTTATAAACTTGCATTTATGGTGTAGGTGTTAAGATGGTTTGTGGTTTGGCGATATCGGTAAGTTTTGCAAACGGAATTGTCAATTCGGTGATACCGCTTGCGTATGGTTTAATTTCATATTGATTATAAAGAAACGTTAAGCCTTTGTTGCTTACATAAAAAGCCGCTGGCAAAGAAAATTTCCCATCAGTGAAAAAATAACGGTCTTTTAAAGGTTCCGTAGCACTAATGTTTTCATCTTTCCTAAATATTTCTTCCGCAACTTTAAGCAGTGCCAATTTTTTATCAGGCCTAATTAAAGAATCAAGCGTAATTAAACTGGAGGTTTTTGGATTGAAATTGATGAACGTAATGTTAGTACTGCCATGAGCGCCACCTGCATAGGAAGCATTGATGTATTTTAGCGCTACATAATTGTGCAATTGCCTTACTACTTTCACATCAATTAGCAAATACCACCATTGTGCAGTACCTGGATTTTCTAAATAAAATTGATTGTATTTTCGGATGAAGCTGCTGGCAATATCCTCATAAGCATTGGGATGATCTTCTTCTTTAAAAAAATCGAAGACCTGTTGTTTCACAAAGTTGTTAAGTTCGTCATTGTCGAAAATTGGATATTTCACCACCGCATTGGCAGTATCAGCATAGCTATTAAGCTCGGGCTTTACCAAATTGTTGCTTAGTACTTTAACTGAATCATACCTGTAGGTTAAGGTATCATTTTCGGCAGTAATTACATGTGCCACTTTTTTATCGTTATTGCTGTTGGTACAGGCCAATAATAGGCTTGCTGCTAACAAAGAGAGAACTATTTTCTTCATCACTTAAGTTTTAAAGTTTACCCAATTGCTCTTTGGTGAACGAAGCGTTTAGCCATTCGCTCTCGTAATTAGCGCCGTACTTATCATAAAAATTAATAGCTGGCTGGTTCCAATCCAATACTTGCCAGTTCATTCCATTAAAGTTTTTTTCCTTTGCTTCCTTTACTACACGGTCGAAAAGTAAATTTCCAATTCCCTTACCTCTGTAATTTTCCGTAACCAAAAAGTCTTCCAAGTATAAACGGCAACCTTTCCAAGTTGAGTATCTGATGTAAAACAAAGCTAAGCCAACTATGGTTTGCCCATCAAGTGCTACAAAGGCTTTCCATACTGGATTATCGCCAAAGCCGGCCTTCACAAATTCATCTAAAGTAACTGTTACTTCCTGGGGCGCCTTTTCATAAACGGCCAATTCCATAATCAGTTCCAATAAACGCGGACAATCAGCAGCAGTGGCGGTTCTTATTTCTATATTCATGAAATGTATCTTTCGAAATGCTTAATTTTCGTTGTTTTTCCAATGCTTAATTACTCTCTTTCCAAAAATATTGCTTCCAATTCTCACCATAGTACTTCCTTCGTCAATCGCTATTTTGTAATCAGAAGACATTCCCATTGAGATCTCTTTGAAAAAATCATCTTTCCTGAAAAAGCTTGTTTTTATGCCATCAAAAAGTACCTTTAACTCATTAAATTCAGCACTTGTTTGTTCGTCGCTTGCAGTATTGGTGGCAATTCCCATTAAGCCAACAATACGTACGTTCTTCAACGCATCAAATTCTTCAGAGCGTAATAATTCAATTGCCTCATCGAAACCTAAGCCAAATTTGCTTTCTTCATCAGCAATGTAAATTTGTAATAGGCAGTCGATTACACGGTTGTTTTTTGCAGCATGTTTGTCTATTTCCTTCAATAATTTTAAGCTATCAACCGATTCGATAAGTTTTACAAACGGCGCAATGTACTTCACTTTGTTAGTTTGTAAATGTCCAATCAGGTGCCACTCAATATCTTCAGGTAGTTGGCCCTGCTTTTCAACCATTTCTTGTACTAAATTTTCTCCAAAAACCCGTTGTCCAGCGTCATAGGCCTCTTGTACAGCCTCCGCCGGATGATTTTTAGATACAGCTACTAACTTTACGCCAGCACTTTCAATTTCTGTTTTATATTTTAATAAGTTATCGGCTATGCTCATTTATCGCTATTTTTGTGGGTAAAATTAGATAACCTTTTTTAATTTGGCTATAAAAGCCGAAGTTTTTAATATACAGATGACGAGATTTTTATTGATGTTGCTAGTTGTTTGCTCAATTTTTGCCTGCAAACCTGGTATTCCAAAAGATATCATCCAGCCCGCCGAAATGGAAAATATACTACATGACATTCATGTGGTTGATGGATATGTAGCTAACATACCAACACCAGATAGTGCGAAAAAAGTAGTATCGCCGTTATACAAAGGTATTTTTAAAAAGTACGGGGTCGACTCAGCTTTACATGCCAAAAGCATGACTTATTACTACCTTCACCCTGATGTGCTTACCAAAATGTACGATAACATTAGTACAAGGTTAGGGAAAGAAAGGGACATCGAAGCAAATAAACAACAAAAATCTACCACTCCAGAAGCGCCAAAGGAGTTGAAAAATTAATATGCTATATCCAGAAAATTGTGAAGAGAGATTAGGCTTTAACGAAGTTAGGCAAATGGTGCGTCAGCATTGCTTGAGTACCATGGGACAAAACTTGGTTGATAAAATGCAAGTAATGGCAAAACATGATCAGATCGATAAGTTTTTACGCCAAACAAAGGAATTCAAAAGCATTTTAGAAAACCAAGAACCACTACAAATAAGTGCTTTTTTCGATATTAAAATATTAGCTGATAAAATTAGGGTTGAAGGAAGTTATCTCATAGAAGATGAACTTTTTAAAATATACACCTCTTTACAAACCGTTTTTGCCGTTATTAAATTTTTTGATGATAGAAAAGACGTATATCCTAGCTTAGAGGCACTTTTTGAACATTTGCCTATAGAAAGGAATATCCTCCGGAAAATTGAAGATTTGCTAGACGCCAAAGGTAAAATTAAGCCCAACGCCTCTAGAGAATTACTTGATATTACTACAGCAATAGCGAAAGGTGAGCAGGAAGTTCGCCGTAAAATGGATAGCATTTATAAAAGTGCGGTAGCTAATAATTGGGTGGCAGATGGTAGTTTGACAGTTCGTGACGGTAGGATGTGTATTCCTATTTTGGCCGAAAATAAGCGTAAACTTAAAGGTTTCATCCATGATGAATCTGCCAGCGGCCAAACTGTTTATTTGGAGCCAGAAGAAGTTTTTACGCTCAATAATAAGTTAAGGGACTTGGAATTTGATAGGAGGCGGGAAATTATCAGGATTTTGATTGCCACCACCAACGAGCTTCGTCCTTACATTCCCATCTTGTTATCGTACCACGGTTTTTTAACTAAACTTGATTTTGTTAGAGCTAAGGCCTTATTTGCCATTCAGGTTGGTGCACAAATGCCGGTATTGTTGAAGGAAGCTAAAACCAAGCTGATCAATGCTCGCCACCCTTTGTTATTGTTATCCTTCGCTGCCGATCAAAAAACAGTAGTGCCGCTTAATATTCAATTAGATGAAGGTACTAGGGCGGTGCTGGTTTCTGGACCAAATGCCGGAGGAAAATCGGTGTGCATGAAAACCGTAGGATTGCTACAAATGATGTTGCAAACTGGGCTACTTGTGCCGGTTGATGAGCACAGTGAAATGGGTATTTTCCATCAAATTTTCGCTGATATTGGTGATGATCAATCTATTGAATCGGATTTGAGTACCTACAGTGCCCATTTAAATAAGATGCGCTATTTCGTAGCTCATGCCAACGCAAAAACTTTGGTTTTAATTGATGAATTTGGCACAGGAACAGATCCTCAATTTGGCGGGCCAATGGCCGAAGCAGTACTGGAAGTGCTTAATAACAAGAAAGTAAGAGGTGTGATTACGACGCACTATAGTAATTTGAAATTGTTTGCTGGCGATACCGATGGACTTGAAAATGCATCGATGTTGTTTGATAATAGCAGGATGAAGCCACTGTATATTCTTGATATTGGGAAACCTGGAAGTTCCTATGCGTTTGAGATTGCCCAAAATATTGGTTTGCAGAAAGATGTGTTGGAATTAGCGAAGCAAAAAATCGGAACTAATCAAAACAGTATTGATAGCTTATTGGTGGATTTAGAAAAGGAAAAGCGCCAAGTACATGAGTCAAAAGTAAAGCTGGCCAACCAGCAAAATAGGCTAAATCAGTTATTGGCAGAAAACGAAAAGCAGAAATTATATCTTGAGGAGAATAAGAGAAATTTAATTAAAGACGCCAAATTACAGGCTCAAAATATCATTAAAGATGCCAATAAGTTGGTAGAAAATACCATCGCACAAATCAAGAAAAAACAGGCTGATAAGGAAGCGACACGTGAGTTGAGGCAAAATTTACAAAAAGGCTTGGTTAAGAACGAAGTGAAGATTGAGGAGCCTAAACCGGTTGTGGTTTACGAAAATACGGCAATTGAAGTTGGCGATTGGGTACAACTCAACGGAACAGAAAGCACTGGACAGGTGATGGAAGTGAACAAAAGTAATTTGGTTGTTGCTTTTGGTGATTTGCGATCGGTGGTTAAAATGAACCGTGTACAGAAAATTAGCAACAAGCAAGTGAAGAAACTAGTTCAGCGTAGCTCTTATACCAATAGTTTAAGTGATGCAGTGAGCAGCTTTAGAGCCGAGTTGGATTTGCGAGGAATGAGGGGAGAAGTTGCACTACAAGAGCTAGAAAATTACTTCGATAAGGCAATTATGCTTGGCTTTCCATCTGTTAAAATTATTCATGGCAAAGGTGATGGTATTTTACGTAAGTTAATTAGGAATCATCTTAAATCATACAAACAAGTGGATAGGATGGAGGATGAGCACTTGGATAGAGGTGGAGATGGAATTACCTACGTTTACATGAAATAAAACCAATGCTGCCCAAAGTTGTTAATCAAAAAACAAAACGTATTGGGTATGAAAAAGGTAGTGTTCTTTGCAGCTATTTTAATTTTAGCTTTGTCGTGTAAAAAAGATCGTAATGATGTTGAAGATTTAACACCAGTAGACTTAAAAACAAAAGTCTTAGTTGGAAATTTAACCATGCCTTGGGAGTTAGTTTATGGCCCAGATGGTTTGATTTGGTTTACGGAAAAATCAGGCAAAATCAGTCGATTAAACCCAAGTAGCGGTCAAGTTAGCCTATTACACACCATTAGCGAAGTTAGAATGCAAGGTGAAGGTGGTTTATTGGGGATGGCCCTGCATCCTAATTTCAGCACCAATCCATATGTTTACGTATTTTACGGCTACGGCAGCAGTTACAAAAATAAGTTAGTGCGCTTCACGTATGGGAATAATTCCTTGAATAGCGCAATAACACTGTTAGACAATATTCCTGCGTCCAACAATCATAACGGTTCGAGAATATTGATTTCTGGAGATAAACTGTTTCTTACCACTGGTGATGCCGAAGATTTAAGTACTCCTCAAAATATTAACTCGCTAGCTGGGAAAATATTGCGTTTAAATTTAGATGGGAGCATTCCTTCGGATAACCCTTTTCCGAATAATCCCGTATGGTCATACGGACATCGAAACCCTCAAGGCCTAACTTTAGTGGGAAATAGGCTGTTTTCTTCTGAGCATGGACCATCATCAGATGATGAAATCAACATCATAGAAAAAGGCAGAAATTATGGCTGGCCCAATGTTACGGGTAAATGCAATGCAACAAATGAAACGGCTTTCTGCAATCAAAACAATGTAGCCGAATCGATTTTCGAGTGGACTCCAACTATTGCACCTAGTGGAATGACTTATTACAATTCTAATTATATCCCTCAATTTAAAAATTCGCTACTCCTTTGTTTGCTTAAAGATAGTAGATTAAAACAGCTAGTATTAAATGATGCCCAAAATGCCATTAGTGAAGTGAAGGATTTTTATGTTGGGGAATATGGCAGATTAAGAGCAATATGTCAATCTCCTGAAGGTAAAATTTACTTTTGCACAAGTAACGGCAGCGCCGATAAGATTGTTGAAATTTCAAAATAATTACGGTTCAAGGTAGTTGAATAATAAGCTGAAATTTTGGTACTTACAAGTTGTAAACGTGTGGTTTAACTTATGTTTAGAAGTTGACGTTAGTGTATAAATTACAACACACCGCTACAACTTTTGCTTTTGTAAAGCAGTAAAGAAACCCTAATTTAGCCAACGCTTTACCCGAACATTCGGGAAAATATACCAAATATGATTAATAAAGTTGTAGCAAATGCTAATGAGGCCGTAGCTGATATTACGGACGGTAAAACCTTAATGTTAGGCGGGTTTGGTTTGTGCGGTATCCCAGAAAACTGCATCGCCGCTTTAGTGGAAAAGGGTGTTAAAGAACTTACCTGTATTTCAAATAATGCCGGAGTTGATGATTTCGGAATTGGTTTGATGTTGAAACAACGCCAAGTCAAAAAAATGATTTCTTCTTATGTAGGTGAAAACGCTGAATTTGAACGTCAGCTGTTGAGCGGAGAGTTGGAAGTAGAGTTGATTCCTCAAGGCACCTTAGCCACGCGTTGTTTAGCTGCTGGATACGGTATGCCAGCAATTTTTACCCCTGCTGGTGTTGGAACCGAAGTTGCCGATGGCAAAGAAACAAGAAATTTTAACGGCAAGGATTATTTAATGGAATATGCTTTTGATGCTGATTTTGCCATCGTTAAAGCATGGAAAGGAGATACCGCAGGGAATTTAATCTTTAGATCTACCAGTAGAAATTTCAATCCCGTAATGGCCATGGCTGGAAAAATCACCATTGCAGAAGTGGAGGAACTGGTAGAAGTTGGTCAACTAGATCCTGATCATATTCATACCCCAGGTGTTTACGTACATCGTATTTTTCAAGGAGCAGCTTATGAAAAGCGCATTGAACAGCGAACTGTTAGAAAATTAGATGATATGAAAATATGATCATTAGCTAATTAATACCTACCTATGAATGATGAGAGAATTAAAAACAACATTATTGTTAAAACAAGCTTCGAGTTTGCGTTAGAGATAATAAAATTTGCTGAAGAGTTGGAGGAGAGAAGAAAATTTGTGGTTGCAAATCAGCTATTAAAGTGTGGTACTAGCATAGGTGCTAACATTTGGGAAGCACAAAATGCTGAAAGTAAAGCCGATTTCGTTCATAAAATGAAAATCTCTGCAAAAGAGTGCGAAGAAACCAAATACTGGCTATTGCTGTGTAAACATTCCGATAATTATCCAAACAGTAGCAACCTGTTAAATAGCATTGAAGTTGTTCAAAAAATACTAAACAAAATTATAACCACTGCTAAACATAATTAACTCAGCGGATAATTATAGGCAATGATAGCCCGCTAGTTCATTATCAAATTAGCTAATAAGCAAATCATCACATTAATATATGCTTGATAAAAATGGTATAGCGAAACGCATCGCTAAAGAAATAAAAGACGGTTACTACGTTAATTTAGGTATCGGTATCCCAACCTTGGTTGCAAACTATATACCTAATGGTGTTAACGTAGTTTTACAGTCGGAAAATGGATTGCTTGGGATGGGACCGTTCCCGTTTGAAGGGGAGGAAGATCCTGATTTGATCAATGCAGGCAAACAAACCATTACTACACTTCCAGGTTCGTCAATCTTCGATTCGGCCATGAGCTTTGGAATGATTAGAGCGCAAAAGATAGATCTTACTATTTTGGGAGCGATGGAAGTTTCTGAAAATGGAGATATCGCTAACTGGAAAATTCCTGGTAAAATGGTAAAGGGAATGGGCGGTGCAATGGATTTAGTGGCATCTGCAAAAAATATCATTGTAGCAATGCAACATGTAAACAAAGCCGGAGAAAGCAAATTATTACCTGCCTGTACTTTACCCTTAACTGGTGTGAACTGCATTAAAAAAGTGGTAACTGAACTTGGTGTTTTTGATATTTTGCCTGAAGGCGGATTTAAATTGTTAGAACGAGCACCAGGAGTAACAGTAGAAGAAATTAGGAATGCTACGGCCGGCAAATTGTACGCTGATAACGATGTTCCTGAAATGATAGTGGATTAGTTTGGTAATTAGTTCATTGGTTCAATAGTTCACTGGTTCAATAGTTCATTGGTTCAGTAGTTGAGATTTACGAAGTTTTTAAAACTTCGTAAATCTTGCATTGCCACAGCAAAAATATCAGTCTACTTCATCGCTTCAATGATAGCAATCACATCTTTTTTACCCAAGCCCTTTTCATGCGCATCTTGGTAAGTGGAAATCATAGCCTGCGACAAAGGAAAACCAGCTCCTGCTTTTTGAGCTAACAGAACATCCTTAAGCATCAAATCCAATGCGAAAGCTGCCGGATATTCGTCCTTAATAAGAAGTGGTGTTTTAATTTTAGTTGCACCGTTTCCACAAGCACTCTCATTGATAATTTCCAGCATGTCTTTGCGTTCAATGCCCATTTTTTCAGCAAATAATACCGTTTCCGCCAATCCTTGGTAAATTAGCGAAAGGAAATAATTGATGGAAAGCTTTGCAGCAATGCCACTTCCATTTTTCCCTAAATGCTTGGTTAATTTTCCTAAAACATCAAAGTAAGCACTAGCTCGTTTCACATCATTTTCTTCGCCGCCAACCATCATAATCAATGTTCCGTCGGTAGCAGGAGCAGTACTCCCAGCAACTGGTGCATCTAGAAACGCCGCATTTTTAGCTTTAATTAGTTCGGCTATTTTCAAAGAACAGCTTTGTGATATCGTACTACAGTCTATAAATAATTTGCCTTCAATATCCTGCTCAGAAATTTCATTGTAAACTTCAGTCACGGCATCATCATTAGTAAGCATGGTGAAAATTACATCGCTTTGCGCAATCAAATCCGCAATACTGGTAGAAATGGTTGCCTTGTCCTTAAAGTCTGTAGCTTTATCTGAAGATCTGTTATAAACTGATAATGGAAAACCAGCTTTAATCAAATTGTTGGCCATTGGTTTCCCCATATTTCCTAAACCTATCCAGCCTATTTTTTCGTTACTCATCATTTTAATTCATAAAAAAAGCGTTTATAAAAACGCTGCTAATTAAAAGAAAAGACTTACGAAATCGTAAAACTTCGTAAGTCTGAAAATTGTTATGCCTGTAAATCGTTCATGATAGTTTTAATCTTATCATTGAGTTTTTGTTCAGTGGCTTTAAAATCACTAGCGCTTGCCAATGGTTCGTTTACACTGCAATAAAACTTAATTTTGGGCTCGGTACCACTTGGCCTTGCCGAAATAATGCTACCATCAGCGGTAATAAACTGCAAAACATCAGATTTAGGAAAACCTAACTTTTTACTTGTGCCAGCATTAATATCGGTTTCCTTATTTAATTCATAGTCTTTTAAGGTAACTACCGCCGATCCTCCCAACGTTGCCGGAGGGTTGTTTCTAAACTTCTCCATCATCGCTTTAATTTCCTCAGCTCCAGTTTTTCCTTTTTTAGTGATAGAAACTAAATCTTCTTTGTACATGCCATATTTCACATACATTTCAATCATCGCTTCATATAAACTACTTCCCTTATCTTTATAAAAGGCAGTCATTTCGGCAATAAAAGCACAAGAAATCACGGCATCTTTATCACGAACTAAATCACCAACTAAATAACCATAACTTTCCTCGCCACCAACAACAAATTGTTTCTTGCCCAACAATTCAGTCATTACTTTTCCTATCCACTTAAATCCTGTTAGGGTATCAAAATATTCCACACCTTTTTCATCAGCTATAGCTTTAATTAGTGGAGTGGTCACAATAGTACTTACTACATACTCATTTCCAGTTAGCTTTCCTTTTTCTTGCCAAGCTGTTAAAACGTAGTTTACCAACAAGCTTCCCGTCTGATTTCCATTAAGTAGAACGAAATTGCCGTCCGTATTTTTTACGGCAATACCTACACGGTCTGCATCAGGATCGGTCGCTAAAACTAAGTCAGCGTCAATTTCCTCCGCTTTCTTTAATGCAAGCGTTAAAGCTTCTTTTTCTTCAGGATTAGGATAAACGACAGTTGGGAAATTACCGTCGGGTTTACTTTGCTCTTCAACCACAGTTACATTGGTAAAACCAAACTGGGCTAATGCTGGCGGCACTAAAGTAATCCCGGTACCGTGAATAGGGGAGTAAACAATTTTTAAGTTTTTTTGACGTGAAATGGCATCAGGAGATACCGAAAGCGCTGTAATTTGATTGAGGTATTTTTGGTCGATTTCATCACCAATCATTTCAATATTAGCTTCATTCCTTTGGAACTTCACTTCATCAATGCTTTGAATCGCTGCAACTTCGTCCATCACCATTTGATCATCAGGAGAGGTAAATTGACCGCCATCCGGACCGTACGCTTTGTAACCGTTATATTCCTTCGGATTATGCGATGCCGTTAGCATTACGCCACTTTTACAATCTAATTCGCGTATGGCAAAAGAAAGTTCTGGTGTTGGACGTAATGCAGTGAAGAAATAAACCTTAATTCCATTTGCAGAAAAAACATCAGCAGTAATGTTTGCGAAAACATCAGAGTTATTTCTGCTATCATGAGCAATAGCTACACAAATCTTCTCCGATGGATATTTTTTTAGCAAGTAGTTAGAAAGTCCTTGTGTTGCGGTACCAATGGTGTATTTGTTAATCCGGTTAGATCCTACGCCCATGATTCCACGCAAACCGCCAGTTCCAAACTCTAAACTTTTATAAAAAGAATCTGTCAGTTCTGTGCTTGCTTGCTCATCTATAAGCTGTTGTATGGTTGATT
This sequence comes from Pedobacter zeaxanthinifaciens, assembly GCF_003313335.1. Taxonomy (GTDB): domain Bacteria; phylum Bacteroidota; class Bacteroidia; order Sphingobacteriales; family Sphingobacteriaceae; genus Pedobacter; species Pedobacter zeaxanthinifaciens. The sequence continues at coordinate 364,840 of NZ_QMHP01000001.1, forward strand.
TTGTTTTTTCATCGTAGTTTCCGCTTAGCCAAGTATCAATGGTTTTCTGCGTTTGTGGATCTAATTGCATATTTAAATGGGTTATAATCGATATAGATAACAAATATTATTTGGTAGGGTTCATTAAAAATAAAAAAATCAACATTTTATTTCGGTGTTTTGACTAAAATTAACAGTCTTTTATTTATTTTCACACCCCGTTACAATAATAACAAAAATCTATATCCTATAACTTAAAAATGAAAACATTTCCGCTTTAATGAAATGTTTTTTAAAGTAAAAACAATTAAACTTAAATGAAAATCTTAAAATTCGGTGGCACCTCGGTTGGCAGCCCAGAACGTATGAAAAAACTGTTGGACATTATTGATCCATCAGAAAGACAAATTGTAGTGTTATCGGCAATGTCTGGTACTACAAATAACTTGGTTGAAATTTCAAATGCGTTACTGAAGGAAGACAAGAAGAAGGGCATCGAATTAATTAATACGTTAAAGGAGAAATACGATGCAGTTGTTGTAGAGCTTTTGCCCGAAGGCGAGTTTAGAGAGCAAGGACAGGAAGTAATTGATTATCATTTCAATTTCCTATTGAATTTGGCTAACAACCTGTTTACGGCTATCGAAGATAAAGTGGTATTGGCACAAGGCGAACTATTATCTACTACTTTATATCATGTTTACCTGAAGTCTATCAATGTGCCATCTGTTTTATTGCCGGCGTTGGATTTTATGAAGATAGATGAAGACAACGAGCCTGTAATTCCATTTACTACAGAAAATTTAACGCCTTTATTGGAAGCTAATCCGGATAATAAGCTTTTCATTACACAAGGTTTTATCTGTAGAAATAGCTTTGGCGAAGTAGATAATTTACGCCGTGGTGGTAGTGATTATACGGCATCATTACTTGGTGCAGCCATTTTAGCAGAGGAGGTTCAAATTTGGACTGATATTGATGGAATGCACAACAACGACCCGCGTATTGTAAAAGGCACTAAACCTATTGCAAACCTATCTTTTGATGAGGCTGCAGAGTTAGCTTATTTTGGTGCTAAAATTCTACATCCACAATCTGTTTTTCCTGCTCAGAAATACAAAATTCCGGTTCGTTTACTTAACACCATGGAACCGAAAGCTTTGGGTACAGTAATTAGTACGGAGAGTGAAAAAGGTAAAATCAAATCCATTGCGGCTAAAGATGGTATTACAGCCATCAAAATACAGTCGAGCCGAATGTTGCTAGCTTACGGTTTTTTACGTAAGGTGTTTGAAGTATTTGAGCGTTATAAAACGCCAATTGATATGATTACCACTTCGGAAGTAGCGGTGTCATTAACAATAGATTTTACCGATAACTTAGATAAAATTATTGATGAATTAAATGCTTTCGGAAGTGTTGAACTGGATAGAAACCTTACTATTGTTTGTGTAGTGGGCGATTTTGGAGCGGAAAGACATGGTTATGCCGCTAAAGTTTTGGATTCAATCAAACACATCCCTGTACGAATGATTTCTTACGGAGGCAGCGCTTACAATATTTCGCTATTGGTAAATACCGACGACAAAGTGGAGGCTTTGAGAAGCTTGCACAACAGGATTTTCGAATAATTTATTACAACACTTGAATTAAACTAGCGTATTTAGGTTGATTTTTCTCAGGTGTTTTAATTGAAAAACCTTTAACGATAGTAGAAGTAAATAAATATTATAATTAACAGTAAAAAAATCCAGATGCGAACTCTTCTTTGAAGTTCTAAACGGGTGATGTAGCCACGGCGATATTCAAAGTAATTGCCGATGTAAATTACGCCCAATAGCAACAAAAAAAGAAGTACTAGAATTTTCAAGATTATGTTTTCCGATAAAGATATAGCACATTTTTCGAATTTAGAAACACCATTTTATTATTACGACCTTAACTTGCTGCGCAAAACTTTAGAAGCTTGTAGCGAGGCTGCAAATAAACATCGTTTTCATGTGCACTACGCAATGAAGGCTAACTTTAACGATAAAGTGTTATTGCAAATTAAACAGGTTGGTTTTGGTGCCGATGCCGTGAGTGGAGGAGAAGTCAAAAAGGCAATTGACAGCGGTTTTCCTAATCAAAAGGTGGTTTTTGCCGGTGTAGGTAAATCCGATAAGGAAATTAATTACGCTTTAGACCAAGATATTTTTTGCTTCAACGTAGAATCACTACAAGAATTGGAAGTAATTAATCAGTTGGCCGAACAAAAAGGAAAAATTGCCAAAGTAGCTATTCGTATTAATCCAAATGTTGATGCGCATACCCATGCCAATATTACAACTGGTTTAGATGAAAATAAGTTTGGTATCAATTCATGGGATATGCCCGCTTGTGCAGATATCTTGAACATTTCGGCTAACCTGGAGTTTGTAGGTATTCATTTCCACATTGGTTCTCAAATCACCAATTTAGATGTTTACAAAAACCTATGCGTACGTGTAAACGAATTTGCCGCTTGGTTTGAAGACAAAGACTTTAGGGTGAAAGTTTTAAATGTTGGCGGAGGCTTAGGGATCGATTATCACAATCCAAATGAGCAAATTCCAAATTTTGAAGCCTATTTCAAGATTTTTGCAGATTTCCTAGAAGTAAAACCGCATCAGGAAGTACATTTCGAATTAGGAAGGGCATTGGTGGGGCAATCATCATCACTGATTAGTCGTGTGCTTTACGTGAAAAATGGTAAAAAGAAAAATTTCATTGTGTTGGATGCTGGCATGACAGAGTTAATGCGCCCAGCATTGTACCAAGCTTATCACCAAATTGAGAACTTGAGTCAAAAATCGAATGCAGTTAAGTATGATGTTGTTGGCCCAATTTGCGAAAGTACCGATTGCTTTGGAAAAGAAGTACCATTGCCAGAAACATTTAGGAACGATTTAATAGCCATTAGAAGTACAGGAGCTTACGGTGAAGTAATGGCCTCAAACTACAACTTACGCGATGCTATCGTTACTGTTACTAGCGAAGATTATTAACGTAACGCACATGAATAGATATGACAAAGCCAGTAATTTATTTACTGGCTTTGTTGTTATTTACGTTTGGATAAAGCAAAAATTGCAACGCCTGCAATTACAGCAACGCCACCAACATAAGGCGGCCAATTCACAGTTTTCTGTTTATCCGCTGAAATCTGTATCGGTCCTGCGTCAACAATTTTTTCCTTCTTGGTATAAGTAAAACCACTCCATACCAACATAATTAATCCAATTACAATTAATAATATTCCAAAAGGCTTGCCCATAATAAGTTGTTTTTTATTACGGAACAGCTACAGATATGTTTTGTTTTAGAAAGCGTAGCCTAATGTTATTTTTCCGGAGTTACTAAGCTTATTTGCGCCGCTGCTTAAAATTCCGTAAGCATTTCTTATTTTAAGATAGAAAGAAAAATCGCTAGCCAAGCCATTAATTTTCTCACTAGTATAGTTAATATTGCGCTGTAAACCTACTGTGGTTCCCAAAAACAAACGAAAGCCATACTGTCTATCTCTGTTTTTCTTTCCATACCAAATAATTTCTGTGGATCCACCTGTGGTAAATAAAGTGGTTTGGTTAGCGGCTATAGCTAACGGATCAGCTTTGGATCTTACGTTTTTTCGAAATTCGGCGTAGTTTCCTCCTTCAAAACTGAGTGAATTTTCCCAATTCAATATCCTAAACTCTGTATTGCCAGATTGTTCAGCAAATCCAACAGAGGTTCTTAATCCAAAGCCGTGGAAACCTTTTTCATAATATTCTTCACTAACTTTTCGGGTAGAGTTTTCATAACCTCTAGATGTACCACCAAAGTAAGCAAAACCGCCATAAGAGAAGTTCAGGTTTTTTAATACATGAGACCTATTGTAGTTAACGAATCCTGTGAGCATTTCTGCAGTTTCATACGGCAAAACACTGTTAGAAAAACTGCCACTAATATAGTTCTTTACTTTAACGCTGTCAGACATCATGGGTTTAGGCATGTACGAAACATCGTTTGAAACTGCTGCAGGTGTATAAAATACTGGTAAATTATTTATAGCACTTCCACAGGATTGTAGCAAAATCGCACCTGCGACTATGGCTAATAAAGAGAGAGATTTTTTCACGAATTTAGTTGGTAATAATTTGATTTATAAAAATATAAAAATAGATTTTGTTACCGTGTTAAATAATGTTAATAGCTGATAAATAGCGGAATAGTTCTTAAAGCATCTCTTCCTCAAAAAAATCTTCCAAACCACCTAAGTAATATTCTTTTATTCCTTCCGTAAAATCATCGAAATCTTCATCAGGAATATTAGTTTGTGAAAATTCTAGCGAAGTTCCTTTTTTATCGGGGTGTAATTTAATTGTAACTATAGATGGTTCGTTATCTTCACCAAAATACCATTGTTGAACAATTTTTTTTCCGTATTCAAATGATATGTTTTTGCCTACAATATCACCATCCCAAAAAGAAAATTCTGTATCTGGCAACTCTTCAAATTCTACCTCAGCGCCAGTCCATAATTGAATGCTTTGTGCTTTGGTAAGCGCTAAATAAACTTCTTCGGGAGGGGCGGGCAGGAGTATGTATTTTTTAAAAGGTTTCATCTGGATATTTTCTGTCTGTATCAGGATTTGCTTGATTTTAGGATTGTCAGGATTTCGGAGGCTTAATTTAATTTACTCTTACATTTAAAAATTAATCTTAAAATCCTGATGATGACATTATACTATTTAAACGCATTAAGACCAGTAACGTCCATTCCCGTGATTAGCAAATGCACATCATGCGTACCTTCATAAGTAACTACCGATTCCAAGTTCATCATGTGTCGCATGATTGAATATTCACCAGTAATACCCATTCCGCCAAGCATTTGTCGGGCATTGCGGGCAATATCTAAGGCAATTTCTACGCTGTTGCGTTTCGCCATCGAAATTTGTTCAGCCGTAGCTCTATTCTCGCTTTTTAATTGTCCCAAACGCCAAACCAATAGCTGACCTTTGGTAATTTCAGTGATCATTTCCGCTAATTTTTTTTGCTGCAACTGAAACCCGCCAATAGGTTTTCCAAACTGCACACGCTCTTTTGAATAGCGTAAAGCGGTGTCGTAGCAATCCATTGCGGCTCCTAAAGCGCCCCAAGCAATGCCATACCTAGCTTGGTTTAGGCAGCCCAACGGACCTTTGAGGCCTCTAATATCAGGAAACACATTTTCCTTCGGAACTTTAACATTATCGAAAACCAATTCACCGGTTGCTGAAGCTCTTAAGCTCCATTTATGATGTGTTTCAGGCGTACTGAAGCCTTCCATTTCTCTTTCCAGCACCATTCCTCTAATCTTGCCTTCCTCATCTTTTGCCCAAACCACGGCTATATCGGCGAAAGGGGCATTAGATATCCACATCTTAGCACCATTAAGCAAAAAATGGTCGCCCATGTCCTTAATGTTACTCACCATACCACCAGGGTTTGAACCGTGGTCTGGCTCAGTTAATCCAAAACAGCCCATTAATTCTCCTGTTGCCAACTTAGGGAGATATTTTTTTCGTTGTTCTTCGGTGCCGTAAGTATAAATTGGATACATCACCAATGAGCCTTGTACTGATGCCGTAGAGCGAATCCCAGAATCGCCGCGTTCAATTTCTTGCATAATTATGCCGTAAGCAGTATAATCTAAGCCAGCGCCGCCATATTCCACCGGAATTGTTGGTCCAAAAGCTCCAATTTCTCCAAGCCCTTTAATTAAGTGTCTTGGAAATTCTGCTCGTTGTGCATAATCTTCAATAATCGGACTTACTTCTTTTTTCACCCAATCTCTTACCGATGCCCTTATAAGCAAATGCTCTTCTGATAAAAGTTCATCAATTAAGTAATAGTCTGGTGATTCGTAAAGGTCTTTTCTTGAAGTATTGCTCATTTCTGTAAAGATTTTGGTTTTAAATGGTTGTCTTCCAAAGTTAGCAAAATACCGCAATCCTTAAACAAAATTTAGCTATTATTGTCCGTTAAATCATCAGTAATTAAATGTGGAGTTGTAAGTACTGCAGCAAATAAAATGGATCAAATGTATATACAAACCGTCGCTTTGCGAGATGTAAAATGCCATGCATTACATGGATATTATCCAGAAGAACAGCTAATTGGATGTTATTTTGTTGTTGATGTAGAAGTGAAATTTAACGCAAGTAGCGAAACCGAAAATTTGGATAAAACAGTAAATTACGAGGTGCTTAACCAAATCATTATTGATGAGATGGCTAAAACCCAAAAGCTGCTAGAAACCGTAGTTATGAATATTTTAAACGCAGTTAGAAGCAATTATCCATTTCTAATTAGCGGTACGGTGGGCATTAAAAAACTAAACCCACCTATGCAAGGGGAAATTGGTCATTCGTACGTCGCGTTAAGTTTTAACGTTTAATAAAACATCTGCTAAAACTGGTCTAACTGCTCAAACTCTATCATTTTAGCTCGCTCACGGGCTGGAATAGCAATAGGACTTTTGGTTTCATAGTCGTAAACCACACACACGGTTTTGCCTTTACTACAAACTACCTCTCTTCCATTAATGGTTTTAACAATAATATATTCTAGGTCGAAACTCGTAGTTCCAATCCTTGCCGTTCTAACGTAAATGCTAATTTTATCGCCTAAATGGATGGGTTTCATATAATTGATACCTGCTTTTCCAATTACTACACCAGTTTTTTTCCAATCCCATTGTATAGTTTGTTGCCAATATTTGGTTCGGGCAATTTCCATGTACGTAAAATACATCGCGTTGTTCACATGCCCCATCATATCTAAATCAGTGAAACGCATGTCAATGTCTGTGCGGTACTTAAAAATGTCGGTTTTTATTTCTATATCTGACTTTTTGTCTTTTGAAATTTCTTTTTTACGCCAAAATGTCTTAAAAATCATATTTTTTTGGATTGGAATGTAGTTTGAACAAGGATAGTTATCAATTAAAAATTAAAAAAATACACGGAGGATATAAAAATGAGCTTAGTTAAATTCAACAACAGAACCAGAAACACAGCACCTTACTTTAACAACGTATTTGATTCATTGTTTAGCGATGCATTAAATAAAAACTATGGTATCAGCAAAATGCCTGCTGTTAACATTGCCGAAACTGCTGTGAGCTACAAAATTGAGTTAGCTGCCCCAGGTTTAAATAAAGAAGATTTTAAAATTGAATTGAAAAAAGATAATTTATCAGTATGGGCAGAGAAAAAATCAGAACAAACTGAAGAACAAAAAGATTACACAAGAAAAGAGTTCGAATATCTGTCTTTTGCTAGGTCGTTCGTTTTACCTGAAGGCGTTGATACAGAAAAAATTAGCGCAGAATATGTAAATGGTGTATTGAACATCACACTAGGTAAAAAAGAACCAGCTAAAGATGAGCATAAAGAAATTGTAGTTTCATAATACAATGGTTTGATACGCCCTTAATGGGTGTGAGTTTAAGGTTGCAAGGGCACAAGTAAAATTGATGCCCTTGTTTTGTTTTTAGCCACAGATTTTTAATTATTATCCGTTCACTAATATTAGGTTGATATCTGTGCATCTGTGGCCAAACATCTCAAAGTCTTTTTCAGCCACAGATACACAGATTAATTTTTGTCTAATTCATCGAATATCAGATTTATCTGTGCATCTGTGGCCAAACATCTCGAAGTCTTTTTTAGCCACAGATACACAGATTTTTAATTCGTTAAATATCAGATTGATATCTGTGCATCTGTGGCCAAACTTGTTTAGAACCAAACCAAATTAAAACACATCATATCCTAATTAAGTGATTTTTGTAATTTTGCAGCATGCAACAGGAAACTATCGATATCAAACGCAAGGCATTAAAAATTAATTTAAACCCTAAAATCTACGGAACTTTCGCTGAAATTGGCGCCGGACAAGAAGTCTCTAGGGCTTTTTTTAACGTAGGCGCTGCTTCAGGAACCGTTGCAAAAACCATTTCTGCTTATGATATGACTTTCAGCGACGAGATTTATGGTGCTGAAGAATCTGGCAGGTATGTAAGTCAAACCCGACTTTTAAAAATGCTTGATCATGAATACACTTTGCTGATTGAGCGTTTAAAAGGAGAAAAACATAAAGACAAAACCTTTTTTGCGTTTGCTAATACAGTAACTACGTTAAACTACACTCGTACCAACGACCCTCATGGTTGGGTTGGTTTACGTTTTCAAAGCGAACCAGGCGGGCTGCCAAATGAAATTTACTTTCACGTACGCTTATTGGATACCGATGTGCAAATGCAACAGCGTGTGCTGGGCATGATTGGCGTTAATTTAGTTTACGCTGCATTTTACTATGCTAATGATCCACGAAAAATGATTGAATCATTGGTAGATAATTTGAACGTCGGTTCGGTGGAAATAGATTTGATTTCTGTACAAGGGCCAGCTTTTAAGGATGTAAATAACTTGCTGCTAAACCTTTATTTAATAGTAAAAGATTTTTCTACTGCAGCGATATTTGATTCAGATTCGCATCCTAGACAGGCGAAGGACTTGCTTTACAAAAAGGATGTGATGATTTTGCGTACCAAATACGGACAAAAATCAAATCCTAACTTTAGCTTATTTAATAAGGCAGCCGACCAGTTTAAGTTAGTAAACAAAGTGGAAGACAATAACTTAATTGTAATGATTGAGGTATTAATCACCAACGTACTTACGGCAGCACAGGAAACACCAGATGATATTGATTTAGAGGTGGTAGCAAAAAGGGCAGAAGAGATGTGTAAAACAGGTAACTTTGTAATCGTTTCCAATTTTACCCGTAAAAACAGGTTGGCAAAATACTTGGATAGATGTAGGCCTAAAAGCGTGGGGATGTCAACCAACATCAACAACTTAAAATTTGTATTTAATTCGGCTAATTTTGGTGAAAACTACACCGGACATTTGTTAAGCTATGTTAACGATATGTTTAGCAGAAATGTAAGGCTTTTTGCTTACCCATTTTTGGATAAAAAGAGCAATACAGTAATTACTACCGAAAATATGCCGGTTTCTCCAGAAGCTAAACCATTGTTCGATTTCTTGATTATGAACGGATATATCACAGATATCAAGGATTACGCTGAAGGGGAAGTAAAAACTGTTTAACCGTTATTAATCGTCTGCTAATTAGCTTCCTTAGCTTTACTGTACAAGTCTTTGAAAACAATTCCCATCTGCCGTTCGGGATGTTCTATGGCTTTGAAACCAAACTGTTCATATAGTCCATGCGCATCCAACGTAGCCAACTGGTAACGGCGTAAACCCTGCAAATCGGGATGAAAAAGCATTAATGACATTAGCTTTTTTGATAAACCTAATCCCCTGAACTCATCTAGCACATAAACATCGCATAAGTAGGCAAATGTGGCTTTGTCGGTAATCCAACGGGCAAAACCAACTTGTTGTTGTGCTTTATAAATACCAAAACAAAGTGAGTTTTCAATAGAGCGCTTTACCAAATCAAATGGAATATCCTTTGCCCAATAAGATGATATGCTCAGGTATTCATGCACAGCTTTCGCATCCACAAGGTTGCGGTCATCTGAAAATATGAATCCATTTTCTTTGATTTCCATTATATAGGTATCAGGGGTTAGGTATCAGGGATTAGTTGTCAGGCATAAATAGTTGGATATTAGCACTAATTCTGCTAACAATCGACAATTAACCAATTATCAAATTAACCAGTTATCAAATCATCAAATTAGTTTCTCATATTGATATATTGCAACGGCTGACCGAAGTCTTCAGTTCTGCAAAGCTGGATTACTTTCTGCAAATCATCAATGTTTTTACCCTGAACACGCACTTGATCTTCCATCATAGAAGCTTGGACTTTAATTTTGCTGTCTTTAATCTTAGCAACAATTTTCTTTGCCGTTTCTTTGTCGATGCCCTCTTTCACTTTTACTTCTTTTCTAATCATATTGCCAGAAGCGATAGTTTCCTTCCCGAAATCCAAACTATTTGGGTCTAAATGTTGTTTCATCATTCGAGAGATAATAGAATCAGTAATGGCTTTTAAGCGCATGTCATCTTCCGTTAATATCGTAACCACGTTCGTTTTTTTATCCAGCTCAATACTACTATTGGAAGAATGAAAGTCGTACCTGTTCAAAATTTCCTTTTTTGCATTATTAATTGCATTATCTAAGGTCTGACCGTCTATTTTGCTAACTATATCGAAACTTGGCATGTTATGATCTTTAATTTGAAAAGAATTGATAAATTTATTTTACCATACAAAAAACGCTAAAAAATTATGAAATCGAAAACTAATAAAGCAAAACCATCAAAAAAGTCGGTTAAAAAAGCAGCCAAAAAGCAATTGGAGCAAACGTTAACAGAAAAATTTCTGGATGCAATTAAAGGTTTGGGCCACAATGCCGAATCTATAGCTGCAGATGTAGCAAAAGCAAGTAAAGCGGTTGCGAAAAAAATGGCAAAAACCTTTGAGGGAGTGAAAGAGGTGGTAGGTCACAAAATTGAAGATATTACTTCATCGGCCAAGCCAGAAATTAAACAAAAAACCAAAGCAGTAAAAAAGGAAGGAGTTAAACTTGCCAAAAATATTGATAAATCGGCCACTAAAATAGTGAGGAAGGCTACAAAAAAGGCTAAACCCGTAGTAAGCAGTGTTAAGGTTGCGGCTTTGGAAACTGAAGAAAAAGTAGCGAAAGCTGTTAAAGCACCAGTTAAAAAAGCGGTTGCACAAACTAAAGCAGCGGCGAAAATAGCTACGGAAGCAGCGGCTGAAAAATCATCAGCGGTAGCTAAAAAAACAACTAGGGCAGTAGCACAAAAGGCGCCGGCAAAAGTAGCAGGAAAAACAGCAAAGGCACCTACGGCAAAAAAGCCTTCTAATGTTAAATAATTGATTTTTGTTAACTTGCAATTAATGATAAGTTAATATTAAAATTTTCTTTTTGGAAATCCCTTTTTAGGGATTTTTTTAATTCAACTAATGGCTAAACAGAAGCTTCCGTTTTTAAATAGAGAAATAAGTTGGTTGTACTTTAACGAACGTGTGCTGCAAGAAGCGGCCGACGAATCAGTGCCATTAATCGAACGTATCAAGTTTTTATCTATATTTTCTTCTAACCTTGATGAGTTTTACAGGGTACGTGTTGCATCTCTCAACCGATTGGTGAATTTAAACGATAAGGCAAAGGCCTTGCTAGGTTTCAATCCGAAAAAAGTATTGGATGAAATCAAAAACATCGTAGTAAAACATGAGCGAAAATTCGAAACGTTATTTCAAGATATTTTAATTACCGAACTTGCCCAGCAACGTATATTTATCCTCAACCACACCCAGCTTAACGTCGCTAGGGGCGAGTTTGTTCGACAGCATTTTAGGGATAAGATTTTATCTAATCTGGTGCCAATCATGATTGATGCCAATCACCCGTTTCCAGAATTGAGAGATAGGGCGCTATACTTTTTTGTGCAGTTGTCGAACAATTCCGGCAAGAGCAAAAAATATGCAATACTGGAACTTCCGGATAGCATTTCTAGGTTTTTAGTGCTGCCAGAAACCAACGATTTAAAGTTCATTATTTTACTAGAGGATATCATCAAATATTGTTTGGATGATATTTTTTACGTTTTCAACTATGCTGAAATTCTAGCCTATTCCATTCAGCTTACTAGGGATGCGGAATTAGATATCGACAAAAATGTAAGTGATAAATTTATTGAGGAGTTACGCAAAAGCATTGATAAGCGGAAAAAAGGCAAACCAATGAGGTTGCTTTACGATAGTGATATGCCCTTTGAGATGTTAAGTTTCTTGGTAAGCAAGCTTAAAATTGGTGCGGATGGCTTAATTCCTGGTAACAAGTATCACCGTTTTGGAGATTTTATTGCGTTTCCAAATGTTGGTGCGAAAGAATTGGAATATAGCCCGATGCCTGCTTTAAAGGTGAAAAACTTGCACCGTACGGAAAGCTTGTTCAAAAAGATTGCGGAGAAAGATTATGTGGTACATCTGCCATACCAATCTTACGACTACATTATTCTTTTCTTGCGTGAAGCGGCCATTGATCCAAAAGTTACGGAGATCAACATTACTTTATATAGACTGGCGGAAAACTCAAAGGTGATAAATGCGCTAATTAATGCCGCTAAAAACGGTAAAGTGGTAAACTGTTTAGTGGAATTGAAAGCCCGTTTTGACGAGAGTGCCAATATCTTTTGGACTAATAGATTGATGGAAGAAGGTGTAAACGTAAATTACGGATTGACTGACTTCAAAGTGCATTCGAAAATTTGCTTAGTTAAGCGTGTAGAAAAACGTAAAACCACGTATTATGCCAATTTAGCAACAGGAAATTTTAATGAGAAAACAGCTCGTATTTACTGTGATCACAGCATTTTCACTTGTAAAACAGAAATTACAAGCGAGCTAGTGAAGCTATTTGGCGCACTGAATAAACGTAGCGTAGCTAAAGGTTTTAAGCATTTAATTGTTTCCCCAATTGACTCAAGAAGCAGAATTTATAGTTTTATAGATAGAGAAATTAAACAAGCAAAAGCTGGGAAAGCGGCGTACATGATTTTAAAAGTTAACAGTTTGGCCGATGAAGGTATTGTGCAAAAGTTATATGAAGCCAGCAATGCAGGTGTGCAAATTAAACTCATTGTAAGAGGCATTTGTTGTTTGGTGCCTGGTGTTAAAGATTTTAGCGAAAATATTAGCGTAGTTAGTATCGTAGATCGATTTTTGGAACATGCCAGGGTCTTTATTTTTGGCAATGGCGGCGATGAGGAAATGTACCTTTCTTCTGCAGATTTGATGTCGCGTAATTTCGAACATAGGGTAGAAGTTGGTTTCCCAATCTTGGATTCGGATGTGAAACAAGAAATACGCGATGTGATTGATTTTCAACTACAAGACAACGTTAAAGCACGCATCATCGATAAAGCTAACGATAACAAATACCGCAAAAACAGGTCTTCAAGTAAAATAAGAGCACAGGTTCAAACCTATAATTACCTTAAAAATAAACACCAATAATGTTAAGATACGCCGCCATCGATATTGGCTCAAATGCCGTACGTTTACTCATTGCTGATATCAGCCATCACGAAAATCGGAATAGCTTTAAGAAAAATACCCTGGTACGCGTACCGCTTCGCCTTGGTGACGATGCTTTTTTGGATCAAAATCTCTCTGATAAAAAGATTGACGACTTGGTGAAAACAATGGTTGCCTTTAGAAACTTAATGGATGTATACCACGTTTCAGCATACTTAGCTTGTGCTACATCTGCCATGCGTGAAGCTAAAAACGGCAAATCAGTTATTGAAAAAGTAAAGAAATTAGCCAACATTGATATCGAAATTATTGAAGGGCAACGCGAAGCTAGCATCATTTATTCCAATCACATTGAGGAAAATCTCGATATTAAAAAAAGTTACTTATACATTGATGTAGGTGGTGGTAGTACGGAGCTTTCCATCTTTGTCAACAGACAACCCGTGGCTTCAAAATCGTTCAATTTAGGAACCATCCGTATTTTGGATAACCAAGATAAAGAGGAAACCTGGAATGAAATGAAAGATTGGATCAAACATCATACGAAGGAACTCAAGCAAACTGTAGGGATTGGTACAGGCGGAAATATCAATAAACTATTTCGTATGAGTGGAGAAAAAGATGATATGCCGCTATCATTTTTAAAACTCAAAAATATGTACAATGAACTGAATGCTTACTCTTTAAAAGAGCGTATTTCGGTACTCAAATTGAATCCCGATAGGGCAGACGTGATTATCCCAGCTTGCGAAATTTATCTAACGGTAATGAAATGGGCAGGTATTAAGCAAATCTTCGTGCCAAAAGTGGGAATGGTTGATGGGATTATTAACCTATTGATAGAAGAAAACCTGTAGTAGTTATAAATAAAAACCCCGAAGTAAATTCGGGGTTTTGGTTTAATGTCTTCCTTTTCCTCTATGGTGTTTCGGACCTTTATGATGCGGACCATGTTTATCAACCATAATCACCTGAGTCGTACGATTTCTTAAGTAAGGCCTAGGTTCGTTAATCACCACTTTCCTTCCTTTATATAAGTCGTAACCTCTATAGGCTCTAGGTAAAGTTGTTCTACGTACCCAACTATTTCCTTCGTAGTAAACGTAGCGCCTGGTAGGTACATGATAGTAGGTTCTAATTTCTGGCAAATAATAATATTCAACATAATCGTAACCTCTAGGGCCCCAATTAGGTTGTGCACCTATATTAATATTTAAACTAACTTGAGCGCTTGAGTTGTAAGCTGTAATTGCTACTATAGCAATAGTCAGCGTCATCATTAATCGTTTCATAACATTTAGTTCTTGTGTGTGTTAAAACTAAAACGAATACCGTGCCATTTGATTGTGTGCTATTTTCGTGTTTCAGTATTGATACAATAGCTTACGCTGATTTTCACATCATCAAAATAAGTGTAAACTTAAGCGCATCAGCTAATAAAATTGACGCAAACCCTTTGTGAAAACGGCAATTACTCCATATTTTATCCCTATATTTGAAACTAAAATACTACACTTGATATCCTTTAAAGGGATATTAGCCGATTATGAGCACAACTACAATTGCAAATGAAGTAACCGATTTCGAACTTGTTTCGGGATTAGAAATACATGTCCAGTTAAATACACAATCCAAGATATTTTGTACCGATAGCGCTGCTTTTGGTGCAGGCCCTAATGAACACATTTCAACAGTATCGTTGGGACTTCCTGGAGCTTTACCTAAATTAAATAAAGAGGTAGTAGAAAAGGCAATGCGAATTGGATTGGCACTTAACTGTGAAATCAACCAATACAATTTTTTTGATCGCAAGAACTATTTCTACGCTGATTTACCAAAAGGATATCAAATTACACAGGATAACAGTCCAATTTGTAAAAATGGGTTTTTAAGTGTTCGCTTAAGCGATGGCAGCGAGAAAAGAATAGGTATTAACCGAATTCACTTGGAAGAAGATGCAGGAAAAAGCATGCATGATCAGGATGAAAACTTTTCTTTTGTTGACTTGAATAGGGCTGGCGTTCCACTAATTGAAATTGTAACCGAACCTGATATTCGCAGTGCCGAGGAAGCGTCAGCTTTGTTAACTGAAATTAGGCAATTAGTGCGCTTCCTGAACGTTAGCGATGGTAACATGGAAGAAGGATCTTTGCGTTGCGATGCTAATATTTCCATTCGCAAAAAGGGTGATACTGCATTCGGAACGAGGTGCGAAGTAAAGAATCTAAATTCCATCCGCAATGTGCGCAGAGCGATTGATTTTGAATTTGGCAGGCAGGTAAAAGCAGTTGGCAATGGTGAACAGATTATTCAAAGTACCTTAAATTTTGATGCCGATAAAGGCACAACTTCGCCAATGCGCAGTAAGGAGGAAGCAAATGACTATCGTTATTTCCCTGATCCGGATTTACCGCCTGTAAAAATTTCAGATGAGTGGTTAGCGCAGGTTAAAGCGACAATGCCAATGCTGCCTAAACAAATTGCTCAAAATTTAGTGACCGAATTAGGTATCAATTTATCAGAAGCTGCAGTATTAGCTGATGAAAGTGCATTTTATGAATATTATGTTGCTGCCGCTAAGGAAGTTACAAATAAAAAGAGTTTAGTGAATTGGTTGCTTGGAAACATCAAAGCTATTTTGAATGAAAAGCAAATTGGCATTAACCAATATACATTGACTCCATCGCAGTTGGCGCAGGTAATCAATTTGGTAGATCTTAAAAAAATATCACAACAAAACGCCCTACAACAACTTTTGCCCGCTTTGGAAGCTGACGCAAATCAAAATGCAGAAAACTTAGCACAACAACTTAATTTATTGATAGTTGAAGATAACGCTGCGCTGGAAGGACTAATTGAAGAAGTGCTCACTAAATTCCAAGCTCAGGTTGAGGCATACAAAAAAGGAAAGAAAGGCGTTTTAGGTTTGTTTGTTGGCGAAGTAATGAAATTGGCCAAAGGTAAAGCCGATGCGAAAAGCGTAAATGAATTAATCCTAAAAAAATTGGAGCAATAGCTCAATTACTGGTAATCTCATATCTAATTCAAAAATTAAATAATGAAAAAAATAACATTGATTGTATTGGTTTTAGTAGCAGCTTTAAGCGCTTGTAAAGATAAAACCAAATTCACCATAGAGGGAAAGTTAAAAAACGCCAATATAAAAAATAAGGTGTATTTGTATGGTATGGCTAGCAATACCATGGTGTTGTTGGATTCTACCAATTTATCAGAAAATGGCGATTTTAAGTTCGTTAATACCAAGCCTGAAGCAGATTTCTTCAGAGTGAATTATTTGACCAACGAATATATTGTGATTGCAAAAAATGGTGATAAAGTTGATATCACCGCTGATGTAGCCGATAAAAATCAGCATTATACCATTGATGGTGCAGATGATGCCGCTAAACTAGCAGAGTTCAACGATTTGAAAATCAAATACCAAACGAAAATATTTGAAGTAAGTAAGCAATTTGAGGAAAAAGTAGCTGCCAACCCCGACCAAAGAGATGCACTATTACAACAGCTATCGCCGGTATACAACAACGCTTTAAATGATTTGAATCAAGCGATCATCAAATTCGCAATGGAAAACTCTAAATCTTTGGTGAGTTTTTACGCCATTAGCCTGGTTAATCCAATAGGAAATGAAAAAGCTTTGGTAGCTTATGCAGATAAAGTTGACGCAGGTTTAAAGCAGCACTCGGCAGTTAAAAATTTTGTGGAAAAAGTTGGTAGGTTAAAAGCAGTACAAATTGGTCAAACCGCACCTGATTTCACCATTCAAAGCATTGATGGTAAAACGGTTAAATTAAGCGACTACCGAGGAAAGTATGTGCTGTTAGATTTTTGGGCATCGTGGTGTGGTCCATGTAGAGCAGAAAACCCGAACGTGGTAAAAGCTTATCAAACTTACAAGGATAAAAACTTCACTATATTGGGCATTTCTTTAGATAAAGATAAAAATGCTTGGGCACAGGCGGTTAAGCAAGATAACTTAGCATGGGATCAAGTTGGTGAATTAAAAGATTTTGAAGGCGAAACAGTGAAGTTGTATCAGGTTGAGGCTATTCCAAGCTCATTTTTACTCGATCCAAATGGCAAAATCATCGCTAGAGATTTGAGGGGCGAGGAGCTTAATGCATTTTTAAACAAAACCTTACGCCAATTCTAAATCTATGTTAAAATATGGAGTAGTCTTAACAATTTATTAACTTCATTTTAACTAAATGTTGCAATTGTATACTTACTTTCGTAACAAATAAAACCGCAATGAGTACAGCTAAACAAAAGATCCTAATAGTTGATGACGAACCGGATATCCTTGAGTTAATAGAATATAACTTAAAAAAAGAGGGTTATCAGGTTTTTTTAGCCAGCAATGGTCAAGATGGTATCAATGTAGCTAAAAAGGTTCAGCCAGATTTGATTATTTTGGATATCATGATGCCGAAGATGGACGGTATTGAAGCTTGCCGTTTAATGAGGGCCATACCTGAATTTAAAAATACTTTTATGGTGTTTTTAACAGCTAGAAGCGAGGAGTATTCTGAAATAGCGGGTTTTAATGTAGGTGCAGATGATTATATTGCTAAGCCAATAAAGCCAAGAGCATTAGTAAGCCGCATCAATGCAATTTTGCGTCGTAATGCAAGTAGCGATGAGATTTCTGAAAATAGATTAGAAATTGGTGATTTGGTGATAGATAGGGAATCTTATTTAGTTTATCAAAATGGAGAAAAAGTGGTGTTAGCGAAGAAAGAATTTGAATTACTTTACTTATTAGCATCTAAACCAGGTAAGGTTTACACACGTGAATCCATTCTTAAAAATATTTGGGAAGATTCCGTGGTAGTCACCAACAGAACAATAGATGTTCACATCAGGAAATTACGAGAGAAACTCGGTGAAAATTACGTTTCAACCGTAAAAGGTGTTGGATATAAATTTGAGTTATCCTAATTGATAACAAAACGATAGCCCTGAGTTCCCCTCAGGGCTATTTTTTATTAAAGTGCCAGCTGGCTTTGTTTTCCTTTGGCTGCCTGTGCATCATCAAGTTCATATTTCGCAGCGGCATGTTTTATTCTTCTTCTGATTTTCTGTGCTAGTATTCTAGGGCCTAACACTTTCACACATTCCCCAAAACCAAGTATTTCGCGTTCCAATTCATAGTTAAGTACAACATCGATCCTAAAAACAGAGGTGACTTCTTTTTGTGCCACAAGTTGTTGCGAGTGGTGTAAAGGCTTAGTGATAATATATGGGGTAGTTGCAGCATCGAATTCTAAAATTACTTTTTGCGCCCTATCTGTAGCGTTTTTGGTAACGCCAATTAGGTCGTTGTAATATCGGTCAAAGTCAACTCCATCATAAGGTAAAAAAGGTTCATTTGGTAATTCCTGAAACTCAATAATTCGATCTAGTGCCAAATTCATTAACATGTTAGTTTTTTTGGCTCTAACAATTAAAAACCATCTGTTCCGATACTCCTTTAATAAATAGGGGTAATAAATGGTATTTTGCGATTTTTGGGCTTTGAAGGATTTGTACTCAATCAGCAGTGCTATTTTTTTTAAGATGGATTGATAAAGGGCAGGAATATATTCAGTTCCTTTAACTCTATTATTGTTTTCTAACTGAATGTAATTTCCATTTTTATGGGTCGATTTATGCAGGTTGTTTTCCAAACGAGCAATCATGTCGCTCATTTCATCGAAATAATTGAAAGCATTAAACTCTTTTAACACGCCAACAATTTCTTTCATTTTATCTACATCGGCGTTATTAATTGGCGCTTTCGTAATGCTAAAATTGGGATCTTCATAAACATAAAATCGTTTGTCCTTAACCACTATTGGTGCCTTATAACCCAACTTATCACTTCGCATCAGTTGGATATCCGCTTGTATGGTTCGCTTGCTTACGCCGGAAGTAATTCCTTCGAGTTCATAAAGCGTATCGGAAACTTTTTCGATGAGGTCTTCCAAAGTCCATTTCTTGTATCTGTTTCTTAAACAATCATCAATTGTTTTATATCTTATTAAAGCTAGTTTATTGACGGCCATATTAAAATTTTAATTGCTTTAGCAGTAGCTATGCAATAAAACTAATAAAAAATTATTCAATAATTAATTTGATCTGCGCATTGTATTTGCGCACATCAAATTTTTTGAAGTGTATTTGATGTTAATTTAATTTTAATTATATAAAAATCAATTACTTAAATAAAAATCAAAATAATTTACTTATTGCGCAATTGTACTGCGTACATCCGCTTGCATCTTTGTAATGTTGCCGGTTGATTATATCGTAATAGTTTACTGGATAACTAAATGACACCCTCGGCAAGTGAACGATGCTTGCCGAGTTTTAAGAAAGAATAATATGAAAACAATCATTACAGGAAATGAGCTTTTAACCGTGGGTTTCTCCGAAGGTAAAACAATAGGCTTAGCTTTAACTTTAATTGCTGAACATTTTGAAGATTTAGCTAAAGAAGAGATTTTGAATCTGTTAAAGAAAATTAAAAGCTATCCAGAAAGCTTTTTGGACGACGACAAGTTAGCACCATTGGCCGAACTAATTGTAGCAGAAAATAATACCGAATTGGACGACACCATTTCATTAAATAACGTATCAAAAGACTACCGTATTTTCGGGGAAAGTTACATTGAAGAAGGCGCCAGAAAGCAAATGAACATTGCAATGAAATTGCCAGTTACCGTTGCCGGTGCATTAATGCCAGACGCCCATCAGGGCTACGGATTGCCAATTGGTGGTGTTTTAGCTACAAATAATAGCATTATTCCTTACGGCGTTGGCGTTGATATTGGTTGTAGAATGGCTTTAAGCATATTTGATATACCGGAGAAGCATTATTTCGGTAAGGATGACAAGTATAAAAGAGAATTAATTGCCTTTACCAAGTTTGGTGCCGGTAGGGAATTTAGAGGTTTTGAGAGGGCCGACCACGAGGTGATGGAAAGTGAAACATTTCAAGCTACTCCGCTGCTAAGAGGGTTGCATGCAAAAGCTTGGGCGCAGTTAGGTACTTCTGGTGGCGGTAATCATTTTGTGGAGTGGGGCATCATTGATTTTGCGGAACGTGATGAGATCTTGAATATCGATAAAGGAAGATACGTTGCCTTGTTAACACATTCTGGTTCAAGAGGATTGGGTGCAACCATTGCTGGCCATTACACAAAAGTAGCAAAACAGCTTTGTAAACTTCCTGATGATGCCGCAAACTTAGCCTACTTGGATTTAAATAGTGCAGAAGGTCAGGAATATTGGATTGCCATGAATTTAGCCGGCGATTATGCCTCTGCCTGTCACGAAGTGATCCATAAAAGATTAACCAAAGCCATAGGTGCTAAAGTGCTAGCTAAAGTAGAAAACCATCATAATTTTGCATGGAAAGAAACTTTAAATGGCGAAGAAGTGATTGTGCATAGAAAAGGCGCAACGCCAGCAGCAAAGGGTGTGATGGGAATTATTCCAGGCAGTATGACAGCTCCCGGTTTCTTAGTAAGAGGAAAGGGAGAAGTGGAGTCAATCCATTCGGCTTCACACGGTGCGGGTAGGTTAATGAGCCGTTCAAAAGCTATAAAAAACATCACCAAAGCGGAGATGAAGGCGGTGTTGAAGGATCATGGTGTAACTTTGATTGGCGCCGGCTTAGATGAAGCACCGATGGCGTATAAAGACATACATCAAGTGATGGCTGCACAACAAGATTTAGTAGATGTAGTAGCCAAGTTTGAACCAAAAATGGTGCGTATGGCCGATGATGGGAGTAGAGAGGATTAAGTTAAATCCAATGGTGTAAATCATTGGATTTTTTTTATGTCCTAAAATTCTATTTAACAAAGTACTTTGAAATATAAAGTAAATGAATAAATTTGCTTGGCAATTATTCAATAGCTTTTGTGATAGTTGCTGGATTAAATGAAATTATAAGTTAACATGACTGAGCGTACCGCTAATTTTTACAATAAGTTTTCCATATGCTATCCTTTGGTAGATATTTTACTTAAGCCCCAAAAGAAAATTTTATTTAAAGAAGTGTGTTTGTTGCCAAAGGGAAATTTATTGGAGATAGGAGTGGGAAACGGGCAACACCTGAAATATTATGGCAAACATCAAATAACAGGCATTGATACCTCTATTGCGATGTTGAACGCGGCTAAGAAATATGATACGGGCAATGCTGATTTGCTTGAAATGGATGGTAAACAGCTCCATTTTAGTGATAAGGCATTTGATTATGCAGTATTATCGCATGTTATTGCAGTAGTGGATGATCCTAACAGAGTATTATCTGAAGTTTACAGGGTGTTAAAACCTGGCGGAAAGCTATTCATCTTAAATCATTTTACACCCAATAACTGCCTGAAGTACGTTGATAAAATGTTTGAGCCTTTTTCAAAAGCTTTTCATTTTCGTTCTGTGTTCAAAATAAGTGAACTCACTGTTTTAAAACAATTCACGTTAGTTAAGGAAGTTGGTTTTGGTTGGGGTAGTTACTTTAAATTGCTTGTTGTTGAAAAGCCATGAAAAAATATGTTGCTATTGGTTTGGCCTTATTGGTTAGCTTGCTGATTTATTTATTTTACAGAACAGAAAAAACTGTAGTCACCTGTTTGTTCATCCAATTGGTTTCTGCTGAAAACTATCTGCTTTTGAAGCATAGTATTGTAAATGCTGTTCCATTAAACAATATGCTTATTTATTCATTACCAGAAGGCTTATGGGTATTGTGCATTACGCTCACCTCTAAAAATTATGATATTAACTTTGGTAAATGGCGTTTGAATTGCACCTTTATTCCACTTATTTTTTGTTTTACCTTAGAGCTGCTGCAGTTATTTCATATAACCAATGGCAGATTTGATATCGTAGATATTATATTCAGCCTAGTATTTTGGTTATTGGCCAATGGATTTTGGAACGAAAAAATGGAGCGGCAAAACTTGCTCAAATCTAGAAATGCAAATGCTTTGATTTGTTTAGCAAGTTATTGCATTGTGTATTTGGCACACGTATTTAATTAAAAAGCAATGAGCAGATTAAATAAACATCTAAAAAGTTATCGGTATGCTTGGCGAGGTATTTTGCTGGCATTTAGAAATGAAAATAACATGCTCTTTCATTTGGTTGCGGCCATTTTAGTGATAGTGCTTAATACATTACTACAGGTTAATAAGTTTGATTGGCTAATTACCTTACTATTGATTGGCTTAGCTTGGACCGCTGAAATTTTCAATACGGCCATTGAAACACTGGCCAACCGTGTAACGGAGCAGCAAGACCCCTTGATAGGAAAAACTAAAGATTTAGCTTCAGGTGCGGTACTGGTAATTTGCCTCTTTGCATTGATTTGCGCAGCTATTATATACTTTCCGTACTTTTTGCTGTTGATAAACTGAATGGCCTGAAATAAAAAATCCTGCTACAATAATGTGCAGGATTTCTATTTTATTTCCGCGGAAAGTGAGGGATTCGAACCCCCGGTCCTGTGACAGACAACGGTTTTCAAGACCGCCGCATTCGACCACTCTGCCAACTTTCCGGGGACAAAAGTACAAACTCTAGGTTATTACGCAAATTATAGTTTAGGTATTTTATGAAGTTTGTTTTAAGCGCTTAGTTATCAGCTATAAAAAATGATAATTGACTTCACAAAAAATGCTTGAACGGTTTGCAGATTGAGGTTTTTGATTATTGCATGGCAGTTGGTTAACTAAACCCGGTAGTAACGGATACCGGCCAAGTGGATAAGGCCCAGCGTTGACTGAGGCGCTGGCGCAGGCGTATGAGTGGATAACGGGACTAACGAAAATAGTACTGGGAATTGGCTTTACTACTAATTAAGAGATAAATAACGTGAGTATGGATTAAGTACTTTTATAATTCTTTAAAAGCTGCATTAAATGTGTTTTTTTAGCTCGCCGCCGCTGGGCTCTTACTTTTTGACCGCAAAAAGTAACAAAAACTCTCGGTTGCTTATTTTTCTTTCAAAGAAAGTACTTTGGCTCATTAGTGCAGCCCGAAAAATAAGAGACCGAAAATTAGGTGAACGAAGATTTGAAGCGCTATCGCTAGCAAAAGCATAATTCTCTTATACGGAACCTATGTTAACTATTTTCGTCTTTATTGTTGCTTTTAAATAGATTAAAATTTGGCCTTATGATTTTTACACTTCTTTTAGAAAGATCAACGCTGGCATTAAGCTCGAAGCCCACCAACAAGATTAAAGAATTGAGGTATAGCCAAATCATTACCACCATCAACGTGCCTATTGAGCCGTAAATTTTATTGTAGGCACTGAAATTATTGATGTAAAAAGAGAAGCCCCAAATGGTTAGGAAGGCTAAAATGGTGGCTAGCCATGAGCCTGCACTAAAAAATTTCCACTTTTTTGCATGAGCAGGACCGTAGCGGTACAAAATGGAAACGTTAATAAAGTACAATACGCCCAATAATGCCCACTGTGTAATTTTGATGGCGTAAATTGTTAAACTTCCATTGTAGTTGATTTCTTTTCTGAAAAAATCGATGGCCAACTCGCCCAAAGTCATTGCGGCAATACAAATGATCATAGAAACCACCAAAACAATGGTGAGTACCAGAGCCACCAACCGTCTTTTAAGCAAGGTACGGGTTTCAACTATGAGCGATGATTTGTTGAACGCCATCATCAAGTTATGTACGCCATTAGTGGCAAAAAATAACGAAAGGAAAAAACCAATAGAGAGTAGACTTCCGTTTTGTATGTTCACAATATCGTTAATGGTGGCTTCGAACGCTAAATAGGCATTGTTTGGCAATACCAGTGCCAATAAAGACATCAAGCCCTCTTGAAAACCAATGCGTTTTGGGATGTATGGAATTAACGTAAATAGGAAAATAATTCCCGGAAAAATGGCCAACATAAAATTGTAGGCTAGCGAAGAAGCTTTGTTTACCAAGGTATCTTTACCTATTTCTTTAAAGAAAAAAGTGGCGACAGTGTAAATTGGCAACGGACTGAAACCGGGCAAAACACAAACCTTGGTCCACTCAATAAACAAAGAGTAGGGCCTCAACTTTAATAGCTGTTTGTGTAGCCAGTTCATTAAATATATTTACGATTTTAGATTACAACTACGATTTAAATATATCGCTTAATTATTTTAATTGTAGAAATGCATATTTAAGATGCTACAAATACATTTCAAAATTGTACTTCTACAATTTTAAATCAAAAATACTGCCTTACATTTTTCATAAAGTTTTCTGGTGGCTGACAAGGCCTCCGAGTGTGCTTATCTACAAATACTAGCGTTGTTTTTCCAATATTGATGAGCTCATTGGCTTCGTTGTAGATTTCGTATTCCACATGTAACCTTACGGTGGGCAACTCCTTCACTATTGATTTAATAGTGAGTACCTGGTTATAAAGTGCTGGCTTTAAGTATTTGGATTGCAATTCTAATATTGGTAGCATTACGCCATCAGCTTCCATTGAGGCGTAGGTCATACCAGAGCAGGCTTCAAAACATTCTGTACGGGCAATTTCGTAATATTGGGCATAATTTCCGTGATATACCACGCCCATCTGATCAGTTTCTGCGTATCTAACTTTAACCTTAGTTTCGTAAGTGAACATTATCTAAAGATATTTCTTTGATTTAAAGCCTCTCTGTATTTTTTAGCATTGATGTTATGCTCCTGAACTGTTGCCGCAAAGTTGTGGTAGCCAGAAAAATCTTCCTTAGCGCACATGTAAAGGTAGTTATTGTCTTGTTTGTTAAGTACGGCATCAATTGCGTTGATACTTGGCATGTTGATTGGTCCCGGAGGCAAACCTACATATTTATAGGTATTGTATCTCGAATCGGCACCTAGCATTGCTCCGGTAACACGTTTCACCGTAAAATCGCCATTGGCAAAAATTACCGTTGGATCAGCTTGTAACAACATTCCTTTTTGCAACCTATTCCAGTAAAGACCCGCAATTGTTGGCATTTCTTTGTCGTAAAGCGCTTCGGCATCAACAATTGAAGCCAATATGGTTGCTTTAATTGGATCAAGACCGAGTGCAGCAGCCTTTTGTTTACGATCAGCGTTCCAAAATTTAACGTACTCTGCATTCATCTTTTTGAAAAACTCTTTTGGCGAAGTATTCCAGTACATTTCGTAGGTGTTTGGAATGAACATGGTGTAAACATTATCTGTATTGAAACCATATTGTTCCACATAAGCGGCAGAGTCGAACAGTTTAATAAATGCGGTAGAATCTGGTTCTAAATTTTTAGCCAACAAGGCAGCTAAGCCATCAATTTTTCTGATGTTTTGAAATTTCAACTTCACAGGTTCCTGATTACCAGCTTTTAGCATATTGATAAAGGCTCTGTTATTCATGCCTTCTTTTAAGCGATACCTACCAGGCTTCAGTGGCCCTTGTAAGTTCATGTTTTCAGCAGCTTCCCAAAAAGTTCCAATGTCATTTAAAATATCCTTGTAACGCATGTCGGTTACTAAGTCTTCAAAAACATAGCCTGTTTTAATGTAAAGGTATTTTTCTTTACCAGTTACGTTTGGTGCAAAGTAAGTTTTATAAAATTTTAAACCGAAATAGCCTCCAACTAAGGCTACCACAGCCAAAACAACTAATGCAATTTTATAGCTTTTTTTAAGGGGTTTGTTTGTGCTCATTTGGTGGGTTATTGTTTGTTTGTTAGCGTTATGTTAATTGGCGTACCTATGCGAACTTTGCTTAAGCTATCTGTTGCTAAAGGAAATTGGCTTACGATTATGGCGTTGGCAGTATCAGTAATAGTACCTTGGTAAGTAATAGTTCCAATAGTTAGCATGGAGCCTTTTAGAGAAAACTTAGCCTCGTCAATAGTTAAACCTGTTAAGTTAGGCAGTTCAACTTCTTCATTTCCGCGGCCATCGCCTAAAACAAAATTGATTCTTGAACCTTTTGGCAAACTTTCGCCAGCTTTAATTGGCTGTCCGCCAAACAAAGCTTCCAAAACCACATCTCTAGCTACGTCTGGTTTGTAGGTGGTATCACCCAATTTTAAACCGTAGCTTTCAATAATTGATTTCGCTTCGCGGAGGGATTTAGCTTCGATGTCAGGAAATCTAACATTAGGAGCATTATTGGTATTAATTGTTAAATAGATGGTACGGTTGTCTTTCACAAAAGTTTGCGGGTCGGGATCCTGATCGGTTACAATGCCAGGCGGCTGATCCATAATGTAAACAGAGTCGATTTCGTAGCGTAAGCCCAAGCCTTCCAATTTGCTTATAGCATCTTCTATTTTTAAACCTTTTAGGTTAGGTACTTCTAAGCCCTCGCCGTGTTTGGTGTAGTAACGTAAACTGAAAAAAGCGATAAGTAGAAGTGCGAAGAAGGTGCAAATTGCCGCTATGATATTGGTTCGAAAAGACTTTGTTTTAAGGTACTCGGTAAAGTTGCCCATTAGCTTTTGATTAAAATTAAGCCCAAATTTAGCTTAAAAAAATATTTATCTTAAATTAAAAACAAATCTGTTTAACTAATTTCTATTTTTGAGGTATAAAGTTATTAAACTCATAATTTTTTATTTTCAATTAACACAAGCATAAATAAAACTAATTTTTAAAAGATGAAGAAGACCATTGCACTACTAACTGGCGGAACCACAGGCGAATGGGTGGTTTCGGTAAAGAGTGCTGCAACAATTGCCCAAAATATAGATACTAGCAAATACGAAGTTTATAAAATTATGCTTACTGAAAATGGATGGTTTTACGAACCAGCAGATTCAGTTAAAATTGAAGTTGACAAAAACGATTTCTCTCTAAACATTAAAGGGAAAAAGATAGTATTTGATGGCGTTTTTATTGCCATTCACGGATCGCCGGGAGAAGATGGAAAATTACAAGGTTATTTTGATATGCTGGGCGTACCTTATACTACTTGTAACGCGTTAACCAGTGCCATTACCATGAATAAAGGCTACACCAAAGCAATTGTAAATGGAATCAAGAATTTAAATGTGGCCAAATCACTTCAACTATTTAAAGAAGATTACGACGCTGAAGAAGTAAAAGCACAATTGAAGCTGCCTTATTTTGTTAAGCCTAACAATGGTGGCAGCAGTATTGGTATGAGCAAGGTAAAACATGTAGATGATTTAGCTGCTGCATTAGAGAAAGCCTTTAATGAAGATACCCAAGTTTTAGTAGAAGAATTTGTTGAGGGAAGGGAGTTCTCCATAGGTGTATTTAAAACCAAAGGCAAAATTGTGGTATTGCCCACTACTGAGGTGAAAACCAAAAATGAATTTTTCGATTTTGATGCTAAATATACACCAGGTGTTACCGAAGAAATTACTCCTGGAGATATGAGCGAAGAAGAAAAGGCTAGGGTAGAGCAGGTAGTTGCCGATGTTTATCAAAAACTGAATTGCCGAGGGATTGTAAGAATAGATTATTTCTTAGAACACGGAACTGGAAATTTTTACTTCATCGAAATCAATACCATACCCGGACAAACCGCAACTAGCTTTATTCCGCAACAAGTAGCCGCAATGGGTATGAAATTGCAAGACTTTTATACCCAGGTACTAGAAGAAACTATAGCCTAACGACTATAACTTAACAGCTCTTGCCTCGTGGAAGTCTTCCAATTTGGTAAGTAACCTGATAAGTTCCATTTTTTCTGCATTTGATAACGGTTCCGTAACATTTTGCGAAGCCGTTCTCATTTGCTCAATATGTTTATTTAAAGCACTTTTACCTTTTTCAGTAATACTGATCATCCTATTACGCTTATCATCATGCGTAGTTTCCTGCGTTACAAAACCGCCGGTAATCAGTCTATTTACAATTTGTATCCCTGCAGATTTTTCGTGCACATTAAGCTTAATTAATGCAGTTTTGGTCATGCTGCCATGAGACATTAGGCTAATCAGATAGAAGAAATCATCAGAAGTAGAGAATTCCGAACCTGCAATAGCTTCTTTAGCATGTTGTTTTGCGTATCGATATAAATGCACTAAAGAAGTATTAATTACGCTGTCGGCAGATCTACCGTAAATTTTTCCATTCCAATCAGGTTCAGGCAAGCTTACTGAAGTACCGTCCAAGTGTTGGTTAATCCATTGTACAAATCCATGTACATCATCTTTTTTTGCATGTACATTTTCTTGTTCGTAGCGTTCAGCTAATCCAATGATTTCTTTAACTAGGTGATATGACATTTCGTAAATATTTTAATACAAAAATAAATAAAATTAGTATAGAAATGAACTAAATAATAGTTGATGATATTTTAAAAAATACTTTAGTGTAATTTAAAACCTTTTGGTATTTATTTTGTAGTGATATTGTATAAAAAAATACTAAAATATGAAAACACTTAACTTTAAATTTTCGAAGCTAGCGTTAATGGTTGCGCTTGTTGGGTCTGCCTTTTTTTCTTCTTGCAAGAAAGATAATGATGTACAAGAAAATCTTTCAATTGCTGATATTGTTGCAGCTGATGACAATTTCTCTTTATTAGAAACTGCGTTAAATCATGCACAGTTAACTGGAACGTTGAAAGGTGAGGGTAACTTCACTTTATTTGCGCCAAACAATGCTGCATTTGCTGCTGCTGGTTTAGATACCGATGCAAAAATTACGGCAATGTCTGCTGAAACCTTGAAACAAATTTTACTTTACCACGTATTGCCTAACCGTACGCCTGCATCAGCTATACCAACGGCGTCAAACACGGCTGTTGCTACTTCGGCAAATGCCAACGTATTTGTAACTAAAAATGCTAACGGTGTATTCGTAAATGGTGCTACTGTGTTAACCGCAGATGTAAATGCTAAAAATGGTGTGGTACACATTATTAACCGAGTGTTGATGCCAGCAAGCGGAAATATAGTTCAAGCGGCACAGGCAAACGCTAACTTCAGCTTTTTAGTTGCTGCAATAACTAGGGCTAGTCAAGGAAGCACTAACGTTGCACAGGTATTATCGGGTACTGGTCCATTTACCGTATTTGCACCTACTAACCAAGCTTTCATCAATGCTGGATTTACAACCATTGCTTCAATTCAAGCAGCTAGTCCTGCAACATTAACTAATATTTTAACCTACCACGTAATTGCTGGTCGCGTACTTTCAAGTGATTTAACTGAAGGCGCTATGCCAACTACTGTACAAGGTGGAAAAGTAACCATAAGCTTAACAGGTGGTGCAAAAGTGAAAGGTTTAGGTAACACTACATCTTCAAACATTACTACTACTAACGTAATTACAACAAACGGCGTAATCCACGCTATCGACCAAGTATTGTTACCTGGTATCTAAAGATCGTTTTTTCATGGCTGATTCTCGCCGAGGTAGGTATAATTTTGTACCTATCTCGGCTTTTTTTATTAAGCCTTGCTTTGTAATTGGTTATATTTGTACACAATTAAACTTTTAAATCCATTTAAATTGAAAGTCAAACATTTACTTATTCTAATTTTATTAAGCTTTAGTCAACTTGTTAAAGCTCAAAACAGTGGTTTAATTACTGGAACTGTACAAAACGCAAATACCAGCGCTGGCGTTGTTGGTGCTACCATTTTGGTTAATGATATCAACTTGCAAACCGTAACGGATAGCCTTGGTAATTATAAGATCAAGGTGCCTGCCGGGACGTTTAAAATCTCGGTAAGCAGTGTGGGTTTTACCAGTCAAATTAAATATAACATTGTGGTAAGCACAGGTACGCCACAGTTGGTTAATTTTGATTTACAACCTGAATCGAAAAGCTTGCAGGAAGTTAATATTAAATTTAGCAAGCAAAAATCTGCAGTGGCAACTGATTTAGTGACGCCACTTTCTGTACAGCAGCTAACTACCGAAGAAATTAGAAGCAACCCAGGTGGTAATTTTGATGTTTCAAAAGTGGTTCAAACGTTGCCAGGTGTAGGAATCAGTAATGGAACTGGCGAAAGAAACGATATCATTATCAGAGGCGGTGCGCCAAATGAAAATGTGTATTACCTAGATGGAATTGAGATTCCAGTTTTAAATCACTTTCAAACGCAAGGTAGCTCTGGTGGTGCGCAAGGTATTTTAAATGTTTCTTTTATAGAAAGTTTGAAACTAAGCTCGTCAGCATTTGATGCTCGTTACGACAACCCTTTGGCATCTACCTTTGTAATTAAACAACGTGATGGCAATCCCGAACGCTTATCGGGAAATGCAAGGGTGAGTTTTACGGAAACTGCACTTACTTTAGATGGCCCTTTGGGTAACAACACCACATTTCTGGCTTCGGCCCGTAAGTCATACCTGAGCTTCCTGTTTAAACTAATTGACTTGCCCATACGCCCTGATTTTGAAGATTTTCAATTCAAGATTACACACAAGTTCAACGATAAAACTAAACTTACGGCTATTGGGTTAGGTGCCATTGATCGTTTCAGATTCGCACCTACTAAAGAATCGACATTAGAAAACACTTATATTCTGCGTTCAACACCATACATTAACCAATGGAATTATACGGTTGGCATTAATATCAATCATAAAATTGAAAACGGATTTTTAAACTTCACGCTTAGCCGAAACATGTTTGATAACAAGTTAGATAAGTTTGAGGATCAAATAATGGATGAGACTAAACGTGTGCTGAGGGTTGCGTCGCAAGAAGACGAAAATAAGTTCAGGTTTGATATCAATAAGTTTGTAAATGGATGGAAAATAGGTGCTGGACTGATGGCACAAGCGGTAGGCTACCAAGGAAATTTGTTCAATAAACTTAGCAACGCCGTTTACGACGGTAGTGGCAATCTCGTTAGTCCGCAACGTAGCATTGTTTTTAACAACAGCATCAATTTTTGGAAGTATGGCGCATTTTTTCAAGCCTCTAAAAACCTGTTTAATGAGCGTTTGCTAGTTTCAGGAGGTGTTAGAACCGATATGAATTCGTTCACGAACGGAGGAAGTAATCCGTTAAGCACCTTATCACCGAGGATCTCTTTCAGTTATCACTTGAACCCGAAATGGGATATCAATGCATCAGTTGGAACTTACTTTAAAATTCCTCCGTATACAGCGCTTGGTTACTTAGATAACTTTGGCAATGCATTGAATAAAAATTTAGACTATATCCAATCTACACATTATGTACTGGGTACTCAATTTCTACCTAAAACAGATTTAAGATTTACATTTGAGGCTTTTTACAAACGTTACAGTAATTACCTAGTTTCGGTAAACAACGGAATTTCATTAGCCAATCAAGGCGCTGAATATACTTCTTTCGGTAGCGAACCTCTGTTGAGTATAGGTGATGGAAGAACTTATGGTTTTGAGGTATTTGCACAGCAGAAATTAATTAACAAACTGTTCTACGTGGCAAGTTACTCTTATGTAGTGAGTAAATTTTCTGGGGCAGATGGTCGTTTTATTTCTTCATCTTGGGATAATAGACACCTGCTATCATTTACCTTGGGCTATAAATTGAGAAGAAATTGGGATTTAGGATTGAAATATCGTTATGCAGGCGGTACGCCTTATACGCCTTTTGATTTGACAGCTTCGCAACTGAACTACATTAGTTTGGGAACAGGTGTGCTTAACTTTAATCAGCTAAATTCACAACGACTGGGCGCCTTTAACCAACTGGATTTTAGGGTAGATAAACGCATCAACTTCAAGCGTACTGCGGTTAATTTCTATGTTGATATCCAAAATATTTTGAAAGCCAAAAATGACGATCTACCCAAATACACATTCCAACGTACATCAGATAACAGCAACTTTTTAACTACTGATGGGCAAGCTATTAAATCGGATGGATCAAATGCTATACCGTACATTTTAAACACAAGTTCAGGTAATCTGATCCCATCTTTAGGTGTAATATTCGAATTTTAAACATTTTAATAAATTGATGGTTTTGTATCAAAGCTAACAGTGATGAAAAAATTATTTCCAATTGTAAATGGTGTAGCATTAGTGAGCACCATTTTTGTCAACTATCTATCTAATACGGGCGTATTTAACGGAAACACCATGAAAACGGTATCCGATCGATACTTTAATTTTTTTACACCAGCGGGATACGCCTTTTCAATTTGGGGTATCATTTATGCGGGTTTATTAGCATTTGCTTTTTACACCGGCAGAAGTCTTTTCAACAAACAGCAGCCACATCCGGCATTGGAAAAAATAGGGTGGTGGTTTTTAATTTCCTGCATTGCAAACTCATGCTGGGTAGCCGCCTGGCTTTATGATTATACTGCACTAAGTGTAGTATTGATGGCCATTATCTTAATTTCATTATTAAAAATCATCGCTAATCTTCATATCAATTTAACTAAACAGCATACAAAGGATTATTCTTTCATCAATTTGCCATTTACTTTGTACGTTGGCTGGATATCTGTTGCCATTATTGCGAATGTGGCAGCCTTACTTACTAAAATCAACTGGGGTGCTTTGGGAATAAATCCAATCACTTGGACTATCGTTATGGTAGTAATTGCGGGGGTAATAAATGTGATCATAGTAACCCAACGTAACATGCGAGCCTATGGATTGGTAGGTATTTGGGCTTTATTAGCAATTGCATCAAATCAAAATGCAGAAGGCCAATCCATTGTTTATGCATGTTACGCTGTAGCCGTAGCCATATTGATGAGTGTTGTGTTAAACTTTATTAAACCGAAGTGGCGTACCGCTTAATTTTGTTCATTAGCTTAAATTAATGGGAACCACGTCTGGTTTAGCATACGTTAACCTGCCTAAAGCAGTAGCTTCGAAATAGCTATCTAAACCCGTAACGGTAACTGTTTGTGCCGCTTGATGATCTACATATCCATCAGTGCCCACTAAATTAGGCGTTAGTAAGATATGCTTTACCTCGCCAATAACTATGGTGGTGTTGTTTAAGTTGACTGGCATAATTTCCTTTAACTCCAAAGCAATTTTTACACTTGATTCTGCCACGAAAGGTGCTTCGAAATCTGGCAGGAAAAATTCTGTTAAGCCACATTCAACAAATTCAGAAACGCCACTAGGAAAACGAGCACTGGTGTGGTGCGCCTGTTTGTAAAACGATGGAAGCACGTTGTTAAGGGTGTAAAACCCGTTGCGCTTAATATTGCTTAAGGTATCGTGATCTTCGGACTGTGGCCTAAAAACCATCCCCAACAAAGCCGGTGACGCACCTAAATGAAAAATAGAATTAAACAATCCTAAGTTGCTGTGTCCGTTTTCATTTAAGGTTCCAACTAACTGCAAACATTTGTATCCCGGTAGCGAGTTAATGAAGGTTGCTCGGTACCTGTTATCCATTTGTTTAAGTTCTTCACTGCTGATTTTCATAGCTTAAATGTTCGTTCTAAGTTTACCCATTCCACCATCAACACCTAAAATTTGGCCGCTTACCCAGCTGCTATCATCACTTAAAAAGTAACTAATTGCCGCGGTAATGTCTTCAACAGCACCAACTCTACCCAAAGGATGTCTTTTGCCTGCAGCCTCACGCTTCTCTGGCGTGTTGAGCAGGCGCTCCGCCATTGGTGTATCCGTAAGCGAAGGCGCAACAACATTTACACGAACTTTAACAGGTGCCAATTCCGCGGCTAATGCCACCGCAGCACCTTCTAATCCAGCTTTAGCCGCTGCCACACTGCTATGAAATCCCATTCCGGTTTGCGCTGCTACAGAACTGATAAATACCACCGACGCTCCATTTGCCGCTTTTAACGCGGGAAGCACCTGCTGTGTAGTCAATACTGCACCCACAACGTTCAATTGAAAATCGTTCAGTAAATCATCCTTTGTGATTCTTGAAATAGGCTTTAGGTTGATGTTTCCCACAGCGTAAACCAAGCCATGCAACGGCGAAGGTATAAATGAGGATAGTGCGCTCAGATCTTCCTTCACATCCAAACTAAGGTACTGCACTTCAGTTGGCAATTCATCATTCTTTGTTCTTGAGGCAACATACACATTTGCACCGCTTGCAGTTAAAGATTTTGCCAATTGAAGTCCAATACCGGAACTGCCGCCGATAACTAAGATATTTTTTCCTTCAAAGTTCATTAACCAACGTATTTTAAAAATTCGTTCTTTGTTTCTGTATCTTTAAATTTTCCGCTAAAAGCGGTTGTAATGGTTGAGCTTCCTGCATCTCTAATCCCTCTGGCAGATACGCAGTGGTGGTAAGCATCAATCATCACAGCCACATGTTCTGTGCCTAAAACCTTTTTAATTTCTTCGCATATTTGGATGGTTAAGCGTTCCTGTACCTGCGGGCGACGGCTGTAATACTGTACAATACGGTTCAGCTTTGATAAACCGATTACTTTACCGTTACTGATATAAGCCACGTGTGCCTTACCTGTAATTGGTACAAAGTGATGCTCGCAGTTACTAAATACGGCAATGTTTTTCTCTACCAACATTTCTTGATATTGATAGGAGTTTTCAAATAGAGTAGGGTCTGGTTTGTTCGCAGGATTTAGTCCGCTAAAAAACTCGTTTACGTACATTTTGGCAATACGTTTCGGACTGTCTTTTAAACTATCGTCCTTCAAATCTAAGCCAAGGATGGTTAATATTTCACGAAAATGATTAGTGATCAATTCTATTTTAGTTTGATCATCCATTTCAAAAGCACCGGATAATAATGGTGTTTCAAAATCAGCTAGGTTAATTTTTGGGCTGATTAGTTCAGCTTGTTTGTTATTCATGATCCGGTAATTAAGTGAAAGTTTAATAAAGTACTTCAAAAGTATAATAATACACTTTTATGCGCAAATTGTTTCAGTCTGTTTAAAGTAATATTTAGCGCTATTCATTTTAATTTCCTGTAATGGCGGCAGCACTTTATAATTCGGGCATAAAATGATAAATTTATACATGGCAAAAAGAGAACATTCCGCAGTTAGCAGCTATAAAATTTTTGTACTTGATACATCGGTGATTTTGTACGATCACAATGCGATATACAATTTCCAAGAGCATGATGTAGCCATACCAGCCTTGGTACTTGAGGAGCTGGATAACTTCAAGAGTGGTAACGACACCCGCAATTTTGAAGCAAGAAACTTTATCAGGATTATTGATATCGCATCTAAAAGCAATTTGATTAACAACTGGTTTAAGCTAGGTAAAAGTAGCTTGGGTAGGTTCAAGGTACAAATTGCTGAAGTGCCTAAATCCACTAATGCAGAAACACTTTTTAGCGAAGGTAAATTTGACAATAGAATACTTAATGCGGCTTTAGCGTTGCAGGATGAAAATCCTGAGCATAAAGTAATTTTGGTATCAAAGGATATTTGCTTGCGATTAAAGGCGAAAGCGCTAGGGTTAAACGCAGAGGATTATGAAACTGGCAAGGTTAAAAATGTAGAAGAACTGTATAGCGGTAAAACTGAAATGAAAGTTGCCGACTTAAGTGTAGTGGAAAAGCTCAGAAGCGATGGTTACTTACCCATTTCAGAAATACCGCTACCACAACAAAGCAGCAATCATTTCTATGTTTTTAAGTATCAACGCAAAACGGCGGCAGCTTTTTACAGTGTTAAAGATAGAATGCTAAAGTTGGTAAAAAACGATACGGTGTTTGGTATTATACCGCGTAATATTGAACAGAGCTTTGCATTTGATGCCTTATTAAACCCGGCTATCAAGTTAGTTACCATACAAGGAAATGCAGGCACTGGAAAAACATTGTTGGCATTGGCCAGTGCTTTGGAGCAAAGGCGTGATTATAGACAAATCTACATTACTAGGCCAATTGTGCCGCTTAGCAATAAAGATATTGGCTTTCTTCCGGGAGACATGAAATCAAAGGTTGACCCTTACATGGCACCTATTTGGGATAATTTGAAGTTGATTAGGGAACAGTTTGCCAAAGATGAAAAGATGCAACTAAAAATTGATGAGTTGGTGAAAACGGAAAAAATTGAGATTGCACCTTTGGCGTTCATTAGGGGCCGTACGCTAAATAAAATTTTCTTTATTGTAGATGAAGCCCAAAACCTCACACCTCACGAAATTAAAACGATCATCAGCAGGGCAGGAGAAGATACTAAAATTGTTTTCACTGGCGACATTTACCAAATTGACACCCCTTATCTTGATTCAGAAAGTAATGGTTTATCTTACTTGATTGAGAATGCAAAAAATCATCCGCTTTATGCGCACATTACCTTGCAAAAAGGGGAACGTAGCGAACTCGCCAATTTAGCGACGGAGTTATTATAGTCACATCTTAAACAAAAGCCTATACCACAATTGCGATATAGGCTTTTATATAATGAAGATGAATTACTTCACAATGATGGTGTCACCTTTTTCTACATAAGAAATATTCTTACTAAAGCAGATGGCTTCGATTACAGTTTTGTAATCTGCATTTTTGAAACTTGAGTTATAGCTCCAATTGTTAGCGTTACTTTTATTAATGAGCTTTTTGCCGAAGTATTGTTGCATAGCCAAAGCAATATCATCAAAATTAGCACCGTTAAAAATGATCGTATTAGTTAACCACGCCACCGCCTGGTCGGTATCTCCTTGCTTTAAAATCAATTGGTTATTTGCTTTATCAAAAAGTGCTTGTTCTCCAGGATTAAGCAACACTTGTCCAATTTCATTTTTTCCGTACACTTTAACTTTGCCTTCTAACAACGACACCTTAACTTCTTTACTTGAGGGCAGGTTAGTCACATTAAATGCAGTACCTAAAGCTTGTGTGCTAATTTCTCCAGAATGCACAATAAACGGATGCGCTTTGTCTTTCGCCACTTCAAAAAATGCTTCACCTTCTAAAAAAACTTCCCTGGTTTCACCTTGATATTTTAGTGGATAACGTAAACTAGCGTTTGAATTTAAGGTTACTTTGGTGCCATCACTTAACGTAAGCTTAATTTTTTTGCCTACTGATGCAGTACTTGTTTCCCAGATTACCTCATTTGAACTTCCCAAATATTGATAGGAGAAGTAGCCTAAAATCAAGGCGAAGCAGGCAGCCAAACCAAACTTCAGCCACAAAGGAAATTGCCTTGTCGGAATTGGTGAGTTATCAATATTCGGCGCTGCTGAAGTGCTGATATGATTCAGCAATCTTTGGCGCTCATGGGACATTTCCTGAGCAGATGGAACATGATACACCGCATCCAACAGTTCGCATGCTGCTGTAGCTTGTGTTGCATTTTGGGGACTAGCTGAAATCCAAAGCTGCCATTTTTCTACATCAGCAGCATTTATACCGCGATAATAGTTAATGAAACTTTCGTTAGCAGCTAGTTCTTCAGGCGTGTAAAATGTAAAGTCCATCTATATAATTAATTTTTAACTACCGGATAAGATACCTTTTCGTTTCCTTGTTTGATGGTAAGGAAATACATCCCTTTGCTTAAGTTTGATACATTAATAGGATAAATACTTTGAAGATTTTTCCCATTTACGGATGCGTTAAATTGTATTTTGCCAGTAATATCTGTCAGGGTAAAGTTATATAACTTATCAGTAAATATTTGGTTAAGTTTAATTTTAAGTTCCGCCACCACTGGATTTGGATAAATCTGCGCTCCATTGCCAGATAAACTGAATGCCACTTGTGCGACATCGCTGTAGGAAAGTGTGCCGTCGGCATCTACGCCCTTCACCCGATAATAATTGTTGCCACTTAAAGGATTTAAATCTGTATAACTATATGCTGATTTTTTCAATGCGCTTACACTACCAATCTCAACAAACTTGCTGTCATCGCCACTGCGCTCCACTACGTACTTCATGGTATTTACTTCAGATGCCACATACCAATTAACCTGCACCGAAGAAGCAGACAGTTTCGCTTGAATACCTGTGTAGGTTACCGGAAGTACCCCAGTTGGCAGTATCCTCGAAGCATAAATTTCAGAATTTGTTGTGCCACTGCGGCCGTCTGTCCATGCAATAATGACATTATCGTTTCCATCAGTTTCGGCAACTACGTTTGCTTGAGAACCATTTGCATTACAAACAATCACACCAGCATCGTCCCAGCTTTTGGTTCCATCTGCATTCAATCGTTGTGCGTAAATGTCGTTACCTGTAGTAGCTGTATTTCTTGTATCCTGCCAAGCTAATATACTAGTACCAGCAACCTTTCCACTCATTAAAGTATATACT
This sequence comes from Pedobacter zeaxanthinifaciens, assembly GCF_003313335.1. Classification (GTDB taxonomy): domain Bacteria; phylum Bacteroidota; class Bacteroidia; order Sphingobacteriales; family Sphingobacteriaceae; genus Pedobacter; species Pedobacter zeaxanthinifaciens. The sequence continues at coordinate 403,078 of NZ_QMHP01000001.1, forward strand.
ACTGTTGCGCTAACCACTTGGCCGGTTGCCACCGTAACCCCATTTGAAGCCCATTGTATCGCACCTAAACTGTTGACACGTTGTGCGAATATTCTTCTGCCAGTTGTTAAGTCGCGTGGATCCATCCAAGTAACAATAGCGCCATTATTTCCATCGCTAATTACTTGCGCAAAGTCTTGACTGGCAGTGGCGTTACATAAGGATATCCCTCCAGCTGTCCAAGAAACACTACCATTGGCATTAACTTTTTGCATAAAGATATCGGCATTTGTTGAGCCGTTTCTCAAATCTTGCCAAGTAATAAAAAAGCCACTTGTACCATCCAAGGCTATGGACGGTTTAATTTGATTAGCAGCCACACCAGGAGTAATATTTACGCCATTTGCTGTCCATAAAAGGGTGCCATCGTTGTTAATTCGCTGAACATAAATATCAGAATCGGAAGTAGTAATTCTAGGATCACCCCAGGCTAAATAAGCGCCACCACTGCCATCGGGCAATATCGACTGAGCAGTTTGCGTATTAGCAGCCGCAACCACATTTACGTCGCCAGTCCACACGGGAGTTCCATTACTGATGTTTATTTTATGAACGAAAAGATCGGTTCCTGTTCCGCTGTTTCTAGCATCACGGAAAAAAATCATCGCTTCAGTACTATTCACCATCTTAATTACGGGAGCTAGTTGGTTTGCGCTAACACTAATCAGCTGAACCCCATTGCTGGCATACACAATGTTTCCAGCAGCATCAACACGTTGCGTGTAAATTTGAGTGTTTGCGCCACGAGCATCGGCCCAAGCCACAATAACCCCATCATTACCATCTGGAGTAATTGAGGGCGATGACTGGTTTCCTGAGGCATTACAAACTAAAACTCCATTCGATGTCCATGCAACGCTTCCGTCATTATTGATTTTTTGAATATAAATATCATCTCCAGTAGTGGCGCTATTACGGCTATCCACCCAAGCAACAAATACATTGTTTTGGCTATCTTTGGTGGTAACAGGAGAAGTTTTAGTACTTGTGCTTACTAAACCAGCAACGAGGTTGTTTTGGCTAGGATCACCGCTCCAGGACTGCGAAAAAGCAAATAAAGGCAGCAAAGCCAGTAAATTAAGTAAAGTTTTTTTCATATCAATTAGGTTATAGTTAAAGGTTTTTTAACTACAGAGCACTAGTTCATAGAAATTTACTACGATTTTAAAATAATAATTTGAAAGAGGAGCGAAGGCGCTTCAAGGCATCATGAACTTGGTTGTATATAGTCCTAGGTTTGTTGTTCAACTGATGCGCAATTTCTTCGTAAGACATGCCATCGTAATATTTAAGCAGCATGATTTGTCTTTGAGAGGGGCTTAATGATTGGAATGCATTGGCCAATTTCGCAGCATTCATTTCTTCGGTTTGGTTGGCAATGATTTCATCTTCGATAGATGGCGCAATTTCCTCCTGTATATGAATTAACTTCGATGGTAGTTTAATGTCTTTTATGATTTTTCGTTTCAGACAGGTAAAGAGATAGGATTTGATGTTGTGAACTGTCGATAATCTCGTCCTTTTCTCCCATATCTCACAAAATAAATCATGGATTTGATCCTTCACAATATCAGCATCTTGGCAAATACTAAAACCAAAAAGATATAAGTGCTTGTAATTGGCATCATAAACTTGCATAAATGCAGTTTCATCTCCCGATTTTATTTTATTCCAGGTGATTTCGTCTGTGCTTCTTACTTTGTTGTCTGGGGAATTTTCTTGCACTATAGTTCAAAAGTAACGATTGCGCTCAGAAAATCAAAGAGATCCGGTCTTATTTGGTTAGCTTACCAATTCACGTACAACGTAGTTAATGATATTTTTTTAAGGTGCGATAACAAATTAATATCGATATACAGGCAAGCAAGGCGGCTGTAAAAAATGGAGCACCTGGAAAATAAATCGAACTGCTATTATGTTTAGTGAAATGGGCAAAAATGAACGACATTAGCGTTGGCCCAATGATATTAGCCAAACTCATAAAGCCAGTCATAATTCCTTGCATTTCACCCTGCTCATCGGCTTTTACTTGAGTGGAAATGATACCCTGCATAGCCGGTCCGGTTATCCCCGCTAGGGCATAAGGCACCATGAATGCAAACATCATCCAGCCTTCAGAGGCAAAAGCGAATAAAATAAAGCCAACTACATACAGCATCAAGCCCATCATTACTGCCTTTTTATTGCCAAATTTTGGAATGATAATGCGAATGAGCCAGCCCTGAACAATCCCAACGGTTAGGCCTACGAAACCTAAAGAATAGCCAACCCAAGCTTTATTCCAGCCAAATTTTTCTTTGGTGTAGTAGGTCCAAACGGTTTGTGTTGACTGCGCTGCAATATATAAAATCAGTAATGCTGCAAGCAACCCAAGTAAAGCTGGAAATTTCTTCAATCGCAATAATGCGCCAACCGGATTGGCTCTTTTCCATTCAAATGCTCTTCTGTTTTCTGGTTTCAGGGATTCAGGCAAAATGAAGTAACCGTAAAGCCAATTCAGCAGCGATAAGCCACCTGCAATCATAAAAGGTACTCTAGTACCAATTTCTCCGAAAACGCCACCAATTACAGGGCCAATAATGAAACCTAAACCAAACGCAGCACCAATTAAACCGAAGTTTTGTGAGCGCTTTTCAGGTGTGCTTACATCGGCAATATAAGCGGAAGCGGTAGTAATGCTGGCACCACATAAACCTGCTAAAATGCGGCCGATAAATAACAGTGTGATGGTATGCGCAAAAGAGAGGAAGAAATAATCAACAGCCATACCAAACAGCGAAATCAACAACACTGGCCGTCTGCCTAGTTTATCGCTCAACGAACCCAAGATAGGTGAGCAGGCGAACATCATTAACGAGTAGGTGGTTAGTAAAATACCACCATACTCCGAGGCTTTACTTAAACTCGAACCCGTAAGTTCTTGTATTAAATCCGGCATAATCGGGATAATAATTCCGAAGCCGATACAGTCGAATAGGATGGTTACTAGAATGAAGAATACGCCAGCACTTCTGTTGTTTGACATTTGATATTTGTTGACCTACAAATGTAATTTAATTATTTTCAATTATGGAGGTAGAATATAAAAGGAAATTAAGAGATCAAAGTAATCAACTTAATAATGAAACAGCTATTGAAGTGCGAAGATAGTATGGTCTTAAAAATTCAATCAAAACATCAAACTTACCATTTATTTGGTGAAAATAGTAACCAAATTAAATTCTAAATTAAAACATAACTATTTATAAATTAATAATATAAAAATATTAAGATAAAGTTTAAATTTATCTTAAACCCCAGTTACAAGCCTTAATTGTTTAAATATTCAAAATTATATTCTGTTTAATATAATTTTAAACTGTATTACAGCTATTTATGGTTTTTATATTAAGTATTTATTGCTGTCTTTGGTAAGCGGCAGTGAAATCTGATCTCATGGTTCTAAAGCGCTCCACTACACTGTCGATAAATGCTTCATCGATAATTTGAAAGACTTCATTTACGCCGCCACCGGTTAGGTCTAACTCTGATATTTTATAACTCTGCTCATACGGACCTTGCTCAAATTTGACGATGAATTTTTGATTCATACTAAAGATGCTAATCTTACATTGTGGATGTGGAAGTTCTGCGATTACTCTCATTTTAAATACGATTTGGGTTTAGAAATTAGCTAGGAAGATGTGTTGCTAAAGTGTTTGGCTGTTATCTTAAGAAATCAAAAAAGCGACACCCATTAATTATTTTAATGCAGTGCCGCCTTAATAAATTGAATTATAATTTAACGCCCATTTCTTGAAGTAGAAAGTCGGCTTTATCTATTTTAGATGCTGCCCAAAGTACGTATCTGATATCGACACCTATTGATCTGCTGTAGCTTTCATTCCAAGCATAATCATTAATGGTAGCGCCATAAGCACGGTCGAAATTTACGCCAATTAATTCGCCATTTGCGTTCATGATAGGTGAGCCAGAATTACCTCCGGTGGTATCCATATTGTAAAGAAATGCTACCGGAACATCGTTAAGTTCCTTTTTGGCGAACATTCCAAAATCCTTATTTGCCCATAATTGCTTAATGATGCTAGGGTAACCAAAATCTGGATTACCAGTAGCGCCTTTTTCCAAAATACCTTTGATTGTGGTATATGGCGACATGTAAGTTGCATCAGCAGGAGAGTATCCACGCACATAGCCGTAAGTTAACCTTAACGTGCTGTTGGCATCTGGCACAAAATTCTTCTTTAAGAACTTCTCTTTTACATTCACGTAGTCACCCATTAATTTGTTTAGTATACCATCTCTGCGATCTTTTTCTGGCTTCAGCTCCGCAATCTGACGAGCGATATCATTTTCAAAAAGCAGCAAACCATCATTATAATCACTAATAGATTTGCTGGATTTCAGCAGCGTATTTAGCACGTAATTTTGATCTTTTAATTTGGTTAACCCATAAGCATCGTTAATGTAGTCATCAACCATAGCTTCGTTATTGCTACCCCTGTTCGTAATTTTATCTACAGCGGCAACACGTTGGTTAGGTGTAAACGCAACGGCATCCATCATCATTCGCTTCAATATCTTTCGGTCCACGTCCACATCATAAGCTTCGTAAATGTTATTAAGCGCTTGTTTTACTCTGGCAATGTTATTATCAAAAAATGCCTGCTTTTGAGCCGCGGGTTGTTGGTTCAAAGCCGATTTAAATGAGTTGATATTTTTAGCCACGTTTAGTAAGCTTGTGGAGTTATAAATCTGACTTAGCCAAAGATCTCTATTTGCATCTCCATTAATCAATTGGTATAAACGATCAATATTTTCCATCAAATTGCCATACTGCGCCTTCATGTCCACGTTTTCATTGATGAATTGCGCCAAAGCAGCATCTTCTTGTTTCTTTTGAGCAACGAGGTCTATTCCCTTAATTCCAGCCATTTTACCGCGATAGTTTTTCATCACGTTGGCATTTCTTTTAATACGGGTAGCCAATTTGATTTCGGTAGCTTTACTCTTTTTACCTACACTTTCCATGGTGCTATTTTGAAAATCGTAAAGCTCAGAAGTATAAGGAAGCACGTAATTTGCCTGATACTCGATAAATTGAGCCGGACGGTGACGGAAAGTACGTCCAGGATAGCCTAGAATGAAAACAAAATCTTCTTCGTTAGTTCCGTTAGGATTTACTTTTAATGATTTTTTTGGCTTGAAAGGTACATTATCCTTACTGTATTTTGCCGGCTTGCCATCTTTGCCAACATAAGCTCTCATGAACGAATAATCGCCGGTATGCCTTGGCCAAACCCAGTTATCAGTTTCGCCACCAAATTCACCAATTTGTCGGTTTGGTACATAAACCAATCTTACATCCTGTATCGTTTTATACCTGAAAAGCACATAGGTTTTACCTATAAACATTTCAGATACTTCTGCCTTAATGCTTGGGTCCTTTTGCTCGGCTTCAGCAGCGATATTTTTCATTTGATTATTGATCATTTGCAAACGAGCTGCCGGATCATCAACATTCGCTACGGCTCCTAAAACTCTATCCGAAACATCTTCATAGCTATCTGTAATTCGGCAAGTTAGGCCTTTTGCTTCAATTTCCTGTTCACGTGTTCTAGCAACAAAACCATTGTTCAAATAGTCGTTTTCAGGTGTACTTGCTAATTGAACGGCACTAAAAGCGCAATGATGGTTGGTGATGATTAAACCTTCATCAGAAACAAACGAACCAGTACAGCCGCCTACGTTTACCAATGCGTCAACTAAACTGATGCCATTGGGGTTATAAACTTCGTTTTGATCAATTTTTAAACCAGCCTTTTTCAAGTCTACTTTATGGATCTCACTTAGCGGGAACATTCCTTCTTCACGCACATTATACCCAACTAAACTTACCGCACCAACAAGAAGTGAAGTAATTAATAAGCTCTTTTTATTCATTTTATTGTGAGTTAACTTGTAATGTTTCAAAGCTACTGAAATACTTTTAACTGCAAAAAACCAAGAGCTAGCAGCACAATGTTCGTCCAGCCAAGATTAGTGGGCTAACTACTTAAGATTTTGATGATAATTACTTAACAGACAATTAATTTAACCGCCGTAGCTTTGTATTAAAACAATAGCAATGAAAATCAATTTTATTATTGTTGCGGTAGCTCTGGTAGCTATTTTAGGCTTCATTTACTTTGTAATTAAGCGCAATCGAAAAGATCAGGCTGAGTTAGAAAAGGAGCTAAACCAAAGCGAATTGAAAGCACCAAAACATAGCGCTCCTAAAGTATAATTATCTGGGCAATTGATTAGGCGCCTGTATTTTTATTGGAGATGATAGCGCTTCTAAAAACGCGATAATTGCTTTTCTTTCTCCAACGCTCAACATAATCCCACGCAATAGCTTATCGTTTTTAGGGAATAATTTATCCAGTTTTTGATCTCCCTCGGGGGCAACATCAGGCATGCCCATGTTGTAAAGAATCATTAAACTATCCAATGTTTTTACCGAACCGTTATGAAACCAAGGTCCCGTTTGAGCTGCATTCCTCAATCCTGGCGTTTTAAATTTACCCACATCCTCGTTTTTCCTACTCACGTTGTAAAGTCCTAAATCTTGGTTTGCTTTTCCGTATTCGGATAAACCGAGATTATGAAACTCATTATCGGTAAAATATGGACCGTAGTGGCAATTCATGCATCTAGCTTTGGTTCTAAAAAGATGCAAGCCCCTCAACTGCTGGTCGGTTAAAGCAAGAGTATCTCCATTTAAAAAGTGATCAAATGCAGATGGTTCGCTAACTATGGTTTGTTGAAATGTAGCCAAACTTTTGAAGATACGTTCATTAGTCACTTTTGCCGTTCCAAAGGCAGACTTAAAATACATCTTATACCCCTTAATCTTCGAAATTTTAGAAGCTAAAGAACTTAAGTTTTGGTTCATCTCATTGTGTGCACTAATTGGACCTTCAGCCTGTTGCGCTAAGGTTTTTGCCCGCCCATCCCAAAAGAAGCTTTTGTAAAACCACACATTTTCCAAAGCCGGCGCATTGCGTATATTCGGTAAGTCATCATGCCCTAAGGAAACCTCTTTTGCATCGGCCCAAAACAAATTGGGAGCATGGCAAGTAGCGCAGGATATTTTTTTAGATGCCGATAGCCTCGGATCAAAAAACAGCAACTTCCCAAGTAAGATGATTGGTTGTGTTTCAATGTCAGAGGTATCAATAGGAGATTTCAGCAAAGTTCCAAGCTCGGTGAATTTCACGCTCTGATCTACGTTAGGCTTGGGCCAAAGGTGGGGTGGCCGCGAATATACTTTTCTAAGCGTGTCTGCATTTGATTGTATTTCAACACTCCATTCTGACGACTTGAACGAAAGCAAAATCAAGCCGATAAATAAAATAGAAAGTAAACTAAGCGCTTTATTCATGCCACAAAAATACAAACCCTAAACTTTTAGCTTAATTGGGTTCTCCAAAAGCTTTTTCGTTCTATTTTGAAATCTGATAAATAGCAGGATAGAGGCGGCAAGTAAGCCAAAAGTTAATCCATACCAAATCCCATCAACACCTAATCCAAGTTGGAAGCCTAATACATAACCAACCGGAATACCAATAATCCAATAGGAAAGAAAAGTAATAAATGTTGGCATATTTACATCACCTAGTCCGCGTAATACGCCTAAACCAACCACTTGGGTACCATCAAATAATTGAAACAGTGCCGCTAATAACAAAAGCTTGGCAGCAATGCTGATCACCTTTAAATCGTTAGTGTAAATGTATGGCAGGTAGTTATTTGCAAAAACAAAGATCAAGGCAGTTAATGACATAAATGCAATCACAATGTGATAACTGGCAATGGCCGATAAACGCAATTCTTTATAGTTTTTAGCACCGAAGTTATTGCCAGTTTTAATAGTAGCTGCATTGGCAATTCCGGAGGCCAGCATATAGGTAAATGCCGCTAAAGAAAGTGCCGAAAAATGTGCGGCCTGTTCTACCTTGCCAATCGTTCCAATTAAAATGCCTGCCCCGCTAAATGCGCTAATTTCAAAAGAATATTGCATTGCTACCGGAGCACCCAATTTAATGATTTTTTTAATGCGACTCAAATCAACTGAAAACAGCTTAAACTGCACTAAGTAAGCTTTAAAATTTTTGGAGTTGAACACATAAGTTCCCATTGCGGTGGCCATCAATATGCGGTCAATTAACGTTCCTAAACCTACTCCTGTAACGCCCATTGGAGCAATGCCAAACATGCCCTTTACAAAAACTATCCCCAACAAAACATTAATTAAATTTCCCCAAATAGAAATCATCATGGCTTGTTTGGTGAAGCCTAAGCCTTCGGTAAACTGTTTAAACGCTTGAAAAAGCATTAAGGGAAAAATTGATAAACCCAATAACCGTAAAAATGGTTTTGCATGTGCTACTACGTCAGCAGATTGACCAATATGATCGATCACTTTGTATTCTACAACACTAACCAAAGCAAAAAGAACAATGCTGGTAGCAAAATTGATGAGCAAACTATTAGATAGCAGCTTACCACATTCTGCTTGGTTGTTAGCCCCGTTAGCTTGCGCAATTAAGGGTGTTAGTCCGTAGGATATGCCCAGGCCTAGCACTAAAACCAACATAAATAAACTGTTAACTAACGATACCGCTGCGAGTTGTGCAGTATCTGCAAAGTGGCCAACAATAATTCCATCTGCCATGTGCACCAACGTATGGCCCAGCTGCGAACCAACAATAGGCAATGCGAGTATCAAGTTATCTTTATAAAAAGATTTGTATTTGGCAAAGGAATAAGTGAACATAGCCGACAAAAGTCGGAAATTTAGCTGTAACTAAGATGCAAAAACTTATAAACGCTTATAATCGGCTTCTAAATTTGCTAAAATGTAGTATTCTTCTTTTTCGGTAATGTGCGGTAAAATAATGCCAGATAAAATCAAATTTACAATTACTTTTTGTGCCTTTTTGTAAGCGCTCCTGGTTAACTTACTGAATTCCTTAAGCGTAATTCTTCCGTGGCTATTCAAATAGTTAAGCAAAAGTTTTTCTTGTTCTGAGTATTGGATCAACGTACCTTCTTCTGCCGAATCGCGTTTTAATACTTCAATTAATATTTTGCTGGCCAGTACCGTTTTATCTTGAACCCTAAAATAAACCCACCATTTACCATTTTCATCCAAGGCATAGTGCGGTTTCAAATCGCTTTTAGGAATTTCGGCCACTAAAACTAGTTTTTCATCCACCAAATACTCTTCAAAACGGGGTTCCAAGGCAGGCTTACAATACTGATGTGCCGCTTTACTGATCATGTACTTTTCTTCCTCTTCGGATTTCACACCTTTGATGGAACCGTCATCAGCAACGCCAATTAAAAGTTTACCGCCTTTGTTATTGGCAAAAGCAACCAGTGTTTTTGCAATTTTATCGGCTTTGCTAATGGTCTTTTTAAAATCTAAGCTAACATTCTCGCCTTCAAGTATCAGTCTTTTAATGTTCATCTTTTTTATGTTTGGTGCTAGCTTAAACAATAGGTAACATAGGTAGGCTAAATGGCCACCCGCTGTTTTTCTCCTGGAAATTTCAATCTCAAATACACTTCATTCATTACAGTGGCGCAAAGTTCGCCCTTTTCATTAAACAATTCCATAGGGTAGGCCTTTACAAACTTTCCTTCGCTATTTAATGCCGCTTCTGCTTCGGCAATCATCTCTTCGGTAATTTTAATAGTGAAATAAAGTGCGCTTAAACCGGGCTTAATGTATTGGATACTTGCACTTTTTAACCAAACTCTGCATTTATAACCTTTACGCTGCATCAGCTGATCAAATAAAATAGCATAAAATGGATCTGTGGCCGCATAGATAGTCCCACCAAAAATAGATCCGTTGTAATTTCTGTTTAAAAAGCTATTGCTGATTTTCACATCAACCCCCAAAAAATCCTTATGGAACTTTTTAACCCAAATACGTTGAAATAATAGGGGTGGATATAAACTTAACGCCCACTTAAGCGTATTTTCCGAAACTATCATGATAGCTAAATATCAATATTTGCATTGAAGTAAAAAAACTTTGTTTACAATTTATTGTCGTCTTGCTTTTAATAAAGAAGATTTAGAAATTCTGATCTCAAACCAGTGTTTTTTTTGCCCCTAACAATTACAATTTGAATAGGTTTTTAATTGTGTAAAACTTTTCCACAATGGCGTGTAATGTGTAGCTTATTTTACTAAATTCGCAAGATTATAATAATACATAAAAACTCTTGTGTTTAGCGCAAGCATTAGGCCTTAAAAACCTGCTTAAAGCACGCCAAACGCAAAATATAGAAATTTATGGCAGAAGATTTAGAAAATCAAGAGAACGCAAATAAGATTATCCCCATTAATATCGATGAGCAGATGCGTACTGCTTATATCGATTATTCGATGTCGGTAATTGTAAGTAGGGCACTACCCGATGTTCGTGACGGCTTAAAACCGGTACACCGTAGGGTTTTGTATGGTATGTTGGACTTGGGTGTTGGTGCTGGTAAACCTTACAAAAAATCTGCCCGTATTGTGGGTGAGGTTTTAGGTAAGTACCACCCGCATGGCGACTCCTCTGTATATATGACCATGGTACGTATGGCACAACCTTGGAGTTTACGCTATATGATGGTTGATGGACAGGGAAACTACGGTTCAGTAGATGGTGATTCACCAGCGGCAATGCGTTATACTGAAGCCCGTTTCCAGAAAATTGCGGAGGAAATGTTATCGGATATTAATAAGGATACCGTTGATTTCCAAAACAACTTTGACGATTCCTTAGAAGAACCAACGGTTTTACCTGCTAAAGTGCCTAACCTTTTAATTAACGGTGCATCAGGTATTGCTGTAGGTATGGCCACTAATATGGCACCGCATAACCTTACCGAAACAATTAACGCTACCATTGAGTACATCAATAATAGGGAAGTAACGATAGCTGAGTTGATGAAGTTCATCAAAGCTCCTGATTTTCCTACTGGTGCAATTATATACGGTTATTCTGGTGTTCAGGAAGCTTTCGAAACAGGTAGAGGACGTATTGTGATGCGTGCCAAAGCGGAAATCGAAACCATCAAAGATCGTGAGGTAATCATCGTTACCGAAATTCCTTATCTAGTAAATAAAGCTCAGATGATTGAGCGTACCGCTGAACTAATTGGCGAGAAAAAGATTGAAGGCATTTCGAATATCAAAGATGAATCTAATAAAGACGGTATCCGTATCGTTTACGAAATCAAAAGAGATGCAAATGCTAGCATTGTATTAAATAACTTATTTAAGCAAACTGCATTACAAAGCTCTTTCAGTGTAAATAATATTGCACTAGTCAACGGCCGTCCGCAATTGCTTAACCTTAAAGATTTAATCCATCACTTTGTTGAGCATAGGCATGATGTAGTAATTCGCAGAACTCGTTTTGAGTTAGCTGAGGCTGAAAAACGTGCCCATATCTTAGAAGGTTTGCTGATTGCACTTGATCATATTGATGAGGTAATCAAGTTAATTCGTGCATCAAGCACTCCAGAAGAAGCTAGAACAGGCTTAATGGAGAAATTTGGTTTGACGGATATTCAAGCCCGTGCTATTTTGGATATGACCTTGCGTAGGTTAACCGGACTAGAGCGTGATAAGATCAAAGAGGAGTACGCAGAATTGATGAAAACTATCGAGTACTTAAAATCTATTTTAGCAGATGAAAGTTTGCGTATGCAGATTATTAAGGATGAGCTTTCTGAAATGCGTGACAAATACGGCGATGAGCGTAGAACAACTATTGTTCACTCTGCTGAAGATATGAGCATGGAAGACTTCATCGAAGACGAAGAAGTTGTGATTACCATTTCTCATGAAGGCTACATCAAACGTACGCCTGCAACAGAATATCGTACCCAAGGTAGGGGCGGCAAGGGATCAAAAGGAAGTGACTCAAGAAACGAAGACTTTATTGAGCATTTATTGATTGCCAGCAACCACAACTATATGTTGTTCTTTACCGAAGCTGGTAGATGTTTCTGGTTGAGAGTTTACGAAATACCTGAAGGATCTCGTCAAAGTAAGGGCCGAGCACTACAAAACATCATCAATATTCCAAAAGAAGAAAAAGTTAAAGCTTACATCAAAGTTAAGAACTTAAAAGATCAGGAATATTTAGAGAATAACTTCATTATCATGTGTACTAAGAAAGGTACCATTAAGAAAACATCATTAGAAGCTTATTCTCGTCCACGTGTTAATGGTATCAATGCTATTAATATCAATGAAGGTGATCAGTTATTAGAAGCTAGCTTAACCACCGGCAGCAGCGAAATCGTAATGGCATTACGTTCGGGAAGAGCTATTCGTTTTAATGAAAGTACTGTAAGACCAATGGGTAGAACTGCTACAGGTGTTAGAGGTGTTACATTGGCACATGATAAAGATGAGGTAATTGGCATGATTGCTGTAGATAGTCCTGATGCTACCATTTTAGTGGTATCAGAAAAAGGCTATGGTAAACGTACCGATATTGAAGATTATCGTGTAACTAACCGTGGTGGTAAAGGTGTAAAAACCATTAACGTTACCGATAAAACTGGTAATTTAGTGGCAATCAAAAACGTTACTGATGCAGATGACTTAATGATCATCAATAAATCGGGCATTGTAATTAGAATTGCTGTTAGTGAATTGAGAGTAATGGGTAGAGCAACACAAGGAGTGAGGTTAATCACACTGAAAGGAAGCGATGAAATTGCCTCAGTTGCCAGAATTGACCACGAAGACGAGGAGGAAAATGATGTTTTAGCACCAAATGAAGGTGAAAATCCATCAGATAATACCAGTGAGGAAAGTACAACAGAAAATTAATTAAACTAAAATAAGGCGTGTTTAATGGTAGCCGAAAGGCAATATCACCAAAGCACTAGCGTTAAAGAACCAAATTTGTAAATAGATGAAAAAGTTAATTTTAAGCCTAAGCATTGTGAGTTTATCTACATTTGCTTTCGCCCAAAAATCTGAAGTTGCTGAAGCCAAAAAATCTTGGGATTTGTTTCAGGCAATGAATCAAACTCAAAATTTGAAGAGAAATTTAGAGAACCTTAACAAAGGCTTAGGTCATACCGACTTAGCAATCGCTAACGAGAAAACAAAAAACACGGTAGAACCTTGGGCTTTGAGAGCTTCTATGGCTTCGGCTATTGCTTTGATTGATACAGTTGATGTTGCCAATTCTACAGCAAAACAAAAAATTGCAGAAGAAGCTATTGCTAAAGCTACCGAGCTTGACAAAAAAGGTGAACAAAAAGATAACATCACCAACGCAAAAATTAACATCACCAACGCTATTCAAGGTAGAGGTATCAGAGCTTACAATAAAAAAGATTTTGCTACGGCTTACCAAATTTTTACCGAAATCACAGAGAAAAACCCATCAGATACATCAATGTATTTGAATGCTGGTGTAGCGGCAAAACAAGCTGGTAATTATGCTGGTGCTGTAAAAAACTTTAAAAAAGTAGCTGAATTTGGTGTTCCGGAAAGTAAAAACCTGCTTTTAGAGGCAATTAACATCCAGTTGGTAAATTTAAAAGATACTACTGCTGCCTTGGCTTCAATAGATCAAGCCTTAACTAAATACCAAGATGACCCTGATTTTGTAGGTACGCAAACCGACATTTATATTGTTAGGGGTGAAATTGAAAAATCTCAAGCTTCTTTAGGTAAATTGGTTGCTAAAGATCCTAACAAAGCAATTTATCATTTCTTATTAGGCGAAACTTACTACAAGCAAGCTTTGGCTGTTCAAAATGAGCGTCAAAAAGTGGATGCTAAAAAAGTAAAGGAATACAATGCCTTAACTGCAAAAATGACTGCTTTAATCGACAAGTCGTTACCTTATTACAAAAAAGCTCAAGAGTTAGATCCTAAAGCTACACATACATTGGAAGCATTGAAACAAATCTACGCTTTCAAAAATGATACGAAGAGCTACGAGGAAACTAAAAAGCTTTTAGATGCCTTACAGAAAAAATAAAGGTTGCTTGAAATAATCATAAAAAAGGGAGATAATTAAACTATATCTCCCTTTTTTAGTTAATTTGTATAAAGTTTTTGATGATGCGTAGAATATTTTTAATCTCTTTCATAGCTATAGTTTCGTTTAACAGTACTGTATTTGCCCAAGGTTCACAAGTCAAAATAGCTAACAATAGCTTAGCTAAACTACAAAATAGCATTGCAGAAAAAGCTGATGTAAAAAAACAATTGACCATTATAGGAGAGGGGATTAAAGCTATTGAACTAGCAGAGAAAGATAGGAAAACCAAGAACTGGCCAGAAACTTGGGCAATTAAAGCTTATCTATGTTCTTATACTGCATTAATTGATGATAACGAAACCAATGCAGATAAATACTTTAAGTTTGCACAAGAAGCCCTGGAGCAAGCGGTAAAATTGGATAAATTTCAGTCAAATACAGAGCTGATTAAAGCATCTCACCATAATATTAACGTAAAAAAGCAAAGGCGTGCCACCGAAGCTTTTGCTCAAAATGATTTTTTCACGGCATACGAGCTGTTTAAAACTGTAAGCGATTACCGACCTACAGATACTGCTTTGGCAGTTAATGCTGGTGTTTGTGCGCAAAACTTACAGCAGTATAACGACGCACTTAGTTATTTTATTAGGGCTAAGGAAAATGGAGCAAAAAACGCAGCATTGTTTCAAAACATCGCAACAATCTATGCTTCTAAATTTGAAAATGAACTAGCCATCAAGTATTTGGAGGATGGATTAAATATAAATCCGTACAATCCATTGTTAACCAATGATTATATTAATTTGCTGTTAGATACAGAGCAATATGACAAGGCTACAAAAGCCATCGAAAACTCTCTAAAAACTGATAAAAAGAGCAAGTTATTGTACTTTTTGTACGGTTATCTACAACAAAACCAGGTAAAAAATATCAGTACTGCTGAGTTAGCTTATCAAAAAGCGCTAGAGGTTGATTATAACTATTTCGATGCATTGTATCAGCTTGCATTAACTTATATGCAAAGCGCTAATCAGGCATTGGAAAAAAAAGATAAGCAAAAATACAATGCTTTTGTTAACCGAGCCGAATATACCTTGTTAAGAGCCCATGATATTAATATCAACCATAGAAACACAATTAAACTTTTAATTGATATCTATGAGCGTAAGAATAGGCTAGACAAAGTTCAAGAACTGAAAAGGAAATTAAACGAATTTTAAAGCGTTACGAGGGTATGAATAGCGTAGCGATAACATAACTTAACATAACGTTAATTATAAGACAAAAAAGATGCTGCTTTTTAGTGTATCGAACCATATCAGTATAAACCTTTCCTTGTAAGCGGGTGTATTTTATCGTACTTAAAAATTTAAGTTCCGATGAAAACATTATTTTTTAACCTATTGAGCGTTTTATCTGTAAATATGAAATTTACGATATTTGACAAAATCAAACTACGCCAATGGAAATTATCTGGACGCTTACAGCAAAGAATACTTTTAAAAATAACATCAAATATTTGCTTAAAGAATGGAGCAAAAAAGAGGTAGATAATTTTATCAATGAAGTATACAAAAAGCTTGAAACATTGTCTGAATATCCATTGATTGGAACATTAGATGAAGATTTAAAATGTCGCAAATTTGTGATTGTAAAACAAATCACTTTGCTTTACAATTTCGAAGGCAACAACCTATATTTGCTTAACTTTTGGAACAACTATCAAAAACCTTTAAAAAAAACTACTCTAGAAAGTTATAGCAACTCTTTCCTTATTTCTTCTATAACATCTTGATGCTTGAAAGTTCTTCCGGCTTTGATATCGTCCTTAGCATTGCGAATACTCTCTTTCAATTCAAATAAATAAGCTTCTTCAGGATTAAGTATTTTAGCAATCGAAAGCGCTTCATCAGGTGTGAAACTTGAGCCTTTCATTTTTCTATAAAAAGTCGCAGGTGGAATCTTTGTCTCTTTGATTATATATTCCATCTTAAAAGGCGATTTCTGCAATAACTCCCCTAAGTTTTGCAAAATGTTCTTATAAGTTATAATCTCTGCTATCATTATTGATAATTATTTCTTGTATATATGGTAAATATAATGACTAAAAATGACTTTACATAACTTAATTATAACGCTAAAATACTATTGTTTAAAATGCTTAATTTAGGCGCAATTTCTAACTAAAATATAAAGATGAAAACTATAGCTGTTATTGGATCTGGAACTATGGGCAATGGTATTGCACACACCTTTGCTCAGTTTGGTTATGCTGTAAATTTAATTGACGTTAACGCAGATGCGCTAAAAAAAGCAATTGAAACTATTGGTAAGAATTTGGACAGACAAGTTGCTAAAGGAACAATTACTGATGCCGACAAAGAAATGACGCTTGCCAACCTTAGCACTTTTACTGATTTAAAAACTGCTGTTGCTAATGCCGATTTGGTTGTTGAAGCGGCTACAGAAAATACAGCATTAAAATTAAAGATATTCAAAGATTTAGATGAATTTGCTAAGCCAGACGCTATTTTGGCATCTAACACTTCTTCTATATCAATTACGCAAATTGCTGCTGTTACTAAGCGTGGTGATAAAGTTATTGGTATGCATTTTATGAACCCTGTTCCAATTATGAAATTGGTTGAGGTTATTCGCGGGTATGCAACTAGCGACACAACTACAAATTTAGTTATGGATTTGTCTAATAAGTTAGATAAAGTTCCTGTTGAGGTAAACGATTATCCTGGATTTGTGGCTAACAGAATATTGATGCCTATGATTAATGAGGCCATTTATTCGCTTTATGAAGGTGTTGCCGGCGTTTACGAAATTGATACTGTGATGAAATTGGGCATGGCGCATCCTATGGGGCCACTACAACTGGCTGATTTTATTGGTTTAGATGTTTGTTTAGCAATTTTAAACGTATTGCACCAAGGTTTTGGAAATCCGAAGTATGCCCCCTGCCCTCTTTTGGTAAATATGGTAACTGCCGGAAAAAAAGGAGTGAAATCTGGTGAGGGTTTTTATGATTACAGCAATGGCATTAAAGAAGCTAAAGTTGCTCCCAAGTTTGCAAAACTGGTGTAAAATTAAAAATTGCCGCTGTAAAATGTGAAGCTATATTTAGCATTTTGAGCTTGCTTGGTATTTAGCAATAACGCAATAGACCTAATTTTTTTATCTTTACCACATGAACGAAAATTTGGATCCTTCTTCTGAAAATTTATCGCCAACGGAACGTGATATTGAAAAAGTGTTGCGGCCTCAAGAATTTGAGGATTTTACTGGGCAGGATAAAATTCTTGAGAATTTAAGGATTTTCGTAAAGGCAGCTAAATTACGTGGCGAGGCGCTTGATCATGTACTTTTACATGGCCCTCCGGGACTTGGAAAGACTACTTTATCCCATATCATAGCCAATGAAATGGGCGTAAATATTAAAGTTACTTCTGGTCCGGTGTTGGATAAACCGGGCGATTTAGCTGGCTTACTAACTAATCTAGACAGTGGTGATATCCTATTTATAGATGAAATTCATCGTTTATCCCCCTTGGTAGAGGAATATTTGTATTCAGCCATGGAGGATTTTAAGATTGATATCATGTTGGAAAGTGGGCCTAATGCTCGCTCCGTACAAATTGGCTTAAATCCATTTACCTTGGTTGGTGCTACCACTCGCTCAGGCTTGTTAACTGCACCGCTAAGGGCTCGTTTCGGCATTAATTCAAGGTTAGCCTACTATGACGCCAAGTTACTCACCACCATTGTGTTAAGATCATCGGCTATTTTAAATACGCCTATTACAGAGGAAGGCGCTTATGAAATTGCCCGGCGTAGCCGCGGCACACCACGTATTGCCAATGCATTACTTCGCAGAACACGAGATTTTGCCCAAATTAAAGGGAACGGAGAAATTGATACAGCAATTGCCCGCTATGCTTTATCTGCTTTAAATGTGGATGAACACGGTTTAGATGAGATGGATAACAAAATTTTGTTGGCTATCATCGATAAATTTAAAGGTGGCCCCGTGGGTTTAAAAACAATTGCTACAGCCGTTGGAGAAGATGATGGCACCATTGAAGAGGTTTATGAACCATTTTTAATTCAGGAAGGTTACTTAATGCGTACCGCCCGAGGACGGGAAGTGACAGAAGCTGCCTACAAACATTTGAATAGAGTAAAACTAGGACAAACGGGCAAATTGTTTTAGCAAATAGCTATCTATCCGTGCCATAGCGTTTTATAGACTTGCATCAATTTATTTTTTTTGAAAAGCAATGTTTCATTTCCAATCATCGGTTGGCCGGGCTATCCGTTTCAAGTCCTCTCCCAATTTACATTGGGATTGCGGGCTTTACACTTCTATCCCGTTTAAAATGCACTGACTTTGCTCATGGTAAAAGCAAGCTTTAGCTACTTTCACTGGTATTGCAAACTAAACCCGGTAGTAGCGAAAATACTTTTTGTTGGGTGCTACCCTGAGCTTGTCGAAGGGTTGTTTGTTAATAGTAGATGCTTCGAAGAGCTCAGCATGACAGCAATAAATGTTAATGCCAACAAAAAATATTGTAGCGGATAACGGGACTTCAGTTTACGAAGCACTGCTAACATTCTTTTTCTAAATCATTTACACACATGGTAAGTTGGATTCACTAATATCGACTTCAGCCGCAGTAAACAATCAGTTTGCTTTTTTGTTCATTATACATGAATATAGAATTACGTAAACTCGGTATCGAAGACTACCAAGATCTTCGAGAATCCATGCAACAAGCTTATTTAGATAGTGGAAATGGTGTTTGGAGCAAAGCGAAAATCAATGACTTATTGCGCATATTTCCAGAAGGCCAACTCTGCATTGCAGTAGATGGCAAAGTGGTAGCTTGTTCACTTTCAATTATTGTGGATTACGATTTATTTGGTGACACCCATACTTATGAAAAAATTACCGGAAAATATACTTTCTCTACCCATACACCACATGGTAATGTACTTTACGGAATAGAAATATTTGTACATCCAGAGTATAGAGGCTTGCGTTTAGCTAGAAGGTTGTATGAAGCTAGAAAAGAACTTTGCGAACTGCTCAACTTGGAAAGTATCATTGCTGGCGGCAGAATTCCGGGTTATCATGAGTATGCGGACCGGTTAACACCACGACAGTATATCGATAAAGTTAGAGCAAAGGAAATTTACGATCCTACTTTATCTTTCCAAATTGCTAACGATTTCCACGTAAGAAAAGTGCTTAAAAACTACTTGCCTGGCGATCAAGAATCTAAGGAGTATGCTACGTTAATTGAATGGAATAACATTTACTATCACGACAATGTTTCTCCACGATCGGCACAAACCATTAGATTAGGTTTAGTACAATGGCAAATGCGCTTGTTCAGTGATTTGGATGCTTTTTACGAGCAGGTCAAATTCTTCGTTGATGCGGTAAGCGGTTATAAATCGGATTTTATTATGTTTCCGGAGTTCTTTAACACTCCTCTCCTACAACCTTATAATCATTTGCCCGAACAGGAAGCAATGAAAAAATTAGCTGATAAAACAGAGGAGATTGTACTTAAGCTTCAGGAATATGCGGTAGCTTATAATGTGAATATCATCTCGGGCAGTATGCCTGTAAAAGAAAATGGTAAATTGTACAACGCTACTTATTTATGCCATCGCAATGGATTGACTGAAAATTATAGGAAAATACACATCACTCCTAATGAGAAAAAATACTACGGCATGAGCGGTGGCGATAAGATTGGTGTTTTTGATACAGATTGCGGTAAAATTGGCATTTTAATTTGCTATGACGTTGAGTTTCCTGAACTGAGTAGAATTTATGCCGACCAAGGAATGCAGATCCTTTTTGTACCATTTTTGACTGATACGCAAAACGGCTACACCAGGGTGAGGCATTGCGCACAAGCGAGAGCTATTGAGAATGAATGTTATGTGGCCATTGCGGGTTGTGTGGGTAACTTACCGAAGGTGAACAATATGGATATCCAGTTTGCGCAGTCGGCGGTATTTACACCTTCAGATTTTGCTTTTCCAACCAATGCAGTGAAAGCTGAAACGACGCCAAATACAGAAATGATGTTGGTAGTTGATGTGGATTTGCACCTATTAGACGAATTGCACCACTTTGGAACAGTAAAGATATTGAAAGATAGACGGAAGGATTTGTATGAGGTGAAGCTACTTAAGGAGTAGCTCCACCCTTGTCAATTATTTGGTAACATTATTTCTGAAGAAGAAAAACCAGATGATAAGCAACACCACTACCACAATTGGAATAATCCATTTCATTGCCTGACCAGCACCGCCATTATCGGGTTCATTTACCGTTGGTGCTGGTTTTGGGTTTTGTTTATGGGCGTCGTAATCATGCTCTACTTCATGAGTAACATGTTTATTTTGATCGTTTATATTTTCTGCTTGATTTTCCATAATCTTAAGTTTTAATTTAGTTGTTGGTAATATTTTAATCTTACTACTTAAACAATAAAGCTATTAAAAGGTTTTTTGGGCTAATTGCTATTATCTTTGCAGTGCAATGTTAAACAAGCAAGTACAGTACAGCCAAATGATTAAGCAAGAAGCGCTACGCTTAGGCTTTATGAGCTGTGGTATTGCTAAGGCAGATTTTTTAGAAAAAGAAGCGCCTAGATTAGAGCATTGGCTGAAAAATAATCATCATGGAGAAATGGCCTACATGGAAAACCATTTCGATAAACGACTTGACCCCAGATTATTGGTTGATGATGCCAAGTCTGTCGTTTCCTTAACACTAAATTATTATACCGGTCAACAGCAACTTGACCCGCAGGCACCTAAAATTTCCAAATATGCTTACGGCACGGATTATCATCACGTAATTAAGGAAAAATTACAGGAATTGATGGCTTACATTCGTGAAAATATTGGCGAAGTTAGCGGCCGTTGCTTTGTTGACTCTGCCCCGGTGATGGATAAAGCTTGGGCTGAAAAAGCGGGTTTAGGTTGGCGTGGCAAAAATTCAAACTTAATTAGCAAGCAAGTTGGCTCTTTCTTTTTTTTAGCGGAGCTGATTATTGATCTGGATTTGGCTTATGACAACCCCTTCCCTACGGATCATTGTGGATCTTGCACTCGTTGTATTGATGCCTGCCCTACCGATGCGATAGTTGCGCCATACGTAGTTGACGGGAGTAAGTGCATTTCGTACCTTACCATTGAGCTGAAAAACGAAATTCCAGCTGAATTTAAAGGAAAAATGGATAACTGGATGTTCGGTTGCGATGTTTGCCAAGATGTATGCCCTTGGAATAGATTTTCGACACCACATCAAGAGCAACAATTTGAACCCAAAGAAAATTTACTTGGGCTCAGTACAAGCGAATGGACCGACTTAACCGAAGATGTGTTTAGGAAGGTATTCAAAAATTCGGCAGTGAAAAGAACTAAATTTAGTGGTTTAAAAAGAAACATTGATTTTTTGAAACAATGATGAAAAAGGTATTATTGATGATGTTATGCGGCACTTTCTTATCATGCACAGTGCAGCAGCTAAAATTTGCCAAACGTGATGCAAGTGCATTAAGCGGTAGTCAATTTTCAAAAAGCATTGCTGATACAAGTTTAACGCTTGAAGCACGAGAACAAATCATTTTTGAGGAAATTAAAAACGGAAATGTTCCTGATTTTTTTAGAAAGTTAGCCACAATTGACGTTACGCAAACCATCAACGGGAAGTTGTATCATTTAAGTTATCAAGTTGCGCCAGATTATTTGCTTATTGGGAACGATGAAGATTTCTTTTATACACCAACTACGCCAATGTTAGCGCAAAAAATTGCCAATTTAAGCAAAGCAATGCTACCAACTAAAAAAATGGTGGACGATATTTATGCCAATGCTTTAATAAAATTGGCACCTCAGCCTATTCCGCCAAGTAAACTGATGACTACAGTTCCTGTTTTTATAGCTCATAACAATATCGTAATTAAACAGCTGGATAGCTTGAAGAAAAGGCATTTACAATCTGAATTAACTGCAGGAAACAAAAAAGACATCATTATTTCCAATAAAATATATGGTCAACCTACGCCCAGAGTGGTCATTTATGGTTGGCATAAATTAGATGGAAAAGCAATTCAACCGGTTTATAATAAACACACCAACACCTGGGCTGATTACAGTCACGGGGTGAGATTAGTGTTGAACGACGCGATTTTAAATGGCAAAAAAGTGAGACTTGCTGATATTTTAAAAGATCCTGTACTGCATGTACTGCTGAGCGATGAAGGAGTAATTGCCAATGCTACCTATCCAATAGCTAATTAACCATTATTGGGTTTACTCACAAAACGATTCCCCTTGATGTAAAATCGGAATGGCCAAAGTGCGTGTTCCTGTGCATAAGCTACACCTATACGTGTAGTAGAAACGATTTGGCCTTCATCCACATCGGCTGCCTGCTCAATCCAAATTTCATCTGCTGTTAAAAATTTAGCATTGATTTGCTTATCGATTCCCAAAGCTTGAGCTAATGCGCCGGGGCCTGCCGTAATACGTGGTGCAAGTTTTTGCATTTTTCTTCGCTTTAACATCACATCTATACCGGTGGTTGGCTCAATACCTCTTATTAATATCGCCTGGGGATTTCCTTCTTTACCGCTTACTACGTTAAGCAAATGATGAATGCCATAACATAGGTACACATAAGTAACGCCACCTGCCAAGTACATGGTAGCAGTTCGGTTTGTATTTTTACCACCGTAAGCATGGCAGGCCTTATCAATTATGCCGTCGTAAGCTTCCGTTTCAGTAATGATTCCACCAGTTAGCTCACCATTAATATTGGTAAAAAGCCTTTTCCCCAAAAGCTGCTTAGCTAGGCTAACCACATCCTCTTGGAGATAGAAATCTGCAGGCAGTTTAGACATCCAAAAACCTCAAAATTTCGGTTAAATATTTAGCATCTATTTCATCAAAATGAGATAAATGTTCACTATCCACATCTAACACACCGATGATTTCGCCCCGCATAAACAATGGTAGTACAATTTCTGATTTAGAAGCAGAAGCACAGGCAATGTGCCCCGGAAACTCATCTACGTTAGGTACAATTAGTGTTTGTTCTTGCTCCCAACTGCTGCCACACACACCTTTGCCTTTTTTTATACGGGTACAAGCAACTGGACCTTGAAATGGGCCTAATACTAATTCATCATCTTTAATAAGATAAAAGCCTACCCAAAACCAATTGAATTGTTCTTTCATTGCTGCACAAACGTTGGCCAAATTGGCAATTAGATCTGTTTCGCCGGTTAATAATGCTTGTATTTGAGGTAAAATAGATTGGTATTGTTCTTCTTTTGAAGCTTCTTTTAAAATTGTTAAATCTTCTGCCATGCACAAATTTAACTATAAATTCGCCAACGTTTCAATTAAAAATTGGCTTATGAAACTGTGATGAAATTAAGTTATCAAAATAACAAACGTTGTTCATCTATTTTGCTTCTTGATTTTGACTCGTGAAAATTAGAAAATCCTACACCAATTAAACGCACTAATTTGCCTTCAAAATCGGCATTTTCTAACAGTGCCTGTGCAGCATTATAGGCTTCATCTTCCTCTGTTATAGGCTGCTCAAAAGATATGCTCCTAGTAATCTGTTTAAAGTCTGCAAACTTAATTTTGAGCGTTAATGTTCTGCCGTAAAGTTGGTATTGCTTAACTCTTTTAAAAGCCGACTGTGTGATTTGCAACAAGCGTTCGCTCAGCTCGCTGCCCTTATCCAAATCATAGCCAAAAGTATCTTCAGAACTTACCGATTTAATTTCACGATCAGGCTTAACAGCACGATTGTCGATTCCACGGACGATATTGTAGAAAAACTTTCCGGACTTGCCAAATAGTAAAGTTAACCGCTCTTCACTTAGTTTTTTCAAGTCGCTTCCTTTACGTATGTGCTGCATTTTCATGCGCTCAGCGGTTACTTTTCCTACGCCATGAAATTTTTCCACTGGAAGTTTTTCCATGAACTGTTCAATTTTAGATGGACCTATAAAGGTTAAACCATCAGGCTTGTTCATGTCAGAAGCAATTTTAGCTACAAATTTATTGATTGAAACCCCTGCCGAGGCCGTAAGATTCAACTCGTTTTTAATCGCTTTTTTAATTTCTTCAGCGATGGTAATTGCAGAACCTATATTCAGTTTGTCGTGGGTAACATCCAAGTAAGCTTCATCCAGTGAAAGCGGTTCAATTAAATCGGTGTACCTGCTAAAAATTTCCCTAATTTGCTTAGAAACTTCTTTGTAGGCACTGAACCTTGGGTAAACGAAAATAGCATAGGGACATAATTGCTGTGCTTTTTTTGATGACATTGCCGAGCGGATTCCGTACGCCCTCGCTTCGTAACTTGCTGTTGCTACAACACCACCCCTTCCATCTGGAGAGCCCCCAACTACTAAAGGTTTTCCTCTTAATTCCGGAAAATCACGTTGTTCAACCGAGGCATAAAACGCATCCATATCCACGTGAATAATTTTGCGAAATTTTGCTGCCTCGTTTTTCATTCCTCTAAAATAAAACTTTCATATGCTCTTTCAGCCCAAAATTGATAGTTTTTTGAAGCGTAAGGCGTTCCATTGAAAATCGTGTGGATGAACCCATTTTTTTCGACTAAAACGGTATGGTAAATTTTTGCCTCTGGATTTTTAAGCAGTAGCAAACTTACATTGTTGCGGCTATTACTCCATTTTAGGCAGGTAGCTGTTTCTTCTTTTTTAAGCTTTTGTAGGTCATTGGCCATCAATTTGCTTCTATACCAAGTGCCGCCAGTTGGCGATACCAGGGGTTTGCCGTTAAACACCACTACACTGTCATTATAAGCTATTACTTGTAAAGAATTGTTTTTGTTGTTAAGCCATTGCTTTAATTTGGCTTGATGCTTTTCTGGTTCGTAACCATAATTGGCATCCAAAAAACCTAGGCGGTTAATGTAAGAAGGGATGTTATTGTAAGCATTAATGAAACCGAAAATGAAACTACCACCCCCGCTGTGGGCGCACAAGGTTATTTTGGGTGTTAGTGTCTTATACTTTAACTGAATTTGGCTAATCAACGTGGCAATTAAACTATCAGCATTTTGATGATTTTTTCGCCAAGAAGGCCAACTTTTGAGGTTATTTTCGGCATAAACTACAATGTAATTTTTTGTGGTGTCATTTTTCCTAATGAATTGAGTTTGTGCACCAATATGTTGGATGTCGAAATGCCAGTCAACGCCAGGTTTTAACTTTTTACCGAAGGTTTGTGCTGTAGTATTACCGTTGGGCAGAGCGTAAATAATGAGTTCGGTAGGCTTACTGTTGCTAATTTTACCCTCGTCAAACGTGAGTGTAACGCTGCTATCCGGCAAAAGCACAACTTGAGAAGTAGCGTTGTGAAAAGAGGTTTGTGCTAGTACATTACAATAACCCAGTAGCGAGGACGAAAGCAAAGCGAACAAATATCTCATCATTTTAATCAGATTATTTTTTAGGCTTTCGTCCCAAATTAATTACCGCTCCAACGCTAAACACCGAGTGCCCCGCATTAAGGTATTTTCTATTGCGTAAGCCGATGTTACTTCCACTGGTATATTGCAATTGAAATTGTTCGCTCAGTACCATTCTGGTGAAGAAAACAGGTTCAATGAATATGTTATCCTCATTTGGCGTGGGAACACCGTTTAATTTAAAATCGTTAGTTGATACGAAGCTCAAACGCCAAGCAGTACCATAGTTAAGCCCAAAATCAATCCCCAACAAACGTACTTTACTGGTTTTTTTTGAAGTGTAATTGGCTTGAACAAAAGTTTTGGTATACTTAGCATCATAAATGTCACTACTTATTAAAACCCCATCGTCAAAATCTCTAAATACACGAAAGCTATTTGCGGTTCCCATCCCTGCGTAGAATTCTAAAATCCTATTGTCATCTGGTCCAAAGGTTTTAAAATATCCGCCAGCAATTTCAAAATACCGATGGTCAATATCCTTCCGCTTTTTTTGAATATCCAAAAAACCGAAATTTACCATTGCTGCCAAGTGGTCACTTACGGCATAAGCACTATTCACATTTACATTACCTCTCAACGAAACGTGTGCACCTCCGGCAAATTCGCCTTTGGTAGTAAGCATTGGTGTGTTTGGAACACCTGGCATATAAATGGACGAACAGCTGCTAAAAAAAATACTAGCAAATAAAATAATGGTTAAATAGGATTTGGACAGCATATGGTTAATAACAGCAATAAATAGAGAAAATTGTTTTAAAGCGTAAAATTCATCAAATCAAGCATTCTTTTAAACTCTGGTTGTAAACTAGCAGATATGGTAATTTTTTGTGAACTAACAGGATGTACAAAACTGAGCGTTAACGCATGTAACATCATGGTGTTCATCTCTAAATGCTCCTTAAAATAGCGATTTTGTTTGTTACAACCATGTGGCCTATCGCCAATTATTGGATGAAAAATATGGGCAAAATGTTTACGCAACTGGTGCATACGACCTGTTTTTGGATTGGCTTTAACTAAGCTATACCTCGATGTTTCATGTTTTCCGATGGCAAATGGCATTTCTGCCTGCTGCAAAGTGACGAATTTGGTTTGAGCGTCCTGCAAAGTGCCATTTTCTTTGGCCAAAGGATAATCAATTTCTAATTCTGGTGGAGTATAGCCCCTAACAATTGCCAAGTAGTGTTTATCCACTAAGCCTTCCTGAAATTGCTTCTGCATAGCGATTTCAGTACTTTTATCGAAAGCAAAAAGTAGTACCCCTGAGGTTTTTCTATCCAAACGGTGCGTTGGATTTACCTGCCTACCCACTTGGTCCCTTAATAATTGCAAAGCAAATTCCTTTGCATCATCTGCTATTTTAGAACGGTGCACCAATAAGCCATGAGGTTTATTGATTGCAATGAGATGCTCGTCCTGATATAAAATTTCTAACACGCAACGAAGATAAGCATTGTTGTTTTGCTTTTTTAGTACAAGCTAAATGCCGTTCTAAAAGTATTGCAGTGAGCGTCTACTATGATCTTAATATCTTCCGAATAACCACCGCCCATACTTACCTGAACGGGTAATTGATTTTTCAAACAATGTTCAAATACAATTTGATCTCGCTGTTTGCAAGCTTGTTTACTTAATGCTAGCTTCCCTAACTTATCACTGGCCAAAACATCTACACCCGCCAAATAAAATACAAAATCTGGTTGATGTTTTTTGATGAGTTGAGGCAGTTTTTCATCTAAAATTGAAAGAAATTCATCGTCAGTAACACCATCAGCTAAGCCAATATCCAAATCAGATTGTTCTTTTCTAAAAGGAAAATTCTTATCGCCATGCATGGAGAAAGTAAATACGCTATCTTCTTTTTGAAAAATTTCAGCGGTGCCATTGCCTTGATGAACATCTAAATCAATAATTAATATCCTAGATGCTAAATAATTATTTAATAAATAGTTAGCAGCAATTGCCTGATCATTCAGTAAGCAAAAACCTTCACCCCAATTGCTCCCTGCGTGGTGGGTTCCTCCTGCAACATTAAACGCAACACCATGCTGCTGTGCAAAAATTGCACCGTCAATAGTGCCTTGTGCTATCCTTATCTCCCTTTCTACTAACTGTGCATCAAGCGGAAAGCCAATTCTCCGCTGCTCTTTATAAGGTAAGGTAAGCTGTTTCAATTGTTGCCAATACGCTTCGTCGTGAGTACTTACAATATATTGCTCAGCCAAAGGTTCTGGAGCAAATAAATGGCTTTGCTCAATGGTGCCTTCATGTAATAATTGTGCCGGAATAAGCTCATATTTCAGCATTGGGAACCGATGTCCCTCCGGTAGTGGATGTGCGTAAATGGGATGATAAGCAATCTTTATCATGGCACAAGCATAGCTTAATCTAAAATCTCTCCTACGTGTTTCTCAATATTGTTGCAAATTTGATCAACTGGCAAATCGTTTGCGTCCATGCCAAAAGGATTTTCAATTTCTTCGGCAATAAGTTCCAAACTGGCAAGCACATAAAGAATAAACGGAACAATGCCAACCACAAAATAACCTAAGCTAAACACCCATCCAAACGGTAGGGTAATAACGTACACAAAGATGAATTTTTTGATAAAAGCACTGTAAGAGTAAGGTATTGGTGTATTCTTAATTCTTTCGCAAGCACCACAAACGTCGGTAAATTGAGTGCTATCGTTGCTAAGCGTAATTAGTTGTTCGCCAGTAATTTTACCAGCTTTACTTAAATCAAAAAGTTTATTGGTAATACTCACAGCAACCTGATTTGGAATGTGCTTTCCTCCATCAATTTCGATTAGAATACTGTTTTTACCAAAGTACTGTTTTTCACGCAAATGTTCCTTTAAAGCAAAGGCATATTTCGGGATAGCGTATTTGAAAAATTCCCTGTCTTCTTTACTTAAATTGAGTGCGTTTAACCTGATAGCAAAATTGCGACTTACATTAACCAACTGCCCTAATAAACGTCTTCCTTCCCACCATCTATCATAAGAGGTATTAGTACGAAAAACCAATAACATGGATATCACGAAACCCAAAAGGCTGTGCATCATACCAACGTTTTTAATATAGCTAGTTTCTGATAATTTAACGTAATTAAGCTCCAAGTAGGCAATGATACCGGAGAAAATCGCTACGCTCAGCATCAATTTCCAAAGCTTGTAAAACGAGTCAGCTTTGTGAAAACGAAAAATAAAATTGATCCACTCTTTCGGATTGTAGTTAATCATTATTTAAAGATTTACCAACAGATAAAAGTAATTCGCCTGTTTTAAACACATCTTTAAAGCTATTATACATTGGCACCGGGCTCAATCGAATCACGTTTGGTTCACGCCAATCGCCTAGTACGTTATTTTTAACCAAGTGATCGAAAATTTGTTTGCCATTTGACTTAGCGATAATGGATACCTGCGCACCCCGTTCATTTTCGTTAGGAGGTGTAATGATTTTGAACTGCTCTTCTCCTAATTCGTTATTCACTTCGTTAATGATGTAAAACAAATAGGCAGTTAACGTTTTGCTTTTGTTTCGTAGCGGCTCCATAAATCCTATTTTTTCAAACAGTTTTAAAGATGCATGATATAAAGCCATTGGCATTACTTGTGTACAACTTACTTGCCATCCGTCGGCACCGGCCTCAGGAACAAAACCTTTTTCCATTAAAAAGCGATTTTTCTCTTGATAGCCCCACCAACCAGCAAATCGAGGTATATCCTGATTGCCGAAATGTTTTTGATGTACAAAAACACCACTTATACCACCCGGGCCAGCATTTTGATATTTGTAAGAACACCAACAAGCGAAGTCTACATTCCAATCGTGCAGTTGTAAAGGTACATTTCCTGCGGCGTGTGCCAAATCGAAACCAACAATTGCCCCTACTTCATGACCTGTTTTCGTAATGGCTTCCATATCAAATAATTGGCCTGTAAAGTAGTTGATGCCGCCGAATAACACCAAAGCTATTTCTTCTCCATTAGTTTGGATGGCTTCTAAAATATCAGCGGTAGCTAAAGTATAAGCGCCACTTTTAGGCGCAACTTCAATAATTGCTTCTTTAGGATCATAACCATGAAAACGCACCTGACTTTCAATGGCGTATTGATCGGAAGGAAAAGCGCCTGCTTCCATGATAATTTTGAAGCGCTTTTGTGTGGGCCTGTAAAAACTCACCATCAACAGGTGTAAGTTAACAGTTAAGGTGTTCATAGGGCAAACTTCCAATTCGCTGGCTCCCACTATTGGCGCCATTAACTTTTTTAGCTCCTTATGATAAAACATCCAAGGTTTATCGCCTTCAAACCAACCTTCTACAGCTAAATTTTGCCAGTTGTTTAGTTGTTCGTTTAAAACCTCTTTTGCTATTTTAGGCTGTAAACCTAGTGAATTGCCACATAAATAAATAAATGGCTGTCCATTTTGTTGAGGAAATAAATACTCGTCCCTCATGGCCTTTAACGGATCGGCTGCGTCCATAGCCTGTGCAAAGGCTAAGTTGTTTTCGAAATTTATCATATTAAATTAAGACCTAGAATTGACTTGAACTTATTTGCCAAATTTCATTTTAAGCTGCTCCAACATATAATTGGTAACTGGCTTGGCAGGTTCTTGCTTTTTTGGTTGTTGATTCCTTTGAGGTTGATTTTGGCTAGCTACAGATTGCTTTAGTTCTTGTTTCTTTTTGTTCCAACGTTTCCAAATTTCTTCTAACTTCTTTTTAGTAAACAAAGGGAAATCACCTTGCATCATCCAGGCGTAATAGCTTGGCTCCGTGTCAAAAATGCTCTCCAAGGTTTTACCTTTATGCTTTCCAAAATTGATACATTCTTCGCCATTATCGTTAAAAACTATACGACCAGCATAATCTACAGACTTGTTCAGATTGGTGAAAAGGTGTAGTGCATCAACATCGTTAACTACTGGAACAGAAACTTTCCCTTGTTTGTCTGTAAACTCTACGTCTTTATATTTATCCAACTGCGCTAAAAGCACCTCATATGTAGCTCTAATATCCGCCTCAGCTGCGTGTGCGTTAGTCAAATCTTTATCGCAATAAAATTTATACGCGGCTTTTAATGTACGTTGCTCCATTTGGTGAAATATATTCTGTACGTCAACAAACTTTCTATCCGACATATCCAAATCCACTCCAACACGTAAAAATTCCTCTAAAAGCATTGGTATATCAAATTTGTTGGAGTTGTATCCGGCCAAATCCGCATCGCCTATAAAATCTGCTAACTCTTGCGCTACATCACCAAATTTGGGTTCATTTTTAACATCCTCGTCATAAATACCATGAATTAAAGAAGTTATCAAAGGAATTGGAATTTCTGGATTAATTCGCTTAACTAGCATTTCTTCAGTACCGTTTGGCATTGCTTTAAGTATCGCAATTTCCACTATCCTATCCGCACCAACATTTACTCCAGTTGCCTCCAAGTCGAAAAATGCAAGAGGGCGTTTTAAATTTAATTTCATAAAGGTTTTTCTAAGTTCCAAATTTGCTAAAATAGTATCGTAATTCCTCCTTTTCACTTAAAAAAGCTCTCAATTAATACATGTCAGTATATTTTTTAAATGAGATGACGTGGGATAAATCAATCGTTGACGACAATCCAACACAATATTTTAAACATTACTTCAATAAGTGAATTGCTTAGTTTAAATTGCAACTTATTAAGCTCACTCTAATGAAACGCAGATTACTGTACTTACTTCTACTATTCCCATTAAGTTCATTTTGTCAAGAATTTGATTTCGGTAAACCTACAAACGACGATTTCAATTTCGAACGTACAAAAATTGATAGTAATGCCAATGCAGTTTATTTGGACGAATATGGCACTACACGTTTTTCATTCGATTCGGAAACTGGACAAATGAAATTGCTTCACGTTTATCATGCTAAAATTAAGATTTTTAAAAAGGAAGGATTTGAAATTGCTAATGTGGTAGTGCCGTTATATAAAAGTGGTACCGGAAATAGTCAAGCGGAGTATATTTCGCAAATTCATGGGGTTACATTCAACTTAGAAAATGGCGATATCAAGGAAGATCAGATGAATGAAAAGGCCATCTTTAAAGAAGAAAAATCAAAATATTTGACCTTGGCAAAGTTCACCTTGCCCAATTTAAAGGAAGGATCAATTATTGAGTATGAATATACCATAGAAAGCCCTTACTTGTTTAATTTTAGAACATGGAACTTTCAGGCGCAATATCCAAAATTAAAGAGTACCTATGTGGCCAATATTCCGGCAAATTACAAGTACAATGTTTCGTTAAGAGGCTTTTACAAGCTTAGCGAAACAAAGGCCGAATTGAATAGCGCATGCTTACGTGTAGTAGGCAAAGATATGGATTGTTCCAAATTAACGTATGTGATGAAGGATTTACCAGCCTTTATTGAAGAAGATTACATGACTGCTCCATCCAACTATAAAGCCGCTATATATTTTGAGCTTTCAGAGGTTTATTATCTCAATGGATCTATTCAGAAATATACCAAATCGTGGAGCGATATTGATTATGAACTTGCCAGTGGTAAAGACTTTGGCGGGCAGATGAAACGCAAAGAGGTGTTTAAAAATCTGCTGACTAGCATTGTAACTCCTAATGATACAGAACTGCAAAAAGCAAAAAAGATTTTCGAATACATTAAAAAACAGCTGAAATGGAATGGTTATTACGGTAAATTCAGCGAAACAAGTGTTAAAGAAGTAACCGAAAAACGTTCTGGAAATGTAGCCGATATTAATTTAAGTTTAATTGCTGCGTTAGGTGCTGCTGATTTTGATGTTGAGGCCGTAATTTTATCAACTAGGGACAATGGCACTGTCAACAAATTGTATCCTATCATCAGCGATTTTAACTACGTTGTTGCAAAAGTTAACATTGGCAACGAAAGTTATTTACTAGATGCTACAGATCCTTTAATGCCATTTGGTTTGTTGCCATTAAGATGTATCAATGATCAGGGCAGAGTAATTCCTTTGAGAAAACCATCCTATTGGATAGATTTAAAAGCTTCGAGAAAGAGCTTTACCACCTACACACTTGTAGGCGAAGTTTCCGAAAATGGTAAAATATTCGCTAAACTCACTAACGTATCTATGGGATATGATGCAGTAAATGCGAGAAAAGAAATTAAAAAATACACATCTATTGATGAATACGTGGAGAAGCTGGATGAAAGCTTAACTAACATCAGGATTAAAAACTTTAAAATTTCCAATGTCGACAGTGTAGAAAACGAAATGATCGAGGAATACGAAATTGAACTGAATACTGGAGCCGCTGCAGAAAATGGTATGACATTTAATCCCTTCTTCATTTACCCAATCCGAAAAAATCCTTTCAAGTTGAAAGAGCGAAATTACCCTGTTGATTTAGGGGCAGCCAGGGAAGAGCGGATTTTAATTAAAATTGGATTACCAAAAGGCTTGGTAGTGAAAGAACGCCCGAAAGATTTCTCGCTGGCATTACCCAACCAAGGCGGCAGGTATATTGTACAAAGTGCTATGGATGAGAATGAGTTCACTTTAAATCAACTTTTCACGTTGAATAAAGCAATTTATACTTCAGAAGAATATCATTATTTAAAAGAGTTTTATAATCAAATTATCCAGAGTCAAAAGACTGACGTTGTTATAGTTAAAAACAAATGATTAAAAAATTAGCGCCACTTTCCTTAGTTTTTGTAGTCTATTCAGCAAGTTTTGCGCAAAATTTTGCCGCTTCTAGCATCAGCTACAAGCTTACTAATAAAGCCCACGCTGTTATTAGAGACAGTAAAGTAGTGGTAGATATGCAATCAACGGATAATGTGCTATTCAGCAATTATAAAGCCATTACGGTGCTCACTAAAAATGGTGATAAATATGGTCAGTTGGCTTTGTTTTATGATAAAAACACGGTAATCAAATCAGCCAAAGGCGAAATTTATGATGAGTTTGGAAAGTTAATCAGTAGATTTTCCTTAAGCAATTTTAAGGAAGAAAGTGCGGTTAGTGATTTCTCGTTATTTGAAGATAGTAGAGTAAAATACTACATTCCGCAAGTAAATTCTTACCCTTACACCATCGTTTACCAATACGAGATAAGAAACAAACAAAACTTGATCATCCCCGATTGGAGGCCTTTGCCCGGTTTTGATATCTCGGTAGAAAAAAGTTCTTACCAGTTCACCTACAATCCAGGTGACGAAATACGTGTGCTGGAGCGGAATTTTAAGGGATTAAGAGATGAAACGCCCGTTGGCAAAAGAAATGGCAAGCAATGGATTGCAGAAAATCTTCAAGCAGTTAAATACGAAGCGTATGCTGCTAATCCTGAAACTTATTTTCCTTCAGTAAAAATAGCGCCTAAAAATTTCAGTTATTATAGTTTTAAAGGCAGTTATACCAACTGGAACGAACTTGGTAAAATATCCTATGACTATTTGTTGAAAGACGGAGGCGAGCTACCTGTTACAACTGTTAATTTCATCAAAAATTTAGTTAAGGATGAAGCTAGCGACAAAGCAAAGGCTAAAAAAATCTACGAGTATTTTCAGCAAAAAACCAGATACATTAGTGTACAAATTGGTATCGGCGGCTTTAAGCCAATGAGTGCGGTTGAAGTTGACCGCCTAGGTTATGGCGATTGTAAAGCTTTGGTGAATTATATGCAAAGTTTACTAGCCGCGGTGGGTATCGAATCTTATTACTGTGTGGTTGATGGTGGCGAAGACAAAACTGACTTAATCCAAAATTTTGCCAGTATGGAACAAGGAAATCACATTATTTTATGTGTGCCTTTAAAAGGAGAAAATATTTGGTTGGAATGTACCAGTCAGGACGCACCATTTGGTTATTTGGGTTCGTTTACTGACGATAGATGGGTTTTAGCGTGTACAAAGGAAGGTGGCAAGCTCATGAAAACCCCTAAGTACGAAACGAGCAAAAGCACCCAAATACGTAGTGCAGAATTGCTGTTGGCCGACAACGGTACCATTAATGGCACCATGATAACTGAATTCAGCGGCTCACAATTTGACAATCACTTTTTTTTAACCAAGAAAGCACCTTTAGAGCGTGAAAAACAATTGAAATACCTGTATGACATTAACAATATAGAATTTACAGCCGTTGAATTGGAAGCAAATACCGATTTACAGCGCTTTACAGAAAAACTGACCTTTGAAGCTGCTGCCTACGCAAGCGTAAATAATGACAGGATAACGTTTTCACCAAATTTGTTCAACATCAAACGGAATGTTTCAACAGTAAGAAACAGATCGTTAGCATTTGAAATTAAGCGTGGTTATACTGATGACGACCAAATCAGCTTTAATTTCGGAAAGCAAATATTGCCAGTCATTTTGCCCAAAACGATGCAATTAGATAGCAAGTTTGGAAGTTATTTTGCAGAGCTCAAATTAGCAGATGGAAAACTAAACTACCGTAGGAAATTCGTTTTAAATGATGGGCTTTATCCAGCGGAAGACTACGAAGCCTTTGAGAATTTTATAGCTGAAGTTGGAAATTACGATAGACTAAGAATTGCCTTGCCCATCAAAAAATAAACCCCAGAACCGACCTTGATTTTGCTTCGCTCCTGGGGATTTAACTTATAGCTCAAATTACTTACTCGCTTCTTTTTTCCATTTGATGGTGCAGCCGATAGCTTTTGTAGATGATACTGCAGGTTTTTGACCAATTAGCAATTGGTTGACTGCATTTTGAACATAATTATCACGCTGTGCATTAAGTTCTTGCTGATCATTATCAATGGCACCTATGTAAACCACCTCATTGCCTTTATTTGTTTTTTGCAATACAAATACATGTGGCGTACGCTGTGCACCATATTTTTTGGTGTAAATATGATCCGGATCTAGTAAATAAGCAAACGTAAATCCTTTTTCTTTAACTCGTTCTTGCATCTTTTCGTAAGTATCTCCAGGAGACGCCACAGGATCATTGGTATTAATAGCTACTACGGGATACCCCTTTGTTGCATACATTTGATTTAATGCCTCAACCCTTGTTTCGTAAGCTTTAGAAACAGGGCAAGTGTTGCATGTGAACACAACAATGTAGCCTTTTGCGTTTTTGTAATTGGCTAACGATACATTTTTTCCATCAACATTTTTCAGGGTGAAATCTGTGGCCAAATCTCCAACCTGATAACCAGTCTGAGCATTTGTAACCATTACAACAAGGGCAGATAAAAATGTTAAAATCAACTTTCTCATTACTTAAAATTTAGGTTTACGAATAAATATAATTACCTAACGGTGATTTAGCACTGCTTTCAATTCTTCATAATTAAATGTTCGTTCGTAAAAAGAGCGCCTACTTTGGGCAGTGTTAATGATCAAAGTTGCTGGTAAAGCACCCGACCATTTCTTATCTACCCTATCTATTAACTTTTGCTGATCTGGCTCATCAACTACAAATACTTCTGATTTGATTTGATGTTGTGTTACAAAAGGGATGACATCTTGCGTTAGCTTCGATTTGAAATCTAAACTCATCAAAATTACTTTTACCGGCTTTTCAAACTTCGCTGCATTTAGTTTTTCAAAATAAGGAAGCTCCTCTACACAAGGCACACACCAAGTAGCCCAAAAATTAATCACGTAAGTGGTATCGTTTCCCTTCGCAACTCTTGCGTCTAACTCATTTAAAGTTAGTAATTTAACTTGGGCATTAGCAACTAACCCAGTCAAAATCAATACAATTGTTACAGTTAGTTTAGCTAGCATATTTTTAGCGATTTGAACGGTTTAAAAGCAGCTTGTTAACTTCTTCTTCCACATACTTTCTAGTGGCTACTGATTTCTCATCTGGCTGATTATCGATATTACCAATGTATTTCACTTCAAACCCCTTCCCTGTGCGCTTTAATACGACTGCTTTAGGTGTTTGCCTGATATCAAATAGCCAAGTGTATTTAAATTTTTCATCGGCTAAATAAGGGAAAGTAAACCCTCGATCTGTAGCTAATTTTTTCATTGCCGGCATGGCATCAAACGGATAGTCTTTCTCGTTATCTCCATAAGGGCCAATAGCAACTACCGGATAGCCTTTTAATGCGTATACCTTGTTGAGTTCAATTACTCGATCAACATAGGCCAAACAGTGATCACAACTTGGTGTCATGAAAACCAATATAAAGCCGCTTTTGTTGCGATCTGTTAAGCTAAAATAGCTGCCATCAACGTTTCTTAGTCGGAGACTATCAAGCGTATCTCCTACCTTCAAAACCTGTTGTGCCTTAGAAGACACGCTTAACGTTAATAGTATTACAACTACAGCAAATATTCTTTTCATCAGTTTAAAGTTCCTGTTTTAACAATGGCTTGCTGATAGGCTGGTAACGATAAATCATCAACAACAACCCCGCGGGTGGTTGAAGCATGTACAAAGAAATCACCGTTTAAATAAATGCCTACATGGTCTACTTCTTTCCCTCCAAAGGAGAAGAAAATCAAATCGCCCTCCTTTAAATTACCCAAGCTTTTCTTTTTTATGGCTTCCGCTTGATCTTTAGACCTTCGGGGAAGTTTTTTACCATAGATATTTTGCTGCAGTAACAGGGCAAAACCCGAACAATCGATGCCGCTTTTGTCTAAACCACCAAGTTTATATCTCACTCCAGTCCAATCATTGATAAACCTATAAAGTGATTTATTTTTCAAATTAGCCATCGCTTCGGCGGCACGAGCCGCTTTAGTGTTACTAGTGCTTTTTCTGCTACCGCATGATGCCAATAATAGCGTTAAACACATACAGATCAATAAAAAATAACTTCGCTTCGTAGTGATGATCATTCGATTTAAATTTTGATGACTACTTAACGTTCTCCAATTGAAAAGTGCAGTAGCTTTAATTTTTAATCAGTCTCTGGATTTCGTCCAGTTTTAATAACGCCTCAACAGGAGTTAGCGTATTCACATCCAAGTTATTCAGCGAATCTCTAATTTTAACCAACACGGGGTCATCAATGGCAAACATCTGCAATTGGTAAGCCTGATTTTGCACTTTTTTGATGCTGTCTTTAATGCTCTGCCCCTCAGTTCTGTCAATCTCCAGTCGTTTCAGTATCTCATTGGCCCTACCAATTAATTTAGCTGGCATTCCCGCCATTTTAGCCACTTGTATACCAAAGCTATGCTCGCTACCGCCAGGAACTAACTTACGTAAAAAAATCACTTTGTTTTGCAGCTCTTTAATTGTCACGTTGTAGTTTTTAATACGGCTCATGGTATTCTCCAGGTCGTTCAACTCGTGATAATGTGTAGCAAAAAGTGTTTTCGGACGAGCAGTTGGGTGTTCATGTAAATACTCTGCAATGGCCCAAGCAATAGAAATACCATCGTAAGTGCTTGTTCCCCTGCCAATTTCATCCAACAAAATCAAGCTCCTATCAGAAATATTATTCAGGATACTTGCGGTTTCGTTCATTTCAACCATGAACGTACTCTCGCCGCTGGAAAGGTTGTCAGAAGCACCTACCCTAGTGAAAATCTTATCGACAATGCCCAAACTTGCCGCTTTAGCCGGAACAAAACAGCCCATTTGAGCCATCAATACAATTAATGCAGTTTGCCTCAAAATGGCAGATTTACCAGACATGTTCGGTCCGGTAATCATCATGATTTGCTGGGTGTCATTATCCAAATAGACATCGTTGGTAATGTACTCTTCGCCAACTGGCAAACGTTTTTCGATGACCGGATGTCGTCCTCCTTTAATATCAATTTCTTTTTTGTTGTTTAACTCAGGTTTGGTATAGTAGTTTTTTACTGCCAACTGGGCGAAACATAACAATACATCAAGCTGTGCAACCAAATAAGCGTTGAGCTGAATTGGCTTGATGAAATGAGCAACTTGATACATTAGTTCGTTGTAAAGCTTAACTTCAATTGCTTGGATTTTTTCCTCTGCACCTAAAATCTGTTCTTCATATTCCTTCAGCTCTGGCGTAATGTAACGCTCTGCATTTACCAAAGTTTGTTTTCTTATCCAGCTCTCTGGAACCTTATCTTTGTGTGTATGCGTAACCTCTAAATAATAACCAAAAACGTTGTTAAAGGATATTTTTAAAGACGGAATACCTGTATTTTCAATTTCCCTACGCTGAATTTCTACTAAAAATTCCTTGCCACCGAAGGCGATTTTGCGCAACCTGTCCAACTCTTCATCTACGCCATCTGCAATTACATTACCTTTGGCTAATATTGCCGGCGGGTCGGCCTGTAGCTCTCGTTCCAATTTATCCTTAATGGTGGCACAAGCATTCAATTGTGAGCCTAGTACCTCTAGAAATGGGTTCTT
This sequence comes from Pedobacter zeaxanthinifaciens, assembly GCF_003313335.1. Classification (GTDB taxonomy): domain Bacteria; phylum Bacteroidota; class Bacteroidia; order Sphingobacteriales; family Sphingobacteriaceae; genus Pedobacter; species Pedobacter zeaxanthinifaciens. The sequence continues at coordinate 442,093 of NZ_QMHP01000001.1, forward strand.
GCTCTGTTCCGCTAATCTTTTGATTTCTTCAATGTGCGACAATGCTCTTTTTAACTGCAGTAGTTCTCTAGGGCCGGCTTTCTGCAAACCAACCTTCGAAATAAGTCGTTCTAAATCACCAATAGGTTTAATATGTTGCAACAACTCATTCGAAAAATTTTCATGTTTAACCAAGAAATCAACCATACCCAAGCGTTCTTGTATTGGCTTAAGTTCTTTCAATGGCATGATGATCCACTTATGCAACAACCTCGCTCCCATTGGTGTACAGGTGTCGTCCAGCACGTCAAATAGCGTTACCGCATTATCATTTGATGAACTTACCAATTCCAAATTACGGATAGTAAACCTGTCGAGCCACATGTACCTTTCTTCCTCAACCCGGGCAATACTGGTAATGTGCTGTAAGTTGCGGTGCTCGGTTTCACCCAAATAGTATAAAATAACTCCGGCAGCCACAATACCTGAAGTAAGTTTATCTACTCCAAATCCTTTTAATGAATTTACTTCAAAATGTTTGGTTAGGATTTCATTTGCATAATCTTGGGTAAACGCCCAATCATCAATGTGATAGGTATAAAACTTATCGCCAAAATACTGAGGAAACTCACTTCGTTTACTCTTTTGATAAACTACCTCGGTAGGTTTAAAACTTTGAAGTAATTTATCTACATATTCTGCACTGCCTTGCGCCACCAAAAACTCTCCCGTCGAGATATCGCAAAAAGCTACGCCAAATATGCCTTTCTCAAAGTATACCGCTGCTAAATAATTATTTGATTTCTGACTTAGGATATTATCGCTGTAGGCTACACCTGGTGTTACCAGTTCCGTAACGCCACGTTTAACAATAGTTTTGGTCATTTTTGGATCTTCCAACTGATCGCAAATTGCAACGCGTTGCCCGGCCCTAACCAATTTAGAAAGGTAATTTTCTAAGGAATGGTGCGGAAAACCCGCCAATTCTAATGCGCCGTTGGGGCCTGTTCCTCTTTTGGTTAAAACGATGCCCAAAATTTGTGCTGTTTTAACTGCATCCTCTCCAAATGTTTCGTAAAAATCTCCAACCCTAAACAATAATAATGCACCCGGATACTTTGCCTTGATGGCATTGTATTGCTGCATTAATGGGGTTTCTTTTGTATTTGCCTTGGCCAAAACTATCCTAAATTACTAAGCTGTAAATATACCATTTGCTAAGTGGCTAGGCCGATTTTGTGGAAAAATAATGGCGTTGTGGATTTACAAATATAAGATTTAACAAAAAAAACAGGCTATTACTTAGCGATTGGGATTATAAAAATATAACAAACTGGAAACTAAAAAGTTGATAACTTTTAACTTGTTAATAAAAACCATAAACCACTGATTTGCAATATACGTTTATTGATTAAACTAATTCAAATGTTATGGAAGCAGCAGATAAAAAATTGGTTTATGTATTGGAAGATAACGCCAACATTGGTGACATTATTGAGTTCTTGTTAACAGAGGAACTTTACGAGGTGAAAGTTTGCAAAAGCGTAGCTTGCTTTTGGGATGAAATGAGCCAAAAGAAGCCTGATATGATTGTGCTTGATATTATTTTGCCAGATGGAAATGGTTTAGACATTTGCAAACAGTTAAAAAGAAACATCAGTACGCATCAAATACCGGTGATGATGATGTCGGGCAATAACTATTTGAGCAAAGTGAAATCTAAATGCGATGCAGATAGCTACATCAATAAGCCATTTGATTTAAATGATTTTATGCAAAGAGTAGATTTCTATAGCCACTCGGCTTAATTTTAAAGCTTACTTACTAAGTCTAAAAACAAATCTTTGGCTTTCAATTTATCTGCTGTTAAGTTGAAATCAAGTTTGTGCTGTAAGTAATCGCCAAGATCTATGCCTTCTATTTTTGGCAGTTGCGCAATTACGTCCGGTATATGCTGAATGCCTAAGCCTAATGCCCTATCAAATTCTTCAATAAACTGCGTTGGAATTTCCTTATTTGCTACCCAAGCTGCATACATAAAAGGCAAAGCCGTAAACTTCATCCACTCCTCACCCATATCGTAAACGTAAGCGAAATCATTTTTCCTACCAAAAGTTCTATCTCCGATCAACACTATTGCATCTGCTTCTAAATCTTGGTCTGATAGGAATTCTACTTCTACCTTAAAATGGTTCTTTAACAATACCTTCGCTAAATTGTTAGATGTACGCGATTGTGGATCTAACCTTACTGTCTTAACTTCGTGTATCGGTTTATCAGCAAATATAAACACTGAATTAACAGCACCAACAGAGCCAATGCAATACGATCCGATGATTTGAGCATTAGAAACGAATGGGATTGCGGCAACAGGAATCAAACCTATATCTACTTTGTTATCAATAAGTTTACTGGCACAATCTGCAGGAACGTCTAAGCTTAAATCTAGCTGATCTAAAATAGCTGAATGCTGCAAACCATAGATGAACGGCTTTGTATTGGTATAGGAAACGGCAGAAACTTTAATTTTATTCAAAATCAATTAAACTAAGTGTGAAGTATTGTTTGCATCGATCAAAATGAATTTTCCAGTTTTTTCATCGAATGTCAAACGGTATAAAGTCGTGTTGGTATGTAAAAACTCTTCCATATCACTGTAGGGTTTTTCCAATAGCAAGCATAATATCAATCTCATTGCTCTTCCATGCATGCACACTAAAACAGTCTTTTCTTCAGTTTGGTGTTTGATATGATCAATTGCCTTCGCTAAGCGTAAACCAACTTCGTTTGGACTTTCTCCACCACCAAATTTAGCATCGTAATTACCCAGCTGCCATTGCCTTACCACTTCTCTAAAAGCTGTTCTCGCTTCTTCTGTGTTCGGTTTCCCTTCCCACTCGCCCCAAGCCATTTCGTCCAGCTCTGGCAATTGCTCCCAAGGTAATCCTAAATCAATAAAAGCTTTAACAGTTTGATGCGTTCTAACTAAGGATGAAGTATATACCTTATCAAATGGTACCGATTTGTATTTGTTGAAAAATGCAGCTGCTTGGGCTACGCCTGTTGGATTTAAATCTGCATTAACACCTCTACCTTGAACAATTCCTAACCTGTTAAGTTCAGTTTCGCCATGGCGGATGATATAAAGTTCTTTCATTAATGATTGAATTTTGACTTAAAGAATGATTGAATTTTGGATAGCAATAATTACTCATTCAAAATTCAATCATTTAAAATTTTAATTGACTACCGGCAGCTTATAGTAAGATGGTTTTGCGTCATCTTCAAAAATATAATCCGAATAATCTGTCACGACATTGTACAAGGTATCACGTTCAATCGGTTTGCGCTTTACGTTCTTAATCAGTTCTACCAGTTCTTTGGTACTCATTGCAGGCGTTTGTTCCTCAGCACCAGCCATTGAATATATTTTCGTGGTATCATCAAGTGTACCATCAATATCATCCACCCCAAAATTTAAACTTAGTTGTGCAGTTTCTCTGCTAATCATTGCCCAGTAAGCTTTAATATGCTCAAAATTGTCGAGGTATATTCTGGCTATGGCATAGTTTCGCAAATCCTCAACTACCGAAACTTCAGGCACATCGCTCATTTGATTGTTTTGGTTCCTAAATTTCAATGGAATAAAGGCTTGAAAACCTCCCGTTTTATCTTGCAGTTGGCGCAAACGTTCCATGTGATCTACGCGGTGCCAAAATTCCTCAATATGTCCATAAAGCATAGTAGCATTAGAACGCATCCCTAATTTGTGCGCTTGTTCGTGAATATCTAACCATTGTTCAGCATTACATTTATCGTGAGCAATTTTCTCTCTTACCTCTGGATGAAAAATTTCTGCTCCACCACCAGGCATTGAATCTAAACCCGCTTCTTTCAGGTATTTCATGCCATCATAATGGCTCAATTTTGCCTTTTTAAAGATGTAATAGTACTCTACAGGAGTCAACGCTTTGATATGCAAATCTGGTCTGTGCGCTTTTGCACGTCTGAAAAACTCAGCGTAAAAATCTAAATTTTGTTTTGGTACTACACCACCAGTGATATGTACCTCAGTAACTGGCTCATTATCGTACTTTTTCAAGATATCTATCATGCCATCTACTTCCATTTCCCAACCTTCTTCTCGTTGCTTAATCATGCGACTATAGGAACAGAATTTACAATCGTAAACACAGATATTGGTAGGTTCAATATGGAAATTCCTGTTGAAGTAAGTATTGTCGCCGTGCTTCCTCTCCCGGATATAATTTGCTAACACACCTAAATAACTCAGCTCCGAATGTTCATACAAATAAACACCTTCATCAAAGCTGATGCGTATACCATCTTTAACTTTAACTGCGATATCTTTTAACGGTTGCGCAAGGTTTGGATTCTGTAAAAGTATTGCTAATGATTGCACTATTTTTCTCCTTTAGATTTGTACAAAAGTACGTTTAATTGCTGAATTGTTTTGTTGTTGAAAAGTTGAAATGTTGTAAAGTTTTAACGTTGGTGCAGAATTACGAATTGTTGAATATATAACTTATGTGGTTTCATTCTTTGCGCCTTTGTGGTTTAAATATACCTTTGCAACATGATACAAAACCAGTATAGCATTTTCGAAAGTGAGTTAAACGTAAGACCGGATGATATTGATATGTTTAACCATGTGCATAATAGCAAGTACTTAGATTATGTATTAGCGGCACGTTACGAACAAATGGACAGGTTTTATGGGATGAGCTGGGAAAAGTTTGAGGCGCAAGGCTACGGGTGGGTAGTATCAAAAGTTACCATTGCATTTAAACGTCCGTTAAAAATGGGCGACCAATTGGTGATAAAAACCGGAATCTTAGAAATTAACGAACGAGGATGTGCAGTGCAATTTGAAATCGCGAATAAAAAGACTGGCAAAGTAGCCTCCGACGGTGTTTTTGAATATGTGATGATTGATTTAAAAACACAACGCTCAAGCAAGGTAACACCAGAAATGATTGAGGCTTACAGTATTTAGCTAACAGCATTTTTTTGAGGTTTAACTTTTTTCTCTACCTTTGAATATCAAAATATCACGAACCATGAAGTTTTTTGCAGTCCGTATCAGAATAGCTTAGTAAAGCAAGGACTCCATATCTAAATAATTAATGATGTCAATCTTTTGGCATCTCATGGTAATTTCTTTTTATATTTTTATATATGTCACAAACTATCAAGGCAAAATCACGTTTGTCTAATTTTTTTACTGTACTTGGCCAGGCCTTTACTGGCACCGAAATAGATTACACGAGTATCAGCATCCGAAAAGCAATTATGCTTTTAGCGGTTCCAATGATGTTAGAAATGATGATGGAATCTGTATTCGTGCTGGTGGATCTGTATTTTGTTGGTCACTTGCCAAACAGTGCCGAAGCTATTCAAATTGTTGGCTTAACGGAATCAGTGCTTACCATCATATACTCGTTAGCAATGGGGCTAGGCATGGCTGCAACTGCGGTGGTAGCTCGCAGAATTGGAGAGAAAAACGTCCCAGCGGCTTCTATGGCTGGTATGCAAACCATCGCTATTGCAATATTTGTTTCAATGCTTATAAGTATAACAGGGTTAATTTTTGCAAAAGACATTTTGCTACTAATGGGCGCTAGCGAACAAACAGCACAACAAGGGGTTGCGTTTGTACGAATTATGATGGGAACGAGCATTGCAATTATGCTGTTATTTTTAATTAACGGCATTTTTAGAGGCGCTGGAAATGCAGCCATTGCGATGCAAAGTTTATGGTTGGCCAATACTATTAACATCATTTTATGCCCAATTTTAATTAGAGGACTAGGACCAATACCAGCAATGGGGTTAACTGGCGCAGCTTTAGCTACAGGCATCGGTCGGGGGACCGGGGTGTTATTCCAGCTTTATCATTTAGCTAAAGGCAGTGGAAACCTAAAAGTTAAGCTCGCTTATTTAAAGCCTCATTTTGATCAGATTAAAGCGATTATAAAGGTGGCAGCTCCAGCAGTGCTTCAATTTGTAATTGCTTCGTGTAGTTGGATTTTTCTGGCTGAGTTGGTAGCTACAACAGGTGGAGATCATGGTTCTGCTGGTTACCAAACAGCGCTAAGGCTAATGATGTTTTTCATGCTTCCGGCTTGGGGCTTAAGTAATGCAGCAGCAACATTAGTTGGACAAAACATGGGCGCTAATCAATTGGAACGAGCAGAAAAATCAGTATTTACCACCATCAAATACTCGATTATATTTATGGCTGTGGTAATGTTGCTATTTTTGACTTTCGGACATTTATTTGCATCATTTTTTACCGAAGACAAGCAGGTTATTGCGGTGTCAACTGAAGCATTAAGAATACTGAGTTATGGATTTGTACTTTATGGTATTGGGATGGTACTCATCAGTGCTTTTAACGGTGCTGGTGATACTTGGACACCTACAAAGATCAATGTCGTAGCTTTTTGGTTCTTTCAAATTCCTTTTGCGTACTTTTTAGCAAAGCATTTGGAAATGGGGCCAACGGGTGTTTTTATTGCTATTCCGGTGGCTGAGGTTGGGATCACATTAGCGGCATATTTGATTTTCAAAAAAGGAAATTGGAAAAAGACTGCGGTTTAGTTATTGATGATTTTATTTTCTGTTGCCTGAATTTAAATCTAGTCTTTGCGAAAGCTTGGCGTTCTTTGTGGCTTTGCGGTTATATCGATTTAAGATTTTTTTACCGCAAAGTTTTTTTAAGGTTTCGCAAAGTACGCTAAGCTTTAAGCGTGGATGATGAATGTTCAATCCAATTCTTTGCGAAAACTTGGCGTTCTTTGCGGCTTTGCGGTTAATTTTATTTTATCGCAAAGATATTTTGAAGATTTCGCAAAGAGCGCTAAGTTGGAATGTCGGCTTAATTAATACTTCGTGAAAACTTAGCGTTCTTTGCGGCTTTGCGGTTAATTTTATTTTATCGCAAAGATATTTTGAAGATTTCGCAAAGTACGCTAAGTAATGCCTACTTAATTAATACTTCGTGAACACTTGGTGTTCTTTGTGGCTTTGTGGTTAATTTAATTTTTTACCGCAAAGTTTTTTAAGGTTTCGCAAAGTACGCTAAGTCTGCAACTCGCGGTTAACATTTCAAAACAAAACCCATTGAAAACAAAAATGCCGTTCCACAGAAGCAGAACGGCATTTTCAAAGTTATTGAAGTATCTTATTTTACCGCATCAACAACAGCTTTGAAAGCTTCTTTGTTGTTCATCGCTAAATCAGCCAATACTTTACGGTTTAAACCGATATTTTTTGAAGCTAATTTACCAATCAATTGCGAGTAAGAAATACCGTGCTCACGAGCACCAGCATTGATACGTTGAATCCATAATGCACGGAATTCTCTTTTCTTAGCTTTACGGTCACGGTATGCATATTGCAAACCTTTTTCTACTGTGTTTTTAGCAATGGTAAAAACCTTGCTTCTTGAGCCCCAATAGCCTTTGGCCATATTTAGGACTTTTTTCCTTCTGCGTCTAGCAGCTACTACGTTTACCGAACGAGGCATAATGTGTTAAGTTTTGATAAGCGGTGTTGCTTTAATAGCAAACTTGAAACCGAGTATCGGGTTAAAAATTAATTACTTACCGATGCAAAGCATACGTTTAACGTTGCCCATATCCGCATCATTTACCATACTAGTGTTGGTTAAGTTACGCTTACGTTTAGTACTCTTTTTTGTTAAGATGTGACTTTTGTATGCGTTCTTTCTTGCAATTTTACCTGTTCCAGTAAGCGAAAAACGCTTTTTGGCACTGGAATTGGTTTTCATTTTTGGCATAACCTGATTTGTTTATATAATTTATTATTTCTTTGCTGTTGCTTTTGGGGCTACCGTTAAAAACATACGTTTACCCTCTAATTTAGGCAATAACTCTACTTTACCCACTTCCTCTAATGCCTGTGCAAATTTCAACAATAAGATTTCGCCTTGTTCTTTGTAAACAATAGCTCTACCTTTAAAGTGAACGTAAGCTCTCACCTTTTCACCAGCTTCTAAGAAACTGATTGCATGCTTTAGCTTAAATTGGAAATCGTGATCGTTGGTATTAGGTCCGAAACGGATTTCTTTAATTACCGTTTGCTTCGCATTAGCTTTGATTTCCTTTTGCTTTTTCTTTTGCTCATACATGAACTTGCTATAGTCCATAATACGGCAAACAGGTGGATTAGCATTTGGAGAAATCTCCACTAAATCCAATTCAAGCTCATCAGCAATTGCCAATGCCTTTGACAATGGATAAATACCTTGCTCTACATTATCTCCAGCTAGCCTAACTTCTTGAGCACGGATATGCTCGTTAATATTATGTTCTGCTTCTTTTTTCTTAAAAGGCGGACGTGGTCCCCTATTAAATCCTGGTCTTCCTAATGCCAAATGCTTTCCTTGTTAAACGGTTACTTCTTTATTAATTAATGCACTAAACTCTGCTAAAGTCATACTTCCTAAATCGCCCTCACCATGTTTCCTAACTGAAACCCTTCCTTCTTCCATCTCTTTTTCGCCGATGATGAGCATATAAGGCAGTTTTTTAACTTCAGCGTCTCTAATTTTCCTTCCGATTTTCTCATCACGAAAGTCAATTAGACCGCGAATATCGGAATTATTTAATTCTTCTGAAACTTTTTTTGCATATTCTTCATACTTTTCTGAAATAGGAAGAATGATGTACTGCTCAGGAGAAAGCCATAATGGGAAGTTTCCAGCGCAGTGTTCAATTAGTACTGCCACGAAACGTTCCATTGAACCAAACGGCGCTCTGTGGATCATTACCGGGCGGTGCTTTTGATTATCGCTACCAGTGTATTCCAGTTCAAAACGCTCTGGCAAGTTATAATCTACCTGAATGGTACCTAACTGCCATTTTCTACCTAGTGCGTCACGCACCATAAAATCTAGCTTAGGACCGTAAAAAGCAGCTTCGCCATATTCAATTACTGTCGGCAAGCCTTTCTCTTCAGCAGCTTCAATGATGGCAGTTTCCGCCAACATCCAGTTTTCATCAGAGCCAATGTACTTCGCTTTATTTTCAGGATCACGTAAAGATACCTGCGCAACATATTTCTCGAAGCCTAACGACTTGAAAACATACAGCACTAAATCAATCACCTTTTTAAATTCGTCCTTTACCTGATCTGGGCGACAGAACAAGTGCGCATCATCTTGAGTAAAGCCACGTACACGGGTTAAGCCATGCAACTCACCACTTTGCTCGTAACGGTATACTGTACCAAATTCAGCAAATCGAACTGGCAAATCTTTATATGAACGAGGTTTAAATTTATACAACTCACAGTGGTGCGGACAGTTCATCGGTTTTAAGAAAAACTCCTCTCCTTCTTGTGGTGTTTTTATCGGCTGAAATGCATCTTTACCATACTTTTCATAGTGGCCAGAAGTGATGTATAAATTTTTGTGACCAATATGTGGTGTAATTACTTGCTCGTAACCTGCTTTTTGTTGTGCTTTAGTTAAAAACTGAACTAAACGCTCACGTAATGCAGTACCTTTTGGCAACCACATTGGCAAGCCCATTCCTACTTTTTCTGAGAAAGTGAAAAGTTCCAATTCTTTACCCAATTTGCGGTGATCGCGTTTTTTAGCCTCTTCAATCATGTGAAGATACTCGGTAAGCTCGCTTGCTTTAGGGAAAGTTACTCCGTAAATACGAGTTAATTGCTTTTTAGTTTCATCGCCTCTCCAATAAGCACCAGCAACATTCATCAATTTTATTGCTTTGATGAAACCTGTATTTGGAATATGTGGTCCACGGCACAAATCAGTAAAATCACCTTGTGTGTAAAAAGTAATTTTTCCGTCTTCCAAGCCATCAATTAAATCCAACTTGTATTCGTCGCCTTTTTCGGTGAAGTATTTTACCGCATCAGCTTTGCTTACGCTTTTGCGCTCGAAAACCTCTTTCTGCTTGGCCAACTCCAACATTTTGTCTTCAATTTTTTTGAAGTCGTCGGAAGAGAACTCTTTATCACCAAAGTCTACATCATAGTAAAAACCAGTTTCAATAGCCGGGCCGATACCGAATTTAGTTCCCGGATAAAGCGCTTCTAAGGCTTCGGCCATTAAGTGAGCGGAAGAGTGCCAAAAAGTAGCTTTGCCTTCAGTATCATTCCATGTTAGTAGTTTAACAGAAGAATCTGCTTCGATTGGACGAGAACTGTCCCAAACTTCGCCGTTTACTTCGGCAGCTAATACGTTTCTTGCTAAGCCTTCTGAAATAGATAAGGCAATTTGATGAGCGCTAACGCCCTTTTCGTACTGACGAACAGAGCCGTCAGGTAGTGTAATGTTAATCATCTACAACTATGATTTAAATTTTAAAAATAGATTAAATAGCAAATCACCTACGTGTGTGATTTATTTTGTGCAAAGATAAGAGTTTTTAGCGAGATTTTTAACTGCTGTTTCAGAAGCTAGTAGCACATAAACAGCTGCAATTTTGACAATAAATTGAGTGAGACTCGTTAACGAAGGCGCTTGAAAAGTGAAATAGACTCGTTAACAGGGATACTAACGAGAGACATCAAAAACATTATCTTACCTTACAACATTGACTGTATCGTACAGATTAAAGTACTTGTCCTTAATTTCATCGCTTGGCGAAAAAATAGACGGATGAAACATGCAAGCCAACGCCTCGATGCCCTTTACCAAGGTACCAACGCTAGGTTGCGTAAACATATCAAAATCAGCTATAAAAACTTGCTTATTTTTAACCGCAGTTAAATGTTGCCACGTAGGTTTACTGGTCAGCAAATGCAACTCCTCCAAAGTACGTTCTTTACTGAAACCGCAAGGTGCAATTACCAACACTTCAGGATCATACTTCACAATTTTTTGCCATTCGGTTACAATACTATCGCCTGCCGGATTAGACAACATATCCACGCCACCAGCTTGCGCAATTTGAAAAGGAATCCAATGGCCGCAATTGTAAATAGGCTCAATCCATTCCATCAGCATCACTCGTTTTAAAGGCATATTGTTTTCCCTCAGGGTAGTTAATACACGATCGATAATTGCCTTTTGGGAAGCCAAATACAACAAGGCTTTAGTCTCTTCGCCTAAAACCCTTCCAATGGTGTAAGCTGCATCAAAAACATCGTTAAGGTTATTTGGTGATAAGGGTACAAGTTGAGGTTGTTTGCTAAGTTTAGCCACAGCCGCAGAGGTGCACTGCGTATCAATGTTACATACCTCACACAAGTCCTGCGTAAATATCACGTCTGTCTGCGTTTGTTCTAACAGTTCTTGCTCCACCCAATACAAGCTTTTCCCTTCTCGTTTGTACGAAGAAAAAATACGATCTATCTCGGCGCTGCTATAATCTTTACCTTCAAAAATACACCTTACAATTTTAGGTAGATGATGGGCTACCGTTGGGCATTCGAACGTGATACCTTGAAGATATCCCTCTAAGCCCATTTCGTACATCATTTGCGTGGCCGCTGGTAAAAAGGAAACTGCTTTCATGATTATTAATGTAAAAAAAATAGGCTTACAAGTAATTGCAAACCTATTTAAAAATCGTATTGCGTTAAATTATGCGGCTAAAACTTCTTTACGTTGCAAAGCTGGATATTTGCTTTTTAGTAATTGGAAGCTGCCGAACATTACTGTGCCGTAAATTAGCGTACCAGATAAAAATCTAAGTTCAAATGGAATAGCTAACACTAAACAGTTCCAATAACCTAGTAAATCTTGTGTAAATAACGGGTTGTTGTACGGATTGCCGTACCAAGTGCCAATGTTAGATACCAGCCAATGCACTACAGTAACTACAATTGATGCTAATGCACCATTAGCTAAAGTAATATTTCTTAATATGTACTTACCTACCACTACCATTAAAATAATAGCTGCGTAAGTCCAATACCAACCGCTGTACAAAAAGCCATCGCTATAACTTTTGTAAATGGTGTTGGCAAACAAAATATCAGTAATTAACAAACTTAAAACCGGAAAAGAATATGCTTTTAAATTGCTGGAAAAATAAGCTCCCCCAAAAAGCGCAACCGCACCAACAGAAGAAAAATTAGCGAAGCTGAGTGCTTCAGTATTAAAAACGATCAATACACGCATCAACATAATGGCTAAAATAACTACCATTAAAACAAGTGAACGCGGATTAAATTTGATATGTGACATAGTTGATTTTTTTGTAAAGATAAGAAACACTTTAAAAATATCTAAATTAAACAACCACATGGGTAAACCCAATGGAAAAAGCAGCCCATGCGGTTGTGATTGTACTAGTGGATATTAAACCTTACTCCAGCGTTACCGTTGAAACCTAAACTGTTGTATCCATAAACCTCGTTGTATTTTTCGTCCAAAATATTCTGCACGTCTACAAACAACTTCACTTTTGATTTTACCAAGCTGTACTCAGCATAAGCATTTAATAACTTGTAAGAAGGCAAATTAACTACAGCAGCCGGAAAACTGTCGAAATCTCCATCGGTGCGGCTACCAACATAACGATAATTTACACTCAGAAATAAATCCTTAGTTGCTTGTAAGCCTGCGGTTGCACCGTAAGTGTGTTTTGGTCGGCGGAAAAGATAATCAGCCACGCCATTGTCTACGAAATTAAACTCATTACCTTCTGTATAGCTATAAAATCCGTTCAAGCTGAATATTCCCAACTTAAAGGCAGGCTCAATTTCAAAACCTTTAGTTTTTTGGCTAACCTGGTTTTCATAGCCTTGCGGATAATTGTAAATGATGGCATCGGTTAAATCGCGTTTATACGCTGCTCCGCGTAACTTGTATTTTCCATCTGCAAAGTTAAACTCCACTCCCGCTTCGTAGTTTTTAGATTTCTCCGGTTTTAAATTTAAGTTAGCTCCAAATGCCCCAAATAGCATATTTAACGTAGGAATTTTAAATCCAGTGGAGATATTTCCAAATAACTTTACTTCTTTCACTACGTTGATGCTTGGCGTAATGGTGTAAGTCCAGTTTTCGCCGTATTGCTCGTGTTTGTTGTAACGACCGCCAACTTCTAAATTGAAAATACTCAAATCGTGTAAAAACAACGAACCATAACCGGCTAAAATATTCGTGTTAGGTTGTCCCGCTAAATTTGGCAACTTCATATCTCTATGATCAACACCTAACAGAAGATCCAATTTTTTGCCTAAAGTTTGATTGTAATACACATCCAAGAAATTAACTTCTCCTTTCAACAACGATGGATAGGCATTGTGCACATCATTAGATGATTTTTGATGACTATAATTTAACGTTACTTTACCTGAACCCATTTGGTAAACGGCATTGGTACCAAGCGCCAAATTCTTAAGGATAGAAAAGTTCGCCGCATCTGCAAATGGTCCATTATCGAAATTATAGGTGCCGGTATTATACCTTACAAATGGATTAATAGAAAAGTTATTGCTCAGTTTCAAGCCGAACTTAGCATTTACACCATCTGTTTTTAGGCCATCTTTATCAAATGGCGAAGTGTTTCCTACAGGATTTGCTGCCTCAGAAATACCATCGCTTTTTACATGCGTATAGCTGATATTGTAATCGAAATTACTCACATTACCTTGCAAACCGATAGTACCTTTGTACGTATTGTAACTCCCAGCGCTAGCTACACCGTAAACGTTCAATGGTTGCTTAGCACCTTTTTTAGTGATGATGTTAATTACACCACCAATAGCATCAGAACCATAAATGGTTGATTGGCCACCTCTTAAAATTTCAATGCGTTCAACTTGATCAATAGGCAATAAACGCAAATCAAAAGCACCGCCGTTGCCAGAAGGATCATTCTGTACAATGCCATCGATAAGCACTATAGCATAAGCGCTTCCCGCTCCTCTAACGAAAAGCGATTTGTTAGCGGCATAATTACTGGTAGCGCCGGTTACAATAACACCAGCCTGCTCAGCCAATAGCTGCGGTAAAGTTTTACCATAACTTTTGTCTAAAACCTCTGGGCCAATAATGGTTGCTACCTTACCAGTTTGCGATTGTTTTTGATTGTTTTTTGTGGTAGTAATTACTACGTCTTTTAGCGTTGTTACGCTGTCTGCAGGTTTTGTTTGTGCCAAAACCACTGATTGTACAAGCCCTAGGCCTGCAAGCAATGCAATTTTTTTCTTCATGCTGTGTTTGTGACTTTTGATCACAGCCAACAGTTTTACCAGGAAATGGTACGTATAATAGTAGTACAACATTCCAAGCTTCAATCCCCGAAAGCTATGAATTATAGTGCTAAAGGCAGGTCTTCTGACTTACTCCCCGTTTACCGCCTTCCCTTCCATTACAAATTGGAAAGTGGCTTAGAATGGCAAACAGTTGTAGAGCTTACAGCTGCGGGACAGTTACGGATTTACACCGTATTCCCTTTTAATTCCGAAGCGTTACCAACGGAAACCAAAAGCGGTGCAAATATAGGTTTTTGGTTGTTTAGTTGTTTGGTTTTTTTGTTTTTAGTTCATTGGTTCATTGGTTCATTGGTTCATTGAGCATTGGTTCATTAGTTCATTAGTTCATTGGTCATTGGTTCATTGGTTCATTGGTCATTGGTTCACTGGTTATTGGAATTTGATTATTGGATATTAATTCTCGGTACCTATCTTTATCACATGCGAAAAGTTATTACTTGTTTTTTATTATCGATCAGTACAATTGCTATGGCTCAACAAACGGACACCGTTTTCATTAAAAAATTATTGGAAAGTAAACCAGAATTGTTTTCGGGCATCCTTAACCATCCCAATAAAAATGAAGTACAGGTAATGTACACGCAGGTTAACAGAGATAAAAACAACAAGCCTAGCTTTAAAACTTACACCTATCGCACTGATCCTAAGCATTACTTCTACCCTGCGAGTACCGTAAAATTAGCTGCGGTTATTTTTGCTTTGGAGAAAATCAATGAGCTGAAAGTGCCAGGCCTAACTGCGTATAGTACTATGATTACCGATAGTGCTTTTAACGGACAAACCACGGTAAACGAAGATAAAAGTGCTGCCAATGGCAAACCAACTATTGCACATTACATAAAAAAGGTGCTACTTACCAGTGATAATGACGCCTACAATCGATTATTTGAATTTATTGGCAGGGCCGAAATTAATGCGAAACTTAAAAAGTATGGCCTAGTGAACAGCAGGATTTTAAATCGGTTGGCTATTGGCGATGGCGGCGAACGAGAGAAAAACACCAACCCAATTCGCTTTTATGATGGGGAGAAATTAATTTATAGTCAGCCAGCGCAATACGATCCTAAGGATTATCCGCTAGCACTTACCAATTTGATTGTTGGCATTGGCTATATCGATGGTAACGAACAATTAGTAAACAAACCTTATAGTTTTGAAAACAAAAATGTCTTCACTATAGCAGATCAACAATCGTTGATGAAGCGCTTAATGATGCCGGAAGCTTACCCTACAAAACAACGTTTTAACCTCAAACCGGAAGATTACCAACTCATCTACACCTTTATGAGCAAGCTGCCAACTGAAAGTGATTTTCCTAAATATGATGCTAAAGAATTTTGGCCAACCTACGCTAAAATGTTGTTTTACGGTAGAGATAAAAATGCAGCCTTAGATTCAAATATCAGGATATTCAACAAGTATGGCGATAGTTACGGGTTCATCATCGACAATTCATATTTCGTCGATTTCAAGAATAAGATTGAATTCTTTTTAACCGCAGTGGTGCAAAGTAACGAAGATGGCATTTACAACGACAGTAAATACGAGTACGAAACCGTGTGCTATCCATTCATGAAAAACCTAGGCCGTGCCATTTACGATTATGAGCTTAGCCGAAAAAAAGATCATCAGCCTAATTTGGAGCTTTACCGAATGGATTATCAATAAAAAAACTTCTGATACACTTAAAGCGCTAACACTTTTGAAGACTTACTAGCTTTGAAGCACATTGGCCAAAATTTCGTAAGATTTCAACCTAGCCTGCTGGTCATAAATGTGTGAAGTAACCATCAATTCATCTATTTTGGTGTGTGAAACAAAAGAGTTCAACTGTGATTTCAGTTTTTCAGGACCAGCGATAAAAGCGAAATCCAACATTTGTTCCACGGCCGCTTCTTCTATATCAGACCAGTTCATACGCTCAACGGGTGGCTGCAATAATCGACGTTGATTAGTAACAATCCCCAAAAACAGTGTTTTTAACGAGGTAGACAAACGCTCTGCTTCTTCATCCGTATCGGCAGCAACCACATTTACGCAAGAAAGCACGTAGGGCTCCTTCAACACTGCAGAAGGTCTGAAGTTGTTTCTGTAAATACTGATGGCTTCTAAAAAGTGTGTAGGTGCAAAATGACTTGCAAAAGCATAAGGTAAACCGTAGGATGCGGCCAAATGAGCACTTTCTGTGCTTGAGCCTAAAATCCAAATGGGCACATTGGTTCCTTCGCCGGGAATGGCCCGCACCTTACTATCATAGTTATCGTCGCCGAGATATTGTTGCAACTTCAACACATCTTGAGGAAAATGCTGTGGTGAGTGAAATCGCTCTCCCCTAATTTCAAAAGCAGTGAGCTGATCTGTACCGGGCGCTCTCCCTAAACCTAAATCAATACGGTTGGGATACAACGTAGCCAAAGTACCAAATTGCTCTGCTACAATTAATGGCGTGTGATTAGGTAACATAATTCCGCCCGAACCTACCCTGATACTACTGGTGTGCCCAGCAATGTGGCCAATTAACACGGATGTTGCAGAACTAGCCACACTGATCATGTTATGGTGTTCAGCCAACCAATAGCGGTTGTAACCCAATCGTTCTGCATGTTGCGCTAATGCAACGCTGTTCTTGAAAGTATCTGCAATATCAAAACCTGCTCTAACCCCAGCTAAATCTAAAACGGAATATGGAAGTTTACTTAATCTATTTTCACTCATGATATCACAAAGATAAACTGTATGGGTGTAGCTCGCCATTCCTGTAGCCAGAGATGACACTAATTTGAACGAGATGTTAGATTGAGATGATAAGCCGGACGATAACGAATAGATAATATCAATAATCAATAGCCAATAATCAATAGATAATAATCAATAGCTAATAATCAATAATCAATAGCCAATAACCAATAATCAATTCGAAACTACCGAATGAACCAATGAACTAATGAACCAATGAACTAAAAACCTCCGCCAAATATTTTTTTTACCTTTGAATCCATGTATCGAATTGGTTTAGCTGAAGATGATCAAAAAATAGCATCGCTCATTAAAAACGGATTGCAAGAGCAGGGATATGTAGTAGAGATGTTCCATGACGGGAAGGCTGCACTTGATGCTTTTATTGCAAAAGATTTTCAGTTATTGATATTAGATGTCATGATGCCAAAGCTTAGTGGGATAGACATTTGTACTCAACTCCGTAATAGCGATATTAAGGTGCCTATTTTGATGCTTACCGCTTTAGGAACGATAGACGACAAAGTGAATGGTTTAGCTGCCGGAGCAGATGATTACCTAGTAAAACCTTTTCATTTTCGGGAACTGACTGCCCGTATTGAAGCCATGCTGAGGCGTTGGAACTTCAATCAAAATGCGATAGAAAGCAAACTTACTTTTGAAGACCTGATGCTTGACTTACATAGCAAGGAAGTAAGCAGGGCTAATCAAGAAATCAACTTAACTGCTAAGGAATTTCATCTGCTCGAACTGTTTATGCGCCATCCCAACAAATTGCTTTCTAGGCAATATATTGCAGAACAAGTTTGGGACATTAACTTTGACACTGGTACCAACGTGGTTGATGTTTACGTAAATTTCCTTCGAAATAAAATTGAAAAAGGCTTTGATAAAAAGCTAATCCACACCAAAATAGGCATGGGCTACATTTTAAAGTAAGCCGCCCTCCTATCATTTCAATATCGTTTTCGTGTCGTTTGTCGATTTTTTGCGTTATTGGTCGACTTTGTTCTACTTGTTTGAAACGTAAAGTCAATTCTGATCGTCTTAAGACAAAACACACAAAATGAAAACTATTTTTACTACAACATTAATGTTAGCGCTATTGCTAACGATTAGCTCCTGCAAGAAAGACAGGACTATCAATCAACCTCCACAAAACAAGCTTAAATTTGCAATTAACGTAGCTAACTTGCCAACATCAACGCCTGCAAATAGCAATCTCACTGCAATTGTTAGTGTTAAATCATCAACCGGCGAATTGGTGATTACTGATGCAAAGGTAAATTTAAACTACAGTAATGGCTTTTTAACAGATGTACTCGAGTTACCTAAAGGAAACTACAGGATAACGAAACTAATTATTCAGGACAGTAACAGCAATGCTCTTTTCGCTAGTCCGCTGGCGGGTTCTGCAAAAGCACAAACGGTAGTCCAGCCTCTAGAAATGCCATTGGCGTTAGAGAATGAGTTGACTAAAATTTTGACGATTGAAGTGACAGCCATTTCAGATTCAGATAGGTCAGAAGATTTCGGATATGCAGCGGGCAGTTTCAGGCTTCCTCCTCCCGATCAGAATAGCGATTTGTTTAAAGTTGAGATAAGGCCTTTATTTAGAGTTGGTGAAGTTGTTTATGATAGCATACCAGCTTCTCTTCGAATTACTACTTATGGCTTAAACGGCACCCAAGCCGTCAGTACGCAGGTACTTCCAGCTGGTGGTAAAACCATAACCCTCTCTAAAAACGTATCAAAATATAAAATTATGGTTTCTAAATGGGGTTTAAGTGATGAAATGGAAATCCCTGCGAATGAGATGAAAGACATGTCGCTAAGCATTGGTGGCGCCAACCTAAAACCCAAGAAGTTGAAGAGCGAATCGGTTTATCAGTACATAAATGGTCAGTGGGTTGCTGATACTAGAAAAGAATACGAATATTTCGCTACCGGAAAATTATTCCGAATCAATTATTTAAGCAAAGATGTGAATGGCAACAAAGTGCTTGATGCATCTGAGGAATTCGAGTATCAAAACAATCGGGTAAGTGAGATTTATTTCACCAGTACTTCTGGAGATAGAACACAGTATTTTTCTTATCTGGCCGACGGAAAAATTGATAAAATGCGTGAAGTAAATAACGAAGGAACTATAAATGCAACGGTTAGCTATGCAGCCATCCCTGGTAAAAGAGGCATCACTGGCAACTACCAAATTGGCGCTACCTATTCATTTTCTTACAAGTATTATCAGCAGCACGTTTTTATGGATATGTACGGAGGAAATGCAGAGAACTATTCTAATACAACCACTCACGGCAATGCCAAGCTGAGCTTAATCTCTTACGATTTTAATATCAATCCGTATGCGCATTTAGGAGTTCCAAACTTTTGGTTGAATAATGTTTCAAAACACAATAAACTTAGCGATATCTCAAACTACAGCATCATTATACCAAATGTGGAGGCTTACGCTTTTAGTTATACCTATGATGCTGATGGCTTCCCTACTGAACTTTTTACAAAGTACAGAAATCCGGTAACCTTTGCGGATACCCACGTTACTAAGACTGTATTCGTCTATCAATAACCGTAATAAACCACGCTGGCTTGCTAAACTTATATGCATTGCTAGCGTGTTTACTTGGCTATTGAAACTGCGGTAAATTTATAATGGCTATCTTTGCTATTAGTACTCCATGAAACTAAAAGATAGATTAGCTTTATATTTTACGTTGATTAGCACTGGCATTTTAGCTGCTGTTTTAGTGGTAGTGTATTTCATTTTCGTAAAGTTTTTGGAGAGTGATTTTTACGATCGTTTAAATGACCGGGCTTTTATCAACGCTAAACTTTATTTGGAAGCTGATGAAATATCGACCGACTCGCTAAAAACAGTTAAAACTGAATATCTTGAAACCTTACATGATGAAGTAGTTAGAATTTATGATGATCAAAACAAGGCTCGTTTCATTAAAGATCAGCAGCAATTTTGGACTAATGATGTCATCAATCTGGTAAGGAAAAACAAAAGAATTAAACTGAAAGATGGCTTGCGACAAACGGTGGGCATCTATTACAAAGACAATCAAGGTAATTTCGTTATCCTTGCTTCGGCTGTAGATAAAAGCACTCACGCCCGAATTGGTAAGTTGCGCATCAGCATGTTGTTTACTTTTATTGCCATTGTTGTGGGTTTGCTACTTTCCGCTAGATGGATCGCTGATAAAATACTACAGCCCTTGAGCAAATTCGTTTCAGATGTGAAATTGGTTAAGTCAAACAACTTAAGCTTTAGGGTGCAGGAAAGCGCAAACAAGGATGAGATTACTTCCTTAGCGCAAAACTTTAACCAGTTGTTGGATCATTTGGAACAGGCCTTTATTTTGCAAAAAACCTTTGTAGCCAATGTTTCACATGAGTTGCGCACACCCATAACCAGTTTGTTAATGGAAGCTGAAATTGCGCTCAATCAGCCAAGAAATGCGGAAGATTACCAAAAAGCGCTACGTTCTATCATTGAGGATACCGACAAAATGAACCAAATGATCAATGGTTTGGTTAATTTGGCACAAGCCGATTTGGAGTTGGGAAATCTGCATACTCAACACATCAACTTAACAGAGCTGCTGCTTGAGGTCAAAGCCAATTGGGATAAAAAATATCCGGCAGTACCAAGTCTTCATTTGGAGATGAATCATCCAAAGAATGCAGCACAATTGACAATCCATTTCAACAAATCGTTGCTAGAAATAGCGTTGAACAACATTATTGCCAATGCCTTCAAATTCTCTGATCAAAAAGATGTACATGTGAGGTTGCAATCAAGCGATGAAGAAATTTCAATTGCTGTGCAAGATTTTGGCACTGGCATACCAAATCAAAATGCCGAATTAATTTACCAGCCATTTTTTACGTCTTCTGGTGAAAACAATAAAAAAGGAACCGGACTTGGTTTGTACATGACGCATCAAATCATCACCTTATCCAAAGGTAATTTGAGTTTCAAATCTGACGAAAACGGAACTACATTTTGGATAACCTGGAAGCGTGGTTTTTTGGTTGTTTAGTGTTTTAGTTGTTTAGTTTTTTAGAGATTTAAACCTTGCACTTCCAGCTTTCTTTAATCGCTTTTTAATTTCGATTTAATTCCCCTTTAATTCCGCTAAAATAGCTTTGCCTGCAATGAAAATTAAGTTAATATTCATCGCAGGCTGTTTTGCTTTATGCCAAAATTTAATGGCTCAGGATACGCTCAAGTTAAGCATTGAGGATGCCGAAAAGCTATTTCTGAAAAACAATTACCAGTTGTTACTGGCAAAATATGAGATTGAACAGGCGAAAGCTGATGTGATTACAGCGAAATTATTCGATAATCCGGAGCTCAGTCATGAGAACCTCTTTTACAACCACGAAACCAAACGCTTTTTAGAAACTTCTTACGCAACTGGCCAGTTCAGTACGCAAATTTCGCAACTTTTTAAGTTGGCGGGTAAACGAAACAAAAGCATCGCATTAGCCAACACCGCAGTGAAATTACAGGAGTTTGAGTATTTCGATTTGATACGCACTTTACGCTATCGGCTTCGGACTAGCTTTTTTAAACTGCATAGTCTGCAGCAATCCGCTAATATTTATAAAGTGCAGATAGCTGCATTACAACAACTTATTGATGCCTCAAGTAAACAGCTTTTATTAGGCAACGTGGCAGCTAAAGATGTGCTTCGGATCAAATCATTGCTTTACAACTTACTTGCTGAGGAGCTTCAGGTTAAAAATGAAATGGCAGGTTTAACGAATGAATTGAAATTGTTGACTCAAATTGACGCAGCAACGGAAGTACAGACCATTAGCAACAAGTCAACAGAAAACCAGTCGCTTAACAAACAAGCTTACACTACTTTACTAGAAGCAGCCAAAGCAAACCGCATTGATTTAAAATCAGCTCAAACTGCGATTACTTATGCACAGCAGCAATTAAAGCTTCAAAAGGCAAATGCCATACCCGATGTGCAATTATCCTTAGCCTACGATTTGAAAGGGAATTACCCAGAAAAATATACAGGTTTGGGCATCAGCATTCCTATTCCGCTCTTCAATAGAAACCAAGGCGAAATTAAGCGAGCTAAAGTGACAGTTGAAATGCAGGAAGTAGCATTTAATCAGCTAGAGAATACGTTAAAAAATGAGGTTTTCCAAGCGTACCAAAATGCAGAACGAATAGAAAAACTAACTACAAACATGGATAAAAACTTCCATAACGATTACCAACAATTGATTCAAGAAGTTACCAATAACTTCAAAAAAAGAAATATCGGTTTGTTAGAATTCCTGGATTTCTACGAGTCATTTAAAGAAACCACTTTACAGCATCACCAATTGCAATACGAGCGCATTAACGCTCTTGAAGAAATCAATTTTGTTACCGGAACTAACATTTACAAATAACATGTCTCAGTCCATATATCTCCAAAAAATCAGCTTTTCATTATTATTATTTGCTGCAATTGCCCAAGGTTGCACTTCGACTGTTAGCGAAGTAAAAAACGACAAATTTGAAATCACAGATTCACTGATCAACCAGTTATTGATTGACACGGTGCAATCTGCAAATAACCTTAATGTGCTCAATTTCTCTGCTAAAATTGCCACCAATGAGGATCTGCAAACTGAAATATACCCTATGGTAAGTGGCCTTGTTGGTGCTGTAAACGTAAAAATTGGGGATAAAGTAAGTAAAGGTCAAGTACTGGCCAGCATAAGTAGCGTTGAAATGGCTGGTTTTGATAAAGAATTAATAAGTGCAGAAGCTGAACTGAAAAGCACTGAACGAGCTTTTGCGCAAGCCGAGGAACTGTACAGAAGTGGTTTAACATCTGCAAAAGAATTGGAAGAAGTGAAAAATGAACTTACCATCAAAAAGGCAGAACTCCAACGAGCGAAAACGGCACTAAAAATTAACGGTGGAAATGTAAAGGGCAACTACAAAATGGTCACCCCAATTTCTGGTTTCATCATCGAAAAAAACGTAAGCAGCTACATGCAGTTGCGCCCTGATAATGAAACAGCTGCCTTTAAAGTGGCCGATTTATCTCAGGTGTGGGCAATCATCAATGTTTATGAAAGCGAACTATCTATGCTTAAGGAAGGCGATCAAGTAGAAGTATCGGTAATCTCCTATCCTGAAAAAAACTATCAGGGAAAGATAGACCGAATATATCAAACTATTGATAATGAAAGCAGGGTAATAAGTGCCAGAGTAAGTATCAAAAACACAGATTTAAGTTTGAAACCTGGAATGATGGCCACTGTAAAAGTAATGGCGAAATCAGCTATCAAGTTACCTTCCGTAAAAGCAAGTTCTATCATTTTTGATGAGAATAAAAATTACGTTTTAGTATTGGATGCAGAGAAGAAAATCCGCGTACAAGAAATTGAAATTGGAAGAAAAACAAGCAATAGAGCGTATGTAAGCAGCGGCTTAAATGCCGGAGATAAAATTATCGCCTCTAAGCAAGTATTTCTTTTCGAGAGTTTAAAGTAACAGCAAAGCTTAGCCTTCATCATTTTGGCATCCTGATATTTCTTCGGTAACAATTGCCAGACACAAATTTCCTTACAATGAATAAATTCATTAAAACAATCATTGGTTTTTCACTAAAACATAAATACTTCATCTTTTTCACCACCTTTATTTTGGTGCTGGCCGGGTATTTCAGTTTTAAAAAAACAACAATTGAGGCATTTCCAGATGTAACCAATACCAGCGTCACCATCATTACGCAGTGGCCCGGAAGGAGTGCAGAAGAAGTTGAGAAATTTGTAACCCGCCCCTTGGAAATCGCTATGAATCCAACTGAAAAGCGGACTAGCATTCGTTCTTCTTCCCTATTTGGCCTATCTATTGTTAAAGTGACTTTTGAAGATGAGATAGATTATGCTTTTGCAAGGGTTCAAATTAATAACCATATCGCTGAAGCTGATTTGCCCGATGGCATACAACCAGAAGTACAACCTCCTTATGGTCCTACCGGAGAAATTTTTAGGTATACCCTAACGAGCAACAAAAAATCGGTAAGGGAACTCAAGACCATTCAGGATTGGACCATTGAAAGGGAATTACTTTCTGTAGCGGGCGTAGCCGATGTGGTAAGCTTTGGCGGAGAAGTAAAAACTTATCAAATCACCGTTGACCCGCAGAAGGCCATACAATACAACATCAGTGCTACCGAGCTATTCGAGGCCGTTTCCAAAAGTAACATTAATGTAGGTGGCGATGTAATTGTACAAGCTGGTCAGGCTTATGTGGTGCGTGGCATTGGCGTACTTAACAACATCGAAGAAATCAAAAATGTGGTAGTTGATAACCACAACGGCACGCCTATCTATGTAAAAACCATTGCTGAAGTTACAGAATCGGCGCTGCCACGTTTAGGTCAAGTTGGTAGAGATTTAGATCCAGACGTAGTACAAGGCATTGTTGTAATGCGAAAAGGCGAAAATCCAAGCGAGGTAATTAAACGACTAAAGGTGAAAATAAGTGAGATAAATGATCATATTTTGCCAGATGACGTGAAAATAAAATCGTTTTACGACAGAGAGGACTTGGTGAATTTTGCAACACATACGGTGATGGGTAATATGTTTGAAGGCATTTTATTTGTTACCGTTATCGTTTTTCTTTTCATGGCCGATTGGCGCACCACTTTAATCGTTTCTCTGGTTATCCCTTTAGCATTATTATTTGCATTTATCTGCCTTAAACTAAAAGGTATGTCGGCCAACCTGCTGTCTATGGGCGCCATTGATTTCGGGATTATTATTGATGGTGCAGTGGTGATGGTCGAGGGGATTTTTGTAGTGTTAGATCAAAAAGCAAAAGCGGTAGGCATGCAAAAGTTCAATCGCATTAGCAAATTAGGCTTGATAAAAAAGGCTTGTTTAGAAAACGGGAAAGGCATTTTCTTCGCCAAGCTAATTATCATTACCGGATTGATGCCCATTTTTACTTTCGAAAAAGTAGAGGGTAAAATGTTCTCTCCTTTGGCTTGGACATTGAGTTTTGCCTTACTAGGCGCTTTATTGTTAACCTTTACTTTAGTGCCCGCAATGGCAAGTTTATTGCTAAAAAAGAACGTTAAAGAAAAGCATAACATCTTCTTAGAATTCATTACAAAACACACTTTAAAACTATACGATAAATGCTTTAAATACAAAAAGATAGCATTTATAACTTCAATTACAATTTTAATTAGTGGAGCGGTGAGTTTTAAATTCTTAGGAACCGAGTTTTTACCCAATTTAGATGAAGGGTCAATTTACGTGAGAGCTACTGGACCTTTGAGTATTTCGTTGGATGAAACGAAAAAGCTCTCTAACGAAATGCGTAAAATCTTTTTGAGTTTTGAAGAAGTAAAACAAGTGCTTTCGCAAACCGGCCGACCGAACGACGGAACTGATGCAACTGGCTTTTACAATATGGAGTTTCATGTCGATATCTACCCTCGCAAACAATGGAAACGAAAACAGAGCAAAGAGCAGTTAATTGAGCGGATGCAAGAAAAGCTGAAAGCATTTCCAGGAATTAGTTTAAACTTTTCGCAACCCATTTCTGACAATGTGGAAGAAGCCGTATCTGGTGTAAAAGGTTCCATTGTAGTGAAGTTGTTTGGTGATGATTTTGAGTTTATTGAACAACAAGAAGAAAAGATCTTCGACATTTTAAAAACAGTAGATGGTATTGACGACTTAGGAATTTTGAGAAATCTTGGTCAGCCTGAACTTCAAATTGATTTAAGCCAGCGTAAAATGGGGCTTTACGGTGTGAGCACAGCCGATGCCAATGCAGTAGTTGAAATGGCTATTGGAGGTAAAGCAGCAACTCAAATTTATGAAGGAGAGAAAAAGTTCGACTTGGTAATTCGATATCCTGAAGATTTCAGAAATGACGAAACTGCAATTGGAAATTTGCGTATTCCCACTATTTCTGGTGCTAAAGTACCGTTGGGCGAAATAGCAAGGATCAAAAAGACTACTGGCCCCAGCATGATTTACCGCGACAAACACCGCCGTTATGGCGCAATTAAATTTTCAATTCGTGGACGAGATATGGGAAGCGTGATTAGCGAAGCCCAACAAAAAGTAAATGCAGCCATCAAGCTGCCAAAGCCATACCGTTTAGAATGGGCAGGAGACTTTGAAAATCAGCAGCGAGCAAGCAAACAACTTTCTCAAGCAGTTCCTATTAGTTTATTATTGATTTTCTTTATCCTGTTCATTTTATTTGGTAACGCTAAAGATGCGCTCCTTGTGCTTAATAACGTACCTTTTGCTATGATTGGAGGCATATTTGCGCTTTTAATTACAGGCATTAACTTTAATATTTCGGCCGGTATTGGTTTTATTGCTCTATTTGGGATATGCGTACAGAACGGCGTAATACTGATTACCAAATTTAAAAGTAATATTATCGAGCTAAAACACCACGCGAATTGGAGCTTTGCTGATGCTGTAAAAGATGGTGTGGCTAACCGAATGCGCCCGGTAATTATGACAGCGCTAATGGCAGCCATAGGTTTACTTCCCGCTGCGGTTTCAACTGGAATTGGTTCTGAAGCATCAAAGCCTTTAGCGGTGGTAGTCATCGGCGGACTCATTACCAATACCTTATTCAATTTATTTGTTTATCCAATTGTATTTTATTGGGTTTACAGCAAAAAAGTTAAACAATTAAATTAGCTCAGTTGAGCTATATTTTTTGTAAAGTGATTTAGGAAGTAAAAAGATTTGATGTCAATCATTTCTATAATCAACTACATTTCACATATTTGCGTAAACAACAATAACATGAAAAAATTTAAGCTCTTATTATTGCTATTAGCATCCGTGTTAGTTACAAACGCACAAACAAAAACCGCCACAAAAAAAGTGGAGAAAAAAGAAGTTGAAATTGCCTGCGGCGAATGTATGTTCCAAATGGCGGGCAAAGGCTGCGATTTAGCAGTTAAAATTGATGGAATATCCTATTTTGTTGATGGTCGTAAAATTGATGATTTTGGAGATGCGCATGCGGACGACGGTTTTTGTAATGCTGTTAGAAAGGCAGTAGTAACGGGCGAAATTGTAGAAAAGCGGTTTAAGGCGAAATCAATACAACTAATTGAACAAAAGAAAACTGAAAAGCCGAAATCTCGATAACTTGTTCCAAACACGCAGCGCATCTTAATTTATCAAAGCTTTTTTATCTGTGCATCTGTGGCTAATTAAAGCTGTTAATTAGTTCAAAAAACGGAGCGCATTTAAATTACCAAAGCTATTTTTTATCTGTGCATCTGTGGCTAATTAAAGCTATTAAAAACCAAACGCCGCAATAATTAGTACCCGAGATGCACGGAACTACCATAAAGAGAGATTTATGAAAATCTTAATTCTTTTTTATCCCTGCATCTGTGGCTAAAACGTATCTTTGCAACATGACAAAGTTATCGGTGAATATCAACAAAATTGCCACATTACGTAATAGCAGAGGTGGTAATAACCCTAATTTAGTGCAAGTTGCCTTAGACTGTGAACGTTTTGGTGCGCAAGGAATTACAGTACACCCTCGCCCGGATGAGCGCCATATTCGCTACCAAGATACTTTTGATTTAAAAGCTGTGATTGCAACTGAGTTTAATATAGAAGGAAATTGCAAAGAGCAAAAATTTGTTGATTTAGTGTTGGCAAATCAGCCAGCGCAAGTAACCTTAGTCCCTGATGCTGAAGGTCAGATTACATCAAACCACGGTTGGGATACCATCAAACATCAGGATTACCTGAAAGAAATGGTATCGGTTTTTAAAAATGCTGGAATTAGGGTTTCTATTTTTGTAGATCCTGTAGTTGAGATGGTTGAAGCTGCCCTATCTACTGGAACTGACAGAATAGAGCTTTATACCGAAGCTTATGCGCAGCAGTATACCAACAATAGAGAGAAAGCTATTGCACCTTATTTGGCTGCAGCGCATAAAGCCAACGAGCTTGGCATAGGCATTAACGCTGGCCACGATTTGGACTTACATAATTTGAAATATTTTGCGCAAACCATACCTGGTCTGTTAGAAGTTTCCATAGGTCATGCGCTTATTAGTGATGCGCTTTACTTAGGGCTAGAGGAAACGATCAAGCGTTATTTAGCACAATTGAAACCAATTTCTAATGTATGATGACCGAAGTTTCACAGTAGCCCAACTAAGAGCTACAATAAAAATTATTAAATTTCATCACCCGTCTTCGGACATCTGACTAATTTTGACTTTAAAGGGTATTCTTCTCGTTTTACTCGGAGCCTGTAGCTTCGGCATATTATCCACTTTTGTTAAGTTGGCCTACGCAGAAGGCTATAGCTTGGGAGATGTAACAGGAACACAAGCTTTGTTTGGCGCTGTTTTATTGTGGTCAATTTTTCTAATTCAACGTAAAGTACAACCTGCAAACCATCCTAAGCCGGTAATCAAAACGCACTGGATTAAGTTGGTTGCGGCTGGCTTTTTCACAGGATTGGTTAGTCTGAGCTATTACCAGTGTGTAAAATTGATTCCAGCGTCAGTTGCAATTATTTTATTAATGCAGTTTGTATGGATTAGCGTTTTGTTGGAATTTATATTCTTCAAAAAAAGGCCTAGTCGTTCACAAGTTTTAGCAATTGCGTTTATTTTAGTTGGCACAGTTGCAGCGAGCGGCTATTTTGAGCAGACAGGCACAGCTTTAAGTATAGCAGGTATTGGTTATGGTTTAGTTGCTGCGCTTTGTTACGCGATATTTTTAATGCTCAACGGTAACTTAGGAAACGAATATCCACCCCTACAAAAAAGTGCATTGATGATTACCGGTGCATGCTTGTTGATCTTTATTATTCTACCTCCTTCTTTTTTGTTTAATGGAGCATTAGCTGGCAATTTATTGAAATGGGGCTTGATTTTAGCCATATTTGGAACAGTTATCCCTCCATTGTGCTTCGCTTCTGGTATCCCAAAAATTGGTTTAACATTAAGTTCGATACTGAGCTCAGCAGAACTTCCGGTAGCGGTAAGCATGTCTGCCATTGTTTTGCATGAACAGGTAAACTTTTTGCGCTGGATTGGTGTTATCATCATTTTAATAGCAATGATTATCCCAAATTTGGAAAATCTAAAGAAAGCGAATAGCTTTAGTAAAACTTAAAGCCCGCTCTGGATACTAAATCTCTCCCGGAGAGAGAAGCAAGTAGCTTAAACAAAACGTTATGATCCTCCAGAGGGATAGATGCCCAAAGGGTGGCGAGGGAAACTTGACACTATAATTAATGAATTTATGAAAAAAACAATATTAATTGCACTAATTACCTCTACCCTTTTTGCTTGTAAAAATACTTCTACCATTAACACAGATGAGGCAGGTAGGGTAATTACCACCTATTTGAAAGGAAATCCGGAGTACAAAACAACTAAGTTCGAGTTCGGCGAATTGAAGTTTAATAGTGAAAAGGAATATGCGGAACTGGCAAATTATCGCCAATTGGCTAACGAAGGCTATATTACGTTTACCCTATTGAGTGCTAAAAAGAAGTTTCTTTCTAAAGATAGCAGCTACGTTTACAGTGCTAAGCTTACCCAAAAAGCCAGTGAATATGTATTGCAGCAAAATAACGATAAAGCCACCGTTAAAGCGGTAATTTATGAACTTACTGAAGAAAAACCCGTAGATTTTTCCAAAGTAAACGATGCCACTGCTAAAGTAACGGTATCATTAAAGAAAACTAATACGCCTTTCGCAGCATTTCAAAAAAATCCCGAAGAAAACAGTGAGTTTTTAACGAAAACCTACCGACTAAAATATGATAAGGAAGAAGGTTGGAAAGTGAGAAATTAGGGGAAGGATAAAGCCTCCTTTCAAAAATGCCTATTTTCTTTGACAATTTACTGCGATTGCTTGCAACAGAAATACTCTTGTCTTCTTGAACCGTAATTCTGACCAGCAGTGAAGGATTTGAAATTTAAACGTTAAATAATAGATTCCTCCTAACGTCGGAATGACAAGAACCGAAAAAACAAAAGATTACAGCGGATAGCAGGACTGGGTACTTTGCGAGGCTTCCAAAACTATCGCTCTTCGGAGTTTGCAACTCCGAAGCAGTATCGTCGGATTTATAATCCGAACAGCCGTATAGTTAACTTATAGCAAACGGAATTAAAAATTCCGTGATAAGTAGTTCGACATTACAAATATCGAACGGCTTGGATAGATTCCTCCTAACGTTGGAATGACAAGAACCAAAACACAAAAGATTGCAGCGGATAGCGGGACTGCGTACTTTGCGAGGCTTCCAAAACTTTGCGGTTAATCTTAATTGAAATTTTACCGCAAAATACACGGATTGCGCAAAGATCAGCGAATAGCATCACGAATCCGTATCGTCGGATTTATAATCCGAGCAGTTCGTATAGTTAACTTCTAGCAATTGGAATTAAAAATTCCGTGATAAGTAGTTAGACATTACAAATACCGAACGGCTTGGATAGATTCCTCCTAACGTTGGAATGACAAGAACCAAAACACAAAAGATTGCAGCAAATAGCAGGACTAGATGTAACGATAAAAACTGTCGCTCTTCGGAGTTTGCAACTCCGAAGCCGTATCATCGGATTTATAATCCGAGCAGTTCCAAAACTTTGTGGTTAATCTTAGTTGAAATTTTACCGCAAAGTACACGGAGATTGCGCAAAGATTAGCGAATAGCATCACGACATCTGATACTTTTACTATCGAAGTAGCTACGCATTTGAGCTATTTGCACTCCTTTTGCTGAACTAAACCTGATAGCAACGGAAATCCTTTTTGTTTTTTAAGGCTTTCAACTTAATCATAGTGAAGGATCTGAAATTTAAGTGTTAAATAATAGATTCCTCCTAACGTCGGAATGACAAAAGCTAAAAAACAAAAAGATTGGAGTGAATAGCAGGGCTACAGGTGACGATGAAAAACCAAAACCTGTTTTTCAAAAACTAAACTATTTTCTACAAAAACTATAGAATTTATCAGCTCTAATATGACTTTTTATTAAGGATTTGTTACGATAATATCTCCTTTTAAATACTTACCTTTGCGGCATTAAAAATGCTAGCATTCCATGAGCTTAAACATCCATTACCAAGAGAACTTCAAAGACCGCCATATTGCGCCAAATGAGGCCGATACCGAGGCAATGTTAAAAACTGTAGGAGTAAATTCAATAGACGAATTAATTGAGCAAACTATTCCTGCAAGTATCAGATTAAAACAAGGCTTAAACCTGCCGGAAGCGAAATCTGAAGTAGATTACTTAAACAGCCTTAAACAAACAGCATCTTTAAACAAAGTTTTCAAATCATTTATCGGACAAGGATATTATGATACCATTACTCCGGGCGTTATTTTGCGTAACGTTTTTGAAAACCCGGGATGGTATACCCAATACACGCCTTATCAAGCTGAAATTGCACAAGGTCGTTTACAGGCACTGTTGAATTTCCAAACCATGGTTATTGACCTTACGGGAATGGAAATTGCGAATGCATCTTTATTGGATGAGGGTACTGCCGCTGCCGAAGCCATGTTTATGCAGTACAGTTTGCGCAAAAAAGAGCAAGGCAGTAAGTACTTCGTTTCGGAAGCGATCTTCGCACAAACTATCGATATCCTAAAAACCAGAGCTAATCCTTTCGGCATTGAATTGGTAATTGGTAACCACGAAACTTTTGAGCCTACCGCTGAATTTTTTGGTGCTATTGTACAATATCCGGCTGCTAACGGTGAAGTTTATAATTACGGCGACTTCGCAAATACCTTACATGCTCAAAACGTAAAGCTTACGGTAATTGCTGATTTGCTTAGCTTAACGCTTTTAACGCCTCCGGGCGAGTGGGGCGCTGATGTGGTAGTTGGTACAACGCAACGTTTCGGTATTCCAATGGGATTTGGCGGTCCTCACGCAGCGTTTTTTGCTACTAAGGATGAGTACAAACGTTCTATCCCGGGTCGTATTATTGGGGTAACCATTGATAGCAATAACAACTACGCTTTGCGTATGGCCTTGCAAACTCGTGAGCAGCACATCCGTAGAGATAAAGCAACCTCAAACATTTGTACAGCGCAGGCTTTGCTAGCTATTATGGCTGGTTTTTATGCGGCTTACCACGGACCAAAAGGTTTAAAATTAATTGCTGAGCGTGTTCATGGTTTAACAGTTTCATTGGCAGAATCTTTAAAAGCTATTGGCTATAAAGTAAGTAATCAGGCTTATTTTGATACCATTGAAGTGGAGCTTGGCGACTTAAAAGGTGCTATCCATAAAGATTGCTTGGACAACAACGTTAACTTAAATTACCAAGGTGAAAAAGCTACCATTTCTTTAGATGAGACTACCAACTTCGCTGATGTAAGTTTGCTAGTTCGCATTTTCTCTAAAGTGAAAGCCATTGCTACTGATAGCGTGGTGGTTGTTGATGAAGTAAGTACCACTATCCCAACTGATTTACAACGTACTTCTGAATATTTAACACATCCTGTTTTTAACTCGCACCATTCAGAGCACGAAATGTTGCGTTATATTAAATCATTAGAAACTAAAGATTTATCTCTTTGTCACTCAATGATAGCTTTAGGATCATGTACCATGAAACTTAACGCTACCACTGAGATGATTCCAGTAACTTGGCCTGAGTTTGGTAAAATTCACCCTTTTGCGCCAAGCGACCAAGTTTTAGGTTACTACACTATTTTTGATGAGCTAGATAAATGGTTAAGTGAAATTACTGGCTTTGCCGCAATGAGCTTACAGCCTAATGCCGGTGCGCAAGGCGAGTACGCTGGCTTAATGGTAATTCGAGCTTATCATCAGGATCGTGGTGATCACCACCGTAACATCGCATTAATTCCAGCTTCGGCTCACGGTACTAACCCTGCTTCTGCAGCTATGGCCGGAATGAAGATTGTGGTGGTAAAATCTACCGAAAAAGGCGAAATTGATGTAGAAGATTTGAAAGCAAAGGCTGCGGAACATTCAGCTAACCTTTCTTGCTTAATGGTTACCTACCCTTCTACCCACGGTGTGTTCGAAGAAAGCATCATCGAAATCTGTAAAGCAATTCACGAACACGGCGGTCAAGTGTACATGGACGGCGCTAACATGAATGCACAAGTAGGCTTAACTAGCCCGGCTAATATCGGTGCCGACGTTTGTCACTTGAACCTACACAAAACTTTCTGTATCCCTCACGGTGGCGGTGGTCCTGGTATGGGTCCAATTGGTGTGGCAGCACACTTAGTACCTTACTTACCTGGTCACGCTGTAGTAAATATCGATAAAGGAAAATCTATCCCTGCAGTATCTTCGGCTCCTTGGGGTTCGGCAAGTATTTTGTTAATTTCACATGCTTACATTGCCATGATGGGCGGCGAAGGCTTAACGAATGCAACTAAATACGCCATCTTAAACGCCAACTACATGAAAGCTCGTTTAGAGCAACATTACCCAGTGTTGTATGCTGGTGCAAATGGCCGTTGTGCACACGAGATGATTTTAGACTGCCGCGGTTTCAAAAACTTTGGTATTGAAGTGGTTGATATTGCTAAACGTTTAATGGACTATGGCTTCCATGCTCCTACAGTTTCGTTCCCAGTTGCTGGAACTTTAATGGTTGAGCCTACAGAAAGTGAACCTAAACACGAGTTAGATCGTTTCTGCGACGCTTTAATTGCCATTAGAAACGAAATTAGCGAAGTTGAAGCTGGTAGCTTGGATAAGGTGGACAACCCACTGAAAAATGCGCCACACACTGCTGCTGTGGTAACAGGAAATGATTGGGATCATGGTTACAGTCGTCAAACTGCGGCGTTCCCATTGCCTTACGTAGCTGCCTATAAATTCTGGCCTTCAGTAGGCAGGGTAAATGACAGCCATGGCGATAGATCTTTGATTTGCGCCTGCCCTCCATTGGAAAGCTACGTAGAGGAAGAGGCAATGGCTTAAGGATTTACGATCGTAGATTTTAGATTTACGATTTTGCTTAACCACTGTCTATTCGACGATTTGTCAGCCTTCGCTTGTCGAAGAACCTCATAAACATCAGATAACAATAGCTCGAGCGAAAGTTCGAGCTATTTCTTTAACACGCCTGTCATCCTGAGTGCAACGAAGGATCTATTTTCTATTATTCTGTTTCTGGCACCTGTCATTCCAATCTTACCTGTCATTCCAATCTTACCTGTCATTCCGACGCTAGGAGGAATCTATCCTGAAAAGCAATTACAGCACTTCATTTTAACGTTAGCCCCGCTGTAGCATAATTGTTTTACCTGTCATTCCGACGCTAGGAGTAATCTATATTGAAAAGCAATTACAGCATTTCATTTGAACGTTAGTC
This sequence comes from Pedobacter zeaxanthinifaciens, assembly GCF_003313335.1. Classification (GTDB taxonomy): domain Bacteria; phylum Bacteroidota; class Bacteroidia; order Sphingobacteriales; family Sphingobacteriaceae; genus Pedobacter; species Pedobacter zeaxanthinifaciens. Next base: position 476,472 of record NZ_QMHP01000001.1, read on the forward strand.
CCGCTGTCCGCTACTATCTTTTTGTTGCTACTGCCTTTCACTTTTATAATACAAAGCCTCTCGAAGCGCTATGATCAAACATCTTTCGACAAGCTCAAGATGACAGCAGTGGAGAACAAAAAGGATATTCGCTTCCATCAGGTTTATTTAACTCAAACCTTTGCAAAAAACAAACACCCTAAAGTATTGCATAAAAAAAGGCTTACGAAGTTTCAAAAACTTCGTAAGCCTTAAATTACATCAAATGCAGTTAAGGATAAAGCAAATACTTCTTCCTCATTTCTTTATATGCCTTCAACCCCGGCTCCCATCCTGCCCTTATAGTTTCAATAGGAACATCATCGATTATTTGCTGTCTGAAATCGCCTCTACCAATTTGTATTTCAATATTATTCATTTGGTTGCTAAACTTCGACTCAAAGAATTGTTCTTTTTTAGGATGTGCTTTGTAAAGTTCCTTTATCCACTCGAAGTTGATTTTTTTGCTTTTTCTTAATTTCTCTGTATCGTAATTGCGCAAATCAATACCGTAACATACTTCATCCATAAAAATTGGACTCTCTGCCATGCCTTTAATGCTTTTTGGGGTAAAGCTGAAACTGTAAATCCCTTTGTAAGCAGGGCTGCCTAACACAGTAAACGGATTATATGTTCCCCTACCATGGTTCACATAAACCCCTTCGAACATACAAACACTTGGGTAAAGCAAAATCGCCTGTTGCGTATTCAAATTTGGTGATGGCGGCACTGGCAAAGTGTAAGGCATATCATGGTTGTAATTTGCAACTTTAATGATTTTTAAATCTGCCTTAACCTTGTTAGTCAGCCAACCCTCGCCATTTGCCATTTGAGCAAACTCTGCAACCGTTAATCCATGCGACATTGGAATTGGGAACATGCCAATGCCTGATTTGTACTTCATATCTAATATTGGCCCATCAACCAAATAACCGTTTGGATTAGGTCTGTCTAAAATCAACAATGTTTTATTATTGGCTTCGCAAGCCTCCATTAAACGAGACAAGGCATTGATATTGGTGTAAAAACGAACACCTACATCCTGTAAATCATATACTAAAATATCTACATCTTTCAAATCTTCATTGCTAGGCTTATTCTTCTTTCCGTATAAAGAAATGATCGGAATTCCTGTACGTTGATCAATCTCGTCCGAAACCCTGGCACCTGCACTTGCATTGCCTCTAAAACCATGTTCAGGGCCAAATACTTTCACGATGTTTATCCCGAGCTTCTGCAAACTATCCACCAAGTGCGTTTTACCAATAATGGTTGTTTGATTAGCCATGATAGCCACTCGTTTCCCTTTAAGCAAAGGCAAGTAAAGTTCTGTTTGGTCGGCACCGGTTTTAATTTTTGATGCAGGGCTTTTATCGTTAGCGTTAATTTTGGGAGAGCAAGCGCATAAAAGAAATGCAACAGCTAGTAAAGAAAAAAATTTCATCGTAATTGGTTTTGATAGCTAAAGATAACCAAATAAATTTAACCCGGTAGGAACTTGCAAACTATCAACTACCTCAAAAAACAAGTCATTATTTTAAGCTCAACCAGCCTATCGTATTGTCGTTAGTGCTTACGAGTTGAAAATCATCGAAGTTTCCTAATACAGACACCGTTTTTCCCGCCGGCAGGCTCTGTTTAATACCTGCATTTAAGTTTGGGCTGTCATACAAATTTTGACCTGCCACAGCTATTTTACGAGTAGATAAAGGCTTTGTATCAGTCAATAATTTGGCGTTTACATAACCAATTCTGCCATCTGGCAATTCTACTTTATACTGGTTATCTGATGCGGCTAACACCCTCAATACTGTATGTTGTGTTAAGTTGATTGAACTTCCTGTTTGTTCAGTAGCGTTCAACTTCACATTATTTAAAGTTCTTAAGGTAGTATTCAATTTAGTGATATCGCTACTAATTTTCGGCGTAGGCGCCACTAGCGGATCAATAAACGGAAGTGGATCAATTGCTCCACCACTAGTATAAAGTCCAAAATGCAAATGTGGTGGCGTTGTTTTAGCATTTCCAGTATTGCCCATCAAACCCAAAGTATCTCCTAATGCCACATCACTTCCTTCAACTGCAATTTGTTCGTCCAAATGTGCATAGTAAAGTGTGTAGTCTTTACCTTTTGGTCTAAACCAAACCACCCTACCGCCTAAGTTATTCTCATTTACTCTAGTAACCGTTCCATCAGCCACAGCCAAAACAGGGGTTCTAAAACTCGAAAATATATCAACGCCCTCATGTTTGCGTGTACCATTATCCCGTCCAACGCCATAAAAACTTTGGATCTGCTTTCTGCTGGCATTCTTCAACGGAAAAGCTAAGGATGGCCCAACGCTAATTTCTAAGGTGTAAGACCCAGAAACCAACAGTTCTGGCTGTAAACGCAGTAAATAGGTTCCGCTTCGCTTGGCTTCCAGTTTTAAACTTGCTCCGGTACTATCTGCAAAAGCTAGCTTTTTAAATTCACCGTTTTCCTTTTGTTCCCAAATATCCATGTAAATTACAAAGCCATTAACGGATTGAACGCTTAGATTTGCCGAAAGCATTTGGCCGCGTTCCAATTTTAGGTTAAATGCGGCGCCTTCTATTTTCTCTGCGGAAAAGTAACCCATTTCTTTGTAAGGCAATTTGATCTGCTTACCGTCATCGAACAAAGATTTTGATTTGGCAATCCAGCGCTGACCCATCGCATTTTTATCTAATCCTGCGTTAATCAATTTGTTTTCATATTGCTCATGCGGCGATGATGGTTTAATCAAGCTAAAAGGTCCACTTTTACAAGCACTTAAACAAACTACTAACACCAATAAATAAATGCTGATCCTCATAGCTAGTTAGTTAATACAACATCAAATAAATTGGGCAATACTGAAATATCCCAGGTATGAAATTTAGCGTCCTTCAGCTCGTCATCCACATGCAAATCTTTACAAGTTACCGATAACTTTAACTGAGTGACAGGAACTGATTTTATCGGAAAAACAGGCTTCTTCGCAGCAATGATTTCTTCAAAATATTTGATAAGTTGCGGGCGTTGATTCTCTTTAACCATAATAAGTTCCAACTTACCATCACCAGGATTAGCATTTTTGGCCAATTCTAATTTAGGACCTAATCGAGAGATGTTAAGCAGTTCAAGCATGAGGAACTTGCCTGAAATTTCTTTGCCATCACTAACTAATGTAGCTTCAAATGTTTCATAATGCTTACTTAAATGCAAGAGCGCATTATGTGCTTGACGTACTTCATCTTCCGGATCTTCAGCGGGAGTTCGAGCTTGTTCATCCATCCATTTTACTAACGCCGGAAATAATCCAAATCCGAAAGATTCGATAAAATATTCCTCTTCTTTTTTAGTTTTCGCTAATCCAACATCTAGTTTTTGAAGTTTTTCTTTCCTCCAAGCATCAACATTTAACTTTAAATTTTCTTCTATTTTTAAAGAACTAGCGATATTATTTGCCGTACCTAATGGCAAAATCGCAATTGGGCGCTTGTACTTCATCTTCTTATCCAACAAGGCAATTATCGACTTTCTTACGGTACCATCTCCGCCAGCTACGACAATCAATCTGCTATCCACTGCAACTTTTTTGAGGATCTTTTTTTTCGACGAGCCATAATATACTTTGTAGCCTGCAGCTTTTAGCAACTCCGTAAGATGTTCTGCTTCATGTTCTTCTGCACCAGCAGTTGGATTATGTACAAGTTCAATTTTAGTCGGTTCAATTTTCATAGCGAAATATCTATTTTCATTTCTTGTCAACAATAACAGGCTTCTAATAGTTTTTAAGATATCACCAAAAAATATGGCGCATGAATATTTTAATCACTAATGACGATGGCATTTACAGTCCAGGGATAGCCGCTTTAGCACAAACCGCATCTAAATTTGGCACCGTAAGAATTGTTGCACCGGATGTGGAGCAATCATCCATGGGACATGCAATTACGCATTCTAGGCCACTTACTTATAAAAAATCACCCATTACTTTTGAGGGAATGGAAGCGTTTAGAGTGAACGGTACCCCTGCCGACTGTGTAGCTTTGGGCTTGCACCTTTACCCTGACACCCAAGTGGTGCTGTCGGGCATTAACATGGGACCAAATTTAGGCAATTCCATGTGGCACTCTGGTACTTTGGCAGCGGCAAAACAAGCGGTGCTATTGGGAGTTAAAGGAATAGCGTTAAGCACTCCAGTAGGAAAAACAGAACCAAATTTTGATCTCTTAGCACCCTTTGTTGAGCAAAGCCTACAGTTGCTATTCAAAACTGACGAACCTGCATTATACAACGTCAACTTTCCTCAACAGCCTATCTCCATCAAATGGACAAGGCAATCGGTTAGTTTATATGATGGAACAGTGATCCCAAGCGAAGACCCGATGGGTAGAAGAAATTTCTGGATTTCGGTGAAGTCATTAGATCCAGCAGAAGAAAACAGCGATAGATGGGCAATAGAAAATAATTTTGTTTCTATCACCCCACTAAGACTTGATCTTACTGACGAGAAAAGATTGAAAAATGAAGTTGAAGGGTAATGAAATGTGATTAACTGATCTAATTGCTAATTGTTAATTGTTAATTCCTCAATTTTATTATTTGACACCTAGAAAACACTGGATTGACACACAATCAGCAATTTTGACTTTACTTAATTAAAAAATGATGAATATAGAAAATAAAGTTGCCTACATTACCGGAGGCACAAAAGGTATCGGTTTTGGAATTGCAAAATCACTTTTAGCAGCGGGTTTAAAAGTTGCTATTTCGGGAAGGAATTTAGCCGATGTAGAAAAGGCAAAAGCCGAATTAGGCAGTGAAAACGTGTTAGCACTAGCTTCTGATGTACGCCACTTTACTGATGAAGAAAACGCTGTTAAAGAAATCGTTGCAAAATTTGGTAAATTAGATATTGTAATTGCCAACGCAGGCTTAGGAAAATTTGCGCCTATAGATCAGTTGAGCTTAGAAGATTGGAACGCGATGATTGACACCAACTTAACTGGAGTTTTTCATACGCTAAAAGCGAGTGTCGAGCAATTAAAAGCAAATAAAGGTTATTACTTTTCTATTGCGAGCTTAGCTGGAACTAACTTTTTTGCCAATGGTGCCGGTTATAATGCCTCAAAGTTTGGCGTTGTAGGATTTACCCAAGCAGCGATGTTAGATTTAAGAGCGTATGACGTGAAAACCACTACCATTATGCCGGGTTCGGTTACTTCGCACTTTAATGAACATCAACCTAATGATGCCGATGGTTGGAAAATACAGCCTGAAGATTTAGGGCAGATGATTGTTGACTTGCTTAAGTTAAACTCAAACGTATTACCTTCTAAAATTGAAGTTAGACCAACTAGAACTAAATAATTCATGGCGGTTGGCTTAAGCCAACCGCCATGAATTATTTATAAACAGACCTTGCATTTATATTATCATTTGTAGGTCAATGTATTGCCACTGATAAAAATATATTATCAACAGCCCTCTAACAACGGCAATATTTTCTTACCTTTGTATCCCGTACAAAAAGCAACAAAATGTATTTGTTGCACCAAAAATTCATTCATGACTAAGTATATTTTTGTTACGGGCGGTGTTACTTCCTCTTTAGGTAAGGGCATCATCTCCGCATCTTTAGCTAAACTTTTACAAGCCAGAGGTTACCGTGTAACCATTCAAAAGTTCGACCCTTATATCAACATTGACCCAGGAACTTTGAACCCTTATGAGCACGGCGAGTGTTTTGTTACTGAAGACGGTGCAGAAACAGATTTAGACTTAGGACATTACGAACGCTTTTTGAATGTACCTACCTCTCAAGCAAACAATATTACTACAGGTCGTATTTACCAAAATGTAATCAGCAAAGAGCGACAAGGTGAATTTTTAGGAAAAACAGTACAAGTAGTTCCACATATTACCGATGAGATTAAACGCAACATGCGTATTTTAGGAGAAAGTGGCGAGTACGACATCGTGATTACTGAAATTGGTGGTACAGTTGGTGATATCGAATCTTTACCATTTGTAGAGGCAGTGCGTCAATTTAAGTGGGAAGAAGGTAACAATAACGCCATTGTAATTCACTTAACTTTAGTACCGTTTTTAGCTGCCGCTGGCGAGTTGAAAACCAAACCTACACAACACTCTGTTAAAGCGTTATTAGAGTACGGCATCCAGCCAGATATTTTAGTCTGCAGAACAGAACACCATATCAGTCAGGACATTAGAAGAAAAATTGCATTATTTTGTAACGTAAACATCAATGCAGTAATCGAATCAATGGATGCATCAACAATTTATGATGTACCGTTATTGATGTACAAAGAGCAGTTAGACAAAACCGTTTTAAGCAAATTGAAGCTTCCTACAAAGGCAGAGCCTGACATGGAAAGCTGGAAAGATTTCTTAGGTCGTCTGAAAAATCCTACTTCCGAAGTTAGGTTAGGATTAGTAGGTAAATACGTTGAGCTTCCTGATGCTTATAAATCTATCACGGAGGCATTTATACATGCTGGCGCCAAAAATGAATGCAAAGTAAGAGTGGAATATATTCCTTCTGAAAGCATTTATCCAGATAATGTGAAAGAAAAATTGGGCCACTTAGATGGTGTTTTAGTTGCACCTGGTTTTGGTAGTCGTGGTATTGAGGGAAAAATTGATGCCATTAAATATGTTAGAGAAAACAACGTACCTTTCTTTGGCATTTGTTTAGGCATGCAATGTTGCGTAATTGAGTTTGGTAGAAATGTTTTAGGATTGAAAGATGCTAACACTACCGAAATCGACGAAAATGCGCCTCATCCAGTAATTAACATGATGGAAGAGCAAAAAAGCATTACTACCAAAGGTGGTACAATGCGTTTGGGCGCTTATCCATGCGATCTTAAAAAAGGCACAAAAGCTTTTGCTGCTTATGGAAAACAGCATATTTCTGAGCGCCACCGCCATCGTTATGAGTTCAATAACAAATACTTAGCACAATATGAGGAAGCTGGAATGATTGCTTCTGGAATTAATCCAGAGAGTAAATTGGTGGAAATTGTTGAGCTTAAAAACCATCCATTTTTCGTTGGTGGACAATTTCACCCAGAATTAAAATCAACAGTTGCTAATCCTCACCCACTTTTTATTAAATTTGTCGCCGCTGCAATGGAGCATGCGAAAAAGAAAACGATTTAAAACGCAGTATAACAACTAATGGATAGAAATACTTTCACGGGTCTGTTCCTGATCATGATCATATTGGCAGGCGGCGTGTTCTTTATGAGGCCTTCCGAAGCTGAGGTAAAAAGAGAACAACAAGTTCAAGACTCGATTAAAAATGCAGGTAAAAAGAAACCTGCTGCTACTCAACAAAATGTAGTAGCTAATGTACCTAAAGCGGTGGATTCAGCTGCTTTAAAAGGCCCATTTGGTGCTAACATGACTGGCACAGAACAAACTACCGTAATTGAAAATGAAAATTTAAGAATTACATTAAGCAACCTTGGTGGTAAAATTCAATCGGTAGAAATTAAAAACCAAAAAACTTACGGCAAAAAGCCATTGATTTTATTCGACGGCAGTGAAAACAAGTTCGGGTTTAACTTTAATATTAACGGAAAGCCGTTCAATACCAACAATTTATATTTCACTGCTACAAAAACCGCTAATGGTGCTACCATGCGTGCCAACTACAGTGAAAATCAGTACATTGATTTTACCTACAACATTCCAGCAAATGGGTACAATGTAGATTTCAATGTAAATGTGAACGGTTTAAATCAGGTAGTTCAGGGTAACACCATTTCCTTAAATTGGGAAGCCACGCTACTGCAGCAAGAAAAAGACGCTAAAAAAGAACAGGAACATTCTGGACCTTATTTCAAGTATGAAAAAGAAAATCCTGATCACTTGAACTTACATAAAGACGAGAAAAAAGAACTGACTGAAGGAAAAATCGAATGGTTTTCTTTCAAGCAACACTTCTTTTCTGCAGTTTTAATCCCTACAACACCGTTCGAAAAAGGTGATTTAGAAATCAAAACATTAGCTGAACCTGGAAAAATCAAATGGTACAATGCCAATATGCAATTGGCATTTAATCAACAGCCTACACAAAACTATGGCTTCAAATTTTATTTTGGCACCAACAAGTTTAGCGTTTTAAAAGAGCAAGGTCACGAAATTGAAAAACAGGTAGATTTAGGTTACTGGCCGCTAAAATACATCAATAGGTTTGTGGTACTTCCGGTATTTAACCTGTTAGAAGGCTTTAACTGGGGCTACGGATTAATCATTTTGGTATTGACTATCCTACTTAAACTTGCTATGTCGCCGTTAACTTACAAATCGTATGTTTCTATGGCTAAAATGAGGGTGTTAAAACCTGAAATGGATGAAATCAAAGCTAAAGTTGGTGAAGATAACCCTACCCTTTTACAACAAGAATATTTGAAGTTATATAAACAAGTTGGCGTAAATCCGCTTGGTGGTTGTTTGCCAATGTTACTTCAATTACCATTTGTAATGGCTTTCTTCTTCTTCTTCCCTAACCTTTTTGAATTAAGAGGAGAAAGTTTTCTTTGGATGAAAGATTTATCTACTTATGATGATTTCATTAAGTTTGGTTTTACTGTTCCTTTTATTGGTGATCACTTGAGTTTAATGTGTATTTTGATGACTGTTTCGACGTTAATTTACACTTACTTTAATAACCAAATTTCAGGTGCTACAGGTCAAATGAAATACATTGGCTACATTATGCCAATCATTTTCTTAGGGGTGTTAAACAGCTATCCATCAGGCTTAAACTACTATTATTTCCTAGCTAACATGTTAACTTTCTTGCAACAGTTCATCATCAGAAAAATGGTTGATGATACCAAGATACACGCCATTTTACAGGAAAATAAAGCAAAACCTAAGGTTGAGAAAAAGAAATCAGGATTTCAAGCTCGTTTAGAAGATTACATGCGCCAACAACAACAGCAAGCTAATCAGAAGAAAAAATAGCAACAACAAAACAAAACAATAATTAGAAGCACCAGAAATGGTGCTTTTTTTTTGTTATAGATGCGCTAATTTTTTAAAAGAATTCCGCATTGCGTTGTAGGCAGCATCTTGTACGATACTTTATTACTATCGATAATTATCCAATTCTTCTCATAAAAGATGATTGATCGGAAATTGAAATTAAATGCTTGCAAGTTCTATATTCCACTATACCTATCCATTCACGTGTAGCATTCACAAAAGCAGATTGTAAAATTTCCCTTAATATTTGCTTTAAGCTAGTTTTATCAGCATTTTTAGGAACAATTTAAACCAAAAACTTAAATATTTATAAAAGATAACATGCAAAAGAAACTGATCTTGTTTTTTGTGCTACTTAACAGTGCCGTTTTTGCTCAAAAAAAACCGCTGGACCACAGTGTTTACGATGCTTGGGAATCTGTAGGTAGCAAACAACTCTCTAACAATGGCCTTTGGGCTAACTTCATTATCAATGTGCAAGAAGGCGACGGTAATCTTTATTTTCAAGAAACGGCACCTACAAATCGTAAATTAAAAATAGCCAGAGGATCCAACGCTACTTTTAGCCCCGATTCAAAGTTTGCTGCATTAGCAATAAAGCCATTGTTTAAGGATGTTAGAATGGCAAAGATCAAGAAGAAAAAGCCGGATGAAATGACAAAAGACACTTTGGCTATAGTGAATTTAACCTCACTTGCTATAACTAAAGTGCCCCGAATCAAATCATTTGCATTTCCCAACAAAGGTATTTCAATTATAGCCTATCAATTTGAAAAACCGCTAGATACTTCTAAAAAAGCTAGGTCTACATCTGCTATGCCTGAAAAAAATGATAACGACTTTTTTGCTGATGAACCCGCAACTGGGAATGCTGCAAGCAAAGAAGGCACTGATTTAGTGGTTAAAAACTTGATTACTGGTATTGAAAAAACTTATAAGTATGTTAGTGAATATGCTTTTAGCGAGGATGGAAAACTGTTAGCCTTTGCTTGTACAGGATCAAAAAAAGATGCTACTGCTAAACCTGGTGTCTTTTTACTAAACACTGAAAAGTGGACTTTAAAGACTTTGGTGAAAGAAAAAGGAAATTTCAAAGGTTTTGTTTTTGATGAAGAAGGTGACCATTTGGCCTTCTTGGGTGAAACAGACCCTGAAAAAAAAGAAATCAAAGACTATAACATTTATTATAACTCCCTCACTTTAGATACCGCTCAAGTTTTGGTAGACAATGAAATTGCCGGTATGCCTAACAAATTTGTAGTAAGTGCAGATGGCAGATTGAATTTTAGCAAAGATGGCACGAAATTGTTCTTCGGCATTGCACCAGTAAAGCTGCCTAAAGATACTACGTTAGTTGATTTTGAAAATGCTAAGCTTGATATTTGGGGCTACAAAGACGACTATCTGCAAACAGTGCAGCTGAAAAATGCAGATCGTGAGTTACGCAGAAGCTACTTGACTGCCATTGATGTTTTTAGCTCTGATCCGAAAATTGTACCATTAACTGATGCAAAGTTACCTGATGCAACGATGTTAAATGAAGGTGATGCGCCATTTGTTTTAGCGTCTACAGATTTTGGTAACCGTATTGCTAGTCAGTGGACAGGTGCTACCAAAAGAGATTATTATTTGGTAGATGTGAAAAACGGCAGCCGCAAAAAAATCATCGAAGGTTTAAATGGTAATGTGATGGCTTCCCCTAGCGGTCAATATATCCTGTATTTCAACAGAGAAAACAGCAATTGGTACACTTATCAGGTTGCTACAGGAAAAGTTACTTGGCTAAACAATGGCATGTCGGTTAAATTTGCAGATGAAGAAAATGATGTTCCTGACTATGCTGGTAGCTACGGAATGGCGGGATGGACAGAGGACGACAAATCGGTGTTGATTTATGACCGTTACGATGTATGGGCATTTTCTCCCGATGGCAAATCGGCACCAAAAAACGTGACTATAGGTTTTGGCCGTTCGAACAACTTTACTTTACGCGTTGAGCGGGTGAGTATTGGCGAAGAGCGCCTTGGAGCTAGAGTTGGCCGCGTAAATAACGAAAATAAGTACTTTAAGAAAAACGAGGTTTTGTTATTAGATGCCTTTAATAATACTACAAAAGAAAACGGCTTTTTCCGCAAAGCGATTAACGATAACAAATTGCCTGAGCAGATTGTAATGGAAAAAGCGAAGTTTTCATCTGTTGTAAAAGCTGATGGCGCAGAGATGTACATTTATGATAAAGGAAGTTACATCAACTCTCCTGATGTTTACTTAACTAAGGATTTTAAAACTAGCACTAAAATTAGCAACACCAACCCACAACAAGCTAATTACAACTGGGGTACTAGCGAATTGGTAAAATGGACTACGCCTAAAGGATACAAATCAGAAGGAATTTTATACAAGCCGGAGAATTTTGATCCTAATAAAAAATACCCGATGATTGTTTATTTCTACGAAAAATTATCTGAAGGTTTATACAGCTATCAGGCACCGGCTCCTACGCCGTCACGCTTAAATATTCCTTATTTTGTAAGCAATGGCTATTTGGTTTTCACACCAGACATCAGCTACGAAACTGGACATCCGGGAAAATCTGCTGAAGAATTTATCAATTCAGGTGTAGAATATTTAAAGAAAAATGCTTGGGTTGATGGCACTAAAATTGGTATTCAAGGTCAAAGTTGGGGTGGCTACCAAGTGGCTCACCTAATTACTGCAACTAACATGTATGCAGCTGCCTGGGCTGGCGCACCTGTGGTAAACATGACTTCCGCTTACGGTGGTATCCGTTGGGAAAGTGGTATGAACCGCCAATTCCAGTACGAAAAAACACAAAGCAGAATTGGAGCTACTTTATGGGAGAAACCTGAATTATATATCGAAAATTCGCCGTTATTCAATTTACCGAAGGTTAACACGCCTGTGGTAATCATGTCAAACGATGCTGATGGTGCAGTGCCATGGTATCAAGGTATTGAAATGTTTACCGGCTTAAGGCGTTTAGGCAAGCCAGTGTGGTTACTGAATTATAATAACGAAGCACACAACTTGGTACAACGTCAAAACAGAAAAGATATTCAAATTCGTGAGCAGCAGTTTTTTGACTACTATTTGAAAGGTGCAAAAGCTCCAGTTTGGATGGTTGGCGGCATTCCGGCAACTGAAAAAGGGAAAACCTGGGGATTTGAACTAACGGATGAGAAACCTTAGTCATTTCAGTTAGCAGATTTTAGCTGACAGTTATCATATTAAATCGTCATTGCAAAACGGGAAGCAATCTCTCCAAAAAGAAAGATAATTCTCTACCCGCAATGACGATTTTTATTTAATTTCGATCTCAATGAATGTCAAATCAATCCTAGACCATTATTTCAACTTTGAAGAAAAAACCCTAACTAATCGTTTTTTCAAACATAAACATATCCTTCCTTTAATTACTCGATTACCTACAACGTTTAAAGTAGAGCAACTTGGAATTTCTGTGAAAGGAAAAAGTATCAATGCCGTTAAATGGGGAAAAGGAGAAACCAAGGTGATGCTTTGGAGCCAAATGCATGGCGACGAAGCTACGGGAACAATGGCTTTATTTGACTTGTTTAACTTTTTGCAGCTAGAAAACGAGACGGTGAAGTTGCTAAGCGACAACTGCGAATTGCTCATCATCCCGATGGTAAATCCAGATGGTGCAGAAGTATTTACAAGAAGGAACGCTCAACAAATTGACATCAATAGGGATTTTTTGCAAACCGTAACACCCGAAGCAAAAATCCTACGACAAGCTAGGGATGAGTTTAAACCGCATTTTGGGTTCAACCTGCATGATCAAACTACTTTATGGAGTGTTGATGGAATATTGAAGCCTGCCACGCTCTCATTTTTAGCGCCAGCTTTTGATAAGGCAGTTTCGGTTAACAATGTGCGCCAAAATGCAATGCTGGTAATTGCTGATATCTACAAAGATTTAAAAGAGCTACTACCCCAGCACATTGGATTATTTGATGATGAATATGAACCACGGGCTTTTGGCGATAACTTTCAAAACGCTGGCACTTCTACTATTTTAATTGAAGCTGGAGGTTATCCACATGATCCCGAGAAACAACAAATACGCCAGTATTACTTCGCTTCTATCCTATCTGGTTTAATTTCAATTGCTGAAAAAAACTACGCATTACAGGATATAGCGCATTATTTGTCCATTCCAAAAAATACAAAGCAAATATTTCATATCCTCATTCATCATGTAATTTTAAATGGAATTGATGTTAGCATAGGAATCAATTACGATGAATGTCCAAATTCAGATGGATACGGCACTTATAAAACTTATAGCATTCAGGATATTGGAGATTTAAGCTTTTGCGATGCTTACACTGTTTACAACGCAAAAAACTGCATTTTAAACGGCGAAATTGTTTACAATAAAATAGCTCACTTTAGTTTGCTTAATGATGAAAAACCATTAGTAGCTTTTGAGAACGGAAATTTAATTGTATAAAAACGGATGCTTAATTTTTTAGAATGGTTTAAAAGTGAAATTTATACGGAAAAAATCATCATTCTTTATGATAAAATACCGCAAAAACACTAAATTCAACGCACAAACAAATACAAGCAAATGGCATTAAGTAGAATTTGGTCTGCATTTATTATTGTAGCAATCGTTGTAGCTTCAATTAAATGTTTCTTTTTTGGTCAAACAGAAATATTTAGTTGGATGGTAATTGGTAAAGCCGATGATCCGACCAATTTAACTAAAGTTGATGGCGTAATACAAACCTGCTGGAATGCGGTAGAGATGTGTCTTAAGTTAATTGGTATATTGGCATTTTTTATGGGCTTAATGAGCATCGCCGAAAAAGCGGGAGGTATTCGCTTATTATCTAAAATTGTGGGCCCGTTTTTCTCCCGCCTTTTTCCGGAAATACCTAAAGGTCATCCAGCTACAGGCCACATGGTAATGAATTTTTCTGCGAACTTGCTTGGACTTGATAATGCCGCTACTCCTTTTGGTTTAAAGGCTATGGAGAGTTTGCAGGAGCTCAATCCTAATAAATCGGTTGCAAGCAATTCGCAAATTATGTTTCTGTGCTTGCATGCTGCTGGCTTAAGTTTAATTCCGGTAAGTGTAATTGCGCTTAGGGCTTCCTCAAATGCTAGCGATCCTACTGATATTTTTATTCCGTGTTTAATAGTAACTTTTGTGGGTACTTTAACCGCTATGCTAATCGTTTCGCTAAAACAAAAAATTAATTTGTTGCAGCCAGTAATTTTAGGTTGGATATTAAGCATAAGTACGGTAATTGCCTTATTGGTATGGTACATTACCTCACTTAATCCAAAGGATATCGCATCGTTTTCGGGTACATTAAGCAGTGGGGTGATTTTGTTTATTGTGCTAGCCATTTTATTAGGCGGTGTCTATAAAAAAATTGATGTGTTTGATGCATTTGTTGATGGTGCCAAAGGCGGATTTGAAACAGCTGTTAAAATTATTCCATATTTGGTAGGCATGTTGGTTGCTATTAGCATGTTACGCACCAGCGGAACTTTCGATGTGGTAATTTTAGGGATTAAAAACTTCTTCGCTTTTTTAGGTGCCGATACTCGTTTTGTTGAAGCATTGCCAACAGCGTTAATTAGACCGTTAAGTGGTGGTGGTGCCAGAGGCATGATGGTAGATACTATGACCGCCTACGGGCCAGATTCTTTTGCAAGCAAGCTCTCAGGAGTATTTCAAGGTGCTGCTGATACTACTTTTTATGTGATTGCAGTCTATTTTGGTTCCGTGTCAGTAAAAAATACAAGATACGCTGTAGGTACCATGTTGTTGGCAGATTTAGCCGGAGTTTGTACCGCTATTGGATTAGCCTATTTATTTTTCGGTAACAGCTAGCAGAAATTTAACTCGTAAAAAAACCGCATCAAATCAACATTGATGCGGTTTTTTTTATAGTAGGATTGTTTAATATCCCGGATTTTGCTGCGCCCTAATTGGCGGGTTAGCGTTTAGTTCAGCCAAGCTAATTGGCAGTATCGTTTTAAAGAATGTCCTGTCTATGGTTTTAGCTCTATGAGGAACTGTTAAACCTCCAAATTCATCATTAAAAGTAATTGACCTGTTTGTTCTCATCATATCAAAGAAACGTTGGCCCTCACCGTACAGCTCTTTACTGCGTTCATCTAAAATCATATCCAGGTTGATGGTAGCAATCGTAGCTGGTGCCAAGTTAGGCGCACGTTTTCTAATTTGATTTAAGTACAACACCGCCTTCGCAGGATCGGAGCTTAACGCAGCCTCGGCAGCAATCAAATAAACTTCCGACAAACGAATTACTTTGATATTCACTGCAGTATTAGTTGCTTTTCCATCGCCCAATAAAGCTGTATTGCCGCTATACTTATACAGCGCTCCCAAACGAGTTGTAGATGTTTCGTCAGCTGCCATTACACCCCATCTTACATCAGCAGGATCTTGTCTTAGCCTGTTTAAAAAATAATCGCTCGCTACAAAGAAACCTAAAGCCTGTGTTACCCCATGGTTTCTTCTTCTATGATAAATCCCCAATGAACCTGTAGTTAAATCGTTTTCCAATGGAACCATTCCCAATTCAAATATTGATTCGGAACCGAATTGTGTAGTCCAGGAGTTTGTCCAATTGGCGTTGCTATATAAGCTGTATAACGAAGTGGCGTTAATTACCTCTTCTGCAGCTGTTAATGCATTACCGTACGACTGCATGTACAAATACACTTTCGCTAGGATAGCTTTATTAGCATAGTAGTTGATATAGCCGTTTAACTTTGTTTTTGGCAACAATGGTGCAGCATCATTTAAGTCTTTAATGATTTGTACATAGTTTTGGTCTACTGTTGATCTCAGTGGCTGAGCATCTGTAGATAATTTGTTCAAAACCAATGGTACACCGTAGGCATTTTTATCCTGATCGTAAACCTTACCATACAATCGCACCAAATCAAAATACATTAATGCCCTTGCAGTAAGTGCCTGCCCTTTTGCTGTGTTAAAACCTGTAACACCTAAAGCTTCTTGCTTTTGGATATTTTCCAACAAATTATTCACCTGCAATAAACAGTAGTAAATTTGCGACCAAAAACCAGAGTAGCTCCCGTTATCAGCAGCATGGTTAAAGGTATATAAACCGTCTAGGCCTCTTCCTTGAGAGTAAACCGTAAAATCTCCGCCTTTCGCATCGCCATATATCAAGAAATTCCTTCCGTAATAGTCTGCGGAGGTCATTGCTCTCATAATTCCATTAATTGCCACCGATGCATCTTTTGGGGTTTTGATTGCCTCATCCGCATCCGCTGAATTGGTGGGCTTCATGTCCAGAAAATCCTTACATGAGAATAAACTTATGGTAAGTAATCCAACCAATATGATATTAAATCTTTTCATCACAATATCTTCGTTAATATTAAAAACTAAACTCTAAACCAAATGTGTAAGTTTTTCCAAGAGGTGTTTCCCAACCTCTAGTACTATATTGGTTTACCTCAGGATCTGCTTCTTTATACTTAGAGAATATCAACAGATTAGTTCCATTAAAGTAAATTCGAGCATTTGAAGCACCAACTTTCGATACGATTTTGGTTGGTAAGCGATAAGCCAATAAAACATTCTTCAATCTTAAGAAAGAGGCACTATGCAATTGTCGGGTGCTGTACTGCATTGGATCCGTTAAATCCGTACCTCTTAACAAAGGCAAAGAGCCCGAAGTATTCTGAGGAGTCCACATATTATCGTAAGTACTTTTCGCTCTAATTCTTTCCCAATAATAACCATCGTCAGCTACATCCTTGTAAGCGCCATCGTAAATATCGCCACCTAATTTGTAGTTAAAAACTAAGCCAAAGCTGATTCCTTTGTATTCTACATTGGTATTAAATCCTCCATAAACATCAGGAATACCATCGCCTATAATTTTTCTGTTTGCGTTGTTAAAATTGTAAGTAATTCCCCTGCCGTTAAATATCTCGTCGCCTGCCGTTGGATTGTTAGGGTTGTTTACATACCACATATTTCTTCCATCATTTGGATTAACTCCGGCCCACTCGTAACCCCAAAAACTTAATGTTGAGGCACCTTCTCTGTAAATAAATTGCGCCCTAGCATCTCCTCCAGTTGGGTCATTCCAAATCACATCATTACCCATTGCTGAGCCTTCTAATCCATATAACTTGGTAACCTTTGAAGATAAAAACGTTGCATTTATCCCAAAAGTCCAATTAAAATCTTTTTTGGCCAATAAAGAAGCGTTCAGATCAACCTCAATTCCTTTATTATTAATGCTACCCACATTTTTTAATACAGAACTTACTCCTGTTACAGTGGAAATTGGAACATTTTGCAAGAGGTCTTCCGTATTTCTATTAAAATATTCCACAGTACCGGTAATGCGCTTAAACAATCCGAACTCCACGGCTACATTTGTCGCTAAATTTTTCTCCCATTTCAAATTCTTGTCAGGAATACTACCCAACGCTGAGCCAGCTTGACTTAAATATTTGGAACCATAAGATACCAATGCCCTCCACCCATAATTTGACGTTGGAAAAGTTCCGTTTGTACCGTACGAAGCTCTAAGTCGTAGGTTGTCAACGAAGCTAATATCTTTGATAAAATCCTCCTTACTTAACGCCCAAGACCCGCCAACAGACCAAAAATTACTCCATCTGGCCTCTGGATGTAGCCTTGATGATCCGTCTCTGCGGTAGGAACCCGATAGGTAATACTTCTCTTTAAAATTATATTCCAAACGAGTTAAACCAGATACTAGCGAGTTGCCCCACTCATAAGAACTGGCGCTTTGTACGCCCGCTGTTACTACGGTGGGCAAGCTACTTGCTGGCAAATCTGTACCGGTGGCACGCTGAAAATCAGTAACATTTTTTTCAGTTTCAAAGCCGGCTAAAAATCCAAGCCTATGATCTCCGAAAGTTTTATTGTAGTTTAATGTAGTTGTTGAAACCAATTTATTGTCATTGGTAGTTATATCATTTACCGAACCGTTAGTAGCAGAGCCATTGTAGTGTACTGCGCTGTAATAAATGTGATCCGTAATTTGTGAGTTGTCATAAGAAAAAATTGATTTCACATTTAACTCTGGCAATATGTTAAACTGTACATAAGGACTAGCAAAAATTCTTTTAGTTACTGATTTGTTATCCCATTCATTATCATAAAACACATTGTTTTGCGCTAAACTACCATATCTTGCCGTAAACGGCTGACCAGTTTTATAGTCTGTAGGCCAATACAACGGCCATAAAAGATTTCTAGTTTGCATGAAATAGTTCGAACCTGTATTTCTGCTATCATTAAAACCAGTTTGTTCAGAACGGGCAAACGTGGTATTTACACCAAATTCAAAAATCTTTCCAATTTTTTGAGACAAATTTACACGACCAGTGATGCGGTCGAAATTATTGATCTTGATCCTGCTTTGATCTTTAGTATAGGAAAGTGATGTGTAATATTTACTGTCTTCAGTTCCTCCGCTTACAGCCAAGTCGTTAGTTTGAAACTGCGCTGTTCTGAATAGTGCTTTTTCCCAATCGTAGTATTGGCCATCACGGTTTTCTACGCCGTCTGTTTTACCTTTAATGGTCACGTTTTCGTTCATTCCAGTACCTTGGGTAGAGAACTCGTAACCATGCATACCAAAACCATAAGCTGTTGTTGGCGTACCATAAGAAGCTCCTGGAGTCCAGTTTCTGGAGTTCAAGCGCATTAAAGTTTGCTCATTGGCTTGTTGTGGTGTTCTGCCTGCGGCGATACGAGAATCATAAAGGATGCTATACAACATGTTAATTTGCTCCTGAGGGCTAGCAGTTTCATAATTATCAGTAGCCCACGATGGTGTTAAACCTAATGACGTCCTGAATTCTACTTTCGGTTTGCCTGATTTTCCCTTTTTGGTGGTAATGATAACCACACCATTGGCAGCTCTTGATCCATACAATGAAGAAGCAGAAGCATCTTTCAATATCGTAATACTTTCAATATCAGAAGGATTGATAGTATTCATGATATTATTGGTAGCGGTGGTATAATCGCTCATTTGCCCAGCATTTCCTTGGTTAACAGGCACGCCGTCTATTACGTAAAGTGGATCAAGAGAAGCATTCATCGATCCAATACCTCGAATTCTAATAGCTGGAGTAGCACCTGCCTGTCCAGAGCTTTGAGTAACCTGTACGCCGGGAGCAATGCCTGCCAGCGAATTTTGAAATGAAGTGTTTGGCCTCTCTTTAATATCGTCGGCTTTTATTACCGCTGCCGATCCGGTGAAACTGCTTCGTTTGGTAGTTCCGTAGGCTACCACCATTACTTCATCAAGCTGTTGGTTAGCCGCCTTGAGTGAAACATTGATAGTACTCTGTGTGCCTACTGTTAGCTCTTTGGTTTCAAAACCAATATAGCTAAACACTAAAACCGCATTATTTGATTGTACGTTAATCGTAAATGTACCGTCGTTACCGGTTGCCACAGTGTTACCACTTTGGCCCTTGACTGACACACTTACTCCCGGGATGCCTTGTTTGTCTGCTTCATCGGTTACCTTTCCTCTTACCACCCGTTGGGCATAAGTGAAAAAAGTAAACGTTAGCAACAAACACAAGCTCAATGTAATTTTCTTACTCATAGTTTGTGATTGTTAATTAGTGATTAGTTGATTGTCAACTCAATATAAGCACAATTATGCAAAATACCTCACAAACTTGACATTTTTATTACATTTCCTATATTGCTCCTACGTTTACCATATTGGAAGTTCCCTTTGCAACAACTCTGTTTTTAGCCTTCAAATACACTTCACATTGTACATTGATGATTGTTTTGCCTTGTTTAACAATGCATGTTTTTGCGGTAATTAAATCTCCCTCTTTAGCTGGGGCAAAGTAATCAATATTGTTGTTAACGGTTATGTAGTGATGGTTTAAACCCAAGGTAAAAATGGTAGCTCCAATTAAGTCGTCGATGATACCGGCCGTAACGCCACCATGTAGCACACCAAAAGGGTTAGTCATTTCTTTTCTTACGGTGTAACTACAATGCAAGCTGCCAATTTCTGCAGCGATAACGGTTGGCTTTAACCAGTTCATAAAATTTGATGGTGAAGTTGTAACTTCCTTTCCTATTAACGATTGGAAAACTTTTAACCGCTCGTTTATGCTTTTTTGTGGTTCCATTTCTTAAATTTATGCAAAAAACAAAGGAATGAGCAAAAAACAAATTACTGCCGTAGTAGAGTTAGACCAATCAAGATTTAAGACAAAGATATTTGCCGATGGCCATTTCATTTATGCTGATGAGCCTAAAGAATTGGGCGGCACCGACGAAGGCATGTCGCCGGGAGCGTTATTATTAGCAAGTTTAGGTAGCTGCACCGCAATTACTGTTAGAATGTACGCTGATAGGAAGCAGATTCCCTTGGAAGGCATTACCATCAATCTAAAAATTTGCGCAGAAGATGAAATGAATAAAGGCACTGTAATAGAGCGCAAGATAGAACTAAAGGGAAACCTAGATGATGAACAGTATAAAAGATTAATGTTTATCGCTGATAAATGTCCTATCCATAAAATATTAACTAACCCCATTGAAATTATAAGCGTATCTTAATACAGATGCGCTTATAACTAAATTGCCCTCAACCGCTCTTCTTCCAAATCAATTTGGTACAACTGCTGCCTAATGATTTCTTCATTAATTTTTGGGTCGTTATTTAACGCTACCAAATAGTTACGCTGACTTTCCAACATCTCCAAGAATATAAGCTTAGTTTTATCGTTCATCCAACTATCATCTTGAATTTTAGATCGTTCCTCCCATTGATGAATAAATTTCTCCATTACCTCCTGCCCTTTCCACTCTGTTTCATACCTGCTGTTCAAAAATTCGTAGACATGTTGTTTCAAGCCTCTTTTCATTGCTTTTCTTGCTTCTTCTTCCTCTGCTTCGTTAAAAATACCTTCAAACAAGCGACTTCTTCTTATAAAATATGGTAAAGTAAGGCCTTGCAATAATAAGGTAAGTAGTATCGCTACAAACGTGATGAATAAAATCAAATCTCTTTGAGGGAACATCGCTCCATTCAGTTTCACAGGAATTGCAAGTGCAGCAGCTAAGGATACAACACCCCTCATGCCTGTCCATCCTAACAATGCCGGCATCAAATAGCGTCTTCTTTTATTGTTAATGTGTGGCACTGATTTACGCCTAAACAACATCGTTGCAAATAATGCGGCATAACTACTAATCATTCTGGTAATGATCAGTACCGTAGTAACCAACACACCGTAACCAATTGCTTCATCAAGAGGAATGCCTGATGATTTTATACCTGCTACAATTTCAGGTAATTCCAATCCGATGATCAAAAAAACCACACCATTTAAAATAAAAACGAAACTTTCCCAAACACTATACGCCTTAATACGACCTGAACTCGACAAAAAGGTAAGTCGTTTAGAAGACATGTACACGCTTCCCGCTACTACAGCTAAAACACCTGAGCTATGCATCGTTTCGGCAAGCAAATAAAACAGATAGGGTTCAATCAGTGTTAAGGCGATATCCGACGAAGTATCTGTAGGTAATTTCCGATGTGCTTGTACAAACAACCATCCTAATAGCAAACCTATACCAGCACCTCCGAACACTGTCCACAAAAAGCTCGTCGCTGCTTCCTGCCAAATGAACTGTCCTGTACCAACCGCCACTAAAGCAAACCTAAATATAATCAAGGAAGAAGCATCATTTAATAAACTCTCCCCTTCCAAAATTGCCTGTGTTGCTTTGGGAATCTTAACAAACTTAGTTATGGCAGCTGTACTTACCGCATCGGGCGGGGAAACTATACCGCCTAATAAAAAACCTAGGGCAATGGTAAACCCGGGAATAAAATGGTTGGCGGCAACAGCAACGGCAAGCGCTGTGAAAAACACCACCAAAAATGCAAAACTAGTAATCATTCGATACCACTTTCTCATTTCTTTAAGTGAAACTGACCAAGAGGCTTCGCACAGCAATGGAGGTAAAAATATGAAGAAAATTAAATCGGGATCTATTTTCAGCACGGGTAAACCGGGAATAAAACTAATTAGCAAACCGGCTACAACCAACAAAATAGGATAAGCTATTTTTAGTTTAGTGGCAAAAATATTCAGCAACACAATTACGGCTACCATAGCCAGCAAAAAGGGTAAAATGGAATGCATAATGTGAAATAGATGTTATGGTTTTTGATCAACCTAATTTAAAAAACTTTAATTAATCTTACACGTGCTTTAAAAATTTCCGTTAATAACAAATGAGATATTTTCGTAAATTGGTTATTTACAATTAACTAAAAATCAATGGCTACTGTTAAAACCAAACAAACCACAGCAAGTGTAGGAGATTTTATTAATTCGTTTGCTGACACTGACCAAAAACGTAAAGACGCCTTTGAGTTGGTAGATATCATCAGTAATTTTACTGGTTACGAAGCTAAAATGTGGGGACCCAGCATCATTGGCTTCGGGGTATATCATTACAAATCTGATAAAAGTAAGCAAGAAGCCGACTGGCCTTTAGTGGCATTTTCACCACGAAAAGCCGCCATATCACTTTACACCTACTCCAATACGGAAAAAAATCAAGGTTTACTAGAAAAACTTGGAAAGTTTAAAAAAGGCAAAGGATGCATCTACGTTAAAAAATTATCAGATATAAATGTTGACATACTCAAAGAAATGATTGCAGAGACCATCAATTTCGTTGAGACAAAGTACGGCAAAGTTAGCTGAACTACTAAATAAAAGAGGCTGCCTTAGTTGGTTAGCACCAGCTTTCAGACAGCCTCTTACGCAGTTATATCTATTTATTTTCTTTTACAAAAACGGACTAGCCCACTTTTTATTGGTATAAACATCATTACCATCTAGCGTTCTAATAAATGCAATAACTGCATTCACTTCATTCGCTGTTAGGTTCAGTTTCTGCCCCATTCCGTTCGGTCTTAACTTAGGATCTAAATTGTTATTTCCAGGTGCAATATTAATTGTTCCATAGTGACCGATAACATTTTGTAAAGTAGCAAGATTTCCGGTATGCATGAAAGGGCCGTTTTCATTTCCATTAGCTCTTCCTACGTTACGTAATGTCGGCGATTTAGTATTTGTTAAATCGATTCCAGTTGTTCCAATCACACCAATAATGCCATTGTTCAACGAATTTGGATCAATATCAAACTCAGGTGGGCGGTGGCAACCTGCACAACCTAAACCGCCAGCAGTGCGAGTACCAGTGGCATCAAATACCGGTGGAGTTAAAAACAGGTTTTTACCGGTATTTTCTTGTGCAGTAAAATTAGCAAAATTAGCTTGGTCGTTAGGTGCTGTTGCTCTGCCAGCATCATATTTGGAATCGAAAGATTGAATACTTCTTACAAACTGCGCCAATGCATTTTGGATACGTACCTGAGTAACCGTAGCATCTCCGTAAACAAATTTGAAAAACTCTTGGTAGTACTTTATATTTTGAAGTTTAGTAATGAGGGCAGAAAAGTTTTCATCGCCGTTGGTGCCACTAAAGCCCATTTCTTTATGGTCTTGTATAGGCATAACCGTTTGGGCTTCCAAGTTGGCCGCTCGTTCATCCCAAAAGAATTTACCTTCTAAGGAGAACCTGGCGTTAACTAAACGCATAGAATGTCTACCTGTAGTTCCGTTTACGCCAACACTTGCTATGGCATTATCTCCAAAAGCAAAATCCTGCTTATGGCAACTTGCGCAAGAAATCGTATTATTTTTTGATAGGTTTTTATCGTAAAACAGTACCCTTCCTAACGTGGCGCCTTTATCAGTAATTGGATTAGAGTTAGTGTTGTCTCTGGTGATATAGGCAGGAATGGTTTGCTTCGAATAATTTTCCAGCGCATTGAGGTTAATATTATCGCCAAACGCAGCTTTAATATTTGGGTAATCAGCGGAAACATCTGTGGTACTTTCTTCACTGCTTTTTTTACATGCGGAAATCGCAGCAAAAATCGACGTAGAGAGCGCAATGCAATAAACGATTTTTTTCATAAGGTTTTAATTGGTTTGGTTAATTGCCTTTAGGACTAAACTTTACAAGCAAGGTTTAATCAATATTAACAAATTTGTTGCAAATGAAAAATGGCGAAGTTCGGATTAGATGCAATAGTTTTAAGAAGGTACTGGGATAGCCATAAACAGAAACGGAGAACTGCCTCTTTCGATTTAGTTCTCCGTTTTAAACTTACCTCACCCGTAGATGCTGTAAGCCATCAGCCGAATTTTACTTGACCTTTTCAATTTTACAATTCTTACACTGCAAATTTGTCAATTTGATGTTCTCGAGCTTTCTTTCCATAGAATTCCAGCTTTTCCCACCATTGTCTGTTACTAATTGTACCGCTTAGGTGTTAACCTTTCCTGTGCTTCGTTCTTTCTTTCGAATAAACTGAGCCTTTGGAATTAATCGATTTGTTTTTCAACTTATCGACTTGCTGACAATTTTTTTATCCCAAAAGTTTTAGCCTTTCAGCTTCTCTTTCGTTTTGGATTTTCAGACGGTCAAAGTACTTCGTTTTTGATATCACTAAGTTAATATGAGTTTGAATTTTAACCAAAAAAACGGACTAAATCTTACTAACAATTTATTAACCAATAATTTAGGATTATGCACATTTTCTTTAGCTATATAACCTGATAACTGTTGTTGTTTTCGCAATATTGCGTCAATATTATTTAAGTTATTAACAATCAGATTTTTAACATTTTCATCATTTTATAAAGTTTCTCAACACATTTTTTCCAAAAACTAAATCAAAGTTTTGCGTGTTAAACTTCTAAGTGAAAATATCTCGCACTTTTATCAAAGGCTTTTCTCATAAAATTTAACGTTTAATCACAATAGTGTTAGCTTTGTATATGCTTCATCGCCCAATTAGAGATACACAGGATTTTTTGCTCAGCAATTATTTTGCTGAGGGCTTGCGTATCACTTTTGGCGTACTCTGTCCATCTTTGATTATGGCACAGTTTGGTATGCTGCAATACGGCATGACCTTATCATTAGGTGCACTTTGTGTGAGCATAGTAGACTCTCCGGGACCAATCCAGCATCGCCGAAATGCTATGTTTGTTACAACCGCTCTCCTATTTCTGGTCACCATTATTGTGGGTTTAACTAATAAAAGTGCCGTATTTACGGGCATTCTGATTGTAGCTTTCAGTTTCATTTTTTCGATGCTTTTTCTTTACGGAAATAGAGCAGCCTCTATCGGAACATCAGTTTTACTGATTATGATTTTGAGTATTGATGATGTAAGGCCTTGGCAGGAAGTTATTTTTTACAGCATTTTAGTTTTTATAGGAAGCATTTGGTACACTGCCTTAAGTTACATCATTTATCGTTTACGCCCTTACAGGTTAGCTCAGCAAACTTTAAGTGACTCAATACATGAAGTGGCCGATTTTCTTAGAGCAAAAGCAAAATTCTACTCGCAAAATACCAATTACGAGAAAAACTATGCTGCTTTGTTACAATTACAAGTTGATGTAAGCCAAAAACAGGACGAAGTTAGAGAAGTGCTTTTCAAAACCCGCGAAATAGTACGAGAATCTACACCACAGGGTAGGTTTTTGCTCATCGTGTTTACGGATATGGTTGATTTGTTTGAGCAGGTAATGTCAACCTATTACAATTATAAACAGCTCCATGAGCAATTTGACGAAATAGGCATTTTAAATCACTACGAAGATGCAATCAATAAAATTGCCGATTCTTTAGATGATATCGCTTTTGCTTTAAAAAGTGGTGGCGTACCAACCCTTGCTGAAAATTTAGAAAAGGATCTCGAAAATTTGAGAAACGAAATTAGTGAACTAGAGCAGCATAAAAGCAAAACTTACAATACCTTAGGCCTAATTGCATTAAGAAATATCGAAGTAAATATTGAAAACATTGTTAGCCGCATTAAAACAATTAACAGGTATTTTAACAAAAAAGAACAGCGCAAAATAAAGAAAGGTGATATTGACGTTGGCAAATTCGTCACCTCGCAGGAAATCAATACCAAAATATTAGTTAACAACCTCACTTTCAGCTCATCTACATTCAGACACTCGTTGAGGGTGGCCATTGTAATGCTGATTGGATTTTTAGTTGCCAGAAGTTTAGATTTTGCACACAGCTATTGGATTTTACTTACCATTTTGGTGATTTCGAAGCCTGGTTTTAGCTTAACTAAAGAGAGAAATTACCACAGAATTATTGGTACGGTAGCAGGCGCATTTTTGGGGATGGCGGTACTTCATTACGTTAATGATAAACATACACTTTTCGGTATCCTCATTGTATTTATGGTGGCTGGCTACAGCTTTCAGCGTAAAAATTATGTCGTTAGCGTACTGTTCATGACACCATACATCTTAATAATGTTTGATTTTTTAGGCATGGGTGTAATGTCAATTGCAAAGGAACGTATCTACGATACATTGATTGGCTCTGGAATTGCATTGTTGGCAAGTTACTCCTTGTTTCCAAATTGGGAGCATGAAAAGTTAAAGGAAGCAATGCTAGATGTGATAAAATCAAATAAGAATTATTTTATAGAAGTAACGAAGCTATATTTTAACGAGAATGCAGATAATACAGCTTACAAATTAGCTCGTAAAGACATTTATGTAAAAACTTCCAACCTCGCCTCCTTATTTCAACGAATGTTTTCAGAGCCGAAAAGCAAGCAGTTGTACATGAAAGAGTTGCATCAGTTTACCGTATTAAATCACCTGTTAACTTCTTATGTTGCCAGTTTATCGCTTTACATCAAAGAACACCATTTTGTTTGCGCTACATTAAAGGATGTAAAACCAATTGCCGACAATACAAGCTATCTATTGGAAAATGCAGCCGAAAATTTGGATAAAAACAATGACGGCTTAAGTAATGTACCATTAATCAGGTTTAAAATTGATAATGAACTAGCCCTTTCTCATGCCGACATGGTGGTTTCTGAACAATTTGACCTCATTCAAAAAGTATCTTACGACATTTTTAAACTCACGGAAAAAATCAAAATCTAGCTTTAAATTAATTAACCAGCTTCATTGACAAGCTACAATTGCAAACTAAAACGATACTAATTTGTTGCTTGTAAAAAATGAATGTTATGGAAAAGATATATACGGCTTCTGTTGTTGTAATTGGCGGCAGAGATGGCCATGCGAAAAGCAGCGACGGAATTTTTGAAACAGATTTAAGAAAACCGAAGGAAATGGGCGGACAAGGTGGAGCGCCTAATCCTGAACAACTATTTGCCACCGCCTGGGGATCTTGTTATTTAGGTGCGTTGCAAACCGTTGCTGAACATGCAGGCGTTGATGCTACTGACACCAACGTGAATGTTCACATTTCTTTCAATAAAGATGGTAATGGCTTTGCACTATCAGCTGAATTAGATGTGCATATTCCTAAAATTACAGTGGAAGAAGCGCAAACGTTAGCCGAGAAAGCACATGCAGTTTGCCCGTATTCAAAAGCCACCAAAGGCAATATTGAAACTAGGATAACTGCGGTTTAAGTTATTGGCGAATGAAGTAGTCCCACTTGCTTCATTCGCTATTTATTACAACAGCAGCTTACTTGCTAGCCCTAATAACAGCAAGAAACCAAAAACATCAGTGAAAGTGGTAATGATAATAGATGACGCAATTGCAGGATCAATTCCTATACGTTTCAGCAATAGCGGAATACCTGCGCCTGTAATTCCTGCAATGATCAAGTTTCCTGTCATTGCCATAAAAATCACTAAGCCCAGCATCAAATTGGCATCAAAAAAATAGGCAAATATCAATACAATCAAACCAGTTACTGCTCCATTAATCATCCCTACAGTAAACTCTTTTAAAACAGTACGATAAGCCTGTCTATCCGTTAAATCGAATAATGAAATACGCCTAACCGTTACCGCTAAAGCCTGCGTAGCGGCATTCCCTCCCATTCCCGCAATAATGGTCATGTAGGCCGATAGAATCGCCAAATGTGCTAACGTGTCTTCGTAATAACGCACTACCGCCGAAGCCAAAAAAGCCGTTCCTAAGTTAATAATTAGCCAAGGCAAACGAGATTTTACCGCATCAACCCAATTACCGGCTAATTCCTCATCTTCTGATACACCGGAAATTTTAAGGATATCTTCCGTATTCTCATCTTCCAATACGTCGATAACATCATCAAAAGTTACCCTACCCAACAAAACCAAATCGTCATTTACTACTGGTATACTTGTTAAATTATATTGCGAAAGCAATTTAGCCACTTCTTCCTGGTCGGTATCTGTTTTTACATAAACGGCATCTGGTTTCACCATTTCAGTAATTTTCACATTTCCTTTGGCTTTAATGATATCCTTTAACGATACAATACCTTTAAATACACCCGAATTATCAACTACGAAAACGGTGTAAAACTCCTCTATTTCTTCGCTTTGTCTAATAATTTCGTCAATAGCATCTTTTTTAGTGAAATTAAAGTTTACCGTAATCATTTGAGTATTCATCAAACCACCTGCAGTTTCCTCGTGGTAGCTCAATAAATTTCTAATGCTTTGCGCATCATCGGCACTTAAATCCTCTAATATTTCCTGCTGCTCATCTTCATCCAACTGCGAAATGATATCCGTAGCGTCATCATAGTCAAGTTCTTCAACAATCTCTGTACGTTTCTCTGGATGTAATTGGATCAAAAGTTCCTCCGGATGCGCTTCTTCGCTCATTTCCGCAATCACTTCAGAGGCTTTTTCAACTTCTAATAAATTGATGATACGCTGCCTATCTTCTGAATTAAGATTATCGAATAAAATGGCAATTTCAGACGCATGGTATTCGGCTAAAGTTGATGCCAATAACGCATCATCGCCTTCTATAGCTTTCCTAAGTTTTGAAAGGTCTGTTTTATCAAGCTCGAACGATTGCATATATTTCAAATTACAATGTTGATGATCTATAAATTAATTTGCGCAATGCCAAGTGATACCACAATGGCTATTCCGAAACTCAAAAGTGTACCTATCAGTACATACTCGGTAAATTTCAGTTCATTGCCCTCCTTTAAGTCGCCAAACCTAAAAATTGATTTTGCTGCTAATAAGAAACCTACCGCCTCAAAGTGTTGGGTAATAATAAAGATATAAATGAGCAAACGTTCCAAAATCCCAATGAATTTGCCTGCTTTATGCAATGAAATGGTATTTTTATCGGGTATAAAACGTGCTATCGCTACTCTAATAATTACCGCAGTTGGTGAGGTTAAAAACAATGCTCCCAGTACATAAAGCCAAAGTTTTTCATTTTGGAAGAAACTGATATCAACACTAATTTGAGTAGTAAATGCTAACCAAACAGCAAGTATTACCAACAAATGCATCAGCTGATCTGCAAAAAACCATAATCGCTTATTGTTTGGCTTTTGAAATTGCAATTTACAGGCGTCAATAATCAGATGACTTATGCCAATAATAAGTGCCTGCGGAAACACGCTAAAATTAAAAAACAGCAAGAAAATCAGCACAATATGTATAGCAACATGCAAGTACAGTTTTCCCGATTTAAGTTTTTTTTCTTCCTTTTCGGCTACCCATTGATCAGGTTGAAGAAAAAAATCACCAAGTACATGGGCGGATAAAAGTTTAATTAAAGCCAATTCCATATCAAAAAGTTGCCGCTAAAAGTGTCCTGAATTTATTCTCCAACTCCATCATTTCCGAAAAATGCGCTCTTTTAAGCGCTTCACTAATGGAGGATTGACTTCTCCCCGAAATCTTTGCTATTTTATCTTGTTTTTCATTGAAATTCTCAATGGTTTGCTTCACCACCTGCGCTGCAATGGGGCTCCAACTATCCATTGCAATTAGTGCTAATTTGAAATACAAGTTCATATCTTCATCAAATTGCGCTGATGGAGTTTTTACCGTTAGGTTAACTTTACTGCTTTTTAAGGCATCAAATCCTTCTCCCGAATTGATATAAGCTTCTCCATTTGCTTCCGTTACCTTAGCTACACGGTCGTCTAAAACACTTCCGATTCCAATACTCATCCTTACGTCAGCACCTTTCAATGCCCTCATGCAGGCTTTTACATATAATACCGTTAAAAAAGCTTCCGTAGGCGGTAGGGCTATCTGAAAACTATCGCCCCTAAAAATTTCCCACTTCGTATTTTTTTTTGGCAAAGCCGATAAAGCCTCTTTCAAAGTAGCCATCCATAGTAAAGGCAATTCCCTTGAGTTAATGATATCACCTGTTATAACTGCAATCATACAAGCAATATCGGCAAAAAAGCCGATAAAACAAAATATCGGCTAATTAACCGATAAAACAAAATATCGGATGTTTTGCCGATAACCAATTATACTTAGAAAAGAGTAATATCTTTAAGGTACGAAAACTATAACTTAGTGTGTATGTTTATAAGCCATGGCATTAATCCAATTCACTAATAAGGGTATTTTTTGTAAACAGGGCGATTTTTATATCGACCCTTGGCGACCTGTAGACAAGGCAATTATTACGCATGGACATGCCGATCATGCTCGTTGGGGAAATAAATACTATCTGTGCCATCATCTTACCAAACCTATATTAACCACCCGATACGGCATTGAAAATGAAATACAAACTTTAGGTTACGGAGAGGAAATCACGATTAATGGCGTAAAAATTAGTTTGCATCCGGCAGGACATGTAATAGGTTCTGCGCAAATTAGATTGGAATACAAAGGCGAAATAGTAGTAGTTTCTGGAGACTACAAAACAGAAAATGATGGGATTAGCACTGCATTTGAACCAGTTAAGTGCCATACTTTTGTATCAGAAAGCACATTTGGATTACCGATTTATAAGTGGGATGCACAGCAAATCATCTTTAATCAAATGGAACAGTGGATTGCAAGTAACCATTCCAAAAACAAAACCAGTGTATTAGTGGCATATAGCTTAGGAAAGGCACAACGTTTAATTACAAATCTTAAGACGAGCTATCCAATTTTCGTCCATCAAACTATACAAAACCTAAATGATGCTTTTGCGGAAAGCGGTGTAAAACTACCAGAAACCATTAAAATTACCGCCGACATCAAAAAAGATGAGCTGCAAAAAGGAATTGTAATTGTACCGCCAGCTTTGGCAGATAGTCGCTGGGTTAAAAACCTAGTTAACCCGGCCACAGGTGTTTGTAGTGGTTGGATGGCTGTACGGGCAGGAAGAAGATGGCGAAGTGCTGATGCGGGCTTTGCATTAAGCGACCATGCTGATTGGGATGGTTTACTTAGTGCTATTAAAGCAACCGAAGCCGAAAAAGTAATGGTAACACATGGCAGTACAGCCGTTTTTAGTAGGTACTTAAATGAAATTGGCATTAGCGCCGAAGAAGTGAAAACGCAGTACGGAGATGAAGAAGAGGCCGAGGATAAAGTAGAAGAAGAACAAATAAAAACAATTGAAGCCTCATGAAACGTTTTGCACAGCTCATACAGGAATTAGAATTAAGCAACAAAACTACCGACAAAATGGAAGCTTTGGTGAATTACTTTAACGAGGCTAATCCGTTAGATAAACCCTACGTTATTGCCCTGTTTACTGGCAAGCGTCCTAAACGACCAATTACTACCACTTTAATTAAGCAGTGGGCAATTGAGCTAAGCAATATTCCTGAGTGGCTATTTACAGAAAGTTATCATAGTGTTGGCGATTTAAGTGAAACCATTGCATTGGTACTACCACCTGCAGCACATGCCGTTGAAAAACCATTACATCAATGGATAAGCGAACTGGCAAATTTGCAAAGCCAAACCGATGAACAGAAAAAAGCCTATATCCTAACAGCTTGGAATAGTTTGGCTACACAGGAGCGTTTTATCTTTAACAAACTAATTTCCGGAAATTTTAGAATTGGTGTTTCCAATAAAATGTTGGTAAATGCTATTGCCAAGCAAAGCGGAAATGACACTAACAAAATTATGCATAGCATTATGGGCAAATGGCAGCCCAATCAAATTAGCTATGAAGAACTTACCTCCGGAAGCCATGTAAACACAGATAACTCTTGGCCTTACCCCTTTTGTTTAGCTTACGCTTTAGATAATGAGCCAGAACAGTTAGGTGATACAAATTTATGGCAAGCTGAGTGGAAATGGGATGGCATTAGAGGACAAATCGTGAAACGCAATGGCGAGTTATTTATTTGGAGCCGCGGTGAAGAGTTAGTAACAGAACAATTTCCTGAGCTGCATTTTTTAAAAGATGAATTGCCAGATGGAACGGTGTTAGACGGTGAAATATTGGCCGTAAAAAATGGCATGGTACTTCCATTCAGTACGCTACAACAACGGCTTAATAGAAAAACCATTAATAAAAGTCAGCTGGATGGTGCGCCTATTGGATTTTACAGTTACGATATACTTGAGCACCAAACTATTGACATCAGAAATGAACCTTTATCTAACCGACGTGCTTTGTTAGAAAAACTCATTACTTCACTAAGCACTAAACAAATTGTGTTGCTATCTCCAACCATTAAATTTAACAGCTGGAACGAATTGGCAACAATCAGAGAAACGGCGAGAGAGATCAATAGCGAAGGGATTATGTTGAAACATCAGGATTCGATATTTCATGCTGGGAGAAAACGTGGCGACTGGTGGAAGTGGAAAATTAACCCATACACCGTTGACACAGTGATGATTTACGCTCAAAAAGGCAGCGGCAGACGAGCTAATTTTTATACTGACTACACTTTTGCTGTAAGAGATGGCGACAAGCTGATTACCATCGCCAAAGCTTACTCGGGCTTAACAGACAAAGAAATTAAGGAAGTAAACAGTTTCGTCAATAAAAATGCAATTGAAAAATTTGGTCCGGTTCGTACCGTTAAACCCGAATTGGTATTTGAAATTGCTTTTGAGGGCATTGCCGAAAGTAAAAGACACAAAGCTGGTTTAGCTTTGCGCTTTCCACGCATAGCCCGTTGGCGAAAAGATAAAAAGGCAGACGAAATTAATACACTTGATGATTTAAGGCTGCTTTTAAACGCTAACAGCTAATCAAAAGTTACAAAAAACAAAATCCCGATAGTTATCGGGATTTTGTTTTAATATTCATCTTCGTTAAAGAAGAAATCGTCTTTCGTTGGATAATCTGGCCAAATTTCCTCAATGGTTTCATAAGGCTCACCATCATCTTCCAAAGCTTGTAGGTTTTCAATTACTTCTACTGGTGCTCCTGAACGAATGGCGTAGTCAATTAATTCATCTTTAGTTGCAGGCCATGGAGCGTCTTCCAAATGCGATGCTAATTCTAAGGTCCAATACATATCTTAATTATTATTAATTCGTCAATTACTATTTCCGCAAAACATGTGAAAAAAATTGAGCATTACAAATATTTTTTTCAACTATTTTGTCTAGGCAGCCAAATGTTTTCCACAACACCCGCATCATGCCCTAATTTACGGCCTAAAGTGAACAAATAATCACTCAATCTGTTTAAATAAACCGTAACCTTATTATCAACAAAACTGCTTTCTGCTAACGCTACAGTTAATCTTTCTGCTCTTCTACACACACACCTAGCAATATGGCAATAAGATACCGTGGTACTTCCTCCTGGTAAAACAAAATGCTTCAATTCAGGCAAACTTTCATTCATGGCATCCATTTCCTTTTCCAGCAAGGTAATGTCACTTTCCAACAAGTCTGGAATTTTCATTTTAGATTTTTCTGGATCTGCGGCCAAAGAGGCACCTACCGTAAACAATCTATCTTGAATTTCTTTTAACAGCAGCTTAACATCAGCGCTGATATCTTGCGAAGCAATTAAGCCAATGTAAGAATTCAGCTCATCAACGGTACCGTAACTTTCTATGCGAATATGATGTTTGGGTACTCGGGTACCTCCTATCAATGAGGTTTGACCTTTATCACCCGTTTTGGTATAAATTTTCATGCTGGGAAAGTTATAAGTTTAAATATTAAGTTTTGCGTTTAAGCTGTAAAATTAGAAAATTCTACTACGTAAAACTTAAAATGTGCACTCAATAACTAAACAATACTCTCAAAATCGTTACCGCTTTCTCGTATGGCTTTTAAACGTGGCGAAACTGACTTTACATCTTCATTAACGTAGTCTTTTTCTACCAAACCATCACGCATCCGCACAATTCTGTGGGCATGCTGTGCAATATCTTCCTCGTGTGTTACCAAAATAATGGTGTTACCCTTACTGTGAATTTCTTCCAGCAAGCCCATAATTTCAATAGACGTTTTGGTATCTAAGTTACCGGTGGGTTCATCGGCTAATATAATGGAAGGGTTGTTAATTAAAGCCCTGGCAACAGCTACCCTTTGACGCTGACCACCCGAAAGTTCATTTGGTTTGTGTGTTACCCTATTTCCTAATCCTACACTTTCCAACGCCTTATGAGCACGAGCGTCACGCTCTTTTTTACTAGCTCCAGCATAAATTAAAGGCAAAGCAACATTGTCTAATGATGTAGACCTGGGCAATAAATTGAATGTCTGAAAAACAAAACCTATCTCCTTGTTACGCACTTCAGCCAGCTGATTATCGCTCATATGGCTCACATTGATACCGTTAAGGATATAATCACCTTTGGTTGGAGTATCCAAACAGCCTAAAATATTCATTAAGGTAGATTTTCCAGACCCAGAAGGCCCCATCAATGCTACGAACTCGCCTTCATTAATGGTTAAACTTACAGATTTTAATGCGTGTATAACCTCAGTGCCAATTACATACTTTCGGCCAATATCTTTAATGGTGATGAGTTCTTTCTGCATTGTTTTTTTGTTTTTTAGACGAGTGCCCGTAACACAATGTTACAATTGATTTACGATTTTAGATTTTCGAGGTAAGATTTGATTCATTAAATACGAATTTTTTAAATATGTAAGCCGTTAACTGATACCTTACAACTGATACCTAATACCTTACAACTGGAAACTATTTTTCGATAATCTTAGGCACCATAAAGAAACTTTCGTTATGTACAGCCGCGTTCTTTAAACCATCGGCTACGCTAATTTCGTTAACTGCAATGTCTTCACGCCACACATTGGCTTCTTCGTTCATGTAAACTAGCGGCGCTACGCCATCGGTATCTAATTCATTAAGCTTTTCCATGAAAGTCAAAATCTTGTTCATCTCCTGCGTCAAATCATCCACCTCATTCTCCTTAATTTCAATCCTCGCTAAATCAGCCACTTTATAAACCGTATTTTTATCAATTATCATTTTATTGCGATACTAAATTATAAGTCTAACCTACTGCTCAAAACATCGTAGGCAAAACCTAATCTACAATTTGCTTTTAATTCTATTGAAAACTTCGTTCTTTAAAACTTCATCATTTTCTGGCGCTAAGATACTGGTTAAAATTGGTTGATGCACCTTAACATTAATAATCCCTGGTCTGGTACCGTACTTCATCCCATCATCCCACATCACTTTCCAAGCGTTAGTGATACTTACCGGAACAATTGGAATATTTTTTTCAATGGCCAAGCGGAATGGTCCGCTCTTAAAGTCTTGCAAAATTGGAGGATAAGCATCATCTATTTTACCCTCGGGGAAGATAATCAAGCTCATTCCACTTTCTAAATTGTCTGCGGCTTTTTTAAATGCCCTAAATGAAGATATTTTACTTTCTCTGGAAACTGCAATATCAATTGTTTTAAAGAAAATCCCAAGTAAAGGGTTTTTCATCAGCTCTTCTTTCCCCATAAAATGATACCTGCCCCTGGCTAAAATACAAAAGATGATAATATCAAGATTGGAGGTATGGTTTGCACAAAAAATATAGGTTTGTTTAGGATCAAGTTTCTCTGTAAAATCAAATTTTAAAAAGATGCCCGAGAGCGCCGCTGACGTAAAAGAGTGTATTGTCCTAAACTTATTGAGTACTTCATAATAACGCGGATGTCTTGTAAACCAATAATAAAACGGCCAAAACAAAACGAAAAATAAAAATAGGCAGAACAGGCACCATGCCCAATGCAGCTTGCGGAGCAATTTAATCATCAATACCAAAAATACAATTTTGGCTTAATAGCTCTACGTTTTTTTAAAAATCGTTCTTTTAAAGTTATACTAGCAAACTTAAATACATTTGGTAACTAAATGGGCCTTGTTGAACTGCAATTGTCAAAAGCTTATAATTTACCATTACAAGTATCAACATTCTTCTCACTTGTCAGTTTTTTCATTAATTTCGGCCACTATGAAAGAAACAGTTGTTAGCGGGATTAGATCCACTGGAAAATTACATTTGGGCAACTATTATGGTGCTGTAAAAAATTTCATTAAAATGCAGGATGAATACAACTGCTATTTTTTCATTGCTGATTGGCATTCGTTAACAACACATCCTACCCCAGAAAACCTACACGGAAACATTAAAAATGTAGTTGTAGATTACCTTGCTTGTGGTTTAGACCCTGAAAAAAGTACAATTTATGTACAATCAGATGTTCCTGAGATCATCGAATTGTATCTTTACTTAAACATGAACGCTTACTTGGGAGAACTGGAAAGGGCTACATCATTTAAAGATAAGGTAAGGTCAAGCCCAGATAACGTGAACGCAGGTTTATTGACTTACCCGGTTTTAATGGCGGCTGATATCCTCATCCATAAAGCCACAAAAGTTCCTGTTGGAAAAGACCAGGAGCAGCATTTGGAAATGGCACGTACTTTCGGAAACCGATTTAATCGTTTATATAACCAAGAGTATTTCCCTGAACCTTACGCTTTTAGCTACACAGATAAGCTGGTAAAAGTACCAGGTTTAGATGGGAAAGGAAAAATGGGAAAA
Organism: Pedobacter zeaxanthinifaciens; assembly: GCF_003313335.1. Classification (GTDB taxonomy): domain Bacteria; phylum Bacteroidota; class Bacteroidia; order Sphingobacteriales; family Sphingobacteriaceae; genus Pedobacter; species Pedobacter zeaxanthinifaciens. Next base: position 513,446 of record NZ_QMHP01000001.1, read on the forward strand.
TCAGAAGGTGATGCTAACTGCATTTATCTTTCAGATACGCCTGAAGCTATTCGCAAGAAAGTATCTAGGGCGGTTACCGATGGCGGACCAACTGAGGAAAATCAGCAAAAACCTGAAGCAATTCAGAATTTGTTTGATTTGATGAAAATTGTTTCAACAGAAGATACCTTGACACATTTTGATGATTTATACAACAAGATGGCGATCCGTTACGGTGATTTCAAAAAACAATTAGCAGAGGATATGGTAATCGCCACAGAACCAATGAGACAACGTATCAACGACATTGCAAATGACAATGCTTATTTACAAAAAGTGGTGCGTTTAGGTGCTGAAAAAGCCAGAGAAAGCGCTCAACGTACCATTAAAGAAGTACGTGAACTAATTGGTTTTAAAAGTTTTTAATTTCGTAGTATTGTGTATTGCGGTTTGCGTAACGACATAGGACGCCAATCGCAATACGCAATACTTTATACTCAATACTAAAATATGCATATAGCAATTGTAGGCAACATCGGTGCTGGAAAAACAACATTAACTGGCTTATTAGCCAAAAATTACGGATGGGAAGCACTTTACGAAGCTGTGGATAACAATCCCTATTTAGAGGATTTTTATAGCGACATGAAACGCTGGAGCTTTAACCTACAAATTTATTTCTTGAACAGTCGTTTTCAGCAAATAGTAGATATTGAAAATAAGAAACGTAATGTTATTCAAGATCGTACCATTTATGAAGATGCGCACATTTTTGCGGATAATTTGCACGAAATGGGCCTCATGACTAGTCGCGATCACGATAACTACCGAGCAATATTTGATAACATTACTTCTTTTATTAAGCCACCAGATTTGTTGGTTTATTTAAGGGCATCGGTACCAACTTTGGTAAATAATATCCAGCGCCGTGGCCGAGAGTATGAAGCAAGTATCAGAATCGATTATCTATCTAAATTGAATGAAAAATATGAAGCTTGGATAAAAAACTACAAGCTAGGTAAGTTGTTGATTTTAGATAAGGATAAGCTTGATTTCACCAACAATCCAGAAGATTTAGGAGCGGTGATCCAATCTATAGAAGTGGAAATCAACGGATTATTTTAAATGAATAAGGACTTCCAGCACGGGAATCCAGACAACTGGAAATGGGGCATCTTCTATTACAATAAAGAAGATCATCGGTTGATTGTGCCTAAACGAATCCCAGTAATGGGTTGGACTTTTAACTTTGCCCATCCCGCTGGTTATATTTTTTTAGCATTGGTTGCGCTGCTGATTATTTTTCAACTTATCTCATCATCATGAAAATTATAGGTATTATTCCGGCTCGTTATGCCTCTACCCGTTTTCCAGGAAAACCTTTGGTTGATATTTATGGAAAAACCATGATCCAAAGGGTTTATGAACAATCAATTAAAACCAAAGGACTAGCAGAAGTAGTTGTAGCAACTGATGATGAGCGCATTGCCGAAGAAGTAACCAACTTTGGTGGTAAGTATGTGATGACCTCCCCTGCTCACCAAAGCGGAACCGACCGTTGTGCGGAAGTAGCTGCTCAATTACCTGATTATGATATCATTATTAACATTCAAGGTGATGAGCCATACATCAGTCCGGAACAAATTGAACTTTTAAGCACTTGCTTTGCCGATAAGGAAACGCAATTAGCTACATTGATTAAAGAAATCAGCACCGAGGAAGAACTCTTTAATGTCAATATCCCTAAAGTAACCATCAACTGTCGACAAGAAGCGCTGTATTTCAGCAGGCAGACTATTCCTTTCATTCGCAGCGCCGAAAAACAGGATTGGATCAACAAGCATCAGTTTTACAAACACATTGGCATTTATGGCTATCGTAGAGATGTGCTGTTGGCCATTACTAAACTACAACCTTCATCTTTAGAAATGGCAGAAAGCTTGGAGCAGTTGCGCTGGTTGGAAAACGGCTTTACTATCAAAACCAAAGTAACGCAACTAGAAACTATTGCTATTGACACTCCAGAAGATTTGAAGAAAATTTCTAAATAATAGCTATATTGGATTTCAAAAAAAACTGCTCTAGTGAAGAAAAAAATTATCCTTTTAGTTGCAATTGTAGGCCTCGCTTACGCCTGTAAATCTCCAAAATCAACGGAAGTTAACCCTGCAGATTTGGTAAAGACTGCTACTTATGCTTTTTCTGACACTGCAAAACTAGATACATTTAAAGTAGCCATTACTGGAAAACAGCTTAGCGAAATGAAGTTGGTGTTTACCATCCACTCTTTTAACGGAAGTGAAATTTACAAACAAGAAGTTAGCGCCAATGAACTGCTCAAAAGTTATTTGGCTAGCGCCGAAATGAAAGACGACGAAGATAAAGTCAATTTCTTGAAGGAGGAAATCAGCTACTTTTTTGACGAAAAGCATTTTTTAGAGCCTGCTGTTACGGAAAATGAAACTCCAGACAAAAACGTACCTGACGTAACTTTTTATAACGAACTAAAAAAATCCAATTTAAACGGCTTTGAATATCGATTCAGTAAAGATAAGAGCTATTACATTGCTTGGTCGGCTACGGAGCAAAAAGTGAAAGTTTACTATAGATGCTGCTAATTTCAGCAGAAATACTACAAATATTAGCTTTTTACTGCGTAAATTTACGGCGTGAAAATATCGTTTAGAGGAGAAGAATTAATTTTAGATAAGGAACGAGCACTGTATTTGCCAAAAGAAAAATTACTGGCTATCAGTGATTTACATTTAGGAAAAGCGGCACATTTTCGTAAATCCGGTTTGGCAATCCCTAACGCAGTTTCAAAAAATGATTTAGAGCGATTATCGGCATTGCTGCACCAATACCAACCTGAAATACTGCTGATTAACGGCGATATGTTCCATAGCGATCATAATTCGGAAATTGATGAGTTTATAGCTTGGAGGCAGCAATTTAGCAGCATTGAATTTATATTGGTGAAGGGAAATCACGATAAACAACATGATAATATTTACGCTGCTTCCAGAGTGACGGTGAAAGACCCCACCTACCAAACCAATGATTTCTGTTTCATTCATGATGCTTTCAAGTGTGAATCACCCCTCTATTCCATAGGCGGTCACATTCATCCGGGTGTACGGATGTACAACAAAGCCAAGCAAAGCATTAAACTTCCCTGTTTCTACTTCGGAAATGAGTACGCTATTCTTCCAGCGTTCAGCACTTTTACGGGCTTACAAGTGGTACAAGCTCGGGAAAATGACGCCATTTATGCGGTAACGCCTTCTAAAATCGTAGAAATTTAAAAATTATTTATCGATACAAGTTGCTAATTTACAAAGGAGTAAGTTCAAACAGCGTCTAAAATTGAATGTTTGGTTAACATTTTTTTAATCAAAGTTTGCAGAATCGCTCAGAGTTTGTACTTTTGTCCCCGGAAAGTTGGCAGAGTGGTCGAATGCGGCGGTCTTGAAAACCGTTGTCTGTCACAGGACCGGGGGTTCGAATCCCTCACTTTCCGCGGAAATAAAAACAAAGCAAGCCCTTATTTAGTTAATGGGCTTTTTTTGTGCCTTTCTGTTTCCTTTAAGGTATCACGAAGCAAGGGTAACTTTATTAATGGCAAAGAAGAAAATTAGGTTAGTAACTATCGCACTTACATTTTTTGTACAGTTGTTGTTTTTAGCTGCCATTTTCTTTGAAAAACTACAAAACAGCTACACTCCCGTCGTCATCATTTTACTAAGCGTACTGATTCTTGTATCCTATTTCAAGGCACCCATACATCACAGAACCAATTTACATGAGCATATCCTCATCGTGATTTGGATACCTGCAGGTGCTTTAATTTGCTATTACCTGAATCATTATTTAAAGCTTGGCCCAGTAATGGCCGCTGGCTTGGTTGGTACAGTAGCTTCATTTATACCATCTATAAATCCAAAATCCGCGTATTTAAAGCAGTTGCCCGCCACTTTTTATTGTGGTGCTTTCATCGGGATGACAAGCTTAAACATCGCATCATCCATTTATTTCGTGTTAGCGGCTTCCTTTTTTGCGGGCGTGCTACTGTTAGTTTCCAAAAGTTTATTTAACGGACTTGGCGGCAAGCTGGGCACCATCGCTTTCACCGCCGTTACAATCACTTCGTTTATATTTTTCCTGCTTTTTAAATGATAAACGCATTGGTCTACATATTTACCGCAATTTTAGCAGCCATGCTAACTTTCTACGTTAACCATAGCCTTAAACAAGGCGCTGTAAGGTCATCTGCTTTGTTAGCATTGCTGGTTGCGTTACTATTTCATTATGTTCCAGATATATTATCAGCCACGCTTACAAAAAATATCCCTGTGGTTTTTATAGGCGGCTCATTCATCGGAATGGCGTCCAAAAAAATAGTAGACAGTTACTTTAAACTTGCGATTTCGGGATTTGTATTTGCTATCATCTACCTAAACACTAGCAGCTTTTTTAACGGCTACGGAGGTGCATTAGGTGCTTCAGCGGGCATATCGCTATTATCTGTTTTGAGTCTTCCGTTTTTCAGTACTAAACAACATCTCACCAATGGAATTTTGCAGCTTCGGAAAATCATCATTAGAAAAAGAAATTGAAAATACTTTGAGCCAAGGCATGCAGAAAGTGATTCGCAAAACCTATCGCTCAATTGATTGTTAAAATTGCATCAAATTTCCTGCAAATACTGCCAAATAAAGGCAATTCTTAGCTGGAATATATGGTAAATGTTAGTAAATTAGCCACATGTTTTACGCCAATAAAAAAACTACGGTGACTGCAAACCAAGCGCAGCAAACCGCTAAAATTTTAGCCAACGTAAAATCATTGCTCGAGAAAAAGCTCATCTCCATTGAAGGTAATTCCATTTTTTTGCAACCCCAACTTTGGAAAGATGAGCCAGCGGCTATCAACTGGATGAAATGCCTTCAAATTTATTGTATGCTAAAAAGACAATTTAAAGAGAAGGAAACGCTAAATTTCTACGATATAAATACAAAGCAAGCCATTGGCATAATTGCCAATAAACGGGCAAAACTGATAGATTTCGAATTTAAACACCAAGAATAATAACACAAAATGAGCACTACAAACAGCACCTATAACTTTGGTATGATTGGCTTAGGCACCATGGGTAGAAACTTACTACTTAACATGGCGGACCATGGATTTTCAGTAACTGGACACGATAAAAGTGAAAAAATGTTGCAATTACTGGAGGAAGAAGGTAAAGCGCATAACTTAAAGGGTTTCGCAAAAGTGGAAGAATTTGTGAATAGCTTAACTTCGCCTAAAACCATTATATTATTGGTACCTGCTGGAAAAATTGTTGATGATGTAATTAACGAAATTACACCGCTTTTAAACGAAGGTGATATTATTATTGACAGCGGAAATTCCTATTACGCAGATACCACTAGAAGATCGAAGGAATTGGCTGAAAAAGGTTTCCGTTTCTTTGGAATGGGAATTTCAGGTGGCGAAGAAGGTGCAAGATTTGGACCAAGCTTAATGCCTGGTGGCGAAAAAACGGCTTATCCGGTAATTAAAGATGTGCTTGAAGCCGTTGCTGCAAAGGTAAATGGAGAACCTTGTGTCGCATATATCGGTCCTGGAGCTTCAGGGCACTTCGTAAAAATGACACACAACGGTATCGAGTATGCTATCATGCAGCTTTTGGCTGAAACTTATGACATCCTTAAAAATGGCTTAGGTTACAGCAATACGCAAATTCAACAAGTGTTTGAAAAATGGAATAACGGCCGTTTGAAATCATTTTTAATGGAAATTACCAAAGATGTATTTTTATTTAAAGATGAGAAGACTGGTAATTTACTGGTGGATGAAATCAAAGATCAGGCGAAATCAAAAGGTACTGGAAAATGGACTTCTCAAATTGCGATGGACGTTGAAGTGCCGTTAAATACCATTGACGCCTCTGTTGCTGCCAGAAATTTATCCAAATTAAAAGACCTTAGGGTGGAATTGGAAAGTGCATTTGGGAAAGCTGGTAAAATTGAAAATGTTAGCGATTTTGAAGCGCAGCTAGAGGAAGCGTTTTTCTTCTCAATGGTATCTGCCTATGCGCAAGGTATGCACTTGCTTTGGAAAGCATCTAAAGAGTACAACTATGATTTAAACATGGCAGAAATTGCTAAAATTTGGAGAGGTGGATGTATCATTCGTGCAGAGTTTTTACAAGATATGTACGAGGCTTATCAAAAAGATCCAAATTTGGAGCATTTATATCAAGATGCTGCCATTCAACAAAAAATCCAGACTGGTTTAAAGCATACACGTAGCGTTATTACAGCTTCAATTACGGCAGGAATAGCTGTTCCTTGTTACGCAGCGGCAATTACTTATTTCGATACGTTAAAAACCGGCAGAATGCCATCTAATTTAACACAAGCACAGCGTGACTATTTTGGCGCACACACTTTCGAACGCATTGACAGTGAAGGCGTGTTTCATGCAGAATGGAATAAATTAAGTTAAAATTCACAAGTAAAGATGTATAAACTGCAGATGCACAATGATTTATTTGAAAAATTCGCATCTGCTACAAAAGGAGCAAAAGTTTTATCGTTGACATTCAGATAATCAAAGATGTTTTGGTATTCTTTATTTCTTCGTGGTAACAAAAAAAGCAATGAAAAAAGCAAGTAAACTTAACCCCACCATATTTGTAATATTTGGCGGCACTGGCGATTTAAACAAAAGAAAATTGGCGCCAGCGTTGTACAATTTATATACCGAAGGTTATATGCCTTCAAAATTTGCTATCATAGGTACCGGGCGCACAGCCTTTACCGATGATAAATACCAAAAAGAGATGCTCCACAGTATCAATGAATTTTCAAGGAGCGGGAAGGTAAAGAAAGATAAATGGGATGTGTTTAGTAAAAATATCCACTACTGCCCTATTGATGTTAAGGTTCAGCAAACATTTGAAAATTTAAAGAACGAAATTGAGCGATATGAAAGTGATTTTGGCGAAAAAACACAGGTCATTTTCTACTTAGCAGTTGCTCCTAACTTATTCCCGTTAATTGCTGAGTGCTTACATAAATATAAATTAACGGGTAACGAAGAAAATTGCCGTATCGTAATCGAGAAACCTTTTGGTCATGATCTAGAAAGTGCCAAGGAACTGAATTTATTACTTAGCGGCATCTTTACCGAGAAGCAAATTTATCGTATTGATCATTATTTGGGTAAAGAAACCGTGCAAAATATGATGGCTTTTCGCTTTGCCAACTCATTATTTGAGCCACTTTGGAACCGCACCTATATCGAACATATCCAAATATCGGTAACTGAACAACTTGGCGTTGGTGATAGAGGTGGTTACTACGAAGGTGCTGGTGCACTTAGGGACATGATTCAGAACCACTTGCTACAATTATTGTGTTTGGTAGGTATGGAAGCTCCAATTTCTTTCAATGCTGATGAAATTAGGGACAGAAAAGTAGAAGTTTTGCGAGCCGTTCGTCCGTTTAAACCGGAAGAAATTAGCGGACATGCAGTAAGAGGCCAATACAGCAAAGGATGGGTTGAAGGTAAAGAAGTACCAGGCTACCGTTCGGAGCACGGCGTTGATCCGCACTCCAATACAGAAACCTTTGCCGCAGTTAAATTTTTCATCGATAACTGGCGTTGGCAAGGCATTCCGTTTTATTTGCGGACTGGCAAAAGGATGAACCAAACTTCATCTATCATCACCATTCAATTTAAGGATGTACCGCATCATATTTTTTCTAACAACGTAGCTGAAACTTGGCAACAAAATCGCTTAATTATCAGTATACAGCCAGAAATGAGCATTAGGTTACAGGTGCAATCCAAACGCCCAGGATTGGACATGGTACTTAATCCGGTAGATATGGTGTTTGACTACAAAGGCACTTACGAAAATGATAGCCCTGAAGCTTACGAAACATTATTGCTTGATGCCATGACTGGCGACCAAACTTTATTTATGCGTGGCGATCAAGTGGAAGCAGCCTGGGAGTTGGTGATGCCAATTATCCATACTTGGGAGAATAAAAAATCTTTAAGTTTCCCTAATTATGCGGCTGATAGCTGGGGACCAGAAGAAGCCGAAGCCCTGATAGCTAAAGATGGCTATCATTGGTTTACCTTGCCAATTAAAGATTAAATAATTGAAATGTTGTAAAGTTGACATGCTTAATGTTGCAACTTTACAACATTCAAACTTAACAACACCAAAATGAAACTAAACATATTTAACAGTCAAGGTGAGCTGAACGAGCAACTAGCGCAATACACCATTGCCATTGCTAAGGAAGCTATTGCACAAAAAGGCCGTTTTGATTTCGTTTTAACTGGCGGAAGCTCACCTAAGGGCCTATATCAACTGCTTTCTACTACCTATAAAGATCAAATTGATTGGGATAAAACTTATTTCTTTTTCGGAGATGAGAGAACCGTTTTACCTTTTGAAAAAGACTACAACGGCTTAATGGCAAAAGAAAGTTTCTTCGATAACTTATCGCTGAAAGATGGACATGTTTTTTATGTAGATACCAATTTATCTCCTGGAGAAGCAGCAGCCGATTACAAATCGAAGTTGGATGAGCATTTTCAAAATCAACCTATAGCTTTTGATTTAATTTTACTGGGCATGGGTGATGATGCACACACGGCATCCATTTTTCCTTATACCGATTTAGTTCACCAAACTAATGCGACAGTGGCACGTGTTTGGGTTGAAAAATTGAATACCAACCGTGTAAGCTTAACCGCACCCTTAATTAACCAAGCGAAGCACATCGCTTTTATTACTTTTGGTGCAAACAAAGCAGAGGCTTTAAAAAACGTTTTAAGCGATCACAAAGATGTTGAAAAGTATCCCTCACAATTGATTAATCCTAAAGATGGAGATTTACAATGGTTTGTGGATGAAGCAGCTGCAAGCTTACTGAGTTAAAATTTAATGTAATATCATTAAAAAGTCCCGAGTTTTTAATTCGGGACTTTTTAAAAAACATTAAATTTCTTTGTTAAATATAGGCTTTCACGTATTGTATTCGACAGTCTCAAACTAACAAAGTATAACTATACTGAAATTTAAAAGATTCTAAAATCTTTTTCCTATCGTAATACCTACTCTAGGATAGGCCTCTACAACAGCATTCCTGTTGAAAATTCTGCCAACTCCGCCGTATATTTCGCCAATAAAGCCATTTTTTGTAATAAACTTAGCACCGGCAGCAGCACCCAAGCCAAAATTCAAATCTGAGGTAACATGGGCGTAATACTCATAATTCCCATAATAAACGTAATTATATGTTTTAGTACCAATTAATGCCGAGTTTGCTTCGATGAAAAAACCATTGGCTTTCTTACTGCCAAAATAGATTCGATAATATGGCATAAACCCATATTTATATTCTAGGTCATCATCTACCCCGATAAACGCACTTATTCCCAAAGCATCGTCGTCCTTCAAAAGCCGTTCATAGGTAATTTCGGGCATGCCCAATATTGTACCAAACAAGTTGAGTTTAATTTCATTTTTTCCGTCAACTTTTTTTGTTTCGCTTTGCGCAAAAGCTAAGGCAGCCACAAATAGCAGCGATAGCGTTAAGAGATTTTTTTTCATTTTGGTAGTTGTTATTATTAATTGTTACATATTATTTAATTAAAAAACCTTTTGCCTTTTTTATAGCATTAGCAAGTCCAGCCGCATCTTTTCCGCCCGCAGTAGCATAAAAAGGCTGACCGCCTCCGCCACCTTGAATTTCTTTAGCCAGCTCCCTTACAATTTGGCCCGCATTTAGACCTTTAACCTTCACTAACTCTTCATCAACCACAACAGTTAGCTGTGGTTTCCCATCTATCACAGCACCTAAAACTAAGAATAAGTTCTGTACTGATCCTTTAACAGCATAAGCTAAGGTCTTAACTGCATCAGCGGTAGGAAGCTCAACAGTTGTAGCGATAAAGTTAACATCATCAATATTTTGTATTTGTTTTTCTAAATCAGCTCTTAAAGCCACCGCTTTTTCAGTCACACTTTTTTCAATCTCTTTCTTAAGCGAGCTATTGTCTTCAATAATTTTATTTAAAGCTGATACGAAATCCTTTGGATTATTAAGCAAATGATTCAGTTGCTTCACTAAGTCAAAGTTTGCTCTAATTACACTTGCTGATTTTTCTCCAGTAATAGCCTCTATCCTACGCACACCTGCTGCAACTGCACTTTCAGCTGTAATTTTAAAGAAACCGATTTGACCGGTAGCTTTCACATGCGTTCCACCGCAAAGCTCTTTGGAGAAATGATCGTCAAAAGTAATTACCCTCACAAAATCACCATATTTTTCGCCAAACAAAGCAGTTACGCCACTATCAATTGCTTCCTGATAAGGCACATTGCGTTGCTCTTTTAACAAGATATTTGCTCTAATTTTTTCGTTAACGATATCTTCAATTTGATTCAACTCTTCATCTGTAACTTTAGAAAAATGCGAAAAATCGAATCTCAAATTGTCCGCATTAACCAAACTCCCTTTTTGATTAACATGTTGACCTAAAACCTGCTTTAATGCAGCATGCAACAAGTGAGTGGCAGAGTGATTATTTTCTGTTTCTTTGCGTTTATCTTCATCAATTACTGCCCAAAACTTACCCTCCAAGTCCGCAGGTAAAGTATCGGCAAAGTGTACAATCAGTCCATTCTCCTTTTTGGTGTCGGTAATTTCAACCCAAAACTGGCGACTGTGATCTTCTAGTCTGCCGGTATCACCTACCTGACCACCACTTTCAGCATAAAAAGGCGTTTGCGATAAAACGATTTGATATTGCTCTTTGCCTTTGGCTGTTACTTTACGGTACTTTATAATCTCTGTTTCGCACTCCGTTAAATCGTAACCTACAAATTCACTTTCTCTGTCTTCATTTACCAATACCCAATCGCCGGTATCAATAGCTGTAGCAGCACGTGAACGATTTTTTTGTTCTTCCAACGCTTTTTTAAAGCCTTCCATATCAACTGAAAAACCTTTTTCACGGGCCATCAAATCGGTTAAATCTATAGGAAAACCAAAAGTATCATACAATTCAAAAGCAAAGTTGCCGTCAATCACCTTACCGCCGTCGTATTTCTCAAAACGTTGAATACCAGTAGCCAAAGTTCTTAAAAATGAGACTTCCTCTTCTAATACGACCTTTTGAACAAAATCCTTTTGATGATAAAGTTCATCGAAAACTCCATTAAACTGCTCAGCCAAAACCGGAACCAGCTGGTTTAAAAACGGTTCTTTTAAGTTAAGGAAAGTATAAGCATACCTCACTGCCCTTCTTAAAATACGACGAATTACATAACCTGCCTTGTTATTTGAAGGCAACTGGCCATCGGCAATTACAAATGATATTGCTCGAATATGATCTGCCATTACACGCATAGCGATATCCGTTTGCTCTTCTTTTCCGTATGCAATACCCGATTTTTCAGAAATAAATTGGATTAAAGGCTGGAAAACATCTGTATCGTAATTGGAAGCTTTGGTTTGTAAAACACGTACCAAACGCTCAAATCCCATTCCTGTGTCAACATGTTTAGCAGGAAGTGGTTTTAATGAACCGTCTTTTAAGCGGTTAAATTGCATGAATACGTTATTCCAAATTTCAATCACCTGCGGATGATCGGCATTTACTAACGATTTACCTTTACCATCTGCACGTTCTTTGGCACTGCGGCAATCCACATGGATTTCAGAACAAGGACCACAAGGGCCAGTATCGCCCATTTCCCAGAAATTATCTTTTTTATTACCCAAAACAATGCGTTCTTCCGGTACAAATTGCTTCCAAATGTCGTAAGCTTCTTGATCTTTAGGCAAACCTTCCTTTTCATCGCCTTCAAATACCGAAACGTATAATTGATCTTTCGGAATTTGATAAACCTCTGTTAACAACTCCCAGCTCCAAGCAATGGCTTCTTTCTTAAAATAGTCCCCAAAACTCCAATTGCCAAGCATTTCGAACATGGTATGGTGGTAAGTATCAATTCCTACCTCTTCCAAATCGTTATGCTTTCCAGATACACGCAAACAACGCTGTGTATCTACCACTCTTGGATATTTAATCGTAGCTTCACCCAAAAACAAATCTTTAAACTGATTCATTCCGGCATTGGTAAACATCAAAGTAGGATCGTTTTTAACAACAATTGGCGCCGAAGCAACAATTTGATGTCCTTTGCTTTTGAAGAATTCTAAAAAGGTTTGTCTTATTTCTTTTGCTGTCATTTTGAATAGGTTTTAGGTTTTAGGTTCTAAGTAATAAGTTTTGTAAACTTATTTTTTAACGAAAACCCCTTAGTGTTCTTTGTGTCTTAGTGGTAATATTTTATGCGCAACAAAATTATAATTTTCTTGTGGTTTTCTGCTAAAATCGGTTTACATTTGAATACTTTAAGTAAAACTTATAATCATTTAATAATCAGCACAAAAATGCCGTATAAAGAGAGAGAAATTAATAAAATGTATTATACAATGGGCGAAGTGACCGAAATGTTTGGCGTAAATGCTTCGCAAATTAGGTTTTACGAAAAGGAATTTGAAGTGCTTAAACCCAAGAAAAATAAAAAAGGTAATAGGCTTTTTACTCCTGAAGATATTGAAAACCTGAAAATAATTTTTCACTTAGTTGATGACAAGGGCTTCACGTTAAAAGGAGCTAAAGAGCATATGAAAAGCAACAGCGGAGAAGTAAAAGAAAATCAAAAAATCATTGATTCATTAGAACGTTTAAAAAGCTTTTTACTTAAACTTAACGAAGAAATATAATTAAAATCGAGGCTGTGCATCAAGCATTTTCCGCCTCTAACTAAATTGCATCATTACAATAATATTTGCTAAATTGCCCTTACCAAACAGCCTATGCGCAAACTTTTACTATTTATTACGATTTCCTTCTTAGCAAATTCCAGTTACGCTCAATACAATCAAGGTGCAAGACTTACCGGTATGGGAAAAGCAAGCGCCGCCGTAAATGACATTTGGAGCTTAAATGCAAATCCTGCAGGAATTACCGGTCAAAAATCCCCAATTGCTGCCCTAAACTATGCACGATACTTATTTGGTGAGGAACTAAGCGAACAGAGCTTTGCATTTGTATTGCCGTTCAATAATAATTTTGCCGGAGTAAGCGTAAATAGGTACGGCATCAATGAATTTAATGAAATTAAAGCTGGTTTTGCGCTAGCCAAGCAATTTGGTGAGCAATTATCCATCGGCGTTAAGGCTAACCTACACCAAGTTAAGATTACCAATTATGGTTCGGCTACAACTTTTTCAGTTGACGCTGGTTTAAATTATGCGTTGAGTAAACAAATAGGTTTGGGACTTTACGTAAATAATCCTTCGTCACAAAGTTATAAGGCCACTAATGTGGCTACCTATATCCCAACGGCAATCCACTTAGGCGCTACTTACATGCCTACCAACAAACTTATTTTGGCAACAACAGTTACAAAAGATTTTGAACAAAAGTTTGACGTAAACATTGGCGTAGATTACAAGTTTTACGACATGCTAAGTTTACGTGGTGGGATAAGTGCAAAACCATTCAAACAGTACGTTGGCGTTGGTTTAAATTATCAAAAATTAGTTATGGATATAGCGGTAGAAAGTCATCCGCAAATTGGTTACACTCCTCAAATTGGTTTGTCGTATGCGTTTTAAACTATTTGTATTATTAGGCTTTATACTTATTGGTTTTGCGGCAAAAGCACAAACACAAGAAGATCAACTAATTAAAGACCTTATTGAAAGTATTGCTGAAAATTTACCTGAGGATTATGATTTGTCGGAATTGCAGGATCGCCTGACCTATTATCGTAAGCATCCAATTAATTTAAACAACACCAATGCGGAGGAGTTAAAAACGCTTGTGTTTCTTTCGCCATTACAAATCAGCAATTTATTTGAGCATATCCGAAAAAATGGTAAACTCATTGACATTTTGGAACTGCAAAGCATCCCTGATTTTGATTTGCAAACCATTCAACGTTTAATGCCTTTTGTAACTTTAGAGCAGGGTTCAGTACGAGATGAAATTACGGCAAAGAATTTACTAAAATACGGCAACAATGACCTGATTGTGCGCTATGGGCGTGTAATTGAAAAATCCAGAGGTTATACAGATTTGCCAGGCAGCAGATATTTAGGAACGCCAGACAGGTATCTTTTCCGTTATAGATATACGTATAGTAACCGCGTATCGGCATCATTGGTTTTTGAAAAAGATGCTGGCGAGTATTTTTACAACGGACCAAAACAGCGTCCTTTTGATTTCCTATCTGGCCATGTGGCGATATTGAACACTGGCAGACTGAAAAAATTCGTAATCGGCGATTATTCTATGCAGTTTGGACAAGCACTAACCCTGTGGTCGGGTTTTGCATTTGGTAAATCTCCCGATATTACTGGCGTAGCTAAACGCGATGTAGGCTTACGTCCCTACACATCAGCTAACGAATTCGCATTTTTCCGTGGAGTGGCTGCAACCGTAAATATTGCCAAAAACATTGATCTTTCCCCTTTTGTCTCGCATCGAAAATTAGATGCCTCCATCAGTACTAATGCTGCTGGTGAGCAAACGGTGAGTACAATTAACGAAACAGGACTACACCGTACACAATCAGAAATTAACAATAAAAACAGTACCGAACAAATTGTATACGGAGGTGTGCTTCAATACAGAACCACCGCATTGAATATCGGCGCCGTAGCTTATCATACTTCTTTTAACAAAACTTTTGTGCCAGGCTCGTCACTTTACCAAAGTTTCAATTTTGCGGGTAAAGAACTTACCAATGTAGGAGCACATTATAGTTATACCTACAGAAATTTTTACTTTTTCGGTGAGTTTGGAAAAGCGCTAGACGCAGGTTTAGCCTACGTAAATGGTGCTTTGGTAAGCCTTTCTCCTACTGTTTCGGCTGTAGTATTGCATCGAAACTATCAGAAAAACTACTACAACTTCTTCAACCAAGCTACTGC
This sequence comes from Pedobacter zeaxanthinifaciens, assembly GCF_003313335.1. GTDB lineage: Bacteria > Bacteroidota > Bacteroidia > Sphingobacteriales > Sphingobacteriaceae > Pedobacter > Pedobacter zeaxanthinifaciens. The sequence continues at coordinate 528,475 of NZ_QMHP01000001.1, forward strand.
AGAAGCAAGTGAAGCATTCAATGAAAAAGGTTTCTATGCTGGTTTGAATATTAATCCGAATAAAAAATGGAGTATTCAATTTTATGGTGATTATTTTAAGTTTCCATGGTTAAGATTTAGGGTTGATGCCCCTTCCGATGGTTATGAGTTTTTAGGGCAGGTGAACTATACGCCGACAAAAACTTTTAGGGTTACGTTGAGATTTAAAACGGAAGTAAAACAACAAAATACGGCTTTAACTGTACCATTCAACTATCTGGATCAAGTAAAACGTGAAAATTACCGTGCTGAAGTGAAATGGGCTTTGAGCAAATCATTCGATTTCCAAAACAGAGTTGAGGTTGTGCAGTTCAAAAAAGGGGCTGCTGATGCAGAATTTGGTTACTTAGCTTATCAGGACATCAATTACAGCCCACTCTCCTCACGACTTAGTGCGAACCTAAGGGTTGCATACTTTAATACAGCTTCATACGATAGCAGAATTTATGCCTACGAAGACGATGTGTTGTACAATTTCACTTTTGGATTGTACAATGGAAAAGGCTTACGCGGTTACGCTAATTTGAAATATCGTTTAGCAAAGCGATTAGATGTTTGGGGCCGCTACGCATTGTACAACTATGATAATGTAGAAAATGTTGGCTCTGGATTAGATCAAATAGACGGAAAGATGAAGTCGGAAATGAGGGTGCAATTGAGATATCAATTTTAAGTGACGATGAAATAAAGTTTTTTATAAATGTTTTGACATTTAGATCGGAAATAGTATTCGCAAGGATCATAATGCCGTTCATGTTTGGTATTGTCTTAGCCTACTATTTTCAAACAACAACTTTTAAGAATATCCGCGTATCTCCTAATCGCCCTGCTTTTAATTGCGGCATCAATCAACTTATTTTACAAAAAACTAAAAGCATGGCGTTTTAAAACCTCTTTAGCTTTTCTTTACTACGGGATTTTCGCCATAGCTGGAATTTTTACATGTCTTTTTAATTCAGATCAACTTAACAGCGACTATTTTGCCAACAAAAACTTCAACCAATTAAAAGTTTGGATAAGTAACGAGCCGCAAATTAATGGTGATATTGCCAGGTTTGAAGCTAATGTAACTAAAGGTTATTTTGGCGGTAAGACCGAAACTTGTTCAGGCACACTACTTATTGCACTTAAAATTGATAGCCTGCACCCGCTTCATTTAAAATACGGAGATGAATTTTTGATTACAGCAAAATATCTCCCGGTAGAGCCACCCTACAACCCTAACGAATTTAATTTCAAGCAATGGCTGGCTAGTAAAAACATCTACCATCAAACTTTTATAAGACAAAGTCAGTTGATAAAAATTGCCGAAAATAGAGGCAACCCGATAAAAGCTTTCGCATTGCGACTCAGACAGCAACAAGTAAATGTTTATCGTAAACTCATTAAAAATGATGAAGCTTTTGCGGTAGCATCCACACTGATATTGGGCTATCGTGCTGATTTGAGCAAGGAAACGCTTTCAGCCTACAGTAAAACTGGAACCATACATGCCCTTTCCGTATCCGGGATGCACGTTGGGATTATTTACATTGCGCTCAATTTCCTGCTCGGGTTTTTAGACAGAAGAAAAGCTACCCTTCTTATTAAGGTGGTGTTAATTTGTGTACTGATTTGGGGCTATTCCTTGCTTACGGGTTTTTCGCCTTCGGTACTGCGCTCGGCAATTATGTTAACGGTATTCATTTTATCGAAACAACTCAACAGAAGTAGTAACAGTTATAACGTAGTTGCTTTTACAGCATTTTGCTTGTTAGTTTATCAGCCATTTCTAATTTGGGATGTTGGTTTTCAACTCTCATTCATGGCGGTAATTGGGCTAATTTATTATCAGCCTAAAATAAAAAAGTGGCTTTATTTCAAAAACAAATGGGCTAATAAACTATGGGAAACCACGGCAATGGGATTAGCTGCCCAATTAGCCACACTTCCATTGAGTATCTATTATTTTCATCAATTCCCGGTATATTTCATCATCAGTAACCTATTTATTTTAATACCAATTACACTGATGATGTATTTAGGTATTGCCATCTTACTTTTACGGCTCTATTTCCTAGCTCCAATATTTGAATACCTGATTAACTTCACCAACGGAGGGTTAAAATGGATTGCAGACTTACCTTATGCCGGCATTACCGAAATATGGATTAACCGATGGGAATTAATTTTGTTAGCGTTTTTTCTTCTATTGTTAAGTATTGGATTAAGTAATTACAAACGAAAGCTAATTTTATTGAGCCTTGTAGTATTGGTTGTTTTTCAAGGTTGTGTTGCGTATCGGAAAATCAACATTATGCATCAGGAGGAATTGATTTTTTTCAGTCTTAGAAAAAACTATGCAGCTGCATTCATCAATGGAAACCAATGTGTTTTAATCACTGATTTAACGGCTAAAGACCGAAATTTCGAGTTTTTTGTAAAGCCTGCGCTAGATGAAATGGAGATCAAAAAAACTACCTTCGTGACATGGAGACAAGATTTCCGAAATGATCAACTAATTAAAAGCGATCATCAAATTCTTTACAGAGGAAAATCTATTTTATTGTTGGACGAAAATTTCAATAATAAAAAAATATCATCACCTGCAAAATTTGATTGGATTTGGGTGCATAACAATCCAAAATATAAACTGGACGATCTAGCGAAGGAAATTAAACCTTCAGGCGTATTAATTGATGCATCTAATAAAGATTATATGATTTCACAGTTGTCAAAGCGAGCTATTCTGCTAAATTTGTCTGCATATAGTTTAAAAAAGCAACAGGCATTACACTTGAAATTATAACTGCATGGAAAATTCACTCGTTTTGTACAAAGTAGAGAAAAGGATTGCTTACCTCACTTTAAACAGAGCCGAAAAACGCAATGCCTTCAATCCGGATTTGGTAAAACAACTTACGGATGCATTGCTTAAAGCGCAAGATGATGAAGCGGCAAAAGTAGTAGTGATTAAAGCCAATGGTGAGGTGTTTAGCGCAGGTGCTGATTTAGCATATATGCAACAGCTTCAACATTTCTCCTATGATGAAAATGTAGCGGATTCGAATAATTTGAAGACATTGTTTGAAACCATCAGAACACTTTCAAAAGTTGTAATTGCACAAGTTGAGGGACATGCTATTGCTGGCGGCTGTGGTTTGGCAACTATTTGTGATGTTATTTTTGCTGTACCCGAAGCTAAATTTGGCTATACTGAAGTAAAACTTGGTTTTGTACCTGCTATTGTAAGTTGTTATTTAGTGCAAAAAACAGGTGAAACTTTAGCTAAAAAGCTGTTGCTCAGCGGTGAGTTATTTACAGCTGATGAGGCACTGCAATATAATTTAATCACCTATGTAACAAAGGCAGCAGATATCTGTCAAACGGTTGAAAATTTTGCATTAGATTTGTGCAACAATGCTTCTGGTAATTCGTTAATGCTAACCAAGCAACTGATTAACCAAGCCACCAAAACTTGGCTTGGAGATTGCTTAACAAATGCAGTTAGCATCAACGCAAAAACTAGGGAAAGCGAAGATTTTAAAAGAGGCATTGGTGCTTTTTTAGCAAAAGAAAAAATTAATTGGTAACTAAACTTTAAAAAAAATATGATGTTCAAATCAGTAAAAACGGGCGTATTAGCAGCCTTTTTAGTAGGTTCAGCAATTATTGCTCACGCACAAAAGAAAATAGCTCAGGGAACCATTACTTATGGAGCTGAGTATTCTTTACCTCCAGAAGCTGCTGCGATGGCCTCGCAAATGCCTAAGGAACAGAAAATCAAATTTAGTGGAAACGTAATGCGTATGGACGTGCAGCAAGGCCCGGCTAGCATTGGCATAATTAATGATTTTGTTGAGAAAAAAGGGTTGATGTTAATTGATGTGCCCATTGCACAAATGCAATTTGCTGTAAAAATGAGCAAAGAGGAAATTGAGTCTGCTGAGGCTTCTGCTCCGAAATTATCTGATTTTAAAGCTACTGGCGAAAAGCAAAATGTTGGTGGTTATAATGCAGAAAAATATACTTACAAAGATGACAAAGGTAACAACTACGAATTGTGGGCAACTACCGACATTGAGTTACCTGCTGGTTTATCAGGTTCGCAATTTAAAGATGTAAAAGGTGCGCTAGTGAAATACACTACTTTCCAACAAGGTGCAAAAGTAACTTTAACTTTAAAAAACATTTCTGAAGACAAAGTAGGACCATTCTCTTTAGAAGTTCCAAGTGGTTATGAATTAAAAACCATGCAAGAAATTATGGCAATGCAAGGTGGCGGCCAATAAGGCAACTCACTGAAAAATAAGCTAGCCCACGGTGTAAATCGTGGGCTATTTTTATTGGATTTTTACCTAATTTGCGCCATGTTTAAGAGTCTACTTTTTTTCGTTAGATTTTTCATTTTTTGGCTACTTTATTTCGCCATAGATAGATTTATCTTCATTTTCATTTTCCATAAAAAGCTTCGCAGCATTCCCCTTTCGGAGAAATTAGCCACATTTTACCATGCGCTTAGGCTTGATTTCTCTATGGCGGCTTACATTGCTGTTATCCCCCTACTCGTTTACTCGTTTTGGTACTTCACAAAAAGGGAAACTGTAAGCTTCAGTTGGGTAAAAAAATACAACATTGTACTGTTAAGTTTATTCAGCCTTATTTCGGTAATCAACTTTAATATTTACCGAGAATGGGGAAGCAAAGTAAACTCACGAGCCATAGAATTTGCCATTAGAACACCTAACGAGTCGTTGGCATCTGGTGCATCCTCTCCTATTTTTCTAACGTTATCTGTACTGCTAATTTTAATATTAGTAGGCCTTTATCTTAACTTTAAACTGATTCCCAAAAAGATAGAATTCATACCAACGCCAATTGCTGCCAAGTTTGCTATCATTGTTTTAACATTAGGTTTCAACTTCTTACTGATTCGTGGTGGAGTGGGCACAGCGCCTAACTCGCAAAGCATGGCTTTTTTCTCTAACCATCAAATATTAAACCATGCTGCGCTTAATACCGAATGGAATTTAACTTCGAGTATTCTTGCCAGTAACACGGTTAAATCAAATCCTTATCAATATTTCGAAAAACAAGAAGCAGCTAAAGAAGTAGCTAACTTGTTTAGTGTTGCTAAAGATACGACTGTATCTATTTTGAAAACGGACAGACCAAACGTGGTTATATTTATTTTGGAGAGCTTTACGGCGGATTTAACCAAGACTTTGGGCGATGCAGATGGGATTACGCCAAATCTAGATAGTGCCGCAAAAAACGGAATTTTGTTCAGTCAGGTATATGCAACGGGTAACCGTACCGATAAGGGATTGATCGGATCGCTAACAGGGTTTCCAACTTTAGCAATTGGAAGCGTTGTAAAATGGCCTGAAAAAATGCAGAGAATTCCAGCTATTAGCCAAAAACTATTTCAAAACGGCTATAGTACTTCCTTTTATTACGGTGGCGAATCAGAATTTGATAACTACAAAGCATTTGTTTTAGCGCATAACTATGAAAGATTGGTGGATAGAAACAGTTTCGACAAAAAAGACATGAACTCCAAATGGGGAGCTTACGATGGCACTGTTTTTCAACGACAACTGACCGATGCGAACGCCACCAAACAACCATTCTTTTCATCTATTTTATCCTTAACCAATCACGAGCCGTTTGAATTACCTGGCAAACATAAATTTGGCACCTTGGATAATGCTCAACAATTTAAAAGCACTGCGTTTTATACGGATTCCTGCATTGGAAGCTATTTAAAGGAAGCGAAAAAACACGCATGGTACGCAAATACCTTATTCATCTTCGTTGCCGATCACGGTCATTTATTACCAAAAGGTGATCATGAAATTTTTGAGCCCCAACGTTATCACATTCCGCTAATTTTTTATGGTGATGTAATTAAAGATGAATTTAAAGGCAGGGCTTTTAGTGAAACAGGCTCACAACAAGATATTGCGGCAACACTTTTGGCTCAGCTTAAAATTAACCATAAGGATTTTAAATGGAGTAAGAACTTACTTAATCCTTACACAAAACATTTTGCTTATTTTAGTTGGGATAACGGATTAGGATTCATCGATAATGGACATGCGGTTACTTTCGACAACATTGGTAAAAGTATTTTATATAACAGCAACCCGAAGGATGCTAAACAAACAACCCAAATTTTGAAGTCGGGAAAATCCTACCTTCAAACGGTTTACGAACAATTTATAAATCTTTAATAAATGATGAACATTAAAAATTTCATTGGTGCAGTTACCATTACGGTAAGTTTATTATCAACGGTAAAAGCACAAAATATCACATGGACTAAAGACGGGAACAGTTATTTGCAAAATAGCGGCGGTGAAATTGTAAAAGTTACCCTGCCAAAAGGCGATAGAACCACCATTGTAAGTCGCGAATTGCTTTATCCAGCAAATGGAAGTACACCAATTAAGGTAAGAAGTTTTCAGCTGAGCGATGATGGCAGCAAAGCGCTGATTTTCACAAACAGCAAAAAGGTTTGGCGTTACGATACTAGAGGCGATTATTGGGTGATTGATCTCAAGACAAATCAGCTCACCCAATTGGGCAAAGGCAAACCAGCTTCATCGTTAATGTTTGCTAAATTTTCACCAGATGCTACCAAAGTAGCCTACGTAAGTGGCCACAATATTTATGTGGAAGATCTTCAAACTAACAACATCAAACCATTAACTACTGACGGTACCGACAGATTGATCAATGGTACTTTTGACTGGGCTTATGAAGAGGAGTTTGATTGCAGAGATGGTTTTAGGTGGAGTCCTGATGGAAAATCTATCGCCTACTGGCAAATTGATGCTCGAAAAATACGCAACTTTCTGATGATCAATAATACCGATTCCATCTATTCTTTCAATGTTCCAGTAGAATATCCAAAAGTTGGTCAGGACCCTTCTGGCTGTAAGATTGGTGTGGTTGATGTGGCTGCTGCACAAACCAAGTGGCTTGCAGTTCCTGGAAGTCAGATACAAAATTATATCCCTAGAATGGATTGGGTACCAAACACCAACAACATTATTCTACAGCAGCTAAATCGTGAGCAAAATGTGAGTACTGTTTATTTGGCCAATGCAAATGATCTTACCTTAAAAGAAATTTACAAAGAAACAGATAAAGCTTGGATTGATGCGATTGAAAGTTTTGAGTGGATCAACAACAACAAAGAGTTTGTTTTAAAAACTGATAGAGATGGTTGGGCACATTTATATCGTGTAAACATCGATAATAAAAAAGCCACTTTGATTACCAATGGAAATTACGATGTGATTGACGTTAATTTGATTGACGAGGCTACCAACACCGTATATTTTAGTGCATCGCCAACCAATGCGACCCAAAAGTATCTTTACAAAACTAAACTAGATGGCAAAGGCAAGTTAGAAATGGTAACTCCTTCTGTGCTGCCTGGAACACATAATTACAACATCTCTCCAAATGCGGCTTTTGCAATGCACAGCTACCAAAGTTCTACCGTTAGACCTGTGAGCGAATGGATGAATTTCAAAACCAATAATCCGCTTACTATGCAAGGTAGCATTACCAGTCAGGTCGGTGCGCAGCAGCAGTCTAAAAATAAAGTTGAGTTTTTTAAAGTAACTACTGAAGATGGCGTTGAACTTGATGGATGGATGAAAAAACCAGACAATTTTGACCAAACTAAGAAGTATCCAGTGGTATTTTATGTTTACGGCGAACCAGCATCAGCAACTGCTTTAGATGTTTACAGCGCAGGAATGAACAGGTTATACGCTGGCGATATGGCAAAAGATGGCTACATCTACATTTCGATGGACAACCGTGGTGCACCTGTGCCAAAAGGTAAAGCTTGGCGCAAAGGCATTTACAAAAACATCGGTATCTTAAATATCAGAGATCAGGCGATGGCGGCGAAGAAATTATTAGCAACCAATGCTTTTATGGATAAAGATAGGGTTGCCGTTTGGGGATGGAGCGGTGGTGGTTCATCAACCTTAAACCTGTTGTTTCAATATCCTGATATTTACAAAACAGGAATTTCAATTGCTCCGGTTGCCAACCAGTTAACTTACGACAATATTTATCAGGAGCGCTACATGGGAACGCCATTTCCAACTACCGACGCTTATGTAGCGGGTTCACCTGTAACACATGCTAAAAACTTGAAAGGAAACTTGTTGTTGGTTCACGGTACTGGCGATGATAACGTACACTACCAAAACGCAGAAATGTTGATTAATGAACTGGTAAAATATCGTAAAACTTTCCAGTTGATGAGCTACCCTAACAGAACCCACAGCATTAGCGAAGGAGAAGGAACAAGCGAACATTTAGCATTAACTTTTACTAAGTTTTTGAAAGAAAATTGCCCTCCGGGAGCTAAATAACATTTGGTTGCCTACAAAAAAGCCTCATAGTTTTAATCCTATGAGGCTTTTTTACTTATACCCAATCAATTCCTTTTTTAAGGAGCTGCAAGGTTTGCTCCTCCTCTGAATTTGGCTTTGGTTGAGCATTGTAGTGCCATTTAGCAGTTGGTGGTAAACTCATTAAAATACTTTCAATTCTGCCGTTGGTTTCCAAACCAAACTTTGTACCCGAGTCATATACTAAATTGAATTCTGCATACCTACTTCTACGAAGATATTGCCACTCTTTGTTGAACTCATGATATTCCTTATCTCGGTTCCTGTCGATTAATTCTGTGTAAATAGGCAGGAAACTATTTCCTATCGCTAAGGAAAAATCAAGCAATTGATCGTAGCTTAAGTCTGTATTTTCAGGTTTTAGGCGATCATAAAAAATACCACCTACTCCCCTTGTCTCATCACGATGTTTGATGAAAAAGTAATCATCAGCTTGAGCCTTAAATTTGCTATAAAAATCTGCTTTAAATTGATCACAGGCTTGTTTTAAATGGTAGTGAAAAAACCGCACATCAGTTGGAATCACGTAATGTGGTGTCAAATCTATACCTCCACCAAACCAACGAGTTTGTTCATCCATTTCGAAATAACGAATGTTCATGTGAATAATTGGCACAAACGGATTTTCTGGGTGGATTACAATAGAAACACCAGTTGCAAAAAACTCGTCATTTTCAACTTTAAAGGCTTTTTTAACTGCTTCTGGTAATTTACCGTAAACCGCCGAAAAATTAACCCCTCCCTTTTCAATTACATTTCCATGCTGCATTACCCGGGTCCTACCACCCCCTCCGCCATCGCGTTCCCATATTTCTTCTTCAAAAAATGCTTTGCCATCAGCAACTTCCAACCCCCCACAAATGCTATCCTGTATTTGTCGATAAGCTTCAGCAACTTTTTCCTTAAACATGATTTCCTCCAATTGTTTCTACAAATTTACGCTTATTGGCGGGCTTGTTACCTTTAGAATTTTAGATAGTACATTAGATTGACACTTTAAGGAGAAAGGATAAAAATCTGTTAGATTGACATGACTTAACATTATCTAAATGAAAAGCATTGCCATAAAAATTAGCAGGATAGGAATAGTTTAGCGGATCTATGAAATCTGCTAAACTTTGAAGCGAGTACGTAGGCCTTATTTCTCTACGTAATCCAAATCTTTACTAAAAGTTTCCTTAAGCTGACTTAAAGCCAAAATTGAAATGAAAATACAAACGGCACCAACAACCATTGCACCCTGTAAAATTCCAAGTTTATCTTTAAAATAAATGAAGCTACTGGTAATTAATATCAACGAACCTCTGATGAAATTAGGAACGGTGGTAGTTACCGTAGCCCTTAAATTAGTACCAAATTGCTCGGCTGCAATAGTTACAAAAGTTGCCCAATAACCAGAGGCAAAACCCAACAACAAGCTAAGCGTGATGAACCTTTCTGGAGTTAACCCAAACGAATATAGATAAACTGCAATGGCTACGCCAGATAGCAATAAGAATATAAGCATTACCTGTTTTCTTGATTTAAGCATTTGCGAAAGGAAGCCTGCAACTACATCACCAATTGAAATACCAATATAGCAATACATAATTCCCTTACCAGCATCCAAAGCACCACTAGCTTTTAAAGCTTTACCAAACTCGGGCGAGAAGGTAATAAGTACCCCCACCACATACCACAGCGGCAAGCCGATGAAAATACAGCAAATGTATTTTTTAAACCTAGACCAGTTGTTAAAAAGCATGAAAAAATTACCTCGCTGTACGTTTTCGTTTTCGGTAGTTTCTTTAAACATACCTGATTCTGCCAAACCAACCCTTAACGAAAGCAAAAGTAAACCCATACCACCACCGATAAAATAACTGGTTTGCCAGGTATAGCGCTCAGAAATTTGAGCTGCCATTACCGCCCCCATCAATCCCACGCAAGCTACAACCATAGTGCCGTAGCCTCTATTTTTCTTACTCATCGTTTCAGCTACAAGCGTGATACCAGCGCCCAATTCTCCAGCTAAACCTACTCCTGCAATAAAACGAATAATCGTATACTGATCTACTGTGGTGGCAAAACCATTGGCGATATTTGCCAAAGAATAAGTGATAATAGAGCCAAAAAGCACACTCAATCTTCCCTTTTTATCACCCAATATGCCCCAAATTAGTCCGCCTACCAACATACCTAGCATTTGACTATTAATGATAGTGGCTCCAACCTTCAGCATATCATCGGGAGCAACACCTAAATCTTTAAGGCTTTGTACACGTACAACGGAAAATAAAATTAAATCATAAATATCTACGAAATAGCCTAAAGATGCTACTAAAATGATGAGAGCAATGTTTTTGCGTTTAGCTTGTTGGTCCATTATAGTTTAGTTTGATAAAGTGAAACTACAAAAAATCTTCAACAAAAAAACTATTATTAAAAAAAATTAAAAATAAATATTTACTTATTTAATTTTATTATTTAAACCAGCCTTTACGCCAAAAAATAAATATTTGCACCACGCCTATCAACCCCATTATTAGCATGGTATAAAAATAGCCGTGTTCTTGATATAACTCGGGCATATTGAACGGCATAATTTTGCCAGTAACAGGATCCTGTTTGGCGAAATTCATTCCATAAATACCTGCAATAAAAGTCAGCGGAATAAAAATGGACGAAATAATCGTCAACACTTTCATAATCTCATTCATGCGATTGCTGATGATAGACAAATACATATCAATATTACTGGAAGAAATTTCTTTCATACTTTCAACCATATCCATTAGCTGCACACAATGATCGTAGGCATCTTTAATGAACATTTTTGTTTGATCTGAAATTAAATCACTTTCGGTGCGTAAGATGTCGTTCATTTTATCCCGTTCAGGCCAAATCACCCTACGCAATGCGATGAGGTTTCTTTTAACCAGCTGCATTTCATACATCACTGATTTATCCGGATTAGCAAGCAAACGGTCTTCTATCAAATCCATATCTTCGCTCCACTCATTCAGGACTGCAAAATACTCATCAACAATCATGTCCATGAGCGCATACATTAGGTAGCCTGTACCGCCTACGCGGATGTTTCCTTTTCCCTCCTTCAACCGGTTACGAACCGCATCTAAACAGTCGCCATAGGTTTCCTGAAAGGTGTAAAGCACATTTTTAGTTTGAATGAAAGAAACTTGCTGATTTTCCAATCCCCTATCTTCAGCTACGCTCAGCATCCTGCTTATGGCAAAATTATACTGGTCGTACTCTTCAAATTTAGGGCGATGATAAGTGCGTGTAATATCCTCCAAAACCAATTTATGAATATGCAGCTCCTCACTTAAAACATTAAAAAGCTCAGCCGAATTCAACCCCTTTATTTCAACCCAATAAAAATGGGCTTCGTTTTTAGTCCGTTTAGAAATATCTTGTAAGCTGTTAAGCGATACTACGTCGAATTCTTCAGCACTGAAAGTATACAAGCTTATCTTAGGCTTTAGCGAGTTTTCATCAATGTAGATAAAACCCGGTGTAGTTCCCGGTTCTGGAACCGCATACTTCTTTTTCTTATGCTTAAAGCGTATTGGTTTCGACATATCTGACTTTTTTAATTCCAAAATAAAGATGGCAACTACTAAAAATAGTTTTTAGCCTGTGGACCTTGATTAAACAACAAATCAACAATACTTAAATTTGGCATAAATTCGTTTCTATCGCTGAACACTTGAAAATACGACTTTGTTTGCACTAGAGGCACCTCTCTTTTAGTCATCGCATTTCGGTAATCTAATTGTACCTCTTCATCATAATTAGCTGTTGTAGTTAATGGCACATTCAATTTCAACTGCTTATTGAGCCAGGTTAGTATTTCGTAGTTATAATCAAAAAGGTATTCGTACTTTTTTTCGTAGAACGATGCTAAACCATCTTCATAAAATTCAAAGTATGCCGAGCTACGATAGCAATTTTGAAGGCTTAACCAATGTAAACGCTGCCAACGCTCATCGTAACTAATTTTAACATCTTTATATGGCGTATGTATCTTCGCTCCTTTTACTACCGGTATAGCCAAATCTAATCGTCCATTTGGCGAGGCTATTGTGGCCCGGTTACGAAAGGTTTGTTTCGGAAAATGCTCAAATTTTTCTAGTGTAAATTCGAAATTATTTTCTTTTAGCAATGTAAAATAACTAACAGGAGGAAGATAAAATAGTGGAAATATAGCTTGATTTTGCATCTGATATTTTAAGTTTGCAATTCAGTTGGCCAAATTAATGATTAAAAAAGGTTTTTTGCGAATAGGTACTTTTTTTTTGCATCTGCTATCCTACCTGCCGTTATGGTTTTTGTTTGGCATTTCTAGCCTGCTTTACTATTTGGTCTATCACGTAGTTGGTTACCGGAAGAAAATTGTCCGCAAAAATTTAACGCTCTCCTTCCCAGAAAAATCTGAACAGGAAATTATTGCTATAGAGCGCAAATTCTATCGTTATTTAACTGATTTAATGGTGGAGATCTTGAAAATGAGTTCCATCAGCAAAGCCGAAGTGTTCAAGCGTGTAAAAATGAACAACTTTCATTTGGCAGAGGCATATTTTGAAAAAGGTGAAAGCGTACTTTCTTGTAGCGGGCATTATGGAAATTGGGAATTGGGAATGATGGCAGCTGGATTGCAATTTTCCATCAATCCGCATGTAATTTACAAACCCATCAACAATAAGGTTTTTGAAGAATGGTTCAATGCACTAAGGACGAAGTTTGGTAATGTATTTGTTCCCATGCGACAGACGCTGAGAGCAGTTGCAGCCACGAGAAAAGAGGCCAGCATGTTTTGTTTTGCTAGCGATCAAAGTCCAACAATATCTGATGTGCAACATGTTATTGAGTTTCTACATCAGCCAACTTCTGTTTTGTTGGGTTTGGAGAAAATAGCAAAGCAAACTAACCGCCCGGTTTTTTATTTCGATATTAGAAGGAAAAAGCGTGGTTACTATGAGATTGACTGTATTCCGATGTGCTTGAACCCAGATGAGACTAAAGAATTTGAAATTACAGAACTGTTTTTTAAACATTTGGCTGTAACTATACAAGAAGAACCGCAATACTGGCTTTGGAGCCACAACAGATGGAAAGCCAATAGATCATAAATTTTTGACTTTGATAAAGATGAACCCTAGTGTAGCTGTAGTAATTTTAAATTGGAACGGTCGGAAATTTTTAGAGCAGTTTTTGCCCAGCGTTGTACAAACAGCGTATGATAATCTTAGTATCATCGTTGCCGATAATGCTTCAACGGATGATTCGGTGGCTTTTGTTCAACAGCAATATCCGCAAGTACGCCTCATCATAAACGATCAAAACTATGGCTTTGCAGAAGGATACAATAAAGCGCTGCAACAAGTTGATGCAGCTTATTTTGTTTTACTCAATTCAGATGTTGAAGTGCCAAAAAACTGGGTAAAGCCAGTAATTGATTTGATGGAAAGCGACGCTGCAATTGCAGTGGCACAGCCAAAAATTAAATTACAGGCCAGCCAACATTTTTTTGAACATGCTGGTGCAGCCGGTGGTTTCATTGATTACTTTGGTTACACTTTTTGCAGGGGAAGGTTATTTGATACTTTGGAAGAAGATAACGGGCAGTACAATACTGATATTGATATTTTTTGGGCTAGTGGTGCGGCGTTTTTCATTAAAGCCTCCGCTTGGCACCAAGCTGGTGGCTTAGATGCAGATTTGTTTGCTCACATGGAGGAAATTGATTTGTGTTGGCGTTTAAAAAACCTAGGTCACAAAGTTGTATGTTGCACCGCGACGGAAGTTTACCACGTTGGAGGTGGCACATTAAACGTAGGGAGCCCATTTAAAAGCTATCTCAATTTTAGGAACAATCTCATCATTATGCAAAAAAACCTCCCGTTTTGGGAGGCATTTTACAAAGTTCTAATTCGTTTATGGATAGATTTAGCGGCATGGTTTCAATTCGCTTTTAAAGGGCAGTGGAAATTTGTTTTTGCTATTAGTAAGGCTCACTGCCATTTTTTTAAATATTTCTTCAAAACAGCTGCTAAACGTAAAAGCCCACAAATTGCATTAGCAAAACATACAGGTGTATACCATGCTAGTGTGGTTTGGAATTACTTCATCAAAAAGAAAACTAAGTTTACCGATTTGAAAGGCTTATAGCTGTTCTTTGATGACTTTATCCACCCAGTAAACTGTATTTGAGGCAAGTCCCATCGTGCTAAATTTCACTGTTCCATCTTTTCCAACCACTACATGCGTTGGATAACCTTTAATATCATATTTATCAGAAAAATATCTCCCATCTGGAACGATGTTGTAGTTAAACGGAGATAATTTCAAGAAATTTTTCAAACTGTAAGAGTCGTCCAAAGCAATGGCAATAAATTTGACGTTTGGGTTTTCTTTGTATTTTTCAACTAAATCATTTAATTCAGGGATTTCCTTTTTACAAGGCGGGCAGTTAATAAACCAAAAATTAAATACTACCACTTTTCCTGTATCAGTCTTAAAATCATATTTATTCCCGCTTAAATCCTTCATTTTTTCAAATTTGAACTTTTGGCCGTCTGTAAATGCTTCGCTAGGGCGTGGTTGAGGTAATTTGGCCAACATCTCGGCACGTCGCTTTCTGTACACTTCCATTTGTTCAGCGGTCATTCTGTAAAGCTGAAATTCGGGAGCTACACCATCGTTTCTCGCCACTAACTTAGCTGAATATTGTCCAGTTTCTAATAACTTTTTCCAAATGGCATAAGGATAAACGCTACCATTTTCGTCTTTTACAACTGCATTTTCGTCTAATTTAGGTTGTTTAACGGCTGTTTGTCCGTTCGAAAAATAGAAGCTAAAAAGTAAAATAATAAGGAGTGAAGTCTTTTTCATTCTGCGTTAATTAAATAAATTTTATTAAACCTGGCTATAATGGAAGAGCAAACTTTCGATTGCTAAGCGATAGCCATTTAACCCGAAACCGGTAAGAACACCTTTGCAGTTTTTTCCGGTCAAAGATACATGTCTAAACTCTTCTCTAGCATAAATATTGGAAACATGAACTTCTACTACGGGAGTTTTTATCGCTGCAATAGCGTCAGCAATGGCCACCGAAGTATGTGTATAACCACCAGCATTAATGATAATTCCATCGTATGAAAAGCCAACTTCATGCAATTTGTTAATCAATTCGCCTTCCACATTACTTTGGTAATAATCAATTTGCAATATCGAATATTGCTCTCTCAATTTCTCGATGTATTGGTCAATACTTTCTGAGCCATAAATTGTTGGTTCTCTTAAACCCAACAAATTCAAATTTGGGCCGTTGATAATTTGTATCTTCATTTAACTGCTTTTAATTACCACAATAGCAACTCACAAATAAATAATGCTTTAAGGCTGTATAACTAAAAAGCTAATGTATTTTTGTAGCTGTTGCGTAACACAATGTTATAAAAAAGAACTCAAAAAATGAACTCTAGCCCGTATATTAAAGGATTTGCTGCCTACTTAAAACTAGAACGTTCATTGGCAGATAATAGCATTGCAGCTTACCTTAGAGATGTGGAGAAGCTTTTCCAGTATCTAAGTTGTATGGGAGAAGAGTTATCGATACAGCAAATTAAATTAAAAAACTTAAGAGATTTTTTAGTTTGGCTGAATGACTTAGGCGCCGAAGCAAGTACGCAAGCAAGGGTTGTTTCAGGCATTAAATCCTTTTTTTGGTATTTAACAGAGGAAGAATTAATTAGCGTTAACCCGGCAGAATTGTTAGAAACACCAAAGAAGACCAGAAAATTACCGGATACTTTAAACGTTCATGAAATTAATTTATTAGTAGCAGCAATTGATGCCTCCAAACCGGAAGGAATGCGTAACAAAGCTATTATTGAAACACTGTATAGTTGTGGCTTACGAGTAAGCGAACTTACTGAGCTTAAAATTTCCAATCTGTTTGAAGAAACCGAATTTATCAAAATTGTTGGGAAAGGTAACAAAGAACGAATTGTACCCATTGGTGCTACCGCCTTAAAATTTATTAAAATTTACATAGATGAAGTGCGAGTACACCAAAACATTAAAAAAGGAAACGAAGATTTTATTTTCCTAAATCGTTTTGGAGCCAAGCTGTCCCGTATCGCTATCTTTAATCTCATCAAGTCTCTTGCAGTAGCGGCTGGGATAGATAAAATAATTAGTCCGCATACATTAAGACACTCCTTTGCCACTCATTTAATAGAAGGCGGTGCCGATTTACGAGCCATCCAAGAAATGCTTGGACATGCCAGTATAACAACTACCGAAATTTATATGCACCTAGACCGCGATTATCTTAAAACGGTAATTACGCAGTTTCATCCTAGGGCATAAAAAAACCGCAGATGAATTAACATCTGCGGTTATAAACTTTTTAAAGGCTATTTCCGTAAAACGGATTTGTCAATTAATTGCTAGGCTTTTCAGCTGATTTACCTATCAAATCCATAAATTGATCCAATTTAGGGGTAATGATAATCTGCGTACGACGGTTTTTTGCTTTACCAGCGGCGGTATCGTTAGACGCAATTGGATTGTATTCTCCTCTACCTCCAGCTGTCAATCTTTTTGGATCTACGCCATAGTTATTCTGCAATGTTTGCACAACAGATGAGGCTCTTAGCGCACTTAAATCCCAGTTGTTTCTGATGTTACTCATTTTAATTGGAACGTTATCGGTATTACCTTCAACTAAAACTTCATAATCTTTGTAATCAGTGATGATTTTAGCAATTTTCGCCAAAGTCGCCCCTGCTTTATCTGAAATTTCATAACTACCAGATTTGTACAACATATTGTCTGACAGAGAAATATACACCACACCTTTAAGCACTTGTACATCTACGTCACTCATCTCTTCCCTACTTAATGATCGTGTTAAATTGTTAGTTAACACCATATTAAGCGAATCACTTTTATTTTTTGCGGCTATAAGCTCTTTGATGTATTTATTAGAGCTGTTAATTTCATCAACCAGTTTCGAAATATTAACATTACCCTGACTACTTGCGTTTAAGCATTTATTCAAAGCATCTTGCAGTTCCTTTGCGTTGGCACGTTCTCTAGCAATTGCCTCGTCCAAACTTGTAATCCTAGTTTTGGCGTTAGATAGCTCAGATTCAGTACCTATCAATTTTTTATTGAGATCGTTATATTGCTGTTGCACTTCGTTAAAATTACCTTGCAACTCAGCGTATTTCTTTTTGCTAACACCACAACTGGCAAATAGCACAACACCTAGTATTGCTGATATTGATTTTAAATGTTTCATGACAATTAATTTAATTGGTTAAAAATCTAAATATCAACAATGCTAAAGCCAAAAAAGTTTTGGGATAGGTTCGTTAGTATATTTATAGCAAGGGTTTATATCGAATTAAATAGGCTTTTGGGCGCTAATCATACGGTCTTTACCCTGCATATCTAATTTTAGTCGGATAGCCTCGAAACCCTTATCATGCAGCATTTTCACAGTTTCTTTCCCTAAAGCAGCATTAATTTCGAAGTACAACGTCCCTCCAGGTTTCAGATGCTTATTGGCAAAATCAGCAATTGCCTCGTAAAAAATCAGCGGTCGATCATTGGCAACAAATAGGGCCGTGTGTGGTTCATTTGCCAACACATTTTGATGCATTGCAGTTTTTTCCTCTTCCATAATATAGGGCGGATTACTTACAATTACATCTAGGTTGAGCATCTTAGCTTCTATCTGGGAATTCAAGATATCATCTTCAATAAAAACGACGGGAACTTCATTTAACAACGCATTTTGTTTGGCTGTTGTTAAAGCTGCAGTTGAAATATCAATTGCGGAAACTTGGGCTTTTGGTAAGTGCTTTTTCAATACTATCGCGATACAACCACTTCCTGTTCCAATATCTAATAAACTGATATTTAACTTACTATAATCTTCATCTGAAGTTTTACGACAAGTGGTCAATATCCATTCAACAAGCTCCTCAGTTTCAGGACGTGGAATTAAAACTGATGGATTAACGTTAAATTTCAGACCGTAAAATTCTGCATATCCCAAAATGTATTGTATGGGTTTACCTAGAACCAGTTCATTTAAGATATTATTGAGTCGCAATAAAGCAGTGTCGGGAACAATTTGTTGTTTATTTAGCAAATAATCACTTCTATTATAGCCAAGTGTATCCTTTACAGCCATTAAAAATAGCGACTGTACTTCTTCCTCATCGTAGAGAAGGTTTAATTTATCTTGATATAATTGAACTAGCTCGATGAATTGCATGGGATTAAAAACTTTGTTGATGGGATCAAAACAAAGTTTAAATGTACAAAAATGTGACTAATGCTTCAAATTTGGCATCGGCGAATGCCAAAATAAAAGTTATTTTTGTGCTGATGAATGACGAATTTTACATGCGCCGCTGTTTGGAACTTGCTCTAAAAGGCAAAGGAAATGTTAGCCCAAATCCGCTGGTTGGTTGTGTGATAGTTCATGACAATCAAATTATTGGTGAAGGTTATCATCAGAAATTTGGTCAGGCACATGCCGAAGTAAATGCAATTAATGATGTATTGCAGCAACATGGTGATTATGCTGCTGAACTTTTATCGAATGCTACCGCCTATGTTTCTTTAGAGCCATGTGCCCATTTTGGAAAAACACCACCATGCGCTGATTTGTTAGTGAAACATCAGTTAAAAAAGGTGGTAATTGGCAATACAGATCCATTTGATAGTGTGAATGGCAAAGGCATTGAGAAACTAAAAAATGCAGGTATATTAGTGGTATCGGGGGTACTTGATGATGAGTGCAGGGAGATCAACCGTAGGTTTTTTACTAGAATTACCCAGCAGCGCCCCTATCTTATTTTAAAATGGGCACAAACTTCAGATGGATTTTTCGCCCCTTTAGATCAAACGCAGCGTTGGATTTCAGGCTCCGAAGCCAAAGTACTTAGCCATCAATGGCGTAGCGAAGAAGATGCCATTTTAGTAGGTAAGAATACGGTGTTAGCCGATAATCCACAGCTGAACACTCGTGAAGTGCAAGGTAAAAATCCAATACGCATAGTGGTTGACAAGTCTTTATCAATTCCGGAAGATTACCATATTTTTAATGGGGATGCCAAAACTATCATTTTCAACGAAGTAAAAACGGAAGTAGTTAACAACATTCACTATGTGCAGATGGAAGACATGCACTTCTATTTACCTCAGAAAATAGCTTACCAACTTTACCTGATGGACATCCAATCGGTAATCATAGAGGGCGGGGCCAATTTGCTTCAGCAATTTATTAAAGATGGACTTTGGGACGAAGCCCGCATCTTTACCGCTAATGTGAATTGGGAAAATGGGATTAAAGCGCCACAAATTAATGGAGAATTAATGGATGAAATTTCAGTTGGAAATGATAAATTGCAGGTTTTAAAGCAAATTAAGTTATGATTTATTTAGTGTTGAGCGTTATTTGCAGTGTAACCGTAGGCGTACTTTTAAAACTTGCTAAACGCTATCAAATCAATATCACCCAAGCCGTTACGTGGAATTACTTATTTGCAATTTTATTAAGTTTAATTTGTTTTAAACCTAATTTAAGTGGAATTAGCTTGAGTTCCCTTACGCCTACCTATTACATCCTTGGATTATTGTTACCTACCTTATTCCTTGCTTTGGGATTATCTGTTAGGAAAGCAGGACTAGCCAGAACTGATATTGCCCAGCGTCTATCCTTATTTATCTCGCTCAGCGCTGCATATTTTTTGTTTAAAGAAAGTTTTGACAGGTATAAAGAAGTAGCGGTAGTATTTGGATTTTTGGCAATTATCTTCACCATGTACCGCAAAGGCGATAGAATGACGAGCAAAAAAAGTTGGCTATATCTTTTACTGGTGTTTCTAGGTTTTGGCGCTGTTGATATCCTTTTCAAAATGGTAAGCCAAATTACCGAAGTACCTTACACCACCTCGCTATTCATTATCTATACCATTGCTTTTTTACTTTCCATTTTATACCTCTTATATCTTGTAGTTCAAAAGAAAACAAAACTTCAACTGGTTAATTTCTTTTGCGGTTGTATTTTAGGAATCTTTAATTTCGGCAACATTTTATTCTATTTGGAAGCGCATCGTTCGATGTCTAACAACCCCTCAACTGTATTTGCGGCAATGAATATGGGTGTAATTGTAGCGGGAAGCTTAATAGGGATATTCATTTTTAGGGAAAAACTAAGCAACTGGAATTATGTGGGTTTGGCTCTAGCTATCGCTTCTATCGTTTTAATTACCTTATCCAAATTGTATGCTGTTTAATGATACCTACCAAACCATCCGTGAAGCTACCGAAGGAATTTTTAGGGATAAAGGTAGCAAGTTTATAGCATACGCCTACCCCATCAAAACTGAAAACGAGATCAAAGAAATTATTGCGGTACTTAGAAATGAGCACGCCAAAGCCAGACATTTTTGCTGGGCGATGCGTTTAACGCCCGACCGAAATGTACATCGTTTTAATGATGATGGAGAGCCTTCGGGAACTGCGGGAAGACCCATTTTAAATGCACTTTTATCAGCAGATGTTACTAACATTTTGGTAGTGGTGGCGAGGTATTTTGGAGGGACATTACTAGGTGTACCAGGTTTGATTAATGCATACAAATCAGCCACGCAAGAAGCGCTCAGTGCAGCAAACATTGTTCAGAAAACGGTTAACGATGTGTAGGAAGTTAACTTCGATTACCTGGCTATGAATGATGTAATGAAAATCATTAAGGAAGAACAACTGAATGTATTAAGTCAGGATTTTGATACGAAATGCCAGATAACTTTTGAAGTTAGGAAATCAAATTTAAACCAAGTTTTGAACAAATTAGACAAGGTAGAAGGTTTGAAAACCGTATATTTAGGGACAGTTTAGTTAGGGATTAGGTGTTAGGAATTAGTGAATAGGTGTTAGTGGTTAGTAGGTTAAAGGCGCTATTCTACAACCAACCAATTAAACAAATAGCAATTAACAAATCAAGTATTGTACTAATGAACCAATCAGCAAAGTTATCAGAAGCGGATTTAATCATCAACCAAGACGGAAGTATTTACCATTTGAATTTACTTCCTGAAGACATTGCCGATACAGTGATTACTGTTGGAGATTTAGACAGGGTTCCAGAAGTAAGCAAGCATTTTGACCGTATCGAACTAAAGAAAGGAAAACGTGAGTTTATTACGCATACAGGCTACATTGGAAGTAAGCGACTTACGGTAATTTCTACAGGAATTGGCACGGATAACATCGATATTGTTTTAAATGAATTGGATGCTTTGGTAAATATCGATTTTGATTCTAGAACAGTTAAGCCGCAGTTGAAATCGCTAAATTTGATTAGAATTGGCACTTCGGGCGCTATACAACCTGACCTACCAATGGGAACTATCTTGGCATCATCTCACGGCTTAGGTTTCGATGCACTGATGCATTACTACGAACAGCAACTACGTGAAGAAGAGCAGTCACTGCTCAAAGATATCCATACACATTTTGGCAATATGGATGGCATTAAACCTTACCTCAATGTAGCTGATAAAAGTTTGCTTGAGCAATTTGCTCACGATATGCCAACTGGGATTACTGCAACAGCGCCGGGTTTTTATGCTCCTCAGGGTAGAAAAGTTAGGGCAAAGGGTACAATAAGTGATTTTATTGGGAAATTAAACTCATTCGCCAGTAAAAACCAACGCATTACCAACCTAGAAATGGAAACTGCTGGGATTTATGCTTTGGCCAACACACTTGGCCATAAAGCACTATCAATCAATGCGATTTTAGCTAGCAGAGTGAAGTTTGAGTTTAGCACCAATCCAAATGCGATTGTAGAAAAGGCCATCACAACGATATTAGAGAGAATTTAACTGACAGATGAATTTCGCCAAAGGTTTACGAGCCATATTGCTTCCTGTAATCGATTTTTTTTATCCTCCATTTAGAAAGATATTTGATTTACAAACATTTAGATATTTAGCTTGTGGCGGTGGAAATGCTGCATTAAACCTATTAACTTTTTACCTAGCGTACAATTTCATTTTTCAACAAGAAGTTGTTTACTTGATGTCCTATCCTGTAAGCAGATATATTGCCGCTTACTTACTTGCGCTATCAATCAGTTTCCCCATAGGATTTACACTTAATAAGTTCGTTGTATTTCAGCAGTCTAATTTACAAAGCCATGTACAGCTCTTTAGGTATGCGTTTGTAACCGTAAGTAGCATTTTATTTGATTACCTGCTGCTACACTTTCTTGTTGGCTATTTAGGGTTTTGGGCAACACCGTCACAAGCCTTAATTATTGTTTTTCTATCCTTGTATGCTTATTTCTGCCAAACGTATTTCACATTTAAAACGGTAAAGTCGCCAGCCGAAAAGGAAAGTTAATCAACACTTTCTAAAAACGATGCAATAGTTGATGTTGGATAGTGATTGCGATTGATCCAAGCCATCAGCTGATCCAAGCGGTCTTTCATCTTTAATCCGGTATTCCTACTTACATAGCCTGGGAAGCCAAAGCGCTGTTTGTCGTTTAAATCATAAAACTCCCAAGGATGGAAGTAAATGTTGACGTAGCCATCTTTGCGGTAAGCCTTATTGAAGATGTGTTTGTAGTACCATAACGGGAAATTATGAAAAGAAAGCCAAAAAAGCGGAATACGGAAAATTGGCGTAACAGAAGCTGGCAACTGCATTACGCCTCCTAATTTGTAGTAAGTACGTGAGATATGCAAGTTGTTGTACCTTCCGGGCAGTAAAGTTGGATTGATGGAACTGTTGTAAGTATATCCGGCTTTTTCAATTTCTTCATCACTAACTGGCGCCATTCTGGGCATTCTAAAGCCAGTTACCTGCAGGCCCGAAAGTTCTTCCAACTTCTCCTTCGACTTGCGAAGATCTGCATCCTCAAATTTCGAATGGTAATAAGTATGCGAAGCCAACTCATGTCCATCGGTTTTTATCCTAGCGATGATTTCAGGCGCATTAATGGCAAAAGTTGCAGTCGAAAAAAACGTAGCCTTAAATTGATGTTTCTTTAGTAAATCCAAAATGACATGGCAACCACCTACAGATATACTCATCTGATCTTCAAAAGAGATCTCCTTACCATATTCAAATGGCATATCAAATTCTTCAATATCAAAACTTAACAATACCATGGCTTATTTAATATTTGTTGACCTGATGATATACGTAGGACGATTTTTGCCTTGCATGAACATTTTACCGATATAAATACCAATAATGCCCAAAATTACCAATTGTAACCCACCAAAAAATGCCACAGTAACAATAAGCGACGCCCAGCCATTAACGTGTTTAGCGAAAAAGTAGGCATAAAAAACATACGGAACGTAAAGCAGCGATAAACAAGAGATGAAAAAGCCAAGATAAACGGCCATGTGTAATGGTTTTACGCTAAGCGAAGTTACGCCTTGAACGGCAAGCTTCTGCATTTTTCTCAAATTGTACTTACTAGCACCAGCATAGCGTTTGTTAGGCATGTAATCAATAGCGTATTGCCTGAATCCCAGCCATTTGATCATTCCCCTAATAAACAGATCGTTTTCCTTGAAATTTCTAAATACCTCCACCACTTTTGCATCCATCAACCTAAAATCAGCAGTGCCAGCTTCTATTTCAGTTTCTGAAAGCGCATTCAGTAGCTTGTAAAAATACCTAGAAGTTTTGCGTTTAGCTAAAGGTAAATTGGGATCTTCTTCACGTCGTGTATAAACCACGTCGTATCCCTCCTCCCATTTATTAAGCATTTCAGCGAAAAGTTCAGGTGGATGTTGCAGGTCAGCATCTAACGAAATTACGCAATCACCATGAGCGTGGTCAAGTCCGGCTTTTAATGCAGATTGATGCCCAAAATTCCTCGAAAGCTCAATAAAAAACACTCTCGGATCATTTGCCGCCAATTGCTGCACCACACTCAATGTATTATCTCTACAACCATCGTCAACAATAATTATCTCATAGTCGTAAGAAAGCCCTGCCAACACTTGCTCAATACGTGTAGCAATAACAACGATATTTTCTTCTTCGTTATGAGCCGGGATAACTATAGAAACTAGCTTATTCTGCATGCAATTGTTCAGTTTGGTTAAATTTACTACACATCATTTGGTAAATAATTACCAACCAAACTATTAAACACGGCAATGCTTTAAGTGAGTAAGGTTTGATATAATTTTCCCTCACAAATTTAGGGAACAAATCTGACGGGGAGAAACTAGTGAGCAATAAAGCAAAGACAAATAACGCAATTTGCCAAATTTTAAAAGGTCGTTGTTGTATTAAAAACCATATGGACACACCTAAAAAGGCAATAATGTAGGTCGGCGATTCAGAGGAATTACTAAATATTACCGTAAAAATTAATGTTGAAGCTAACAACAATAATCTAAAATTTAAATCAGCGTAAGCTTTGATGCGCAGATATGGCAAAGCAAAAAGTAATAAGCCTCCAGCTAAGAAAGGAAGATTTGGAAGATTTACATCTCCAGAAATCCGCCTGGCCATTCCCATTACCGAAATATCTTGCATTGAGGTTAAACTGGCATTCAACTGCTGCTTTTGTGCTAGCGACCGATACCAATCCTGATAGCACTGCAAAATATAAGTTGGCGAGAAAAACACCATCGGCAGTATAAAAAATATCAAGGCCCAGCAAAAGCAAGAAAGTACAAAATTCCATTTCTTCTTTACAAAAAAGAAGAAAGCCAATCCAACGATACCGTAAAGTTTCACAAAAGTACCTAGCATAATCAGCATGGCGGCCCAAAAGTTTTTACCACGCTGTATAAAGGCAAAAGTTAAAATGATTATTGCTGCAATTGAAATGTTGAACTGAAAACTAAATAAGGCCGTCATCAGTTCATGGGCAACAATCCAATACACTGCATTTATTTTTTTAAATGCCAAAGGAAGTTGTTGAATAGCAAAAAAAAGAAAAAGCGTATTCGCTATCTGCCAAAGAATAGTGCCAATGTAATCAGGCAATAATGCAAACGGTGCAATTAACAAAGAGAAAAATGGACCGTAATGATTGGTATCGCCATATTGCTGTGGATATTCTGCATAAAGATTTAAACGTTCTACGGCGTGGTGATAAACATGTTTAAATATCAAGTAGTTGTTATACGACCCCTTATGATATTGTTTAAATCCCAGGAAAATGGCTAGCAAAAGCCAAATCCCTAGTATAAATTTTCTGTTGTTGAGCGTTTTTAAGATGGTATTCATAGTTTAAGTTTTGCAAAAATTATTTGCTAACCTTGTAGATGGTAGTTTGATGATAAACCTCTCCAGGTTGCAGAATAGTTGAAGGAAACGCTGGGATATTTAGTGAATTTGGTGCGTGTTGCGTTTCTACACAGAAAGCACTGAATTTACCATAGCTTTTTCCGTCTTTTCCGTTTTTCACATCAGTGTATTTAGCGGTGTACAAATGGGCCACTGGTTCAGTTGTGTAAATGGATAATGTAAGTCCGCTATCTACCGCCGAAGTCTTGCTTGCTAACGTCAATTCGCCATAGGTTTTATCCAGCACATAAGTTTGGTCGTAACCATTTTCCTCGTCCCAACCCTCGGCAAAGGTTTTTCCTTTTCTAAAATCATGGTGAGTTCCATCAACAGGAATTAGTTTGCCCGTTACCACGTAGTTATCATCCTGCTCCAACCAATTCGAAGCATTCATTTGATGAACGTGAGATCTGATATCGTTACTATTCGCAGCCAAGTTAAAGTAACTGTGATGCGTTAAGTTGATTGGTGTAGCTTCATCGGTATCCGCTTGGTAAGTCAAAATCAATTCGTCATTTTCCGTCAATGTAAATTGTAATTGTACAGCCAAATCTCCCGGGAATCCTTCTTCTCCGTCGAAACTGTAATAATGAAAAGTTACTGAAGCATTTGGCGACTCAGTTAGCTCCACAATATCCCATACTTTTTGATCGAAACCTTGTAAGCCACCATGTAAGCAATCATCTCCGTTATTTTTAGGCAGCTGATAGCTCGTCCCCTCAATAGTGAACTCCCCTCCTTTTATTCTATTTGCGTATCTTCCAACAATACTTCCAAAGTATGGATAATTGGAAAGATATTCTTTGCTGATATAGCCATCAAAATCATCAAACCCCAATACAATATCTTGATCTTCACCTTTTGCGTTTTTAACCACAAACTTATTGATGATGGTACCGTAGTTAAAGATTTTAACATAAGTTCCTTTTGTATTGCTTAACTCTACGGCAATTACTTCTTTATCATTTACAAATTTGCCTGTGGATATTTGGTTTGCTTTCATTATTGCTATCTTAGACGCCTATTTGGCGCTTACAATAATAATCATTGTTAAGTGAAATTTAAACACGAAAAACAGCGAAAATACACGATTTAGGATTTAAACTAGATCAAAGAAATGATAAACCCACCCGGATGAAAGATCAACTTCACCAATTATTTGAAAAAAATTTTGGCTATACACCTCAATATGAGTTTTTTGCGCCTGGGCGTGTAAATTTAATTGGGGAACATATAGATTATAATGGCGGATTGGTGATGCCTTGTGCAATTACCATGGGAACTTGGCTTTGCGTAGGTAAAACCGATGAAAATGTAATCAGATTTCGTAGTTTAAACTTTGAAGAACAGATAGAAATCCCTTTGCAAAACTCCTTTTCAAAAACTGGAAGTGAATGGTTTAACTATCCGTTAGGTGTAATTAATGAGCTACAAAAAGCATACGATTGGCAATGGGGCGGACTTGATTTGCTGTATCATGGCAATATTCCGATTGGCTCGGGGCTTTCGTCTTCGGCATCAATAGAAGTGGTAACCGCATTTGCCTTAAATCAAATTTATGATTTGGGAATAGATCGGTTGAGCCTAGTGAAACACTGCAAGAAAGTAGAAAATGAGTTTATCGGTGTAAACTCAGGTATTATGGATCAATTCGCTGTTGCTTTTGGCGAAAAAGATACCGCTATCGTTTTAAACTGCGATACACTGAAGCATAAGTTAATTGCATGTAATTTGGGTGATTATTCGCTAGCAATTATCAATACTAATAAACACCGAACACTTGCCGACTCTAAATACAATGAGCGAGTGCAGGAATGCCAAAAAGCCCTGCAATGTTTACAACAGGAAATTAACATTAACAACCTTTGCGAACTAAGTGCTGAGAAATTTGCCTTGCATCAACATTTGATTGAAGATGAAATTTTATTGAAGCGAGCCACCCACGTCATCAAAGAGAACGACAGGGTAATTTCAGCAGCAAAACTACTGTCAGAAGGCAATCTAAATTCTTTCGGTAAATTAATGTATGCATCGCATCAATCCTTAAAAGAACTTTATGAAGTTAGCGGTAAAGAGCTGGATACCGTTGTTGAATTTTGTAATGGCTATGAGCATGTAATTGGCGCCCGTATGACTGGCGCCGGTTTTGGCGGTTGC
Source organism: Pedobacter zeaxanthinifaciens (assembly GCF_003313335.1). Taxonomy (GTDB): domain Bacteria; phylum Bacteroidota; class Bacteroidia; order Sphingobacteriales; family Sphingobacteriaceae; genus Pedobacter; species Pedobacter zeaxanthinifaciens. The sequence continues at coordinate 556,458 of NZ_QMHP01000001.1, forward strand.
GCAATTGCCCTATTGAAGAAAGGATTTGAGGAAGATTTTGCAAAGCATTTATCTGACTATTATGTTAACAAAATTGGCTACTATGCCACCATATATGTTGAACAAATTGGTGCTGGACCAACAACGCTAAGGACAATTTAGTATTTCAGAAGTATTTATAGAGATATTATAAAATGAAAAAATTAAAGCTAGACGAACTTAATAGAGTAGATATAGAAGGATTTAAGGCACAAGAAAAACTTCCAGTGGTTATTATGTTGGATAATGTTCGTAGTATGCACAATGTAGGATCGGTTTTCAGAACTGCTGATGGGTTTGCCGTTGAAAAAGTGGTGCTCTGTGGCATAACTGCGCAACCGCCCCACCGAGAAATTGAAAAAACAGCTTTGGGAGCAACGCAATCTGTAGCTTGGGAGCATTTTGACGATACCCTAACGGCCATAGCAGCTTATAAAGAATTAGGTTACCAAATTATTGCTATTGAACAGGCGCAAAATAGTATAATGCTGAACAAGAACGAGCCAAATTTAAAAGAGAAGTACGTTTTGATTTTTGGAAATGAAGTAAACGGTGTTAGCGATGAGGCAATGGAACAGATAGACAAGTGCATAGAAATACCTCAATTTGGCACTAAACACTCATTTAACATTGTAATTTCAGCTGGAATAGTACTTTGGGATTTTTTTGCTAAAATGAAATTATAGGATAAACCATTCAATGTATCTACTATGGAAAATCAACTTTTAAAAAAGCTACAAATTAAAACTGGCTTTAGGGTAAGTGTACTAAATGCACCGGAAAATGCAGCAGTAATATTTGGAGAGGTTCCTCAATCGGTTCATTTCAGCTATGCTATACAGCCAGAAAATGACGCATATTTGGTTTTTGCAATTACAAAGCTAGATATGCTTAATGCGTTAAACGAAATTCAACCTTACATTAAACAACAAACAATAGCTTGGATTTTATACCCGAAAGCAAAAACGGCAATTGCCGCTGACTTAAACTTGATGCAATCCTGGGATGAACTTAAAAAATACGAGCTCAGTCCCTGCGCTTCGGCGGCTATTGATAAGGTATGGACTGCCATACGTATTAAACCGGCGGGAGCGCAAAAAAAATCTGGCGTTGGCAATGCCGAATTAGAACATAATATTTACGGTAAATACATTGATGTAGCCAATAAGATTGTGACTTTACCTGATGATTTAAAAGCGCATTTGATGCAATACCCTAAAGCTTTTGCATATTACGAAAAACTAGCCTACTCTCACAAAAAAGAATATGTGTTGTGGATCATTACCGCTAAACAGGAAAAAACCAAAGCCGACAGAATGGATAAAATGATTGCTAAACTTTTGGATAATAAAAAGAACCCATCGGAAAAGTAAACATTTGCGGTTGTTTTGAACTACCGCAAACAAAACAAGCAGGCTGTTGTTTTAGCGTAAAATAGATCATGCGTAAAACAACTCTAGCAGTACTTCTAATAGCTTTCGTGTCCGTTTCAGTTAAAGCACAAACCCGACCAGATAAACTTTATACCGTAAGTGGAATTGGCACTTCTGTACCAGTTGGTGAGACCGCTGATTTTTTCAGTCCAAAAATATCAACTACACTAGGCGTGAATTTAGGTTTGGGAAACAAAGGCTTATTTTTGTACCCAAAATTTAGCTTACATGCATTTGCTTACAATGGCATTACACCCGATGACGGGTTAACTTACACAGCACAAAACGGAAGAGCAACTACTTACCTTTTAAATGTAGCTTTAGGTTACAGAAAAATAACAGGAAAATTTGGGTTTTATGGTTACGCTGGTGCAGGTGGTGGCTTTATACTTACTCCAAAAGTGGAGGTTAATGCGACCTCATTGCAAGTAACTTCCTCTAATAAAGCACATGGTATGCCAATGATAGAATTGGGTACAGGTGTAGAATACAACTTGGGAGGTTTATCCTTATTTACAGAAGTAAGTTACATGAACGGCTTTAGTAAAATACAAAACAGAAATTTCACTACCATGCCACTTACGGTAGGTATCAAGCCAAATTTAAGTCGTTTGTTTAACGGTTCATCAAAATAACGAATTCATTAACCTATTATCGGTAAAAAAATCTGAAATCTTTTTGAACTTTACTGCGTTAAAAGCAACTGCTTGTGTATTGATAACGTAGTTTCTTTCTGATGGAACAATGACAGATGGAACTGAGAACGCAACAACTGTTATATCTTCAAGCAATTGTTTTCCAATCCATTGTGTGTATTGCGTATCTGAAGTCCAATCCTTTTGTAGCCTTGATTCATCTACATGAAAAATATCATTCTTATCCACTATTTCAATTTCCAACACGGCCAAATTACGCATGTGCTCCTTAAATTGAGCATGAACAAATTTCTCCAATAAGGCTAAAGATAGCGTTGCGCTAGCATATAAACAGGGATAATTAATTTCGTTCCAACGACCGCCAAATAACTTTGCACCTATCCCCTCCCTATCTTCTATGTAATCTTTATTGGCAAGGCGATATAAAATCATATATAAACCCCATGAGCTATGCGACCCAACTCATTGCTAATTAGTTTTACCCCCCAAAAAGAACGTAACGAAGCGAAATCTAAAATTGCACCTAATATTTCTTTTTTCTGCATTAGCCAATTTTTCACTACATCAGGTTTTCCAATAACCTGTTTAGCCAAACTAGCCATATTTTCAAGTTGGTACAAATGTTCAGCATGCAAGCCTTCAAAAGGCTTGTTGTCCTTTAGGTAACGTTGTAACGTCCTATCACTAATATGCAGAATATCAGCCCACTCAGATTGGCTAAATGGCAGTAAATCATTTAAATAAATAAAATTTTTGATTTGATAGGTTTGTAATTTAGGAGTAGTAGCATAGAGTGCTTCTGGTTCAGCTGCAACCAGCATTTGCCGATTTTCTGGATAACCGTATTTGATGGATTTCATAACATAGAATTTTGTCACACCAATATACGACTATTTTCTTGAAATTCAAAATTTCAGATAATTCAATAAATCTCTTACTCCTTCCGTAGCACTCTTGGAAATTTTTGTAACATTACTCACCCCCCCAATTTCTGGAATTTTAGGATCGATGATGAATTTTGGTGTTTTGCTACGTACATAATGTACCAAACCAGCAGCAGGGTAAACTGCTAAAGAAGTACCAATTAGCACAAAAAAATCAGCCTTAGCGCAAATTTTAGCTGCAATTTCAATCATTGGCACAGCTTCACCAAACCAAACAACATGAGGTCTTAAAGGTGATCCTAGTTCACAAACATCAGTCATTTTAATTTCATCACCTTCTATTGGATAAATCAAGCTGGCATTTTTGCTAGATTGTGCATAAGTAATAACACCATGCAAATGTGTGACCTTTTTTGAACCAGCTCGTTCATGTAAATCATCGATATTTTGAGTGATAATTTCCACATCAAATTCCTCCTGCAAAGCCGCCAATGCAAAATGAGCCGCATTAGGTGTGGCCGCTAAAACCTGTTTTCTACGCTCGTTATAAAAGCGTTGTACTAGTTTGGGGTTACGAAGCCAAGCCTCAGGTGTAGCCACCTCCATTACATCATACCCCTCCCATAAGCCATCAGCATCCCTAAATGTTTTTAAACCACTTTCTGCACTTATTCCAGCACCGGTTAACACCACAACTTTCCGTTTAATCATCTTTTAAAAAATTTATGTTAAAATAAGTGTTTAAGAAAGTTTTGGCAAAAAAAATGTCCCAACCAAACGATCAGGACATTTCAGAAAATATAAAATGGAAAATTAATTCACTCTCATTGCGCCACCTTGGCGGTTACCATTATTTCTAAATCTGGCCATCATTGCCGCTTGTTTAGCTTGATATTGCTCGGGCGTAATAGCAATTGCTTTCTTAGGTGCCGATACATCTTTAGCACTTACACCTCGGTACTCGATGCTAGTAGCTAACATACCACCTCCTTTTTTCTCAATAGCTAACACCGCACCCTCTGTCCATAAGTTCGGATCAGGAGAAAAACTAAAGCCTAAATCGTTAGTGTACCATAAAACAGTTTCATCAGTAATATCTTTTTCCATACCTAAAACAGTGGCTTTACGGATAGTTTTGATAGTTACTTTATTGCAATTTAGATTTACGATTTTTTTAGTTTCGTCTGACTTAATTACTTCGATAGTAGGTGGAACGTTTAAAAACTGTACTGCACTAGTGCTTTGATTTTGATTTCCGCCATTGTTTGGCCTACCGATGTTAGGGTTCACTACATTTACCGCTAATTTAGTTGGCATTACGTAAGTGGTATCCATTAAGTCAAATACTTCAACAACTTTTTGATCGGCAAAAGTATAATAGTACTCTTTATTTCCTCCACCAATACCGCCAAAACGCATCATCATACGCCCCATACCTTGCTGTCCACCACCACTGTTACTGTCTTCGGTTTCTACCACAGGCATAAAGCTTGCATTTGTAGCATTGTATAGCAACTCGTAATTGGCTTTGATAGATTTAGGCATTCTAGCCTTCATTTCTTCACTAATTGGAAAACCACTAGCTTCGGCCATAGCCACAGGATCTATAGAGGTTTGATATTGAATAGCACCCGATTTTTTTTGCGCTTGAACGCTAACCGTTAATGCCATTGCACTTAAAAAAGCAACAAATGTTTTTTTCATTTTCTTTAAAGTAATAAGCAACGCAAATCTAAATCAAAGCGGCGCTATCTAGTGTTAAAAAAGGTTAATTTATTTCGTTTATAACTAGAGTTTTACAATATCATGATGGCTTAGTACTCTGTACTTTCGAGCCATCCATTGGCAAGCACATCGGCTAGGTGCATGGTTTTTATGGAAAGATTATTTTTTTGAATGTAGCCATCTAAGTGCATCAGGCAAGAAAGATCAGTAGATATGATGTAATCGGCATCCATCTCTAATGCGTTGTTTATTTTTTGCTCTGCCATTGCCGAGGATATTGCATCAAACTTTACCGCAAACGTACCGCCAAAACCGCAGCACATGTCAGTATCCTTCATTTCTAGCATCTCTAAACCTATTACCCTTGAAAGCAACTGCCGTGGCTCTTCCTTGATTTTGCATTCTCTTAAACCACTACAAGAATCATGATAAACTGCTTTTCCTTCTAACTCAGCTCCAAAATAATCCTTTTTTAGCACGTTGATAAGAAAATCAGACAGTTCAAAGATATTTGCCTGGAGGCTACGGCACTTGTTATGAACTATGGTGTTGGTAAACAAATCATTATAACCGTTTTTGACCATACCTACACAAGAGGCAGATGGTGCAACAATGTATTGGGTATCTGAAAAATCAGTTAAAAATTTAGTACCTATTTCCTTTGCTTGTTCCCAGTAACCTGCATTGTATGCGGGCTGGCCACAACAGGTTTGTTTAGGATTGTAAACAATTTCGCAACCAGCTTTTTCTAGCACCTTTATGGTATTAAAAGCAGTTTCAGGGTATAATTGATCTACAAAACAGGGAATAAATAATTCAACTTTCATCAGATATCTTTATAGCTTTAAGCACGCTCATCAACTACAACAGACGACGGCTGAACTCGTTTTAAAAGCAGCAAAAATAGTAAACCAAAAACAAAAAACAGTGCTAAAGCTATTACTGAATTACGCATGCTACCACTAAGTACTTCAATATAACCAAAGCTGAACATCCCAAAAACTAATGCAACCTTTTCAGTTACATCGTAAAAGCTAAAAAATGATGTATGGTCGGGGCTTGATTGTGGTAAAAATTTAGAATAGGTAGAACGTGACAAAGATTGGATTCCGCCCATAATTAATCCGATAACTGCCGCTAAAGCGTAAAACTGAAATTCGGTATGAATGAAATAAGCGGCAATACAACAACCGATCCAAATGGTTACTACGCCAATAAGTACATTAACGTTACCAAATTTACGTGAAGATAGATAAGACATTAACATAGCGCCGGGAATGGCTACCAACTGTAAAATAAGAATGGTTGCAATTAGTTTTTCTGTAGGCAGATGCAGTATCTTCTCACCGAAAATTGTGGCTACTAACATCACAGTTTGTACGCCCATTGAATAAAAGAAAAAAGCGAATAAAAATCTTTTCAGATACTTCATTTGCTTTACCTGCTTCCATACCTTATTAAGCTCTTGAAAACCGCTACTCATAAGGTTTTTATGTTCTGTTTTAAAATTAGGACTCCCTTTTGGCAGATTTTTGAAAGGTATTTGGGCAAAACCAATCCACCAAATACCAACCAGAAGGAAAGACAAACGAGCTGGAATGGAGGCATCAACTATTCCAAACAATTTCGGCTCAAATACAAATACAAAACAGATCAATTGAAGAATGATACTGCCCACATATCCATAGGTGAAGCCCTTCGCACTTACCTTATCCTGCTCTTCAACTGTGGCAATTTCGGGCAGGTAAGAGTTATAAAATACCAAGCTACCCCAAAAACCTATAGCAGCAATTACAAACATAATCACACTAAAATTCAGTGTATCCACACCTTTATCAGCATTAATCTCAAAGAAAAAAAGCGCACTACAGGCAGTGGCGCCAATGTAGGTAAACATTTTCATAAAGATTTTTTTGTTACCTCGGGTATCGGCTACTGAGGACAAAATAGGTGATAACAGCGCTATAACTAAAAAAGCAAAGGCCATAGCGTAACTGTATAATGCGGAGTTAACAATTTTATAACCGAAAAAATAAACGTAGTCAATGGTATTGTCATCCTTATCGCCCGTAATTGCCGTATAATAAGCAGGGAATATAGTGGAGGTGATTACCAAATTATAGGCCGAATTGGCCCAATCGAAAAACGCCCACGAGCGAATTGTTTTTTTGTCGTTTTTAATTCCAACTGAATTAAAGTTAGCTTCTGTTTTTACACTTGAAAAGTGGTCGTTCATAAATTATTTTGTTTGCAAAAACTAAGATATAAAAATTGAAGAATTTAATCTTTCCAAAATTCTTCAGTTAAATAGAAAACAGTATCGATAAAAAATAAGATTTCGTTGTTTGTAAGCACATTTTCATCATGTAAATCCTCTAAAATTATTCCCAGTTCTTTATTGATATAGTCGTTATTACGTGAATTAGAGAAGCCATTTTGTTCAAGAAATTCTTTAACTTTTTTCAAATCAGTGATATTCGTGATGGCTACAAAATTCTGTTGCACAACAGCGTATAAAATTTCTTTCTCGTCCTTTGTAAAACCTAATAAATTGTAAGCAGTATCTGGAAAGAAGTAATTATGCAGCAGCAGATTATGGAAATAATCTATCCAAGAAGTATAATAAATAGCATCGTTGAGCTTAATGACGTGCTGGCTATCTTTTAAATACACCTTTTGTTCGGCACCCTCGCTCACATATTGAGAAAAGTCAATTTGATTTAACCAAAGACGATTTTCGTTAATGAAAGAAACTAAATTCTCTGTTTCTTTTTGTCGGAATGACTTTGATCCTTTAACCGCTTCGCCTGCGCTCTTGCTTTTTCCAAGGTAATTGGATATTGCTTGGATAACTTTTCCGAAGCTAACTTCGCTCTTTCCTGAAAGGACATTACGTATTTCATTTTTCACTAGCTTAAATCGTCAACACAAATATAGTAAAAATAGCACTTCAATTTCTAGGTCAATTCAGCGCTAACACCCCTACAAATAATACTTCCTTCCATCAGTTTTTATTTTACCAGCATCGAGTAATTCTCTTATCAGCTCAATTTTATCATTATCTGTACCTGTGGCAACTTGCGTCACTAGTTCATCCAAATCTAAATGATTACCCTGTAGCAAAGTACATATTTCAAATTCCATTTTATCGTAGTAGCTGGCTTTGTCTTCAGCTTTGCGTTCGGCTAGGCACACATCACAAACACCACATTTTTCAGCTTTGGTTTCGCCAAAATAGGTTAACAGCTGTACACTTCTACAAATATTATTGGCGGCATAAGCAAGCACTCCTTCTATTTGACTTCGTTGTATCTCTTTGCGCAAATTGATGAATTTAGCATCGATATCTAAGTGCAGCATGTCCATACGTGGCCTAACAAATTGCAGTTGAGGCTGATCTGTTTGCTGCAAATAAGAAATGATTTGATACTCTTGCAGTTTCTTCAAATAAGCAATCACATCTAAATAAGAAATCTTCAACCTGTTTGATAAATCACTCTCTTTGATTTTCACATATCCATCAAAAGCGCCACCGTAAGATCGTTGTATGGTTTTTATCAAAGGATCAAAAGCAGCGTTCTCAATCTGAAAACGATATACCTCTTCGTGGCTTATGGTAAACATCAGTCGTGAAGGGATAAATACGCTGTCAGTTAATGTAATGTAGCCGTCTCTTTCCAAAAATTTAAGCGCAGCCATCGTTTTAATCACGCCAATGCTGAACCTCTTACAAAAGTCGGCCAAGTCAAATTCAAAGGTTAGCCCTTCGGCAGCTCCGTACGCTAGCTGGTAATAATTTCCTAGGTGATGGTATACCTTTTTAATTTCCTCAACAGATGGAAAACTGTCGGTGTATTTGGCTTCTAGGTTCATCCTATCGGCTTTGTTTGTTAGCAGTACAGCAAATGCTCTTTTTTCGTCCCTTCCGGCCCTACCCGCTTCCTGATAGTACGCCTCCAAACTTTCCGGTAAATCTAAATGTACCACAAAACGCACATTGGGCTTATCAATTCCCATCCCAAACGCATTGGTGGCTACCATTATTCTGGTTTTATCCTGCTTCCAATCTTCCTGCTTTTGGAAACGTACATCTTTATCCAAACCCGCATGGTAAAAATCCGCTGAAATATGGTTACGCTGCAAAAAATGTGCAATATCAGCAGTTTCTCGCCTATTACGAACGTAAACTAAACCACAACCTTTTACATTTTTACAGATATCAATCAGCTTTTTATGCTTATCATCCAGATGGTAAACTACATAACTTAAATTCTTCCTTGAAAAACTTTTGACGAAAATTTGCGGCTCTTTAAGTGCTAACTTATCGATGATATCTGTCCTAACTTCTGGAGTAGCGGTAGCTGTTAAAGCTAAAACGGGAACATTAGGATGAATCTCCCTAAGCTCTTTTACCTTCAGATAAGGCGGTCGGAAATCATAACCCCATTGCGAAATACAATGCGCTTCATCAATGGCTATTAAATTGACGTTCATGTAGGAAATTCGAACACGAACCAAATCAGAAAGCAGTCTTTCAGGTGATAGGTAAAGGAATTTAATTTTTCCGTAAATGCAATTATCAAGCAAAATATCGATTTCCCTCTTACCCATTCCAGCATAGATGGCCACAGCTTCAATACCTTTAGCCTTGAGGTTTTCAACTTGATCTTTCATTAAAGCTACCAATGGCGATACCACGATGCAAATACCGTCCATCATCATTGCTGGTACTTGAAAGCAGATCGATTTTCCCCCGCCAGTAGGTAAAAGCGCCAAAGTATCGTATCCGCTTATTACGGAATGTACAATTTCTTCCTGCAACGGACGAAATACATCAAAACCCCAATATTTCTTTAAAACCTCAGTTGCAGTTGTCATATGCCAAGTCCAAAACTATGAAACGGTAGCGGCTTTTCAAAAAGCTTTTTAGCCACAGATGCACAGATGTATTTCTAATGAAACTTAATAGCATTAGAATGTTTATAAACACGTTGATGTGGACCGGATTATTTTTCAAAAGACTTTTTAGCCACAGATGCACAGATGTATTTCTAATCAAACTTGATAACATTAGCACGTTTGTAGTCACTAGATGTCAACCGGATTATTTTTCAAACGACATCCGTGCATCTGTGGCAACAAACACTTAAACTGCAGCCGTTAGATGTCAATCGCATTATTTTTTTCAAAGCTCTTTGGCCACAGATGCACAGATGTATTTCTAATCAAACTTAATAACATTAGAATGTTTGTAAACACGTTGATGTGGACCGGATTATTTTTTCAAAAGACATCTGTGCATCTGTGGCAACAAATACTTAAACTGCAACCATTAGATGTCAATCGCATCATTTTAAAAAAAAGACATCCGTGCATCTGTGGCAATAAATACCTAAATTGCAACCTTTAGATGTTAAGATAAAATGAGAATGAAGAAGTACCTATTTGCCTCAGCACTGTTGTTTACCTTAAATTCTGTTAATGCTCAGGAGAAAAAAGAATCTCCAAAATGGGATATAGAAAAATACAAAGGAACTACAAAAAGTTTCAGCATTAACACTAATGAAGGAACTTGGATGAATCTGGATGTGAGTCCTGATGGAAAAGAAATTGTGTTTGACATGCTGGGTGATATTTACGTAATGCCAATTACCGGTGGAACTGCCAAATTATTAAGTGGTGGCATTGCTTATGAAGTACAGCCTAGGTTTAGTCCCAATGGCAAGTACATCTCTTTTACAAGTGATAGAAGCGGCGCCGATAACATTTGGATCATGGATAGACAAGGGGAAAATAAAAAGCAAATTACTAAGGAAACTTTCAGATTGCTTAACAATGCCACTTGGATGCCAAATAGCGATTATATCATTGCTAGGAAACACTTCACAGCTTCACGTTCATTGGGAGCAGGCGAAATGTGGATGTACAGCATTTACGGGGGTGATGGCGTTCAGCTAACCAAACGTAAAAATGATCAGCAAGATGCCGGGGAACCTAATGTATCGCCTGATGGCAAGTTTCTTTATTTTAGCGAAGACGTATCGCCGGGACCAACTTTCCAATACAGCAAAGATCCAAATGGCTTAATTTACGCAATCCGTCAGTTAGATTTGAATACAGGCAAGCTTACCAATTTAATAGCCGAACAAGGCGGTGCAGTACGTCCACAGGTTTCTCCAGATGGAAAATATATTGCCTATGTAAAACGAGTTCGCCTAAAATCGGGATTATTTGTTCAAAACTTAAAAACAGGTGAAGAGTACCAGTTATATGATGACCTTTCTAAAGACCAGCAGGAAACTTGGGCGATCTTTGGGGTTTATCCCAACTTTGCTTGGACACCAGATGCGAAAAAAATCGTGTTTTATGCAAAAGGAAAAATCAAACAGATTGAACTGAACAACCTTTACGTAAGCGATATTCCTTTTGAAGTGACTAGCAACCAAACGGTGCAGGAAGCGCTACATTTTGATCAGCAAGTGTACCAGCCAGAGTTTACTGCAAAAATGATTAGGCAATTGACTACATCGCCGGATGGCAAAACAGTGGTATTTAACGCGGCTGGGTTTCTTTACAAAAAAGACCTACCCAACGGCGTGCCAGAGCGCTTAACTAACGGCATGGACTTTGAATTTGAACCTGATTTTAGTCCAGACGGTAAATTTGTGGTTTACACTACGTGGAGCGATGAATTTAAGGGAGCCGTAAAACGCACCGATTTAAAAACTGGTAAAACCATTACTTTAACTGATGAAAAAGGCTATTACTATTCGCCAAGTTACTCGCATAAAGGAGATAAAATTGTATTTAGAAAAGGAGTTGGAAACGAAGTATTAGGCTTGACTTATGGAAAAAACACGGGCATTTTTGTAGTTTCAGCTAATGGCGGAGCTAAAACATTAGTGTTGGATAACGGCATTAAACCTCAGTTTAATAGTGATGATAGCCGCATTTTTTACCAAAGTTATGATAGCGGTAAAAAGGCATTTAAAAGTGTTGATTTAAATGGTAACGGTGAGCGGCTGCATTACACCTCGCAATATGCAACACAGTTTTGCCCTAGTCCGGATGGGAAATGGATGGCATTTACCGAGTTATTTAACGCTTACATTACGCCAATGGTTACCGCTGGCACTGCTTTGGATTTATCCGCAGGCAATAAAGCAATTCCATTAGCTCGGGTTACTAAAGATGCTGGTACTTACTTACATTGGAGTGCTGATAGCAAAAAACTCCTGTGGACTTTAGGTGAAAAATACTATAACCGAGAAATCAAAAACACCTTTGCCTTTGTGGAAGGTGCGCCGCAAGTTTTGCCCGAGCCTGATACCACAGGAATATCGCTAGGATTGAAACTTAAAGCTGATGCCCCAACTGGTTTGGTAGCTTTAAAAGGTGCTAGAATCATCACTATGAAAGGCGATCAAGTAATTGAAGAAGGCACTATTTTAATTGAAAACAATAAAATAAAAGCCATTGGCAAAGCAAGTGATGTTGCAATTCCGGCGGATATTAAAGTAATTGACGTTACTGGCAAAACCATTATGCCGGGAATGGTTGATGTACACGCACATTTACGCACCAGTCCTGATGGTATAAGTCCACAACAAGATTGGTCGTATTTAGCTAACCTCAGTTTTGGTGTTACTACTTCCCATGATCCTTCGAGTAATACCGAAATGGTTTTTAGCCAAAGCGAAATGCTAAAAGCCGGCCGCATGATTGGACCTCGTCTGTATTCTACAGGATCTATTTTGTACGGTGCTGATGGTGATTTTAAAGTGACTATCAATAGTTTGGATGATGCGCTTTCGCACTTACGACGTTTAAAAGCAGTGGGTGCTTTTTCGGTAAAATCATACAATCAACCCCGCAGAGATCAGCGCCAGCAAATTTTAGAAGCGGCGAGACAGCTAAAAATGGAGGTAGTTCCTGAAGGTGGATCTACGTTTTTCCATAACATGAGCATGATTGCTGACGGGCACACGGGTATTGAGCACAGCATTCCAATTGCACCTGCCTACAAAGACGTAATCAATTTCTGGAACAACACCAATGCTGCCTACACTCCTACTTTAATTGTGGCTTATGGCGGCCAATGGGGCGAAAATTACTGGTACGATCGAACTAATGTTTGGGAAAATGAAAGATTGTTGAACTTTACTCCTCGGGCAATTATTGATTCAAGAGCAAGAAGAAGAACCACATCTGAATATGGCGATTATGGCCACATTGAAGTGGCAAGAACTACCAAACAAATTGCTGACGGCGGTACCAAAGTGAATTTGGGAGCACATGGTCAAATACAGGGATTAGGCGCTCATTGGGAACTTTGGATGTTGGTACAAGGCGGCATGGATCCGTTAAAAGCAATTAAATGTGCAACGCTGAACGGTGCCGAATATTTAGGAATGGGCAAGGAATTGGGTTCGTTAGAAACTGGAAAGCTTGCTGATTTAATTGTATTGGAAGATAATCCGCTTGAAGACATCAGAAATTCAGAAAAGATTAAATATGTGATGATTAATGGTCGCATTTATGACAGCATGACCATGAATGAAACGATTAGCAGAGAGAAAATTAGACCTAAATTATGGTTTGAGATGGATAAGGGAGTTGCATTTTCGCTGCCGTACAAAATGGCAGAAACGTGGACGTTTACGGTACCAAACTGCGATTAGACAGGACTGTTGTATAAATTATTTTTGATTGCATTGTCATTCCACACCTTGTCATTCAGAGCGCCTTGTCATTCGGAGCAAAGCGAAGAATCTATTAACATTCAATAGATGTCTCGTAACCTCGACATGACAAGGTGCCTTAAAATAAATCTGATAGCAAGTACTAAATACCGCTATCATTCGAAACGACTTGCTATCCAGAGAAGCCTTGTAATTTACAGTGTCCTTTCATTCAGAGCGCCCTTGTCATTCAGAGCACCTTGTCATTCAGAGCGAAGCGAAGAATCTACTAACATTCACTAGATGTCTCGTAACCTCAACATGGCAAGGCGCAATTAAATATGTTGCGCTATCACAAAACCGCTGGCCCATGCCCACTGGAAGTTGTAGCCGCCTAGCCAACCCGTTACATCTACACACTCCCCGCCAAAATAACAACCGGGTAGCTTCTTGCTCTCCAAAGTCTTTGATGAAAGTTCATTGGTATCAATACCACCACGCATAACTTCTGCTTTATCATAGCCTTTATCGCCTGCTGGCTTAACAACAAAATGGTGAATTGTTTGCGTTAAACTTTCCATTTCAGCCTTGCTTAAATCAGCAATAAGCTTTGTTAATGGCAAAAATTTACCTAAAGCCTCCGTAAATTTCTTGGTATAGAATCTATTTAACAAAGTAGATAACTGAACACCTCCATTTCGCTGTCTTTCAGTTACTAATACTTCTTGAATGTTTGCATTAGGTAGTAGATCTATCTCAATATTTTCGCCCCTAAGCCAATAGCTTGAAATCTGCAAAATAGCAGGACCACTTAATCCCCAATGGGTAAACAAAATATTCTCTTCAAAACTCGCTTTATCATTTGTAACTCTGCAAAACACGCTGTTGCCAGACAACTGTGCAAACCAAGCTTCATCTTTGCCGGTAATAGTTAAAGGAACCAAGGCAGGTGCGGTGGCGACAATATTTAAACCATGTTGCTTTGCAAATTTAAGCGCAAAATCAGTGGCGCCCATTTTAGGAATTGGCAGGCCACCCGTTGCTATCACAAGCTTAGGTGCTTGTAACGTTTTTTGCTTCCCGTTGGCACGATAAATCACTTCATAAATAGCTCCTTTTTCTACTGATAAGACTTCTGCACCACAAATAATTTGTTGATCCATTTCCTCGCAAAGCGATGTAAATACATTTACCACATCCTTGGCATTTTTGCCATCTGGAAACAGCTGTCCAAGTGTTTTTTCGGCTCCGTAAATACCGTAGGTTTCAAAAAAATTGATGCTATCGGCTACTGTCCATTGTTTAAAAGCAGATTTTATAAAATGTGGATTACTGGAAATAAATTGCTCATCAGTTGCACCTAAATTAGTGTAGTTACAACGGCCACCACCGGAAATCAATATTTTGGCACCTGGCTTATCATTTTTTTCAAGCAATACTACCCGCTTACCTAAAAAACCAGCTTGCACTGCACACATCAAACCGCAAGCGCCAGCACCAATAATTATCGCATCATAATCCATCTAACAAGTATAAACTTTAAAGGCAAAAGTAAAAAATGCAAAGCGATTATTACCTCTTGTTTTTTTAACCTATCTCACACAAATCACACTGAAAAATATTGCTAAAATACTTGAGGTTTTCTTAAATAAAATTGTAATTAGTAAATCTAAAGAACCAAAAATCCCCTATTTTTCCTATTTTTGTGCAAATAAAAAACAATAATGGCAAAACAAGTTAGCGAAATCAAATTAGGTATTTTAGGTGGCGGACAGTTAGGCAGAATGTTGATTCAGGAAGCAGTTAACCTCAACATTACAACTTTGGTACTTGATCCTGATGCCGATGCACCATGTAAAAGCATCGCTAACTATTTTGAAAATGGCTCCATCACCGATTACGATACGGTTTATAATTTTGGTAAAAAGGCTGATGTAATTACCATCGAAATTGAAAAGGTAAATGTGGAGGCATTAGAACAGTTGGAGAAAGAAGGAAAACTAGTTTACCCGCAACCACGAGTAATTAGGCTGATACAAGATAAAGGCATACAAAAACAATTCTTTAAAGAAAACGACATTCCTACTTCGCCATTTATGCTAGTTAATTCAAAAGAAGATTTGACCAGCGAAAAATTTCCTTTCCCCTACATTTTGAAATTACGAAGAGATGGCTACGACGGAAAAGGTGTAATGAAAATTACTGATTCAAGCGATGTTCATGAAGCTTTTGACGCACCTACGCTTATTGAAGAATGGGTAAATTTCGAAAAGGAAATTGCTGTAATTGTGGCTAGAAACGCCAACGGCGATGTTAAAACGTTTCCAATGGTGGAGATGGAATTTAATCCAGAAGCAAATTTAGTTGAGTTTCTAATTTCACCATCTACCTATCCGGACAGTATACAAGAGCGTGCCGAAAAAATTGCTAGAGATATTGCAGCGGCTTTAAATATTACTGGAATTTTAGCAGTAGAAATGTTTGTAACACCAAGCGGAGATATTTTGGTAAATGAACTAGCTCCTCGTCCGCATAACAGCGGCCACCAAACTATTGAGGGAAATTATACCTCACAGTTTGGTCAGCATTTAAGAGCTATTTTGAATTTGCCTTTAGGCGATACGCGTTCTATTTCCAACGCAATTATGGTAAACGTGCTTGGTGAAAAAGGCCATGACGGCGTAGCTAAATATGATGGTTTGGAGAAAATACTATCGGTAGAAGGCGTTTATGTTCACCTTTATGGCAAAAAATATACTAAGCCGTTCCGCAAAATGGGGCACTTAACCATTATTGATCAGAACAGAGAAAAAGCAATTGAAAAAGCCAGATTTGTTCAGAAAACATTAAAAGTAATATCTTAGGAATCAGGGATCAGTTTTCAGGAATCAGTTAATAGGGATTAGGACATAAGGATAGAATGCAAGAGAAACGGAACGAAGAAAACTACTAAGGACAGCAACAGGAATGAATAAAAAGTTTTAATATTTTTTTAGCCAATTAACCTGACCACTGATACCTGACCACTAACCACTGATACCTAACCACTAATACCTAATACCTAACCCCTAAATACGAAAACCTTAAATAAAAAAATGAAAGTTGGTATTATCATGGGCAGCAAATCTGACCTGCCTGTTATGCAAGATGCAGCTGATATCTGCAAAGAATTCGGTGTAGATTTCGAAATTACGGTGGTTTCAGCACACCGCACACCAGATAGGATGTTCAGCTATGCTAAAGAAGCAGCTAGCCGCGGAATCAAAGTGATTATCGCAGGTGCAGGCGGCGCAGCGCACTTACCGGGCATGGTAGCATCAATTACCACCGTTCCTGTGATTGGCGTTCCTGTGAAATCATCTAATTCCATTGATGGTTGGGACAGTATCCTATCTATTCTTCAGATGCCAAATGGGATTCCCGTTGCTACGGTGGCTTTAAATGCAGCAAAAAACGCAGGTTTATTGGCAGTACAAATTTTATCTACGGCAAAGCCTGAACTAGCTAAAAAAATGCAGACTTATAAAGATACATTAAGAGCAAAAGTTGAAGAGACTGCTGCTGAAATGGAAAGTTAGTTAAGAAGTCAGAGAGTTGCTAGTCCGCAAGTGGGAAAGATGTTGTAAGTCCGTAAGATTTTAGTCCGCAAGTCGGAAAGTGATGGGATTTAAGGCTAGATGTGATAAACCACGTTTCGCGAACTTCTAGTCTTCGGACTTCCCGACTTTCGGACTCCCCCACTTAATCAAACTCCTTTTTCTGGAAACTCTATATCTTCGGACATCGGACTTTTCCGTATTTCGGACTTCCCAAACAGCCAAAAAAACTAATTCAAACTAGGATCTATCGGAAAATTACTTACGTGAGCATATTTCGGTCCTAAGTTAATGATCACTTCTTTCCAAAGCTCTTCTTCATTATTAGAAAAAACAGTTTCTTGATGATATTGATCGGAGACAATCCAAGTGTTAGCAGCCACTTCACTCTCCAACTGCTGATAACCCCAACCTGAATAGCCTAAAAAGAATTTCACTTCGTCCTCTTTAATGCTATTATTGTTGATCATGAGTTTCAAAGTTTCAAAATCTCCGCCCCAATAAATTCCGTCGCCAATTTCCTCACCGCTATTTAGTTTGTCGTAACAACGATGGATAAAGTGAACGGTATCCACTTCTACGGGACCTCCAATAAAAACCTGAAAATCAGCTAACCACAAATCGGGAATTAAATCCTTAACTACCAAATTACTCGGTTGGTTTAGTATAAAACCTACCGTACCTTGCTCATTATGTTCAGTAAGCAAAACCACTGAGCGCTTAAAATTTGGATCCGACAAAAAGGGCTCCGAAATGATCAACTTACCTACAGAAGGGTTTAACAAACTTAACATAGTTCAAAATAACAAATATATTTTATGATTATGCTCATTTAAATCTTAAAAAATAGGCTAATATTAAAAAGTATAGCCTAACTAGCTTATTTTTGCTTGATGAAGCTAAGCAAAGAAACAATACAGAATTTAAGGCAGGAATATAAATCAGCCGAATTAAATGAACAGGATGTTATTAAAAATCCGATAGCACAGTTTGAAAAATGGTTTACCGATGCAATGAGTGCACAGTTATACGAACCTAATGTGATGACTTTAGCTACGGCAGACAAATCTGGCAGGCCAAACGCTAGGATTGTATTGTTAAAGGGTGTTGATGAAGAAGGCTTTAGCTTTTACACTAACTACTTGAGCCAAAAAGGAAAAGAAATCAAAAAAAATCCCTATGCTTGTTTAGTATTTTTTTGGGCCGAACTAGAGCGACAAGTGAGAATTGAGGGAAGAATTGAAAAATTAGATAAGGAAACCTCTGAACAGTATTTTCATTCGCGACCTACTGGAAGCCAAATTGGCGCAATTGCCTCTCCCCAAAGTCAGGTAATTGAAAGTAGAAACAATTTAGAATTGAAAGTACAGGAGCTAACGCAACAATACGAAGGAAAGCCAATACCAAAGCCAGCACATTGGGGCGGTTACATCGTTAAACCTACTTCAATTGAGTTTTGGCAAGGCCGACCAAGTCGTTTACACGATAGAATAAAATTTACTTTAGTTAACGGAAGTTGGAAAATTGAGCGTTTGGCTCCTTAGTTAATTAGTCAATTATCCGTCTGGCTCTTGTCGAAGGTCAAATTTTAAGTGCTATCCAAAAAACCAAAAACTAATCAACTAAAAATCTAATGAATACCAAGCACCCAAAACAGCTCTATCTCCTATTTTTCACTGAAATGTGGGAGCGTTTCTCATTCTATGGCATGAAAGCCCTGCTTTTGGCCTACATGGTTACGCAATTAAATTTCGATGAACCCAAGGGTTATGCCATTTTAGGTGCATATTCTGCTTTGGTATACACTATGCCTATGTTTGGCGGCATGTTGGCCGATAAATTTTTGGGCTACAGAAGAGCAATTATTTTTGGAGGAATAATGATGGCTATTGGCCATATTGTGCTGGCCATTCCTCAAGATTGGAGCTTTTTCTACGGGATGGCGTTCATTATTTGTGGTAACGGCTTTTTTAAGCCTAATATTTCAAGTTTAGTTGGTACACTTTACGAAAATAACGACCCCCGGAAAGATAGTGCATTTTCACTTTTTTACATGGGAATTAACGTTGGTGCGGCCTTAGGCGGTTTATTATGCGGTTACGTGGGGCAACAAATCAACTGGCATTACGGCTTCGGACTAGCCGGAATTTTTATGGTGCTTGGCTTAATTGTTTTCATCATTGGTAAAACTTCATTGAAAGAAAAAGGGCTGCCACTTACCAATAAGCTTAACGAAAAAGTACTTGGTTTTATCAAAATTGAATATCTCATTTACCTGCTAACTTTAGTGGTATTGCCCGTTATTGTTACTTTGTTCAATTATTATGAGGCGCTAGACAGTATCATGCTGGTATTGGCGGTAATTTCTGTTGCTTATGTACTTTATGTAGCATCAAAGCTCGAAAAAATAGCGAAGTTCAAGTTACTTTCGGCACTTATTATGGTTGTAGTTTCTACCTTCTTTTGGGCTTTTTATGAGCAAAATGCAGGTTCACTGAATCTATTTGCTATGCGCAATGTGGATATGCATGTATTCGGGTTGGAATTGCCTGCGCTATCAGTAAACAACTTTTTACCACCAGCTTGGGTAGTAGTGTTAAGCTTGTTTTTTGCTGCATTGTGGCCTTGGTTAAATAAGCGAGGATGGGAACCTTCGACACCTGGCAAATTCGCATTTTCATTCATTTTCGTGGCCATCGGATTTTTCACCTTTTATCTCGCTTGCCAAGCAAGTTTAGATCACGGCCTCATTCCGCTGTTGGCGTTTGTTGGAGGATATTTCTTTATCATTTGCGGAGAAATGTGCATCTCACCAGTTGGACTTTCAATGATTACCAAGCTATCTCCAGTAAACATTGTTGGGCTAATGATGGGTATTTTCTTTTTCTACACCGCTATTGGCGAGTTTTTAGCAGGGAAAATTGGTGCCTTAATGAGCATCCCGAAAAATATTGTGGAGGCAAACAACCCTGTGCTTTCGTTACCCTACTATGCCAACGTGCTGCTTCAAATATCCATCTACTCCGCAGGTATTGGTGTGTTGATATTTTTCTTAGTTCCCGTGCTAAAAAAATGGATGGCAGATATCAGATAGTTTAACAAAATTTAACGACTTACCTCAGTTCAAACATCAGCTTAAATTCATTACTTTCGCAAATCGTAATTCGTTAATCTAAAAACTAACATTAATTGTCAGACAGCTTAGTCATCATACCTACCTACAATGAAAAAGAGAATATCGAAAAGATAATTCGCAAGGTTTTTTCATTGCCTTATTTATTTGAGATTTTAATCATTGATGACGGATCACCGGATGGAACTGCACAAATTGTACAACAGTTGCAGGATGAATTTCCAGCATTACATTTAGCGCAACGTAGCGGAAAATTAGGTTTGGGAACTGCCTATATCCATGGGTTCAAATGGGCTTTGGATAGAAAATATGAGTACATTTTTGAAATGGATGCTGATTTTTCGCACAATCCCGAAGATTTACTGAGGTTACGAGATGCATGTGTGAATGGTGCCGATTTAGCTATAGGCTCACGATATGTTAAAGGCGTAAATGTAGTAAATTGGCCTATGGGACGTGTATTGATGTCGTACTTCGCGTCAATGTATGTGCGTATCATTACCGGAATCAACATCCAAGATGCTACAGCTGGTTTCAAATGCTATCGTCGTAAAGTTTTGGAAACCATCCCTATGCACAAAATCAAGTTTGTTGGTTACGCGTTTCAAATTGAAATGAAATTTACAGCTATCAAATTTGGTTTTAATGTGGTTGAAGTACCTATTATTTTTACCGATAGAACAGAAGGTACATCTAAAATGAGTACCCGCATTTTTAGAGAAGCATTTTTGGGCGTAATTCAAATGAAGGTAAACAGCTGGTTTAGAAATTACAAGAGATAGCTAAACGTGTTTCCACGTGTAATTGGCCAATTACCCTACATTAATAGGATTTGATAAGGATTACTTGCTCAACTTAAGTAATTCGCGATAGCAGTCCAGATACCCTTCTAAATTTGCCGTGGTACTTTCATACATAAAAGGCCCTTGGTACTGAATGGTTTTTAAAGCGTTGAAAATGGCTTTCCAATCGTTTTGTCCTTTACCGTCACATGGAAAATAATGTCTCTCAGCTTGTCCATCGCCATCAGCAACGTGGAGCGTTTTAACCCTAGATCCTAAAGCCAGTAGAAGTTTTTCAGGGTTGGCAATATGGTTCAAATCCACCGCAGCGTAAACATCATCAGGTAACAATTTAAAAATAGCCAAGCACTCCTCCACAGTTCTCATTAAAGGTCGTTCCTGATTGCCTTTAGCTACCAAAAGTGCCGGACCTAGCATATTTTCTATAACCATCGTCGCTTTCATCGTTTTCACATTTTTATTCAATTCTTCTACCGATTTGATCAGTTGCCGAATATGTATATCCCTTTGATTCAGTGATAAATAATAGCTAGGATGAAATAAAATGATCTTCGGTTTTAATACTGCTACATACTTCAGCACTTGTTGATGAAAAGCAATTACCTTTTGTCGGCGAGTTTCATCAACAAAAGAAATGTCTATCTCTTTACCGTAAGGCATATGAATTGACCAAATTTCTACGCCCATTTCAGTAGCTGACTGCTTTAGCTCACGCATTTTTTTCATCATTTCGGCATCGTCCAAAATGAATGTCAATGAGTCTTTATTGATGTAGGGCGTAAGGCCAGTTTCAACACAATCTATACCAGCATCACTTATTTGCTTTAGTTTCTTTTTAGTTAACGAGTTAGCACCTATAGAAATGCCTATCTTATAACGTTGCGCCTGAGCAGAGGTTACAATTAGAAAGGCTGTGAATGTTATTAATATTAACTTTCGAAGTTTAAACATGTGTTGCTTGGCGATCTATTTAATAAATAAAGCTGTTTCTACTTTGCGCTGCCCGTAGTGATCAAATTTCTTATTATCTGTTGGATAATTCACAATACCATTTGGCACCTGACCTTTTATCCACATCATTGTTGAGCCACCACCGTCAATATTCATTGCAGATTTTGGATTAAAGTAGCGTACCAAGAAACTCGTCAATTCCTTGGCTGACATTCCCTTAGCCACAGCATTTCTTCCGTCAACTGTAATAAGGAGCAACTTTCCATTTGCAGTAATGGCAATGGCAGTACGTGGATGGCGTACACCTTGATGTTTAAGATAATGCTCGTAATGAAGTTTTTTGAGATCCAATTTCAACCCTGTGGTATCTGCAAATGTTAAACCAACAGGTTTATAATTATCGATTAGCATGGGCGCTCCAGTGATAATATTGTCCGACTTCACCTTTGCAAAATCAGTTGGAGAAAATTGTATATCAAATTGAGTTCCTTCGTTATTAAAAGTCATCATTCCCTGATGTTTCCACCAGTAAATACTAGTTTTAGGCACCTTCACCTGCTGGATATCCACTCCCTTTAAACGCAAATGCATGTAATCAGCTGAGTCTTTCTTCTCAATAAAGTAAGTAGCATTAATGCCCGCAATAGCACCAGAAATTTTACCAGCAAAATCGGAAAGCGAATCTTTCTCTTTGTTGTAAGCCAGCACTGCTCTGCCTAGCTTAGCCTTAGGATCAAAGCTTACTACGTTTACGTTTTGATTAGCAAATTCCGAATCTGTTGCCGAATTGAAACGATACCAAATTACATCCTTCCTAAGCGTATCAATTTTCCAATCCTTTTGGTCCAAAAGTTCTGCTGTGTTTGAACTCGATAGGTTTTTTTTTGTTGCACAACCTAAAGCTAATGCAGTAAAACAAATTAGTAGCCCGCTTTTAATAATCCTCATGTTATTGTTTATTTATCTGAGATTAAGATACTCATTACTTAAAACTAATTCTGTAAAATTGAAAAGAGCTACCCTTCATACAAGGGTAGTCTTCTGCTTGAGAACGTGTTAACATCGTTAACTAGTTATTTCAATTTTTTTAATTTCGCACTAGCACTTTAATAGCTTCTTTTGCAAGCCCATTATTCATCATCAAAACGTATACACCATTTTGTAAATTAGCCGGAATTGAGACCGTATTATTGCCATTTACCAGTGTATATTGTCGAGAAATTATTTTCTTTCCCCCAATATCAGACAGCGTGAAATTTGCATTTCCTTTGACTGTGGTATGAACATTTACAGTTAAAACAGAAGAACTGTAGTTAGCCGAAAGTGTTGTGGATTCTCCTAGCTTAAAATCAATCGCTTTTATCTCCGAAAGTTCGTTATCGCCGTTAAAATCTACTTGTTTAAGCTGATAAAAGTTAGTCCCAGCGAGCGGCATTTTGTCTACTGCATTATAGTGATTTAACTTATTGCTATTTCCCACTCCATTAATACGAGCTATGGCATTCCAGTTTTTTCCATCAGCGGACCTGAGAACTTCAAAATGCGAATTGTCTTTTTCGGTAGCAGTTGACCAGCTAAGCAGCACCGAATGATAACTTTTTTTAGCTTCGAATTTGGTTAAACGTACCGGCAGCGGGGCTATGTATGTTGCAGTTCCTGTGATGAATAGCGCATCATCAAAACCATTTTTAGATCTGCCAATGGCAAATGTACCTGTACCTACACCAGCGGTGAAACCCCAAACATATAGCCTGAAAGTAACCTCTTGATTGTTTTGCAACTGCTGCAATGCAACAACATTAGCTAAGCTGATACTAGGCTGATCCAATCCCTCGGTATAATTGTTTACGAATTCATCATCAGTAGTACCTAATGGTATAAAATTAGTACCATCTAAACTGTACATCCATCTGAATGAAGATTTTGCTCCTCCGTTAGAACTTCTCCTCATTTTAGCATACAAATTAGTTAAAGCTAAGGTATAGTTAGCTTTAGGTTTCATTTTAAATTCCAGGTAACTTTCGCCATCAATAGCTGCTTGTTTATCCGGTGTAAGCACTTGCGGGATAGAAGAAAAACCTCTCACCAACTCATACTCTTTCAAACCTGCTCCCCTAGTTATTGATGTGCTTTCTACGCCAGTGGCAGTGCTAGCCTCATAGCTTAGCTCGTTGCCCGCTGCATTACCACCGTTGTTAGAAGTTGCAAACTCCCAACCCAATAATACTTTTTCATTGCTTGCTTCATCAGCCAATACATCTCCATTTAAAACTACACTGTTACCATTGTTAACCGAGTATGGCCCCAATCCAAAAGTAGAAGTTAACGTAGTAGCACCCCAAAAGTATAACCTGAGGTAAACTTTTTTTCCAGCGCCAAGGTTCTGTAAGTCTTGAATTTGAGATAAATCTACAGGTGTTTGTTGAAAACCTGCGCTTAGGGTTGGTCCATTCGTAAAGGTAATATCTGCTGTGCTAATCGTTTGTAATGGGCCTTTAACGCCGTTATCTTCCACTACATACATCCATGCTCCCGTTTTTGGAGCGGCAGTGGATGATCTTCTAACTACATATTCCAAATTGGATAAAGCTATTTTTTTACTAGGCTTTGGGCTAATGTTAAACTCAAAATAATCTTCATTTGCTATGGCATCTGCTCTAGTAACACTCATTGTCAAATTTTTGGCCTGATCTTTTACACCACCCATTCCTTTCGATAAGCCATTGCCCTTAAAACCCGTACCTCTTAATAAGTTCGAATTAAATAGGCCTCCAGTAGTTTGAGTAGATAGTAAATTTATTTCTGAACCGCTAGTGTTGAGCGTATTAAAATTCCATGCTAATAGTTGCAACGTAGGCAATGCCTCTTTTATTGAATTGAAATATGTACTATAAGCATTAAATAGCGACGAATTGATTAGCGTAACTAAAACTTCATTGTTGGTTTTTAAGGCTCCATCGGTATAGTTATGTGTTCCCGTAAGGATAATTTTCGCATTCGATTGCCCGTTCCAAGTACCTTCTATGAGCATCATTTTTGCGTGAATGTTAAACACGGCCTGACCATCAGTGGATAGATTAAAAATACGAACTGTTGCACCTAAAGCTTTCAATTGGTTAAGCTTAGCTTTAGTTTGTGTGCCTGCAGCGTCTTTAGCAAATACCTCAATGGTGGCACCTTGATTACGTAACGCAATTAATTTATCCACAATAGCCGGACGAGAGTCAGTCCAGTCGGACATGGCTACTCTAATTTTAGCGTTGGCAACATCCGTAAGCGCATTTAAACTTTCTAAAATATTATCACTACCATCATGTACGCCGCCAACAATTCGAGGGAAAAATGCCAATTTGGTATTAATTGAAGGAAAATCAAATGCGGTATAAGTGAAATTCAAACGCATTCCCGATGCTGCATACTGTTTCATCACATTCCAGTTACTTAAAAAAGCTTGGTAAACATCAGCTTCATTAAAAATAAGCGCATCCTGAACTTTACTCATATCAGAAGTGGTGAAATTATGTGAAGTTTGGAAGGTAACGTTAGTAACCAGTCCTGCTGTTGTAGTTATCCCAGAAAATAACACATGCTTGTGGTGATTGATCGCATTAGAGCTTACGTCGTTAGTGGTAACTACAATTTCTGAATTAGTGAGATTGTTTTGTAGCCAGGGCAGCGAACTTGCATTTGTTGTTTGCGGATCTGACCTACTCATATCAACAATGATGTGCAAATTTACACCCCTAGTTTCAGCATTTTTTAAAGCATCCATTAAAGGCTGATAGGTAATCATATAAATAGACATATGGATACTTTGGCCAGCTGGCGTGTTATCTACCAAAGCAATTAATTTATTCATAATTGTTGGCGATGAACCGCCTTTAGCAATGGTTGCTACATCAGTAAATACCGCCTCTGGAAAAGAGATGTTTACCTGCGCCATACCTTTGATACCAAAGAGCGTGAGCATGGTAAAAAGCAACAATCTGTTAAACTTTAGTAAAAGTTTTTTCATATACTTTGTTTGTTTTAATTTATAGGATGCTATAATTCCTTAGCGATTTATGAAATCCTAGTTTGTAGTATTACGTGAGACAAATAGATTGATTTAAGGACTATCCAAAGCAGCTAGGTTTTGAATAGTCCAAATAAGTTGAAGTTTTTGGGTTAAGGCTTGGGTACTTTCACAATCTTTCTAATGACATAGTTGTTCATGTCACCTACATAAATATTGCCATCATTATCTACAGCAACATCAGTTGGATTATTAAACCTCGAAACGCCTTGCAAACCATTTACAAAACCAGGCGCATTGAAGCTTGCATTACCGGCAATAGTACTTACAATACCATTTTTAATCATTCTGATGGTATGTGTTGCTGAACCAGTACCACCGAGTTCAGACACGTAGATGGTGCCATCACTAGCGACATCAATACCCCAAGGATTATTGAACCTGGCTTTTAGCGCCTCGCCATCAACCTGACCACCGGTAGTAGACGAACTACCACCTGAGCCAGCTATAGTGATAGTTCTCCCAGTGTGCCTGTTAATTTTTCTAATTCGTTGTCCATATCTATCAGCAGCGTACAAAAAGCCATCTGCACCAATGCAAACAGCTGTTGGGCGGTTCATTCTCACATTTGGCCAGTCGCCATCAGTAATACCTGCAGTGCCGTTGCCTGCCAAAGTAGTTACCATGCCTGTAGGCGAAATTTTTCTAACTGCGTGATTAACCGCATCGGCTACGTAAACAAAGCCGTCATCATCTACCGCGATACCTGTAATGGTGTTAAAGCGGGCCGCAGTTCCCTGTCCATCTAAAAATGCTCCAGTTGAGCCACCACCTGCTAACGTAGAAACTGTGTTAGTGCTTAAATCTATCTTTCTAACCAAGTTAGCGCCGTTATCTGCTACGTAAATATTGCCATTTTTATCTACTGCAGATTTGTATGGATTATTGAAAGTAGCTACTGCTAGCGAGCCATTTACGGAACTCCTTACACCTGTTCCAGCAATTTTGCTTACAATACCGTCTTTAGATATACGTTTGATGGATTGCGCCGTTCTATCCGTTACAATTAAATCGCCAGTTGTTGGGTCAATAGCAACACCATTGGGTAACATAAATTGTGCATCAGTTAGCGAACCAAAAGTATCGCCAACAGTACCCGAACCTGCAAAGGTTGATGTAAGGTAGTCGAACTCCGTTTGTACAGCGCCGTAGGTGAATACTGGACCTTTTGATGTGCGGTCATTTACGGTGATGGTTACATTACCTGTACTACCTTCTGCTGGCACTTTCACCGTAAGTAAAGTGTCTGATGCACTAATCACTTCGGCCTTAACACCGGCAAACTTTACAATATTTGCTGCAGCATCGGCCGCGAATCTTTTACCCCTCAATTTCACTGTTTGATTAGCTAGCGCCATTGAAGGCACTATTTGAGTAATAGATGGGTTGGTGGCAGTGAAATCGTCAGTATCGTCTTTACATGCTGTAAAAAGTACCGAAATCGTTAAAAAAAGTAATAATATCTTTTTCATTTCTTATTTTTTCCGTGTCGTTAAAATTGTTGGATAAGTCCTACAGAAATTGGTAGGATTATCCACCAATTTCTGTAGGACTTCATTTAATTCACATTTTGGAACACTTTGAAGTCATCTATGTTAAGCAGTCCGTTACTTACCGTTGAGGTATTTAATCCAAGTCCTAACTTTCTAATTCTAAAACGCACTTTACCTGAAACGTTGACATTGAAAACTGCTTCTTGAGCATCCTTACCTGCATTGGTTACGCTTTGGCCAACTTTTACCCAGGTTAAACCCTCGTTTTGTGAATATTCTAAATCGAAAGTACTTGCCGTAATTGACCCTACGTTTGGCACTCCATAAGAGAAAGTTACTTTGGAGGCACCTGAAAGCAAATCGAACCTCATTTCCAAAAATGCATCTTCAGAAAGCTGGTCTTTCATCCTAATTGCTTGCTTGCCTGATGGATTGTATTTATCTACATTAACTACATTGCTGATGATCCCCTGGTAAATCCGCCACGCCCCAGTTTTAAACGTTGCCACATCGTTGATTGCAGGCATTAAGTAACTTGCCTTCGATGTAGCTGGTGCTAACTCGAAATCTTCAGGAAAATTTGCATAAGCAGCGCCTGTTTCGTTAAAAGCACCACGCTCATTAGGCATTTTAAACTGCAACTTAGCGGTGTTATAGTAGTTTGAGTTGGCGTTATAATAAGTTGGAATCCCTTTAAAAGAAGCTAAAAGTGGTAGAGATTTTTGTGCGAAACTGGCAGTAGTTTTAGTACTTAAATAGATAAATACGTTACTCTCCTCGCCCATTTTCACTTCTCCGGCGTAAGTTTCTCCGCCTACCAAATCAGGAAACGCAACATTTAACACTTGCACTAATGTGTTTTCATAGTTCAGAAATTCGCTATACAGTTGTGTTAACGATACCAAACGGGGTGTTACCTCTTTATTTGAAGCCACCTTAGTGACCTTGGCAAAATTCAAGTTAGGACCTTTAACTTTCATTGCTCCATTTTCACGTCCCAATACGCAGTTTTCAATTTCTATTTTAACTGAATCACCATAGTTGATATTGGTATTGTTATCTGTAAACTTGAAAATTAAACCCGAAACTTTGCCTCTGGCAGTATTTTGTACCACAAGTTCATTGTTATCAAAATTTCCACTAGTTCTATCAGAAATCACCACACCAGCAATTTGCGTTGCTCCCATCAATTTTTCTTTCGCTAACACTACATCATCGCCATTATGCAACGCCTTAACGAAACTCATATAAATTATAGGGCTAATTTCGCCTTCCGACTCGTAGTGGTTCTTTTTACAGGAACTTAAAAAAGCTAAGCCGAGTAAAGAAGTAAAAAGTACTTTATTAATTGTTTTCATTTTAAATTCTATTTATTCCACCAAACCTTAGTTTTTAAATCATCGCCACCCATATTAGCCACAGCGGCCAAATAGTTTTGCTGGTTTACACGTTGTACATTTACCGGATATTTAAGACGAGTTGGCATGATCCCATCGTTTTGTAAACCAACACCTTTAGGCAGCGTTGGAAAACCTGTTCTACGGTGTTCTATCCACGACTGGAAATCAGTAAAAAACAAAGTGTAATACTTCTGCAGCATAATTTGATGCAGCTTTTGACTGGCATTGTCATTTTCATACCATTGGGCACTAGTATCAGTTAAATATCCCGTAGGTACGGTAAAACCCCACATGCCTAAGGCCGCCGCAACGCCAGTTTCATAGTAAGTCTTGGCATCACCCGGAATGTAGCCTTTTACAGCGCACTCGGCTAAAATGAACTGTAACTC
This sequence comes from Pedobacter zeaxanthinifaciens, assembly GCF_003313335.1. Taxonomy (GTDB): domain Bacteria; phylum Bacteroidota; class Bacteroidia; order Sphingobacteriales; family Sphingobacteriaceae; genus Pedobacter; species Pedobacter zeaxanthinifaciens. The sequence continues at coordinate 585,695 of NZ_QMHP01000001.1, forward strand.
CGGATAATTAATGATATTGCCCAAAAGCGGTTCGCTTCTTAATGCAGCCAAATATTGCGACTGTGGTGCTGGCACCTGACCAACAGGATAACCACTAGGAATGCCAATAAAAGCGTTATCCTTTTTTGATGCCCACTTATCTCTACGCGGATCGCCCCAATCATTTAGGTTATTGATGAAGAATTCAGAATAGCTACTGCTCACCTGAAAATCGATGTCACGGTATTCAGCAAATTCCGATAAATAAGGATCAGTACCTTGGAATTTGAGTATAGCGGAGTCGTTATTGCTCGTAAATATTGGGTAGTTGGATTTTCGCGTTTCCACGATATCCAGGATCTTCTCTCTTGCTCCCAACTCGCCAGTGCCAGATACTCGAAGCAACAATCGCAAGTAAAGGCTGTTGCAAAACTTTCTCCATTTGGTAATATCACCAGCAAAAATCGGATCCATCTTAGCCTCCACATCTGTTGTGCTTGCTGTCCTCAATAATTCATTGGCTTCCTCTAACTTTTTAAATAAATCTTGATAGATATCTTTTTGCTTATCAAACTTTGGTTGAAGCACGTATTCCCTGCCTTTATTAGCATCAAAATAGGGAACATCACCATAAACATCAGTTAATAAGGATGATACCCAAGTATCCAACACCAAGGATATGCCCATAAAGGCTTTGTTATTGATTGCATCACCACCTTTATAAATATCTTTTATGTTCGTTAACTGTAAATACCAGTTGTTCCACATATAATCAGATTCTTGTGGTCTAATCACATAACGGTGAATTTCATCGCCATCGCTCAGCGTAACGTGAACCTGCATCAACTCATGTGTTAACCGTAAACATCTGTTCAGGTTTTTCTTAATTACATCATGTACTGCCGGACCCAATAAAGTTTCAGGCGTGGTATATCTTGCGCCATCTTTACTGGTGTTCAATTCCTTAAAATCTTTTGTACACGACACTAAACTTGCTGTGATTGCTAACGCTGCTATAATTTTTTTCATCACGAATACACTTTAAAAGGTAAATGATAGGTTTACACCAAAATTTCGGGTTGAAGGAAGTTGAGCGACTTCGAAACCACGTTGGATATCGCTTTCGCCTAACGTACCAAACTCAGGATCGTATGCGGGCCAGTCGCTCCAAACAAAAAGATCCCTACCGTACACACCAACTACCGCTTTTTGGAATTTGATTTTCTTTAGAAATTTGGCAGTTAGGGTGTAATCTAACCTCAGCTCTCTAAGTTTGATAAAATCGGTGCTAAAGGTGTTGGCTTCTACGTTATCTGATTTAAAATGTTCATTATAGTAAGTCCCCACCTGTTCAGCAATTACATCATTAGGCCTGAAAGTTCCGTCAGCATTGCGCTGTACGCCTTTCCCAATAATACCGGTGTATCTTCCCGGCAAGCTATTGGTTAATTTACCTGCAACTGATGCTGCCGCATGCGTGTGCGAATAGGCAACTGCTCCATATTGGCCATCAACCAATACTTTTAATCGCCACTGCCTAAACCTAAAGTTGTTAGTTACTCCCCAGTTAAAATCAGGGGTAGCTCTTCCTAAATAAAAAGCTTCTTCCGTTAATGTTGGATAGCCCTGAGAATTATAAATGATTTGACCATCGGGACTACGGGCATAGCCTAGACCGTACAAATCGCCCATATGACCACCTACACGAGCTTCCATAGACCCACGTGGGCCAGTTTGCATAACGTAGTTATCAACGCTGTCAGCCAGAGATACAATTTTATTTCTGTTAGCGGCAAAAGTAACTGCCACATCCCAATTTAAGCCTTTACTAGATTTAAGTGGCACTCCATTTAAAGCAAGCTCTATCCCCTTATTTTGTACCAAACCAGAGTTCATCACGCTGTAGTTGTAGCCAGTAGCTCTATCTAATGGTACATTTAAAATTTGGTTTTTGATATTGCTTCTGTAGTAAGTAGCATCCAGTCCTAACCTGCCTTTAAACAATCGGATATCTGTACCGAACTCCAAAGTGGAAGAAAGCTCATTTTTTAAATCTTCATTGGCAATAAAAGTTGGATTAGCCATACCCGAAGAGTACAAAGCTTTTGATATATAATTGTATCCCGTTAGGTAAGGTGTAACACCGCCGCCGCCAACCTGCGACCAAGAGGCTCTAAGTTTGAAGTAAGAAATTGCTTTTGGCAAGCTGAACATTTCGGATACTAAACCACTTAAGTTGACAGATGGATAGAAAAACGAAACATTTTGATTAGAGAACTCAGAAGCCAACACAGAAGCCCAATCGTTACGGCCGGTTAAATCCAAGAAAAGGTAATTGCGGTACGAAAACTGCGCTAAGCCATATAAACTGTTTACGGCATATTCGGTGGTTCTTGAATTGGATTCTACCCTATCTTGAACATTAGCGAAGGTATAAATGCCTGGATATCTTAATTTATCGGCACTTAATGAAACCATTTTGTATTTATTGATCATCAATGATCCACCAACCGAATACGAAGCCTCAATATCTTTACTAATTCGGTGCTTATAGTTTAATAAAAAATCGGTATTGGTTTCTTTTTGATCGATATCCTGTGTACGGAACATCCCTTGAGGAAACCTTGCTGCATCCTTCGGCTTTTGCTGCGATCTGGATTCGGCTGCCCAATCTATTGAGCTCCTCACCATTAAATTTAAGCTTTTTGTAAACTCATAATTGGCGCTAATGGTACCAATCAATTGGTTTCTGTTGCTTTTATTTAACATTTCATACACTGCTAAATAAATGTTATCCAATCCATTGGCAAATGGCCTAATTTGACTTAGTCCCTCGCTACCTGGCACCCAATACTGCTTGTACCAATTGATATCGGCACTTGGTGTTAAACCAATAATGCTATACATCACCGTTTGGTTATTGTATCCGGTTGATGGCAAATTGTCGCTATACTTATTGTTATAGCTCAACTTGGTAGATATCATCAACTTATCGTTTACCTTTTGCGATACATTTAAAGCAATGGTATTCCTATCGTAACCGGTGTTTGGTACAATCCATTTGTTATTGAGGTTGGTAAAACTCACACGAGCAGTTGTTTTTGCGTTGCCACCACTCACCGACAAGCTGTTGGTATAGGTTTCAGAAACTTCGAAGTAATCCTTTCTATTGTTTTTGTACGGTCTCCAAGGCGTTCGTTCATTACCTCTGGTCAACAAATTAGGATCCCATTGGTAATATTCCTGACCATCAAATTTTGGTCCCCAAGCGCCTCCAGTATTTTTAGTGTTTGGCCCATCTTCTGTAGCTCCCCAAGAATAGTACTGGTCGCTACCAATAGCACCTTGTCCGTACTCATACTGAAAATCTGGCCAACGGTTAATGGTGCCAAACACTGCGTTCGAATTGAACGATATGCCTAACCCCTTTTGACTTTCTTTTCCTGATTTAGTAGTGATGATGATAGCTCCGTTTGAGCCTCTAGAGCCATATAAAGCTGCAGCACCGGGCCCTTTTAATACTGATACACTTTCGATATCTTCCGGATTTAAATCGCTTATCCCGTTACCGTGGTCAACAGGGTTTTCACTACCTAGGTAAGCACCATTACCTTCCGAAATTTTAGAACTCACAACTACCCCATCCACTACAATTAGTGCGGAATTATCTCCACTTAATGAACTCTCACCTCTTAAAATAATTTTGTTGGAACCAGCTGGGCCTCCTCCGGATTTGATCATATTCAAGCCAGCTACTTTCCCGGTCAAGGCGTCAGTCCAATTGTTGGACAAAGCATCTGTCAATTCCTCGCCTTTTACCTGCGTAACGGAATAACCTAAAGATTTCTCCTCTCTTTTAATCCCCAATGCAGTTACTACTACCTCATTTAAGGCCTCTACGTTTTCCTTAAGCTGTACTTTTAGGGTAGTTTGATTACCAACGGCTACTTCAGTAGTTTGAAAACCTAGGAAAGTAAATACCAAAACCGCATTTCCATTAGGCACATTGATGCTGAATTTGCCATCCATATTGGTAAGTTCTACCACTTTGGTACCTTTTATAGTGACAGAAACACTTGGAATACCTAAGTTATCTTTATCAACAACGGTACCTGTTACACGTATTTGCTTTTGGTTTTGTTTCCTTTCTACGATAACCACGGTATTTCCGTTCAGTGTAAAGCTCAATGGCTGGTTCTCTAAAGCTTTGTTTAATGCTTCTACTAAACTTACATTCTTAACCGATACGTTGATATTATCGATTTTAGCGATCATGCCAGAATTATAAATAAAATTATAACCTGTTTGCTTTTCTAACTCTGCGAGTACTACTTCTAATTTAGTGTTGGTTTTGTTTAGGGTTATTTGTGCAAATGAATTTGCGCTGGCCAGTTGTAGGCCAACGGCAGTCAATAAAACAAGTAGGAGTTTCATTACAAGCAATATTTTTTTGGGTACGCAGAAAACTCTACGCAGTAAAGAAGTATAATTTTTATACATTTGAAATACGGGTTTAATTAATCTGTCTCTTCTCGTTTCAGTTTAGTTACCTTGAAGCATTCGCTTCGGAATCGGGAGAGGGTCCAAGCTCTCTCGATTTTTTTTGTAACCGTTTTTAATGATTATTGCATTACGGTTACCCTCCTTCCTTCCATCTTAAATTTTACCTTCCCCGTTAATTCTAAGCTGCTCAAAAGTTCTTTAAGCGAGCTGTTTTTTAGGTATTTCCCACCAAATTCTTCTTTAGTCAAGTTTCCTTGATAAGCTACTTCTATATGATACCAGCGGCTTATCTCTTTCATAATTTCCTGTATAGGCTCATTTCTAAAAATAAAATAGCCGCTTTTCCATGCCATTACATCGTCCTCGTTGAAACCGCTTTGGCTTAATTTGCTTTCACTTAATACTGCTTGTTGTCCAGGTTTAAGCAACAGGCTTTTAGTTTGATAATTTGCCTTAATTGCACCTTCAAGCAAACTTGTTTTAACCAGTTGGTCATCGTCGTAAGCTGATACATTGAAGTGCGTACCTAATACCTGCACAGTCATTCCCTTTGCCGTTAATAAAAAGGGTTGCTTCTCATTATGAGCTACCTCAAAATAAGCTTCGCCAGAAAGTTCAACCTGTCTATTTGTGCCTTTAAAAACTGCAGGAAATTTTAATGTAGTTTTAGCGTTGAGCCAAACCTTTGTGCCATCAGATAATATCACCTGATAATTGCTTCCAACAGGTGTTGAAATGGTATTGTAATCCAACGTACCGTCGTCATTGATACTGCTGAGATCGTAAACCAACTGCCCTTCTTTATTTTTAGTAATCCCAATATTGCCTTCGGTAACAATCTTCCCTAATGCAAGCTCTTCCAAAGCAACTTTTTTGCCGCTTGAAAGTGTAAGCATAACATGATCATTTGTTGGTGCAGTTGGAGTAACTCTATTTGCTAACTGAACTTGTGTTTTTTTAAGATTTGAAAATAAATAGATGCTCATTCCAATGCCAAAACTCAACAATATGGTTGCGGCAACATAATACCATTTATTTCGCAAGCTACCCCATTTGGAATTTCTTTCTTCCTCGACTATTGATTGAGTGAAACGCTGATGGCTAGTAATTTGATGATACAAAGTATCGTTTAATTTTTCAGACGAACTCAAATTTTCCCAAGTGTTTTTTAACTGGGCATCAATTATTTCATCATTTTCGGGCTGTTGCATTAAACTTGCGAGTTCTTCAAGTTCTCGTTCGTTAATTTTGTTATCAACCAGCAACTGTAAAAGAAATTGCAGTCTATTATTTTTCAAGTTTGATTTGGTTTTAACGTAGCAAATTGCAGCGTTATATAATGAATACGTTTGTGCGACCTAAAAGGACTAGTCTACTTTATATTTTTTTATTAAATAGAGATAAGAGATTGATATACAAGCAAATAAATTAACTAAAAAACGTACTGAATAAACAGAGCAAGAAAATAATCTCTTGATTATCAAAACATGTTTTCAATTTTTTAGCGGCTACAATGAGATGATTTTTCACCGTATTTTTAGACAATCCAAGCCGATCTGCAATTTCATCGTAACTAAGACCTTCCATGCGGCTCAACCTGAAAACGAGTTGTTGTTGCTTCGGCAGTTCATTAATGGCTTTGTTAGCAAATGACAACATATCAGCGAAGATGACCTGATTTTCAGTATCGTTATGTTGGGTTATAATGCTAGTCAATAGGTTTTCTCGAAGTTTTTTTGTACTTATAACTTTCCTTAATTGATCTAGAATTTGCCGTTTTGCAATAGTAAAAAGATAAGGTTCCAAAACTTTATCAGCATCAAATTTCCCACGGTTTTCCCAAAGGGATAAGAATGTTTCTTGTACAATCTCTTCGCTTTGCAACTGATCCTTTAAAAAGCTATAAGCAAAAGCATAAACCTTCGGGCTAAAAAGCACATATATTTCCTTAAAAGCTATTTCGTTGCCCTCTCGAAAATCATTAATTTGTTTTGTACTTAAAGCCTTAAAAGAATACATAACTCTTAAACTCTTGGTTGCATTTTTTGATTATTTGTTACGTTTACTTTCTTTTTAGCAAAAAAACTTAAGTAAAAATAACAAAAGAAAATCAACCCGCAATAAACCAACTATCATAATTTTAAGTTTTTTGATTTTCCTAGAATACCGACTACAAATGAATAGATCTAATGTTAAATTATTATCAATCAACTATTATCTCTTACCCATTTATCAGTTTTAGAAAAGAAAATTTCGATATGAACGTGGTGTAAGGCTGTAAATGATGTTCCGAGCTAGTCGCTTTTATAAATTGATAACCTGATAAGTTCTAAAAACAGAAACGCATTGATAGAAAAACTGATGAGCAAAACGTTAGGAGCTTTTATTTTTCAGAACTGTTAAATTTAGTACTAAATGAGATAGTAATTAAACAATCAAATTTCCAGCGTGATAGCTAGGCTTAATCATTTCTCCCGTCTATTACTTCGCAGCATCAAACCAAAATCTTGTTTTAAGGCCATGGCGTTAACAATCATCACCAATCTTTTGGTGCGGGTGGTTTCCGTTTTTGCGGTATTTAACCAATTGATAAAATAGTTTTGATGAGATTTGGTATAGCTTAAAAACTGCTCTAATAATCCATCTTCCTGCGCCAAACAAACCTCTAAATCTTCTGGCATGTCTACTTTAAAGTCTGCATCATGAGCTAATGATAGCAATACCGGCTGGCCTGCCTCTTTTCTCAAAAGCTTCCGCATTTTTCCGTCTTAAGGTAAAATAAAATCGCCGCCTCCCATTGGGAGCAAGCTTTTCCCACTAATTGGCAGCTGATCAATTTGTCCGCATACACGAAATCCCCTCCTATCATCAGCTTTTATTTGTTGAGCAATAGCCTCTGGAATGAAAACGTAGCTCCATCCAGTTTTCTCGCCATTGGTATCAAATTTCTCTATTTCGGCTTTGAAGTTTACCATACAACTAAGTTAAAAGTATAAAGTCAAAATAAAAAAAGATCAAAGATTAAAGACCATGAGCTACTTGGTAAATCTTATCATCGGACATCGGTCCTTGGACTTACGACATCAAACTTAAAACTCTCCTTCTACCCCTAAACCAAATAAAGCAAAATCGTATTTTACTGGATCGGCAGGGTCAAAAGCTTTCAAATTTGCTGTCAGTTCAACGGCGGTAAGCCAATCGGTTTGCTTACGTTGTATCAATCCAAAATGACGAGCTACTCGATCTACATGAACATCGCAGGGACAAATCAAATCAGCGGGTTTAATGATATCCCAAATACCAAAATCAACTCCCAAATCATCCTTTCTTACCATCCATCTTAAAAACATATTTAAACGTTTACACGTTGATTTTTGTAAAGGTGAAGATATGTGCTTAATCGTTCGACGAGGAAAATCTGGCAAACTGAAGAAATAAGAACGGAAGTGATTTAATGCTTTTTCAATGTTAAAATTGGATAGTACCAAATCTGAAGTGTAACAGGTAGCAGAAGTTAGTTCATAACCTGAGGCAATTTCCTCCACACTTAGATAATCGGTGCGGTATGTTAGCGCCTGCGGTATAAAAGCCGTTTCTAAAGAATTAGACTGCTGATAATGATGTTGAAAGAACGAAACAAAATACAATAAATCAGTATCGTTGAACGTCCGATGCTTAAAGTCCAGCAATCCCTTCAAATCCTGATCAGAGTGATGCAGCATGAATTGATACGGCTCATTGTCCATCCTAGCTAACAGTTCCTTGCACTTATTGATGATGGTTTTCCTTTGCCCCCAAGCTAAAATTGCCGCAAAAAAAGCGGCAATTTCAATATCCTGTTTCAAGCTGTATTGATGCGGAATAACAATTGGATCGTTCGCAATGAAATTAGGCTGATTATACTGCGCTACCTTCGCATCGAGGAAATCCTTTAGATTATCTACTTTCATCATCATTAGCTAATTAGCTAATCTAATAAAGCTTGTTCCAAATCAGCCAACAAATCGTCAATGTCTTCCACCCCAACACTAAAACGCAATAAGTTATCGGTTACACCAACCTTTTCACGCTCTTCTTTAGGAATAGAACCATGCGTCATACTTACTGGATGGTTCACCAAACTCTCTACACCGCCTAAAGATTCAGCCAACGAAAAAACTTTAAACCTTGACGCAATGCGGAATGTCTCTTTCAAATCTGCATCCTTTAAAGTAACAGATACCATACCACCAAAGCCACGCATTTGCTTTTTAGCTATTTCATGGTTAGGATGATCTTCAAATCCTGGCCAATAAATCTTATCAATTTTAGGATGATTTCTTAAAAAATGGGCTACCTTCTCTCCGTTTTCGCAATGCGCTTTCATACGCAAATGCAAGGTTTTTATCCCTCGCAACACTAAAAAGGCATCTTGAGGTCCGGGAGTTGCGCCACAAGCATTATAAATGAAGAACAAATCTTTGTATAGCTGCTCATTATTGGTAAGCAAAGCGCCCATTACCACGTCAGAGTGACCGCCGATGTACTTAGTTACCGAATGCATTACCACATCAGCACCCAAATCAATTGGGTTTTGCAAATACGGAGAAGCAAAGGTGTTATCAACCGTTAAAAGTATATTGTTGGCCTTAGTAATTTTTGCTACGCCTTCAATATCAATAATGCGCATCGTTGGATTGGTAGGAGTTTCAATCCACACCAACTTGGTTTTTTCATTAATATAAGGCGTTATATTTTCTGGATTTGATAAATCTAAGAAATGAAATTTGATACCATAATTTTGATAAACCTTCGTGAAAATACGATAAGATCCACCATACAAATCGTTTCCTGTAATCACTTCATCACCCGGCTTTAATAGCCTCAACAAGCAGTCTGTTGCACCCATTCCGCTGCTGAACGCTAAACCATATTTACAGTTTTCCAGAGCTGCCAAGCAATCTTCTAATGCCTTACGGGTTGGGTTAGTTCCTCTAGAGTATTCATAACCTTTATGCTCGCCCGGCGATGCTTGCCAGTAAGTGGACGTTTGGTAAATCGGGGTCATGATAGCCCCTGTTGTAGGGTCTGGTTCTTGACCTGCGTGGATGGCTTTAGTTGCAAATTTCATTTTTTTATTTTTGTTAACCACATCGAAACATAGGCTTTTGACTAGAGAAAACAATAAACCAATCTCAAAATTTTATTATGTCCTATGTGTTAAAATTTAAATTATAAATTATTATTTTGTTGCGCTTCGGCTTTAAACTGATAGCCCAAACGTTTTCCAGTTGGGTAGCCACTAGCAGCTAAAATAGTTTGCTTTTGGTGCAATGTAATATCCTTCACAGCAGCATACGGAGGCAATTGCAAATCTGTATCCATACAATCTAGTATAGCAAGTTCAAAAATATGAGTGAGTATTTCCTCGCTAATTTCACTATCGCTAAATGATTCAAATAAAAATCCTAATTGTCCTTCGCCTTCTACAATGAATCGTTTTTGTTTATTGACTAAAATTCTGGCTATTAAAGTGCCTTCATCCGCCAGCCGATTATATTTTATCGAATCGGCTAAAAAGTTATGGATGTAGATTACGCCACAGTAGCTTAAACTGGGATCTGCTTTCACGTAACTCGACGAAAAAACACGATGTCCCTCCTCAAAATTAAATACGTTACTATGCATGGATAACAGCAACATATCTCCTGAAAACTTAAGCTCCGCTTCAAATTGATGCGCATCTCTGTAAGCTACTTCTACAGATGGATCTTTCGCATGATAATCCTGATGCAAACGAGAGGCAATTTTAGATAGTGCTTTCTTTGCAACCGCAAAAACATCAATCGTATTTCTATAAATTTCCTGCTTTAAAGAAGCTTTACTTTCGAGTTTACTAAGAATGAGCTGATAATTAGTAGTTTCTTTTTCCATGGTTCAACAAATGGGGATAAAGATAAGATGTGAAACGAGGTCGATTAACTGAATTTCACATCGCTGTACTCAAATCTAACTAGTAAGCCTTCGCAAATAACACACGTTGTGTAGATGGCTTTCCTGTTAAAATACAAACACCATTTTCCAACTTATTGTTCAAAGGAATGCACCTAATGGTGGCTTTGGTTTCTTCCTTAATGCGTTTTTCTGTTTCAGCTGTACCATCCCAGTGTGCGGCAATAAAACCTGTTTTAGTTTCTAACAACTCCTTAAATTCTTCGTAAGAATTTGCTTCGGTGATGTGTTCATCTCTAAATTTTAGCGCCCTATCAAAAATATTCTGCTGAATTTGAGCTAACATTTGGAAAATATATTCTGCCAAACCCTCTTGAGGCACGGTAAATTTCTCTTTAGTATCTCGTCTTGCTAACTCAACTGTACCATTTTGCATATCTCTAGCGCCAATTGCTACACGCACAGGAACACCTTTCAATTCGTACTCTGCAAACTTAAAGCCAGGGCGCTGACTATCCCTGTCATCATATTTAACAGAAACCCCAAAACCTTTTAATCGTGGAAGTAACTCGTCAACAAAAGCGGAAATTTGCTTTAATTCTTCTTCTCCTTTATAAATAGGTACGATAACTACCTGAATTGGAGCTAATTTTGGAGGTAATACTAAACCACTATCATCGCTATGCGCCATAATTAATGCGCCCATTAAACGTGTAGAAACACCCCATGATGTTGCCCAAACGTGTTCTAGTTTTCCTTCCTTGTTTGCAAATTTAACGTCAAATGCTTTAGCAAAATTCTGACCTAAAAAATGTGAAGTACCTGCTTGTAGCGCTTTACCATCTTGCATTAAAGCTTCAATACAATACGTGTCTAAAGCACCAGCAAAGCGTTCAGTTTCTGTTTTTTTACCTTTTACTACCGGAACACCCATCCAATTTTCAACGAAATCGGCATAAACATCCAACATTTTTTCGGTTTCCTCAATAGCTTCCTCAGCAGTAGCGTGAGCGGTATGCCCTTCTTGCCACAAAAACTCAGTAGTACGTAAAAATAACCTAGTACGCATTTCCCAACGTACCACGTTTGCCCATTGGTTAATTAATAATGGAAGATCTCTGTAAGATTGAATCCAACCTTTATAGGTATTCCAGATGATGGTTTCCGAAGTTGGGCGAACAATTAATTCCTCTTCCAATTTAGCTTCTTCATCCACCACAATATTGCCGTTACCATCGTTTTTTAAACGATAGTGGGTAACTACTGCACACTCTGTTGCAAAACCGTCTACGTGAGCGGCTTCTTTCGAAAAATAAGACTTAGGTATAAACAGCGGGAAGTAAGCGTTAGTATGTCCAGTTTCTTTAAATTTGTGATCTAAAACTGCTTGCATTTTTTCCCAAATAGAGTAACCATACGGCTTAATAACCATACATCCTTTAACTGACGAATGCTCTGCTAAATCGGCCTTTATAACAATTTCGTTATACCACTGGGAATAATCTTCACTTTTACTCGTAATACCTTTGCTCATAACTAATTTGGAACGTTTTTTGTGTTAAATTTCTTGTATTGATGTCTACAAATCTATAAATTTATAGTCAGAAATTAATTTAGCACACAAATAAAACCTAAATACGATGAGAGTTAACCTATTTTTAACCGGAACGCTTGCTGCAGCCGCCTTATTGGTTGCATCCTGCTCTACACAAAAATTAGCGCAAAATAATAGTGCTGATGATGTGTACAACACTGTAGCACAGGCAAAAGTATACAAGTATGCTCCTCCTGCGCAAACAGCACAAATAGATACTTCCCGTGTTGATCCATCTTACCAAGCAAGTAATCCTAATTACGATATGGACTACGCTTCTAGGATTGATAGATTTTACTACGGAAGTCCAAACAGAATTTACTTTGATGATTATTATAACTTTTACGGTTATAATTCATGGTATAACCCTTTTGATGTAGGCATTGGCTTTAACTATGGCTGGGGATTTAGCCGTTGGAATAACCCATACAATTATTGGGGATATTACGGAAGTCCTTATTACTGGAACACTTGGGGACCATATTCCTATTATAATCCATGGTACGGTGGCTGGGGAGGCGGTTATTGGGGCGGTGGTTACTGGGGTAACAGCGGCTGGGGCGGCGGTGTAATCGTTAGAAATGACAATTACAGAGCAAGACCTGACAGATCTGGAGGAGTTGCCAGAGCTAATGGCAGATTTGGTTCAGATATCCCATCAAGAGGAAATGTGAATGTAGGGCCTCGTCCAACAAGGCCAGAGAGTTACAATCCTACTACTAATGGAACTGTAAGAAGGCCGGAATCTACTACAGGGTCAACTTCTAGCCGACCTACTAGAGCAGAAAGTTCAAGACCATCTGCTCCAACTAGAGAAAGTTATACTCCACCAAGAACCTACACTCCACCACCATCAAGCAGCGGTAGTGGAAGTAGCAGCAGCGGTAGTAGTGGCGGCGGTAGCCGTCCAACACGAGGCGGAGGTAGAGGTTAGTCAATTCACATTACATCGAACAAAAAATGAAAAAAATAACAATGTTTTTGGTGGTAGCTACGGTAGCTACCACAATGAACGCCTATGCTCAGTATTCCAACGATGCATTACGTTTTTCTCAAACTAACTATGGCAGTTCCGCCAGGTTTAAAGGGATGGGAAATGCACAAATTGGCGTTGGTGGAGATATAAGTTCTCTTGGAGGAAACCCGGCCGGATTAGGTTTATTCACCCGGTCAGAGTTTGTGTTAACACCCGAGTTTAATCAAACTAGTACGAATGCTTCGTTTTTAGGCAATAATTCATCTGCAAGCAAACAGCAAGTTAATTTGAACCAACTTGGCGTCGTATTTCATATGCCAACTTATCGTTCTAAAGGACAAGACACACAAAAAGGACTTATAAGTGCCGTTATAGGTCTAGGGTACAACAGAAATAATGATTATGGAGTTGAAGCTAATTTTAGTGGAGTAAATAACTCTACTTCAGTTTATAATGTCTTTAATGATTATTCTGTTCCAGCGAATAGTCTTCAATCTGCAAATATTGTAAGAAGCGGTTCAGTGTCTGAGTTTAACATATCTGGTGCATTGAATATTTCAAATCAAATCTACATCGGCGCCGCTTTAGGATTAGTTAGTTTAAATTACGACTATAATTCAACGCTGGATGAAGATGGCATAGCGCAAAACTATTATATTAACTATAATCAGACTCAGGACACTAAAGGATCTGGAGTAAATGCGAAATTAGGGGTGATTTTTAGACCTATACCTGAATTTAGAATAGGAGCAAATATACAGTCGCCTACATGGTTCAATATCAACGATTCGTTTACCGAGGACAGTAATGACCCTAATGTTTTAGGCAGTGAAACTTACGACTTCTCTTACAATTTAAGAACACCATTAAAAGCATCCCTTGGCTCAAGTTACGTAATTGGAAATAGAGCATTAATTTCCGCAGATATTGATTTTGTAGACTATTCAACCATAAAATTCTCAAGTAGCGACGGCGGGGATACCCAGATTATAGCAAATAATAATCGCGACGTTAGGCAACTTTTCCAAAGCGCCATAAATTACAGAATAGGTGGTGAAGTTAAAGTTACTGATTTCATTAGCTTAAGAGCAGGATATGGAAATAACGGAAGTGCTTATAAAGATGACAAAGACGAACAATACTTTGCTACTCAATTTTATAGTGGCGGTTTAGGTTATAGAAATAAAAATTACTATTTCGATGTAGCTTACCAAAGAGTGAATACCCATTCTACTTTTAGCCCCTATCAGTTGCAGGGACTAGAACCAGTAGCTGAGGCAACTAACAACAAAAACAACGTTTTCTTAACTTTCGGAGTTAGATTCTAAAATGTGATTTCAAAAACACGACATAAAAAAATGCCCCTGAAAACTGGACTGCCCCCAAAAAGTTAGACACTTAATGGGGGCATTTTTATGAGTAG
>NZ_QMHP01000010.1:0-64896 GCF_003313335.1 Pedobacter zeaxanthinifaciens
CTGGCAAGATTTGTGCATGGTTCAGGCATAAGGGTCTCGGTAGTAAACCCCCTGGCTGTACGCAGGTTTGCACAGATGCGGATGTCCCGGACAAAAACGGATAGGAAGGATGCCCTGGTTATAGCAGAGTTTGCACAGATGACCAGTCCCAGGCCGTGGGAGCCGCCAAAGGAGGCAATCCAGCGCATCCGAAACCTGGAAACCTACCTTGGGGGACTAAAACAGCGCAGGCAGATGCTGTCCAACCAGTTGCATGCATTTGAGGCTGCGGGCACAATGGACAAGCTGCTCAACGATGAAATAAGGGGGGAACTGGAAGGCCATGATAAAAGAATTAGGGATATGGAGCTTCAGATAGAAGAACTGATAAAGCAGGACTATGCGGAAATGGCTACCAATATCAGGAGCATACCGGGCATAGGGCCAAGGAGTGTCTCTATGCTCATCACCGCTACAGATGGCTTTAGCATGTTCGAAAACCATAGGCAGGTCATATCCTATTTCGGACTGGCACCAAGGATATATGAATCGGGGGCAAGCGTGAAAGGTAGGGGGCATATCTGCAAAATGGGAATGGGGCAGATAAGAAAAGTTCTATACATGGCCGCTACCTCGGCCATACGCTGCAACAAATCCTGCAAAGATCTTTACGAAAGATTAAGGAGCAGGGGGAAATCATATCGGGTGGCACTGATAGCAGCGGTCAATAAACTTATTAAGCAGGTATTTGCCATAGCTAAATCAGGTGAAGCCTATAAAGCAGAACTTGCCTAATGCTAAATCAAACAGAATATTATTTTAGCAAATTTTAATTTTTATTTGGATTTAAACACAGTTCATGTCGAGGTTACGAGACATCTAATAAATATTAATCGATTCTTCGCTGCGCTCAGAATGACAAAGCGCCAATAGGGAAAGATCCCATAAAGCTATCGATTAGGGTTGCGTCTTACGTTTGAATGACCACAATGCCTAAAAATCCCGCACTACCGTTTAGCAAATCGCTCTTCCGCCTCGGAAACAACTTGCTGCACTACTTTTTGCAACGCACTTGCTTTTGTAGCAACCAACGGATCTTGGTCGTAATTTGTTAAATAGATGATATTTTTGGTAGTGTCATCGTAAACAAACCTAAATTCATAGCGCAATACTTTCGGATCTTTCAAATTTGCTCCCTTATTGGCTATTGTATCCGGAATATTCAACAAATCTTCTTGGTTAATTTTGCTATGGAGAAAAATAACGTTATTAGTCCTTAACTTGAAGTTTTCTTTAATTACACGATCGCTTTGGTCGAGAAAAACAAATGCCCCCGATTTAGAATCGTAGCTATTTTGCAAAGTATCGCCCATGCCCCATTGGTAATTTAAGCTAACAAAAGCAGCCGCACGTTTACCTCCGCTACGTAGCTTAGAAACATAGTAACCTCCAACTATAACAATAAATGCTACTGCCGCTAATTTTAGATACAACTTCTGCTTGCTCGTCATTACTTTGCTTCGTCCTCCTTATCAATCAATGTAAGTTCTATCTCCTTTTGCATTTTACTGGCGGCGCCCTTCATTTTCTCATTGCCATTAAAACTTGGAAAATAAGTTACTTCTTTAGATTTTTTTTGATAGTTGAACTTAATAACGTAGCGCAGCTGATTTGCATTTTTCAAATCATCTTCGCTATTGGCTATCACACTAGGCAAATTCCAAAAACCCTGCACATCAGCAATGCTATCTAGATATTTGATATCACGATCATTTAGCTTGATATTCTTGTTTACTAGCGAATCATTTTTATCTAAGTATTTAAATTCACCAGTAGCAGAATTATAGCTGTTCTCAAGCTTTGCACCACCCCACTTGTATTCTAGCGATACAAAATATTTTTCCTGAAATGGCGCATTTCTGATTATTGGCGCATAATAAACTGCACTATAAATCACAAAAGGAACCACAACACTAAGTATTAAAAATATTTTTTTTGCTCTCGAACTCATTTTTCGGTTATCGTTTTCAGTTGGCAGAATTGTTTAGGCTGCCGATTGTATTCAAAGTTACATCACTCAGTTGTTGCAACCTTAATTAATTACTAGGCAACAAAACTAAACAACTAAAAATCATCAGCAGTCGCATTTTCGTCAAATTCACCTTCCCATTTGGCTATAACTACGGTAGCCAAGCAGTTTCCAATTACATTTACCGATGTACGAGCCATATCCATTAGCTCATCAATTCCTAAAATAGCAGCAATGATGAAAACAGGTAAGCCAAACTGCTCGGCAGTGGCAATTAGCACAATTAATGAGGCTCTTGGAACCGCAGCTACACCTTTAGAAGTAATCATCAACGTAAATGCAATGGCCAATTGCTGGCCAATACTCAAATCCATTCCAGCTGCCTGAGCCACAAAAATAGAAGCTAACGAAAGGTATAAAGAAGTGCCATCTAAATTAAAACTGTAACCAGTTGGAATAACAAACGATACGATTTTACGGGGAACACCAAATTTCTCCATGTTACTCATCGCCTTTGGCAAAGCAGCATCAGAACTTGTGGTAGCAAACGCAATGGACACCGGTTCTTTTACCGCTTGTATAAATTTTTTAACTGGAATTTTTAGGAAAAGCATGATAGGCACAAACACCAACATGATGAAAACAATTAGTGCAATGTATAATGAACCCAATAACATAAACAGGTTCTTTAAAATATCTACCCCTAAATGGCCTACCGTAAAAGCCATGGCAGCTCCAACGCCAATAGGTGCAAAATACATGATTAGGTTAGTGAATTTAAACATCACTTCCGACAATCCTTCGGCAAAATCAACTATCGGCTTACGCTTTTTCTCCTCTACCATAGCAAGGCCAATACCAAACAATACGGAGAAAACCACAATTTGCAGTACCTTATTCTCATACATTGATTTCACGATATTTTCTGGAAACAAATCGTAGAAGAAACTGGTAAACTTGTATACGCCATGCACATTAGCAGGTAATCTTTCTAGCTCCGTGTCTGCTGCCTTAGCCGCCGGAAGCTGCTCCTGAGGCATGTGCTGTACATCTACACCTACACCCGCATGTGTAATATTGATTACCGCTAAGCCGATGAAAATAGCACAAGAAGTAGCACAGAAAAAATACAACATCGACTTCCATGCCATCCTACCCACTTGTTTTAAGTCAGAATGGCCGGCAATACCGTAAACCAAAGTACCAAAAAGTATAGGACCAACAATAGTTTTTACCAACTTGATGAAACCTTTACTTAAAGGATGTAACGCAGCTGCAAAATTCGGAAAATCGACTCCCACAAAAACACCCAGCAGCATACATACCAAAATCCAAGTGGTTAAACTCTTTTTAGACAATGCAAAACAAACTAATACAATAGCTACAATCCATCTCGCCGACATCATCACCATATCAGAGATTTGCACCACATCAAATTCTTTCAATAAAGTAATAATGAGCGCAATAGTGACAGCGATAAGGGTAATTAAACCTATTTTACTTTTTTTCATTTAGTTTGTTTTTGTGTTTTGCCCCGAAGGACATATTTGGTTATTTATATCGCCTAATGCTAGCTAACAAATAGACAATATTGTTATTAGTTGAACAACAAAATTAAATATTTGCGCTTAGCCACCAAACATTTATTATTTTAGCCGATGTTTATGGTGTAACAATTTAATGTTATGCTGTTCTAATAGACATACGATAACGCTAAATGGACCGAGGAGATCAGTTATTTAAGGAAATTTTCGATAAAAACTCAAAGAAGATATTCAACCTGTGTTATGGCTACACGGGCGATGCTGATTCGGCCAATGATTTGTTGCAAGAAACATTTTTGAAGGTTTGGCAAAACCTAGATAAGTTCAGAAACAAGTCGCTAATTTCTACTTGGATTTACCGAATTGCCGTAAATACCTGCCTAACTTACCTGCGTTCGGAAAAAAGACAGGCAAAAGATGAGCTTACCGATAACATTATTGAAAACCGGATAGAGGAATATTCAGAAAAAAACGAACAAATCGCACTGCTCTACAAATCGATCTCTAAACTAGAAGAAAACGACAGGCTAATTATCACCATGGTACTCGACGAGCTTCCTTACAATGAAATCGCCGAAATTTCGGGCATTAGTGAAGGAAATTTGAGGGTTAAAATTCATCGTATCAAACAAAAACTAACTGAAATCTACAATCAACATGCAAGAATTTGATCACATAGAGGCATTATGGGCTAAAGCTAAGCATACGGTTGATGTGAAGATATCTGCCGATGAAATGTTAAGGCAAGCTAAAAAAGATGTAAGTGCCATTCGTACCAAGTCGTTACTAAATATATTGGGCATGGTTTCATCAATTTTTGCTGTGGCAGCAGTTTGGATATTTTTAGATTTCAATTCTATTTTTACCCATCTTGGCATCAGCATTATTGTATTATCTATCGCAGTTTTTACTATCATTTTATACAACAATCACAGGGTAATTTCTCGAACAGATTTTACGGAAAATCCCCACACCTTCTTATTAAATTTAAAACTCTATCAAATACAAAGACATCAGTTATACAACAGGCTATATTGGTTTTATGCTGTGTCGCTTTCCATGGGCATGGCGCTGTATTTTGTGGAGATTTTGACTAATCTTACCCCTTGGCTTCAAGGCTTGATTTTAGGACTTAGCTTCGGCTGGATTGTGCTGTGCTCTACCATTATCAGAAAAGCGGTAATGAAAAGAGATAAGGAACGAATTGCTTTGCTAATTGAAAAATTTGAACGCGTAAGCAAACAGTTTAAAGACACAGAATAATTTGGCATAAATTTCGTTCTTGTATCGTTAAATGATACGTTTAAAGAACATAATTTTAGCTTCACTAGTAGTGCTACTTTGTGCTTTTGCGCCGCACGAACGTATTTTTCCTGAACAATTAGATTGGAATACGCATTTTAGGGCTCAGGCAGATGCAGGTTCGCCATATGCCGCAGTTACCAGCACTATTTGGCAATATGGCTACAACTCAACCATACGTGGCAATAACTTAAAAATCGATTTTAGCTTTTTAGGCGGTGTTGATTCCAATAAATCATGGGTTAAACGAGAGAAAATTAGAGACCGTGCCACCAGCAAAGCCTTGCTCAACCACGAACAAGGACATGTTTACATCAATTTTCTACTATTAAAAAATGGTGAAATCGTTTTACGCAACCAACCTTATACCGTACAAAATTACAAACGCTTAGTGGAACGCAAAGCAAAGGAAATAAGTAATTTTTACAACGATATGCAGGAGCGTTACGATGCGGAAACCAAACACGGCTCAGACTTAGAAGCGCAAAAAAAATGGGATGCCTTCTTTGAAAATGAGCTAAGTAAATTTTGATGCTCCTAACTACTCACTAGGTTTCACTTCCGAAGAAGAAAAGCTATTGCCTGATAAACGATATTTCAAGGTTTTGACTAAGGTGGTAGTTTTGCCGCTGTCGGTTTGTACGATTGGCACAGACCTAAACAGATCTCCATTTTTCACGAAAAACTTATCATCGCCTTTATAGCCTTTCATACTGCTAATGCCCGGAAAGCTAATTTTATTGAAATCACCTCCAAATTCGTACACATTTAAATCTGCTACGTTTTTGCGCACCAAAGTTTGTACGTAAATTTCTGGGTTGCCATCGTTATCCAAATCCATATTCCACGCATCAGTGATGATACCAGTACGCTCAACAGCAACTGACCTGTAATTATTCCTAAGTGAGTCGGACATTAAAATCAAAAAGCCACCGATGCTATCAACGCCCTTGCCCCAACTTACTACCTCAAAATAGTAGCCGGGTTTTATCTCGATACTTTTGTAGAAAGGAAAAGGGTTAGGCTGTTTCACTTCCGTTGGTTTCTGTACCGTTTGAGTAGGTTTTTCAGTATCACCGCAGGCAGTTAAAAACAAACAAATTGCCGCTATGGCAAAGCCAGATTTCAATATGTCTTTCAAAATCATTTGTTATAAGTTTATGGTGACGCCAATTTATGTGTTTTGAACTTTTTATCCAAGAAGTGTGAGCTGTATTAAATTAATAAATAGACCGTATCAGCTACGGCTAGCACAAAGTGAATATGGAACTTTTGCGTTATTGCAAGGCACTTAGCAATGCTAAATCTTATTTCACATCGGCTGCGCCGTTACTAAAAATACTTTGGCTAACTATACTTCGCTTGCCGCTAGGCGTTATCACAATGGTTTTTAAAACTTTTTTCTGACCAGCAGGCACATTGATTTTAATTGGAGCAGTGTATTCCGCCGCATTTTCTGAAGGGCGGTAACCGTCTAAAGTGTAATAGATTTTGGCGCCATTTACAGGTACTTTTAAGTCTACGACGTAGTTTTCACCATTTACAGTGGCATCAGGCTGGCCAAAAGGCACCGGCACCCAAAAGTTGGTAGCGGTTTGATCCAGTTTTGCTAAATGTAGTGGTAAGCGCTCTTCGCTGAAATTTTTAAAATCCTTTTTTTCCAGTGGAGTCCAAGCAATTTCAGCAAGGGCATACACTCGTGGAAATATCATGTATTCCGCTTTTGATGGAGTTTCAATATACTCGGTCCACAAATTGGCTTGTACTCCTTTAATATATTTTTTCTGCTCATCAGTTAACACGGCAGGAACTGGATCGTAGTTATACACTTTACTGTAGTGGGCAAATCCCTTTCCATTTCTGCCAATGGTGAGCGGCTCATCTTCAGCTATCGATTGTTTATGATCGAAATACAAACCGTTAGTGCTAGGTGTCATCAGTACATCGTGGTTTTGCTGTGCCGCCTCAATGCCGCCCTTCTCTCCTCTCCAACTCATTACCGTTGCATTTGGCGCTAATCCACCTTCCAAAATTTCGTCCCAGCCTATAATTGACCTGCCTTTACCATTCAAATATTTTTCAATACGTTGGATAAAATAACTCTGCAACTCGTGTTCATCTTTTAATCCTTTTTCTTTAATTAATTGTTGGCAAAAAGCCGATTCTTTCCAATATTTCTTTGGTGCTTCATCGCCACCAATGTGGATATATTTAGATGGAAAAATAGCTAACACTTCGTCAAGTACATTCTGCAAAAAATTAAAGGTATTTTCAGATGGCACAAAAATATCATCGAAAACGCCCCAAGTTTGCTGCACCTGCTTTCCAGTACGTGAACCCGACCAAGGCGCATTGGCGGCAACGTACGTATCTCTATCAGGAAAGCAACTTAATTCTGGATAAGCTGCAATAGCTGCCGAACTATGCCCTGGAAGTTCAATTTCAGGTATTACGTTAATATACCTTGCAGCGGCATAAGCGACAATTTCTTTGGCTTCCTCTTGCGTGTAGTAGCCTTTGTACACCTCATTATCTGTACCGCCGCTGCCCGGATAGTTACCTATAATAGTTCCGTTTCTACTTCCTCCAACTTCCGTTAGCTTAGGATATTTTTTAATTTCTAATCTCCAACCTTGATCTTCGGTTAAATGCCAGTGGAAGTTATTCAATTTGTAAGATGCCATTACATCAAGGTATTTTTTGATGAACGAAAGCGGAAAGAAATGACGTCCAACATCTAAATGCAAACCACGGTAACTAAAACGTGGATAATCATTAATTTCGACATTTGGAATGCTGTAAGCTGCATTTGTTTTACTTACAGGAAACATTTGCATAAATGATTGCAGGGCATAAAACAAGCCTGCATTTCTACCATCCAAAATAATCCTGTTTGCTTTAATAGAAATTTGATAGCCTTCATTCGGCAACTTTTGGTTTGCATCGTTACGTAAAACGATGGCCTTTTGATTAGCCGTTAATGGCGTTTTAGCCGAAACCAATTTTGCAGTTACGCCTTTTGTAGCCAAAAACTGTTTTAAAGTTGATGCAACTGCTTGACCACTAGGCGTTGCTAAAATAAGCACATTGTTGCCCAAAGTAAAATTACCCGCTGTTTTTGTAATGGAAACCGGAGCCGGAATAATGCCCATGTTTACATCAGTTTGTGCGCTTGCTTTTGAAATTAAAATGGTAGCTAAAAAGGAAAAAAGTAACTTTCTCATTAAAACAAATGGTTGTTGGTTTGATAGTGAAATAAAATCATTTAGTTGCTGTACCAAGATAGCTATTTTTAAGCGGACAAACGAAAATTTTTAAAGCATAAAAAAACCTTTCCAAACATTTTTGGAAAGGTTTTAAAACTTCGTTGTTACCTATGCCTATTTTTCGTCGGCCTTTGCAGCCAAATATCTTTCGGCATCAAGCGCTGCCATACATCCTGACCCAGCGGCTGTAATCGCTTGTCTGTAATAGCTATCCTGAACATCACCACAAGCAAAAACGCCCTCTATATTAGTTTTTGAAGTACCTGGAATAGTTTGTAGGTAACCAGTATCATCCATATCTAACCAACCTTTAAACATATCCGTATTTGGTTTATGTCCAATAGCAACGAAAAAGCCATCAATATCTAATGTAGTTGCTTCCTCAGTTTGGTGATTAAATACTTGCACACCAGTTACATTTTTGCCGTTTCCTAGTATTTCGGTGGTTTGTGTATTGTACAACACTTCAATATTATCTGTATTTAAAACGCGGTGAACCATTGCTTTTGAGGCACGGAATTCATCTCTGCGAACTAGCATATAAACTTTTTTGCAAAGTTTAGCTAAGTAAGTAGCTTCCTCGGCCGCTGTATCTCCAGCACCTACTATGGCTACAGTTTGCCCTTTAAAGAAGAAACCATCACAAACGGCGCAAGCAGATACGCCAAAGCCATTGTACTGCTGTTCGCTAGGTAAGCCCAACCATTTTGCCTTTGCACCGGTAGCAATAATTACCGAATCTGCTAAAATTGTCTTGCTTTCATCTACTGTAACTTTATGAGGTAGCGATGAAAAATCTACTGAACTCACATAACCGAAACGGATTTGTGTACCAAAGCGCTCCGCCTGTTTTTTGAAATCTTCCATCATTTCAGGCCCCATAATTCCATTTGGATAGCCTGGAAAATTATCTACATCTGTAGTTTGGGTAAGCTGGCCGCCCATTTCCATACCGGTATATAAAACAGGTTTCAAATCAGCTCTGGCGGCATAAATAGCGGCTGTATATCCTGCTGGCCCCGATCCAATTATGAGGCACTCTACGTGTTCTAATTCTTCTTGTTGCGACATTGTGTGTAATTTGTGTTGCAAATTTAATCTTTACTGGATAAAGCACAATACTTGTGGAGAAAGATGAAATTGTGGAGATAATTTGTTTTAGGGGTTAGGGGGTCAGGGGTTAGTTGCTAGGAGTTAGGCATTAGAGGTTAGGGATTAGGGGTTAGTTGCAAGCACAATCTTACAGCTAACAATTAAACAGTTAACCAATCCAAACAATTAACCAACCGTACGCTTTCCTACTTCCCAACTAAAGCCCTTTATTTTCTCGAAGCAGCCTCACAAAATTGCCGCCCATAATTTTCTGCACATCAGCGTCGCTGTAACCTCGTTTCAATAGTGCTGCTGTAATTTTCGGGTAGTCAGCCACGCTATCCATACCTTGCGGAAAAGATTCGGCTCCGTCAAAATCAGCACCGATACCCACATGATCCACACCTATTAACTTAACCACATAATCAATATGATCGATGATACGCTCAATTTTAGGCCTACTTTCATCGGCTTCTTCTTTGTGTAAAGCAATCAACGTATCAATCGCTTTTGATCTTCCATATTTATCAGTCAGCTCTTTTAGCTCAGGTTTATGTTTAATTAAGAAATTTTGCTGTTTTGCTGAAAAAGTAGGATCTAAAAAACCACTGTAAAAATTGATAGAAATAACACCGCCGTTTTTACCAACCGCCTTAATCTGAGCATCTTTTAAATTTCTGGGTACGGGATTAATGCCATAAACGCAGCTATGAGAAACCAACACAGGTTTGCTAGAAAGTTGGATGGCATCGTAAAAAGTTTGTTCGCCTACGTGAGATAAATCAACCAGAACACCCAACTCATTTAGTTTACGCACTACCGATTTTCCAAAATCGCTCAAACCGGGCATGGCAACTTCACCTTTGCTTTCCTGCGCTGCCGAACTTGCCCAAGGCGTACTATTGTTCCAAGTGAGTGTGAGGTAAATCATGCCTCTTTTAGCCAGTGCCTCTAACTTACCTAAATCATTTTCTATCATATGACCACCCTCTACGCCAATTAGCGCCGCTAATTTTTGTTGCTTAACGGCATTAGTCAATTGCGAAGCGTTAGTTACCAATTGAATGCGGTCGGGATATCTGTTAATTAAACTATAAAGTGAATCTATTTGACGGTTAGCCATGTTGAAACCGCCTTTTTCATCACACCAAATTGAAAACACCTGCACATCTAAACCACCTTTTTTTGCTCTTGGCAAATCGAAATTACCGGTGGCTTGCAACTTTCCAATATCAATACCCGATTGAATTTGGTTATACAATATATCGCCGTGAGTATCAACCACAATTGACTTAAAGTGGATTTTTTCAGCATCCTGAGCCAATAAGTTTGTGCCAAGCAATGATAAAATAATTAGTGTGAAGGAGATTTTCATCGTATTATTTAGGTAAGGGATAGTTTATTCTATATCTGCAATTTCTGCTTTGGTAAGTTTAGCAGTGCTTACCAGCTGATCATTATTAAAAACCTCTTTCACTTTTCTCTTCAAATCATACCAAGTGCCAGTTTTTAAACCGTCTTTATAATGTCCAAGTAGTAGTCGCCTGCCTCGGTAATTGAAAAACTCTACCTTTCCCTCCAATTTGCCCTTTTCATAAGTTCTGTAGCCCATTACCGTTCCATCAGGAAAATAATCTGTCCACTGACCTTCTTCCATACCATCAACGTACTCACCCTGCTGGGTAATGTACCTATCAGTTTTGGGATTTTTAAAATTGCTAAAGTTTTGGTAATTATAATCAGCGATGCTGCCATAAAATATGAACTTACCGTGTGGTTTTGATAACTGTTCATCCTTGTAGCTACCCGAGAGCATTAAATTATCATACAAATCGTATCGCTTTAACACCCATAAATCCTGACCAGACAGTTTACCGTAAACACCGTAAGAAGTTGCTCTTTCTGCATTGGTGGTGATTCTGTTTCCATCAAAATAAATTGATTTTGGCTGCGCAAATGTTTTAAGGCAAGGCGAGCAAAGCAGTATTACCACTATTATGGGCAAGAATTTAAATGGAGTGCTAATGTTAATTTTCATTTGTGTGTGTTTTAATTGTGCTTGCTGTTAAACCCTAAGTTTGGATTACTCCTACATTAAAGGGCTTTTGTATTGGGTTTTGATTTGCAGCTGCTATTCCCATTGAAATCACTTTTCTTGTTTCAAGTGGGTCGATAACGCCATCTACCCATAAACGCGAAGCGGCATAGTATGGTGTAGTTTGTGCATTATATTTAGCAGTGATATCATCTAACAACTTATTCTTCTTGTCTTCATCTAACGTTTCGCCTTTACCTTTAAGTGCGCCTTCCTGTATTTGTAACAGCACTTTTGCCGCTTGAGGCCCGCCCATTACTGCAATTTTAGCGCTTGGCCAAGCATAAATCAAGCGAGGATCGTATGCTTTGCCGCACATGGCATAATTGCCTGCACCGTAGGAGTTGCCCACAACAATGGTGAATTTTGGCACCACCGAATTAGAAACAGCATTTACCATTTTCGCACCATCTTTAATGATACCGCCATGTTCTGATCTGCTTCCCACCATGAACCCAGTAACATCTTGCAAAAACACCAAAGGAATTTTCTTCTGGTTACAATTCATGATAAACCTCGTAGCCTTATCAGCACTATCAGAATAAATTACTCCGCCAAACTGCATTTCGCCTTTTTTTGACTTCACCACCTTACGCTGGTTTGCCACGATACCAACCGCCCAACCATCAATGCGCCCCAAGCCACAGATAATGCTTTGTCCGTAAAGTTCCTTGTACTCTTCAAATTCCGAATCATCTAGCAAGCGCAAAATAATCTCTCTCATGTCAAACTGCTTTTCGCGGTTATCAGGCAAAATACCGTAAATATCCTGCTCATTTAATTTAGGCAAAGCCGATTTTACCCGATTAAAACCAGCATTTTGTGGAGCGCCCATTTTACTGATGATATTTCTGATACTATCTAAACAAGCTTCATCATTAGGATGTTTGTAATCTGTAACACCTGATATTTCGCAGTGCGTTGTAGCTCCACCCAAAGTTTCGTTGTCAATATCTTCGCCTATGGCTGATTTTACCAAATAAGAGCCGGCCAAAAAAACAGATCCTGTTCCATCAACAATCATGGCCTCGTCGCTCATAATAGGTAAATATGCACCACCAGCTACACATGATCCCATAATTGCCGCAATTTGAACAATGCCTTCCGACGACATGATGGCGTTATTCCTAAAAATCCGACCAAAGTGCTCTTTATCGGGGAAAATTTCATCTTGCATTGGCAAATAAACACCGGCACTATCCACCAAGTAAATAATAGGCAACCTATTTTCCATGGCAATTTCCTGCGCTCTCAAGTTCTTTTTAGCCGTCATAGGAAACCAGGCTCCTGCTTTAACCGTTGCGTCATTAGCAACAACCACACATTGTCGGCCAGCTACATAACCAATTTTCACCACCACACCTGCGCTAGGGCAGCCACCTTCAGCCTCATACATACCATCAGCGGCAAAAGCACCCACTTCAATTTCGGGGCTGTCTTTATCAAGCAAGTAAGCAATTCGTTCCCTAGCTAACAACTTCCCTTTTTCTTTCTGTTTAGCTGCACTTTTCTCCCCTCCCCCTTGGTATATTTTTTTTAATCTTACTTTAAGGTCATAAACCTGTTGCTTATTAAAATCTTCGTTTTTATTAAATGTTAAGTCCATATAGGCTATTTATATTTTGGTTTTTAGCACTTCACTTTCATCATCGTCACCCTGAATTTATTTCAGGGTCGGCTTATTAGCAACAATTAAAAACAGATTCTGAAATAAATTCAGAGACGTAATATTTAGGTTCAACGCAATTATGCTAAAATAGTATTTTAACCGTTGTAGTAGCATGAGATGGCTGATATTTTTTCTGTTACTTTCAGTGTCAAGCACCAGTTTTGCGCAAAAATTTATCTTTCCAAGGCTTACTCAACAGGCAAAATCTGTTGAGCAGCTCATTCCAAAAAATTGGAAACTGATTGATTCGGCCAAGGGCGATTTAAACCAAGACAATAAGGATGATATTGTGCTCGTTTTGGAATTTAATACTGCAGTGGATGAAGATAGAGCTTACGGAAATTATGAAATTGAGCTTATCACCGAAACCCAAAAACCGAGAATGCTGGCCGTTTATTTTAAAAAAGATGAATTGTATCGCCTAGCCATTCAAAACAACGATTTTGTGCTACGCTCTGAAGAAGGCGGTAAAATGGGTGATCCTTTTAAAGGCTTAAGAATAGATAGCAACAAATTTATACTTTCATTTGAAGGCGGCAACGACTGGCGTTGGAAACTGAACTACGAATTTGAATATCAGCAAAAGGAATGGGCCTTAGTTGCTGCAAACAATGTGTATTACCATAAAGACAGCGGCGAGATGGTTGATAAGCAATATGATTTTGTGGATCGTACCATTAAAACAGTAGTTGGCAGTATTTTCAATAGAAATATACTGAACTACAAAGAGGAAGACATTTTATTTTTCGGCTCGAGGCGTACACTTAAGGATTTTAAGAAACCTTGGACTTGGGAAATCACCAAAGATAACTACCTATAAACGCAGAAAGATTGGCAATAAACCAATCTTTTTGCTTTAGACTTTTAACTTAAAAACTATCCTTTTATCGCATTAATGATATCGTATTGGGTAATGATATCAAACTTACCATCTTCCAACTCCACTAACACGGCACTGTTATCTTTATTAATTAATGATGATAACCTATCGATGGAAGTATTCAAATCTACAAACGGGAAAGTTCCGCCCATAATGCTTTCCACTTTAGCTGATTTTACACTTGGATTTTCAAGTAATGCTGCAAGAATATCACTTTCTTCTAATTTACCTACCAACATTCCTTTTTGTGTAACTGGAATTTGAGAGATATTTAAGGTACTCATAGTATTAAATGCTTCTGAAACCGTCTTTTCACAATCAATAGTTACAATTTCAGCAGTATCTTTTTTAGAAAGGATGCTTCTAGCGGTTAACTTTTCATCTTTAAGGAAACCACGTTCACGCAACCAATCTTCGTTGTACATTTTACCCATGTACCTACTACCATGATCATGGAAAATTACCACAACTACATCTTCTGGTTTCAATTGATCTTTCAGCTGCAAAAGGCCAGCCACCGCTGAACCAGCAGAGTTACCTACAAAAATACCTTCCTGACGACAAATCTCTCTAGTCATCAAAGCAGCATCTTTATCGGTTACTTTCTCAAATAAATCAATAATATCGAAGTTAACGTTGGCAGGTAAAAAATCTTCACCAATTCCTTCGGTGATGTATGGATAAATTTCGTTTTTATCAAAAATTCCAGTTTCCTTATACTTTTTGAATACCGATCCGTAAGTATCAATACCCCAAATTTTAATGTTAGGATTCTTCTCTTTTAAATACTTACCTGTTCCAGAAATAGTACCACCTGTACCTACGCCAACTACTAAATGTGTTATTTTACCTTCAGTTTGTTCCCAAATTTCCGGACCGGTTTGCTCATAATGTGCTTGCGAATTACTTAAGTTATCATACTGGTTAGGTTTCCAAGAGTTAGGCACCTCTTTTTCCAAACGGGAAGAAACAGAATAATAAGAACGCGGATCTTCTGGATCAACGTTGGTGGGACAAACAATTACCTCAGCGCCAAAAGCACGCAAAGCATCTACCTTTTCTTTAGATTGTTTATCGGTTGTGGTGAAAATACATTTGTAACCTTTAATGATAGCCGCCATTGCCAAGCCCATACCCGTATTGCCCGATGTTCCCTCAATAATGGTACCTCCAGGTTTCAATTTTCCGCTTTTCTCGGCATCCTCAATCATTTTTAAGGCCATACGGTCTTTAATAGAGTTACCTGGATTAGTTGTTTCAATTTTTGCTAAAACAGTTGCCGGAATATCTTTTACGATGTTGTTCAATTTTACCAATGGCGTGTTACCAATGGTTTCTAATATATTGTTATACCACATGTCACAAAAATACAGAACAACAATAAGTATTTCACACCTTAATATTTATTCAAAACTAAATTTCGATAAAGATGTATAAAAAAAATTTAGTTTCATAAACTACCAAAACAGTATACTAATTATGGTGAAAATTTGGTAAAAGGCAAACCTAGCTATGTGTTAAGCTATTCTAAAAGATTTGCCTGGCAGTGCTACAATCAATCCCTTCATTTCTAAGGTCAACAAAATCATCGCTAACTTGCTTTGTGGCAAGTTCGTTTTTAGAGATAAATCATCAATGCTAAACGTTTGTACTTGCAGCGCTTCGGCCACTATTCGCTCTTCTTTAGTTAAATTTAAAGGCAGCTCAGCCTGTATAGGTTTAATTTGATCAGCAATATTTTTATCCCACCCGAGGTAATAAATCAAATCCTGCGGATGATTAATAAGCCCTGCCCTATTTGTTTTGATGAGAAAATTACAGCCTTCAGAAAACTCATCGTTGATTCTTCCCGGGAAAGCATAAACATCCCTGTTATAAGAATTGGCAATTTCAGCAGTAATTAAAGCTCCACCTTTAATAGATGCCTCTACAACTATCGTAGCATCGGCCATGCCAGCAATAACGCGGTTCCTTTTTGGAAAATTCTCTCGATCAGGATTGGTGCCGGGCAAAAACTCGGTAAGCAGCCCCCCGTTTTTAATCATTTTAGCGGCCAACTCACGATGCGCCGCAGGGTAAATTCTATCTAAGCCATGCCCCATTACGCCAACTGTTGGAATATTCAATGCCAAACATTCTCGGTGCGCAGCGGCATCAATACCATGCGCCAAACCACTGGAAATTAGTACATCATACGGTTTAAGCAATTCTGCAAGTTGCTTACAAAGCATTTTTCCGTAGCTGGTTGCATTTCTTGTACCTACAATACTAATAATCCGCGACTGGTTTAAATTTGCCGTTCCTTTATAGTACAACAATAATGGTGCATCGTAGCAGTTGCGCAAACGTTTAGGGTAGTTCTCATCATCTTGAAACAACACCTGAATATCGTGCTTTTCAATGAATGCTAGCTCCTGCTCTGCCAATACCAATGCATGGGTATTTAAAATAGCTTCAGCGGTTTTTTTTCCGATTCCTTCAAGTTGTGTCAATTGTTTGAAATTGGCACCAAACACTGCTTCAGCACTTCCAAAATGGTGCAATAATTTTTTGGCTATTAACGGACCAACGCCATCAATTAGCGTTAAGGCAATTTGATATTGTTTATTCATAGATAAAATAAAACACTGTAATACAATGCTTTAATAATTTAACTATAAAAATAGTTTGAAAACTATTTTTATAGTTTTAACTTTAGGTAAAACACAAGATAATTTATTATGAGGGAATTAACAAAAGCAGAAGAACAGGTAATGCTAATACTTTGGGAATTAAAAGAAGCAGTAGTGAAGGAGGTAATTGATCAAATGGAACCTCCAAAGCCTGCCTACAATACGGTTTCTACAGTAATTAGAGTACTGGAAGGCAAAGGTTTTATTAACCACAAAGCCATAGGGAACACGCATGTTTATTTTCCAACTATCACCGAAGCGCAGTATAGGCATTTTGCTTTTGATAAAGTAATGAACAACTATTTCGAAAACAGCTACGAAAGTTTGGTGTCATTTCTTGTGAAGGAGAAAAAATTAGACATCTCCCAACTGGATGAAATTATAGCAATTGCAGAACAACTTAAAAACAAAAAGTGATGAATTGGCTCTATTATCTTTTAGAAGCGAACCTTTACTTGGCCGCCTTCTATTTTATGTACAAGTTATTGTTGCAACGCTCCACCTTTTATAGCAACAACAGATACTTTTTGATATGGAGCATTATAGTCGCCTTTGCGATACCTTTGGTACAACTAAATTTCCTGAAACCCCAACTTGTATTGGAAATAGAGGCTGTCCCTTACGAAATTTCATTAGAAGCAACTAAAAACGTTACGGTTGCGCAAACTACTTCATTCACACTACAAGACTATTTATTTTACGCATACATCGCCATTGCCATATTGCTTGGCTTTAAACTCGTCATTTCCATTTCCAAGATCATTGGTATTTTCCGTAATGGCAACAAAATCAAGCTCGATAAGTACACCTTAGTAGAATTAACTTCGGAACACACCGCTTTCTCGTTTTTCAACATTTTATTTATCCACCCGGAGATGGCAAAAAATAATGCCGTGTTAAGACACGAAATGATCCATATCAACCAGAAACATAGCTGGGATATCGTCTTATTGGAAACCTTGAAAATTTGTTGCTGGTTTAATCCGCTGGTGTATTTGATGAAAAAAGATTTAACGCTACTTCACGAATATATCGCCGACGAACAAACAACTGCTAAAAATATCTCCAAACATGAATATGCAATGTTCCTAATCGAAAATTCGATGGCTGCTTATTCATCCTCACTTGTCAATCAATTATTCAATCAATCAATATTAAAAAGTAGAATTAACATGTTAAACAAAGAAAAAACAGCAAATTGGGCAAGGCTCAAGTATTTGCTGGCAGTTCCGCTAGGACTAGGCTTGCTCTGTGCATCAACACTTGGCTTTAGTAAGAGCTATGGGTATTTAGAGATTGGCAAGCAGAAGACAGTGCAAAAAACTGTCCAAAAAAATAAGCAAGAAAAGCCGATGTACTATCCAGAGCATCGTTATGACAACAAAAACAACTTCATTTCTTTAGAGAAGCGAGCAATTATCATTAACGGAAAATTAGTAACTGATAAAAACAAATTCTATGGCATAGTTGACGCCGAAGAAGTTAAGTATCTTAATAGCGCAGAAGCAACAAAAATATACGGCAGTAAAATCGGAAAAAATGGTGCAGTAGTTATTAATGGAAAAGATATAGCAGCTACCCCTCCACCCCCAATGAGTCCTTCGCCCACGCCAAAAAGTGCGCCTGAAATCAAAAAAGACCAGGTTAAATTCCCTCCTCCTCGTATTCAATCTAATAACAAGGATCAGGTAAAATTTCCACCGCCAGTAGTAAAACCTCGAAATCAAAAATCATTTTATCCTGCAAACACTTATTACAATAAAAAAGCAATTAAAGTTGATTCAAGATTAATTGTGATAAATGGAGAGGTAATTACGGACAATAGCACTTTTTACGGTGTAACAAATACGGAAAGCGTTGTCTTTGTAAATCCTAAGCATGCCGAAGAAAAATACGGCACAAAAGCACGGTATGGGGCGGTGGAAATTACTGGCAGAAATTTAAACAGACTGCCGTTGGTAGAGCCGCCACCAATTGAACCGCCTCCAGCCGATAAAAAGGTCAAAAGACCACCAACGCCGCCGTTAAATCCTCAAAAACCCTCAGGCGATGGAGTAAAACTTAGATCATCTGAACAGGGGGAATCTTTAGCAAGCGCACCTTCCGAAAAGCAGGCTACTAGATTAGACAGAAGCAAGAAACAATATTTTTCTGTTGTAGGTGGCGCTAAGGAAATAAAAACGTTAAAAGTTTACGATAGATGGGGAAGGGAGGTTTATGTTAACGAGAACTACAATAATGACTGGGATGGCCATGAAGGCAATACCAATGATTTTAAGTCAAGAGAACTTCCAACAGGAACCTATTTCTACTTAACTAATTCCAAAAATGACAACGTTGCTAAGCAGGGCTGGGTTTATATAAAATAACTACTGCGGCACGTAAACCACATACTTGGTTTCAAAAAACTCTTCTTCAAAATAAACTGAAAGCGGATACAATTCTGCTTTCAGTTTACTTTCTTTAATCTCTTCGGTTAAATCGCCACCTTTCAAATAAAGAATACCATTTCTAATGGCATTGATGTTTTCTTTAGCAAATTTACCACGCACCCATGGATAGAACTCGCCCAAACGAGTTACCGCTCTTGAAACCACAAAATTATATTTATCGGTAATCTGCTCTGCCCTACTGTGCGATGCCTGTACATTCGTTAAGCCCAAAGCAGCCGCTACTTCGCTAACCACCTTAATTTTCTTACCGATAGAATCCGCCAAGTGAAAATCAGTTTCTGGAAACATAATAGCTAATGGAATGCCCGGAAAACCTCCGCCTGTACCAACATCCAAAACTTTTTCGCCTGGTTTAAATGTACAAAACTTGGCTATGCCCAACGAATGCAGGATATGCCTTTCATAAAGCTCCTCGATATCTTTTCTGGAGATGACATTAATTTGTGCATTCCAAAAGCTATACAAATCAAAAAGTTTTTCGAATTGCGCTACTTGGGTATCGCTTAAATCCTTAAAGTACTTGAAAACAATATCAGGTTTTGCCATGGGCGCAAAGTTAAAGGTTTTTGAGTTTTAAGTGTTAAGTATGCGTGATAAGTTTTTTATAGTGAGCTGATAATTCGTAACCATTAAACCGTAAACTAATTACTTCCACTGCACTTTTTTAACAAATACAGCTAACACAGCGTTGATTACCAAAAACAGCATCAAGATGATATCCAAAATAGGGAACCACCATTTCAGCTCCTTATAATTTAATCTGTGCAGCAATTTAGGGTACACAAAACACCTAACAATAATACTTAATAAAAACACCGATACGGCAGCAATGTGCGTATGCGGAAAACAAGCTAAAGTAATGGCCAACGCATAAAACAAAAACTGCACAATAATTTGAGCACTCAAAATAAATTTGTGCTTTGCTTTGTAAAGCTTTCCAGCCCCAACATGACGTTTTTTTTGCCTTAAGTAACTTAAAAAGGTAGTTTTTGGTTCGCTCCAAACATGAGTTTCGGGGTTAATTTGTATAACCGTATTGCCAGCAGTAGCATTGGCGTTCACAAATAAATCATCATCTCCTGATGGAACATGCATATGGGCCGCAAAGCCCTTCGTTTTAAAAAACAACTGCTTTTGGTAGGCCAAGTTTCTACCTACGCCCATGTAAGGCATACCTTTCAAAGCAAAGGATAAATAGTTAACCGCTGTAAAAAAAGTTTCGAAACGAATCAACGCGTTGAGCAAACTTCTTTTTTTAAAGTAAGGCGAATAGCCCAAAACTATCTGCGTTGCGGAGATGTCGGGCTGCTGCATTCCTTTTAACCAACTTTTAGAAGCAGGTAGGCAGTCGGCATCAGTAAATACCAACCAATCGTAACTAGCCGCTTTAATGCCCATTGTCACCGCAAACTTCTTGCCTGCAATAAACTTCTCGCCTTCGGGCACATGCACCACCTTTAAGTTAGCGTAGCGCTTTCCCATTTCCTCCAACAAATCAGTTGTGCCATCCCATGATCTGTCGTTCACTACAATTACCTCAAATTTGCTGTAATCCTGCTCAAATACTGCAGGCAAATATTTAGCTAAATTCTCAGCTTCATTACGGGCGCAAATAATTACACTAATGGGTTCACCAGCTGCACCTGGCAGCTCTTTAATTTGATAAGTAGCCAGTTTTAAATGTACCCCTAAAACGTAATAGAGTTGTACAAAAAAACAAAGGAGAAGCGCAGCAAGTAAGCAGATTTCGAGTATGTTAAATTCCACGATGGTATTTTAAGCCAGCAAAGGTAATTAATTTGCTTGGTTGCCCACCCAGTTTTTGATTTTTTGATATGGAAAGCAATTGCAATACTAGTAGGTTAATGTAGTCCCGCTGTTTGCTGTAGTCCCTCCCTTCGGTCGGGAGCTGCCGCGTCCATCGGGTTTAAAAACTCAAAACAGTGCTTAAAAACTCAAAGATTTGTCGCATTAAAACCACAACAAAGTATGTAAAAGCAAGCATTAACATCAACGAAAAAAACTTGCAGCAGCTTTTGCAACTAACTCGATCCCGAATTTTTCATCTGTTGAAATGTATAGCTAGCCGAACGCTAATGAAAGTTTCTACGCTGATTTCCAAATCACATGTATAAAATTAAACTGCGCAAACCCAAACAACAAACAATTAATTGTATTTTTGCAGGATTTTTGACAGAGATTTACACAAATGAAATTCGATTTACAGGCAAAAGATCCTAACTCAAAAGCTAGGGCAGGTGTTATTAGCACTGCTCACGGCAATATACAAACCCCAATTTTTATGCCTGTAGGTACCGCCGGCACAGTAAAAGCGGTGCACCAAAAAGAATTAAAAGAAGACATTAAAGCGCAAATCATTCTAGGAAATACCTATCATTTGTATTTGCGCCCCGGACTGGATATTTTAGAGCCAGCTGGTGGTTTGCATAAATTTATTGGTTGGGACAAGCCTATTTTAACGGATAGCGGTGGCTACCAAGTGTATTCGCTAAGCAAAGTGCGTAAAATCAAGGAAGAGGGTGTAACTTTCCGCTCTCATATTGACGGATCAAAACATCTCTTCACGCCTGAATATGCCATGGATATTCAGCGTACCATTGGTGCGGACATTATCATGGCATTTGATGAGTGCACACCTTATCCTTGCGATTATCGCTATGCGGCAAACTCTTTGAACATGACACATAGGTGGTTAAAAAGATGTTGCGAACGCTTTGATAACACCCCCGCAAAATATGGCTACGAACAAACCTTATTCCCTATTGTGCAAGGTTCTGTTTACAAAGATTTGAGGATGAAATCTGCAGAGTTTATTGCTTCCATGGAGCGTGAAGGCAATGCAATCGGTGGTTTATCCGTTGGAGAACCTGCCGAGGAAATGTATGCCATGACGGAGGTAGTTTGTGACATTTTACCTTACGAAAAACCTCGTTATCTAATGGGCGTAGGCACACCTATCAATATTTTGGAAAATATAGCGTTAGGTGTAGATATGTTTGATTGTGTAATGCCTACCAGAAACGCCCGCAACGGGATGCTTTTCACCAGAAATGGCATCATCAACATTGGAAATAAGAAATGGGCGAGTGATTTTTCACCTATCGATGCTGAAAGTGATTTACTTGCTGATCAAGTGTACTCAAAGGCTTATTTACGTCACCTAATGCACAGCAAAGAAATTTTAGGTTCACAAATTGCCACTTTGCATAACCTACATTTTTATCTTTGGTTAGTAAACGAGGCCCGTGAAAAAATTATTGCCGGCGAATTTTATGATTGGAAAAACAAAATGGTTGGTATTTTAGGCACAAAACTATAGATGAAATTCATTAGGCAAAGATCAAAAATCATCGACAATTACATTATCGGCAAGTATTTAGGCACTTTCGTGTACACTCTTGCTGTTTTTGTGGTGGTTATTATCATTTTTGACCTTTCCGAAAAACTAGACGATTTCCTGGAGAACGATATGACGGTATGGCAAATTATTACGCAATACTATGCAGGTTCCATACCATTTTACGTGAACATGCTTTCGCCCTTGATGAATTTCATTGCCGTGATTTTTTTCACCGCTAAAATGGCCGATCAAACTGAAATTGTACCAATATTGAGCGGTGGCGTTAGTTTTAACCGATTTTTAAGGCCTTATTTTATTTCTGCATTTATCATCTTTTCGGCAAGTTTAGTTTCTAATCTGTTCATATTACCTTACACCAATAAAATCAAAAATAGCTTTGAAAATGAGGTAATTAAAAAAGATGACCCTTACACAAAGTCGAACATACATATGAAAATAGATGAAAATACCTACATCTATATCGATAATTTCGACAACAGGAGTAATATAGGCTATCGCTTTTCTTTGGACCGTTTTAAAGGCGATACACTTGAAAAAAAATTAGTAGCTGAGCAAATTAGTTACGATTCTGTAAAACATGTTTGGAAGCTATCTAATTACTCTACAAGAAATATCAATGGTTTAAAAGAAACCATGACTTATGCAAACACCAAAACAAAAGATACGGTTTTGGACATGAAACCGGATGATTTTTCGGTTTATGACAACGTAGTAGAAAGCATGACAAGCAAAGAGCTTGCTGATAAAATTGAAAAGGAAAAAATTAGAGGCTCAGGGGTGATGAATGATTTACTTTTTGAGCAGTATAAACGATATATACAGCCGTTATCTGCCTTCGTACTCACCCTAATTGGGGTAGCGCTATCATCACGCAAGGTACGCGGCGGCGTAGGGCTTCCGTTGGGAATTGGTATTGTATTGAGCTTCTTATTTATCGTGTTCAATCAATTCGCTAAAATGTTTTCTACCAAAGGCGGATTACCTCCCCTAATAGCCAATTTGCTACCCGTACTGTTATTTGCCATTTTAGGGCTTTATTTATTGCGTAGAGCGCCTAAATAAACTACTTCAGCTGATAAATTTCTGGCTCATTTAATTACGGCTAAGCTAAAAACAGTTACATTCGTAAAGTTGAATCTATCACGCTGATTTACGATGCCTACAATTGTTTTACGTACTGAAATTGCAGCTCCTATTGAGATTTGCTTCGATTTATCCAGAAGCATTGACCTACATCAAATTTCTACCGATCACACCAAGGAAAGCGCCGTTGAAGGTATCACTACCGGATTGATTGGCATGAATGAGCAGGTAACTTGGCAGGCCACACATTATGGTATTACGCAACGTTTAACATCAAAAATTACCGCTTATAAACGACCATTCTACTTTGTAGATGAGCAACAAAAAGGCGCCTTCAAATCCATTTTTCACGAGCATAAATTTGAAGAAAAGCAAGGAAAAACGCTGATGGTTGACCGCTTTCAATTTGAATCTCCCTACGGCATTTTGGGTAAAATTTTCAATTTTATAACGCTCAAAAATCATTTGAAAGCACTACTGTTAAAACGAAATGAAGTAATCAAATTTTATGCTGAATCGGGAAAATGGAAGTTAATTTTGGATGAAAAAAACTACATTAAATAAGTTCAAAAACCTATCACAAACACGACTCCAATTGAGCTATTTTCAGCCTCAAAAACCCTTAGAAATTGACCTCAAAACCTCACCGAAATAGGTGATAAAAAACCAATATCAGGCCCTCTAAATCGCACCCAAAAATGGGGCACCTGCTTGAGTTAAAAACTCCCTAATCCACTTATCAAAGGTTACTGTAAAAACCAACCTAAACCAAGTATTGATGACACACATCAATTAAAATTGCTTACCAAAAACACACAGATACCTCATCGTGAAAAAAGCTTCAAAGCCTTTTATCAGTACCTGAGTAAAGCACAAATATACTGATCAAAAAATCACACTATCCTCCCAAAACAACAACACAAAACCAAAAAATACAGATTAAAAAAATACACTAAGCTTCGCTAAAAACTCATCATAAAAAACTTCACTTAAAAGTAAATAGCAAGCTATGCTTGGTGCTTGTAGCAACGCAAAATCAATCAATCCTCAACAAAAATCCAGACGATAAACGAAGTAATTTTACGGCGTGAAAATCTAAAACTTGTTAAATTTCGTATACATCTTCTAAAAAACATGATTTTTCAATCGAAAAAAAAACATGAAAATAGTGTACATTTTTTACCAAAAAAATACCTTATCTTAGACGGTAGAAATCCGTCCAAATAAAGCCAAAAAGCAACTATTAAATAGCTAAAAACACTTTAAAATAGTTCAATTTAATTTAAATATAAAGTATTATAAATCATATAATTATAAATTTTAACAAAATTAATACTTTACAAAAAAATACACCCAACCAAACCTAAAAAACTAATATTTTTAGCAAACATAAACAAGCAAAGTTGATATAAAACAAAATACATTGAAAATCAAATTATTAACTACAACTATTTTAAGTTTTACTTTTTTAAGTGGTTTTGCACAATTTTTTGACGAAAGCCAAACGCCGCTTAGTGTAAAATGGCGCCAAATTGAGCATGGCGGTTTTAAAATCATTTATCCAGCAGCAATTGAGAAAGACGCTCAACGAATGGCTAATACTTTTGCCCGCATCTACCCTACCGTGGGGAGAAGTCTCACACAGCAAAAAACACTCATTCCAGTAGTGCTACAGAACCAAGGCACCACCTCAAACGGCTTCGTTCAGCTTGCACCTAAAAAATCACAATTCTACACTATCTCTCCGCAGCAATTCGATAGTCAGGACTGGCTAAACAACCTTGCAGTACACGAACTAAGGCACGTTGCACAGTTCAACAAAATTACTGGCACCACCGGTTTTCCATTCCCCGAAGAGGTGTACTTTGGCTACTTAGGATTAAGCACCCCGATATGGTTTTTGGAAGGAGATGCCGTAAGCACCGAGACAGAATTAACCTATGCCGGAAGGGGTCGACAACCCAACTGGATCATGCCATTTAGAGCCTCACTTTTGGAGGGTAAAAACTTCTCCTATTCGAAGTCATACTTTGGCTCAGAAAAAGATGTGACAGCAGGGTATTATCAACTTGGATATTTGATCAACTCTCAACTACAAAAACAGTATGGACCAAGCATAGGAAACCAAATCCTTTCCGACATTAACCAAAGGCCCTTGAGGCTTTATCCATTCTCTCAGAGTTTAAAAAAAATAACAGGAAAAAACACCAACCAATATTACCTTCAAACTTTACAGCAGCTACGCAAAGATTGGCAACAACAAGACGAGCAAAACAAATCAATAAATTATCCAAGCTTAAACCAACGCAGCAGCTACGCAACCAGCTATCATTTGCCAACTGCACTTCCTAACGGTGATATCCTTTGCATTAAACAAAGTAAAAGCGAAACACCAAGGTTTGTCATCATCTCCCCTAACAAAAAAGAAAAGCTACTGCTAAAAATTGGCTACCAAGAGCAGCCTTGGTTCAGTTATGCTGAAAATACAATAGTTTGGGAAGAACAACGCGAAGACCCAAGGTACAAACAGCGCAGCTACAATGTAATTTGTACATACGACCTACAAACAGGAAAATTAAATCAACTTACGCATAAAACACGTTTGTTTGCTCCATCCATCTCAGCCAATGGAAAAAATTTGATTGCAGTAAACATCGATCTGAGCAACCACTACAATTTGGTTATGCTTGACCTCGTTACAGGAAAAATTACGGACAGCATCCCAAACCCGGCTAATGATCAATTACAAACACCTTCGCTAAATGCCGACGGAAGCGAAATTGCCTGGATTGCAGTAAATGAAAATGGAAAATCACTTTGGGTAAAAAACAATGGAAAAACTGCTGCATTAATCAGCAATACCCGACAGCAAATTAGCAGGCCGATTTTTTTTAACGGTAAAATCGCATTTAACGCCCACTACAGCGGTATCGACAATATTTATGAACTAGACCCAGCAAATAAAAAAATAAGCGCTCTAACGGCTTCAAAATACGGCGCCTTTAATCCTAGTTTTTCTGCCGACGGCAAAACAATGTTGTTTAACAACTATCAACTCATGGGATTTGAAATTGCAAAAACGGATATCAAACCTACTGACATTCCCGCTAGCGGTTTTGTTTATTACGGCATGCCTACCA
Source organism: Pedobacter zeaxanthinifaciens (assembly GCF_003313335.1). Taxonomy (GTDB): domain Bacteria; phylum Bacteroidota; class Bacteroidia; order Sphingobacteriales; family Sphingobacteriaceae; genus Pedobacter; species Pedobacter zeaxanthinifaciens. Next base: position 26,587 of record NZ_QMHP01000010.1, read on the forward strand.
AAAAAGAAGATTACGTTTTCGAAAGCATTCCCGATAGCACTTTCACTTCAACAAAGTACAGTCCGCTTAAACACGCTTTCAACTTTCATAGCATTAGTCCAACTTCCGATGATGCCGTAGAAAATGTTGGTTTGCAACTTAAATCAAACGATTTGTTGAACACCACCAGCTTTTACACCGGCATCACTTACCAAAGCAGTTTGCGAAGGGTAGAATACAGCGCTGGCTTGAGCTACAGAGCGCTTTATCCGGTGTTTAATTTCACTTACCGCAATCGTCCACGTTTGGCCAATTATCGTTTTCAAAACACCATTAACCAGGCGCAATGGCGTGAAGATTATTTTGGCCTAACGGCAAACTTGCCGCTGAGCTTTAACAGCTTTAATCATCGTTTTAGTTTTGTTGGAGAAACGGGAACCTACTACGTAAATAGACACTTTAACCCTGTTGACGCCAGCCGACTTGCCAATACCATCGCTTTTCCTATGACTTACCGCATTGGCTTTAACCACCAGCTACGCAGTGCCGAACGCGATATTGCACCTCGCTGGGCGCAGGTAATCGACCTAAAATTCCAAAATTTGCCTTTTGATAAAAACCTAACCGGAAAATTATTCGCCTTCGAAAGCTATTTCTATTTTCCGGGCTTTGCCAAAAACCACACTTTTTTAGCCAGCTTCAATTACCAGCAAAATTCCGGAACATTTGCAAGCGTTAATGACATTCCAACAGTTTACGGCTATAATCAAGTTGCAGCTAAAAGCTTGCTAAAAAACAGTTTATTGCTCAATTATCGCTTTCCCTTTCTATTCCCCGACTTAGAAATTGGCTCTTTGGCCTATATCCGAAACGTAAGAGCTGGCTTATTTAGTCACTACGAAAACATTGGCAGCGACACCAATTTGAGCCAACCTAAAACCTTTGGTCTGGAAATCAAAAGCGACATGAATCTATTGCGGTACCAACCAGTGGCCGACGTAGGTGCTCGTTTAATCTTCGTAAATAAAATCTATAACCAAAACCCTATATTCGAATTATTGTTTAACTATTACTTTTAAATCAATAAAGCAGAAAATGAAAGGCAAAACCATATTTATCGTTGTGTTAACCGCACTGTTAACTATTTTTTTGATGGTTAATAATGATGCCGTAGAGTTCAATTTCATCATCGGAAATCCTGTGGAAGTATCAAAATTAATTGTGATCGGTATTTGTATCCTTATCGGTTTTATAATTGGTTTTATTACCGGACGACCACGAAAAACCTACAGCAGCTACAATGATGAGGTAGAAAAAAACTACGCTGACGAACAAAAAAGCACGTTAAGCGACGAAGACAGAGATTACATCAGTTAATTTTTTGAAAAGCGGCTGTAGTAGTACTTCGCTTACGGTAGTCCTGCTTTTCGGCTTTAGTCTCCCGAATTGAAATCGGGAGCGCTGCCGCCTTCAATCAGGTTTATTTATGAAGTGCGCTGCAAAACAGAAAAAGTATTGGGGCAGTGCAGTTATTATCGTAAATGCTTATTTATTTTGAGTAAAATACAACATAAAGCATTTTTTCTGTTTAGTTGCAATCACAGCCTACATAGCGATGATGTCTTGTAAGCTACCTTCAACAAGATTTTTTCAACCGCAAAGTTTTGAAGATCGCCGAGATTTAGGAAGTAGTTAGATATCTACTTAGTTAAACGACTTAGCCGGCAGACAAACTTACAATCAAGCAATGCCTTTCCTAAGCATGCCAAATGGCCTTTTGGCATCGTGAAGCGCAAGCCGATTGGGGCGCAGCATTTGCCAAGGACTTGCACCAACAAGCAAAATGGAGAAGTGAAACGGCTCATTTTGTGCTAAAGAGCCATAATTGAGCTGGAGCAAAACGAGGCCAAGCAGCCTTGAACTTTTGGTTCTTTTGGTTCAAGCCAAAAGAACGTAAAAAAAACTTACCGAAGCAGTACCATTTCCGAGTACGCCAAAATACATGTAAGACAAACTTTAACAAGAGTTTTTTTAACCGCAAAGTATTGAAGATCTAAAATCGGAAAATCGAAACGGTACAAAAATAAAAATCCACTCGTAACAATTTCTAAAATATTTAACGCCTCTTAAAAATCTATTTAAAAGGCGTTTTTTGTTGCTTTTTCACTTGTTTTTCTCAAAGCTTTTTTGTATCTTTAAGTGGAAAACAGCCCGTTTTATTTCGTCAAAGATACTGGACTTGGCGCCACTTTTTCAAGCAGTCGCATAATATTGCATTTGATTTTTTCTTTATCTCTCTTCCAATCGGTTTCTTTCATCCCTTTATCATAGTCGGGATAAGGTAATTGCGACGACCTAAATTTAAAGCGTTTACACAAAGGATAAATATAACGATAGGTCTTTACTTCAAACGCCTTATAATCGCCCACTAGATAAGCTATATTAGCCCTTAAATACCCCGTTGCACTTGTGGTATTAGTTAATATCTGTTCGTGAGTTACTTCGCCACTTCTACTATTAACCAAAAACTTTGTGTAGTGGTAGCCGTAATATTGAAAGTTTGCAGCTTTGTAAATGGTACCACAGCCAAGACGGCCATCGGCAAAGCTTTGTATCGCAACCAAGTTGGGATCATGTTTTCTAATTATCTTAATCGACGCACCAATTAAGATTGTTTCGGCATTCTTGCCCAAACTGTCATCAATCCACATGCGGTTTAACTCACACATCCAAGCGTTGGGATTTGGATGCTCAAACATTTTGGCGTTAAGGTTTTTTACATAACCATACACAGCCACACCCAAACATTTATTTGGTTCATCAGCCTTAAAGACGCCAACGTTATACACGCCAAATCCGCCATCGTTCCATTTGTGGCTGTAATGATTTTTAACAATCATTTCTTTAGCCAATTTCTTTTCTACGGGCTTAATAATTAATTCGCCCAACTTCGTACTCTTTTTAATCTCCATAATCCTATATTTGTAATCTCACCAAAACAAAATGCACAATCTACACCCTAAGGCTTACGCCTCGGTTATGTACGTTGTGCATTTTCTTTTTTGTTTTGGTGAGACTTAACAGGAAGAGCCGAGGCGTTTATAATCTTCTAGTTATGATTTGAAAAGCATAAATTGGGTAATCCACAAATTCAATAGAGAACCCTTTAATTGTTGTATTGTCGTTAAAGACAATATCCTTACCCTGTTGCACAAATTCAACCCCAAAGCCTTTTAATACGGTACTTTCGGGAAATCTAGGCAGGTCATTGCTATCATTTACCAATTCAATGCCTGCACCTTTTAACTCGGTTACATCAGGCATGGCTTATGGAGTTAAATTGTTTACCTGAATAGTGTAGCGCAACTGGATAAACTTTTTGCTAATGGGAAACACATTTGCTGCTGTCCTATCAAAGTCTTTATCACCGTTACCACGCACAATTGCACCAGTACGGCTATTTCCCACATTGTTAGATGTTGGCTTTTGGTTAATCTCGAAATAGAAATAAGCATCGGCATCACTAAAAACCTTTCTCAATAAGCCTGTACCTGTAAATGAAGTGATACCAGTTAGCACTTTGATAAATGTACCAACAGCATAGCTATTACCGTTGTAGGTTGCAGCGTTTCCCTCTACGAAGTACCAAGCCAATTCCTCTAAAGTTGCTGTATTGTCAACTGTTGTTAAAGCACCATCACTAAAGCGAGCTTCTACGTTTTCCCGTGCAGGAGCCTCCAATATTTCACGCAATACACCACCAGTAGCAGTAGTAAACGTGCCGGGGCTTGATGACTTAGATGTAAACCTTTGTCCTGCGTTGTAAACATTGCCATCGTATGTGATCGTGCCAACCTCAACCAAATAAGGTGTAGATGTCGCTAGGTTAGTACCTGCACTTATTGTAGTATTTGCTAAATCAACAGTGCTATCTACATATTCACCATTTCTATCTGCATTAATGCCAAATGTTAACAGCCTTTGCAACTCCCTGCCTGCCGTGTTATCAATAGGCTTTGTAACGATACTTGCAACACTGTCAACATCAATAAGCGTGAGGCTATTATCAGCAATGGTTAAGTTTATAGCACTCGAATTATCAAACGCTGATAGACTTGCAGTAGCTTTTACCGCTAAAGCCTTGGTTATAGAGTAAGCGCCAATATAAGTGCCAAAATAACTCATATTTCGTGCAGGACTGGATAGCGATAAAGAGTAATCTTTGATGTCGATATTGTTAAAAGCTGGATTTACAATTGTACAACCACTAAAAGACTGGCTAACCCCTACATAGGCGTTGTAAGCTGTCATCAAAGCGGAAATAGTAGTAAAATTTGTATAACCTGCTGGAACTGTTGGATAGATACCGCCACCGCTGCCCGTTCCGTTTGTCATTTTAAAATTGCACTCATAATACAAAGTATTTATAGCATTCAGTGAAGTAACGTTTACAGCCGACAAATTACACCTGTAGAATATGCAGGCATCTGTGGAGTTTGCGATCACTATACTATTGCAGTTTACGAAAGTGCAGTTAAATGATTTATTGGGCTGATATGAACCTAAACTCAGTGTTGCAGTTATATTTGAGAACGTACAGTTTACAATACCTGATAAGCTAAAACCTCCGCTACTAGTGGGTATAGCGCCATCAAACCAACAGTCAACTAATCTAAAGTTTGTATTACCATTATTAAGAACCGAGGCGCCAGAACCTACAATCTTGATGTTTAGATAACTACAGTCTGTACCAGTCTTGAAAACACCTAAATATGAAATATCTAGTATAACATTTCCATCACCTACTAAGGTTACGTTATTGGTACTCGTAGACAAACTTTCTCTATAAGTCCCACTAGCAAGTATTACAGTGGTTGATGCAACATTAGCTTTATTGATTGTTTTATAAGGTTTCAACCTACTGCCATTTCCTGTAATGTCATTACCCCAATGTGCCACATAAACAGCATTTGACGGTTTAACATCATCTGCTGATGATGCTATGGTAATTCCGTATTTATTTGCTACACTAGGTTTGTAGCTCCAATTAAAAGTAGCCATATCTTAACTGTCCTTTCCTTTCATTCTCAACCAACCCCTTTGCTCGGTTGGTGAAGTGTAATCCCATTTTAAATAAATCTCTGCACCTGCTGAATAGCTAACAGGTGTGCTAAAGGTCGTATAAGTACCTGCTGCGCCTATCTTGTATTGCAGATTGCTCATTGCTGTTGAACATGATAAAGCGGTAAATTGCCCTGCCAACTCCATAGGGAAAATTATTTCCATTACCGAAAGCACATAGCATTCTTTGATGTAATTCTTTTTCTCGGTATTAACAGCACTTGCAACCCTTTCGGACGTGTAATACAAATTTGTTGAACCTTCGGGTAGTTGGTCGGTATTTGTAGCTCCCGAACCAACACCTCCAATTATCCACTCTTCATCGTCTGCGTCCCAATTATAATTTTTGACAGGAGAGCCACTACCCACATCAACTTGAGCATAATCGCCAGCTCGAAGCGCTGGGCTGAAAACATTAGTTTGCAATGAAATCAATGAAGTAAAACGACCTCTAAAATGTTGATTATAGTCCGCTGTATTCAATTTACCGTCTACAACTAATGTCAAGGCGTCAACATCAGCTTGCGCCCCGTCGGCCTTGTCTTCAATCCTAGTTAAATCAGCACCCAAAGCCTCATTATCAGAAGGAGCACCCTCTAATTCTGAAAAAGAAGAGGCACCACCGCCCGCACCCGTCACAACTTTGCTCCAACTTGCCAAAAGGTTAACCGCTGCAATATTCTTTAGTCTATAATCGGCGTCGTCGCTTTCCACATAGACTTTAGTTACACCCTCAATCAATTTACTTTCCAAGCCCACAAAGTCCGTTAGCAACGTCGCTAAGTCGGCGGTTTTTAGCGCACCTCCTTTAACGTTGCTAGAGCGTACGATTGGCTCGTTTGGGTTGGCGTGTTCGTATTCGTCGGGTCTTTTAATTGACATACTAGTTAAATGCTAAAGTGTTATTGATAAATGCTTGAGTGGCGTTGCTTCGGTAAATGCGATAAGTTACAGAGCCGCCAAATTCATCGGCACCCGTTAAGTCGCCAACTTTCGTAAAAGCTCCAAGTATCGGCGCCGAGCCATCCATTACCACACCTGACAAATCGCCGTCGCTTGCTCGATACGCAAACCAAGTGTATTGGCCAGCGCCAGCGGTAACGTTTGAAACCGTACGAGCTTTGCCCGAAAGTGCGCTATTGCCAAGAGCGACAATTGCCGCTACATCGGCGGGAGCTGACGAAGCGTAACCCAAAAACGAACGGTAAACAAAATTTGCTTGCTTGGTATTGTTGACAATCAGCCCCTCGCTGTCTTCTATCGTTAAACGATAGTAAATAGTTGAGTTGTTAACCGCACCGCCGTTAATATCAGTATCGACAAACGGCGAAGCTGGCGGGGTTGCCGAGTTAATTAATTCAGTCCAAGCGACACCATCACGGGAACGCTCCAACTTGAGATTAACCAGCGAAGCGCCTAAAGAATTAATGGCATAGCTATAATTTACATTTAAGTCAACATCACTCTTTTTATTGTAAGTAATAGCGCTGGCGCTTAAAGATAAGTTAGCCGTTGGGGCAATAGCTTCTTGAGCGCCGATTAACATCAGCTCAACGGCAGATTTTCCCTCCGCTGGTACCACTTGGCCATTAGCCCATTTGAAAAAGAATTTACCACCCGAAAGAGACACCGTAAAATTGCTCTCGAAAACATCGGGATTTAAACCACCAGCCGAACCGATTAAACTTTTAAGCTCATTAATGGCGGCAACTATCGAAGTCTTATCGCTCGTTTGTAAATCTTCCAGAGCACCCAAAGCACTTAATATTGTTGCAATTTGGGTTGTGCTTGCCTTGCTTGCTAAAACAGCAGCCAAGCCGCTAACATTCGCAATTGTAACCGTGTCTTCGCTTTTATGAAAAAAGGTGTCGATTAGGTTTGCAAATTGCGCTTGAGTTGGTTTTTTTCCTGTCTCAAAATACTGCTTTAAAATATTTCTTGCTGTTATCGGCATGGCTTAACCTCCCACATATTCTATAAATACAACCACTCTATAAGGGTTTAAAACGTTAATTGGCTCGGGGTCTGCTGAACCCGCCGAGGTTGTGTTTTTGTTATTCGCTCCTGGTACTGCAACATCTCTATCGTTAGCGTTATCACTTCGCCCATTTACAAAGCCAACGGCCACGTTGTGAACGTGTGCAATTAAGTTTGCCAGCATCATTTTAACACCTTTGGCACCGCCCGTTTTACCTACTAAATTGAACTCGGTTTGGGCTGGGTCGTAACCCATAGGCAAACGACCTCGCCAATCTACAACTTCCGCCCATCCGTCGGGTATTTCGTTGGCTGGTCTATTCCAAAGCACCATACCACCTTTACCAGCAATAGTAAAAGGCGCTGCCACTTTTTCCAATCTATCCAAACGGGCAAGAACACCCTCGGATTTATTTCTTTTAAAATCTGTCCATTGGTAATTTGTAATACCATCGTCGCCAAAGCGGGCAACTCGCATCTTTTTGGCGGGTTGTACCGTTCCGTCTTCGTACGGTAAGTCAATTACCGTCTCAACGATTATTACTTTAGCGTCGATTGCGCCAGCTTCAAACGGCATAATTTCGCCACCTATAACAACCACACCCGCCGACACGTTAGAACCTGCAACCTCGCAACCGCTTAGAATTGCCAAATTGCCAGCGTAAGCAGCCGCACCACTAGCAGCCGAAAAGATGCTACTTTGCAAAAACTCAAGTATGCCTTGATGGAATTTAAAGCCGTTAGGAAACGTAAAGTCTAATTGGTTCATATCGTGTAAATTTTATAGCGCTTTGCTGCTAGTTTGTAAAAATCAACTTGCCCCTTAATGTCAATTTTGGTTTGGTTGTTGTTTAGTTCGGCGGGTATCCATACAATGAAATCAACCCCCGTGTCGGCGTAGTCCTCTTCGTTATATAGTATCATTTCGCCTAAAATCTTTGGTTTATCTTCTATCTCTAAATAGATGTAAATAGGGTCTTTAGTGTAGCCGTCAGTTATGTATATCCGTCGGCTTGCGCTGTCAAACAAATCGTTTAACATCTTTTCCATGCTATACACTTGGCTATTGTGGTTAAGCTTGAAAATATTGTTATCTCGGTTAGCCAAGAAAACGCCGTAAGCTTCGGTTATTGGCCAGCAATAAGAACGCAGTAAAGCCAAAGCTTTAGGCTTGCGCAAAAACGCAGGTACCAACCATAATACAAGCTTGCTAAAGTCTACGTTAAACATCTTGGCGATAATTAATAATTAAGTCCTCGTCGTTAATTCTTAAATAGCCCGCATCGGGAATATATTTCTCGTCAATGGCGCTAAAAGGATAAAGACCGTATTTAGCCTGTGCGAGCTTTACCACGGGCAATTCTACACCGTCAACAACTTGCAGCCTATCCACTAGGCGAGTGTTGGCGTATTCGCCGTTAAATGGCAAATTCTTTAAATACTCTTTTAGTGCATCTTTTACGGGCTGGTTGTTGGTGCCGTCGATACGCTGGCCAGCAGCATTTAAAACCAATGGGTTGTAAAACACATCCAACACTAGTTTTAATTGGTCGGCAACATTGCTCTCGCATTGCACTTTAACGCCAGCGTCTTTAATTCGCTTAACGTAATTTGTAAAGCTGGCCAGCTCGGGAGCTGATAAGGCAACCAAGTCGTCGGCGTTATTTTTGGCGGCTTTAATTCTCAAGCGACCGTCTATTTCCGTAACACTCGAAACCGCTATAATTTTTTGCGCTGCTATTTGGCTAGGCGTTAAACCTACATTGTCGTAACCGCCCGTTAGTTCGTTAATATCTTGCCCGTATTGAAAAGCAAGAGCTTGCTCTCGGTACCATCTTGGCGAATGCGGTTTTTGCAAAAGTATATTTGCGTTAACCTCACTTTTATGCAAATCAAAAAGGTTTTCTAAAGCCACAATACAAACGGCAACCACATAAGCAAAAAGGTTATAAATTGCCGTACGGCTAGTTGAATTTAAGCCCGCTAATTCGGCTTGATTATTCTTGTAAGTAATGATACTTTGATAAACTTGCTCTATCGTTCTTGCCATGTTATTGTACTTTAAAATCTACCTCAATTGCCCAATAATCTACACCCTCTAAATTTGGCAATGGCGGTTGCCCCGCGGGTGCCGATGTTGTTGCGCTCGCTGGCTTCCAACTGTTATTTCTAAAGGTTTGTGCTACCTTTTTGTTAAATGGATTGATATTGAAATCAATCTTTTGCGAAGTGGTCAATTCTGCCGTTGGCGGTAAGCTGTTTAATAAGCCTAAGCCAAAAACAGCCTCTAAGCTTCCTAACTCTTGCACCGCTAAGTCTAAAAGCGTTTGGCCAGCCATAACACTAACTTGCGCTTTGTCGGGATCAGCAATAGGCGCCATTACCGACGGCTTAAATTTCAATCCCGAGCTTTGCAAAGTTTCGCCAACAACAAGCTCGTCGGTTATACTTTTACCATTGGCAAAGGCAACCCCAAAAACAGCCTCTAAGCTTCCATCTTGCAAAGCGGCGTCAAGCATTGTAGTATGTGGCAAAACTTTAATCATAACTAGCGTCAATCTTTAATTTACCGTTATCCATTCCCAAACTTTTTACTTTCATTCCATCGGTCGAAAATTCGAGCCTAACCTCACGAAGTAAAGCCGCTGGGCTATCGTCTTTTAAAAAATTGGTCAATCCAACGCCCATCGTTGGAAACTGTTTAAAGCTTCCCTTTTCAGCCAATAGCAAACAAGCTTGATGTTGGTTATCGCTCAAGCCAACTACTAAATCGCCATTGGCAATTTGTAAGTCGTAATCTTGATCAAGCAAAAAATCATTCATTACTCAAGCCCTCCGTTAAATGTTCCCGTAACCGCACCGTTAGGCGCCATCAAACCACTATTGTATTTTACCGTAGCGCTTTTTACATACGCTTCAATAGCGTTTGCCAACTCCTGTATAAACTTGGTTTTCGCTTCCGCTGGCGAAAGCTCGCCATTGTCTAAAGTCGCATCGTAAAGCGCTGTTAAATCGGTAATAAGCTTAGGTTTGTTTAACGCCATTTTAACACTTGTTTAATTGCTATTAAATAGCTGGTTAATGCGTGGTGTAATTGCTGTAATACCCGCCACATCTTTAGGAGCGTATATTTTTAGCATTTGCGCCACAATTTCTTTCAATATGCTGTCGAGGCTTTCGTTGCCCCGTTTAATTTCAAATCCTTGATTGGTAATTGTTAGCGAAGCATCGCCCACGCTAACTTTGTATTTTTCAATTTCCGAGCAAGCAACAATTAAATACTCCTCTTCCACGATTTTAACAAGCACCACCTCGGCGCCAAGTTTTGGCAAAACCTCGATGCTTTTTACAGCACCAGCAACCGCCTTTAAGCGAACGTCGAACAAATCGCCGCCCTGGTTATCAAGTTTTACATCGGCAACAAAGTCAACATCATCAACCGAAGTAACAACCCCCTCAAAAACTTGGTCGCCAACTTCCATTTTGATATATTTTGCAAGAGCTTCAAGTATTTTATCTTCAAATTGAGCCATTACAAAGACCTCCCAATTTCAATTTTGCGGCGGGCGCCATTCATGCCGTAACTTACCTCTGTACTCATTACCATGTAACTACCGCCTCGGTTATATTTCTTATCAATAATTTTGGCAACGCAGCTCGGCTCAACAAATGGTTGTAAAAAGCAAGTAATTGAACCCTCATAACCTGTAAATTTTGCTTTTGCCAAAGCGTCCTCGGCGGTGCGTTGTAACCAAGCTTGGTCGGTTATATTCGGAATCGTAATCTCTCTCAAAACCCCGTCCTTATCGCCAACCTCGTAAAGCAATCTTTTATTCTTTACACCCTTGCCCGTTACCAAGCGAACCAAAACCCGAGTATCATCCGCAAGCCTATATTTTAGCTGGTCGTCTCTTAAAACGTTCCAACCTAAACGGAGCGAAACGGTTTCTTTTAACACGCCTTGCTGTAAGCCAACGTACAACTCGTTAAAGTTGAAATAGGCAGTTAAAAGCATTTTCTTTTTGAAGTAATCCAACACCTCTAAACCGTTTACATTTCGCAAAGCGAAGTTGGTCAGCTTAACCGTGGGTATAAATCCCGAAAGCTTCACATCGGTATCTTTTACGAGGTGCTGCAACACTTCTAACAAAGTGGTGCTTTTCCAACTTATCAAAAAACGTTTTCGGCGCAATTGCCACCCGAACCCCTCACACTCTAAGACTACGGGAATAGCTGGCGACACCCGCCTAATAAACCCGTCAAACTCCCGCACCAGCTCTCCGTTGTAGCCTAAGTGTATAACCACTCTATCGCCCTCTTTAAATTGTTTTGCACTTTCTACCGAACTTTGCGGCAAAGCGTCGTTTTGCAACACTCGCCCCAAAGCTGGTATTTTGATCGTGGCGGTGTCTAAGTAGCTGTTAACACTTCGTTTAACTACTATCTCGTTTACACCACCTTTTAAGGAGTAGTCCCCAAGCTGTATTTTACTATTTAACTTAAAAGCCATTAGTCTACCGCATAAAGGTCAAACACTCCGTCTTGCACCAGCTCAAATGTGTAATCACGAACGCCAATAACTTTCGCTTTCTCGGGTATCTCCAAATTGCGCATCACAACACGGTCGTCCTTTTCCAAAAACAAATCTGTTAGCGCACTTTTCATCACAATTGGCTCGTTAGTTTCGTACAACTCTTTTAGCTTGTTCAATTGCTCGTCGGGAAATTGGTTGTTTGGGTCTATTAAAAAACCCTTAACAGAAAAATCATAACCCGAACACGCAATTTCTTCTATTACGGCACCGTTACGCTCAACCATCGGCGTTTCAACAATTATCTTGCGGCTACGCACTCCAATTACACAAAACGGAAATTCGTAATCTATACCACCAGCACTAAGGGTTAGCGGGCAAAACACCTCACGTCCCAACATATCTTGCTGTCCATAAATCGGCGTCCCTTTTATGGTTGTGGTTTTCTTTACTTGGCCAGCTGGTACCACAAATTCGTTGGTATTGCTTGCCTCGGGAATAGCGCCGATGTGCATCGGTCTATATCCGTAAAGCGTATTCATGATATTGGCTATATCGTAAACAACAGGTGTACCAGCTACATTTGTAACTCGTTCAACTGCTTTTAAGCCTCGGTCTTCTATAATCTGCTTTATCATTCCGTTGCCGCTGAAACTCCCGAGTTAACCACTCTTAAAAACACTTCTTTAATTTTTTGCTCCATATCGTCAATGCCATTTGAGACGCTTGCCGCATGGATATTTAACTCGTCGAAAAACTTATTGACGGTTATAGTTAGATTTTTTACGCCGCCGCCACTAATTCCATTGTTAGACGAAGCCATCGAGCTGGGAGCGCCACTAGCAGCACCAGCCAAACCACCAGCTAAACCGCCGATACCATCAGCCGAGGCCGTTCCGCTATCTTTCTTTTTGGTAAGCTTAATTAGCTTACTGTTTTTACTGATAGAGTTAAGATTATCGGCAAACTCCTTTAAATTGGATTGGCGTTGTTGCTGCCTTGATTTTTCAAGCGTTTCAATTTCTGCCGTCGCTTTGGTTTTAATCTCGGCGAATAAAGCTTGCTTGGCCTCGGCAAATTTGAACGATAGCGCAAGCCTCATGGCGTTCATTAAATTGGCAATTGCACCACCAACCCATTGAAACGTTTGTTTGATTTTTAACCAAAATAATTCGGCTCTAAAACCAATCTCTTGAAACATATTTTTAAAGGCTATCCACGCCAGCATACAAAAAGACTTGATAACAGCCCATAAAGCTTTCATAGCAGCACCCCAGCCCTCGTATTTGGAAACTAGCGCCACAATTAGACCGATGATAGCAGCTATTAAAAATACTGGCCACATTACGGCAATATTTAAAGCCCATTGCGTTATTGCCGCCCATTTGGTAACTACCTGCCAAACACCTATACCAACCGTTAAAGCTGCTATTGCACTTGCCAAACCATTTAACAAAGCAGGGCTATCAATTAGCCATTGGCCGAAATCCATTAACGGCACCATTGCCTCTAAGGTGGAAGCGCCTACACGAGCCATTAAGCCCTCAAACGCACCTTGTAAACCCAAGAGTTTGCCCGGTGCGGTTTCCGCTAAAGTGTTGGTCATGTTGTAAAAACGACCGCCCTCGCTAGTTGCCGACATGATGGCTTGCTGAACCATAGAAAAGGAAATTTTGCCCTTTTCCATATCTTCTTTGAGCTGCGCCATTGTGCGCCCCGTGGTTCGCTGCAATTCCTGTAAAGGATTAAAACCAGCGTTGATAAATTGGAGGTTGTCTTGCCCCATCAATTTACCTTGAGCCGCAACTTGGGAATAAACCAAACCTAAGCTTTTGAACTTTTCGGCATTACCAATGGCGATGTCGCCAAGCCTTTGAACGGCTGGCATTACGTTTTTGGCTTCGATGCCAAAGCCAAGCATCGTTTTACCTATATCCGTAACCTCATTGCCGTAAATGGTGTCCTGTGCATACTTGGTCAAATTGCCCGCCAATGCTTGGCCTTGCTGCTTACCTGCTAAAACTTCGTAAGACGTGTTAGTCATGGTTTTTTCCATACCCATGTTAACAACACCACCGAAGCCAGCAACGCCAGCCATAGCCAAAGCACCAGCAACCAAACCACCCATACCGAAGCTGCCACCGCCGCCAGAGCGTCCCAAGTTTTCCAACCTATCACGACGACGCTCCAATTGTTCCATTTCACGATTAACACGCCTAATTTGGCGGCTATCAACCGAAATCTCACGAGTGCGTTTTAAATCGTCTAACTTCCTATTTATGGTGCCAATAGAACCGCCAAGCCTTTGAAAACTGTTATCCGTTCTATTAAGACCATTTCGCAGCCTAGCAAAAGAACTTTCGCCAGCGCTCGCAAGTCTTCCTAGCGTGGCGCTGCCTAAGTCCTTAATTTTTACTACAAACTCTACTAGATTGCTCATTAGATTGATTTTCTTTTGTCCTCTTCTTGTCTGATATGCTCAAGTTGCTTGTACATTTCCGCCCAACGCTGATCACTGTATTTTGCTGGGTCAACACCCAAATGATACATTAGCAGGGTATCTATATACCCAATCCAATTTTTATTTGGGTGTCCGTTGGCTTCGTCTACAACTTTTTTAGCTCGGCACTCTTAATCTGAATTAGATTTTGGAGTTGTTGAGCCGCACCGTAGAAATAGTCATCATCGGTTTTAATTTCTTCGTCGCCAGCAACGAAGCAATCGTTTAAGATTTGTTCCGACATTCCCAACGGGTCGGTTGTGGCCATCCCGATAACGCTTCGCATCTCTTCACGGGTAGGCTTGCGCACGTAGGCCACTTTGTCTTCAACTGTAAGCTCCCACAAGCCTTGCGGGTACTTATTTTTTAACTCTTCAATTTGTTCGGGCGATAGTGTTTTTTTCATGTTATTTATCACTTAATGAAAGGTATAAGAATGGTATTTCTACCTCTTTAAATTTGTCGTTTTGGCTCATGCCTTTATCGTACTTGCTAAACTTAACGCCTCGCAAAACATCGGTTTGTAAAGGTCTACCGAAGCCCTCACGGTACGTTACGGTAATTACGATAACTTGGTACGGCACTTCTAAAATATCTGCGTAACCTGCCGCTTTTGCAGCAGCATTCAGCTTTTGAAGTTCGCCGTTTAACACTTTTAAATTGCCCGAATATTTGACGTTACCGTCTTGTATTCCGATGGGCTGATTGCCAGCTGCGTAAAGCGCTTCGGTTTCGGTTTCCTTTTCGTAACCAAGACCACGGAGCTTTGCTAAAGTGCTGTCAAAAATGCGTACCGACATATCGGCGTACGCTACCTCTTGGCTATCAAATTGCATCTTTTAACCTCCTATGATTGTACACCAAACCCAAGGTCAACCTCAATTTCTTTAAGGTAGCCTCTTGGCGTAATTCTTAACTTGATTTTTAATTTGCTGCCCGAAGCCAAATTTTGGGTCGGGTCAATTACGGCAGCAACCGAGCTGATGCTTTCCGCCATTGAAAGGTTAATATTGTTTTCAATATTCGCCTCCAAGTGCTTAATTACGATAGGCGCCAGCGTTCCGTTTGCTTGCAACTGTACATCGTCTTTTAACTCTTCTACAAAAGTTTGATAAGCGATAATCGAAGCTTTATCAATGGTGCGACCATGCGCCAAAAACTTAATATCGTCGGTTGCAGCTGTAGACATTGGGTCGTCGCTAATGAAATAGCCAGCTTTTTGCGGGTAAGATGTAAACGTGATAAATCCGTTGTCGATTAACGAATTTAAGCCCGCAAACTCTTCTACCTTTTTATTGCCGATGTAGGCTTGCGCAATAGGTAAAGCACCATCTTTTACACGTCCGATATTTCTATGAACGGGCGAAGCTGCGATTTTACCAAGCACCAAACCCATTGAGGCATTGCCCGTACTTTCGGCACCACCAACCACAAAACCCACGTTGTTTGCGTCTTTTGTGTTAGGCACCCAAGCGGGAACTTCCGCATTGTCATGCACTCGGCAATCCAATAAAACACGAACGGGATTAACTGCCGCAAATTGAGCCGCCGCCAAAGCTTTGGCATTTGCAAGCGCACCCGTAACGTCGGGATCAAAGAAAGCCGTCGGGTCGGGGTCATATTCAACAGCTGGGGTACGGGACACACCCAACACTCTAATTTTACCAGCGGCAAAATCCAAAAGTTTTTTCGCACCGCTTGCGTTATCTTTATCAACCGTATTGGTTACAGTTGCAGTATTAGCAAGCATTAAAATATATAAAGGCAAATTTGCTGTACCGTCTACCGAGTAGAACTCTTTTACAAAACGGTGCGCAACGGGGTTTGCGGCCAACGTGATACCTTTTGAAATAGCATCAGCCAACGAGTAAACAACCATTGACGTACCTAAATTTGTGGTACCCGTACAAACCAACCCAACAACGCCGTCATTGGTCTGCGTTGCGCCGCCAATGTTTCCGTTACTTAAACTAACCGTTACTTTAGGTATCATTTGTTTATAATTATTGTTAAACACTATTAAAAGCCGTTAAACAAGCGTTAACGGCTTTTATAATTAATTACTCTTGAGTTGGGGTTTCCGCCTCTTTTTCTTGAACGGCTTTCAACAATTTTTCGTTACCGATATTGTTAGCTGCCTTTTTACCGTACAAAGTTTCGAAAGCTGTTAAAAGCTCTTCTCTAGTTCTTGTGTCGGCGCTATCTTCCGCATAGTCTTTACGCTCGTAGGTTTCAACCTCCTTATCTTTTAAGGTTTTGGCGTGTGCATCAGCGTGATGCTTTTCGATAAAAAATTGACCGTCGGAGGTCTTGTGAAAGGCACCCACACTAGGGTGCGTTTTAAATAATTCCTTTAAATTTTCCACTTAGTTTAATGATTATGTAAACAATAATTAAAATACCAACCGCCCAAGAAGCGGCTTTTAAAAATTCGGTTAATTGCTCTATAAATGATTGCTGCTTGAAGTTGGAAGCCGTTTCTTGCTTCACTTCCTTAACCGTGTTTTTGGTTTCGGTTTCGGCCTGCAATGTTGAGCGAGCCGTTGGCTTGGCTTCCGCTTTGAAACTAAAGCCGTCAACGCCATTTATTACACTTGGCACAAACCAAAGCTTTAGGCCAGCGCTGGTATAGAAGACGGTGTCTTTTTTTATGGTAGCTTCTTTGTTCAAGTTAAATGCTGGGACAAATCCGCTAAACTCGTCCCCGAATTGCTCAACAATTAAATTGCTCTTAGTTGTTGCCGTACTATCTCGGCTTACCTCTGCTAATGTGGCTACCTGCTTTTTAGCAGCGCAACCGCACAAAAACAAAACGGAACAAATTCCAATAGTTACTAAATCTTTTCTCATAGACCAATTTCTTTAAGCCAAGTTGACACCTCAAAAGCGGGGCAAAACTTGATATACTCGCTCGGGTCAATTTTCCCGTTATTATTTTTGTCGGGACTAAAATCCCGATGGCCGCAAAACTTAGCACTTGGAAACATGAGCTTGTACTTTTTCGCTAATCGTGATAGGGCTGCTTTTTGTGCTGGCGTTCGGGTATCTTGCCAATTATCACCACCTATATAGCAAATATGTATTGAGCTTGAATTATAGCCCGCTACACCGTTTGTCGTCTCAAAAATTGGCGCTAAATCGTGTACCGTTCCATCGGCCTCTATTAGATGATGATAGCCCACTTTCGACCAGCCTTTTACACGCTTCCAATAGTCAATAATAACATCAACCTTTTGCGTAGCGGGAGCGCCAGTACAATGAAAAACTACATACTTAATTTGCCTCATTTGATGATTTACTTTGACGTTTCCACTTTTTCAACTCGTCTAACAGCTTTGCGTTTTCGGTTCGCAAGGCGTGTACCTCGTTGCGTAATTCTTCTACTTGCTTGCCCAAGTCCTCGGCCATTCGGCGCCAAATAGTAATCGCCTTTTCTACTACGTCCAACTCACTAGCTGCGACATCTGCCTTTTGCTTTCTTCGGGTTAGGAACCAAGCGCCAAGACCCGACGCAAAGCTGAATATCGCTGGCCATAGCACTACATCTAAAAATGATTGCATGGTGCGTTAGTTTAAATGAAGCGGGTCGCACGAAGCGTCCCCGCTATAATTGCGGATCACTAAGACCCTGCCGCTTGAATTAATAATGCTACCGAGTTGGTGTTTTTAACACGTCCACCACTTCTTAAAGCGGTCGACATTACGTCTCCGTAGTAAGTTGGGTCGTCGGTGTTGTCAAACACTTTCACTTCGCCCATTGCGAATGCCAATCCATTTTTATGGTAGAACAAAGCAACTTCATTGTCGGCAGCAGCTCCAACAGCTCCCAAAGCTTTAATGGCGTTAGTAGTAACGGTTGCAACCGCTACGCTTGAGCGCTCAATGATTTTAAAGCCGTACAACTCGCCAACAATACCCTTTGTTTCGTCAACAGCTCTCGAAAAATCTCTTGATTGGGTTTCGCTCAAGCTATCAACTAATTGTTGGTACATATCAGAACTCAACAATGCGTAACGCTCCGATTTTGGCACATTCAATTTGTTGAACTTCTTTTGCATCTTAGAAAAGTCCTTTGTTGTTACGGCTTTTCTATTTCCAGTTGCTGACGGCGCCGAAGCTTCAATATCAGCACCCGTAGTATAAGCAATCATGTTGCTCGCAACGGTACCACAAACTTTAATCAACAAATCGTCGGCGCTGGTTTCGTTTACCGCTGCAACGTGTTCGCCGTATTCGTCGTCCATCTTATCATAACTCAACTCAATTTTATCAAGGTTATGAATATGCGTAGGGTCGGTTGAATACTCGTCTAACGTGTAGGTAATATCAGTATCGGTACGTCTTACTGCCGTTGCTGGAAATGTAGACCTATTTTTTACGGTTGTCGGTTTTGCTCCAGGAGTGGGAATGTGAACGACCCTGCCAGCTAAAACACTTTTCACATCACTAAACCAAGTTTTCAAGAAAGCATTATCTTTCCAAAAGCGCTTAATGATATAATCAACCCAAGCCTCTTTTTGAATACCAGCAACATGCACTCCTTGAACGCCACTACCCGAAAACGCAGCTATGGCAACTAAAGCCACTAAGCCGATACCGTTCGCCACCGCTGGGCTAATTTCTGCCTTATCAGCCAACGCCGATGTGGCGGGCGATAATAAAAAGGCCATAGTAAACAGCCCAACAATTACACTTTTTAAATTTTTCATACTTATTTTAACCTAAATTCTTACTCTGTTAATTTGCTTGTAAATCAGTAGCGCTAAGGCTATTTTTTAGCGTTGGGAAATTTTTCTGCGTACTTTCTTTCAGCATCGGGAGCGCTCAAAGTTTGAAGCTCCGTAAACCAGCCTTTTTCAAAAAGCTCGTCGTAAGATAATTTTACAAGCTCGGCCAAACGGTCTTTTTGGTTTTGCTCCAAACTAGCCGAAAGCTTCGTCTCAATGGTTTCGCTTGGTTTACGTTCGTCTAAGATTGCCTTTACAGCTTCCAAGCCTTTTTCTACACCCTCGCCATGAGCCAACGCAATTGCGCTAAATGAATTTTTTTCTTTTTCGGTAATTACACGGGCTTCTACTTTGGCACTTAGGTAGGTGTTAACCGCCTCTTCTTTGGCTGCTTTTTCAGCCGCCGCAAGCCTTGTTTCAGCTTGTTTCGCTTTATCTTCCGCCGCTTCTTTATCACGGGTCAAGGTTTCAATTTGCGTTTTTTGGCTGGCCGCTAATTGCACTACTTCATCAATTTTCGCCTCGTATGCTTCGGGCGTGTCGGTTTCTTTCAAACCGAGGATTTGGGACGCCCTAGCGGCGCTTAATTCGATTTTTTTCATTTCGTTATCAATTAAAGGTTGTGTTAACAATGGGATTTGAGCGTTGAGCGTTTCCGAGGATAATTGTATTAGCTCGTGGTCTTCGTTGTATAGCGCTATCGCCAAAGCGTTAGTGTCGGCGCCTATATCAACCATGCTAATTTCTTCAAGCACCGATTTGATTAAGGTAGGTCGGGTTTGACCAAGGATTAACAAGCCCTCTTCTTCGCTCCACTCAACGGGAATTAATCCAGCCGACGCCATGCGTAAGGTGCCGTTTTCAAACTTGTTATAAATTGACTTGGCAAAGTCGTCGGTATCATCAAAAACAGGTTGCCCCGTAATACATAAACCTACGCCCGCAATCTCTTCAACTTTAAGCTCAATAACGTTACCGATTGGCAACCAAGCCTTGCCCTTTTCGCCAAATGCTCGGTTGTGCATCCATAACATTAAAGGGTTAGTGTTGTAGTAGGATAAATCCACACCCAGCACTAAGGTTCTAAAGCCGTAGCGGTTTACTTTCTCACTTAATACAATTACTCTTTTGCTTGCTCTTAACATCCCAATTCTTTTGTCGAATGAGCAGCAAACGTACAGGCTAAAAACAAGCAAAAAAAATCAGCTTTTTATATCTAAAATCCTGCTTCACAGTATCTATAACGCTATTGCATAGATATAAAAACCCAATTTTTTACCCCTATATATAGTGTGCATTTTTGGTCAGTTATGGCAAAAGAACAGGCAAAAGAAAGGGCTTCAAAAGCCGAAATGGAACGCAAAAAAGAACATGCAAAAATTTTGTATGTAAAGGATGGCATCGGCACTCAAAAAGAGCTTGCCGACCGTGTGGGCGTTAGCGAAAAAACAATAGGGAAATGGATAGTTGACGGTGAATGGGAAAAGCTAAAGAAAAACGTCGTATTAACGCGTCAAGAGCAACTCTTACACCTCATGGACGAGCTGGCGGAATTAAACGCATCCATTAGACTAAAGCCCGAGGGTATTCGATTTGCCGATAGCAAGCTTGGCGACGTTCGTCGAAAGCTGATAAAAGATATTAAGGATATGGAAACAAAGGCTTCTATACCCGAGATTATCCACGCCTTAACCTTGCTTTTAGACTTTGTGCGCAAAGGAAACTTGGAGCAAGCAAAAGACCTCGCCAAAATAGTTGACGCTTTTATTAAATCCCTTTTATAGTATGGCAACAAAAGCAGAAATTAACAGCGCCGTAAAGTATTGGGACGACTACAAAAGAGGCTTAGAACGTAGTACCGTTATTGACCTTAACGAGAGCGACATTGAACGACTGGCACGTATTAGCAGACTTGAGAGCAACGACGAAGAGTGGTTCGCTTACTACTTTCCAAACTACTATTCGTCAAAACCTATGCTATTTCATACCCGAAGCTCAAAGCGGGTAATGAACAATCCCGAGTGGTACGAGGTTCGGGCTTGGAGCCGTGAGCTTGCCAAATCAGCCCGCACCATGATGGAAATTATAAAGCTGGCGCTTACCAAAAAAAAGCGTTCTGTTTTGTTCATATCCAACAGCGAAACAGCCGCAATACGTTTATTAAAGCCTTACAAAATCAACTTTGAAAGTAACCAGCGTATAATTAACGATTATGGCGTACAACAAACACTTGGTTCTTGGACGGAGGGCGAATTTACAATTAAGGCGGGCTGTAGCTTTTTGGCGGTTGGCGCTGGCCAAACACCCCGTGGCGCCCGTAATGAAGAGGTGCGTCCCGATGTGGTGCTAATGGACGACTACGACACCGACGAAGAGTGCCGAAACCCCGACACCATCAAAAAGAAATGGGATTGGTTCGAGCAAGCGGTGTACGCTACCCGTTCCATTTCAAACCCTATGTTGATTATTTTTTGCGGCAACATCATTGCCGAACATTGCTGTATCAAAAAGGCTATAGAGAAAGCCGACGCCTACGACATTATCAATATTCGGGATAAAAACGGGGTAAGCTCTTGGCCTACGAAAAACACCGAGGAAATGATTGACCGTGTGCTTTCAAAAATTAGCCACGCATCAGCTCAAAAAGAGTATTTCAATAATCCTTTAACTGAGGGCAAGGTATTTAAAGAGTTAAACTATAAGCGCATGCAGCCGCTTAGGGAATACAAAAAACTCTTAGCATATACCGACCCGAGTTACAAGAAAAGTGGCGACACTAAAGCAACTGCTTTGCTAGGAAAGTACAAAGACGAATACCACGTATTAAGAATGTTTTGCGGCAAAGTTTCCGTTAGCGAAATGTTAGAGTGGAACTATGAAATACACCGTTGGGTTGGTGGCAGGGTACCCGTTGAATATTGGATTGAATGGCCGTGGATTGACGAAATGTTTAAGCTTGAACTAGCAGCAGCAAACAAACGTCACGGGATCATAATTAACCCAAGACCAGACGACCGCAAAAAGCCTTTCAAATACGACCGTATAGAGCAAACGCTTGAGCCATTAAACCGAAACGAAAAAGGCATCCCGCCAAGGCTTTGGTTTAACGAGCAAGAAAAAGATAATCCGTACATGAAAACAGCGGAAGAGCAATTTTTACTAATCAGCCCCAACAGCCGAGCGCACGACGATGCGCCCGACGCCGTCGAGGGTGGTGTTTGGCGTATCAACCACATGCTAATTAATAATATGGCATCAGTACAAGCCATAAGTACACAAAGAAACGGAAGCAAAAGATTTTAAGCTATGGCATTTATTACAAAAAAAGAATTTGAAACACACGTGTTTCCCGAGATTATCAATGCAATATCTCGTAACGACCAAAGCAAACTAAAAATGGCAATTGAAGCCGCCATTACACAAGTAAGCGGGTATCTATCACGCTATAAAATTAATGAGATATTGGCGACACCGCCGCCCGTTTATACAGATGTAACCGACGAGGACGACGAAGAGATTGACGAAGAGCTTTCAATTATTTTAGACCCTTACGCAAGTTTAAGAACTTGGGTTAAGGACGTTACTAAATGGCACTTCATAAATCTAGTTAACCCCAACATTGATTTAGCCCTTAGCCGTTCCCGCTATGAGGACGCTATTAGCGAACTCCAAAAAATACAAGCGGGCAAAGTAGCGCCTAACGGCTGGCCACTGGCCGAGCAACCGCAAGGCGCAACGGGTCAATTTCATGTTATTTCAAGCACTAAACGTCAAAACCATTTTTAACAATGAAAAAGCAAGCGAACATCAAAAGAGAAAAAGAGCAAAAGCTCATTGTTAACACCATTGAGGTGCGACCGTTTAACAGGGAAAGCGCCGACTTAGGAAAATGGCGAAATGCTACCAAATCAGCCGAGGCAAGACACCCACGTCGTAGTTTATTGTATGACCTTTACCACGACATAAGCACAACCGACGCTCACATTATTAGTGTGTGGGGCAAACGTGTTGATGCTATTACTTTAGCTGATTGGACGTTTACCGACAAAGAGGGCAATACAGTTGACGAAGTTAACGAGCTAATCGACTGCATAGGCTTTGAAAAGCTGTTAAAGCACATCATTGATAGTAAAGCATGGGGTTACTCAATGGTAGAATGTACTTTCTTTGAAAATGCCAACGGGCAAAAGGAAGTAAAAAGCTACTTGGTACCTCGTAAGCACATGCGTCCCGAAATAGGCCATGTTGCTAATAACGAGTACGACGAAACGGGTACCGATATTCGAGAGGGTATTTACGCCAAAACAGTTTTGGAAGCTGGCGACGCTACCGACTTGGGGCTTTTCCTTTCAGCGGCTATGTATGCCATTTTAAAGCGTGGCAACGTTTCAGATTGGGCGGAATTTATCGAAATATTCGGGCGTGGAATTGTAGACGCTACTTGGGACGGTTTCGACGAAGACCAGCGCAACAAGTTATCAGAAGCCATAAAGCAAATGGGTGGCGGCGGCGTAATTATCAGACCCGAGGGAACCAACCTTGATATTAAAAACAATACAGGTAGTGCCAACGGTCAATTGCAAGGCAGTTTCCACGATACAATGAATAAGGAAATATCTAAAGCCTTATTAGGTAGTACCGAAACCACGGAAGCAAGCAAAAGCTCGGGTTATGCGCAAAGCGAAACCCACAAAGAGCAAGACGACGACAAAAAGGAAACCGACATTAATTTTGTACGCCGTACGTTAAACTCTTGTTTTATCCCAATTTTACAAGCTGCTGGCTTTAATACCAAAGGCGGCACGTTTGTACTGAAAAGCAAAAACCACCTTACCAAAAAAGAGCGTTTCGAGATAGCTAAAACAATGGTTAAGGAATTGAGCATTCCCGTAAGCGACGACTTTTTTTATGAAAATTTTGA
Source organism: Pedobacter zeaxanthinifaciens (assembly GCF_003313335.1). Taxonomy (GTDB): domain Bacteria; phylum Bacteroidota; class Bacteroidia; order Sphingobacteriales; family Sphingobacteriaceae; genus Pedobacter; species Pedobacter zeaxanthinifaciens. The sequence continues at coordinate 50,343 of NZ_QMHP01000010.1, forward strand.
AATAGAAAAGCCCGAAGACTACGAAAAGTTAAAAAACGAGCTTACAGAGGCTAAAAAGGCAACTTTAGAGCAAATGCAAGAAAACAAAAACGCAGATACCCCCCCAGCTTCGGACAAGAAAAACAAACAAAAGCTCCATTTCTTCACAGACGACGAAGACCTAAAGCTATGGGATAGGATTAAAAGTTTTTTCGCATAAGCCCCGAAATATCGGGGCATGATTTACTAAACCTTTACGACGGTTGTTGCACTCATGCCATTACTTTAGCGGCTAATGATAGTAATTACGATAAGATATTAGAAGACCTTTTAAAACGTATTTACGACGGTAAAATTGGCGCTAACGAAATAGATTATAATTACTACAATTACATTAGTGCGGTTTTATCAACGGCGCTCACTAAGGTAATAGGTACGGCAATGTACCCAACAACCGATTATCGTAATACGTTAAAAGCCTACTTTCAGCAAAACATTTATCAGTTTTCGGGCGCTAAGAGCTTGGCAACCTTAAAAACTTACAATAAGCTTTTGTTAGACGAAAACGGCGAGTTGAGAAGCTGGGAGCAATTCAAATCTAAGGTTGCGGATATTGACCCAATTTTAAACGTACACCATTTAAACGTTGAGCGTAACGACGCTATTGCCGCCGTACAAATGGCGGACAAGTGGCAAGGGCTTAAACAATTTGCCATGCTGGAATATAGCACCGTTGGCGACGATAGAGTTAGACCAAGCCACGCCGTTTTAGATAAGCTCATTATTAAAACCAACGACCCGCTTTTAGACAAAATCTACCCGCCTAAAGACCACGGTTGCCGATGTAACATGATACCAGCACCAAGCGGCGCAACTCCTACTGATAGAAGCTTAGTTAAAACCTATGCCGACGAATTGGAAACAAAACCATATTTCAAGGGCAACGTTGGTAAAAAAATGGTGGTTTACGACGAAGAGCATCCGTATTATAGCTACCTAAGCAAAAAATCGGAGTTACAGGCCGAGCGCAATTATGGCATGCGAAGCGTAAAACAAATTTACGATCTAAGCCACTTGCCCGACGCCGAACATTTCGACAACTTGGACGATGCGCACCAATGGTGGACTAATGCAGCGGGCGGCGATAAAAAAGGCGGGTTTGAGGTCTTGGGATTTAATGGCGTCAATATCAAATTTGACTACAACTTTAAAGTGCATGTATTTGAAGACAATAAAGACAACCGTTGGAGCTACATACACAATTTGGTTAAAGTGGTACAACAGCCCGACGAGATTTGGAGCATAAGAAACAGCAACAATGTAATCGAACACCGATACATTAAATATTTCGACGATTATCCGATGATTGTAGGCGCCAACGATTTGAGAGCTTTCTCTCTATTTCAGACTAAGACGGGTAATAGGATTAACGTTGAGGGCCTGAGAAAGAGTAGACAAGGGGTACTCCTATATAAAAACGAAAACCGCTAACCTTCTTTAAACAATAACTTACAAATAAGCTATTTTAAAGCTGTTAGCGGCTTTCTTTATACAAAGATAGTAAAAATGTTTAATAGAAACATACAAAGGCAATTAAGCACCTATTTAACAGACAGGGCGCAAGGTATGATTATCAATAAAACTTTGCGTTTTGTTGATGGCAACTTTAGGGCGCAAGGCTGGCAAGATAGCAGCTTTAAAAAGTGGCGAGGCATTGAACGCAAGGGCACTATCTTGGTTAAAACTGGCGCTTTGCGTAGAAGTTGGAATTATCAATATGCTACGGGCGGCGGCGTTAGGTTTTACAATAACGTGCCATACGCCAAAGCGCACAACGAGGGCTTTACAGGTACCGTACAAGTAAAGGCGCATACCCGTAATAAATACGGCAAATCTCAAGTGTTTAGCTTAACAGATTTTAACCGTAACGGCACCCGAAAAGTGCGCACCGTAACCAATAAAGTAGGCAGCAACCAAGTAAAGGCACACACCCGCCGAGTGCATATCGTACAAAGGCAATTTGCGCCTTATGCTGGCCACGAAAGCCAAACACTAAACAATAGTATCATTAGAGAGCTTAACCGAGAAATCAACATAATTTTAAGACAATGAACAGCATTTTAGCAAACATCTTTTTAACGGTTCAAAATCGGCTAAAAACAGAAGTGCCAGCACTTAAATGGATAGATGGCGACTACGGCCAATTAGAGTTTTACGAGAACCGACCAAACGTTGATTTTCCATGCGTTTTGATTGATATTGACGACGGTACGTTTAGCAACAACGGCGAGTTTTCACAGCTGGGCGAATGCGTGTTGATTATCCGTTTGGGCTTGCCGTCATATTCGCAAACCAACGCATTAACGCCGCAACCTGTTATCGAATTAGCTTTAGAGTATTACAACCTTGAGCATGCAGTTAATAAAGCCTTACACGGCTTTCAATCGCAGTACTTTAGTACGCTGTCAAGAGTTAAGGCAGATAAGGAAAAGCGAAACGATAATTTAAGGGTAAGGACAATGCGATATACTTTCACTTACGCCGACAATACGGCAATGCCTGTTTATACAGCTCCCGAAACGGGGATTGATGCCGAAATTACAACAGAATGAAAAAGGGGTGTTAAACACCCCTTAAACAAACCTAAAACTAACTAAACACAAAGTACGGAAACTTAGCCGCCAACTCTTTAACCGTCGGCTTTCGGCTAATTATATCTTTTAAAAGGGCGGTGTTTTGCTCAAGCCTTTGCATTACCACACCAGCCGTTAAATCGAATTCATTTTCTAGCGCAAGCAAACAATCGTCGTATCGGGTGCGCTTAATTTCTGCGTGGAAATAGTATCTATAACATAGTTTTTCATCCCTGCTATACATCAATACGTTTCTGCGGCCTTTATTGTTGGGATTGGCTTTGACAGAGGACGGAAATAAAGATGTATATAAGCTATATTGGCCACGCATTGATACAAATATCTCTAATCGCTTCAACACGCTAAAATTTAGTTTTAGGACAAGAATATATTAACTTGCGTAAAAATTAACGAAATATGACTAGACACAAAATCTTACAATCAAAAGACAGGCTAAAACTTCAAATTGCCTTAGATGCTTACAGCACCATTTCAACTTTCAAATTGGTTTCTTTTAACATTAGTCAGAAAGATAATAAGGAATGCTTTAATGCTTTAATATCTTTTGACGATAGCGACACTATGCACTTTCTAGGTCGTTCGGAACAACTTGGAGATTTGGATTAAAAACAAAGAAGCCCGCTAATGTTAGCGGGCTTCTTGCTTCAAAAATGCTATCTTATATTTTTAACACCTCAATAAAAGGCTCTTTTTGCGAATAATTAAACCTTACTATCTCGTCAACCACTTGCTTTTGAGCAATGGTGCCTTGCTTTAATTTGCTACTGTCTGCATAATCGGCGCTAGTAGGCCAGTAGTATAAAAACAGTTGCGCAAGGTCAGAAAACGAACCGTAAATTTTAGCGTTAGCCACACGGCTATTTTGCAAGTTTAACACTAGTTTAACGTCGGTAGGCTTAACGCTGCCAACGTAATTTTTAGCAAACAAATAAACCTCTTGATTTGCGGGAGCTTCTAAGCTTTGAGACGTAAACCCACGGTCTTGCATCCATAAGCTTAAACCATTTGCATAGTAAGGAGTAAAGCCCACTAAACGATATAAATTACGGTGTTTGCTTTTCTTGGCAAGCTCCATTTGCGCTTTATATTCGGTTTGGTTGCCATATACTTTTTGGTCGGTTGCGCTCCATTCTTGAGCGTAGGCACTAAAGGTAAGTGCGGTTAAAAGAATGAATAATACTTGTTTCATAATCTAAAGTTAAATACTTTTTATAATACTTTCGTGATACTTGCTAAACTGCGTTACCAAAGCGGGCAACTCGTCGGCTTTATAGCGGTCTAATGGCTTGTGCAAATAGCTGTATTTGTTCATCCAATTGTTAACTCGCTCCATATCAATTTTGTTTGATTTGTTGTGCCTTTGTTCGTCTAACTCCCAGCGCATTTCGTGTGCCATTGATAAGATTTTACGCACCATTATTTGTTTGGCGTTAAAACTTTCCTTTTCGCCTATTAAAGCCGTTAAAAGTTGCTTGGCTTCATCTTTGGTTAACTCGCTTACGTGGTTGGTGCGATTGTTAGAGTAAGAAAGCGCCATATCGGCGCTCTCTATTTTCTTGCGGCTGCAAGTGGCTTTAATAGCCTGTATTTGGGGTTTGGTTATTGGCTGCATGGGTTCATCATTTGGGCGCTTACAATTTCTGTTATAGTGGCTATATCTGAAACGGCTAAATCGTCCACACCTCGGCGCCCTAAAAGCTTTCCGTTTACTCTTACAGTATATTCCATAATCGCAAAAAACAAAACACTATTATTACCATTACATCGCTCTGTTGCTTTTCTCATTACGCTACCGTCAATTCTTAAAACCTCCGCTTCAATACCATTAGAAAGCGTAACTTTAGAAAACACAGAAAATACTTTTGGCTTAGTTCCGAATTGCTCACGAAACCTCAAAGGAACTACGGAACCTTTCAATTGTTCCCATTTATTTAGCCAAGCTTCAATTGTTTCAACTTGGGATTTTGTTAGTTTTTTCATCTTACACCTCTAAATAAAGTCCGTTTGTAACTTGGCGTTTGTAACTGCCGCCCTCTATATCTTCCATTAAAAGCCTGTCTTTATATTCTTTGTCGGTCATATCTGAATACGTAACAGGCTTAAGCTCGCCATCTTTATACAGCTTGCTAGCAACTACGTAACGAGAAAAGAAAGGCTCTTTTAACTCTTGTAATCGCTTTTTACGGGTCGAAGCTTTTCGCTTCCTTCTTATTTCGCCAGCACAAACAATTTTCCATTGTTCCGCCATGTGCTTTTTGAAATATTGGTAAGCGGTTTCAATAGTAACCCAATCTAAATAGGTAAGATGAAGCTCAACCTCTCTAACTTTCCAAACATCTTTTACAGCGTTATCCCAAGCTTTACCGTCAGTAAATACAAGAACAATTCGACCCAAAAGCCAAACATCTAGCTCCGTTTTATACTTAAATCGGTATTCGTTAACATTTAGATTTTCAAGGTCTATTCCCTGCAAATTGTATTTTTCAATCAACTTATCAAGTTGGTTTTTAGCCGCCGCTTGTTCGCCAGCCGTTGAGCCTCTTTTTACTAATTCGTAAATTTTGGCTAGTTTATTTTTTAAATCTGTGTTTTGCATTTTATCGGATATTTAGCCGATATTTTAAAATATCGGCTTTTTAGCTTTTTAAATTAATGGTTACGCTCAGTCATTAGTTTATGCAACCTTTGAGCAAACTTGCTTTTAGTCAAAGCTTTTTCTTTATCTAATTCATCATCAGAATTTAGGTCAATGCTTTCTTCTTTCCATTTTAAAGCAATTGCCGCTATCCAATAAATAGAATAAAGCGTTATAAATATCCCCCACCATATACCGCTAACTTGAAAGTGGTGCAATAAAAATGTATAAAGTATGGTGCTTTGAAATGGATACTTTACAGGCGTGTTAGAAATTACAAATCGTTTTTTCATCTTTTTTTATTTTAATAGTTGATATAATTAAACCGTTCTCAAATAAACCACCAACGTTTTAGCTTGCATATAGTCCGAAACTTTCTTGTGGTCTTGTTTTACCTTAACTAAACCGCCCGTTGGGTTCTCGGCTACTTGGTAAACTTTTCTATTTTTATCAGAGGCTTTATGAAATCTATCGCCAGCTCTCAACTCTTTTAATTGCTTTTGCATTATTTAATCTCTCTTATTTTGACAATTTTTGCAGTTGGATAAAATTTCTTGAAGTATTCTTTTGCCTTAGTAATACTTTCTTCGGAGATGGTTGTTGTAGCTTTTATAAAAGAAAATGCTCCCGTTCCACTATAATCTATTTCATAAGTTTTCATTATCGTTCCCTCCTCCAATCAGTTTCGTAGTAAGCATTTCTAATATATTTCTCGGGGTCGGCAATGCCTCTGTTATTGGCTCGGCAATAAGTGAAATAAGGCTTAATCTGCATTATAGCTCTTGCCTTGTCCGTGTCGCTTAATTTCTTGTAAAGTGGCTCGGTACGTATGCGGTTTACCTTTCTACCGTACGCATCCCAAAAAACATCAAAGCTTAAATCCATTGGTATTTCTTTAAGGGCGCCTTTAATTTGGGCGCTCCACGGCTCTATTTCTTCTAACCTTTTGGGCAACTTATTAAGCAACCAATTGTGTTGAGCGTCGCTAAATTCTGCCGAGTTATCAAGGCCAACCAACCAGCCCTCGGCATTGTAAACAAACATTACAGTACCCGTAAACAGTACCGATGTAAGCATATATTTTTTCATGTTTTGCAATAATTTGTGTTTAACAATAGGGGCTATGTGCATTTTATTAGCTTAAAAAGCAGCTTCAAAGCATCTAAAACCCCATTTTTAGTAGTTTTTGGCTTTATTTTATGCACTTACCCCCTCGTCTTGGAGCAATTCTTTTGCAATTTTCTTAGCCTTTACCCCCGCCTTTTTAGCTGTCTTTTTGGGTTCGTCGGCTATTTTAGGAGCGAAAAACAGCGGGTTTAAAAGCCTTGCTCGCTCTTCATAAATTACATAAGGCTCAAAAGAGCTAAAGCGGTTTTTGTCGTGATAGGCGATATAATCTTTAACCACCGTACCAATATGGCCGTCGTATTTAATTTGCTGGCCAATGGTGCTTTTGGGTTCTTTGCCTTGTATGTGGCTAATAAAGATTAAGCCTTTCTTTTTTCCGTATTTGCGTTTTAAATACTCGTAATCTTCCCATTTAAAACGGGTGTAGTCAATACTATCAATAAAAACGAAATCGGGGCTATTGCGTTTCTTTAGCGTTTCGTCTAAATCTTCTAAAAAAGAAACACCTTGCTTCAAATCTTCGGTTGGGTCGGCAACTAAAAAGTTGCCGCTAACCTCGTGCATTTTGTTTCTGTTAATAGCGTTTTGCAAATCCACCCCGTGGCCTTGCTCATAACTTAGCCAAAGCACCTTGCCAAATTGCGCCAAGTATTTAGCCATTTGAATACAATACTCCGTCTTACCGTTTCCGCTACGTCCGTAAACTATTGATATGAAGTTTTTGGGTATTAATCCAAGATGCTGCTTAAACGCTCCGTCGGGTTGCTTTAACAGTTTAAAAGCCATTTGCTGAAACTGTTTTACACCTAGTGTCTTCATAAATAAAAATTGGTTTAGTTGGTGGTTTGTTCTTGGGTGTATTTCTTGTCTAATAGCTCAATGTTTTTTAATACTCTTCGATGTATGGCAACAACGAGCTTTATTTGATAGATGCAATCGTCTATAGGGTCGTGCTTAATCCCTGTAAACGGCACCTCTTGTTTAAGGGTTGGCACGTAGCGCATGAGTGTGCGCATATCTCTCTCATTCCAATAATGCCACGGCCTAGCTTCGTTTATAGCTGCGTAAGCATCCCTAACAAGCGCCATGTCGAAGTATTTACCGTTGCTCCATATTTCTACGTCGTCGCCCATACTTTTAACAAAGGCGGCAAACTCATAAAGTACGTCTTTTAAAGGGCTTGGGCTTTCAAATACCGAGGCTTTGGCTTTCTCGTCTTGTTTTACCCACCATACCAAACAATCGGGGTCAAAGTGCAAGCCTACGTCGGTGCAACTGCGAACGTCAACATTCATTTTAAAGTTGTCGCCAACTTGCCCGCTTTCAATATCAAATTGAACCGCTGCAATACTTAAAATTACCGAGCGCCCCGTTGTGCCTAGCGTCTCTATATCTACCATTAAATGTTTCATAAAAGTTTAGTTTGTGGTTTAAAGTTGTACTATTTCAAGCGCTAACAATTTGGCTTGTATGTGTTCGGCAACGGCGCCGTTGCTATCTTTCCAATCGTGTATTTGATAGAAAGTTTGGCAAAGTGGCAGCACTGCTAAACAGAGCTTCATAGCTTCCGTCCAATCTTCGTCGGGCGCTATATGCTCGGTTGGGTTAAAAACTTGGTAGCCGTCTTGTATGGCAACCAATGAGGCTTCGTGAAATTTAACCGCTACGTCTTTCGGTTCTAAGCCCGTTACTTTGCCGCTGATGTAGGCAATAGGTTTTTCGCTTTCGGCAAACGAAGCCGCAATTTTTAGCAGCTTCGCTAATACTTGATTTTTCATTGAAAATTATGTTTTGGTGAGACAATAACCAGCCGACTAGCTGGCTTAACTTATACGTCGTAATTTGAAAAATTAAGGTTTACAAATTGCCACTTGCCAGCTTTATTTTTTCGCTTAAACTCATAGGTGTAAGCTTTAAAGCTTTGGGCGTAGCTCTCTTTAATCAATCGTAAACCCTCAACCCAACGTGGGTCGTCAAAATCCTTTTCGTAGGTTAACAGCTCCATAACTTTTGCGTATTCCAAATCGCCTTTTTTGTTACGGGTTAAAAAGCCCATTAGAATAGGGTAATATTTAGCCGCTTGTTTTTTTACTGTATCGCTTAAAAATTCTTGCAGTAGCTCAACTGCTTTAGTGGCTCTTTCGTCCCAAACTGGCGTTGTATCACGGCGGCGGGCAATTTGTAACTCGCCATTGCTATGCACAATTGAAAATCCGCCTTTGCTATTGCTTCTAATTTTGCCGTAACTCTCAAGCTCTTGCTTTTGGCTATCCATTATTACGTTCATTTTGTTTTTTAGCCTACCAATAGCCCGAGAAACTTCCAATGCCTCTTCAAACATTTGCTCAATGGTATTATCTCGGTTTTTCTCGTATCTCTTTTTAGCTGCCGTTTCTTTCGCTTTTTCAGATTTTTTACGCTCTTGTAAAGCCTTTTCTAATTGCTCGGTGGTTAATTCTCTTAAATCCATAATTATAATTTGATAAAGTTTATACTTGATAATCTTTCAATCTCGCCGATTTGCTGATTGATAAGGGTGTTTAAATAGGTGTCGGTACTCGTTGGATAATCTTTGAACCAAATACAAAAGCCCCGAGCTTCAAATGTTGCAAGTGTAATGGTGTACTTTGCTTGCGGGCGTTGCTCAAGCTTTTGGCGTAGTTTCAGATAAATACGCTTTAGCATTTCGAGCAATAGCAAATCGGTTAAATCGGTAGTTTGGTATTCTTTTAAAATTGCTTCGAGGGTTCTAAACAGATGCTCCGTTTGCTGTCTGCTTAATCTCATTAAATAGTTCATCAGTTTGTTGTTTAGCGGTGTTAAATAGGTGTTTAAAGTTTGGCTCAAGCCTTATTCTATCGTTGCATATTTCCACTCGGTAATACAAGTTTGAGCGTGAGCGCTTAAATAGTTCTTGTATCTCTTTTGGCGGGTAATCTCTATCGAATAGAATTTTGGTTGCTATAAATGCAGCCTCCAAAGCTTTGGCCTTTTGTGTATCGCTTACCACCTCGTGATAATTGGCGCCCAAGGCTTCGCAGACACGCTCAAGTACGCATTCTATTCTCATAGTATTTTAGCATTGCAGCGAGTTTAGAATTAAAGCTTTCTTCGGTTTCCTTTGCCTCCAAATACGCCGTGTGATGGCGTAAGTAGTCGTTAAAGTTGTCGCTAATATTAGGGGCGTGGTTGGTGTAAAACGCTACGTTAAATTGATGCCATTTGATTTTAAACCAATTCCAATACATCGCTGTATTTAACAGCTTTTTAACGGTATCGTGGCATTGTGCGTTACACTCGGCGAAAGCAATACCAGCTTGTTTAAACAAAGCATCGTAAACGCATTCTTGCAGCCTGTAATTAGCACAAAGCAGGGCTTTATAAATTGCCATTTCTGCTTGCAGCTCTTCAATTTGTGTTAGTTTGGCTTTCATATTTGGTTAGTAGGTTAGGTGGTCAATTACAGTTACTTTTTTATTGAGGGTGTTTTGGCTGATAACTTTTTGTTTAAATGTTATCGTGTTGTTGTGGACACGATAAGCAATTAAATAATTGTGGCGGGGTGTTAATACCATCCACACCAACGAGCTGTTTTCAAACTTGAAAATCTCGCCTCCTTTTAAGTCTTTAGCTGTCATACTTAGTTATGTTTGTGGATTTGGATTAGCTTTTTAACTCGGCGTAGGTCGCTTTTTGCGTCGTTTAAAATCTCGTAAACAGCCTCTTCGTTCTCTATGCCATTGGCTTTAATGATGGCAACCATATCGCTATTGGTAGCCTCTTCAAGAAATACCATATTTGCACCTAATCGGCTGTAAACCTCTGCGTAACCCTTTTTGTTAAGGCGTAAGCCACGGGTTAAGCGGCGTTCCAAATGGTCAGTTGCTTGCGCCACTATGCCGCATTTATTTTCTATGTTATTATAGATTGTTATTACAGAGCAAAATATTTGGTCGTTCACTTTGTCGAACTCGTCAAATATGATTACGGGATTTTTGCAGCTGTTTACTTTGCGGACAATGTCTTGCACCAGCTCGGGAGCTGTAGCGCCGCCGCCATTGATACCCATTGCTTTTAAGGTTTCAATTAAAAAGGTTTTGCGGTTCCAAAACTCGTTGCACTTTACTAGAAACACGTCGTTATTTTGACTTCTGAAATATTCGGCGGTTGCTGTTTTCCCTGCCGCTGGTGGTGCCATAACGATAAAGCAATCTGAATAAGCGGCGGCATGCGTGTAAATCCTGTTCAACTCGGTTAAATTGTCAGTTTCAACAATGTTCCAACCTGCCGTTGGTTCGCTGATTTGCTTTTTTACTGAAATAAAAATTTCGTCGCTTATCTTTTCCCATTTACCGTTGATAATGTTGCTAACCGTTGCAACACTTACGTTTTTTAAGCTTAAAGCCGCTTTGTTTTGGCTGTCAAACTTTGCTACATACTTGCGTAGTTGCTCTCTGATTTGTTCTTTTGCTTCGTTATTCATTGTGTTTAACATTTAAGAGGGTGTTAGAATGTCGGTTCTAATGCCCTTTGTTTTACCATTTGCTACCGTACGCAGCTTTTTTGTTAGTTTTAGTTGGTTCTGTTAGTTGTGATTGGTCAAAGCTTTCTATTGCGCCTGTAATTGCTTTTTCTGCGGTATGGCGTATTTGTTTAATCAATACGCTTCCCTGCAATAAGCTTTCTGCATCAATAGCGGCTCGCTCTAGTAGGGTTCTTCTTTTCTCGGCTTCTTTGGCTGGTACCGCTGCAATGATTTTCTTTTCTTCAATGCGTTGGTGCCATAGTTGGCGGGTTTCTTTGGTGTGGTCGGCAATGCAGCTTGGCGAACGCTCGTATTCGTGGGCAACAAAACGCAATCCCTTACCGTCGGTAACAAGCACTTGGCTCATATCGTAAGGGTCGTAAATCACGTTTACCGCTTTGTTAACATGCTCGGGAAAATAGAAAGCGGGAATGTCGTAAACAAAGCGTCTATCCATCAGCTCCAAGCCAGCAGGTAAAAGCCTATTTTTGCCGCCGTTGCGTGGTTTGTGCAATACCCCAAAAATTTGCAAGTGCTTTTCGGCGCTTATAGCCCTAGCCTTTGATTTTTCGTTGATGCTGTTTAACCACTCTTCTTGACGGCTAACCCCCGTTTTTTGGTTGGGAAGTTTGCGCAACATTTCGATGAATAAAGCAATTTGCTCGGGCGCTTTTTCCTTTGATGGAAAATTGGAACGGTTACGCTCAATCGCTTCGGGGCTTAATCTTTCCTTTGCGGTAATGTTTTGACCTGCGTAGTTGATGAAGCTTTTTAAAGTTTGGTGCCAGTTTACGCCAAATGCTCTTTCGATGTATTTACCTTGCGCTACTTTAGCAGTTGCGGGCGTATAAGTCGCCATACTTTGGTAAAATTGCTCAAGCTCGCCGCCTTTGCTTAAACCCCAACGGTCGGTTTGGATTTGGTGCGGCAAATAATAGCCATTTAACAGTTGTTTAACATGATTTTCGGCATTTCGATAAGCTTCTTTAACAAGCTCAATTGTTACCGTTTCACCAATGGCATAACCTAAAATATAATCGTTATAGGCATCCATTACCACGTACATAACAGGGCGGTAATAGTAATTTTTTTGAACGTAGCCCGTTTTTTTATTTACCTTTTCTTCTACAAAGTACAAGTCTAAAACGTTATCGTCAGAGTTGATAAGTAGAAGCGGCGCACTTGGTCTACTTCTTAAAATTTGCTTGTTAAAACGGTTGTAGTTTTTGGCTTTGCCCTCTCTTTTTTCAGTAATTAAATGCTTGTACTTAGCAGCCCAATAACTAACGGCTCTATCCGTGATTTGCTCGTGATTATTAGCGGTTGCCCACTCGTTATAAGCATTTGCAACTCTTGTATAGTCGTGTTGGTGGTCATGTGCCAGCAATTCCAAAAGAAGAGCCTCGGCGGTTTCGCTGTTCACCTTGCGGCTATTGGTATTGCCAAAGCGAAAAGTTTCAATCAATGCCTCGTAGCCGTTACTTTTGTAACGCTTAATAGCGTCTTTAAGTCGGCGCTCGCTGGCTGGTAATCTAACACCGTCAGATTTTAAAATCATCATTATGCGTTCCCAAAAAACAGCTACCGAAATATTAAGCTGATCTTTAAGCGCTTTTTTGTTCTCGGTTAAGTTGATGATGTTGTTTAACCAAGATGCTGCAATAGCGTACTCTTTAACGTAGTTAGTAACGGGCTTACCTTTTACGTCAAAATCTTGGTCGGGTAACTTTAAGCCATTGGGAAGAGTGTAATCTCTGTAAAATTGCTCGGCTTTCAAGTCTTCAATTAAAAGGGCTTTAATTGGTTGGGTTGTGATGTATTGGTATGGGTCGCCAAACACCTTTTTAACTTCATCTTGATACCTTTTTGGTAAGGTATCGTACTCAATAAGAACACCAGCACCATAGCCGCCACGGCCATGTACTTTAATGCTACCTCTAGCTTTTAAACTGTCGTAGGTTCCTTTAGGTACAATTTGAGCAAACTCATTGTACTCTAAACAAAGGGCATTATTTTGGTTAAATCTCATAATCTAACCATTTTTTTAACCGCTTCGATTAGCGCATTTTCGCCCTCATAAAGTAGATGGTCGGCAGTTTTAACCGCCTCGCTTGCTACCGTTTTCTTTAAACCTCGGTCGCCAGTACGAACCTTTTTAACCAAGCTTTCAGAAACACCCACTACCTCGGCCAATTGTGCCGAGCTTAGCCTTGACCTTTTCAAGACAAATGGATTTTCGTTTTTTTGATTATCTTGCATAATGTGTACGTTTGAGAACACAAACATACAAACGAAAAAGAATTATACAAACGAAAACGTATAAAATTTACAAACACACAAGAATATTTTTACAAAAATGTATCAACGCATATTACAATGGCTTAATTATAAGGGGTTTAAAAACCTAAATCATTTAGCCAAATATTTAGGATATAGCTCTGCGGAAAAGCTTTATCGTTTACAACGTAGCCCCGACGCTAAACCATCCTTTGAAATTATCGAAGATTTGTCTCGTGCGTTTGAAACTTTAAACCTCAATTGGCTTATTAGTGGCGTTGGTCAAATGGAAAATACAAACCAAAAAGAATATTTAGCCCCCGAGGCTGGCCACGCAATTGTTAACGAAACAAAAGAAAATTTACACACAGCCCAAGGGCTAAAACCACAAATTGCAAGTGCAAACGCAAGCCCGACCGCAAGCCCGAGCCTCAATTTTGGCGTTCCTAACGTTGTAACTGTCGATAGCAGCAATAGAGAGAATATTGTATTAGTAAATCAAAAGGCTAGAGCTGGTTATCTTAATGGTTTCGGCGACGTTGAATACGTTAAAACGCTTCCAACGTTCTATTTGCCGCAATTAAAGGCGGGTACCTACCGAGCTTTTGAAGTTGACGGCGAAAGTATGGAGCCAACACTTGAGAATAAAGAAATAGTTATTGGGAGCTGGGTAGAGAGCTTAGCCGATATTAGAGAGGATAGAGTACACATTTTAGTTACTAAAAGCCACGGAATTGTTATTAAAAGGCTGTTAAACGCAGTTAGCAAGTACGGTTACATCGTTGCTAAATCAGACGCTTTCAATTCTAGGAACCAATATAAAAACCTTTTAATCGACCCCGAGGACATTCAAGAGATATGGTACGCACGTATGCACCTTAATGCAAACTTTAGGTCGCCAAGTGAGGTTTACCACCGTTTAAATACATTTGAAGCGGATTTGGAAGAGATTAAAAGAAGATTGGGCGTTTAATTCTGCAAATGCCCGCATAAAAATGGAAGTAATCAAACAAGTTGATGGAAGCAAAACGGAACTAATATGTACAAATGGTTTTTCTCGCTCGTTTGTAAAAGCGGCTTCTTTGCACAAATTTCGCACTTTTTTATAAATCAAAATGGGTCACTTCGTTTTACCCCCGTTAGATCGCTAAGAAAGAAAAAGAATTAGATGTGAAAGGAATTAAAAAGAGTAGCCGACAAACGAACTTACAATCAAGCAATGCCTTTCCTAAGTACGCTAAACGGCCTTTTGGCATCGTGAAGCGCAAGACGATTGTGGCGTAGCATTTGCGAAGGACTTGCAACAACAAGCAAAATGGAGAAGTGAAACGGCTCATTTTGCGCTAAAGAGCCTCA
>NZ_QMHP01000010.1:64996-165312 GCF_003313335.1 Pedobacter zeaxanthinifaciens
AACAAGCAAAATGGAGAAGTGAAACGGCTCATTTTGCGCTAAAGAGCCTCAATTGAGCTGGAGCAAAACGAGGCCAAGCAGCCTTGAACTTTTGGCTCTTTTGGTTCAAGCCAAAAGAACGTAAAAAAACTTACCGAAGCAGCACCTTTCCCGTTTTTTTTACCGCAAAGTTTTAAAGATCGCTAAGAAAGAGAAAGAAATTAGATGTAGAAAGGAATTAAGAAGAGTAGCTGGCAAACAAACTTATAATCAAGCAATACCTGTCCTAAGCATGCCAAATGGCCTTTTGGCATCGTAAAGCGCAAGCTAATTGGGGCGTAGCATTTGCCAAGGACTTGCACAAACAAGCAAAATGGAGAAGTGAAACGGCTCATTTTGCGCTAAAGAGCCTCAATTGAGCTGGAGCAAAACGAGGCCAAGCAGCCTTGAACTTTTGGTTCTTTTGGTTCAAGCCAAAAGAACGTAAAAAACAACTTCAACAAAAGTTTTTTTTAACCGCAAAGTTTGAAGAACGCTAAGATGTAGAGCATCTAATTTCTAAGAATTATAATTAGATTAGCACTAACCAAAACAAACACCTAATTCTCTGAATAAGCTCACATTATGAATCAAATCTACCTAAACAACAACTTATTATTAATCAAAGTCAAAAAAACACCACTCATCATCAGGATAGTGTTATTCATTTTTACATTTTTATTTTTTCTATTTCCCCTTGCATGGATCGCTTCCTTATTTATAGGCAAACAAATCACCGTTATGTCCATCATATTAACGGGTATTTTTTTGTTTTCTGGCGTATACCTACTTCGTTTAACACTTTGGAATACCTATGGCGAGGAAAAAATCTATATCAACCCAACCAAACTCACCTACGAAGTAAGCTACGGTTGGTTTAAGGATCGTGTTCGAGAAATGGAAACACTAAACCTTGATTATTACATTAAACCACATCCCTCGGGTGAGGACATCGGCTTATTGGCAATGCGTAGCGGAACAACAGAAATCGAATCGGTAATTCCATTAAAAAGCATTTTATTAGAAGACCTAATCATCAATCTTAAAAACCTCAAATCATGAAGAAAATATTACTATCAATTATCCTTTTACCCACTTTTGGCTTCACCAAAGCTCAGGAAAAACCTAAGTATGATGAGGCGTTAGCCAAAAAACTAGGCGCAGATGACTACGGAATGAAGATGTACGTACTAGTGATGCTAAAAACTGGCACCAATACCTCTGCCGGTAAAGCAGAAACCGACAGTTTGTTTAAAGGCCACATGACCAATATTGAGCGACTTGCGAAAGAAAACAAGTTGATTGTTGCTGGGCCTTTAGCTAAAAACGACCATCAGTACCGGGGCATCTTTATTTTAAACACCAAATCCATAGATGAAGCCAAAGCCTTGCTACAAACCGATCCGGCCGTTAAAGCAAAGTTGTTAGACGCCGAAATTTTCAACTGGTATGGTTCGGCGGCATTGTCTGAATATCTACCCTATCACAATAAAATACAAAAGAGCAGCTTTTAAAGCCAATTTTACAGCCCTAAGCTGTTGACATGTACAAATAGTTACTCTTCCTTTTGCTGAAACTTATAAAACAGGTATCCTAAGAAAGGCAAAATCAGTATACTGCCCAAAACTAAAGCCCAACCTAAACTTTGCACCGTTTTGTAAGGCCCAATGGTATTGTACAGTGAAATTGCGTTACCATCTTTTAAACGTATAAAATTTGGGAAATGCGCATAACTAATGGCTAGCAAAATCATCGTGACCTGAAAACCAGCTAACACTCTTAAGATTTTAGTGCTTCCTTTTAATAGCAAATACCACAGCAAAACCAAAGACAAGCTGGCCAAAATTACTGCAATTAAACCAACTTTATTGTAAAGCACCCAGCTCAATAGTGGGACATTTTCAAGCTGAGCACTTACAAATACCATTGCACCAAAAACCACCGCAGCCAAATTCATATACTCGGCCTTTTTGATAAATCGCTTTGTGTCTTCTGCTGTTTTACATTCTCCAATTAAATACACCGCTGCTAAAAATCCGCACAAGGCTGTAGTGAACAAACCCACCGAAATGGAGAACCAATTTAGCCAGCCATATACATAAGCATCAGCAAAACTTGTGGCATTCGTATCAATTTTTCCCGAAAGCACGCTTCCCGCAATGATGCCCAAAAAAAGTGCGGCCAAAAAGCTCGAATAACGAAAAATACGATTGTACAGCCACTGCATTTCGTCCTTAACGGCGTCGTAATGCCTAAAAACAAACGCTGTACCTCGGGCAATAATACCGATAAGCAAAATAGCTAATGGAATATGCAAATGCACCGACATCGTGGTGTAAATTACGGGAAAAGCTACAAATAAAATTACAATCGCAATGATTAGCCACATGTGATTTGCCTCCCAAACTGGCCCAATAGCGTGGTACATGGTTTGGCGAGTGCGGCTTCTGTTTTTCGTAGAAGTAAATAGTTCGATAATCCCCGCACCAAAATCGGCACCGCCCAGTAAAAAATAGAGCAAAATAGCCAAACATAAAAAGGCAATCACTATTTGTTCCATAGCTAATTATTTTTTGATGATTGATAATGTACCGGTACCATTTTGATTTGTCGGTAAAGCAAAAAGATTACAATAATGCTCAGCGAAAGATAAATAGCAGAAAACAAGTAAAAAGACCAAGCAATGCCCGGCATAGGTGTTACCGCATCTTTTGTGCGCATAATGCCATTGATGATCCAGGGCTGTCGACCAACTTCTGTAACTACCCAACCTGCCTCTAGCGCAATATAGCCTAACGGTGTAGCAAAAACAAAGAGTTTCAATAGCCAACTGCTAGTTAAAACGGTTTTCTTTCGCCATAAAATAAAGAAGTAAATTGCGGCAATCAGCATCATTAGCGTACCTAAACCCACCATCACCTGAAAAGCATAATGCGTAATGGCTACTGGCGGATGCTCATCTGCAGGAATCTGATCCAAGCCCTTAACCTCTGCTTTAAAATCGCCATGCGCTAAAAAACTCAAAGCTCCAGGAATTTCAATGGCCTTGCTCACCGTTTTATTTTTTTCATCTACAATACCACCAATTAAAAGCGGAGCAGGCTTTTCAGTAGTATACAAAGCCTCCATCGCTGCCAGTTTGGCTGGTTGCCTTTTGGCCACATCCTTTGCAGAAATATCCCCACTTATTGGCTGCAACAAAGCACAAATGGTGGCAAAAGTTGCTGCAATCTTGAAAGACTTGTAATGAAAATCGTTATGCTGTTTCCGAAGCAACATTAAAGCATGCAGGCCCGCAACGGCAAAACCAGTGGCGGTAAAAGCGGCAAGACACATGTGCAGCGCTTGCGTAAACCAGGCATCGTTAAACATGGCCTTAATGGGATCAATGTCGAAGTATTTGCCGTCAACGAAATCGAAACCCGCCGGACTGTTCATCCAAGCATTGGCCGCTACAACTAAAATTCCAGAGGCTAAGCCACTTAACCCTACCACAACACCGGTAAACCAATGAAACCATTTGTTGAGTTTCTCCCATCCGTAAAGGAAAAAGCCCAATGCAATTGCTTCAATAAAAAAAGCGGTACCTTCCAACGAGAACGGCATCCCGAAAATGGGACCTGCATGTTCCATAAATTTTGGCCAAAGCAAGCCTAGCTCGAAAGAAAGCATTGTACCAGATACGGCGCCAGTGGCAAAAAATATGGCCACGCCCTTGCTCCAAGCTTTGGTGATGTGCTTGTAAACTTCGTTATTAGTTTTTAACCACTTATAGTGCGAAACCGCCATAAAAAACGGCATCACCATGCCAATACAAGCGTAAACAATGTGGAAGCCCAACGAAAGGGCCATTTGCGAACGAGCTGCTAAAAAATCATCCATGAGCTGAGGAATTGGACTAAACAAATATAGGCCTTATCATTTGATGTGATAAGGCCTACAGCTGATATTCAGCAACTATTTGAAATATAGAATGTTTATAAATTACCGTATTTTATTTCGAATTAGCTTATACACCTTATTTTCCAACCATTAACTCTGCATAAGCTGCATTGAGGCTTCTAGCGATCCCATCTCCCTGCCATTCTGGTGCACCAGGTATTGCGGTGGCTTTTAAAATATCTTCTTTAGTTTTTCCCGCTTTAATTTCAGCACCCACAAAACTCATTAACGATTGTAAATAGTTTTTAAATGCTGCTACGTCCGTTTTATTTCCTGTTATTTTCTCTGGCTCACGACTATGGCCAAAAATGAATAAGGTATCGTTATCAAACTTATTTGAAATTTGATCCAATACGCCAATCCAGCTTTGGATATTTGCACCATTAGCAGTGTCGATAAAAGGATATCTTCTATTGAAAACCAAGTCACCAACATGTGCAATGTTTGCATTTTCGAAATGAAAAACAGCATCACCATTGGTATGGCCCGCACCAAAATAATGCGCCGAAATTTTCTCTGCGCCTACTTTAGTTTTCCAACCACTATTACCAAATGTCATATCAGGCAGTAGCTGTTTATCTAAATTATTTGCTTTTTCTGCTGTTGTTTTTTGATTTTTTAAGGAATTTTCATGCGCAACAACATGCTCAACCAAGCCTTTAAAAGCAATATTTCCACCAGTATGATCACCATGGTGGTGAGTATTTAGCAGGTATTTGAAAGGTTTGCTTCCCAATTTCTTCAGCTCTTCAATCACATGTGGTGCCGAGTTGGGAAACTGTGAATCAATCACCACAAATCCATCTTTGCTATCAAGCCAGCCTATAGTTCCACCTTGCTCTGTAAAAACTCCAATATTATTCCTAAGTGGCTTAAACTGATAATTTTGCTGCAAGCCCGCAGCAAAAACATCTGAACGATAAAAAGCAAGCAAGGCCATCGCCATTGCTGATTGTTGAAAAAACTGTCTGCGTTGCATATAGTACAATAAAAAACCACGACTGAAATGCCGTGGTTTAAATTTAAACAAATATTGATTAAAATCCAGTGCCCGGATTAGTTCCAGGCTCATGGCCGCCGCCCATTGGCTCGTGTTTGCGACCATGATCTTTAGTAAATTTAGTAGTAATGCTTGATGACGAAGTTTGCTCGATGTTTTCCTCCGTTCTTGTCGGTTTGGCATCATCAATATCTATCAAATCATTTCTCACTTCTTTTTTCTCGGTATTTTTATTTTTATCTTCCATGATGTTTACGTTTTTGGTACATCTATCTAACAAACCGGTTTCAAAGTTTGTTTGTAACAACATACATCAATTTTAATTCAATGAAAAAAGCAATTCTTTTTGGGGCAAGCGGTTTTGTAGGCAGTTATTTATTGAATGATTTGCTACAGAGCGATATTTATGATGAGGTAACTATTGTGGTGCGAAAACCATTGAACATACAACATCCTAAATTGCGAATGCTGCTCTCCGACTACCATAATTTACCGCAAAACAAATCGTATTTAGTTGCTGATGACGTTTTTATCGCACTTGGCACCACAAAGAAGAAAACACCGGATCAAAAAGAATACTATCAAATAGACCACGATTATCCTGTTTTAGCTGCCGAACTGACTAAATCGAATGGAGCTAAGTCCGTGCTACTTGTTTCCGCTGTAGGTGCAAATGCCAATTCATCAATCTTTTACGTTAAAACCAAAGGTGAAGCCGAAAGAGATATCATTGCCTTAAATTTTGAACATACTCATATTTTTAGACCATCAATGATTATGGGCAACCGGGAAGAAAGCAGACCGATGGAGAAAGTGTTTATTAAAGCTTTTTCAGTAATCAATACGCTTTTAATAGGCGGCCTTAAGAAATATAGAGGCATTAGTGCTCAGAAAATTGCGAAAGCCATGATTAATGCAGCGCAAACTGAAGTGGATAAGCCAAAGATTTACCATTGGGAGGATATGAAAAAATTAGCACGTTAATTTAAGCACTGCCATAGGGTTGTCAGTGAATACTTTAAATTTGCGGAATTAAACACCTATTGATATGAGTTATTGCACCGCAATTTTAGGCATGCAGCCCGAAGAAAGAAAAAATCTACATGCCAACTATCACGATCACCATTATGGTTTTCCAATACATGATGACAACGAGTTATTTGGCCGATTGATTTTAGAAATTAACCAAGCAGGATTAAGTTGGGAAACCATTTTAAAGAAAGAGCAGGGATTTAGAACTGCTTATGCTAATTTTGATGTAACGACTGTTGCCAACTTTAATGAAGATGACAGGGAACGTTTACTTCAAGATACAGGAATTATAAGAAATAAGCTAAAAGTTAACGCCGCAATAGAAAATGCAAAAACCATATTACAGCTGCAAAAAGAGTTTGGGAGCTTTGAAAATTGGCTAAACCATCATCATCCGAAAACAAAAGCTGAGTGGGTTAAGCTATTTAAAAAAACCTTTAAATTTACTGGAGGCGAAATTGTTGGCGAATTTTTAATGAGCATAGGCTTTCTTCCTGGGGCGCACGACACATCCTGTGCTATTCAGGAAAAAGTACTGAAAAGCAATCCGAAATGGCTTAGCGTATAGCAACGAAGCTAGCATTATCATTTTCCCTTTACGGACCTCAAAATAAAAACGACCGATAAATCTTGCATTTTGTGAAGATTTATCGGTCGCATTTTTTATTCAATTCCAGCTCTTAAACTTCCTGAACCTTTAGCTCTTTTTTTGGATACAGGATGGAAAATAAATACACCGTTAAAACTGCCAATGGAAAGGAAATTAACGCTGGATTTTCCATTTGATGCCAAGCGTTTTCGGCACCTAAGCCATATTTATCCCACATGGTTGGTGATGTTAAAATGATGGCCAACGATACTACTATACCCACTACAATAGATGCTGCAATACCTGTGGATGAAGTTCGCTTCCAAAACAACAGAAACAAAATGGCAGGCAA
The DNA here is from genome assembly GCF_003313335.1 of Pedobacter zeaxanthinifaciens. GTDB lineage: Bacteria > Bacteroidota > Bacteroidia > Sphingobacteriales > Sphingobacteriaceae > Pedobacter > Pedobacter zeaxanthinifaciens. The sequence goes on from NZ_QMHP01000010.1 coordinate 71,930, forward strand.
ATTAGCGGATGCCGCAATTGCAAACGCCCATCCTACCAAAAATGATACGTTGATTCCTTTGAAAGCCATACCAAGCAAAATGGCGAAAACACCTACAGCAACTGCGGCAATTTTACCAACTTTCACTTTACGGTCGTCGCTTAGGTTCTTTTTCAAGTAAATATCGATGAAATCATGTGCTATTGCGCCAGATGATGCTACAATTAAACCCGCTACCGTACCTAAAACCGTAGCAAAAGCCACAGCCGAGATAATGGAGAACAAAACTGCACCAAAAGCCTTCGCTAATAATGGCGCTGCCATGTTACTGGATTCTACATCCATTACGCCGTTTACTCCAGCACCCAAACCAATAAATAGTGTGAGTATGTAAAACCCGCCGATAGCAGCAATAGCTAAAATCGTCGATTTCCTAGCGTCTCTAGGAGTTTTTACGGTATAGTACCTAATTAAAATATGTGGCAACGCAGCTGTACCTAAAAACAGCGCTAACATTAACGATACAAAGTCCAACTTGCTCCATAAGCTAGCACCAGCACCAATTTTATATTTCAAACCGGGCAACATAAATTTAGCGCCAGCCGTAACTTCTGGATAGTAAAGCGTAACTTGATCTGTACCATCAGTTAATTTTACCTGCAAAAAGCGAGTGATTTCACTATCTTTTATGGTAGATAAGAATTCGAAAGGCCCTACAGCACCGGTTTTATCTACTTCCTTACCATTCACAATAATCTTACTCAGGTGACCCACCTGATAAAACTTTCTTTTTTCTTTCGACTCGCCGTTGTAAAGTTTTTCCCCATTAGTTCTCTGTACAATGGTTAACGTTTCCTTTAGCACGTCCTTTCCATCTTCTTTTCCCAAGTAAAACCAACGCTCAACGCCATTTTGCTGTAACTTCACAAAAGTTTTTCCAGCTGTTTCTTGTTGTGCTAACACTTGCCAACCAGGTGCTGCAGTTACTTTAGTTCCTTCAAGCTGAGGATTAAGGGTGATAAACTGATGATATGTATTATCTTTTGTACTTGGCGACAGCGATAGACCATTCTTTAAAATGAAAACCGTTAAAATCAAGGATAATATGATCAGCAATCCACCTTTTAGGAATTGGACGTAGGTGGTAGAGGCCATACCTGCACTAGCAACAATAGTAATTACAATTGCACCTACTAAAATTACCCCCGCCCAATGTGGCAAACCTAATAGCGGCATTACCAAATCGCCGGCTCCTACCATTTGCGGAATAAGATAAAATACCGATATAATCAACGTACTAACAGATGCCGCTAATGTAATCGCTCTTGAATTAAATTTTGCATTCAGCGCATCGGTAAAAGTATATTTACCTAAACGTTTAAATGGTTCAGCAATTAAAAACAAGGCAACAATCCAACCTGCCAAGAAACCAATAGCATATAAAAAACCATCAAATCCGGCAACGGCAATCATTCCGCAAATTCCAAGAAACGAAGCCGCAGAAAGGTAATCTCCCGCAAAAGCGATACCGTTAACTGCCCAGTGAATTTGTCCGCCGGCGGCATAATAAGATGAAGAATCACTTTTCTTCCTTCCAAAATAAAAAGATAGGCCAAGTACCAAGCCAACAAAAATGAAGAAGAAAATCAGTGCAGTGACTGAAATATCATAGATCATTTCAAACCTCCTTCCGCTTTTTCAGCCTCATCTTCGTAGCGTGTACAATAAGAATTATAAATAATCCCCATTATCACCGCAAAAACAATTAAACCTATGCCGTAAGCTATGGCTAAATTTAACCCGTAAAAAACAGTAGTGGATAATAATTCGTAGTTAAAAACACCGATGGCTACAAAACCTGCATAGCAGATCAAGTAAACAAAGAATAATCGAACGCCCAATTTAGATTTCTGCTGCGTAACGATCTCTTTCTCTTCGGTTGTGCTGTTTACATGCATAACGTAAAGGTTCGAAAAGGTTGATAAAAGGTTAGGTTATTTCTATGTTGATAATCAACGTAGTGTCTGTATACAATACTAATAAAAATATACTAGCTTCTTTAATATTTTAGCTAATAAATAGTTGACTGATTAGGTTTAATAACAATTGATAATTTTTCAATGCAGGAAAAATAAATCAAACACTAACCCTAAAGCAGCAGGAAACAATAAAAAGGCTATCCCAAAAAGCGCTTCAATCACCATTCTACTTTATTTGTATAATGGTAACTGCTTTTTTGGATAGCCCTTGTATTAGCTATGAGTAGCTATAGTTTATGCCAGTGCATTTTGTTTCACTACCATTTTCACTTTTTCTAAGGTATAATCGATATCCTCTTTGGTAGTGTATTTACTAAACGAGAACCTTACCGCCGGACGGTTTGGATCAGCCTTAATGCCATTAAGTACATGAGAACCAATGTTTGAACCCGAAGAGCAAGCACTTCCACCGGAAGCACAAACGCCATTGATATCTAGGTTAAACAATAACATATCAGCCATATCCATCTCCGGAAACGATACATTAAGTACGGTATACAAACTTTTATCCGCATCAGTTTCGCCATTGAAAGAAATACCCGGAATTTCAGCAATCAGCTGCTCTTTCATATAATCTTTCAAGTCTTGAACATGTTTTTGGTGTTCTTCCATTTCGGCGTAGGCAATTTCCAAGGCCTTTGCCAAACCTACAATACCGTAAACATTTTCAGTACCACCACGCATATTTCTTTCCTGAGCACCACCATAAATCATCGGTGGAATTTTAATGCTATTGTTCACATACAAAAAACCCACGCCTTTTGGACCGTGTAATTTGTGTGCAGCGCATACCATAAAATGTGCCTTTAACTGACGAACATCATGCGTATAATGGCCCATGGTTTGCACCGTATCTGCATGGTAAATGGCATTGTATTTCTCACACAAATCGCCAACTTTTTGCATATCAGTTAGTGTGCCTAACTCGTTATTGGCATGCATTAAAGAAACAAAACTACGATCGTTGTTTGCTAAAAGTTCTTCCAAATGTGCATAGTCTACATTACCTTTTTCATCGATATTTACAAAGCTTAGCTTATCAATAACGCCATCTTTAAGCAACATATTTAAGGTATGTTCTACCGCATGATGCTCAATTTTAGAAGTAATGGCATGTTTAATGCCGTAAGCGGCAATACCACAACGTATTGCTGTATTATCCGCTTCGGTGCCACCAGAAGTAAAGAAAATTTCTGAAGGTGAAGCATTAAGCAAAGTTGCGACAGTTTTGCGTGCTTTTTCTACCAAAGTTCTTACCTCTCTGCCCAAGGCATGTATAGCCGAAGGGTTACCGTAGTAATTTTGCATTACGTTGGTCATTTCTGCAACTACCGTGGGATCCAGCGGTGTAGTAGCAGCATTGTCCAAATAAACTCGTTTCATTTTTATAGTGTGTTAGTTAGTCACTTTTTAGTGGTCAGGAGTCAGGTATCAGGGGTCAGGTATTAGGTATTAGTTGTTAGTAAAGTTTATAGCCATAACCCCTAGTTACTAGTTCCTAATACCTAATCCCTAGCTCCTAATTTATCTGCAATATCTCCTTGATATCTGTAATAATCTTATTTGCAAGATTTTCTGCAATGGTTTCACTTTCTGCCTCACTGTAAATACGAATGATAGGCTCAGTATTTGACCTACGCAAATGTACCCATTCTTTCTCGAACTCAATTTTCAGTCCATCGATAGTGCTATGTGGCTGGTGCTGATATTTTTCTTCCACCTTCGCTAACAAGGCATCGATATCCATATCAGGGGTTAACGTAATTTTATTTTTTGAAATGTGGTAAGCAGGATAGCTAGCTCTCAAAACTGATATCGGCTTACCGAACTTCGCTAAGTGCGATAAAAACAAAGCAATGCCTACTAATGCATCTCTTCCATAATGTGACTCAGGATAGATGATCCCCCCATTACCTTCACCTCCAATAATGGCATTGGTAGCTTTCATTTGATTAACCACGTTAACCTCTCCCACTGCCGCAGCATTGTACCGCATTCCTGCCTTTTCAGTAACATCTCTAAGTGCCCTGGTAGATGACAAGTTAGAAACCGTATTTCCTGGTGTATTTTTCAAAACGTAGTCGGCAACAGCTACCAAAGTATACTCTTCACCAAACATGCTACCATCTTCATTTACGAAGCAAAGCCTATCCACATCCGGATCAACCACAATACCTAAATGCGCACCTTTTTGCTGCACCACCTTTGCAATTTCTGTTAAGTTCTCTGGCAACGGTTCCGGATTGTGTGGGAACTGCCCGTTAGGCTCGCAGTACAATTCGTAGATGGTTTCTACGCCTAAAGCTTTCAAAAGCGGCGGCAAGAAAATTCCCCCGGTAGAGTTAACACAGTCGATAGCCACTTTAAAGTTTGCCTTTTTAATAGCTTCCACATCAACTAATGGCAAAGCTAAAATAGCATCAATATGTTTTTGTATGTAAGTATCGTCTTTTTTAACCTGTCCAAGTTCATCTACTTCAGCAAAACTGAAATCAGAATTTTCGGCTATTTCAAGTACCTCTTTACCATCATTATCGCTAATAAATTCGCCTTTGGCATTCAAAAGCTTCAATGCATTCCATTGCTTAGGATTATGGCTGGCAGTTAAAATAATGCCTCCTGCGGCTTTTTCCATTGGAACTGCAATTTCTACAGTTGGCGTTGTTGACAAACCTAGATCTATAACTTCAATTCCTAAACCTTGCAATGTACCAACAACCAAGTTATTCACCATTTCTCCCGAAATACGGGCATCGCGGCCAATTACAATTCTTTTATTATCTGCTTTGCTAATTACCCATGAACCGAAAGCCGCCGTAAATTTAACTACGTCAATTGGGGTTAATCCATCGCCAGCCTTGCCGCCAATGGTTCCCCTGATACCAGAAATAGATTTGATTAAAGTCAATTTGATTTTTTTTTTGCCAAAATTAAGAAAAATAAACGCTTTAAATTGTTGTAATTATGTACGATTTTAATTTTTAAAAACTATTTAAACTAGCGGTTAGGTAGTTGATAATTAGGATAAAACATTTTTAAAATCAACTCAAACGTTTGTTTTAAAATGTTAAGCTTTGAAGTTTTATATGCAACATTATTGCATAAACCCTATATTTGTTCAACCAAAATCAAGTAAAAATGCAGCGCAAATGGTTTCAATACTGGTTTAATTCTCCTTATTACCACATCCTTTACGGCAACCGCAATGATGAAGAAGCGGAATTATTAATTGACAACCTGCTGGCGCACTTGAAACCAAAAAGCGACAGTAAAATTATTGATATTGCTTGCGGAAGGGGCCGTCATTCGATCTACCTCAATAAAAAAGGCTATGACGTAACAGGCATCGATCTTTCAGAACAAAATATCAAATACGCCCAGCAGTTTGAACAAAAAAATCTGCATTTTTATGTGCATGATATGCGTAAGCTAGCTTACATCAATTATTTTGATATTGCGCTGAACCTTTTTACCAGCTTTGGTTATTTCGAAACAGAAAAAGACCATGTAAATGCATTAAAAGCATTCAGAAAAGGATTAAAAGCTGATGGCACTTTTGTAATTGATTATTTCAACACGCAGAAAATCATCAAAAACTTAACCCATCAGGAAATTAAAACCATTGATGGTATTGAGTTTCATCTTTCTAAATTTGTTTCGGAAGGAAAAATTATCAAGCACATTAATTTTGAGCACCGCATGAAAGATTATGCTTTTGAGGAGCGGGTTCAAGCATTTTTATTGGCTGATTTTGAAAGTATGCTCGAAAAAAGCGGACTGCAAATCATCGAAAAATTTGGCAATTACCATTTGGATGCTTTTGACGAACTAAAATCAGATCGTTTAATCTTGGTTTGCAAAAAAGCATGATGCACGACCTTTTACAATTTGATACTGAGCTGTTTTTGAAAATCCACCGAGGATTAAGCAACGGCTTTTTCGACTGGATCATGCCTTTGTTGCGCAATCGCTTTTTTTGGTCGCCACTTTATTTGTTTATAGTGATTTTTTGTATTAAGCAGTACAAAAAGGCTGGCTTATATATTATAGGTGGTGTTTTAGTCACTTTTGCCATGGGCGATATTATTGCATCTCGCATCATCAAACCCAATGTGGCTAGAGTGAGGCCTTGTAACGAAGTAAGGCTTGCTGATCAAATTATCCATAGGGTACCTTGCGGCAGTGGAAAAAGTTTTCCTTCGGCACACGCAACCAATCATTTCGGTATTGCAGTATTTTTAATTGGCGTTTTCTACAGGAAGTGGAAGGCAATTCTGCCCATTGGCATTTTATGGGCTGCCGTAATAAGCTTTGCCCAAGTTTACGTAGGCGTACATTACCCAATTGATGTTTTTTGCGGAATGCTTTTAGGTATTACCATAGGCTTACTTACTACGTTTATCTATTATAAAGTAAAACCCATTAGTTAATGGAAATTTGGAAGTTTTTGATTTTGTTTTTCTCTGCCTTTTTGGGCGGCCTTAGTATTTTTTTGGTAAAGAACGACAAATCACAATTGCTTAAGTTGATCTTATCATTTAGCGGATCTTATCTTTTTGCAATTACAGTGCTACATTTAATACCCGATGCTTACCATGGATCTGATAGTCATGAAATTGGCATTTACATCCTTATAGGTTTTTTGTTGCAGGTATTTTTGGAACAATTTTCCGAAGGGATTGAACACGGCCACATTCACAAACATCACCATAGTTCGGCCTTCCCTTATGGAATTATGATCAGCCTATGCTTACATGCTTTTTTAGAAGGGATGCCATTAGCCAAAGATCAACATAACGAACTTATTTTTGGAATCTCGTTACACCACATTCCAGCGGCATTTGCGTTAGCAAGTATTTTACTTCAAAATCAAATCAAAAAAGCTTCATTGCTAATTTTACTGGGTGTATTTGCCATTATGGCTCCATTAGGCTATTGGATTAGCTTGGGTTTAAGCAATGGTTCTTTGGGGGGCATTGAAGCCTACTTTAATAAAATCATGGGTATCGTAATCGGGATATTCCTACATATCTCCACTACGATATTATTTGAATCAAGTGCTGACCATAAAATCAATAAGCGTAAAATGTTTGCCGTCCTACTGGGTATTGCCATTGCACTAATTGGATTTTATGCCGGACATAGCCATTAAATTTACAATTGATTTAGGGACAGTAGTATTCTGATCAAATTCTCAATCGTCGCACATACATAGGGGCTAAAACTGGAGGATAATTAACCTATTTCAACATTCATGTCAAAATCGTAAATCGTAAATCGCAATTCGTAAATCATTGTATCTTTGCCTTAATGCAACTGGCTCAACAAGTAAAACATTTAATTAAAAAGGAAGTCGTTTTAGAATGGCGGTCGAAATATGCGCTCAATGGTGTTTTACTTTACGTGGTATCTACGGTTTTTGTGTGCTACATGTCGTTTTTAAGCATTGAAAAGCTCACTTGGAATGCCTTGTTTTGGATCATCATGTTATTTGCTTCCATTAATGCTATTGCTAAAAGTTTCCTTCAGGAAAGCAAAGGCCGACAGCTTTACATTTATACTTTAGTTAGTCCCACGGCACTTATCTTAGCAAAAACCATTTATAACAGTTTGTTAATGATTATCCTAACCGTAATTGCGCTGTTGTTTTACACGTTGGTTTTTGATTTCCCAAAAGATACAGACATTTTAATGTATTTCGTTGCTGCCATATTAGGAAGCTTAAGTTTCTCTACCATTTTCACCATGGTATCAGCCATTGCTTCTAAAACTGGTAACGGGGGCATGTTAATGGCCATTTTGAGCTTTCCCATCATCATCCCTGTGCTTATCGTACTGATCAAATTTGCAAAAAATGCGGTTGATGGACTAGATAGAGCAGTTAGTTTAGATGAAATTGGATTGCTAGGAGTGATAAATGTATTAGTGATGACAGTAGCTTTATTGTTATTTCCTTACCTTTGGCGAGATTAATAATGTGATGGTTTAGTAATTTGATGATATGATAATTACATCGTTGTCTAACTACTAAAATCTAAATACTAAATACCAAACTATATGTACAAAACCTGGTGGAAAATTTTGGCCGCAGCACTGGTAGTTTACACTGCAATTGCTGGACTTTTATTGGAGGTGCCTCGACTGGCAATTCTTAATGAAACGATAAGAAATTTATATTTCCACGTTCCCATGTGGTTTGCAATGGTGGTATTATTTACCATTTCTGTTTGGTATAGTGTAAAATCCCTTGGTACGCAAAAAGAAGAATACGACATCAAAGCAGTTGAAAGTGCAAATGCAGGAATCATATTTGGTGTGTTGGGTATTGTAACAGGCGCTGTTTGGGCAAAATTTACCTGGGGGCAGTTTTGGAGTTTTGATCCTAAGCAAAATTTCGCAGCAATATCACTCCTATTATACTTTGCTTATTTTATTTTACGCAATGCGATAGACGAAGAGCAAAAGCGAGCTAAAATTGCAGCCATTTATAACATATTTGCATTCCCTATGATGGTAGTACTACTTTTTGTGCTTCCACGTTTGCAAGATTCACTACACCCTGGCAACGGCGGCAACCCTGGCTTCAATAGCTATGATTTAGATAGCAGAATGCGAATGGTATTTTATCCTGCTTGCTTGGGATGGATCATCATTGGCTACTGGATTTATACGCTTCGCCTCAGAATAAAAACAATCGAAAACTCACAACTTTAATGATAATGAAGAAGTTATTAAGTATACTATTATTGTTGTTCACAAGCCTTACTTTGTTTGCGCAAAACAACGATATTGAGATGGCAGACCAACTGCGAAACAACGGTAAAATTTACATTGTAGTGATTTGTATCGTTATAATTTTAGCGGGTTTGCTTTTTTATCTTTTCAGCCTCGACAAACGTTTGAAATTGTTAGAAAAAAAATCTGACCGTAAAAACTAATTTTAAACGCCCTAGAAACATTTTTTTGAACCAAAACGTTATAGTGTTTACCGTACACTAAGCAAAATATACTTGCAAGAGTGGTTTATTTTACTGCAATTTTGCACCCGTAAAAGCATAAAACCAAAATCCAAAAAAATGGCTAGTACAGCAAATGAAACAAGTTTTTTCAGCGATGTTTGTAAAAACTTTGATGACGCCGCCAGATTCACAAACCACCCAGAAGGTTTACTGGCACAAATTAAAGCATGTAACAGTGTTTATCGTTTCCAATTCCCTATACGCAGAGGAAACGGCTTTGAAGTAATTGACGCATGGCGTGTTGAGCACTCGCACCACATGAGCCCTACCAAAGGGGGTATCCGTTACAGTGAGATGGTAAATGAGGATGAAGTAATGGCTCTTGCTGCCCTAATGACCTATAAATGTGCTATCGTTAACGTACCGTTTGGCGGTGCTAAAGGCGGTATCTGTATCAATCCTAAAAATTATACAGTTGCAGAATTAGAAACCATCACTCGTCGTTACACTACCGAATTAATTAAAAAGAACTTTATTGGCCCAGGTATCGATGTTCCCGCTCCAGATTACGGATCGGGCGAACGCGAAATGAGCTGGATTGCCGATACTTACATGACCATGAATCCGGGCTCTTTAGATGCTTTGGGTTGCGTTACCGGAAAACCGATCGCTTTGCATGGTATCCGTGGCCGTAGAGAAGCTACTGGTCGTGGTGTAGCTTATGCCGTACGTGAGTGTGTAAGCCACGCTGATGACATGAAAAAATTAGGCCTAACTGCAGGCTTAGATGGCAAACGAGTAATTGTACAAGGCTTAGGTAACGTAGGTTATCACTCTGCAAAATTCATTGCTGAGTTTGGTGGTACCATTGTAGGTATTTGCGAGTATGAAGGTGCTATCTACAACGCTAACGGTTTAAATGTGGATGAGGTATTTGCTCACCGCAAAAACACTGGTTCACTATTAGGTTTCCCTGGTGCTACCGATTTCAAAAATTCAAAAGAAGGATTGGAGCAAGAGTGTGATATCTTAGTTCCAGCTGCTTTAGAAAACCAAATTACTGGCGAAAACATCCGCAACATCAAAGCTAAAATTATTGCTGAAGGTGCTAACGGACCTGTAACGCCTGAGGCTGAAGAAATCTATACTGAAATGGGCGGTATGATCATTCCAGATATGTACTGCAACGCCGGTGGTGTAACGGTATCCTATTTTGAGTGGTTGAAAAACCTCTCTCACGTAGCTTTTGGCCGTATGGAAAATCGCTATGCAGAAAACTCAAATGCTAACTTGATCAATACTTTAGAGAGCTTAACAGGAAAAACAATCCCTGCAGAGCACCGCTTAATGATTGTTAAAGGAGCTTCTGAGCTAGAGTTAGTAAATTCTGGATTAGAAGACACGATGATCCATTCTTACAGAGAAATTAGAGAAACTTGGTTGAACAAACCAGAAACTAAAACTTTGAGAACGGCTGCTTTTGTAAATTCTATAGATAAAATTGCAGTTTCTTATATGAATTTAGGCGTTTGGCCATAACATTCATCTTAAAACATTGCAAAAGCCCCGTAATTATTATTTACGGGGCTTTTTGTTTATCAACTAATTGTAAAGATGCACAATATGCAATCCGCTAGCAGCTTAGTTTTTCTATCTTTGTTAGCTGTATTTTAAATCAATCCAGATGAAAAAAAGTGCTATTGTAGGTTTAATTACCATTGCCATTTGCATTGGTTTTTTGGTGAGCTTAAATGCTGAAACCGATTCTTATTCCAACTTTAAGGAAGCCGCAAAATCAGAGCGTGAAGAACACGTAATGGGCTACTGGGAGAAAGAAAAAGGCATGTATTACGATGCTTTAAAAGATCCTAACCATTTTGCATTTTACATGAAAGATGAAAATGGCGCTATCAACAAAGTAGTACTTAATGGTTCAAAGCCTCAGGATTTTGAACGTTCTGAAAAATTAGTACTGATTGGAAAAATGCAGAACGATACTTTCTACGCCTCTAAAATATTAATGAAATGCCCTTCTAAGTACAACGACAATATGGTTGAAGTGAATAAGGATGGCAGTGTGAAAGAGCCTACTAAAAACGTAAAAGAATCAAAATCTTAATGGATATACAGTTTATTGGAGAGAACCTCCTTCCGGGCAAAATTGGCCAGTTTTTCATCGTACTTTCGTTTGCTGCGTCATTACTTGCTACCATTGCCTACTTTTTTGCAACAAGCAACAAAAACCTCGAAGATAAATCGTGGGTAAAAATAGGCAGGCTTGCATTTTGGATTAACGGAATGAGTATCATTGGTATTGGTGTTACGCTGTTTTATCTGATATTAAACCATTATAACGAGTATCATTACGTTTACTCCCACTCTTCCAAAGAACTTCCGGTTTATTACATTGTTTCTGCCTTTTGGCAAGGTCAGGAAGGTAGTTTTTGGCTATGGTCTTTTTGGCAAACACTACTTGGTGTCATCTTAATTTGGAAAGCGAAATCTTGGGAAAACGGCGTAATGACTATCGTTGCATTATCTCAAACCTTCCTAGCCTCTATGCTTTTAGGGGTAGATATTTTGGGGATTAGAGTTGGTTCATCTCCGTTTATCTTATTAAGAGACGCTGTAAATTTAAAGGAAATGGCACCTATTTTTGCCGATCCTGAAAACTATAAAAACTACCTAAGTTTCATTACCGACGGCCGCGGTTTAAATCCATTACTGCAAAACTACTGGATGGTAATTCACCCTCCTACCCTATTTTTAGGTTTCGCTAGTATGATTGTACCTTTTGCTTATGGCATTGCCGCATTGTGGCAAAAACGCTATAAAGATTGGGTTAAACCTGTACTACCTTGGGTTTCCTTCGCTGTAATGATTTTGGGAACTGGTATTATCATGGGTTCATTTTGGGCTTACGAAGCGCTTAACTTCGGTGGCTTTTGGGCTTGGGATCCGGTGGAAAATGCCTCAATCATCCCTTGGTTAACCTTAATTGGTGGCTTACACGTAATTATTGCTTACAAAAACACTGGTCATGCCTACTTCACTGCAATGGCACTTACATTGGTGAGTTTCATTTTGGTATTGTATGCTTCTTTCTTAACTAGAAGTGGAATTTTAGGAGAAACTTCTGTACACTCCTTTACCGATTTAGGGATGTTCGGACAGTTAATTTCCTATATCGTAGTGTTCTTGTTCCTTGCGGTGTTTTTTATTGTATGGAGATGGAAAGAACTACCAATTACGCACAAAGATGAAGAAACGTATTCTCGTGAATTCTGGATGTTCATCGGTGCTTTAGTAGTAACTGTTTCTTGTATACACATCATTTTTGCTACCTCTGGACCCGTATTCAATAAAATTTTCGGCACTAATAATGTTCCTAAAGATTTAAAATACTACAACCAGTGGCAAGCACCGTTTGCAGTGCTAATCACTTTAATTTCGGGTTTTTCGCAATTTTTAAAGTACAAAAGAACCGATCCACGCAAATTCTACAGCAGCTTAATTTCTTCGGTGGTTTTCGCACTGGTAATTACAGGCGCTTTCGTTTGGATCAGCGGTATCTACACCAACTTAATGTACATCATTTTAACCTTCAGCTGTATTTTCGCTGTGTTGGCAAATGCCAGGTTACTTACTGGAGCATTCACTAAAAAAGGCAGCAAACTTGCTGGGTCGGCCATTGCCCACATCGGCTTTGCCCTTTTGTTAGTTGGCGCATTAGTTTCGGCTGCAACGAGCAATCCAATTTCTATTAACGAAACTAATTTCATTCCTGTTAAGGATTTCGAAAAAGCTGCTAAACCTGGTGAAAACATCATGCTGTACAAAAATGAGCCTAAGCAAATGGGCAAGTACACCGTAACGTATATCAGCGATACTACCATTCAGCCAAACACTTACTATCGTCTTAATTTTAAAGTGATAGATCAGGCTAGTGGTAAAATAAAAGAGGATTTCACAGTAAATCCTAGCATTCAGGAAAACGACAGAATGGGTTTAATTGCTTCTCCTGACACCAAACATTACCTATTACGTGACATATATACTCACATTACAAGCGCTGCTCAAAAGAAAGAGGAACACGCAGAGCATGAAGGACATACAGAGGATGAAAATTACAAGGCTCCTCGCATTGTGAAAGTTGCCGCAGGTGACACGCTTCATGTGAGTAGCGGAATTTTGACTGTTAAAAACTTGAACAATAAACCTGTTGTTAAGGATTTAAAAGTAGATAAAGAAGATTTAGCAGTTAGCTTACCTATCGAAATTAATGTGAGTGGTAAAATGTATAACTTGGAGCCTCTATTCTTAATCAAAGGAAACAACACATTTGATTTTGCCCGTAAAAACGATGAGTTAGGCATTAGAGTTAGGTTTACAAAAATTATCCCAGAGGAGAATAAATTTGAACTTCAAATTTTTGAGAAACCGCAGCAAGCTAAAGATTGGGTGGTGTTCAAATCAATTGAATTTCCTTTCATCAACTTATATTGGATGGGTACCATTGTGATGGTAGTTGGTTTCTTAATTTCGATTTTTAGAAGGAAAAAAGAAATAAAGCTAGATTAATGGACATTAAGGTTTCGATCATTGGTTCAGGCAACGTTGCAACTCATTTAAGCAAAGCGCTTAAAAATTCTGGAGCTACATTGCTACATATTTGGTCGCAAAACTTTAAAAATGCCCAAGCCTTGGCAGCAACTGTTAGCGCAACCGCAGTTGACACTATCAGCCAAATTACTGATGATGGAAGTGACCTGGTCATTATCGCTGTTAAAGATGATGCCATTACAGAAGTAGCTTCGGCCTTAGTTAACCGAAAAGGTTTGGTGGCACACACTTCAGGTGCGGCTAGCTTAGCTGATTTGAGTCAGCTGCAAAACTATGGGGTATTTTATCCTTTGCAAACTTTCTCCAAGCATAAAGAGCTTAATTTTAACGAAGTACCAATTTGTTTAGAGGCTAATAACGATGCTAATTTCCAACTGCTAAAAAACGTTGCAACTGCCTTGAGTAAAAAGGTTTACGAAGTAGCTACCGATCAAAGGAAAATATTACATCTGGCAGCGGTTTTTGCTTGCAATTTTCCAAACTACCTATACGGTGTAGCACAGCAATTATTGGCACAGCATCAGCTTAGTTTTGACATTGTTAGGCCACTTATTGCTGAAACAGCGCATAAAGTGCAAACCGCCTTACCTACTGAGGTTCAAACCGGTCCCGCAGTGCGTAATGACGAGCAAACCATGGCAAAACATGAAAAATTACTACAAGAAAACCCTGATTGGGTAAATATATATCAACTATTAAGCGAGCAGATTAAAAAGAGTAAATAATACTGTTTTTTAATTTTTGGCTGCTTACTTTTGCATTAATTATGAGTATTTTCAAACTAAAGATAAATTTCGAAGAAGAAGGAAAAACACCTGTTGAATTGCCAATTGCAGCTGGTGAAGATGTACTAGATGTGGTTTTAGATAACGGAATAAAGTTACAACATAACTGCGGAGGCGTATGCGGATGCAGTACATGCCATATCTATGTAACCAAGGGAATGGATAACATCCAGGAAATTTCAGAAAAAGAAGAAGACTTTGTAGATCGTGCAGTTAGACCAAAAATTACATCGCGACTAGCTTGCCAATGTGTGGTTTTAGATGGAGATATCGAAATTACAATTCCAGATCAGTCTGGATTTTTAGGACACTAAGCGATTACGATTTTAGATTTACAAATTACGATTACTTTGGCAGTTCCAAAAATCAGTTAACCGATTAAACTAATCAACTGTTACCCTACTTTAAACATTCAAACTTTACAACATTAACATGAACAACGATAAATTTGCATTGCCTATCCACTGGAACGATTACGAGGATATTGCCCTTGAACTTTACGAAAAATTCGGTGATGAATTTGACGAGGCAAAAATCTACAGAATCAGATTCACTGAATTGCTTGAATGGGTTTTAACACTTCCAAACTTTGCCGGAACTAGGGAAGAGTGTAACGAAGGGCATTTGGAGCAAATCCAATCTGCTTGGGTTTACGAGTGGAGAGATAACCAATAATTATTTAAGGATCAGGAAATAGGCTTTAGTAGCTCATTTAGCTTAAAGCTAAAGTAATCGACTAGTTAGCCAATGAATATTTTTTATGCTTCAAAACCTTAAAAATATTACCACCTTTATTTTTGATGTGGATGGTGTGCTTACCAACGGCACAGTAATAGCTACCGAAACTGGCGAACTACTCCGATCTTTCAATATTAAAGATGGATACGCACTTCAATTAGCGGCAAAGAAAGGCTATCACATTTGTATTATTTCTGGAGGCAAAGGCGTGGCTATGAATAAACGTTTTGAAGGTTTAGGCGTAGCCGATGTTTTCTTAGGAGTGAGCAATAAAATTGAAGTGTTCCACAACTATCTTCAACAAAAGGGACTATCATCTACTGAAGTGCTGTACATGGGCGATGATATTCCGGATTTGGAAGTTATGAAATTAGTGGGCATTGCTACTTGCCCTGCTGATGCTGTTGACGAAATTAAAGCCGTAGCCCACTACATCTCACCAAAAAATGGCGGTGAAGCTGCTGCCCGAGATGTGATTGAAAAGGTGCTTAAAGTACGTGGCGATTGGAATGGAAACATTCCCTCAGCTGCCGAAGCAAGTAAGTAGTATCAATCAAAGTAGTGGTAAATTAAAACTAGTAACCCTACAAGCATCTGAGTATTTTAGGTTCCCATCAGTAATAAATGCCAACGTAAATGCATTTAACATTATTTAACCTTTTATATTTCAAAATGGATTAAACCTAATCCAAGTTTTACCATCCAAAAAGAAACGTAAAACAATATAAACATGAAAAAATTAATGATGATTTGCGGGCTATTATTTGGTATGGTGGCTTTCGCTCAAGCACAAGATGGTGGCCGTCCAATGGGTGGACCAGGTGGAAGAATGGGTATGGATCCGGAAGCTAGGGTAAAACAACTAGATGAAAAACTAAAATTGAGCGCTGATCAAAAAACTAAATTAACTGCTATTTTCACTGAACAAGCAGAAGCGCAGAAAAAAGCTCGTGAAGAAGCGCAAGGTGGCGGCGATAGAAAGGCGATGATGGAAAAAATGCAAAAAATGAGAGCTGATTTAGAGACCAAAATTACATCGGTTTTAACCGAAGATCAGAAAAAAACTTATACAGCGATGCTTGAAGAGCAAAAAGCTGAAATGCAAAAAAGAATGGAAGAGCGCAGAGGTGGCAACTAATTTACCCACTAAAATTTTATATTAGCAAAAGCGGCAAATTAGCCGCTTTTGCTATTTTTGTACAAATTTGTATCAAATGTTAAAGCTTAGCCTTCCAGTTATTCTCGCTTCGAAATCCCCACGCCGGCATGAATTGTTAAACTTAATGGGACTTGATTTTTCCGTTGAGTTGAAAGATGTTGACGAAAGCTTTCCCGCTGAATTAAGTCCAGCGGAGATTGCAGTTTACATCGCTGAAAAAAAAGCTAGTGCTTTTGAAGGAAATCCGAATGCGATAGTAATTACTGCTGATACTATAGTAGCCATTAACGGCGAAATACTAGGAAAACCTAGCGACCACGCTGAGGCTAGAAGCATGTTGAACAAACTTTCGGGCAGCACACATGAAGTTTTCACAGGCGTAAGCATCAACCACAAAGGAAAACTAAGTTCATTTTACGATCGCACAGAAGTTTTTTGCAGAAAGATTAACCACGACGAAATTGAACATTACATCAACAACTTCCAACCATTTGACAAAGCTGGAAGTTATGGCATACAAGATTGGTTTGGACTTACCGTTGTTGAAAAAATAGTGGGGTCTTACACCAATGTAATGGGATTGCCTACCGAAAAACTATATCAGTACTTATTAAAGATTAGCTAGCCAAAGTTGGCTTTTTCACGCTAAACAATAATAAAACGCTGCCTATTAGCAAAATAATCCAGCCCCATTCAAAGTGAATTGTTTTGCCTAACAAGTTATCAGCTATTTTGAAATTGAAGTAATGTGTTGATTTAAAATATACGGCTACTGCCATTAAGATTACCCAGCCAAACATCACCCTTGTTAATATTTTAAATGCCCTTAACTGCCTAACAAAAAAACTCAATCCCATTAATGCCACCAAAGCATAGGTAATTAGAAATAGCCTAACATCTGTTTTATATAGTGTCCAACTTACCAACTTAAAAATAATCTGAACCTGAAGTATTGGACAAAAAGCGGCAATTAGCAACAAAAACAGCCCTATTAAGGCCATCGGTTTATTTACAACTAGCATAATAAAAAGTTAAAGCGCTAACTTAAGGAAATTGATTGAGCTTTGCTATGATGTGCTATAATTTTTGGAGCCCATTTCCTGATTACCTCCTCAATTTCGGCCGGTTTAAAAGGCTTTGCGATGAAATCTTGCATGCCGGCTTCTAGGCACTTATCCCTGCCGTCGCCCAGGGCATTTGCCGTTAAAGCTATTACCACGGGATATTCATACACACGATAATGCTTTCTAATTTCAGTGGTAGCAACTGTACCATCCATAATGGGCATTTGCATATCCATGAAAATCAAATCAAAATCTTCCTGCTTTACAATTTCAAGCGCCAGCTGCCCGTTCGAGGCCTTTTTACAAGAATAACCCAATTTACTTAGCGTCTTAGTAATCAGCATCAGGTTCACCTCATTATCGTCAACGGCCAAAATCCTCAAAGGGTAAGATCCCGAAAGTTCTTGATCCAAGATATGTTGTTCTCTTTCTACAGGAGCCGGCTTCACCTTCCTGGTTTGAAACATTTCCTTTGTAACGATGTAGAATGTAAATACAGAGCCTATGCCTACTTCACTACTTACTTTTACCTTCCCAGACATCATTGAAATAAGGTTATAAGCAATGTTTAAACCTAGTCCCGTACCGCCATATTTACGAACGCTGGTTTGATCCACTTGCACAAAGGGCTTAAACAACAACTTAATCCTTTCTTCCGCAATTCCTATCCCCGTATCTTTAATGCTGAAACCCAAACGTATATTTCCGTTATCCTCTTTGTCGATTACCTTACACTCCAAGCTAATATTTCCTTTATTGGTAAACTTGTGCGCATTGCTCAAAAAGTTCAACAAAACCTGTTTCAGACGGAAGGCATCCGCATATACCAATTCTGGTACAGCTTCATCAACAGTAAAATTAACCCTCAGCTGGTCGTTAGATTTTGGGAAACCATCAAAAACTTCAGCTATAAGCCTCCTAACATCAACAGAAGTTTGGTTCAACTGAATTTTTCCAGCTTCTATCTTCGAAAAATCAAGCACATCATTTACTATGCGCAATAAAGCTTCCGCACTATTATGAATTGTTTTCGCATAGTCTTTTTGCTCCTCAGTTAAAGCGCCTTGTAAAAGCAAGTTCGACATTCCTAGTACACCATTCATCGGTGTCCGTATTTCGTGACTGATCATTGCCAAATACTCTGATTTGGCGTTATTAGCTAACTGGGCAGCCAATTTAGCGTTGGAGATTTCTTTTTCGTGAGCAATTTGCTTTTCAAGCGACTTTCTTGATCGGTAATAAATCAGCGTATTCATTGCCAAGATCAAAATCCCTATGCCAATTACCAAATATGCTAATTGCTGGTGCATTTTGGCATTTTGTTGACTTTTAGCGTGTAAGTCTTCCGTATCAGCCTTAACAAATGGATAAAGCAAACGCTGCGTAACTACAACTTCGCCAAAATTTCTCGGTACTGCCGGAAAAATACCAGTTTCTAGCAGTAACTCTAGCTGCCTTTTATAGAAACTTTCCTCGTTTTCTAAGCTCGCCAGTACTACTTTAGCATCGCTCTTGTAATTTTCACTTTCTTCTAAATACTGCGCTAAAAATGCCTTATTTTTTGATAATGAATTCAGGTAAGATTTGAGGCTATCGATTTTGGTAGAATCAGCACTGGCAATTTGAAGGTAAGCATGACTACACTGCTCCAAGTTTCTATTGAGTGCAACAAGAGATGCCAACTGCTGTTCTTTTTGACTTAGATAGTTAGCATTGTCTCTATTGGCAATCAGCAAGTAAATGCCTGCACCTATTAACACTAAAATGAGCAACAACTTTATAGCAAAGTTTGCAAGTAACTGTTTCAACGCTGGTGAGCCCATTTTTATTTATCGATAGCTAAGGTTAGGAAAAAATTAGCTCTGATTATCGATACCCATTTTTTCAGCAAAATGAGCACAGTAATCTCGCAAATCTTCCACAATATTTGTTTCACCTGTAGCCCTCAAAAAGGTATCTCCCATAGTTTGCAACGTTTCATAGAAAAAACGTTTCATTTCGTCCACAGGCATGTCTTTAGTCCACAAATCAATTCTCATTGAGTTTTTATAATTATGGTCCCAAAGGGCTAAAATCATTGCTTTAGCGGCTACTTTCTCCGCATTTTGCGAATCTGTAGATTCCCAAAGCAAATTTTCAGGTACATTTTTCTCATCTAGCTCAACTGTAATCTTGATCTCAGCTTTTTTCATCTTATTATAATGGTTATTTTGTTTTATCCGAACACACTTAATTTCAAGACCAAAACGAACAACACAGTGAGCAAAATAAGCATCAATTGTGTCATCCAAAGTCTTGCCAAACTTGGAATAAATTTTCTAAAAATTTGATCGCAGAGCAGCGATACAAAAAAAACGAGTATGCATAAAGCAATTAGTGGATTTTTAAACTCATGATTTCCAGCTCCCAAAATCCACTCCTTTTTTGCGATTAAACCACCTACAGCCATAATACTTAAGGCCGAAATAATATTTAAAGGTGTAAGTTTTACTTTCAATTTACCTGCGTTTTTTATTTTTAGATGGGTAACTTTTTTTATTATTTTTTTTTGTAGGTGAGGTGTATTGTTTCTTCTTCTCATGGAAAGCTCCCTTGAAGTCGGGATTTTCTTTCCTCTTTTGGGCATCAATTTCCCTTGCTATAGCTTGACGCTCGTCAAAAGGCGTTTCTTCTATAAAAATAGACTGTGGAATTTCTTCCTCATCAATTTTCTGCCTAATTAATTTCTCGATTTTATCAATGTAGTATCTCTCTGCTTCATTGTAAAAAGTAATGGCTATACCTTCATTAAATGCCCTTCCTGTGCGACCAATTCGGTGTACATAATCTTCGGTAACGATAGGTACATCAAAGTTAATTACGTGGCTCACTTCGCTTACATCTATTCCTCTAGAGGCTACATCTGTAGCTACTAAAATTCTAACGTTACCTTCTTTAAAACTATTGATAGAATTGATACGTGTATTTTGCCCTTTGTTGGCATGAATTACCCTAACTGCATCTTCACCAAACCTACGAGCAATAAAGTTATTGATATTGTCTGCGACCGTTTTCGTTTTGCAAAAAATAATCAGTCGCTTAAATTCATCATCCTTTAGCAAATGCGCTAGCAAATTAATTTTTGTCTTGAAATTAGGTACTGCATACATCTTTTGCGTAACTGTTTGTGCAGGAGTTGCTTGTGCGGCTACCTCAATTGTTAAGGGATTTTTAAGAAAATCGCCCGCAATTTTATGCACCAAATCACTCATCGTAGCTGAAAACAGCAAATTTTGACGCTTGCGAGGAACTACTTCCAATATACGGTGGATGGAACCAATAAAGCCCATATCCATCATTTTATCAGCTTCATCAAGCACTAAAAATTGCAAGCTTCTGGTATTGATATCGCCTGTAAGGTACAAATCCAAAAAACGCCCCGGTGTGGCCACCAAAATATCCAAGCCTTTGGCAATTTGTTCCTTTTGCGTTTTTGGCCCTATGCCACCAAAAATTACTACAGTGCGTAAATCGGTATAAGTTGAAAATAAACGCACCTGTTCCTCAATTTGAAGGGCCAGCTCACGAGTTGGCACCAAAATCAATGCTCTTGGGTTTTCACCTTGTGCATATTTGAGTTTCATTAACATAGGCAGCACGTAAGCGGCCGTTTTTCCAGTGCCGGTTTGTGCAATGCCAAATAAATCTTGACCAGAAAGTACCGGACCAATTGCTTTTTCTTGTATAGGTGTAGCTTCTGTAAAACCTGCTTCCTCTACTGCGTTAAGTATTTGTCTATTTAGCTTGAATTCTTCGAATTTTTTTGGCATAGCTGCGAATTTACGATTTATTAACTGGAAGTCCGAAGTTTGCAGCTTTAAAGTATGTAAGATGACACGCCACCAACTGGCCGCAACCAAGCTTTACAGACTTTTCGAACTTCCCTACTTTATCATTAACTTTACCAACATGAGCACTATCCTTATTAAAGCAGCTAATATTGTAAACGAAGGCCAAATTTTCACTTCAGATTTATTGATTAAAGACGGTCGTATTGAAAAAATTGCCTCTCAAATTGATGTGGTTGCCGATTTAGAAATTAACGCCGAGGGACTTCACCTCCTACCTGGGATGATTGACGACCAAGTTCATTTTCGGGAACCTGGATTAACACATAAAGCAGATATTTTCACAGAAAGTATGGCCGCTGTTGCTGGAGGAATTACCTCATTTATGGAAATGCCCAATACCGTACCTAATACGCTAACACAGGATTTACTAGCTGATAAATATGCCATTGCAAAGCAAACTTCACTAGCCAATTACTCCTTTTACATGGGGGCAAGCAATGATAACATTGAAGAAG
The DNA here is from genome assembly GCF_003313335.1 of Pedobacter zeaxanthinifaciens. Taxonomy (GTDB): domain Bacteria; phylum Bacteroidota; class Bacteroidia; order Sphingobacteriales; family Sphingobacteriaceae; genus Pedobacter; species Pedobacter zeaxanthinifaciens. Next base: position 93,621 of record NZ_QMHP01000010.1, read on the forward strand.
TACTTAAAACTGACGCCAAAAATGTGTGTGGGATAAAAGTATTCATGGGATCATCAACCGGAAATATGTTGGTAGACAATGAAAAAACGCTAGAACACATTTTCAGCAAAGCGCCTATTTTAGTGGCTACCCATTGCGAAGACGAAGCTACAATTAGACACAACCTAGCAGTTTATAAGGAAAAGTACGGGGAGGATATTACCATCGATATGCATCCTTTAATTAGAAGTGTTGAAGCATGTTATAAATCGTCGTCATTAGCTGTAGAGCTAGCAAAACGCTACCAAACCCGATTACACATATTACATATTTCCACTGCAAAAGAAGTAACTTTATTCGATCATACTTTGCCACTTGCAGAAAAACGAATTACTGCAGAAGCCTGTATTCATCACCTTTGGTTTAATGATAAAGATTACGCTACCAAGGGTAATTTCATTAAATGGAATCCGGCGGTTAAAACAGCGGCTGACCAGGCTGGGATTTTACAGGGGCTATTGGACGATAGAATTGATGTTATTGCTACCGATCATGCGCCGCACACTATAGAAGAAAAGAATCAAGGTTACCTACAAGCGCCATCTGGCGGGCCACTGGTACAACATGCGCTACCAGCATTGCTTGAGATGCATTTGCAGGGCAAAATCACTTTGGAAAAAATAGCCGAAAAAGCAGCTCATAACGTAGCGGTTTGCTTCAACTTAAGCGAACGTGGTTTTATCAGAGAAGGCTATTGGGCAGATTTGGTACTGGTAGATTTAAACGATACTTTTAAAGTGACTAAACTTAATACCCTATACAAATGTGGTTGGTCGCCATTTGAAGGAGATACCTTTAAAGCAAGCATTACACACACTTTTGTATCCGGAAATTTAGCCTACCAAAAAGGCAAATTCATGACTAGCGAAACGGGCAAACGTTTAACTTTTGATCGATAGTTAAAAATTCAGATTTAAATTGATGTTACAAAAAAAGACGAAACTGCTGATTGTCCTAGCTGTACTTAGTATTGCTATTTTTAGCTTCGGTTTTTTTCCGGAAGCTGTTGAAACTTATTACAGCAAGCAGTTTTACCCGGTCATATCTATTATACAGCGTGGTGTATCATCGTTTTTACCATTTGCAATTGGCGATTTTCTTTATCTAATTTTAATACTGCTTGTTATTAAAAGTATTGTGTCTTTCTCAAGCAAACAACGAAAAGTTAAAGCAGATTATGCCAACTTTGCATTGAAGAGCGTCAATTTTTTATTACTGATTTATATCTCTTTTAAACTTTTGTGGGGGCTAAACTATTCGAGGCCAAGAATTAACGAACAATTGCAAATCAGTAACGAGCCCTATCAAAAGGAGCAGTTAATAAACTTAAGTTCACTTTTCATTAAAAAACTTAGCGCCTTAAACAAGTCAATAGATACCAGCCAATTTGAATACGACCCAGAGGAACTTGCTAGTATTGCTACCGACACCTATAATCAACTAGCGGAACTGCAACCTTTTTTCACTTACAAATATCCTGCGGTTAAACCTGTAAACAACTCGTGGTTAACTAGTAAAATGGGAATTGAAGGTTATTACAACCCGTTATCTGGCGAAGCCAATATTAACCAACGATTGCCAGTATTTGTACTTCCATTTGTAACCTGCCATGAAATTGCACATCAATTGGGCGTAGCCAAGGAAGATGAAGCGAACTTGGTTGGCTATATTGTTGCTTCCAATACGGATAATGCAGAATTTAAATTTTCCGCTTATTACAACATGTTACGGTACGTACTTGTAGAGATTAGATTGAAATATCCGGAAGATTACAATAACATCATCACCAAAATTCCAGCTCCGCTAATGGATAAATTCAAAGCAGAAAGGGAGTTTTGGGCCAAATATAACGGTGCGATGTCGGTTTATATGAGCAAAACCTTCGATCAAATTTTAAAGCTCAACAATCAGCAAAAAGGAATCAAAAGCTATCAGGATATTGTACTTTGGTTGGTGAACTATCACAAGAAAGACCTTTAATTTAAGTGCTGAAAGTGTTTAACCGTGTATCGCTTCTCTGTTTCCGTAACTTTTAATCAGGTTCCCTTCAAACTCCAGCCATTCTTTCCAACGCTTTTCTACATCCACATCAATGGTGTATTTTCGAGCAAAATTGAGAAATGTAGTGTAATGGGTGGCTTCAGAAACCATCAGTTCGTGGTAAAACTTGGCTAATTCTTTATCTTGGATATTTTGAGAAAGCACTCTAAATCTTTCGCAACTTCTCGCTTCTATCATTGCGGCAAATAGCAACCTGTCAATAAAAGCTTGGTTCCTACTTCCATCTTTCTTGCTAAACTTCACCAACTGACCAACGTAGTCGTCCTTGCGCTCTCTGCCTAAAGTATAACCACGTTCCTTAATGATATTAATTACCATTTGAAAGTGTTGCAATTCTTCCAAAGCAATAGCGGTAAATTCATCAACCAAATCTTGATGTTCCGAATTTTGGGTAATTAAAGTGATGGCATTGCTAGCTGCCTTTTGTTCGCACCAAGCATGGTCGGTTAAAATTTCTTCTAAGTTAGTTTCCGCAATATTGGCCCAACGTGGGTCGGTAAGTAGTTTTAGTCCTAGCATGGCCGCAAAATTAAGAATTTATATGGTTGTAAGCATTTAAAAATTATAAAGCTGGAATTGATATCGAATACATTTTGCTGCCCTTCCGTTGATATTTAACAAATTATTGGGAGTTAAATTGTTTTATAGAAGAATAACAATAGCGAAATAAATCTGTGCATCTGTGACCAATAAACTGCAACTTTGTATCATGGCAAGAAAAGTTTTATTCATCGGATTGGTTTGGCCCGAACCTACTTCATCAGCAGCTGGCACTCGAATTATCCAGTTAGTTGAATTGTTTTTAGCCAATGGCGATGAATTACATTTTGCCTCAGCCGCATCTAAAAGCGATTTCAGTTTCGATTTATCCTCCCTTGGAGTTAACGAACATGCCATTGTGCTCAACCATCATTCTTTTGATACTTGGGTTACGGCACTAAACCCCGACATTGTAGTGTACGATAGGTTTATGATTGAAGAACAATACGGTTGGCGGGTACAGCAACATTGCCCCAACTGCCTGCGTATTTTGGATACCGAAGATTTGCATTTTTTGCGTTACGCAAGACAACAAGCCTTGAAGCGTAACGAAGCCGTAAATCTAATTAACGATGTTACCAAAAGAGAAATTGCTTCCATTTTACGTTGTGACCTATCACTAGTCATCTCATTTAAGGAAATAGAAATTCTTAAATCCTTTAATATTAATGAGGATTTATTGTACTATCTCCCATTTTTAGAAGACAGCATTACTTCGGTACAAAATCACCCTAGTTTTGATCAAAGAAAGGATTTTGTATTTATCGGCAATTATTTACATGAGCCTAACTGGCAAACATTGCAATATCTTAAAACAACTATTTGGCCTTTGTTAAGAAAAAAGCTACCCAATGTTTCGTTACATATTTATGGTGCATACGCTGGAGATAAGGTGATGCAACTTCATAACGCAAAAGAAAATTTTATCGTTCATGGCAGGGCCGAAAATGCTAGGGAAACCATTGCAAAGCATAGAATATTGCTAGCTCCGCTTAAATTTGGCGCAGGTGCCAAGGGTAAATTTATTGACGCTATGCAAACAGGAACACCAATTGCCACTACAAGTGTTGGCGCCGAAGGTATGACAATGGAATTAGCTTGGCCGGGAGTGATTAGCGATGACTTAGACACGTTTTTGACCCAGGTACTAAACTTATATCATGATCAAACGGAATGGCTGAAAGCACAGCAATGTGGATTTGAAATTATTGAGCAGATGTATGCAAGAAGTACTTTCGAAAAACCGTTTATGGATGAGCTTTCGCAATTAGAAAATAGCCTTTCAACGCATCGTAGGAAGAATTTTTTAGGTGAATTGCTGCATCACCACACTTTACAAAGCACTAAATATTTATCCCTTTGGATAGAAGAAAAAAATAAGCACTTAAGTAACACCAACTGAAATTAATTGAACAAATAAAATCTTAGCACATGAGCTCGAAAAACTTAAAGGAACTTAGCGAACAAGAACTTAAGCAACAACTTAAAAAGATAAAAAATAGTAAAATTATAGATGCCGGACTTGTTGGATTGACCATTGGCGTTGTAGTCTACAGTGCGGTGGCAAACGGCTTCAGCTTCTTTACTTTTTTCCCGCTGATAATTACTTATGCGGTTGTTAAAAATTCGAAAAACAACGCCATTTTAGAAAAGGAAATTGAACGCGAAATTCAATCAAGACAATAATTTACCGAATAGCTGCAAAAATCTTTACGCAAAAAAAACTGTCTAAAAACCAATCTTCATTTTTTTATACATGAAGGACTGGAATTTAGACAGTCGTTTTAAATTTTATTTGAATTGTTATACGTTGAATCTGAAGTGCATGATATCACCATCTTCAACCACATAAGCCTTTCCTTCAACACCCAATTTACCTGCTTCTTTACATGCATTTTCTGAGCCTAGCGTTACAAAATCATTGTATTTGATAACCTCGGCACGGATGAAACCTTTCTCAAAATCGGTATGGATTACACCAGCCGCTTGCGGCGCTGTGAAACCTTTGGTAATTGTCCATGCTCTCACTTCCTGTACTCCAGCAGTAAAGTAGGTGTACAAATCAAGCAATCTGTATGCTGCTCTAATTAACTTGTTCACGCCTGATTCATCTAAGCCTAAATCCTGCAAAAACATTTGACGTTCATCGTAGCTTTCTAGTTCAGCAATTTCCGATTCGATTTTAGCAGAAATAACCAATACTTCTGCATCTTCATCAGCCACTGCTGCTTTCACTAAATCTACATACTTATTACCACTCACTACTGAGCCTTCATCTACGTTACAAACGTACATTACAGGTTTCTGCGTTAGCAATCCCAAACCAGCAATCTCTTCAAAATCTTCTGGTGTAATTGGCGCAGTACGTGCTGACTTCCCGGTTTCCAGGTGAGTTTTTATTGCAGAGAGAATATCAAATTCCTTCTTTGCATCTTTATCGTTCTTCGCCTGCTTTTCGATTTTTTGGATGCGCTTAGTTACCGTATCTAAGTCTTTCAGCTGAAGTTCAGTATCAATAATTTCCTTATCACGGATTGGGTCAACAGAGCCATCAACGTGGATAATATTGCCATCATCAAAACAACGCAACACATGGATAATAGCATTTGTTGCCCTGATGTTGCCTAGAAATTGGTTACCTAGCCCCTCGCCCTTCGATGCGCCTTTTACTAAACCAGCAATGTCAACAATTTCTATAGTATTAGGAACTACACGTTGTGGATTTACTAATTCTGCCAATTTATTTAAGCGTTCATCTGGAACTGTAATTACACCCACGTTTGGTTCAATAGTACAAAACGGGAAGTTAGCAGATTGCGCTTTTGCGTTTGATAAACAGTTAAATAAAGTAGATTTCCCCACATTAGGTAAACCAACTATACCACATTGTAATGCCATGTTTTATTTTACGATTTTAGATTTACGATTTTAGTTTGGATAGCCCTCTAAAATCAAGCCGCAAAGATAGTTAATTGTTTCGTTAGTGCAATGGCTGTTGGATAGTTGGTTTTTTGGTTTTTTGGTTGTTTAGTTGTTTGGTTTTTTAGTTGTTTGGTTTGTAATCAAGCATACCTACAAGCTTAAAACTGATTCCTGACAACTGACCCCTGACCCCTGACAACCAATCCCTGACCACTTATTCCTGCCCTACCATTTCCCACTTCAGTAAAAAATACCTAGTTTAGCAACAAACTAAAAAAAATGGAAGAGCAACAACCCCAAACAGACCAACAGCCTAAATTGATTGTGACAGAAGATATGCGCAGCTATATTTATGACATGGCAAAATGGGCTAATTTTCTTGGAATAGTTGGATGCATCTTCGCTGTTATAATGTTTATGGCCGCTTTAACACTAGGGCCAGCAATGAATGCTAATCCAGAAATGGCGAAGATGCTAGGTCAGTTGGGCGCTATGGACAGCACAACCATTAGTATTGTATTTCTATTTTACGGCTTATTAATTTTCTATCCAAGTTTTTTAATGCTGAGATATGCCAGCAAAGCCAAAAATGGCGTTTTGTATGGTGAACAAGCTAATTTAGACGAGGCAATGTCAAAATTAAAATCGCTATTTAAATACTACGGCATATTGGCAATCATCTTTATTGCTATGTATTTAATGATGCTTTTTTCAAATATCGCCGGACTAGCCTAGTGATATTTATCCATTCCTTTTGCAGGTTCCCATTTACTTTTAGGCTCGAAATAATTCCATAGCATTTTACTTAAACTCCTAATCAATACCTCTCCTTCGTTTTCATAGCGCCATTGCACGTCTTTTTGATTATTCGTGATAACACAGAAAACATAATCACCGTGAGGAGCATTTACCAATACCACCTCTGAACGTGAAGCATTAACGGCACCTGATTTTGAAGCAACTTGAACATAAGGTGGAATTTCAGATAGGGCCTCCTTATCAAAATAAATGCGGATCAGGTTTCTATAAATACGTTCTGAAGCGGAGGGACTAATCATTTTACCCTCTCTAATTAAGGTAAGCAGCGTAGCCATTTCACGAGGTGTAGTTTGACCCCAACCATACTTACGTTGATTTGCTTGTCGATCAGGCGTACGGGAGTTCACACGAGTGTATTGTAATCCGTATTTTTCCATTAGCTGATTGATGGCCACACCTGTTCCGGCCAAACTTTGGCACCACAAGCTTGCTGTATTATCGCTGGTGGTAATCATTAGCATCAGTACTTTAGCAAGCCAAATTTTTTCACCGCTTTTAAATGAGCCCAAAATATCTTCCCCTGCATACAAAAGGCTGTCTTTATAAACCAACTGCGTATTGTAATTCAACTCCCCTTTTTCAATCTTATCAAAAATTCCGCAAGTAATTGGCACTTTGATCATACTTGCTGTAGGAAAAATGCTATCAGCATTTAGCGTTGCAATTTTTCCAGTCTTTAAGGATTTTACGTATATGCCAACATCTCCATTGAAACCTTTTGCAAGCTCATTGATCATTTTATTGAGTTTGGCATCTACTTTCTCCGTTTGAGCAAAAGCGGTGAAGGACAAGAGGCTACATAGGAAAAATGCGTAGAATTTCTTCATCATATTTTAAGGATTTTTACCGCCATTGCAAAAAATGACGAATCTAGATCAAAAAAAAATCCCTTCCAACTGGAAAGGATTTCTTTTTATTTTTATCGTTTAGAACGAAAAATCGTCATCTGTTTTCGCTGCATATTCTTGGTTATCAGAATATTCGTAGCGTTTTTCAACTACTTCTTGGCGAGATTTGATATAATCAACAGTTTCGGTTAAGCCTTCTGTAAACTTCTCGAAATCTTCTTTGTACAAGAAAATCTTGTGTTTTACAAAAACGCCATCCTCTAATCTTTTCTTACTCTCGGTTAACGTAAGGTAGTAATCACCTGAACGTGTAGCTTTTACATCAAAAAAATAAGTACGTTTACCAGCTCTTACTTTCTTCGAAAAAACCTCTTCTCTCTCTTTGTTGTCGAAATCTCCCATTTTATTGTGTGTGTAGTGTGGTTTTGGTTGGGGTAAATATAATGTAATAATTTCCAACTTTCAAAATAGAAGTAGTAGTAATTGTGTTTTTTTTGATATTTTAAGAATTTTCTTCTTCTAATAGTTGATTCTGATACATTTCAGCATACATTCCATTCAAATTGAGCAGTTGCTGATGAGTTCCTTCTTCTACAACTTTTCCATTATCTAACACCAATATTTTATCTGCATTTTTAATGGTTGAAATGCGGTGCGCAATCAAGATACTCGTTCTTCCGCTCATCAATTTACCTAAATTGGATAAAATCTCTTCTTCTGTCTTGGTATCAACTGCCGATAGACAATCGTCAAAAACCAGCATTTGCGGCGATTTGATTAACGCCCTTGCAATAGAAACGCGTTGTTTTTGCCCTCCCGAAAGTGTAATGCCACGTTCGCCCAACATGGTTTCAAACTGTTGGTCGAAACCGACGATGTTATGATAAACTGCGGCATTCTTTGCAGCGTTGGTCACTTCCTCATCACTCACACTATCCAAACCAAACGCAATGTTGTTTTTAATGGTATCCGAAAACAAAAACACTTCTTGTGGCACGAACCCAATTTGCGAGCGATATTGCTGCAAATTCAACTGCTTAGGAGATTTGCCCTCTACAAAAATCTCTCCTGATGACACGTCGTACATCCGCATAATTAAATTGGCCAAAGTAGATTTTCCAGAACCTGTTCGTCCAATTATCGCTACAAATTCACCGCTTTTAATCTCAAAACTTACATTTTTTAGCGCTTCAATTCCTGTATCCGGATAAGTAAAACTTACATTTTTAAAGCTGATATTACCTTGCAATTGCACCTCTTCACCGCCTGAATTGATATCTGGAACTAGGTGTAAAAATTCGTTGATACGTTTTTGCGAGGCCGCGGCACGTTGTATTAGTGTAGTTACCCACCCCAGCATGGTTACCGGAAAAGTTAACTGATTAACGTAAAAAATAAACTCAGCTATATTTCCGGGAGTAATTGCGCCATCAATCACCTTGTTTCCACCAATGTAAATGGTTAAAATGGTACTTAACCCTACCAGTAGCAACATCGCTGGGTAAAAGAAAGCTTGTACTCGCACCAAATCCATCGAGTTACTTTTGTAAGCATTGCTTTCTTTTGCGAAGATATCTTGAGCATATTTTTCGCGTACGTAAGATTTGATTACCCTGATGCCCGAAAATCGCTCCTGCACAAAACTGGATAGCCTTGAAAGTTGCTCTTGAATTTTTTCACTTTTATGGTTGATGATGGTGTTGACATGGTAAATAACTACCACCAAAATAGGCAAAGGCAACAAGGTATAAATTGCTAAAGTGCTATTTACCGAAAACATGAAGTAAATAACCAAGCAAGATTGCACTGTGGTATTGATGGCATACATAATTGCTGGACCAACGTACATGCGCACCCTATTCACATCTTCAGTAGCTCGGTTCATTAAATCGCCTGTATTGTTGCGACGATAAAATCCTAAACTGAGCTTCTGGTAGTGCGCATATATCTCATTTTTCATGTCGTACTCAATATGCCTAGACATTAAAATGATGGTTTGTCGCATAAAAAACAAAAACAATCCCCGAATGAGGTAAAGCGCTAGAATTAGTGCACCAAAAAACAATAAGCTGTAACTGAAAATATTGTAAACTATTGCTTGGCGATCAAAGCCAGCATACAACCTATACACCTGAATATTTTCGGTAATTAAATCAAAAGCCTGACGTATCACCTGCCCAGGAACAGTTCCAAAGATATTTGAAATCACCACGAAAATTATTCCCGGCAAAATTCGCCACTTGTATTTGACAAAATATTTATTGAGAAAGAAAAGGTGTTTCATGGTGCGGCAAAGTTAGTGAATTAGTTGGTTGGTTTTTTGTTCATTTGTTCATTGGTTCATTGGTTCATTGGTCATTAGTTCATTGGGCATTGGTTATTGGTTCATTGATTATTGCTTATTAGTTATTGTTTATTAGTTATTGGTCATAGTTTTGTTTATTTAAAATACGCTTAGCTTAAATGATTTTTTTGTTTTAGCTTTGCAGCGTAGGTTCCAACAGTTATTTGCTATGCCAGAAAACAATTCTTCTAACCCCTCGATATTAGAGCAATTAAGCCTCTCTGGCCATAAGAAAGTAGTTTTTTGTAATGATGTAGCTACTGGATTAAAGGCGATAATTGCCATACACGATACCACTTTAGGCCCTGCATTAGGTGGCGTTAGGATGTGGAACTACAACTCTGAGGCCGAAGCTCTTGAAGACGTTTTACGCTTATCTAAAGGCATGACCTACAAAGCTGCTGTTGCCGGCTTAAATGTTGGTGGTGGCGCAGCCGTAATTATAGGCGATTCAAGAAGGCAAAAAACTGAGGCTTTAATGCGTAGCTTTGGGCGTTTTGTTAAAAACCTTAACGGCGAGTTTATCGCTGGCGAAGATGTAGGCACCACCGTACGTGATATGGAATACATCCGCATGGAAACCCAGCACGTTACAGGCGTACCTGAATCATTAGGTGGCGCTGGAAATCCGGCACCTTATTCGGCAAAAGGTGTTTACCTAGGAATTAAGGCTAGCGTAAAAGAAATTTTCGGTACCGATGAACTTGCTGGTCGCTCGGTGGTGGTGCAAGGCACAGGAAACGTGGGCGAACACTTGGTTGAACTGCTACGCAATGATAATGTAGAGGTTTACGTGAGTGATATCAACGAAGATCGTATGCGTGTAATTGCTAGGAAATACAAGGCCAAAGCAATTGATGCAGATAAGATTTTCACCATCGCAGCCGATATTTATGCTCCATGCGCTTTAGGAGCAACCATTAACGATAAAACCATTAAAACCATGAAATTTGCCATTATTGCCGGCTCGGCAAATAACCAACTGGCAAATGAGGGAATCCATGGACAGTTACTTCACGATAAAGGCATTTTATATGCGCCCGATTACCTGATCAATGCTGGAGGCATCATCAGCTGTTACTCGGAGCTTACCGGCTACGGCAGGAAACGTACTATGCAGTTGATAGATAACATTTACGATGCTACACGCGAAGTAATTAAATTATCCAAAGCAGAAAATATGCCTACTAACTTAGCTGCAGGCCGTATTGCCGAAAAACGTATCGAAGACATTAAAAAAATCAAATCATCATATTAATTTACATTTTATAACACACAAGAGGTAATTTTACCGCAATCGTTCTTACATTCATGTTAAACAGAAGGCACCTTAGAATCAAAGCCCTGCAAAATATCTTCGCTTGGCACACTACTGAAAAAAAAGACAGCATCGGCAGTCAGAAATTATTAATGAAAAGTATTGATGAGGTATATCAGATGTACATTTCCATGTTAGCTTTAATAGTTGACGTTACTGATTACACCGCCCATGATGCTATCGAAAGAGCCAATAAGCATTTGCCAACGGCCGAAGATTTAAATCCAAATCAAAAATTATTGCACAACAAATTTGCTAACGTATTAAAACATAACCCAGAGTATGTTGCAGCCGTTAACAAATATCAAATCAACTGGTTTTCAGACCCTGAATTAGTTAAATCTGTTTTCAATAAATTAAAAGAAAGCAAGGAATATCAAGATTATTTAGCGGAAGATTTTGAAGAAACTTTAGAAAGCTCTAAAGAAATCATCAAGTTTATTTTCCGTAAAATGTTATTGAAAAACGTTAACGTTGTACAAATCTTCGAAGATAAATTTATCAATTGGCCTGTAGATAGAGAGGTGATGCAAGGCATGGTAGCAAAAACTATCAAAAACTTTGAGTCTGAAGATCCTTTGAAAAACAAACTGACGCCAATTAGTGCAGACTGGACAGAGGACAGCACTTTTGTGAAGGATTTATTTGCCTACACCTTAAAAAATGACGATAAATACCAGGAGTTAATTGCAGAGAGGACAAAAAACTGGGAGTCGGAACGTATTGCATTAATGGATACCATCTTGATGAAAATGGCCATTTGCGAGCTGATGAACTTCCCTTCTATCCCTGTAAAAGTTACCATTAACGAGTACTTAGATTTATCAAAAGATTACAGTACACCGAAAAGTAATACGTTTATAAATGGTATCTTGGACAAGATTTTAAATGATCTGAAGAAAAATAACAGCATTAAAAAAATCGGTAGAGGATTAATTGAGTAGCTTTTCTGAAATAAGCTTAGATTTATCCACACCAACTTTAAAAGAAAGCAATAATGAAAAAACTTTTTTTTGTAGCCATTTGCGCAGCAGCATTTACCGCTTGCCAAAACAATAGTAAAACTACTGAAGCAACAAACAACGAAGTAGCGGTAGCAAACCAATCTAACAGTTCAGAAAATTCGGCAATTGCAGATCCTGACGCTCCGAAGGTACAGGTTGAGAAAGCAGTTTATGAGTTTGGCGAAATTAAGCAGGGCGAAAAAGTAAGCTATACCTTCAAGTTTAAAAATGTAGGTAAAACGCCTTTAATCATTACCAACGCTTCAGCTACTTGCGGTTGCACACAACCAGAGTATCCAAAAGAGCCAATTAAACCTGGTGATGAAGGGACAATTAACGTAACCTTTAACAGCGCTGGAAAAGAAGGATTGCAGGATAAAGTGGTAACTATTACCTCTAACGCAAACCCTGCCTTTGAACAATTGCATTTGGTGGGCAACGTTAAAAAATAGCATTTAATAACAGGTTGCCGTGGATATTGATAAAATCTCGGCGAACCATTAACCAATAAAATAAATTAAATAATGATATCAACAGTAATTTTACAGGCTGGCGGTCAAGGTATGCAAACTATCATCATGTTCGGATTGATGTTTGTTGTAATGTACTTTTTCATGATCAGACCTCAGATGAAAAAAGCAAAAGACCACAAAAAAATGGTAGCCGAACTTAAAGTAGGCGATAAAATTGTAACTACAGCAGGTATTCATGGTAAAATTGTAGGATCAAACGATACTACTTTTTTAATTGAAGTAGAAGGTGGTGGCAAAATTCGTTTCGATAAATCGGCAATTTCTTTAGATGCTACTAAAGCTGCTGAGCCTAAAGCATAATTTCAGTCACAATTATCATCTCCACTAAATAAGGCCACTTCGATACGCTCGAAGTGGCTTTTTTTTGTAATTTTACGCTATGCCGTTTATCAAGTTAACCAAGTTGGAACAAAAGCGCTTTGGCACTATCTTATTGTGCATTTTTTGTGCAATAGGCGCTTGGTTATTTTTGGCACTAAACAAAAAATATCCTTACCAAGTACAAACTGAGCTTTTGTACAAAGATGAACCTCAGGGGAAAGCATTTAAAGCATTACAACCCGACACCGTAGATTTAAAGGTAGAAGGCAGCGGATGGCAACTGCTATTTGCCCGCTTGAGGATTAACCCACCATCGGTTACGGTAAGTTTGCAAAAGCTTAACAGCAGAAGCTACGTTGTTTTTTCAGAACAGTTAGAGCAAATCAATAAGCAGCTTGGAAGTTCACAAAAAGTAATTTCTGTTACTCCTGACACGCTTTATTTCGATTTCTCCAAACGTACTAATAAGCGAGTGCCGTTAAAATTAATCTCGAAACTGAGCTTCGTACAGCAACATGGCGTGGCTAAGCCTATTCAGCTAAAACCTGCTTACGTTAATATTTCGGGACCAAAAGAAGAACTGGACAAGATACACATTTGGCATACGGACAGTTTGAAGTTGGACAACATTGAAAACAATGTAGACACCAGAATAAACATCTTAAAAAATGCCATCAGCAACGTGAGTGTTTATCCCACCAATGTGGGTGTGAGAATTCCGGTAGACGAGTTTACGGAGAAAACCATTGAAGTACCGTTAACACTTTTGAACAACAAGGAGTATTACGATGTGAAACTTTATCCTAAAAAGGTTAAGGTAACTATTTTGGTAGCACTATCCAACTACGCAAAAGCTAACGAAGACGCTGTAAAAGTGGCGGTTGATTTGAACGAGTGGAAGATATTGAATCATCGCAAACTTTCAGTAAAAGTCCGTCAATTACCAGCTTTCTCCTCGGTAGTGCGTATTGAGCCCCAAAACGTGGATTTTATCATAGAAAAATAATGCTGAAGATAGGTATAACGGGTGGTATAGGCAGCGGAAAAACAACTGTATGCAAGGTTTTTGAAACATTAGGCATTCCTGTATTTTACGCCGATACGGTAGCAAAACAAATCATGACCACAGATTTTACTTTGATTGAGGGCATTAAAACCACTTTTGGTTCAGCAAGTTATTTCGAGGATGGTAGCTTAAACAATAAGCACATTGCCAACATCGTATTTAACAACGAGAAAGAATTGGCAAAGTTGAATGCATTAGTGCATCCCGCTGTTTTTAGAGCATTTGATGCTTGGGATGCGAAATTATCAAAAAACATCCCCTACTCTTTAAAGGAGGCGGCGCTACTGTTCGAAAGTGGTTCTTACAAAATGTGTGATAAAAATATTTTGGTAACCGCACCACAGGCAGTTAAAATTGCGAGGGTAACAGTACGCGACAATGTAAGCGAAGAACAGGTTTTAGCAAGGATGAACAAACAATTACAAGACGAGGAAAAAATTAAATTGGCAGATTTCGACATCAACAATACCGAAAGCCAATCAGTTATTTTACAAGTTTTAGCACTACACAAAACGTTTTTGGAGCTTGCAGCTTCCTATAAACAGTAAATCACCTTAACAGCACTGCGCCTATCTAGGCCAAATATAATGAATAACATTTTACAGGATTTTATTGAGTTAACTAAGTCGGGTTTGTATTGCCGTTACGGCGATTTTTATTTAGATCCGCAGGAGGCAGTTCACAACGCCGTAATTTCCCATGCACATGGCGACCATGCGCTGAGCGGAAATCATCAGGTGTACTGCACAAAGGCTACCCAGTTATTCATGCAACACCGATATAAAAAATTTGCGGCTGCAGCCTTCCACATCATCAATTACAAAGAACAATTTGTTTTAAACGGCGTCAACATCAAGTTTTATCCAGCTGGCCACATGTTAGGTTCGGCAATGATATTAATGGAATACAAAGGCGTTAAATACCTTTATACTGGAGATTATAAAACGGAAGATGATGATACATGCGAAGCAATTGAGCTGGTAAATGCCGATGTGCTGATTACTGAAACTACTTTTGCTAATCCTGATGTTGGCCACCCAGATGCAAACGAGGAAATACAAAAGCTGAACGGAGTAGAAAGCAACATTATGCTTGGGGCATATGCGTTGGGCAAAAGTCAGCGCTTAATAGCATTAATTAACCAACATTGTGCCAATAAGCGGATTTTGGTGCACCACAGCATTATGCCCTTTGTACATATTTACGAGCAAATGGGCATCAACTTAGGGAAATACCAACCCTACGATAGAAAAATTATGAAGCAGCAATTGACCGGCAACATTTACATTGTGCCGCCAATGGTCTTCAACAGCTACATTAGGGCAATTAATGTGGTACGGGTTTTTGCTACCGGCTGGCAGCATCTACAAAAAGGCAATGCACTGCATTTATACATTTCCGATCATGTTGATTGGAAGGGAATTATCAAAACCATTGAAACTGTAAAACCTACCGAAGTATGGACTTTGCATGGAGATGGAAAGCAGTTAAAAAATCATTTTGAGGATAAGCTCACAGTAAAGATATTAAACTGATTAGGTAACTTAGGGCAAACTTAACCATGAAAGAAGGAGAAGATTTTTACTTTAATGAAGATGGCTTAATGGTTTTTACAAAAGCCTATCATCTAAAAAGAGGCTATTGTTGCAAAAACAAATGCAAGCATTGCCCTTGGAATTTTGGTAAGAAGACATCTGATAAACCCGCTGACCGCTAGCGTATTACATCAAATTTTATCGCCGCTATAGCGCAAAGTAATTTTTAGTTTACAATCAAACAGCTTAGCAAACAGATTGTTAACTTAGAAATTATGGTGAAGAAAAACCCAATACCTAACGCATTTGCCTTTTTAATTTGTATTGCTATTCCAATTGGTATTGGATTTTTTGCAAGTTCATTTACTATTGACGCCATAAAAACCTGGTATGTCAATTTAAACAAGCCTTCATTTAATCCGCCAAATTGGGTTTTTGCTCCTGTATGGACTACATTGTACGTGTTAATGGGCGTAGCTTCCTATCGGGTTTGGTACCGCAGGAAAGCCGCTGATGGATTCCAATATGCGGTGATTGTTTATTTCATACAACTGGCACTGAACTTTGCATGGTCACTTATCTTTTTCGAAATGAGGCAAATTGGACTAGCCTTAATTGAAATAGTCTTGCTCCTTTTTGCCATCCTTTTCAATGGTTTTATTTTCTATCGCTTCGATAAATTGGCGGGTTGGCTATTTGTACCTTATTTTCTTTGGGCTAGCTTTGCCACTTACCTTACCTACACTATTTTTATCCTTAACTAAATAATAACTAGCTTAAATTAAAGAAAATAGGTACTTTTATAGGTAACATGCGCTACAAAAGTATCTTAATCTTACTGCTTTTTATCTCCTGCATTCAACTTAAAGCACAAAAAGTTGGATTGGTACTTAGTGGTGGCGGTGCAAAGGGCTTGGCGCATATTGGAACCTTAAAAGCACTGGAAGAAAACAAAATTCCCATCGATTACATTACTGGAACCTCAATGGGAGCTATTGTAGGTGCCATGTACGCAGCTGGTTATTCACCTGCACAAATTGAAAAAATAGCGCTCAGCGAAGACTTTCAGAATTGGGTAAGCGGCAGATATCAAAGCGATTATAGCTTCTACTTCCAAAAATCGCCGCCTAATCCTACTGCTATTACCGCAAAAATGGCCATCGATACGAGTTTACGCTTAAGCTTTAGGCCCAACTTAGTTAACGATATCCCACTGAATTTTGCTTTATTAGAACTGTTTTCACAAGCATCTGCTGCTGCTAAAGATAATTTCAACAACCTAATGGTACCATTTAGGTGCATGGTTTCTGATATTCTTTCGCAAAAGAGTATAACGGTGGCCAATGGCAGCTTAACGGAAGCTGTAAGAGCCAGCATGTCGGTGCCTTTGGTATACCGCCCTATCAAATTAGATGAGCAATTTGTGTTTGATGGAGGCATTTACAATAACTTTCCAGCCGACATCATGAAAAAGGAGTTTAATCCGGACTTCATTATTGGCGCAAACGTTTCTTCCAAAACTTTTAATGAATATCCAAAAGATGATGACCGAATTGTTAATCGCTTCTTCATTTACATGTTTTTAGCGAAATCAGATTCTACTTTGGTTGGCAAAAACGGCATCTATATTGAACCTAACTTAGCAGACTATAGCGCTACCAACTTTACTCCCGTAGCAGCATTAATTAAACAGGGTTACGATGCTACAATGGCCGAAATGGACAAAATCAAAGCTAGGGTCAAATCCAGAATAAGCAACAAGGAGCTACAAAAAAAGAGGATTAGCTTTAACAGTAAAAAGTCGGAGCTCATTTTTAACAACATTATTGTGAAGGGCGTAAACTCCCAACAGCGTAAATATGTAGAAAGATTATTTAAAAGTGACAATGAGAGCTTTAACCTTGCGGATATCAAAAGAGGCTATTATAAATTAGTAGCTGATGAAGTGTTTGAAGCAATTTACCCTAAAATTACCTACGATGCCAATACCGACAGCTACAATTTCGAGATCGTGGCACAACCTAAAAAAAGTTTGAAAATTGATTTTGGCGGCAATATTTCATCCCGCCCCATCAGTAATGTTTATTTGGGAATACAATACAATTACCTGAACAGAAAGGCCTATACTTTTGCTACTAATTTTTACTCTGGGCGTTTTTACGAATCGGCGCAATTAAGCGGCAGAATTGATTATCCGAGTAAATTACCACTATTTTTAGGCGCAGAACTTACTTACAACCACTGGAATTACTACAGCACCAGTAAAATTTTTGTAGAGAATCCTTCGCCGGTTTACATTGACCAAGCCGACCGTAAAATTGATTTGAAATTTGGAATGCCATTGAACAAAAATGCCCGGATGATACTCAATGCAGCCTTTATCAATAATAGTGACAATTATAGTCCTACGGGAGATTTTGTTGTTGGCGATATTTTAGACAGGACTGTGTTAAATGGTTTTAGAACAGGATTAACATTCGAGAAAAACTCCCTCAATAGGAAACAATATGCCACCGCAGGAAGAAGTATTTACGCAACTGTAAACTTTACCACTGCGAAGGAAAACTACACTCCCGGAAATATTGCGAAGAAGAGCGCTGGATTGATCCCATTGGCATCGGGTAATTTTAGGCAATGGTTTCAAGCTAGAGTGGCCTATGAAAATTATGGCTTACACACCAAACGATACACTTTGGGCTACTCGCTAGAGGCAGCAGTATCTAACCAACCATTATTTAGCAACTACTATGCTACGCTCTTAGCTGCTCCTGCATTTTATCCGTTGCAGGATAGCAGATCAACTTTTTTGACCAACTTTAGAGCTTTCAATTATGCCGCTGCCGGAATAAAAAATATCATTAACCTGCATAAAAAATTTGATTTACGTGTAGAAGGTTATGTATTTTTACCTTATCAAGAATTTAAAAAAATTGGACTTCAACAAGTTGGCTTCGAAAATACCATTAGTAAATGGCGTTATGCGGGCACCACGGGTTTAGTGTATCAATCTCCACTGGGACCAATTAGTTTTAGTTACAATTTATATGATGATACCAAACGCCGCCATAGCGTATTGTTACATATTGGCTACCTTATTTATAACAAACGATCTTTAGAATAAAATGAGACTTTTATTTTTTGCTGCATTTTTCTTCTTTACAATTAACGGCTTTTGCCAAACCGCAGGCATCAATAATTTTATTGTAAAGGAAAGCCTTTTAAAAAACAGTAAAATTGCCATTATTGCAGCCGATAGTTTAGATAATCCGCTAGAAAATATCAATGGGACTTACACTTTTAGCGTTAGTGGTTTTACGCAACAGCTAAATTTTAATGATGGTGTAGCTATTTTGCCCTTGCCAATAGATAAATCTACATTTGTGTACATCAAACATGAAAATGACCAGGGAACACACAGCAAGCTACTTTATGTCTACAAAAAAAATGCTGATCTCAATCCAATCACCATTAGCAGAATTTTCTTTATCATCATCCCCCTATTGATATTGATTTTGGTTTTTGCATTCAAGAAATTCATCTACATGGGCGTAATCCTGTTCTTGATTTTCTTTTTCTTCAGTTACAGTAATGGATTAAATGTTTCCACTTATTTCGAGACTATTTTTGATTATTTAAAAGGGTTGATTTAGATTTTGGGAGCTGGGGATTGATGGCTAGGCGTTTGTCATTAGCAGCACACACTTAACCAACATAAACATATCGTAATGGCTTAAAACAAAAAAAGGTTCTACAAAATTGTAGAACCTTTTATATTTAGGTCTGGACCTAAAAATTACTTTGCTAAAGAAGCTAAAACAGCGTTGTTTTTTGCTAATTGATCTTTAGTTGATTGCTTTGAACGGCTACCTAACTCTAGGTTAGTTGCCAATTTCAAGTTTTTTACTTCTAAACGAGAAACAGTTTTATTGTATCTGTCTTTTCTTTTTAATCTGGTAACTGCCATGATAATAAGCTTTTATGTCTTTTAATATTCAATCTTGAGGTCGAGAGCGGATTCGAACCGCTGTACAAGGTTTTGCAGACCTCTGCCTAGCCACTCGGCCACTCGACCTTATTTTCAAGGTTGCAAAAATAGCAATTAATCGTAAGCTTGCAAAAATATGTTCACTTTTATTTTCAAAAAGCAACAATATTATAAGTTGATTAAGCGCAGTTCTGCTGCAGTTTCCTAGGCCCTTCTTAATTCGCTGCAAAAAATTGCCGCCGAAACAGCTACATTCAATGACTCAGCTGCTCCAAAACGAGGAATAGTTACTGGCACATTAATCTTCTCTATCAACTGTTTAGCTATTCCATGTCCTTCGTTGCCAAGTAAAATCAACCCCTCTTTACCCCAGTTGGTTTGATAAATATCATTGCCATTGAGTAAAGCTCCAAAAATTGGCAAATCAACTTTCTCTAAAAAATCAGCTAAATTGGTATACGAAATATTTACCCTGCATAACGAACCCATGGTGGATTGTACCGTTTTCGGATTGTACGCTTCCACTGTATTTTCAGAACAGATGATATTTTTAATGCCAAACCAATCAGCCGTTCTGATGATTGTACCAAAATTACCGGGATCTTGCACATCATCCAACACCAATGAAAATTGATTTTTCAGTTGCGCTATATCTAAACTTTTTGCCGACGGTATATGTACTAAAGCCAATATGCCTTGTGGCGTTTGTAGTGTACTAATCTTTTGCAACTCGGCATCGCTTACTTCAAATAAATTTATATTTGTAGCAAATTTGGGTAACTGCGGTAAAATATTTGAAGTGAAATAAACGCTATGTAGCTGATAATCAGAATTTAAAAATTCTACAATAGATTTTATACCTTCGATAATAAAAATTCCGTTTTCTTTACGGTACTTTTTTTGATGGAGCGATTTAATAAAACTGATCTGAGATTTTGAAAGCATATAAAAACTACAATAAACAGGACATTCAACTTCTTGCAATATTACTATTTATTCTTGTTTTTATAGCAGGTTGTGCCTCAACAAAGTATATTGAAGATTACCAAGCCATTGTAAAAAAAGTGCGTATAGATAGCATTGCACCCGAATACAAGGAAGCAGCCTATACCTACGTACAAAACGACATCAAACCCGTTGAAGGACTGGGCATTAATGTTTTCATCTATAACCTATTTAATACTAAAAACGGGAAATACAAAAAGAACAACATTAAACCGTTGGGTAGTCCGCCGCCAATTTTAGACAGTACTTTGGTTGAAATTTCGCGAAGCCAAATAGAGAAATTTTTAAAAAGCAAAGGCTTTTTCAACGCCACCGTTAAATCAGATATTAAGGTACGTAAAAAGAAAGCCACTTTAACCTTCACCGCAGCAACTGGCGCACCTTTTATGGTGAATAAACTCACTAACGAAATCTCTGATGCAACTGTAAAATCAATTTATCTTAACAATAAAAACAACTTTTCGCACTTAAGCGTAGGTATGCAGTATGATGAAGACTCATTATCTTACGAAAGAGAAGAAATTTACAAGTTGATGCGTAGACAAGGCTATTATGATTTTGTAAGGCCTTACGTACGTTTCTCGCCTGATTCCAACCAAAACAACAATAAAGTAAGTGTAAAACTGATTATAGATAATCCTATTGACAGTACAGACCTACACAAAGTTTACCGAATTGGCGAAACGAATATCCTTATTGCTCCCAATACAGAAGGTTTTACTGACTCTATTAAATTTAACAAACGGAGTTTCAACGGTATCCGATTTACTGACTTATCAGGCAAGTTTAGGAGAAATCCAATTGTTAGATATGATTTTTTAAAGAAGGGCGAGATTTATGACATTGATAACGAAACACTAACTTATGATAGGTTATACGAACTTAATGTTTTCAAAAACGTTAAAATTGAATACCTAAAAAATAAAGATACGGCCGGGATCATCGAACCAGTTATTCTACTTATTCCGCAAAAGCGGATGAATAATAGAATTGAAGGCGAAATTCCGTTTAACAACGCTACAGTAGGTTTTACGTTGAGTAACACTTATACCAATAACAACTTTCTTAAGGGTGGCGAAAAGTTTCAGTTTCAGGTAAAAGGTGGCCTTCAATCTAGGTTTATCGATGGCAGATCAATTTTTTCGGACATTTATCAGCGAGATTTCTCGGTAAGTGCAAGTTTAACCGTGCCACGCCTAATGGTTCCTTTTAGGATTCCAACGATGGGGAAAAATGGTATTCCTTACACTACCTTTTCGAGTAGCTATTTATATGCACTACAAAAAGACATTACAATCCGTAGGATTTTCATCAATGCCATTAGTTACGATTGGGTAGAAACTAAATCTAAACTGCACTCGCTAACGCCACTCAACTTCGAATATCGATTTGGAAGTATTCTTATTGACACGGTCGACAAATCTGACATCGATAAATACAATGCTAACAAGCAATTGTTGGAACAAAACTCCTACAACATCACTTTATTAGGGCGTAAGGATTTTACTTTGGGAATGAAATATGCTTACTCTTTAAATGCCGATAAACTACTACAAAATCGTAGCTTCATTTATTTTAGAGGCAACATTGACATTGCAGGCAATATGCTTCAAGGGATTTCTAGCTTACTTGGCAACAAACATGATCCAGCCAACGGCGATTATGGAAAAGTACTTGGTTTGCCTTTTAACCAATATGTTAGACCTGAAATTGACATCCGCTGGTACAAGAGTTTAGGGCCAGAATCACAGTTGGTAACGCGTTTAAATACCGGCATTGGCTATGCGTACGGTAACTCCACTGCTATTCCGTTTGAAAAACTATTTTACGCAGGTGGCTCAAGCGGCGTTAGGGCTTGGCAAGCTCGTACCCTAGGTCCTGGAAATTACAACAGGGAAGTAATTACCAGTTCAGAAGCCAGGGCATCAACATTTGGGTTGGACCAATTAGGACAAATGCGCATTGAGGCCAATTTGGAATATCGCTTTTTGTTAGCCAGAAAGTTTTGGGGAGGAAAATTGAATGGCGCAACGTTTATTGATGCCGGTAACATTTGGAATATTGCCAAAGGAAATCCGCAACCTCAAACCTATTTTAAATTTGATAAACTAGCCGACCAAATTGCCATAGGTACCGGATTAGGCTTTAGGTATGATGTACAATTCTTTGTTTTCCGTTTTGATGTTGGCTTGAAATTAAAAGATCCACAATTTGCTGCAGGTGAGCAATGGGTAATCAGTAAATTTATAAACGGCGGCAAAACCTTTAAAGAAAACTACTTAGCTACACACAGCCCAGATAGGTACCGTTTCCTACAATACAATTTTGGTATAGGAATGCCATTTTAAAAAGAAGATGAATGTTAATTGAAAAGCAGCTTAAATCAATGATTTACAGATGCTTTTAATTAAGCCCGGACCTTCGTAGATAAAACCAGTATACAGCTGTACCAAAGCAGCACCAGCATCCAGCTTTTCTTTAGCATCTTCAGCAGAATGAATACCTCCCACACCAATGATAGGGAAAGCATTTCCAGACTTTTCGGCAAGATACCTGATGACTTCTGTTGAACGCTTGGTGAGCGGCTTACCGCTTAATCCACCCATTTCGCTCTTTAGTTTTTCAGGAGCATACAATCCGTCCCTACCAATGGTAGTATTGGTAGCGATAACGCCTGCTATGCCGGTAGTTCCGACGATTTCGATGATGTCATCTAATTGTTCGTCGGTTAAATCTGGTGCAATTTTCAGCAAAATTGGTCTTGAGATGTTGTTTTTTGAGTTCCTCTTCTGCAAGGTATTCAGCAATTCCATTAAAGGCTCCTTTTCCTGCAACGCCCTTAAACCAGGTGTATTTGGCGAACTCACATTAACAACAAAATAATCAACCACATCAAAAAGCCTGTCGAAACATTTGATATAATCGTAAACCGCCTGTTCGTTAGGGGTATTTTTGTTTTTCCCGATGTTACCGCCCACAATAATATCTGGATGGCGATCTTTCAATAAACGTAAACGCTCTGCCATGGTGTCTACCCCTTTGTTATTGAAACCCATCCGGTTAATCAAAGCAGCATCCTCAGGTAGGCGAAACATCCTAGGTTTATCATTTCCAGGCTGAGGCAGCGGTGTTACCGTACCTACTTCAATAAAGCCGAAGCCCAAATTGCTCAGTGCTTCAACATATTCGCCATTTTTATCGAAACCTGCGGCTAAGCCTACCGGATTTTTAAACTTCAGGCCAAAAACTTCTCGCTCTAGTCCCTTAAAACTTACATCGTAGCTTCCTCGCAAAACCGATTTACCAAAAGGGAAACTATCATTGAACCATTTAAGGCGTTTAACCACAAAATGATGCACATTTTCGGGGTCGAATTTGAAGAATAAGGGCTTTACCAAACGATACATAGTGCGAAGATAGCAAAAAAGGAAATCTTAACATTTTCTTAATTTATTTTTTGAAACGGAGGTATTCGATATTTAACGTTAAAGGGCAGGCATCCAATTTCCCAAAGGATGTTTTACGGATTTTAAGATTGCACTATCTTTTCTACCTATCTAAGAAGTACTTATTTGAGAGGCAATTTAACGAAAAAAAAGCATGAAAAGTGCATAACAATATTTGGCAAATAAACTTGCGTTTTTTGAGTGTTCTCTCGACAAATCATACCAAAAAACGCAACTGCAACATCGTCAAAAACTGCTTAAAACACAACTAAAACGAATATCAATTTATTTTTAAGATGGTTGGTATTGCGTATATTCAGGAATTAATAGGCATTTTAAGACAACATTTGAGAATTGACGCGTACGACCAAAATATTAAACCTTATTTACTGTTTGACAGTTTTACTTTTTCTGTTAGACTGCTTGACAAGTTTTGACATCAAAAATCAATTCCTAAAATCGTTCGTTTACTTTGGTTTCTTAATCGGCACACCTACGATTTCACTTTGGAACTTTTTTTCAATAAAGACAAAAAACAAACGAATTATTGCGACAATTTATCCTACAATTTCACTGATTTTCATTTTTGTCGTGAACCCAATGAAAATTTTGGCTTCATTAGGTGCTTGGCGTACACAGAAAATTTTGTATCAAAATGAACACTTCCGTTTTAAGACAGTTGAATTTCAAATGCAGGATATTGGTGCAAGAGGCTACAACGAACGAACGGTCGAAGTGATTTATCTGACACCTGTGTTTATGCTTACAAGCGAACCTCATAAAAGCATTGACAAACGAATAGAATGGGTAAAGGTTGACAAAGAAGTTAATGAACTTGGACTTAACTTTCCATAGACAATGACAAGAAAAACACGCTATAACATCGGCTCGGTAATATGGCGGCTGAAGTGCTTTTATAAAACATGTGTGCAAAGTTCAACAATATTAACTCTATTGAACATTTGTACTTATAAAACCCGTCGGAACACAAAGCCACTAAACCTTAATGATCAGGCTATATCAACACGGCAACATTGAAAATTTTGAACTGTATGGCATTAGAACAATTGAAATACCCGATTGGAAAGTTTGAGAAACCTGAGATAATTACGAAAGATATTTTAGCAAAATGGATTTCAGAAATTTCAACATTTCCTACAAGGTTAATAAATGAAGTAAATCATTTGACAGACGAGCAACTCGACACACCTTATAGGCCAAACGGTTGGACAATTAGGCAGGTAATTCACCATTGTGCAGATAGCCATATGAATAGTCTCATTAGATTCAAACTAGCTCTTACTGAAGACCAGCCAACAATTAAACCTTATTTTGAGGAAAGATGGGCAGAACTATTTGATAGTAAAAGTATGCCTATTCAACCCTCTTTAAAAATAATTGAAGGGATACACGATCGATGGACTACATTACTAAACAATCTAAATAACGAAGATTATCAGCGTGTTTTCATTCATCCCGAACATGGAAAGAGAATTAGAATTGATGAAAACATAGGCATATACGCTTGGCATTGCAACCATCACCTAGCACACATTACCGAAGCGAAAAAGACATATAACTGGGCATAACTTTTTAACTAATTGTGTTTAAATGCTAAATAAGTTGATAATAATAATTGACCGTAACGGATTCAGCATTACTTTGGCACAAACCTCCCTTTTCTTTGACGCTTTTATACCCCTTTCAATACCGAATCATGCTATACTTTTGAAGAAATAAAACATAACATCATGGCAAGTATCAATCCACACATCAATTTCAATGGAAATGCAGAGGAAGCGTTCAATTTTTACCGATCAGTATTTGGAGGAGAGTTTACCAAAATCATCCGCTTTAAAGATTTGGCTAACGACAATTTTCAGGTTGCCGAACACGAAGCAGATAAGATGATGCATATTGCCTTACCTATTGGTGGAAACTTCTTAATGGGTAACGACGTACCAGAAATTTTAGGCCGTACCAACGAAAGTGAAAACCGAAGTAAGATCGTAATCAAAGCTGAAAGTAAAGCCGAAGCAGACCATTTATTCAACGGACTTTCTGAAGGTGGCAATATCGAAATGCCAATCAACGACAGTCCTTGGGGAACTTACTTCGGAATGTTTAGAGACAAGTATGGCATTGAATGGATGATTGAATTTGATACTAGGAACTAATTGGTGAGTCTTCTTTAACAGGCTGCCAATAGCACAACAAAACCTTACAACAATTTAACAAATCAGGCTAAAAGCAATTCCAAAACGTTCGAACATTCTCGTAACTTTGCCGCATGGCAAAAATATCCATTAATCTGGCAACGGGTTCATTACAAAAAGAAGAAATTATTGTAGGTATTGATTTAGGTACTACCAATAGCTTGGTGGCTTTTATCAACCCTGAGCAACAGCCGCAGGTAATTAACGACGCCGGCAAAGGTGTGTTAGTACCTTCGGTAGTGCATTTTAATGAGCAAGGTGATGCAGAAGTAGGCAACGAAGCTAAAGCCTTTTTAACTACGGATCCTACCAATACCATTTTTTCAGTAAAAAGGCTGCTTGGCCGCTCGTACAAGGATGTTGCTGAGCACAGCGATATTTTTAGCTACAAAATCATTGATGATGAGAGTGATGCTTTGGTGAAAATTAAAGCCGGCGATAAATTTTACACTCCTATCGAGTTATCTGCCGAGATTTTAAAAGAACTAAAAGCACGTGCAGAGCATGCATTAAAAACTCCTGTTAACAGGGCGGTGATTACCGTACCGGCTTATTTTAACGACAGTCAGCGCCAAGCCACACGTGATGCAGGCAAGCTTGCAGGCCTAGATGTATTGCGTATCGTGAATGAGCCTACCGCAGCTAGTTTAGCTTACGGTTTAGGTTTAGATCCGTCGCAACAAAAAACAATTGCCGTTTATGATTTGGGCGGTGGCACATTCGACGTATCGATTCTTCAAATACAAAATGGAATTTTTGAGGTATTAAGTACCAACGGCAATACTTTTTTAGGAGGCGATGATTTTGACCGTGCCATTTTCAACTATTGGGTGGAGCAAAACAAGCTTGACACCACAATTTTGGCTCAAGACAATACATTAACTCAAAGTTTGCGCTTACAGGCCGAAGCAGCCAAAAAAGCGTTGAGTACACAAAATCTTTACAACGAAAAACTGGGAGATATTTGGTGCAGTTTAGACAAGCAGACGTTTGAAGGCTTAATTTCAGCAAAAGTTCAAGAAACTATTGAAGCTTGTAAAATGGCTTTAAAGGATGCCGAATTAAGCGTGACCGATATTGACGAAGTAGTTTTAGTTGGTGGTTCAACCCGCACCCCATACGTTAAAAAAGCAGTAAGCGATTTCTTCGGAAAACCAGCCCACGACAATATCAATCCTGATGAAGTTGTGGCTTTGGGAGCTGCTATTCAGGCGGACATTTTGGCCGGAAACCGTTCGGATATTTTATTGCTGGATGTAACGCCTTTATCGCTGGGTATTGAAACAATGGGCGGTTTAATGGACGTCATTATTGCTCGTAACAGCAAAGTGCCTACTAAAGCTGGTCGACAATATACTACCTCCGTAGACGGGCAGGTAAACATGAAGATCTCTGTTTACCAAGGAGAACGAGATTTAGTGAAGGAGAACCGAAAACTAGCGGAGTTTGATTTAAAAGGAATACCTGCCATGCCGGCTGGCTTACCTAAAGTGGATATCAACTTTTTGTTGAATGCTGATGGAATTTTAACAGTTCAAGCGATTGAATTACGCTCTGGCGTGAAGCAAGAAATTGAGGTTAAGCCTAGTTATGGTTTGAGTGATGAAACTGTTGAGAAAATGTTGATTGACAGCATCACCAACGCCAAAAGCGATGTAGAACAACGAATGTTGATTGAAGCTCGTAGTGAAGGCGAACAATTGGTTTATACTGCTGAGCGTTTCATTGAAAAAAACGGACAATTACTTACCGAAATTGAAATTGCAGACACAAAACTGCATATTGACCGTCTAAAAGCTGCTTTGGGAAGTGGCGACAAAGATACTATCCTCAAAAATACAGATGAGCTGAACGAATTTACGCGTCCGTTTGCCGAAAGAGTGATGGATACCGCGATTGGTCAAGCAATGAAAGGCAAAAAAATTGACGAGTAACGAAAATTAGCTCGTCTTTAACAGTTATGTATCGCTTGTGGAAGCAAACGATACATAACTTAACCCAAAAGTTTAAAAGGCTTAATTTACTGACCAAAAGCTTTTTGCATCATTTGGGTAAGTTCATCCTTGTGTTCCTGAACCGCAGCTTGCCCCATTTGCATCCCCTTGGTGGTTAAAACACTTACTTTGCTAGCATATTTTTTTCCTGTTGAAGAAGAATAAAAGGCAATTAAGTCCTTTAACTCTTGCTCCGAAAATTCATCTGCATACAATTTTGCCATTTTAGGCTTAAGCACATCATAATTGAAGTATTTAGCCATAAATTCTTTCATCACACTGATGAATTTTTCTCGATGTTCTTGAGGCACTGCTCCTGTTTGTGTTTGTAGCATACTATTCACTACATCATCAAAAGCAGTTCTAGCACCTGAAACTTCTAAAAACTGTTCGCTTACTTTTAAATGTTGTGCTGTTTGCGAAAAAGCGGCACACGGGAGCGCAATTAATATTGCGATAAATAGTTTCTTCATAATTCACTTTAAATTATGGCAAGATAAGATTAATTTCAATCGCAAGCTTATTCAAATCAAATAGATTGTTAATTTAGTGAACCAAACAATAGTACATGAAAAAAACGCTTTCGGTAATTGCATTTGTCATCTGTTATCACATTTCTTGTGGGCAACAAAAAACAATTATCACCACCGATATTAATAATTTTTGGACAGCCTATGCCAGTATTACAGCAACAACTGATAGCGCTAAACAAATTCAATATATTAACGATTTATACATCAATAAAGGCACACCAGGTTTAAAAGCTTTAATGCAAGTAAGAAATTATACGGCACAAAGCTTTGTAAACGCCATCAATCTTTATCCAAACTATTGGAAATCAATTAAACCCAATACCTTAAAAGCGGATAGTTATGGCAAGGAGATTGACAAAGCTATTATTGCGTTAAGTAAACTGTATCACCTTAAACCCGCAAGCATTTATTTCAGCATAGGTACTTTAAGAACTGGTGGCACCACATTAAACGATAAAGTGCTAATTGGCGCAGAAATTTCAATGGCTGATGATAAAACTAACAGCACAGAGCTAAAAAACGATTTTCCACATCTGCCTAATTATTTTGGCTCCAACCCCGTTAAGGGCTTGATCTTCACCAATACACATGAGTATGTACACACACAGCAAAAAACAACCATTGGAAACCTATTACTAGCGCAAGTGGTTTTAGAGGGTGTTGCAGAGTTTTTAGCAGAAAAAGCACTTAACGTTAACTCACCAAATGAACCCATTACTTACGGGAAAAATCACGATACTGAAATTAAAGAGGCTTTTGAGAAGGAAAT
Organism: Pedobacter zeaxanthinifaciens; assembly: GCF_003313335.1. GTDB lineage: Bacteria > Bacteroidota > Bacteroidia > Sphingobacteriales > Sphingobacteriaceae > Pedobacter > Pedobacter zeaxanthinifaciens. The sequence continues at coordinate 122,919 of NZ_QMHP01000010.1, forward strand.
GTTTTCTCCATCTGTATCCAACTGGCTTTACAACAACACCAATAACCAATTCAAACAACGTGATTTGGGCTACTACGTGGGTTATGCGATTTGCGCTAAATATTACCAGCAGGCTAGAGATAAAAAACAAGCCGTTAAAGACATGGTGGAGCTGGACTACAATAACGAAAGCGAACTTACTGCTTTCGTAGAGCAATCCGCCTATTTCGAAAAACCGCTAAAGGTGTACAAAGACGCTTTCGAGAAATCAAGGCCACAGATTATTGGCATCAAGGAATTTAACAATAATTCCCAAAAGGTAGACCCCAACATTAAGGTAGTTACTTTATATTTTTCGCAACCGATGAATGTAAACTACCGAGGATTTGACTTTGGTCCAGCGGGAGAAAAAAATGTGCTCATGGTTCAGCGTGTGATTGGTTTCTCAGACGATAAAAAATCCTTTAGTTTTGAAGTGAAGCTAGAGCCTAACAATATTTACCAAAGTGTGGCAACGGAGCGTTTCAGAAATGAAAATGGCATTCCGCTAAAAGCCTATCTAATCAATTTTAAAACTGCTAACTAAACGTCATGATATCATTTACAAACGAAACTATTGATTTAGACCAGCTTCCCAAGTATGAAGCAACTATGCTAACTAAACCACATCCTAAATATTGGACATTGATGGTAATTAACATTAGCGTTTTTTTAATAATACTTGGTATTGGTTTAGCGGCGTTGCTTTTACTTAATGATGATGCCGGGCTGAACTGGCTAATTTGGATTGCTTTGTATTTGATTTTCGCAGTGTTTCTTTTTATAGTTTACAGGGCGAGCTTTAAAAGACGTGGTTTCGCTTTAAGAGAAAAGGATGTACTTTACAAAAGTGGCGTAATCGCAGAAACAACTACCATCGTACCTTTAAATCGAATTCAACATGTGGCCTTAAACGAAGGTGTGTTATCCAGAGTTTTTAAATTGGGAACACTACAAATTTACACTGCTGGCGGCAATAGCGGCCAAATAAGTATTGCGGGTATCCCAATTGAGCAGGCTAAAATAATGAAAGAGGCTTTAGTGCAACGCTTGGTAGTTCAATCTGAAAATGAATAGCGCTATGTTTACTGATTTTAGCAAGCCGCAAAGGCAATCGGCCGCAGGCATAATAATTAATGGGGCGTATATCGTTCAAAAATTTGTACGAGCCATGTTTATTCCATTGGCGCTATTCATTGTAAAATCCAATAACGCTGCACTGCTTTATGCGGCTTTGGGCTTAGCTGGTATTTTGGTGGTATCTTTAATTTATGCTTACTTCTATTACCTTAAATTCACTTTTTATCTTGATCCTAAAAAGCAGGAATTTGTAATTGACAAAGGTGTATTTGGCCGCAAACATTTGAACATCCCAGTAGAAAAGATACAGCAGGTAAATATTAACCAAGGATTTTTGCAAAAGCTAATTGGCGTTTACAGTTTGCAAATAGATACCGCTGGAACCGAAAGTAAAGAAGTAAACATCAAAGCCATTAATGGTGAAATTGCCTACGCACTTAAGGAGCACTTGCTCACTGGCAATAATGTTACAGAGCTCCCTACTGAAGCGAACTTAGCCCATGATGTTGACGAAAAAGTACAGGAAACGCCAATAGTTAAAATTGGTGCAAGTACGCTACTAAAAGTTGGCTTAACCAGTAACTATGGACAAAGCATTGCACTGCTGATTGGTTTTGGATATGCGGTGTTTCACAACATTAAAGAACTGCTGAAAGCTTTTGATAACGATCGTGGGCAGTTAGAGGAATTTTTCAAAAGTGGCATCACATTGATTTCTATAGGTATTTTATTTACGGGCATCATCATCATTTTGTTGGCCACTAACGTGATACGAACTTTTATCAAATATTTTGACTTCCAACTCAGCAAGCACCAAAAGTCGTTACTCATTTCCTCTGGACTTTTCGCAAAGAAAAACACCTTACTTCATCCAAGCAGAGTACAAATTACCACTTACAGTCAAAACTACTTTCAAAAGAAAATAGGTCTGTTTAACATGACCTTAAAACAAGCACACGCCGGTCACCAGCCATCTGAAAATGAGATGAAGAGCAATAATATGGAAGTTCCAGGCTGTAATGCTGACGAAAAAGAGGAAATCTTAAAGATGGTTTTAAAGCAACTCCCAGAGCAAGGCAGGACTTTTTCACCTAATTTTCGCTTCTTAAATCTTCCGCTGTTCTTCACTGTTGTGGTACCGTTAATGGTATACGCATTTATTTACAACTTAACTCCCGAAATTCGGCCTTTTTATGGCTTGGCTGTAATGTACGTGGTATTAGTAACCTTGATGATCTACATCAGTTACACGAAGCACCGCATCGTTGTTTCCGAAGATTTCATCATCAAGCAAAGCGGAATTTGGGACATTTCGCAAGAAATTATTGAGCCGCATAAAATCCAATCAATCAGCACTTCACAATATCCTTGGCACCGCAAGCTAGATATTGGTCACGTTACGTTACACACTGCAGCTGGCGATATCAGATTTTTATACGGCAACTATACCGAGATTAAAACGCTAGTAAACTGGTGGCTTTACAAAGTGGAAAGCACAGAAAAGGACTGGATGTAACAGTATAATAAGGAGAAAAACTTGAAGAAGGTTTACATTTTTAGTGGCTTAGGTGCAGATGAGCGGGTTTTCAAATACCTTGATTTGACAGGATTAGAAGTCACTTTCGTGAAATGGATTAAGCCTCAAGTAAATGAAATACTAGCGGATTACGCCAAGCGTTTAAGCGCACAAATTAAAGATGAAAATCCAATTTTGATAGGACTTTCATTTGGCGGAATTGTGGCCACCGAAATGTCCAAGATTATCCCAACGGAGAAGTTAATATTACTTTCTTCACTTAAAACCAGAAATGAAATTCCGCTACTTTATCGTATTGCAGGGAAATTGAATTTGCATAAAATTATCCCGTATTCCCTCCTTAAAAGCAATACCTTTTTTAACCGTTGGCTATTTGGTATCATTAGAAAAAATGATAAGGATTTATTTCAGAAGGTACTAGCCGATACTGATATCGACTTTTTAAGGTGGGCAATTAATGTAATAGTAAAGTGGGATAACCAACTGTTACATCCACAGCTCTATCATATCCACGGTAGTAAGGATAAAATATTGCCCATCAGAAATGCTGGGAATGTGATAGTCATTGAAAATGGAGGACATTTAATGGTGCTGGATAAGGCGAAGCAAGTGAGCGAAGCACTACACAAAATCATCTAATTCCAACCTATCCGTCATTCGTAATTTATTTCAGCATCTTCAAAAGCGAATCCCAGCTAGCGACACGCAAAACCCAAAGGAGTGCACCGATGACAAAATAAGGATTGAAAATCCTAAGATAATGCTTCGAGATTACAAATCTCGAAGAGCATCAGGTTTAAAATGGGCAACTTTGCTAGACGACTTGTCATTCAGAGCATCGCGATGAATCTATTAACATTATAGCCGTCTTCTAGACACGATAACCCGTTCTTCTCAACTCTTAAAGCATCATTACGCCTTTAATTTCGCCAACTTTTTTATAAACAGCAACAACGGCATCCGCATCTTGCATCCATTTTTTAACCGTAACTGAAACATATTTTCCAGTTTTCGATGGTGTTTCTATAAATTCATCTTCAGGTAACACTGTTCTCAGTTCCTTTATCTTATCTACGCCGCCAGTTAAAATAAATTTAAAGGCATACAAACCTGGAAAAGTTTGAACACTTTCTAACTTCTCCTTAAAATTTGCATATATATCGTTGTTGTCCCCTTCCGGGATATCATTAAAGTCTAACTTATGATTTAAATTATTTTCATCCATAACCCAATGTAAACAAAATCCATTCCCTTTTAAAACAGATGCTATTTTGGCAGTAAGCAATTTACAGTTGCCAATTTGTAATGCGCAAGCCATTTAATATGTTCAGCTATTTAAACTGTGTACCAAACCTTTCAACAATTTACCAATTCCCCCTACAATTTCTTATTTTTGAAGTCTAAAAAAGGAAGAAGATTTTGGATTATTTAGCAGGATTAAACCCACAACAAAGAGCGGCAGTAGAGAATACCGAAGGACCAGTAATGATTGTAGCTGGTGCAGGTTCGGGAAAAACGAGGGTAATCACCTATCGTGTGGCTCACTTGATACAAAAAGGTATAGATCCGTTTAACATTTTGGTATTAACCTTTACTAACAAAGCCAGTAAGGAGATGCGTGAGCGTATCGAAAAAGTGGTGGGTAGTGAGGCTAAAAGCATTTGGATGGGAACTTTCCACTCGGTTTTCGCTAAAATTTTACGTGTGGAGGCTGAGAGAATTGGCTATCCAAGCAATTTCACTATTTACGATACGGACGATTGTAAAAGCTTAATCCGTACTATCCTTAAAGAAATGCAGCTAGACGATAAGCTTTATGCAGCTAACATCGTTTACAACCGTATTTCCTCTGCTAAAAACAACCTAGTTTCTGCTGCCGAATACATCAATAACCCAACCATACTAGCTGAAGACATTAGTAATAAAAGACCTGAACTTGGGAGAATTTACAAAGCCTACTGGGACAGATGTTACAAAGCTGGGGCAATGGATTTTGATGACCTTTTATTTAAAACCAATATTTTATTAAGGGACAACCCTGATATCGTTAACAAATACCAACATAAGTTTAAATACATTATGGTGGATGAGTACCAGGATACCAACCACTCGCAGTACACCATTGTAAAAAAACTTGCGGCAGCTCATGAAAATATCTGTGTGGTTGGTGACGATGCACAAAGTATCTATGCCTTCCGTGGGGCTAATATCCAAAACATTTTAAATGTGGAGCGTGATTATCCAGACTTGAAAGTTTACAAATTGGAACAAAATTACCGCTCTACACAAAACATTGTTGAGGTTGCCAATAGCATTATTGCCAACAACAAAAATCAGTTGGAAAAGAATGTATTTTCTTCCAATGAAAAGGGTGATAAAATTAAAATATCAAGAGCTTTTACTGATAACGAAGAAGGTAAACTAGTAGCCGAAGCCATTGTACAGGAACGTAGCGGAAATGGTTTAAATTATACTGATTTCGCTATTCTGTACCGTACCAATGCACAAAGTAGGGCCATGGAGGAGGCTTTGCGCAAGCTCAATGTCCCTTACAAAATATACGGCGGCCTTTCTTTCTACCAACGTAAAGAGATCAAAGATTTAATTGCTTACTTCCGATTAACTTTCAACCCGGCAGATGAGGAAGCCTTGAAGCGTATCATCAACTATCCTCGTCGTGGTTTGGGCGATACTACCTTGGATAAAGTTTCTGTAGCAGCTAATGAGCACGGCATTACGATGTGGCAGGTCATTTGTGCCCCCCACCAATATTTGGGCGGGCGCATCCCTAATCAACTGAACGATTTTGCGATGATGATTAAGGCATTTGCTGCAGAGTCTACAAAGTTAGATGCTTACGAAACCGCTTTATACATTGCCCAACATTCTGGCATTTTAAAGGATTTGCACAGCGATGATAGCGTTGAAGGCAGGGCCCGCTACGAAAATATCCAGGAGTTATTAGCCGGTATCAAAGAGTTTGCAGAGCGTGAAGATATTGAAGACCGCAGCTTGGCTATTTTCATGCAGGATGTGGCTTTGTTGACCAATGATGATAAAGACAAGGACAAAGATGCAGATACCGTATCGTTAATGACCATACACTCGGCAAAAGGCCTGGAATTTAAAAATGTATTTGTGGTTGGTTTGGAAGAGAACCTATTCCCCTCGCAAATGTCGGTAAATTCTAGAGCTGATTTGGAAGAGGAACGTCGATTATTTTATGTGGCAATCACTAGAGCAGAAAAGAAACTAACATTAACTTATGCCACTTCTCGTTACCGTTGGGGCACGTTAACCTCCTGCGAACCGAGTCGTTTCATTAACGAAATTAATCCCTCGTATTTAGAGCTAGATGCCTTAAAACAAGCAAAACCAAGCTACAGCAGCGGCGGCTTTGATACGGAGAGAAAAAGTTGGAGCCAACAAAGGGAGCTACCACAACGACCAACTACGCAGCAAACGGCATTTAAGCCAAAGCCTACTACTTCTATTTTACCAAAAGCACACGTTCCAACAGCGGGTTTTACGCCAAACGCAGCACATGAATTTCAAATGGGCATGGAGGTAGAACACGAGAAATTTGGTTTCGGGAAAATTGTGCAGTTGGAAGGTAAACTGCCGGATGTTAAAGCCACTGTATTTTTTCAGGGTTTGGGCAACAAGCAGTTACTGTTGAAATTTGCAAAGTTGAGGATTGTGAAATAGTTGTTTAGTTGATTGGGTGTTTAGTTATTTGGTTGTTTCGACAACTGACTTATCACAAGCTGTCATTTCGACGATAGGAGAAATCTAATTAAGAAATAGGTTCTTCATAATCTCGGATGGAAACAAGATACTTTTCACTTTCAACTTTATACTCTGGACTAAAACCTTATATTTGCAACAACAAACCATTCCGGTGAATTTCATAACTGAAAACATCTTTGGAAGTTGAGGGTTTTTCCTTAGTCGTTAGCTTCTGTTTCAGTTATTTCATAATGGTTTAATATCGCTGTTGCTTTTTGATTTTGTAGCTACTTTGCTTTTAACCTTGGTGTACCAACGTGGTTAATTAAACCTGATGGAAGCGGTTATCTTTTTTGTGTGTCATCCTGAGCTTGTCGAAGGATTTTGGGTTAATTGCAGGTGCTTCGATAATCTCAGCATGGCAAAAGAGCGCAATCACCTAAACACAAAAAAATAATAGCGTACAGCGGGACTACAGCAGCCGAGAACACCTAACATTGTTTTTTAAAAAATAAAGATTTTATATTAAGATTATCTCTGATAATTAATTTAGACAAAATGAATTTCGATTATAACACTACCAGAAGCGAGCTGATTTTAGCGGAGTATGGGCGTAATGTACAAAATATGGTGAAGTACATTATTACTTTGCCAACTAAAGAAGAACGCAATAAATATGCTCAAGCAGTGATTGATTTGATGGGTTTTTTAAACCCTCACTTGCGTGATGTGGCCGATTTTAAACATAAACTTTGGGATCATTTACACATTATTTCTAACTATCAAATTGATGTAGACAGCCCCTACCCTAAGCCAACTCCGGAAACTAAGGAGTTTAAACCCGACCATATTGGTTACCCACACCAACGCATAAAATATAAACACTATGGCAAAACGGTTGAAAAATTAATTGCTACCGCCATTGAGGAGCAAAATCCGGAGCGTAAAGCCGCCATGGTACAAGGCATTGCCAATTTTATGAAAATGGCCTATGTGCAGTGGAATAAGGATAATGTAGCCGATGAAGTGATCCTTAAAAATTTGGCGGAACTATCAGGCGGTGCACTGGCTTTGGAAGAAAACGTAAATCTTCAGAAAGTAGAATTTAAGCAGCAAAACAATAGGCAAAACAATAACCGCGGTCGCCAAAACAACAAGAAAAACCGCCAGCGGAACAACAACAACAATAATAATAATAATAAACAAAGACATTAACGTTTATACTTAACCAACCGTTAAGTGAACTACCAAAATATTTAGATAATGAACGCATTTGAAATTACAGGCGGAAAAAAATTAAAGGGTGAAATTACGCCGCAGGGCGCTAAAAACGAAGCCTTACAAATCCTATCGGCGGTACTTTTAACCGAAGAAAAAATTACCATCAGCAATATTCCTGATATTAAAGATGTAAATAAATTAATTGATTTATTGGCTGATTTAGGTGTTAAAGTTGAACGTTTGAATAAGGATACTTACACTTTTGAAGCTAAAAATATAAACCTCGACTTTTTCCAGTCGGACACTTTTAAATCTAAAGGTGGTAGCTTACGTGGCTCAATTATGATTGTTGGCCCGCTTTTGGCCCGCTTTGGTAAAGCAGCTATTCCTAAGCCAGGTGGCGATAAAATTGGAAGACGCCGTTTAGATACGCACTTTTTAGGCTTTGAAAAACTAGGTGCAAAGTTTGTTTATGATAGCAAAGCGGCGTTTTTTAACGTAGATGCTACCAACCTTAAGGGTACCTACATTTTACTTGATGAGGCCTCTGTTACTGGTACAGCCAACATTGTAATGGCAGCTGTATTAGCTAAAGGTGTAACTACCATTTATAATGCTGCTTGTGAACCTTATTTACAGCAGTTATGCAAAATGCTTAACCGCATGGGTGCAAAAATTAGCGGCATTGGCTCTAATTTGTTGACCATTGAAGGTGTTAAAAAATTGGGTGGAACAGAGCACCGCATGTTACCTGATATGATCGAAATTGGTTCGTTTATTGGCTTGGCAGCTATGACGGAGTCGGAAATTACCATTAAAAACGTTGCTTATGATGAACTGGGTGTAATTCCAGAGGTATTCAAAAAGCTAGGTATAAAATTGGAACGCCGCGGTGATGATATTTACGTTCCATCACAAAAGCATTATGAAATTGATACTTTTATTGATGGTTCTATTTTAACCATTGCCGATGCTCCTTGGCCAGGTTTTACGCCAGATTTATTGAGCATTGTATTGGTGGTGGCTACACAGGCTAAAGGAAACGTATTGATTCATCAAAAAATGTTCGAAAGCCGATTGTTTTTTGTAGATAAACTGATTGATATGGGTGCCCAAATTATCCTTTGTGATCCGCACCGTGCCACTGTAAACGGCATTGACAAAAAGTACAAACTGCGTGGTATCAGCATGACTTCGCCTGACATTAGAGCTGGTGTTTCATTACTAATTGCTGCATTATCTGCCGAAGGCAAGTCGACCATTTTTAACATTGAACAAATTGAACGTGGCTACCAAGATATTGATACGCGTTTACGTGCCTTAGGTGCGCAAATTAAACGTGTGGATGCTGCTGCTCCAAGTCATTAAAACTTACGCTGTAGCGTTATCATAAAAAGTCCCGGCCTTTACAGTGTTCCGGGACTTTTAGTTTTATGCTTTGTGTAGATTACATTATTTAAAGTTTCTTTGTAACAAGCTACCGCTAAGCACATCAAATTAGCATGACTTTAATCGCTATCTTTTTCCCGTTTCTTTCTTTTTTGCTAAGGGGAAGAATTTTGACCGGCATAGTTTGCCTGATTTTGCAAATTACCTTAATTGGATGGATACCCGCTGCTATTTGGGCTGTAATTTCTTTACAAAATGCTCGTGCTGATAGACGCAACAGACAATTAATTAGGGCAATGAAGCGGTAATTGATCCACTTCTTTCCATTAAGTTCTTAGCTTTTAACCTTGAACGCTAGCATGCTCCTTGCTCATGTTAACTACGGCATGTTACTGTTAGTTAATATTTTTTAGCTACATACAATTACTCCATTTAGTGCTTCAAATTAAGCAGGCGACTTTGAAAAAAATAAGTAGCTTTATGTTGTAAATTTAAGCTAGTATAGCTAGTTGAAGTAGACCAAACCTAACCATCTAATGAAACATACATTACGCACTCTCCTAAGCCTGTCAATTATTATTTTATGTTACGGTTGTTTGTCCATCAATACCAAAAAGTATTCGGCTTTGGGAACATGGAAACTTAAAAGAATAGAACAGCAAGGCAGTAAAGCTGGTAGCCTAAACTCATACGTAGCGAAACAAGGCGAGCTATTAAATCTATTTAAGGATAGTACTTTAAGCGTACTTAGTGAAGAAGCGCAACAAATTGGCAAATGGACTATAAATGATGGTATACTTACCATAAAAGCCGAAAATTCGTCAACAAAAAGCTATGAAATGAAATTTTCGACGACTAAAAGTGGCCTCGAAATACTCAAATTAAAAGACGAAGGCAGTGGCAATGTGAGTGTGTTTTATAGAGAAGCTTTGCCACTTAAAGACCTGAGCAATGAACCTTTTCACCCATCTAACATCCAATGGCGTATAAAGGCTACTACTTCCGAATCAATCCCACAACTTAAACAAAGGTTGGAAAACTACGTTAAGCATGTCAGTTTAATTTTATATGTTGCTATACAGCAAAAACCAGAGTTAGTATCTTTCGAATTGTCACAAGGACCAATTCGAATTTACAGTAGCGGAATTGGTAAATTTCCTTTCGCGGTAGTAAAACCTGTTTGGAAAAATGCTTATTACAACGAGCAAGAAGCTGCTATTGCTTATCAGCTATACGAAAATTACCTAAGGGACAACAAATACACTGGCACAAGTACTGGCAAATGGGTAGATGATGATTACGCAATTTTGCAAAGCATCTATAACGGATTAAAACGGGATGCAAACACTGATCGAGAAAAAGTAGCTAAATAACATCATTCTTGTGACGGATGCACTTCTATAGATCAACCACTGATTGTTTCGCTTTTATCACAATTTGATATTTTTCCACTTGATATTTTAAAGCACGTTTCTTTATGGCATATTTGCTATATTTATTGAAAGGTAAAGTACCAAATGAGTTCAGATTTAAAATACTGGTATTTACATGACCATCAGCTTTTTCGAAATTTGAGTTTCTCGGAGATAGATTCGCTATGCATTTTGAAGAAGTTCAAGAAATCCCAAAAAAATGAGCTGCTAGACTTACCTTTTAGTAGTAAAGAACGCATTTATTTTCTCAAAAGAGGCGCTATTAAGTTGTTACGATTGAATGCAGATGGAGAAGAAATTTTAATAGACATATTGCAAGAGGGAGATGTTTTCGGCGATCTGAATTTAGAAATGCCAACTGAAAATGATGAGTTTTTCAAAGTTGTTACCGACGAGGCTATCATTTGTACTTTCTATCGAGAACGTTTGGAAGAAATCATGTATAAAAAGCCCGATTTCGCATTAAATTACATCAAATTCATAGGCTTCAATTTCAAAAAAATCCAAAACAGTTATAAAAATATTCTTTTTCGGGATGCTAGAACCCGGTTATTGTTGCTCCTTAACATGATTATCGAAAAGGAAAACGTACAATCAACTTCCTATCTACTCCCTAATTATCTTACCCAAAAAGATATATCGCAACTAATTTGTACTACTCGACAAACCATCATCTCGTTGTTTAAAACGCTGGAAGCGGAAGGGCTACTTAACTATTCACAGAAAGAAATTTTCATTCCTGACGTGAAAAAAATTAAAAATTTAGCGGAGAATGTAAAGTAGTTTACATTTTGCTTTTTAACTCAGATTTACCTTTGAGTAAACAAGTTAAAAAGTATGAAACATTTCATTTCCATTTTTCTAATATGCATTTCTGCTACGCTATATGCGCAAAGTAATGGGGCAGAAAGAGTAAAGCAGTACAATCTCGAAAAGCAAATTGCGATACAAGGTTACGATCCTATAAACTATTTCACTCAAGGTAAAGCCCTAAAGGGTTCTCCTAAAATCAATCTCTTATATCTAGGTGTAATTTATTACTTCTCTACCGAGGCTAATAAAAGGTTATTTGAATCAAATCCACAAAAATACGAGCCTCAATATGGTGGTTGGTGCGCCTATGCAATGGGAAATAGTGCGGAAAAGGTGGAAATTGATCCAAAAACATTTAAAATTTTAGATGGAAAACTTTACCTCTTCTATAATGCGTACTGGAATAACACATTAAAAAGCTGGAATAAGGACGAAAAAACACTAAAAACTAAAGCTGACAAAAACTGGTCGAAATTTATAAACTAAAAAACATGAAACTAAAAGCAATCTTTGCGTCAATCGCATTATTAACAACTATCGCATTATTAAGTTGGGGTTATCAACCTAAACAAGATAGCAAACCTGAATTTTTTTCTAAAAACAACATGGCTATTGCCGGCTATGATGTTGTTGCATTTTTCACAGAAGGTAAGCCTGTAATGGGAAATGAACAAATATCCCTAAAATATAAGGGCGCCAACTGGTATTTTTCTACCAACGAAAACTTAGCAAAGTTTAAGGCAAATCCAGAACGCTACCTGCCTCAGTACGGCGGTTATTGTGCTTTTGGCATGAGCAAGGGTTATAAAGCCTCGGTAGAAATTGATACCTGGACCATAGATAATGGCAAGTTATACTTCAACTACAATATGAAAGTAAAAGAAAGCTGGGTTAAAAATCAGCAGGAATTTATCCAAAAAGCTGATAACAACTGGAAAAATTTCAAACATTAACATAACTGACATGCAATCAAAAAAATTAGTTACCAGCGCTTTAAGAATTATCGTAGCAGTAATATTGTTGCAAACGCTATATTTTAAATTTACAGCTCATCCAGATTCAGTTCATATTTTTTCTGCATTAGGAGTAGAACCTTGGGGCAGAATTACCCTTGGGATAATCGAACTAATTGTCGCCGTTATGATTCTTTTACCTAAAACAAAAACATTAGGTATGCTATGCAGTTTGATCATCATTTTAGGCGCAGTAGCTTCTCATCTTTTGGTATTAGGCATTAATGTATCTAGCGATAACGGAAAACTATTTGCCCTTGCCCTAGTAGTATTGTTTTGTTCATCAATTTACCTCATTTGGTGTAAAAACGAGGTGATTTCGGTATTTAGATCGGCGAAATAAATGTAACCGCTTGTTGCTTTGAAAAAGACATACTACAAATTGACAGTTTATATTGCCAGCTAATTGCGAAACGCCTCATTAAATATTTTTAGGTCAATTAAAATAATCATGGAATATCAACGTTAAAAGAAAATCTATGAAAATCATGTCGCCCCACACGGAAGCAAGAGAAATACTTTTGCAATTAGCTTCTGCTATCCAACAACTTAGTAAAGATGAGTATAAGGAAAAAATCCCGTTGCTAAGCCATTCGAGCATTGGCGAACACACAAGACATATTATAGAATTATTTCAACAGCTGTTCCACGGCTATAATACAGGTGTGGTAAACTACGACGAGCGAGAAAGAAATGTGCTGCTCCAAGAAAGCATTGATTTTGCAGTTGAAAATATCGCTTCAATAGTAATTAATTTATGTAGAGAAGATAAAAACCTGGAGATTGCTACGCTTTACGCCGATGAGGCAAATGGCATTGCGTCAAACTACCTCCGAGAGTTGATTTATAACATTGAGCATTGCATTCATCACCAAGCAATTATCAAAATTGGAATGACTATTTTAGGGAAAGACGGTATAAGCGAAAATTTCGGCGTAGCTAAGTCGACAATTGCCTATAAAAAACAATGTGTACAGTAAGTTTTTATAAAACTCAGCACCAAGTCATTATTACTTCTAACAGAGACGAAAGTGCCTTCCGCCCGAATTCAACAGTCCCTAAAAGCGAACTTGCTTTTGGCAAGAGATTGTTTTTTCCAAAAGATCCTCAAGCTGGCGGCACTTGGATTGTTGCTAACGAGAAAGGTGATGCATTCGTATTGCTTAATGGAGCTGAATTTAATGGTGCTGCAAAATCCTACTGTGGCAGAAGCAGAGGAATTGTACTTTTAGAACTGGCGTCCTCAAATCACATCAATGCGGCGTGGCATCAAATTGATTTGCTTGATGTCGCTCCCTTCACCATCGTAGTGTATGCGAAAAATGAGTTGATCCAATTACGCTGGGATGGAGAAAATAAAGAACATCAAACTTTATCCAGTGGCACACCAATGATTTGGTCGTCATCAACCCTTTATGCTCCAAAAATTATTAAAGATAGACGTAGTTGGTTTAATCAATTTATTCGGGAAAAACACCAACAATTAGATGCAAATGATCTGATGGATTTTCATACCAACACATTTACTGCCGACAAGGAAAATGGCCTAATTATCGACAGAAATGGAAAAATGCTTACCAAAAGTGTAACGCAGTGGATATTGCATAATGGAGGTTTTAGCATACGTCATATTGATTTAGTTGAGCAAACAACAACTATTTTAACCGAAAAATTATGTTAAAACTTTGGTGGCATAAACTCAAACATTGGGAATATTGGCCATCTTATTTGGTTTATCTCCCAACATTTTTCATTTGGGTTTGGTGGATGATCAAATTCAAATCATTTAAGTTTTATAAGTTTGCCAACCCAAAAATTAAAAACGGCGGCTTATATGCAGATAGTAAGATGTCGATTTATCACATTTTACCTCCGTCATCTTTCCCTAAAACAATACTAGTACAAAAAGAAGACAGGCAAAACATCATTGAAAAAATCAGATATAGCGGATTAAATTTCCCTTTGATAGTAAAACCTGATGTGGGTTGTAGAGGGGTTGGTGTAGAAAAAGTTAGCAACTTCGAGGAACTTTTTAGCTATGCAAGCTCCATGAGTCAGAATTTTTTGGTGCAGGAACTGATATCATTCCCTAATGAAATTGGTTTATTTTACTATCGCTTACCAAATCAAAAAAAAGGTAAAATTAGTGGCATTACATTGAAACAGTTTCTCAGTATAACAGGAAATGGCAAAGACAGTATTGAGCAACTTCTGCGAAAAAACCCTCGTTTTCAGTTTCAAATTTCAAAGCTTAAACAAAGTATCAATCTTCAAGAAATACTTCCACAAAATGAAGAACGTTGTTTGGTTCCGTTTGGGAACCATAGTCGTGGAACTCAATTTACAGATGGAACGGCTCTAATTACCGAAAAATTAATGCAAACTTTCAATCAAATATTGGATCAAATTGATGGTTTTTACTATGGTCGACTAGATATACGGTATCAGTGTTTTGAAGATCTAGAAATTGGGCAGCACTTTTCTATTATTGAACTTAACGGTGTAAAAAGTGAGCCCACCCACATATACGATCCAAAAAAATCCTTTTGGCAAGCTCAACGGGAAATCCTTAAACATCAGCAAATTTTAAAGGAAATTGTAAGTATCAACTTAAAAGCTAAGCGAGAAAAACAAATGGGACCTCAAATAATTAACAGATCTCGTACCAGTTGCTTTAACTAAGTCCACTTTTGAATGTCCGTAATTTCTAATAAGCCTATTTTTTAAGCATTTTGTCATTCCGACAGAGGAGGAATCTATACTTGGCAACTATGGGAATAGATTCTTGAAATATCAAGAATTACAAAATGCAAATTATGCCTAATAACGGACAATCAAAATCCGCTTAATGGCTCAAGTGTGGCACAAAAAAATCCCCCGATGAAATTCATCGAGGGATTCAAAAATTCAAACAATCTAATAATTACTTTTTAGCATCTAATGCTTGCTCAATTCTACCGGACAAATCTTCTAAGTGATACTTAGTTAAGCTGTCAGTAGCTGCATTAGCTTTGATCGCTTTATCCAACTCACGTAACTGACCTTTAACTACTGAAATTGCATCAGTTTGGTTAGCAGATAAACCTGCTGGAGCACCGCTGCCTCCTCTTCCAAAAGTTTGTGCTGCATTAGCAGGAGCTGCTGGAGGGTTAACAATACTGATCAACTTCTCTACGTAAGCTTTTTGTAAGTTCCTACGATACAAATCAATAGGAGTACCTGCTTTTAACTCAGTAAAGATAGCGCCGTTCAAATCCTTAAATAAATCAGAGATTTTGTAGGCAGTAACGCCATCAGTTGCTTCCGCTGCAATTAAGTTGCCCATTACTCTGGTAGAAGTTAAACGTGCCAAAGCAATACCTTGCAACCTAGAAACTACGTTCATTGGATTTTCGCCAATGTTATCTAAAATAGATTGATCTAACAACCATCTAGGCGTAGTAAATACCTGACGATTTAAAAACTCCATTGCTTCTTTTTGAATAGCAGCGGGTGTACGCTCATAGATCAAACCTTCCTGATCAACCGTTTTAGGGTTTTCGTAAATACCACCAATGTTTTTTGCAACGTGGCCAATGTAACGCCCGTACTGAGTAGTTAACTGACCGTACATGTTTTGCAACTCATCATAACTTTCACCTGGTTGTTTAGTCCATGTTTTTAAGTTAGCCAAAATTACTTTTAGGTTTTTGATACCGTAGTCACTAGCTTTCATGGCGTTATCGCTCAAATCTTCATTTTGCGAGTGTGGATCATCAGGATTAGTTTCAGTACCAAACCATAAACGTCTGTTTTTAGCTGATTCCGTAGTCATTTTATCTAATATTTTCATATCAGAAGCTACAGTTTTGCTATCAGGGAAATATTTGTAACCCCATTCAATAGCCCATTTATCATAATCACCAATACGTGGATATAATCCAGATTTGCTGATGTTATCCTCTGGCTGAGCTACGTAGTTAAAACGGGCATAGTCCATAATTGATGGCGTATGGCCATTTTCTTCCACCCATTTCTTGTTACGAAGATTTTCAACCGGCACAGTTGAACTTGAGCCGTAGTTGTGGCGTAAACCTAAAGTGTGTCCCACTTCGTGTGACGAAACGAAACGAATCAAATCGCCCATTAACTCATCGCTAAAGTTAACCGTACGAGCTCTTTTATCGACAGCTGCAGTTTGGATGAAATACCAATCACGTACTAACTTCATTACGTTGTGATACCAGTTGATATGGCTTTCCATAATCTCACCTGTACGAGGATCTGAAATACTTGGACCGCTTGCATTAGGAATTTCAGATGGTTTATAAACAATTGCCGAGTTACGAGCATCATCTAAGCTCCAAGTAGAGTCCTGAGCTTTTGTAGGAGCCATTTTACCGATAATTGCATTTTTGAAACCTGCTTTTTCGAAAGCTTTTTGCCAATCGTTAACACCGGCAATTAAATAAGGCACCCATTTTTTCGGCGTAGCCGGATCAATATAGAATACAATTGGTTTAGCAGGTTCTACTAGCTCACCTCTTTTGTATTTAGCCATATCTTGAGGTTTAGGCTCTAATCTCCAACGTTTCACCAACTCAATTTCTTTTACGCCTTGCGGATTAGAATCAAAGTCGGTATAGCCAACGGTAAAGTAACCTACGCGTGGATCGAAATAACGAGCTTTCATTGGCACTTTTGGCAATATTACCAACGAAGTGTTTAGCTCTAAAGTAACGAAACCACTTGCGCCAGCACCACCACCAAAAGATGGAGCACCACCGCCCATACCCGTTGATGGGGCAGTTTTTGAGTAAGTTTTTACGGTTTTAATTTCTACGTTAGTTGGGAAGCTTCTTACATCCTGAATGTAACTTCTATCCGCCTGCGGACCACCAATTCCAAATCTAGATTTGAACATCGGCGAGCCGAAAAAGAAAATATCATTATCGCTATTGATGTAGCTAGTTACATCAATTACGCTTCCGTTTTTGCTAGGGGTATAAGCGGCAATATCAAATGCTGCAGCAATAGGCTGTACGCTTGAATTTTGCAACGACTGATACATAGAGGAAGTACTATCAGCGCTATAAGCTCTGAAGCTGATCTTCCGCATGAAAATTCTATTGTTAGGGCCTTTTTCGAAGCGGATAACAGAACTTCCAATTTGATCGCCAGCGTAACCTTGTGCAGCACGTACTTCAGCACCTGATTTTGAAATACGACTTACTACTAAAATATCTCTATTTAAGGTAGTGTCGGCAATTTCAAAGTAGAATTTATCCTCAATTCTGTGAGATGTAATCATCCCCTTACGCGTTAATGCTTTATTAGTAATAACTTGATCGTAAGGTTTTGGTTGTGTTCTAGGCGCAGCAGCCCCAAAAGCACCTGCACCTCTTCTGGTAGTGTCGTTTGGTAAACCACCACCTTGTGTTGGGCGTTGGGCGTAACTCATAGTTACGGTACCAGCTACCATTAATACAGTGAATAAATGTTTCTTCATTAATTTTGTTGAATAAGTTAATCGTAACGTAAAAATAAGCTTAGGGAAACGAATATTCCGTAAAAGGATATAACTTATTAGTTACACTGCTTATTTGTTTAGTTTGTATCAAAAAATTGACAAGAAAGCGCCAATTGACTAACTAAAGTACTAATTAATGAAGCATTTTGAAAACTAACTCCTTCAACAAATCTCCGTCAGAAGTATTGCCACTGCTATCTAGTCCTTTGCTTTTCAAATCGTATTCACGCAGTAAACTTATGATATCAAATGTTTTACCGGCACTGAAAGTACGGGCTGCGGCTTCATAATCTTTAACAAAATAAGGGCTCACGCCTAATTCTTTAGCTGCGTCATTTTTATTTGGCAAGTAATGATATTTCAAAATCTTTGAAAAGTAAGAATTGAGGTTGGCCATTACCATTACCAGCGGATTTGCTTTAGGATTACCAGCAAAATAGTTAATGATTTGATTGCATTTAAGCACATTTCGTGTGGCCAATGCTTTTTGAAGTTCAAAAACATTATACTCTTTACTAATACCAATATTTCGTTGGATATGATCAACCTGTATTGTTGTAGAAGAATTTACGTTAAGGCAAAGTTTTTCCACTTCATTGGCAATCTTAGAAAGATCTGTACCTAAATATTCCGCCATTAGCGCTACAGCTTGAGGCTCAATTTTATAGCCTTTGGATTTGATATGATCTTCTATCCAAGGTACTAATTTATAATCACGTACTGGGTCGCTCTGGAAAACAATGCCACTATTGTTAATTGCCTTGTAAACCTTTTTTCGCTTATCAAAATTGCCGTATTTATAAGCTAAAACCAAAATAGTGCTGGGCAACGGCTTCTCAAAATATGCCAAAGTAAATTCGGCTTCTTTGCTGCTTCCCTCATTTGCCCATTTTAAATCCTGAGCTTCCTTAACAATAATCACTTGATATTCAGACATCATTGGGTAGCGCTTAGCCGCATTTAAAATTGTTGCCATGTCAGTATCCTTTCCATAAAGTACGGTCTGGTTAAAACCTCTTTCACCATCAGAAAGAATGTGTTTTTCCATGTAATCCACAATCTGATCAATGTAGTAAGGCTCCTCACCTTGCAGCAAGTAAACAGGCTTAAATTTTCTAGCTTTTAAATCCCTAATGATATCCTCGGCAGTCATTACCCAAAATTACAATTTTATCCAGTACGTACGGGAACGATTTTAGATTTGTTGAAGATTGTGAGTAAGTTTTGAGATGCTACTCCGCGGCTTTTCATTTTCAACTTTTAACTTTGTTAACGATGTTTAACCCCACTCCACTCAACTTACCTGCATATCCATTTAAGATTAGCCAAAAAGATGGCGTTTATTTTATTTTTGATGAAACCCGTAAGAAACATTTGGTACTTACACCTGAAGAATGGGTACGACAACATTTCATCAAATTTTTAATTAAGGAAAAACAATTTTCGCCCAGTTTAATGCAAATAGAAGGTGGCTTAAATTTGAATCAAACGAAAAAAAGAAGTGATATTCTGGTTTACAATCAATCCGGAGAAAAGCTGATGGTTATTGAATGCAAAGCGCCATCAGTTACGATTACGCAAGCCACCTTTGATCAGGCGGCTAGATATAATTCGGTTTACAAAGCCAAATGGCTGGCTATTACCAATGGTTTAAACCACTATTATGCCAAAATAGATCACGAAAACAAAGCATTTGCTTTTATAGAAGAATTACCAATTTACGCATTGTTATAAATGTAAAAGGGAGAAATCCTATCGAATCTCTCCCTCATGAGTAATTATTTCTAAGCTTTAATAAGCTCTCTGATTATTGCCTTCTTTCCAGTTAACAAAAGCTTTGTTTACCACTTTGTTTCCACCAGGCGTTGGATAATCTCCCGAGAAGTACCAATCACCTACGTGATCAGGACATGCCTCGTGCAAATTTTCCAAAGTTTGGTAAATTACTTCCACTTCCGCTACCGTATCCGCAGGTGTAATGATTTTCGCAATTTGATCTGAAATTTCCTGAGGCGTAAAGGGCTTGTAAATTTCTTTTACATGGTTGATGATTTCCTCTTTAGGCAATTCCAAAGATGCTTTACATTTTTGATACACCTCTTCGATGATGTGCTCTTGACCTCGTTCTTTCAACAATTGAATGGCCGCATCAAAAGCCACAAATTGTCCCATTTTCGACATATCGATACCATAACAATCTGGATATCTAATTTGAGGTGCCGACGAAACTATGATAATCTTTTTGGGATGTAACCTGTCAATAATTTTAATGATACTCTGCTTAAGTGTGGTACCTCTCACAATCGAATCATCCACAGCAACCAAAGTATCGGTGTGATTTTTAATTACGCCATAAGTAGTATCGTAAACGTGAGCTACCATTTCTCCCCTGTCTGCATCTTGAGTAATGAAAGTACGCAGTTTTACGTCTTTGATCGCCAACTTCTCCACACGTGGGCGCATTGATAACAAATCATCCAAAGCTACATCATCCAATACCTCTTTTCGTTTCAACAAGGTTTCTTTCTGCACATCCCTAATGTATTTGTGCAAACCATCCACCATGCCATAAAAAGAAACTTCGGCAGTATTAGGAATAAAAGAGAAAACTGTATTTTTTAAATCGTAGTTTACCGTCTTTAAAACCTGAGGGCACAGTAATTCGCCCAATCTTTTACGCTCTTTGTAAATATCGGCATCGCTACCACGAGAAAAATAAATACGCTCAAACGAACAAGCTTTTTTCTCTAATGGTTCGCGGAACATTTCTTCAGTTACGGTACCGTCTTTTTTGATAATTAAGGCGTGTCCAGGTTGAATTTCCTTTACATTCTTAATTTGTACTTTAAAAGCCGTTTGTATTGCTGGACGCTCAGAAGCAGCTACAACTACTTCATCATCTACATAATAAAACGCCGGACGAATACCCGCTGGATCTCTCATCACAAAAGCATCACCATTACCAACAATGCCCGACATGGTATAACCACCGTCCCAGCTTTTAGCCGAACGACGCAAAATGTTTGCAATATTTAGGTTGTTAGAGATTTTATGTGTGATTTCAACATTCGTCAAGCCATCTTTTTTATACTCGTCAAACAGTGCCTGGTTTTCATCATCCAAAAAGTGTCCAATTTTCTCCAATACTGTTACGGTATCCGCTTTCTCTTTTGGATGCTGACCCAATTCGTACAATTGCTCTAATAACTCATCAACATTGGTCATATTGAAGTTACCTGCAATTACCAAGTTTCTAGTCATCCAGTTGTTTTGGCGCAAAAATGGGTGGCAGTTTTCGATACTGTTTTTGCCATGTGTGCCGTAGCGTAGGTGGCCTAACAACACCTCACCAATGAAGCTTACATTTTGTTTCAGAAACTCAGTGTCCTTCATTAATTCGGGAGTTTCTTCCTGAATACCAACAAATTTGTTTTGTACGTAACCAAAAATATCGGCAACGGCATTTTGGGCCATCGACCTGTAGCGACTGATGTAGCGGCTACCTGGTTTCATATCTAACTTAATGGTGGCAATACCAGCTCCGTCCTGACCACGATTGTGCTGCTTTTCCATCAACAAATACAATTTGTTTAGGCCGTAAAGTGCAGTACCGTATTTTTCTTGGTAGTATGAGAGAGGTTTTAACAAGCGGATAAAGGCTATACCGCATTCGTGTTTGATCTGTTCGCTCATTGATTGTGAATGAAGGTGCAAATTTACCCTTTTAAACTTTTAAAACCTAGCAACAGACTACTTGTTTTACTGCCTTTACATCATTTTTGTGTTATATTTTTGAAACAGAAAAAGTTAGCGTTTTAATTTCCTTGATTGAATTTCTTTACCAAGAAAAACAGAGGCGTGTTGGTCGAAGGTCTCAGTATCGCCAGTAGTATAAAACAATTGTTCCCCTTGCCTACCCAAGTTGTTCGCTATCTCCGGATGACGCACTAGATAATCTGCTAAACTGTTCGCAACAATATCGCCTTGCGAAATGAGCTTTATTTCAGACGAAATATACGCCTTAATTTTTGGTACCATTAAAGGATAATGGGTACACGCTAACAAAATGGTGTCAATTTCAGCCGCTTGTGCCATTAATTCCCCCACATATTTCTGTACAAAATAATCTGCTCCTTCCTGGTCATGTTCTCCATTCTCAATTAAAGGCACCCACATTGGGCAGCTTTGCTGGTATACTTGCACCTTAGGAAAAAATTTATTGATTTCGATGATATAAGATCCTGACTTTACTGTACCCCTCGTGCCTAGCACACCCACGGTATTTGTTTCTGTAAAAGTTCCTATCACTTCGGCAGTTGGCCTAATCACTCCCAAAACCCTGTGATGTGGATATTTTTTAGACAGATCAAGCTGTTGAATGTTTCTTAAAGCTTTGGCAGAGGCAGTATTACAAGCCAAAATTACTAACGGACAACCTTGGCTAAACAACCATTCTACACATTCCAAAGTGTATTGGTAAACGGTTTCAAAACTATGGTCACCATAGGGCGAACGGGCGTTATCACCTAAATAAATGTAATTATAGTCGGGCAAAATTTTAGTTATGGAGCTGAAAACCGTTAAACCTCCAAAGCCCGAATCAAAAATACCTATGGAATTTTCTAAGTTCATATAAATAAAAAGCGGAACTAAGTTACCTTAATTCCGCCATTAACTTTTAAAAAGATTTTTTATGGTTTTTTTGCA
The DNA here is from genome assembly GCF_003313335.1 of Pedobacter zeaxanthinifaciens. Lineage (GTDB taxonomy): Bacteria > Bacteroidota > Bacteroidia > Sphingobacteriales > Sphingobacteriaceae > Pedobacter > Pedobacter zeaxanthinifaciens. The sequence continues at coordinate 145,368 of NZ_QMHP01000010.1, forward strand.
CCTGCAGCTGGCTTAGAAGCTGGAGCAGCAGTAGCACTAATGCCAAGTTTAGTTTTAACAGCGCTGGTAATGTCTTCGCCACCATCAAAGTAAACTAAATTGTTGAAGCCTTGTGAAGCTGAAATATCAAAAACGTAAGCTAAACCTTTCTCTTTAGAAATTGCAGAAATAGCAGTAGCTACTTTTTGTTGAAGTGGAGGAAAAACTTCAGCTTGTTTAGCTTCTACAGCTTCCCTTGCTTTGTTACGAGCATCCTCAATTCTTTTCTGCAAGTCAGTCAATTCAACTTGAGCAGCTTGTAGTTCTTTTACTACTACATCTTTGTTAGCTTCGCTTAATGTTCTTTCTTTTTCCTGAGCAGCTTTTAATTTATTTTGATACTCAGTAATCATTTTATCGATTTCAGTTTGCTTAGTTTTAGCTAAGTTTTCAATAGTTGTTGAAACTGTTTTAGCTTCCGACCAAGTAGAGAATATCTCGTCTGAATTTAAGTGACCAAATTTTTGTTGTGCATTTGCAACATGGGTAGTTAAAAGTAATCCAGCAGCTACAAATAATCCGTTAATTAACTTTCTCATTTTATTTTCCTAATGTTTGTTTCTATTTTATGTGTTATTTTACTAATGTACCTGGCTTAAATCCAAGCTTTACAATTACATCGTTACTGATATCGTAAACAGGACTAGCGTAAATCATCATGGTGCTTTCGCTGCTTTTATCAAAAACGAAGTCAATGTATTTGTTTTTTGCAACTTCTGCAATGGTAGTTGAAACTTTTTCTTGAATTGGTTTCATCAATTTGGTACGTGTTTGAAATAAATCACCTTCTGGACCAAATTTTTGTCTTTGCAATTCTTTTGCTTTTTTTTCTTTTTCAATGATATCATTCTCTCTACGTCTGCGCATATCATCGGTAAGCAATACCTGATCAGCTTGGTAAGCTTTGTACATGGCGTCTACTTCTTTGAAAATATCATCCACTTCTTTTTGATATTGCTTTGACAAACCTTCTATTTGTGTTAACGAAGATTTATAGTCTGGAATATGTTTTAAGATATATTCTGTATCAACATAAGCCATTTTTTGTGCCGATACTCCTAAAGTCATCAGAAGTAAAAAGCCTGCTAAAAATAATCTTTTCATACCTGTAGTTTCTTTAAATGTATGTTAATTAGTTAAATCCGCCAAGTTGTTGTGCAATACTAAAGTGGAATTGACCTTTATTAGCATCAGGTAAACCTGGGATCTTATCAAATCCATAACCATAATCTATGCCAAGTAATCCGAAAATTGGTAAAAATATCTTTGCACCAACACCAACTGACCTTCTAACGTTAAAAGGATTGAAATCGCGGAAGCTATTCCACGTGTTACCAGCCTCTCCGAACATGGTCATAAAGGCAGTTGCTTGCTGCGAACTAATTACCGGATATCTTAACTCCATTACATACTTGGTGAAGATTGGACTACCAGAACTTTGAGCAATAGTTGGGTTAGCGCCAACCGGAATTACCGAGTTATTAGAGTAACCACGCATTGCGATGATTTCTGAACCTTGCAAGAAATCGAAACCTTGCATACCATCACCACCTAATTTGAAACGCTCAAATGCTGATTGACCTACTGCTTTATTGTACGAGCCTAGGAAACCAAATTGCGCCTGACCTTTAAATACCAACTTGCCTACCACAGATTCAAACCACTGCGCTTCAAATTTCCATTTGTGGTATTCCGTAAATTTATAACGTTGCTTATCAGAAGCAGTGGCATAGTTCACATTGTTAAATAACGAATATGGAGGTGTTGCCTGTACAGTAAATCTTAAATAAGCTCCTCCGGTTGGGAAAATGTTATGATTTCTAGAATCCCTTGAAATCTCTTGCGTGAAGTTCAAGTTATACGACTCACCAGTGCTAAATAAGTAACCTGGGTAGTTGTTCAAAATGTATTGGTTTAAGTTGATGGCATGGGTTAAAGAGAACCAGTTATCCGGCCATTTTAATCTTCTACCTAAGCTAAAGGAAACACCATTTAAACGAATGCCATAATAACTGCTATTGCTTTTGGCCAAACCGTTAGATTGTAATGAAGTAAATGCACTTACACCAAAGCTAACCGGCTTTTTACCACCAAACCAAGGTTCAGAAAAAGAGAAACTGTAGGATTGATAGAATTTACCATTTGTTTGTCCACGTAAACTTAGTCGTTGTCCATCTCCTTTAGGCAATGGTCTGTAAGCTTCGCCCTTAAATAAGTTTCTTAATGAGAAGTTATTGAAGGTTAAACCAAGTGTACCAATTACACGGCCGCCGCCAAAACCACCTGATAACTCAATCTGATCTGAAGGTTTTTCTTCTACGTTGTAAACGATATCAACCGTACCATTAGCTGGATTTGGCTTAGGCACTGGATTGGTTTTCGACTCATCAAAATTACCAAGCTGTCCAATTTCACGAACGCTTCGGATCAATAGCTCTTTTGAGAAATAATCTCCCGGTTTTGTACGAATTTCCCTCAACACTACTCTATCATTGGTAATGGTATTACCCACAATACTTACATTATTGATCGTGTATTTAGGCCCTTCGTAAATGCGCATTTCCACATCCACTGTATCATTGTGAATTTTGGTTTGTACCGGATCAACGTTGAAAGTTAAATATCCATCATTTAGGTATAAACTCGACACGTCATCGCCGTTAGCGCTTCCACGAAGTTTCTTTTCTAATTTTTCCTCACTAAATACTTCGCCTTTTTCAATACCGAAAATCTTCTCTAAAAACTCTGTAGTATATTTAGCATTACCTACCCAAGTGATGTTACCGAAGTAATATTTAGGGCCTTCATACATTTTTATTTTGATGCCTACCGTTTTGTCATTATATCTGTAAACGCTATCACTAATAATTGCGGCATCGCGGTAACCTTTTTCGTGTAGTTTTGATACGAAGTTCAATTTATCTTCTTCGTACTTCTCTTTATTGAACTTACCGCTACCAAATACTTTATAAAAAGCACGCTGTTTGGTCTTTTTAAGGTATTTTCTAAGTTTAGCAGATTTGAATTCTTTATTTCCTTCGAATTCAATTTTTTGCACTTTAACCCTTCTGCCTTTATCAATGTTAACTTGTAAAATTACGCTGTTCTCTTGATTAGGATCTGGTTTAGACTTATAGTTAATTTTAGTGTAGAAAAAGCCTTTTTCGTAAAGGTACTTGTTAATTACCGATCTGGTAGTATTGTATAAATTGTCGTTAATGATTGATTTCCCAGCTTTGTCGCCTAATTTTTCCTCAATATCAGTTTTTTGAGATTTGCTGATGCCAGTAAATTCAAAGCCACTTAAACGAGGCAACTCAACTACATCAATATTGAAGTAAACAGTATCGCCGTTAATTTTAGAAACATTTAACTTAATATCATCAAATAAGCCTTGCGCCCATAGGTTTTTAATAGCATTGGCAGTTGCTTCACCTGGGAGCATAATGGTTTCGCCAGTAGTAAGTTTAGATAGTACGATAATTACATCTTTATCCAAATACTTAGAACCAGTTAACGTGGTGCCTCCAATGATATATTCCTTTGGAGTAAAGTAGTCTAAATCCAGACCATTTACTTTTAATGAAGGTGCAGCTTGTTGGGGATTACGAATTTGAGCTAATGAGGGCAAAGCGATCAAAAGCAAAAATGCAAGGTGGTATATTCTTCTCATTTACAATCTAAAAAACGTTGCTAAGTTAATTTAAACTCATGTTAAAAAGTGTTAAAAGAAAAATTAGTTCAATTGCTCACTAATTTTCCCAAAGCGACGTTCGCGTTTTTGATAATCAACAATGGCCTCAAATAAATCTTCCCTTCGGAAATCTGGCCATAGTGTTTCTGTGAAATATAATTCAGTATAAGCCATTTGCCACAACAGGTAATTGCTAATTCTATGCTCACCGCTAGTGCGTATCATGAGCTCAGGATCAGGCATTTTTGCCGTTGTTAAATAAGAGGCAAATAGCTCTTCGTTTATTTGGTCGATATTTAGGTTGTCCGCTTTTACAAGTTCAGCTATTTTTTTCGCAGCTTCAACAATTTCCCACTTGGCACTGTAACTCAGCGCAAGTGTTAGGGTACAACTGGTATTAGTTTTAGTTTTATCCATAGCAGCCGCCAAATCATCAATACATTTTTGTGGCAACGATTTCAAATCGCCTATGGCATTTAACCTGATATTGTTTTTGTTTAATGTTTCTACTTCCTGGTTAATGGTTGAGATTAACAGTTCCATCAAAGCATTTACTTCTTCAATAGGACGGTTCCAATTTTCGGTGGAAAAAGCATATACAGTAAGGTACTTTACTCCTATTTCCACGCAGCCTTCCACAATATCTTTTACAGATAAAACCCCACTTTCGTGACCAAAAACCCTAAATTTCCCCTGATTTTTTGCCCAACGACCATTACCATCCATAATTATGGCGATATGCTGAGGCAATCTATTTACGTCTATTTGATCTTTAAAATTCATTACTGCGCTTGAGACCGTTAAAAGTTAAAACACTTTTGGCTCACAAAGGTATAAGTTATGCCAATACCTACAAACATATAAGCATCTCTTTTTCTAAAATCGCCACGTTGGATATCCTTACCTCCAATATTATAGCCTAAAACCTCATTGGAGCGATCGGAAAGCAGAATTTGCATCTGTCGGGTGCTGGCATCGGCAGCATATTTCTCTGAATCCAAATAATTTTTACTTACATCATCCAAATAATCAGTGTAAGCGTTCCTGTAGCCAATATTAGTAAATACCGACCAGTTCTCTTTAACACGGTACTTTAAGCCAAATCCAAAGGGGATGCTAAGCGCATAGGTTTTGTAGTCGTAACCTTCTGTATCATATAACGCTAATTTATAGCTTTTACCCTGATAGGTTGTTTTAGGGTTGAACAATACCGCACCAACGCCAGTATATAGGTAAGGTGAAAATCTGGAATAACCACCGCCAGCAAAATAATCGAAAAAGTTAAAATCAACCATTAAACTAAATTCCTGAAGATTGCTCTCGAAGCTTAAATTACGTTGCCTCAATTGCTCGCTAGTAGATTGGGCATCATTTGCTTTAATTTTGCCCAAAGTGTAATTGAAAGACAAAGCCCAGTTAGGATCGAAGTTAGCTTTCACAAAACCACCAACAGACAGTCCACTAATTTTTAGCGGATTAGTGGGATTTAAATCGCCAATGTATCCAGCACCTCCTGCATGCGCACCAATTTCCCATACCTGGGCTTTGGTTTGAATAAAGGATAGTACTGATAAAGTGATACCTAACAGTGTTTGCTTGTAGTTCATTTAGTAGTTGCGGGTATCAATACCCCAAAGCAGTTTATTCCTTAACGTAGTTAAAAACGTTTCATTGTTAAGGCGGATAAGATTTATGCTAAATTTTGCTTTGTTGATGCTAATTTTCACATTTCTGTCAACAGTTTCAGTTCTAGAATCGCAGGTTAGCAAAAATTTCGTACTCCTAGCTTCTACTTCAAAAGCTAGCTCAACATCATCAGGAATGATAATTGGCCTCACATTGAGGTTGTGTGGAGCAACTGGAGTGATGACAAAGTTTTGTGCACTTGGTAAAATGATTGGTCCGCCGCAACTTAACGAATAAGCGGTGGATCCAGTTGGCGTAGCGATAATTAAACCATCTGCCCAGTAAGAGTTTAGGAATTCTCCGTTCAAATAAGCATGGATAATCATCATCGCCGAGTTATCTCGTCGGTGGATAGTAATGTCATTCAGCGCAAAATTTTCCTCGCCAAACAACCCAATTTTTGATTCCAGATTGAGCAAACTACGTTGATCAATGGTGTATTCGCCGTTTACTAAGGCAGTGATAGCGGCACTAATTTCTGCCTTATTGATACTTGCCAAAAAGCCTAAGCGACCAAAATTGATTCCAATTACTGGAATTTGAGAATCACGAACAAATGAAATGGTATCCAACAAGGTTCCATCGCCACCTAAGCTTAAAAGAATATCAGCTTTGCTAGCTAAATCCTGATGGCTATCGAACGTAGTTAAGTTTTCTGGCAGAACTAATTTTTTCTCAACAAAGCTGAAAAACTTTCTATAAATAGCGATTTCGATTTTAGTGCTAGCCAGCGTATCAATTACTTGCTGAACAAAAGGCAATACGTTGTCATTAAAATCTCGACCGTAAATAGCTATTTTCATTCGTTAATATATTTTCAATAGTTTGTTTGAACTTAAGGAAGTTTGGTTTTCCGTTTGCAACAGCTTTTCTTTAAACGTTGAGGTAGTTCATGAAAGAATTAAACCTATCCATTGAGCCATCATCATGGTTGGTGTTATTAAACACAGCTTTAACCTCATAATCATAGCGCTCAAACGTGGCAACAATGCCAGAAAGATCTGTTTTATTGATTTTTAGTGTTACTTCGAGCCTTGTGGAATCAGGAAAAGCATTGATATAAGACGACAAAACTTGTGCATTGTCAGATTCAACAATTTGCGACATATGCGCCAATGAATTGTTTCTGTTGCTAATAGCCAGTACAATGATACCTCCCGGCTCGCTTACGGAGTATAAATTTGCTGTAAAGTGGAGCAATTTATCAATTGAAACTAAGCCGAGGTAATTTTTTTGCTGATCCAATACCGGCACTACAGAAAGTTGCAATTCGCTCAATAAACGAATTACCTCATAAATATGGGCATTTTCAAACGTAAAAGAATTGAGCAAAGTGAGTGGCAATGCACCTATTGCAGTGTCTGTATCCCTTACCTCCATTAATTCTTCTTCGGAAACCAAGCCTAAATATTGTAACTCGTTAACAATTGGCAAATGATAAAGCTTAAATTCGCTCATACGATCCAATGCCTTACGTACCGTATCTGAGGTACGCAACGGTGGTATAATATTCGATATGAGTTCTCCTGCAATCATTTATCTCAAATTTACGGACTTTGTCATTTCGCAAAATTCCAAAGCCCAACGTTTACAGTTACTTTAGCAAAATTCTGTCCAAAAATTTCTCCAAGTAATTATTGAACACTTCTGGTTGCTCCATCATTGGTGCATGACCGCATTGATCAACCCAATTTAGCTCAGAATTAGGCAATAATTGGTGAAATTCTTGTGCTACATCCGGAGGTGTAACTTTATCTTGTTTGCCCCAAATTAAAGACACTGGAATAGTAATTTTTTTAAGCTCTTTAGCCATGTTGTGTCTAATAGCCGATTTGGCCAGTGCCAAAATCCTTATTACCCTAGCCCTATCGTTAACGGTTTTAAAAACCTCATCAACCAATTCCTTGGTTGCAGTTTCAGGACTGTAAAAAGTAAACTCTACTTTCTCTCTAATAAAATCGTAGCTCTCTCTTTTAGGGAAAGAACCGCCGAAAGCATTTTCATAAAGACCGGAGCTACCAGTAAGCACTAAAGCCTTCACAAATTCCTGGTGTGCAACCGTAAACACTAAGCCTACGTGACCACCCAAAGAATTGCCTACCAACACTACTTGGCTCAGTTTTTTAAATTTCAAAAAGCGGTGCAAATATTTCGATAAACTTTTTACACCGAGGGTTAAAATTGGGAGTTCGTAAATTGGTAAAATAGGCACTAATACACGGTATTTACTTTTAAATTTCTCTACCGTATGGTGCCAATTACTTAACTCGCCCATTAAACCATGAAGTAATACCAAGGGTTCTCCTTCGCCAACCTCAATATACTTAAAACCTTCTTGTTCAATTACTTCGTAATTCATAAATATTATTGTGTGTGTTTTTTGGTATGTGCCACTAAGTTAGCAGAGTAAATGTAATTAATATTAACAATATAACATTTTTTTACTGCTGCTTAACCTACCGAAGCTAACTAAGCTTACTTTTTACTATTTCGCCTATCAATTTTCCTTCAGCTTTACCAGCAAGTTGCTTATTAGCCAAGCCCATTACTTTGCCCATTTCCTTAACCGAAGCTGCTCCGCTTTCGGCAATAATAGCATCAATTATCGCTTCTACTTCGCTTCTATCCAATTGTTTAGGTAAATATTGGGTAATCACGTCTATTTCTTCCTGCTCTACTTGGTATAAATCTTCTCTACCTTGTGATTTGTAAATATCTGCTGATTCTTTACGCTGTTTAACCAACTTCTGTAAAATCTTTATTTCAGCATCTTCATTAATTTCTTCTGTTTGACCTTTTTCAGTTTTAGCTAAAAGGATGGCTGCTTTTATTGCCCGTAAACCCCTTAGTTTAACTTGATCTTTAGCCAACATAGCTTGTTTGATCTCTTGATCTATATTTGTTGATATCATTTTTATAAATTTTATTTTTTTACTCGGTTAAATGGTTAATTGTTTGCCTATCCGGTTAACCAAATCAAAAGTTTGTAAGGTTTTAATTGCTGCACTGTAACCGATTCCAACAGTTTAAACAGTTAACCAAACCCAATCTAATCTCTCTTCACAATTGTTGCAGCAGCTTGCGCCGTTGGCATAATCAACATCTCGTTGATGTTTACATGGGCGGGCCTGCTTACTGCATACCATATCGCATCTGCAATATCTTGCGCAATTAACGGTTCAAAGCCATCGTAAACTTTTTTTGCACGGTTTTCATCTCCTTTAAATCGTACGATGGAGAATTCGGTTTCTACCATTCCTGGGTGTATTGCCGTAACTTTAATGCCATGCGGTAGCAAATCTATGCGCATTCCTTTGCTTAATGCATCAACAGCATGTTTGGTAGCACAATAAACATTACCATTAGGATAAACCTCCTTACCTGCAATTGATCCAATGTTGATGATATGGCCGTGCTTTTTTTCAACCATCCAGCTAGATACTACCTTACTTACATAAAGCAATCCTTTTACGTTGGTGTCAATCATCGTATCCCAGTCATCGGTATCACCTTTGTCTATAGGATCTAAGCCCTGACTTAAACCAGCATTGTTCACCAATACATCAATTTCTTTCCACTCTGCAGGCAAGGTATCCAATACATAATTGATATTTTCCTTGTCTCGCACATCAGCCTGAATGGTTTTTATTTTCACCTGATACTTATCTGTAAGTTGTTGCGCCTGTGAAAGCAAAAGGTTTTCTCTACGGGCTATTAAAATTAACTGATAGCCTTGCGCTGCGAAGGTGTCAGCACAAGCTGCTCCAATACCAGATGTTGCTCCTGTAATTAATGCTATTTTGGCCATTAGGTATAAAAACTTTTAGCACAAAGTTATACTTTTTCTTAAAAGCGGCTTACTCGAAAAACAAGCTGAAAGTAAAATTCCTTAAAATAGCCTTCTCAATTGGCGTTGCATAAGGATGATTTTCATGCTTGATCACATCAGTAAAAGAATGCGATATTTTTATTTCTGGGGACATTTTGAAATACTCAAAATATAAATCAAAACCGATACCTGCCTCATACGAAGCGTAGTTTTTTTTGTTTTTAAGCACTTTATTAATCAATGCTTTATCGGCATCATCTGTTTTTTTGCCAGATGCTAAATCCATGGAATACTTTGTACCAAGCAGTATGTATGCTCTAAAATCTCTTCGCCTATCTGATTTGAGTTTTAGCGTCAACGGCAAATCAATCATTGTTGCCGCTATTTTTTGCTGAATACTAGAAAACGTTGTGTTATATACTGCAGGCTGTTGATATTCATAATTGACCAAGCGGTCGTCAAAAACCAACGTAGGTGTAGTTCTTAAATCCAGATTTTTATTGATCTTTTTATTAAGCACAAAACCAATCCCAAAACCTGTGGAGAGTGGTGAGCTAATTGAATTCAGTGGATCTGTAATTGGCTTGTTGTTGTTTTCGTAATCCAAAAAAACCTCTCGCCAATTGGCCGCCCTGGTAAGTTTATACTCAGAAGCTATGTATTGAAAAGTAAACCCCCAATTAAAATCTTCTTGATCAATACCACCGCCCCAATTTTGCGCTTTTGAGCTTAAAAAGACGAAAGAAAAGAAAGCAATTAGTAGTGTTTGTTTCATTTAATACCTGTGTAGATGGCACTTATACCAAACGTAAGCGATCTGTGTTTGGTATTTTTGTAGCCAACTTTTTCCATTAGGGCAGTAAAATTACTACCATCAGGGAATGCTTGCACAGATTCCTCCAAGTAAGCATAAGCTTTTTTATCTTTCGAAAAAAGACCACCAAAAAACGGTGTAGCATATTTGAAATAGAAATGATATAGCTGTTTGATGGGGAAATTACGTGGCTTAGAGAATTCTAAAATTACCACTTTGCCTCCCGGCTTAAGCACACGAAGCATATCTGTAAGCCCTTTTTCTAAATTCTCATAATTACGTACGCCAAAAGCAACGGTGATGGCGTCAAAGGTATTATCCTCGAAGTGCAATCCTTCAGAATCTCCCAGTTGTACGGAGAAAACCTGCGATAAATTACGCTCGTTAATTTTCTTTTTTGCTACTTCCAACATACCAGCTGAAATATCAACCCCAATAATTTGCCTTGGTCTTAATATTTTAATGGATTCAAAAGCGAAATCCCCGGTACCGGTAGCCACATCTAAAATTTTTTGTGGTTGATCCTTTAAAAGTTCCTTAATGGCTTTTTTACGCCAAATGATATCAATACCTAAAGATAAAAAATGATTCAAAAAATCGTAGGTTCCAGAGATGTTATTGAACATGCTGGCTACTTGCTCTTTCTTAGTTTCAGGACCTGAATAAGGAGTAATTTGTGGATTCATATACGAGTTCAAAGATAAGTTTAATTGCTGAATTGTTAAATTGTTTAAATATAGATTGATCACATTAGCAAGAAAATGATGCTGTACTGGCAATTGTAAAAACAGCAACCTTATTGTACTGCGTTATTCATCTTCCAAAAACCCAGATGGCGATTTAAACATTAAAACTTTGCTACCTTAACAACGCTTTGCGTACCTTTGCCCTATGGTTATAAAATCAGCAACGTTTGTAGTTAGTAACACCAAAGTATCCGCACTTCCGGAGGCAAACATGCCCGAATACGCATTTATCGGTCGTTCTAACGTAGGCAAATCATCACTAATTAATAAGCTTGTTAACCAAAATGGTTTAGCAAAAACCTCTCAAAAACCAGGTAAAACGCAATTGATCAATCATTTTTTAATAAACGAAAAATGGTACATTGTAGATTTACCCGGCTATGGTTATGCAAAGGTTTCTAAAACCAGCAGAGAAAAATGGGAAAAGTTTATTAGGGCTTATTTAACCAAAAGGGAAAACTTGCAGTGTGTTTTTGTGCTAATTGACAGCAGACTAGAACCGCAAAAAATTGATTTGGAGTTCTGCTGCTGGCTTGGCGAATGCGGTATCCCATTTGCCTTAATTTACACAAAAGCTGATAAGCAAAGTGGTGTAAAAACTGACCAAAACGTGTCTAAGTTTCACAAGTCGTTAAAGAATTGGTTTGAAGAAATCCCTCCATTTTTCGTAACATCATCAGAAACTGGACTTGGTAGAGAAAAGATATTGGAGTTTATACGACAAGTTAATGAGGATTTTGTAATGCCAATTATCGAAAAACCTAACAATAACACGCAAACATCTTAATATTCTACACGAAGGTTTAACATGAAAAAATTCTTCTCGTTAGTTTTATTCGCTCACTCCATATTTGCCATGCCATTTGCCTTCATTGGCTTTTTTCTTGGCGTTACCCACTCTACCCAACCGTTTAACTGGTACCTTTTACTGGCAGTAGTATTATGCATGGTATTTGCTAGAAATGCCGCAATGGCGTTTAATAGATATTTAGATAGGGATATTGATGCCAAAAACCCACGCACCGTAACTAGGGACATACCTGCTGGAAGAGTATCAGCCAATGAGGCGCTTACCTTTGTGATTGTAAACTGCCTATTGTTTGTAACAACTACCTATTTCATTAACCAGTTGTGCTTTTACCTATCGCCAGTTGCCATTTTTGTGGTTCTTTTTTATAGCTACACGAAAAGATTTACGGCGCTTTGCCACTTAGTTTTGGGCTTGGGCTTAGGTTTAGCGCCAATAGGAGCTTACATTGCCGTAACTGGCCAGTTTGCCGTAATTCCAGTGCTATATTCTTTTGCAGTGCTATTTTGGGTTAGCGGATTTGACATCATCTACGCGTTGCAAGATGAAGAATTCGACCGATCGGAGAAACTACATTCGATTCCCCAAGCTTTAGGTCGCAAAAATGCCCTGCAACTATCATCAGTGTTGCATGTATTTTCAGCTGCTTGTGTAATAGCGCCACTTTATTTCGGCTCATTTGGATGGCCGTATGGTGTAGGCGTGGTATTTTTTTGCAGCATGCTGATCTATCAACATCGTTTAGTTAAACCAAATGATATCAGCAAAGTAGATAGGGCTTTTGCAACAACCAATGGCTACGCATCAGTGGTATTTGCATTATGCTTTTTGTTAGACGTTTTCTTGCGAAGCAGATAATCAAATGAATTAATGCCGAACTAACAGTAATGTTGGTTGATTAAATTACAGTAGCCAAACTGTACTTACACAGGCAACCTGTGCATTTCAATATCATCCGGACTAACGAAAATCAACGGCACTTTCTCTACGTCAACATAGCTTGAATCCAAACCAAAACTAGTTACTTCAGATAAGCTCAACTTTTTAAGAATCATGTAATAATCCATGATGGTTTCTTCGTAGAAGCTCAAATTAGTGAACTTGCTTAAAGTTTTTTCAAGTAAAACGAACCTGAAATCTCCAGCTATTTTATGTTTATTTAAAGAAGTATACTGACTAGTAATATCCACCTCGCCGTTTTTCACCAACTCCTCTACCACTTTCCTGTAAAGTAGGTTTACACGCTGTTCAATCCTAAATCCAAGTTTAAAATCAATACGGATTAGCTTTCCAGGAATTAAGAACTCCACTTTATAATCCATAGTGTAAGGTTCATCCATTACATCAACGTGCACCAACCAATACACATCAGCTCTTTTTGGCTCCTTTTGTATGATGGAATATATGATTTTAGATTCGATTTCTGTTTTAAAGTTAGCGCTGGTTAAGTAAACCAATTGAGACGAATATTTTGGAACCGATGTATCGTTACTTAGCTCTGTAATAATATCGTAGTAATCTTCAATCTCAACATATTTTACAAATCTATTTTTGATTTTTCTGGCCGCATACCAAGTCCACATTACGCTTAACAGCACCATGCTAATCATTAAAGTTACCCAACCACCGTGGATGAATTTAGCCATATTACCAACCAAGAAAGCTACTTCGATACCAGTGTATACAATTACAAAAAGCACAATCAAATACATTGGAAATTTCTTCCTCAACATGTAAACAGCCACCAAAACGGTAGTCATCAAGAAAGTTAAGTTGATCGCCAATCCATAAGCACCCTCCATGTTATCAGATCGTTGGAAGGCAAGTACGATGATGATACACCCTACGCAAAGTAGCCAATTGATTGATGGCACATACAACTGTCCTTTTTGCACACTAGGATAATTGATGCGCACTTTTGGCCATAGGTTTAACCTTACAGCTTCGGAAATTAGCGTAAACGAGCCAGAGATCATTGCCTGTGAAGCTATTACTGCCGCTGTGGTGGCTAAAATCACCAGGTACAGCACTAAATTTTCAGGAACTAACTGGAAAAAAGGATTAGATAATTCATCGTGTGGATTATAACCTTGTGCGTTTTTCAACACCCAAACTCCTTGCCCTAAATAGTTAAGGATTAGCATTGATTTAACGAAAACCCAGCTAACGCGAATATTATTTTTACCACAATGTCCTAAATCACTGTAAAGCGCTTCGGCACCTGTTGTACAAAGGAAAACTCCTCCTAAAATCAATAAAGCTTGCGGATTTGTAACCAGCAGATGAATGGCGTAGTATGGGCTTAAGGCTTTAAAAATTGATGGATCATGCATTACCTGCAAGAAACCAATTACTCCCAAAGTGGCAAACCAAAAAAACATGATGGGACCAAATAATTTTCCCACCAAATTGGTTCCGAACTGTTGTATGATAAATAAGCCAGCGATAATGGAAATTACAATGGGAATTACCGGTACCTCCGGAAATTTAAGCTTCAAGCCTTCGATAGCAGATGTAACCGTAATACTTGGCGTAATCATACCGTCCGCTAAAAGTGCCGCACCACCAATAATAGCCGGAATTACCAACCATTTGGCTTTTTTACGTACTAAGGAATAGAGCGAAAATATACCACCCTCTCCTTTGTTATCGGCCCTTAAAGTGATGATAACGTACTTAACGGTAGTTTGCAGGGTTAACGTCCAAATGATACACGACAGTGCACCTAGTACGATAGGCTCGTTGACCGATTGACCTGAATCTACAACTGATTTAAATATTGCTTTAAGCGTATATAATGGTGATGTACCTATATCCCCAAAAACGATTCCCAATGTTACTAATAACCCACCGGCAGTAAGGGCATTAGCGTTCTTATGATTTGACACTCAGTATAATTTTGAAGCAAAATTACATAAATATATAGCGGATAAAAATCTATTTCAAAAAATAGCTGTACTTGCTTATAATTAGTGTTCACGAGCAAACGTTTCACCGCGTTTTTTCATACTGGTTCCATTGATTGGATAAACGTTATTTGCTTTAGCCCAAGCTATCCATTTTGCTTCCAGTTCTTTTACTTTTTGAGGATTTTTACTCGCCAGGTTGTTCAATTCGGAACCGTCGTTTTTTAAATTGTAAAGCTCCCACGCTCCCTGATAAGGCAGTTCTTCCGTACTTTTAGACACTAATTTCCATTGATTGTCCAAAATTGCCATATTGCCTTCATGTTCCCAATATAAAGTACGTTGAGGGATGGTTTTACCCATCAACAAGGGCAAAATATCTTGTCCGTTGACCTTGTTAATTGTATTTCCATTATAAATTGTTGGATACTTAACACCCGCTACCGATAAAAAAGTAGGCATCAAATCGATGACATGCGCTGGTTGATTATTATTGAGAATAACCCCTGTATTTTTAATTTGGTTGGGCCAACTTACAATAAACGACGTTTTAATACCACCCTCATAGCTTCTGGTTTTATATTCCTTGTAGGGCGTATTGCTTAAATTTGCCCAGTACCCTCTATAACTTTCGTAACTATTATCAGTACCAATAGTTTCCAAGGCTGGTGTACTTCGACTTAAATATTCGGCACAAGCGCCATTGTCGGACATGAAAACTACAATGGTATTATCGTAAAGTCCTTTTTTCTTCAACATATCGGTAATGCGCCCGACGCCTTTGTCCATACAATCAACCTGTGCTGCATAAATAGCCATCCGTTTTACCCACATCACTCTATCCTTTACGGGGATGTTGTCCCATGACGGAATGGTATCCTTGGGACTCAATTTAATGTCATCGCCTACCAGTCCAAGTTTTTTCTGCCTTTCATAACGTTCTTCGCGGAGTTTATCCCATCCTTTTTCGTACACACTCATATACTTCTTAACATCGGCTTCCTTAGCATGTAGTGGCCAGTGAGGTGCAGTATAAGCCACATACAAGAAAAACGGCGATTTTTTAGTGTTTTGCTGACTAATAAAATGAACTGCCGAGTCGGCAATTGCATCAGTTAAATAAAACCCTTGCTCTATTTTTAGCGGCTTATTACCCGAGGTAAGCGTTTTGGGAGTGAAATAGCTTGCTGAACCCTGCAAAATTCCAAAATATCCATCAAAACCACGCTGCAAAGGCCAGTTGCTTTTATCACCTTTTGGTTTAATATTGGCACAAACATGCCATTTTCCGCTAGCGTAACTTTTGTAACCGGCAGGCTTAAGAGCTTCAGCAATAGTAACGCAATTTTTATTAATCTCTCCTCTGTAGCCGTAGCTATTTTGATCAAACCCGGTCATAAACCCCAAGCCAGTATTATGTGCATACTGCCCGGTCAGTAACGATGCTCTTGTAGGGCAACACCTTCCAGTATTGTAAAACTGTTTTAACCGCACGCCTGATTTGGCTATCGCATCGATGTTTGGAGTTTTGATTTCAGAGCCATAACAAGAAAGGTCAGAATAACCCATGTCATCTGCTAATACAACAACAATATTAGGCTTATTTTGAGCTTTGGCCGAACCAAAAGCTAACATCAGCAAAGCGAGAAAAACTTTTTTCATATTTCGTTTAAAGTAAATCGAAATCAATATACAACAAATCGAAATTTAAAAGAAAACAAATGAAAAATTTTATATTGAAAGTTAGGCTGTTAAATATTGTTAAAAATTAAGTTAGGCCTTCTATTTGTTTAAATTGTTTGTTTATTTATTTATATTTTTGTGGAACATTTAAATGAAGACAACTGCAAGAAAAATAGCGCTCAAAAGCCGTTTAGCATACTTAATTGTAATGCTTGTATTCGGTTGTCTTTCAGTTTTTGGCCAAAAAATAGATTCGAACAAAATTTGGTTAAAACCCAAAGCCAAAGTAGTAAGCAGAATTCCGGTGATAAAAGGTAGCGTACAGCCCTATCGCCCAAGCTATAATGTACTTTCATCAAATAGCGGTAACGGCGAAGCACCTCGTGAAAAAAGCGGAAAAACTTTAACAATTCTAAAAATTTATCCCAACCCGGTGGTGGAACAGTTGAACATCAACTTAAAACTGGAAAAAGAAACCAACCTCTCCATCAAAATTACCGACCTTTTAGGTAACGAAATTGCAACGCTTGCCAACGAAAAAATGCCACATGGTGAACACACCAAAACCTATAACATGCCTGCTAAATTAAACGCCGGGATCTATTTTCTACGCATTGTAGCCGGTGGCGAGCCGCTGATCAGAAGAATATCAGTACTTTAATCAATACTGTATTATCCTCAATCCATCAGCAACTAATTTTATAGAAACGCTTTAGATATAATGCAATTAAATTTACAGCAATAAAGTATATTTTTGTGTTATGAAAATTATTGCAATAGGCAGAAACTACGCCGCACACGCCGCCGAATTAAACAATGCCATCCCAACCAAACCTATCATCTTTTTAAAACCCGATACAGCAGTATTAAAGGACAATAAGCCTTTTTATTTGCCAGATTTCTCCAATGATATCCATTACGAATTGGAGGTAGTACTAAAAATTTGCAAAGAAGGAAAACATATTGCAGAGAAATTTGCTTCTAACTATTATGATGAGATTGGGCTAGGTGTAGATTTTACAGCTAGAGACATTCAAGCGGAACACAAAGAAAAAGGGCTTCCTTGGGAACTCGCTAAAGCGTTTGACAATTCAGCAGTGGTTAGCAATTTCATTCCTAAAAATGAATACGCCAACATGTACGATTTGAAGTTTGAAATGCAAAAAAATGGTGAGACTAAACAATTGGGGCACACTGCAAATTTGTTGTTCTCGTTTGAAAAAATTATAGCCTTTGTTTCACAGTACATCACCTTGAAAAAAGGAGACCTTATTTTTACTGGCACCCCAGAAGGTGTTGGCCAAGTAAATAAAGGCGATCAACTGGAAGCATGGCTTGAGGACAAGCAACTTCTTAACTTCGAAATAAAATAAATTTGATGCGTAACTATATTTTCTACTTTTTACTACTTTTTTCTAGCTCTATTTCTTTAAAAGCACAGCAAATTTTTAGCAACAACAATTATCCTTTAACAGATTTTAGGCCACCGTTGGATATTACCCCACCTGCCCTAGCGGGATCTTTTGGGGAGTTAAGGGCTAACCATTTCCATTCGGGTATCGACTTTCGTACCAATCAGCGGATAGGTTACCCTGTTTATGCACCTGCTGATGGATTCATTTCTAGGCTTCGCGTACAAAACAGCGGATTTGGACTTGCGTTATACATTACCCATCCCAACGGCTATACCACTGTTTATGGGCATTTATCGAGGTTTAATCCTAAAATTGCACAGATTGTAAAAGGTATCCAGTATAAAAATCAATCGTATGAAATTGACGAATTTCCATCAGCAACTTTAATCCCGGTACGAAAAGGCGAAGTAATTGCCTATACTGGTAATACGGGCAGCTCTGGAGGACCACATTTGCACTTCGAAATCAGAGATAGCAAAACAGAAGCAACCATTAATCCTCAATTGCTGGGCATTAGCATCCCCGACAATATCCCTCCGATCATCCATGCAATGTATGTGTATCGTACTAACGGAAAACCTTTTAACGAGTTTACCCCTAAACAATACTTTCAAATTGCTGGTGGCAATGGCAAATACAAAATCAACCAGGTAAACACCATCCATTTAAGTGGCGAGGTTGGGTTTGGAATTGTAGTGAATGATAGGCATAATGGAGCATCCGGAAACAACGGCGTGTATTCCATAGAGTTAATGGTTGATAGCAGCAAAGTTTACACTTCTGCGTTGGAAAAATTCAGTTTTGAAAACAGTAAAGCCATCAATTCACACACTGATTATCCTACTTACCTTCGCACCAAACAAAGCATACAAAAAAGCTTTGTTGATCCAGGAAACCCACTTCAAATTTATTTCAACTTAGTAAATAATGGCCGCGTTGTATTTAACGATGGAAAAACTCACCAGGTAACATATATCATTAGCGATGCCCGAGGTAATAAAAGCACACTATCTTTCAATGTGCTAGCCGATCCTAAAGCAGTAATTAACACGCCAGAAACTCCCGTGGGAACAAGCTTTACCTACAACAGGCAAAATGAATTTAATAAGGACGATGTAAAAGTAGGTTTACCCAAAGGCACGTTATACAACGATTTAAACTTTACCTATAAAAAAACTGCCAAGCCTCAAAGCAATGCATTTTCTGAAGTTCACCAAATTCACAATCCGCTAACGCCTTTGCACACCGGTTTTGAGCTGTGGATTAAACCAGATAGCGCATTGTTAAAATACCAGAACAAAGCGTTAATTGTAAACACCAATCGTTCATCGCAAGGTGGTTATTTTGAAAATGGATGGGTAAAAGCTAAGCCACGCAATTTCGGTAGTTTTTTTGTTGCTATTGATACCATTGCACCTAATATTATCCCTGTAAACGTAGCCAACGGAAAAAACATGTCGGCAGTTAGCAGCATGAAATTTAGAATTAGTGATGGCTTATCGGGCATTAAAAGCTTTAACGGTTATATTGACGGGAAATGGGTTTTAATGGAGTTCGACGCAAAGACTGCCAATCTTTGGCATACATTTGATGAAAGAACAACGAGCGGTAAACACCGATTTGAGCTTGTAGTAGCCGATATGAAAGACAATGTTAAGCGCTACGCCATTGAATTTTACAGATAAGCTTGAAGCTGGAAGACAGAAGTTCAATGACATGAAATATTATTCAAGCATTTTATAACTTTATCACTTAATCATTATCAAACATGAGTACATTACTAGAAGGCGATAAAGCGCCAATGTTTTCTGCCAAAGATCAGAATGGCAACGCAGTTAGCTTAGATCAATTTAAAGGCAAAAAGGTGGTTTTATATTTTTATCCAAAAGATGACACGCCGGGCTGCACAGCCGAAGCTTGCGATTTTAGAGACAATTACCAAGGATTAAAAGCAAAGGGTATTGAGGTGCTTGGCGTAAGCGTTGATGATGAGAAATCGCATCAGAAATTTGTAACTAAACATAGCTTACCTTTTACCCTGTTAGCTGATACCGATAAAAAGATTGTGGAAGACTACGGCGTATGGGCTGAGAAAAATATGTACGGTAAAAAATATATGGGCACCAATAGGACTACTTTTGTAATTGATGAGGAAGGAAATATTGCCCACATTATTAAAAAAGTTGATACAAAAAACTCAACGGCACAGGTTTTAGAACTATTACAGGCGTAAGCGTTAGATCAACCCTAAAAAGAAATCCCTCAGGTTATTTATGGACTGCCCCCAAAAAGTTAGACAAACTTAACAATTAATTATTTAGGATG
>NZ_QMHP01000011.1 GCF_003313335.1 Pedobacter zeaxanthinifaciens
GCACATTGGACGGGATCCTGCGCAGGCCCCCCCGCCGCTCCGGACTATCGTACCGGCCCCGCCCCGAAAACAGCAGGGGAAAATTATGATCCTACTGTGGACCAATAAAAAGCAAAGACAATAAGATACCGAAAGAAAGCTGCTCTATACTTAAGATTGCCGACGTCAATCTACAAGTACGTCGAGATTTTCTAACGTTGTAATACTGGATTATAAGAATTGGCATAGCCCAGACTTTTCATAGCTATCTATAACCATCCGAGACGATATCTGAACTAAGAAAATGCTAACGTGGCTAATGATACATTACCAAAAATGTAGATTTCAAAAAAACTATAAAAAGGTCTTTAACTCCAGCTCGGATATCTAGGCTTTAATGAGATTTGGAAAAATCAGAAAGTAATCGACCTATTTCAGGACTTCACGCAATACTTTTTTAATACCGTTAAATTACCCTTTAATTTAAGGTGTTTTGTAGTGCTAATGGCTATTGGCTTGTAGATAATTTTGGTTTATCAATTTAAAAATTGATTACTAGAATTTTTTAAACCAATAACCAACAACATGAAGATTGCATTAAAATTTTTATTGATTTTTTTCTATTTCGGAAGCTTTGCACAGGATGTCATCGTTAAGAACGATAAAACCGATATCAAAGCAAAGGTGCTTGAGATTACAGATGATCTCATTAAGTACAAAAAGTTTGAAATGTTAGAAGGACCGACCTACAACATTAATAAAACTGAAGTTTTTATGATTATTTATAAAAACGGCACCAAAGAATACATTGAACAGCCTAAAACTAACGTTGCTGTACCAAAGCCAACCACGGCAGCGCAAACAGCAAATGTGCTAAGTGTAAGTCCTGCGCAAAAGCAAAACCAAGCTAAACAAACAAACGATTTCTATTACGCACCCAGCAGGCTTACATGGAATTTTATAGAAGGTTACACCGCATCAATAACCGGGATGGCCGACTTTTTTAATAATAAAGCAGCTTCAACTGATGCTACGCTATTTTCGCATCTCAATTTAGGTTTGCTTATAAATGGATCATTTTATGAAGATGATTATGCTTCAATTACCTTAAATGATTTTGGCTTATACACCAATTTATATTTTCCAATAAACAAGTTGAACAATGCTAATAATGTAAACGTTGGACTCTTCCCCTTCGTTTATGGCGGTGCTTTGTTGCGGTATTCAACTGCAAAATCTAATTACGGCTCTTCAGCCAGTACATCCGATTTTACGGGAGACTTTCTCTTTGGATTTGGATTGGATTACAAATTCAGTAAAGGCTTCGGTATTACCACTAGATATGATGTCGACTACAAATTCGGCTTAGGTATAAACTTCAATTTTTAACTACAAATCATAAAATCATGAAAAAATCTAAAAGAATCGCTGCTTATTTAGTGGCTATGGCAACGTTAATAGTGTTTGCATTAACAGGTTGCGAAAAGGATGATAGTAGCAGTTGTGATTGGGATGCAGCGTATCAAACCTACATGCAAAAAGTAAACGCATTTACTGCAAATCAGTCACGTTCCAATTGTACTGCATTAAAAGATGCTGCTTTAAAATTGATTGATAAAATAGGTAACTGTGAACAAGGCGTAAGTATTAAGGAGGCGGCGGAGGCCTGGCGCCAAGTAGATTGTAGCGGTTTGTAGTGATGAAAAAGACGGTACTATTTTTAACGATGCTGTTGATTTGCTGTTTAAGCTGCAAAAAGGCCGAGCAGCAGGATTTAGACGAGGATGATGTTGAAACGATAGCTGAAACTAGAGCAAGTTTTTATTTAGCGAAGGAAGATCAGAATTATTGGGTGAGAAATGTAACGATTGCGGGAAAGGAAATAGGAGGGGTAGTAGCTACTAGTTTTGATTGTGGTAGTTTTGGTACGCGGTATTTGCTTACTGACAACGATTTAAAAAAGAATGAGTTGGAAATAGTGTTGCTTTACAATTACTATCCTACAAATAATTTTGGTCGACAAATCACCTTTAAAATACCAATCAGTAAGTTTAAAGCCGGTACTTGTACACCAATCGAAATTCAGCAGCAATCTGCAGGCATTTTACAATTATACATTAAACCATAGTATTTTTTTCATATGGGTTAATTAGGCAATGGGAGCAGTAGCTTCTGTTGCTTTTTTGCTTAGGGGGCAATTAAGGGTTTCGCTGTGAGAAATTATTAGTTGCTTTTTGCGCAAAGGGAAGCATATTTTTTTAAATTTACAGCATGGAACAACAGAACGAAAATCAATTAAATATAGAGTTGTCGGAGGAGATAGCGGAAGGAATTTTTTCTAATTTGGCAATTATCACCCATTCTAACACCGAATTTGTTTTAGATTTTATCAGAGTGATGCCTGGTATTCCAAAGGCAAAAGTTAAGTCGAGAATTATTTTAACTCCTGAGCATGCAAAGCGATTGATGCTTGCCATGCAAGACAACATTGAGAAATTTGAAGCTGTTCATGGACGTATTAAAACGCAAGATGAAACACCATTTCCGATGGGATTTGGAGGTCCAACTGCTCAGGCTTAATATAATTACACTGAATTAACCGGTACAAGTGTTAACTAAAAGGCTGGGGTAAATGGAGAAAAAATTTTTAGCGGCTATTGCTATAGTGGCTTGGTTTGCCTTAATAGGCCAGTTTTATTTGCAATTCAATAGTGGCGTTGCGCCTAAACCCGAGTTGTTGGTAAGATTTTTTAGCTACTTTACAATTCAAAGTAATTTACTTATTGCCATAGCAAGCACTTCAATAGTGTTACTTCCTAGAACTGCTCTAGGTGTGTTTTTTAGTAGGCATACTACCAAAACAGCGTTAATGGTTTACATTTTAGTAGTAGCACTTGTATACAATGTGGTACTACGATTTTTATGGACATTTAGTGGTTGGGGAGCTTTGGTAAATGAGTTGTTACATGTTGTAGTGCCGTTATTATTTTTAATTTATTGGAGTGTTTTTGTGGTGAAGCGCTTTTTGAAATGGAGCAATTTGTGGTGGTGGCTCAGTTATCCGCTAGTTTATTGCATTGTTGTAATGCTTAGAGGCAATTACAGCGGTTTTTATCCGTATCCGTTCTTAAATATGGATAAGCTAGGCCTACAAAGTGTAATGGTTAATTGCCTTGCGGTTACAGCACTGTTTGCCGTACTATCTGTACTATTTATTGCCATAGGTAAGCGGCAAGCTAAACGTGTTTAACATTAAATTTTAGGGGAATTAAAACAAAAAGACTTTTAAGGTTTTTTATTAGTATTATTTTTGAAAAATGGAATCGCAAAAAAAAGAGATATTCGAAAACGTTGCACAACGTTTAAAATTAGAGGGATTTAACGTAGTAACTAGAGATGAAAGTAGACCTTGGGGTGGTTTTTTCGTGATTGATGAAGCCCAGGCGCAGCAATTTGCTGATACTTATTTCGATGGATTAGATGTAGATACACTAAAAATTGGTGGCAAATTGAGTCCTAAAGTTTTAATAGTTGCTCCAAATGCTCGTTTATCATGGCAATACCATCATCGTAGGGCCGAAATTTGGCAGGTAGTAAGTGGAACCGTAGGGATTAAAACTAGTGAAACTGATGAAGAAGGTGAATTGAAAACTTACGTTCCGGGCAATCAAATTAAACTACATAAAGGTGAGCGCCATCGTTTAATTGGTTTAGATGATTGGGGAGTAGTAGCGGAAATATGGCAGCACACGGATGCTCAAAATCCATCAGACGAAGATGATATTGTACGTGTTCAGGACGATTTCGGTAGGTAGTTTTTAATCCGTAACTTTGTGGCGCCATTTGGCTGTTTTTGAAGACTATTGCGAAATAGACTTCGTAGTTTTTTTGTATGATCATATTATTTTTCTTTTTGGCGCACTGGTTTTTATCATTGTTTAGCCAAACTTTTTTCTTACACCGTTATTCATCACATAAAATGTTTAAGATGAATAAATTTTGGGAACGTTTTTTCTATCTTATCTTGTTAATTTCACAGGGTTCGTCATTTTTAAACCCTAGAGCCTACGCCATACTTCACCGTATGCACCATGCTTATAGTGATACAGAAAAAGACCCGCATTCGCCGCATTTTTTTAGGGATGTTTTTGGGATGATGATTGCGACTAAAAACATGTACTTGGCATATTTGCTTCACAAAATTGAACCAGAACCAGCTTTTAAGGGCAATTATCCTGAATGGCCAATTATAGACAGAATTGGCGACTCTTGGTTGTGGAGGTTAGCTTGTGCAGCATTTTATATTTGGTTTTACGTTACTTTTGCTACACAATGGTGGATGTTTTTATTGTTGCCCATCCATTTTTTAATGGGCCCTATTCACGGTGCTGTTGTTAACTGGTGTGGCCACAAGTATGGCTACTCAAACCACGATAATGACGACCACAGTAAAAACTCATTGCCTTGGGACTTTTTGTTAATGGGCGAGTTGTTTCAAAATAATCACCATAAGAAGCCAAATTCTCCAAACTTTGCTACTAAATGGTGGGAGTTTGATCCTACCTATCCAATGATGAAAGTGATGCATTGGCTGAGGATCATTAAAATTAGGAAAGCTTAATAAACCAAATTTGGCTTGTTAAATCCTTATTGCAAGAAACCAAGTAACCCGGCCGGTGTTTCTTGGAATCAACCTATCAATTGAGATTGCTTAACACTTAGCAATGTTAAGCGTTTGGTATTATTTTAATAGGAGCAGTTATCATGTAAAATAGCCCGGATTGTAGCGGCAGCGCCCGACCAAAGGGAGGGACTACAGCGGAAAGCCGGACTATCTTTATTTTTTTGCAGAGCAGCTGCGCTACGAAAATTATCTATCTTCTGCTTTTGTGGAATTTCTTCTTTTTGTTACTACTAGCTGCTGCATTTCCTTTTGAATCTTTTTGTGGCTTACGAACCACTTCCTTGCTAGCTAACATGCTTTTCCAACTTAATGGGTAGGGATGATTCTCTACAATAGGAATTACTTTTTTGATCAATTTGTGGATGGCAATAAGGTACTCGTTCTCCTCGGCGTCAACAAAAGACAAGGCATTTCCGTTAGCTCCTGCTCTTCCTGTACGACCAATTCGGTGCACATAAGTTTCAGGAATGTTGGGCAAATCGTAGTTAAATACGTAGGTTAGATCATCAATATCAATACCACGGGCGGCAATATCGGTGGCAACCAATACCCTCAATTTTCTTTCCTTAAACTCGGTCAGGGCCCTTTGTCTAGCACCCTGCGATTTGTCTCCGTGTATTGCGGCGGCCTTGATACCATCTTTTGCCAAGTCCCTCGCAATACGGTCGGCACCGTGTTTAGTGCGGGTGAAAATTAAAGTATGGTCTATTTTAAGCTCATCTAGCAGGTGCTTCAGCAACTTTCTTTTATCTGGTTTATCTACAAAATAAACGGATTGGTTAATGGTTTCGGCAGTAGATGAAACCGGCGTAACTTCTACAGTTACGGGTTCTTTTAAAATGGTGTTTGCTAATTTCTCAATTTCTGGCGGCATGGTGGCCGAGAAAAATAAGGTTTGCCTTTTAAATGGCAGTTTGCTTACCACTTTCTTAACATCATTAATGAAACCCATGTCCAACATACGGTCTGCTTCATCGAGCACAAATATTTCAATTTCGCTTAAATTGATATGACCTTGGTTCATCAAGTCTAGCAAGCGACCTGGTGTGGCTACTAAAACGTCGACACCTTTTCTAAGTGCATCAACTTGTGGTTGTTGTCCTACACCGCCAAAAATCACGGTATTTTTTACTGGTAAGTTTTTTCCGTAGGCATTAAAGCTTTCCTGAATTTGAATAGCAAGTTCCCTAGTTGGTGTTAATACCAGCGCTTTGATGGCTTTTTTGTTGCTCTTTAAGTGCCTCATGTGCAAAATTTGCAACATAGGTATGGCGAAAGCGGCGGTTTTTCCTGTACCTGTTTGGGCACAACCTAGTAGATCTTTAAGTTTTAATATGCTTGGAATAGCTTTTTCCTGTATAGGCGTAGGTTGGGTGTATCCTTCCGATTCAACGGCTTTTAATATAGGCTCAATTAGCCTTAATTGCGAAAATAACATTGTTTTTTTAGTAAAAAAGTAAAAAAGTAAAAGTAAAAAGTAAAGTGTGTTTTAAACGCTTTATCCATTACTATCGAAGAAGCTAGAACAATCATTTTTAAGAAGGACTAACTTGCGAGTTGCTTTAATGATTAAAGAAATTCAGCTTCGAGCAACAAAGATAGGTAAAATATACGGTATTCAGTTTTTTAGGGTTTTGAAAATGAAAGCTTACATTTCATAGGGCTTTTCAGTCCCGCTTTCCGTTGCAATCTTTTGCTTTTTTTTCGTCATTGCTAGGAACAGAGCAATCTGTAGCAAAAGTATTTTCACTTCAATCGGGTTTAATTTACAGTGGCTCATGCTATTTACGAGCTTTGACAAACAACTATCCCGTTCTTTATATGTTTGTCAAAGCTTAGTATGTTTAATGTAGGTTTTGCATCTGAGGATTTTCAATTCTTGTGTTGCTAGTTAAGCAATTATTTGCGCTATAAATTAACCGCAAAGCTACGCAAGGGCTGTATCCTTGGATAGGGGTTTCCATAAATTTCTAATTGGAAAGAGTGGGGTTGTTTCTATTCTTTTCTAAACCCACATCAATTCTCATTCTATGTGTTTTAAGGCTTGGAGATTACTTTGCGCCCTTTGCGACGCCTTTATTTTTCTTTGCGCTATAAAATTAACCGCAAAGGTTTTAGAGTTTTCGCAAAGCAACGGAAAGGTTATATCCTTGGATAGAGGTTTCCATAAATTTATAATTGGGGAAAGCGAGGGGGTTATTGTTCATCGAAAAAGTCTTCATCAACTTGTTTAATCTCATAAGTTGTCTTTACTTGAATACCAACATTAAATTGATGCATTAGTTCAACTAATTTTTTTCCATCAATGCAAATAATCTTATGGTGAGCAGAACGAGCTTTTTCCAAGGCTTTATTGTCAAAATCAGACGTCGTAACAAAAACTCCTTTATTAGTGTCGCCACTCATAGCACCAATAAAATTTCTAATATCAGTTTCTCTCACTTTACCATCATTAAATCTTTTTGCTTGTATATAAATCTTATCTAATCCAAGTTGATCTTCATTGATAATTCCGTCAATTCCCCCATCTCCAGATTTAGCGGTTTCGATGAACTCTCCATACCCCATTTTTTTAAGAAGTTTTAATACAACTTTTTCGAAAAAATAAGGATTAGTTCCTTTTAATTTTGTCAGTAGCTCACTTTTTACATCGTCTTCAATTCTCTTAAAACCTTCGTCGATTAAATCTTGTGGGGATGACACTTTGGTTTCGGGGATAGTATTTGTATTCGATTTAGGAATTTCTTGTTTATAAAAGTCAAAAAGTGAAGTTTCATTCTCCAAATCTCTAATTGTGAGATTACTCGAATGATTTTTCCCTTTTTCTGTTATTTGTACAAAACCTCTTTGTGGAAAAAATACATAACCACCTTTTTTTAGGTAAGATTTACCCCAAGCTATCCTATTGTCAATAAGCAAATCACCTGATTTTGTTTTTTGTTTCAGCTGCTCTTCAGAAAGCCGAGAATAAAATCTAGATTTCACTTCATCTATTAAATCACGTGTTTTGAAAATTTTACCAGTTTTTAATATTTCAAGTATCGGTAAAAATGTTTCGTCAAATTTCGGAATTTCCATGGTCTGTATCTGACTTGCTAATCTAATAAAAACTCAACAAATCCACTTAATGCTTTAAACTAACTTCAACGCCCCCTCCAAATCTCTAATAATATATTCAGGTTCTTCTAAGCCAATGTATATTCTAATTAGCACGTGTCTCGGATTATTACTGTCAAAATCAGCCTTGCTAATGCCTGCGCAAGCTGGAATGATCAAACTTTCGTAACCACCCCAAGAAACTGCCATGAGGATATGCTTCAGGTTATTGCAAAAACTTTCTATCTTTTCTAGGCTTGTATCTTTAATAACCATACTAAACAGTCCGCCGCAAGCTTTCATTTGCTTTTTGGCCAAAGCAAGTTGCTGGTTATTTGCGCTAAATGGATGGAGTACTTTTTCTACTTTAGGGTGCTGTTGTAAATAAGCGATTACCTTGTTGGCATTGGCTGTAATCCTTTCTAAGCGGATAGGCAGGGTACGTAAACTTCTCAGCAGTAGCCATGCATTTTGAGGAGCCATTGAAGCGCCGATATTCATGTATTCTTTTTCGAAGATTTTTTTTATCAGCTCTTTTTTGCCTGTAACTACACCTGCAACTACATCGCTGTGGCCAGCAAGGTATTTAGTAGCCGACTGTGCAACCAAATCAATACCATATTGGATGGGTTGTTGGTAAAGTGGAGAGCAGTAGCTGTTATCAATCATGGTGATGATGCCTTTGGCTTTCGCCAGTTTAGCGATGGCTTCTAAGTCCTGTACTTCAAAACTAAAAGTATTCGGTGATTCGAGATAAATCAACTTTGTTTTTAACGTAATTGCGTTTTCAATAGCTGAAGTGTCGCTTCCATTAACGAAAGTAGTTTTAACTCCAAACTTTGGGAGCAAGTCCTTAAACAATTTGATGGTCCAGCTGTAAGGATTTTCAACACAAACCACTTCATCGCCTTGCGCTAGTAAAGATAATACTGGGATGCTGATAGCGGCAATGCCACTGCCAAAAACCAATGCATCTTCGGCGCCATCAAGCGCAGCTAATTTCTTTCTTAAAATGTCAATGGTGGGATTAAATCCTCTAGAATACAAATTGCCTTGAAATTCGTCGTCCAAAGCATTTCTAAACTCCTCTACTGTATTGAATTTAAAATTGCTGGTCTGGATAATTGGCGGTGCAATGGCATTGAAGTAATGCTCACGCTCTTCACCAAGTTCGTTGAGTATGTAAGAGATATCCATTGAGTTAAAAAGTATAAAGTCGAAATTTAAAAGCTGAGCATTAACCTTATTTTTTTGCTTTGCTGCTATTAAAAAATCTTTGGATAAAATAAACCGCTACGAAGCCAATGAAAATATAAATCCCATTTAATGCGGCGTTTGGATCATCATTGTAAATACTAATGGCAACAAATAGATAGGCAGCTATAAAAATGATTGGCATTATCGGGTAAAGCTTCATTGTATAAATGGTATTTTTATCCAGATGAGCCGTTTTTTTACGCAAATAGAAAATAGTGGCGGCAGAAAAAATCATTCCGGCGCCATCCATAAAAATGGTGTAGTTTAATATTTTATCGAAGGTTTTTGCGTAAAACAACGTTAAAATGGAAAGGATGGTGAAAATGGTCAAACTCACTACCATTACATCATTTTTCTTTGTTTTTTTAGTGAATACTTTGGGAAGTGCGCCTTCTTCGCCCATGGCATACATTGCTCTGGGATTACTTAGCAAGTTTACATTTACGTAGCCCAGCACCGAAAAAAATATCAATACCGAAAGAATGGTGAAGCCAGTTGGGCCAAATATTTGACCTGCTAAAATAGCCGCAATGCTTTGTGCGCTTTTCAGCTGCTCAAAACCAATAACCTTAACGTAAGCATAGTTAATGGCCATATACAAAGTGATGATGATTCCCAACCCTATCAATATGGACCGTGGAACTACTGTTTTGGCATCTTTAGCCTCGCCGCCGAAGTTGATGGTTTGTTGGTATCCTCCGAAGGTAAACGACACCGCAATTAAGCAAATGCCCAGTGCTTTTCCGTAATCGCTCCAAGTGGCTGGCGCTCCGCTGATGGTGTTAAAAACTGAAGGCAACTGTTGCGTTTGGCCACCGAAAAATACAGCGCAAATTAAGGTGGTTACCATTAATACCTTAATGATGGTAAGTACATTTTGGGTTCTGGAGCTGGTTTTTAATCCGAGTAAGTTAATGGTGTAGAAAATGATGATACTCACCAAGCCAATTAAAATACGGTACTCGTTGGTTTGCATTTCTGTGGGGAAAAGCGCCTTGTTGAGATATTCGGCACCTATTAAAGAAACCCCGGCTACCGATGCAGCATTGCTTACCACAATAATACAGTTAATGGCAAAGGCAATGGAAGGGTGGTAGCAAACCGAGAAAATTTTGTAGTAGCCGCCGGTTACCGGATATCGAGAGCCAATTTCGGCATAGGTTAATGCGCCACACAGAGCAACAAAGCCACCTACTATCCAAGCTAAAAAAAACAGTTCGGGAATTTGGGCTTTGGCAGCAACGTTTACAGGTGTTCTAAATATCCCCATCCCTATGACTAGGCTTACTACAATCATTGACAAATCGAATAGGGAAAGTTGTTTTTTCTCGGAGCTCATTTGAGTTTCTAGTTTGTTAGTTTAGCTGATGCGTTACGTTAATACAATGCCCAATTTAACAATAAAAAACTGCTCGGCAATTTCATCATCAAAAAAATACAAGAGTGATGGCGCAAATTGTTCAAATGTGGAAATCTAAGCTGAAATTGCCTCGAAAATTAATTAAATTTGTAAGGTTGCGTTTCAGTTAGCAAACATCTTTTTAGCATGGCAGAACCTATTTACAACGAAGACAGTATTAAATCATTAGATTGGCAGGAGCACATTCGCCGTAGGCCAGGGATGTACATTGGTAAGCTTGGCGATGGTTCTGCTCAGGATGATGGTATCTACGTTTTATTAAAGGAAATTATCGATAACTCTATTGACGAGTTTATGATGGGAGCCGGTAAAACCATTGATATCAGTTTGCATGAACATAAAGTGATTGTACGAGATTACGGTCGTGGTATTCCTTTGGGAAAAGTAATTGACTGTGTTTCGAAAATGAACACCGGTGGTAAATATGACAGCAATGCCTTTCAAAAATCAGTAGGAATGAATGGTGTGGGTACCAAAGCGGTAAACGCATTATCTACTATTTTTGTGGTACAAAGTTATCGCGATGGTAAAAGCAAAAAAGTAGAGTTTAGTAAAGGACTGGTAACTACTGAACATCCCGAAATTGAAACTACACAGCGCAATGGAACGTCCATTACCTTTTATCCCGACGAAACTATTTTCAGGAACTACCGCTATATTCCTGATTTTGTAGAAAGTATGATTTGGAACTACGTGTTTCTTAACACAGGTTTAACCATCAATTTTAATGGGCAAAAATACTTCTCAGAGCGTGGATTGTATGATTTGTTGTCCCGTGAAAATAAGCCTGAGGAAATTAGGTATCCAATTATTCATTTAAGAGGGCATGACATTGAAGTAGCCATGACCCACGGGCAGCAATATGGTGAAGATTACCATTCATTTGTGAACGGTCAGTATACCACGCAAGGCGGTACGCACCAAGCGGCATTTCGTGAAGCGGTGGTAAAAACCATTAGAGAGTATTACAATAAAGACTATGATGCTTCAGATATCAGGGCATCTATTATCGCTGCAATAGCCATTAGAGTGCAAGAGCCTGTTTTCGAGTCGCAAACAAAAACCAAATTAGGCTCTGAACGTATAGCACCAGAAGGGCAAACCGTACGTACTTTCGTTAACGATTTTTTGAAAAAGGAATTGGACGATTATCTGCACAAGCACAAGGAAGTAGCGGATGCGATTGAGGCTCGAATCAAGCAATCTGAACGTGAACGTAAGGATATTGCTGGAATTAAAAAATTAGCAAACGACAGAGCTAAAAAGGCATCGTTGCACAATAAAAAACTTCGCGATTGCAAAGTACATTTCAATACTAACCATGAGCGGAGGTACGAAACTACCTTGTTTATTACCGAGGGAGATTCTGCTTCAGGATCAATCACCAAATCGAGAGACGTAGAAACACAAGCGGTTTTCTCATTAAAGGGTAAGCCTTTGAACTGTTACGAGCTTACCAAAAAAGTAGTGTACGAAAATGAGGAGTTCAATTTGTTGCAACATGCGCTTAATATTGAAGATGGCCTTGAAGCTTTACACTACAACAATATTGTAATTGCCACTGATGCTGATGTTGATGGTATGCATATCCGTTTGTTGATGATGACTTTCTTTTTGCAGTTTTTCCCTGATTTGGTAAAAGCTGGCCACGTTTATATTCTTCAAACCCCATTATTTAGGGTGCGTAATAAAAAAGAAACCATTTATTGTTACAGTGATGAAGAACGCCGCAATGCAATTGAAAAACTCGGCGGTAAGCCAGAAATCACTCGTTTTAAAGGTTTAGGTGAAATTTCGCCCGATGAGTTTGGCTTATTTATAGGAAAAGATATCCGCTTAGATCCAGTGATTTTAAAGGAGCAAACCATTAAAAGCTTGCTGGAGTACTACATGGGCAAAAATACGCCAGATAGGCAACAACATATCATTAGAAACCTTCGGATTGAAAAAGACGAAATTGACAAAACAAATGCAGAAGATGAAGATTTGGAAGTAGCATAGTTTGCTACGGCTCAAAATTTCAATCTATTAACACCTCCTTTTATAACCACGGTTAATCAATTTAGCCGTGGTTATTTATTTTCCATTGCTTATATTTGCTTTCTACTATTTACCTATTTAAAGCAACAGTCTCTTCTTTTAGTGCTTGTGCTTTAATAACTTATTGTATTATTGCATGACTATCAACTCAGCGAAGAGCTCGTCTAGATATGGGTTAACTGTTATACTCATTTTAGCACTTTTTATAGCCGCTATTTTCTTCTATACAAGAAATAATCGCATTAATACCCTTTCGGCTAATGTTAATCAACTCCATCTCATTGAAACAGATTATTCTGCATTAGATACCTGTGTATTAATTCTTTATCGGGCAGATAATAATGGGCGTTTGTTTGAAGCAACGGGAAATAATAATTTCATGAAGCAATATTCGGCTGAAATTAGACGACTTTCTCGTATCCTAGATAGCCTTAAAATTAATGATAGTGCTAAGTTACATTCTCAAAACATCAAAGGCCTAGTTAAACTAAAAAAAGCCAAGATGGATGCTTATCTTAAGCTTAGGAGGCTTACTGACAACTTACTTTTTAAAAGTTCTGGAATTGACACAGTTAAGATACGTACGGTAACAAATAGTTTCGAGCTCAATAAGGGCAAATTCAAAACGATGATTACTGTAGACACTATTAAGCCTAAACAAGAAGAGGTTAAACAGAAAGGGCTTTTCGGACGCTTGGCAGCGGCTCTGTCTAAAAAAAAGTCAAATTCGGACACAGCTGCTATTTTAGTTAAGAAAGAAATCACGCTAGATACCTCATTATCAAGTAGAAGGTATAATCTGTTGCAAATGAGGAATATCAATTCCTATTTCCGCAATTTGTATAGCAAGCATAAATTACTTAAAGATAGTGAAGTTGAAATTTTGCAAATCAACTCAAAGATTATCAAGGAAATTGTTAATCTACTTGAAAATTTTAAGCAAAATGAAGTCAATTTTGTAGCCGAAGCCAAAAAAAATATCCACTATGATTTAGACCATACTTTTAAAAGTATCAGTGATATCTACAGTGTAATTTACTTGCTGTTAATATTATTGGTAGCTATTATTTTATTCAACTTGTGGATTATTTATAGGAACGAGAGCAAGCTGATAGACTATGGACAAAAGGCGTCACAGTATGCTCAGTCGAAAAGTAGGTTTTTGGCCAACATGAGTCATGAGATACGTACGCCGCTCAACTCGGTGATTGGATTTTCCGAACAGTTGAGTCAAGATAATTTGTCGGAACAACAAAAAGAACAGTTAGAAGCTATTAAAACATCTTCAGAGATATTAATGGATTTAGTAAACGATATCCTGGATTTTTCTAAATATGAAGTAGGCAAAATCAATTTTGATAAGGTAGCTTTTTCTCCTAGTGATGCAATAACTGAGGTGATGAGCAGCATTGCAATCCAAGCTTCTAGAAAAGGGCTGAAATTGGAAAAACAATTAGCTTTTGATCATAAATTGTTTGTGCAGGGCGATTCGTTACGCCTAAAGCAATTGGTAATGAATTTACTTAGCAATGCCATTAAGTTTACCAACGTTGGCTCCGTAACTTTAAAAGCCGACATATTAATTGGTGCCAAAAAGAAGAGCATTTTGCGTGTGCAAGTGATTGATACGGGCATTGGTATTGAAGAGAAAGATGCTGTACTTATTTTCGATGAGTTTGCACAGGTGAATTATTCGCTTACAAAAAATGCACAAAAGGGAACTGGTTTGGGTTTGGCTATATGTAAAAAGATCGTGGGACTTCAACAAGGCTCTATCAATTTAAAAAGTAAAATAGGCGAGGGTTCTAACTTCACATTTGAAATACCTTATGAAATTTGTGAAGATGAAAGTAAAAAAGAGAAGACCTTAGCTATCACTGATGTGGCTTACTTGGTTGGAAAACGTATTTTATTAGTTGACGATAACAAGATGAACGTATTGCTTGCACAAACTGTGTTAAAGAAATACGACATCTCTACTGACACTGCTTATGATGGAGCAGAGGCCTATCAATTGTTTTTGGCAAACAAATACGATTTAGTTCTTACAGATGTGCAAATGCCTGTAATGGGTGGATTAGAGCTTACCCGAAATATTAGGGCAGTAAATGATCCATGCCAATCGTCGGTACCCATTTTGGGTGTCACAGCTAATGTTATTGAGGAGGACAGGGAAAGATATTTGGCCGCAGGAATGAATGATTTGGTGCTTAAACCTTATTCGGAAAACGAGCTGATTAACAAAATTGTATCACACATTAAAGTTTAAGCTCGCTAATCGTCCAGCTTTGGCGCAATGGTATCTTCCGGGTGTTGTGGCGGCAGTTCCTTTACTTCTTTTTCGACCACAATCGTTTTTAAGTGCACCGCATACTTTGAAGGAGAAATGCCCGTGTCAAATTTTTCGGCATAGGCCTGAGTGAACTCGGCGCCAAAGTATAAAATAACTGCGGTGTAATAAATCCAAACCAAAATTACAATTACGGAGCTTGCTGCACCAAAAGCTGATCCAGGGTTGCCCTTCTCAATATAAATGCCAATTAAGTACTTGCCCAAACTAAATAGTAAAGCGGTAAAAAGTGCACCAACCAAGGCAGGCTTCCACTTTAAATTCACATCGGGAAGTACCTTAAATATAATGGCGAATATGGTGGTAACAACGGCCAAAGTAAGTGCGTTTGTGATGATGATCATCAGCCATCCTGAAACTTCCTCGATGCCAATTTTAGCTGCATAAACATCCAACTTGCTCCCTATACCAACCACAATACTGTTTACTACCAGCGATACTAGCAGTAAAAATCCAAGTGAGGCGATTAAAGAAAAAGATAACAAACGGTTAGTCAGTAATTTTTTCCATCCTTTTTTGGGCACTGCTTTTACTTTCCATATCAAGTTAATGCTATCCTGAATTTCAATAAAGATGGCTGTTGAACCGATAATTAAGGTTGCTATACCTACAATCAATCCAAAAGTACTTTTACCAGAGAGGTTAGCATTGTCTACAAAAGCACGAAGTTGGTTTGCAGCGTTTACACCAATCATTTCGCTTATTTCCCCAAAAAGTTTGGTGTTTGGATCCATGTTATCGCCCAAAAATATAGAGGCCGATGAAATGATGATAATGATAAGCGGTGTTAGCGAAAATATGGTGTAGTAGGCTAGGGCAGCGCTTAATTTCATCACGCGGTCTTCCACAAAGCCTTTTCCTGCGGCAATGAATAGGCCGTAAGTATGCACAAAAAAGTTCTTTATTTTGGTAGGTGTTTTCTTCATCATAACTATTAAACTAAATTGAGTTGTTTTAGTTTTAACTTGGGGCACTTTAGAACGGATAACCAATACCGATATTAAGTACCAAATTATCTCTTCTCCAAATTTTACTGCCGAAATCAATGTCATTAATTACCCAACGTTGGCCGCTAGGCAAAAATGGCTTGCGAATAGGAAATGCGCCATCTAATCTGATTACAAAAATAGTAGCATCTACTCTTAATCCTACACCGGTTCCCACGGCAAATTCACTGATGGAGTTTTTCAAACTAAATTCTGATCCCGGGCGGTCTGGATCTTCTTTACGCAGCCAAATGTTACCCGCATCAACAAATGCAGCACCATGTAAAATGCTCACAATTTTAAACCTAAGCTCTGAATTGAGCATCATTTTAATATCTCCACCTTGATCTGCAAATGTTGCATCATCTTTAATCTTGTAGGTTCCTGGGCCAAGTGATCTTGCTCTGAATGCTCTAATATCGTTAGTTCCTCCTGCAAAAAACTGACGAACGAAAGGCAACGAAGTACTTCCGCCGTATGCATAACCATAACCTAAATTCAAACGGTTAGCCCAAACCACTTTTGGGGCCACTTTGTAGTAACTTCTCAAATCGGTTTCAACCCTTACAAACTGCGTTAATTGAATGTTGAATAACCTTTTATCACCGTTTTCACCTTTCGGTACAAATAGTCCCCATAAGTTACCGCTGGTTTCCAATCCTCCAAAAAAGTAAAGGTTATGGCGGCGTTTTTCCTGCATTTGGTTGGTGTAGGTGAAGTTGTAATTACTTCCAATGATAAACTGGTCTTCTAAAGTATATTGTAAACCAGGATTATCTCTAATTAACTGTTGATAGCCAAGCGAGGTAGTGTCTTTATTGGAAACCACTAAATTCACCGAAGCTGGATTTAAGTTGTGTTCTTTAAATTGGTTTTCTTTCCAGTTGTAGCCGTACTGCGCTTTAAATGAATTAAGTTTGTAAACAGTATCTCTACTTAGTAATTGATAACCTAAGGAAATGATTGTTTTTGGAATGAAAGCTGCCGTACTTTGCGGTTTGTAAAAAGGAACGATAAAACGCGGCAATGTCAACTTAGCTTCGCCCGTTAGCGAGTAGGAGTTTAAGCCTTTGGATTGGCCGCTGTATTGTGTTTCAAAACCTCCGCTAGCACTCACATCAAGTTGTTCAGCACCTCTAAAAATGTTTCTAGTAGTTTGTGTAATCTTTAATTCCGAACCCACAAAATTATTGGATTTGTTTGTGCCCAGAATAGAAAACGTTAGTGAATTTTTCTTTAACGGAGTAAGATAGATGTTGAGATTTAATTGGTTATTCTTAAAACTATCGATCGGCAAAAACTCGGCTCTTACATCTTGGAAGGCGCCTAAATTTACCATCCTGTTTAAGGATTGGTTATGGTCTTTTCGATTGTATCTTTCGCCTTTTCTGAAAAACACAAGCCGATCAAAAACTCTAGGTTTATAAGTATTCCTGTTATCGTAAATGTTGAAATCGTTGTATTGCAAAGGCTTCAAATTTCGTAACACGCTATCGCGACGTAAGCTGTAACTAGGATAAATATTGATATTTCTGATGGTGTACGGTTTCAGGGACGCATCTGGAGCGATACTTTTAATTCTTACATTAACATTTACCAGATGGTTACCAATGGTACTATCTACCTGCAAAATCAAATGTTCAGGGCTGAAATAAAAATAGCCACTTTCCTTTAAGTCATTATCAATTCTAATGCGCTCATTTTTATAGGTTTCCAAATCATAATAATCACCAGTTTTTAATAAGGATTTATCTTTGTTTGCATTGATGATATGCGTTAAATCTCCAGTATCTGGTGGGAAAGTAATTTGGTTAATTTTATATCTGGTGCCAGTTACAGCGGTGTATATGGCTTTGCCTCGTCTACGCTTAATCACGGTGTCGCCAGTAACTTCGGCTTGCAAATACCCCTGACTAATCAAGTAGCTTTTGAGCACATCGTTGTTGTATTTTAACTTTACCTCGGTCATTAGCACGGGCGGTTCTCCAACTTTATTACGTAACCAATTTCGTATTCCTTTTGGCTTTTTAGGTTGCCCTGCTAAGTTGTAGATAAACAGTTTAGGGCGCAAACCTAAAATGCTTTTGTTAGGCCTGGGGCGGGTCCTATCTTCTAAAGCACTTTTCACCTGCTTTGCATTGTCAATTTTCGAATTGGAATCGGGATTGATTTTAACTTCAGCCCCGATATACAGGTTTTGCCCCGGTTTGAGGTAACGAGTGTTGCTACAGTTGGCAAGCAGAATACAGGCCAACATGAAAACACAAAATTTAATTAGCTTTTTCATCTTTTGGTCTTTGTTCTGCTTCATCTCTGTATCTATTTCTACGTTTTTGGAATATTTCTTTAAATCTGTTATAGTCAACTACTAAGGTAAATCCTAGTCCGGTTTCAATGATTTGGCCTTGTACCACACTTTCAGTTTGATTGCGTCGGTATGCTCTTAAACGATATCTTCCGTCTCTAGAAAGTGCATACTCAACATTTACGTTATCGGCAATGTTGGTGGCATTTTGGTTGGCCTGCTGAGGTCCTTCCAAAGCAAACGAACTTCCTACGGTTACTGTTAGGCGATCGTTAAGAAGTTTCTTTGAGATACCGAGCTCCAAATCAGTTTTTTGCTCTAAACTACCGGTCGAGTAATCTTCGGACGAGTTTACGCCGAAGTTCAAATCTACACCCTGAATCAAGTCAGAAGCCAAATTGTTCAACTGTTCGGTTAATAACTTGCTCACGCTCGAACGTGCCAAGGTAGACACGCCGCCACCGCCGCCAGCTAAACTTTGGAATGGGTTGTTGGCAATGAAACGATTAAGTGCCAGTAAGGCAAAAACCTGCTTATTCAGTTCATTTTCATCTCTATTAACCGTTTGTAATTTAGTGTAAGCTAAACTTCCAATTTCAGTTCCTCGTTCGTTTTCAGGTAAGTCAATTTTGAAGGAAATGATAGGTTTGAGCAGTTCTCCTTTCATGTAAAGATAAACCTGAAAAGGCATTTTAGTTTTGGCTTGTACTAAATCTGGTTGGTTCAGTAAATCTATTGGTGCAGCATTAACTTCGTATAGAGCGGTTAAATTGATGTTTGCCTCAGTTGGTTCGCCGGTCCAAATTAAGGTACTTCCTTTCACAAGTTTAAATGGTTTTTTGCCTAAAGGCCCTACCGAAAGGCTGTAAGATCCATCTACTACTTCATAACGCCCAGTCATACTAATTTTTCCGCTAGGGTCCATGGTAGCGTTCAAATCTGCGTCTCCTTTAATACTTAGCATATCACCATTGGCTGGATCCACTACTACGTTAAGTTCCGCTTCTGGATCCACATTAATATCGGCTACTAAATTAATTCCTTTGATTGGCGATTTACTCACGCTATCCGTCTTTAAATCTTTCTGCCCGTTAAACGGAGGCGCATCTGCATCAATGAACTGTACAATTCCTTCTTGATCAATTACCGATGGATCATTTACTGGCATAGCGAAATAAAACTTCGTACCCTTTTCTACAGTTACATTCATGTTAACATCCGGCTGGTTCAAATTGCCACGCACTTTAATGTTACTGCTAAGGTAAACCGTACCGTAAATCATGTCGTTGTCAGCTGCGGTGGAGTTCATTGCCCTGAAATTATCAGTTTTAATATCCAAGCCAAAGCGAATGTTGTTGAAGTCGGATGTGTTGATATTTCCATTTACGCTAGCTTTATTGCCCAACGAATCAACCAAAGTAAAGTTATTGAAACGTATACCTTGATTATTGAACGCAATTTCCTGCGTTGGCATAGTAAAATAGGAGTTAATGTAAGCAATCCTCATTCCGGCATCATTAAACTTTAACGCACCTAAAACTTGCGGCTGCGATGGTGTTCCTTTAATGGTGAATTGACCAGAAATAGTACCCCTTCCTTCTTTGATTTGCCCCGCA
The DNA here is from genome assembly GCF_003313335.1 of Pedobacter zeaxanthinifaciens. Taxonomy (GTDB): domain Bacteria; phylum Bacteroidota; class Bacteroidia; order Sphingobacteriales; family Sphingobacteriaceae; genus Pedobacter; species Pedobacter zeaxanthinifaciens. The sequence continues at coordinate 19,734 of NZ_QMHP01000011.1, forward strand.
CTAACACTTTCAATTTGTGTAAGGTCAATTTTTTCAATGTTCACGCTAAGGTCTAAACTGCTTTGCGGTGCGGTATAATAAAATCCTTTAGCTGATAATTCATGAACGCCCTTTAAGCTAGCATCAACCTCAAATGCATTAGCAGTATTGTTGTTTACAATAGCTCTTAAATCGCCTAGTTCATCTTTTTGGTAACGTAACTTGTTAATGGTTAAATCGGCTTCAAATTTAGGGTTGCTTGCCAAATCCTTTACATTTACGTCGCCGTTAATTGCTCCACCTACCAAAGCAGTATCTGTTTCGGCAAATTTCATCAACGTTTCGATTTGGAAGTTCTTGAATTCTACATCCAAAGGTGCATTAGGTTGTTCAGAAGTGCTATTGATGCTCAGTAACTGCGAACCTTGACTGATATTAAACTCGTGTGCTAAAATTCCCGATTGACCAAACTGAATGTAGTTGTCCTGCGCAACAGTCCATTTTTCATAGTCTAATAATAACTTTTGTGGATCAAGACTGAACCTAAAATCTTTGTTAATCGATTGAAAAATACCGGCAATTACATATTTGTCTTTACGTTGTCTATCTCTTAAGAAAACATTTAAATCAAGTTTGTTATCAGCCGCTGAGCCCGATATCTCGGTATTAAACAAGGCAATTGAAGTATTTTGAATGCTGTTTACAAGTAACTTGTAGTTCAGTTTTTGTGCATCATTATTTACGTTCAGTTTTATGCTGTCCAAGTTAATACCGTTGTAGGCCACTTTCGGGAACACGGCGTTCATCAACAAGCTGTCTTTTTCTGTATCAATTAAACCATTAATTCTAGAAGGCGCAAAAGTGGTTAAGGCAGGTACAAAATCTTTTAAGAATTTTGGGTTATAGATATTTGCCGTAAATCGAATCCGTTGTGGAGGTATATTGGTTACCTCTCCAAATTCATAATACTTATTGATTTGGTTGATAATTGCATTGCCTACTTTACTCAATTGATACTTTCCGTCCACAGTGGCGCTAATCAATTCAGATTTTAACGCTAATTTATTTTCGGTAGCAGTAGAAACTGCCTTAAGTTGAATGGTATCTACATTGAATTTTTTACCTTCTTTAACCAATTGTAGTCCAGTAGCAAAAACATCGCCGTTCAGGTAATCTACGTCTGCAGTTGCAATATCGGCTTTAATATTTCCAGCAAGTTTGAATTCGGTACTACTGAAGTTTAACTTTTGAAGATCAACCTGTTTCAGTGCCACGTTGGCTTTTACCGAGGGGTATTTCCCTGCTAAGTTAGCATTGGCATTAATTTCAAAGTTTGCATTGCTATCAGGCATTTTTGCTTTAATCGCTACTTTCTGATTTACATAATTACCAGATAACTGAAGGTTGCGATAATTGTATTTATTGTAGTAGGCACTCAACACAGTTGCATTAAATTTTGCATTGATTTTTTTAGCATCTAAACCAGTGCCACTCACATTTGCCTTTGCCGAAACTCTACCTAGTGTAGGTTGTTGTTTCAGCAGCTTCCCAACGTTAAAGTTATTAAGGTTAATTGCGGCGTTATAGCTTTCTTTTCCTTTAGGCCCTTTCATGGTTGCCATAAGTACTGCGCCGCCCATGTCTGATCTTACATTTAAGTTGGTAGAAAAATCACTTAACGAGCCTTTAAATTTACCATTGGCATCAATTACGTTAGGCAATTCAATGCTTGGTGGTAACGATTTTTTAGGTACAACTGCAATGATATCACCCTTGGTGAGATATATTTTTCTGATGTTAAGATCCAGGAAAGCCTTGTTTACATCAGTAATGTTATTTGCTTTTCCATTAATATCAATTTGGGTGTTTCTTAAGCCGCTAATTTGAAGTTGAGGAATGTTTAAGCGATTGAGATAGCCATTTATTTTTGCGTTTACTTTAATCTTTTGATTGGTATACTGTGCAGGTAAAGCATTGCTGAAAAATGTGGCATCCTTTAAACCAATAGTGGTGTTTTTTAAATTGATGGCCAATTTTACTCGCTCAGGATTTTTGCTCAAATCAGTGATGGAACTAAAACTTAAGTCAGTTTCGTTTTCTATACTGGTATTTGGCGTTTTTAGCACAAAGTTATTAAGCTTAATTTGTTTATCGTTATAAATTGCATCACCTCTCAAAGCATTCAGTACGAAGCCACTTTTATCGCTCAATGAGCCATTTTTAACCTTTGCAGTAATTCCTTTGCTGCTGTAATTAACTTCCTCAGCACCTAAGTTTAGCCCATTAATATCTAAATGATTAAAGTCAATACCTTTTTTCAAAGGTTTTACGCCTAAGTTATCATACTGCAAATGGTTGTTAACCAAATTGATTTTTTTAATAGCTAAAGCCAAAGACGACTCTTTAACGTCAACAGTATCCTGCACTTTATCCAAGTCGTTACTTGGTGCGGGTCTAAAAGCAAACTTTACAAAAGAATTGGCCAGTTCGGCATTATCGGTGGTGTAACTTGCATTAGTCAAGTCAACTTTTAAATTGTTAAAATGAAGTCGGTTAACGTCGGCAACAACATTGGTAGTGGTCAATTGATCATCATAGTTCACTTTCACTTTATTGAACTCAAATTTTTGAACCTCAATGGTAGGTAGTTTTCCTTTTTCCTTTTCGGCGCTATCTACGCTATTGGTAATGTGCTGTACCAGTTGTGTTAAAGGCTTTTGTTGTAAGTATAATAACGAGGTGTTATCTACAATAAAATCTTTAATTACATAACGCTGGTTTTGTAAATCGAAATCCTTAATCTTCGTTTCCAATTTACCTAGATAAAACTTCACATTGTTGCCAGCTACATCGTCTTTGTAGGTAATTCCTATATTTTCAAATCGGATTTTATCTACGGAAAACTTAAGTGTTGAAGTGGTATCTTTCTCCACTTTTTCTTCTGGTTTTTTCTGCTCGCTTGCAAAGGCATCAACTAAAAATGAAAAATTGAAAGTTGTATCCGGATTAACCCGTTTAACATTTGCTCTGATGTTTTTAAGTTCAATGTAATTAACCTCTACCGTATTTTTTAGAAGTTTAAATAAGCTAATGTCTACCTGTAGTTTTTCAGCGTAAAGTAGGGTGTCCTTATTAAGATCTTCGATATAAAACTTATTCAGCACCACATCTTTGGGTAAAGCAATTTTAATACTTTCCAGTCGTACTTCTGTTTTAGTCTTATTTTTCAGGTAATTAATGGCCTTGTTTTTAACAAAGTTTTGTACCGCAGGGATATTGAGAGAGAAGGCAACCAACACTACCAATAGTATAACGCTGGCAATAATCCATAATACAATTTTTAGGCCTTTTCTAAAATACTTATTCAATCGAGATTAAATTTGATGGTTTATTATGTGTTAATTCAGGTTTTAAAACCCAATTAGTAAACAATGCTTAAATCATAAAGTTTGATTTTGTTGCCAACTTATCGCATCAATTTTAACATATATTGTTCCAAATTTGTATGTTTAGTTTATGAATGTACTTGATTTTAAAATTACTTACGAAACCTACGAGCATATAAATGAGCTTTCATTAGAGGATAAGTTATTGTGTATTAGGGCTGAAGAAGCGTTAGGCACTTCTTACTCGCCTTATTCTAAATTTAAAGTAGGTACAGCAATACAGCTGGCCGATGGCGAAATTATACTTGGAAGTAATCAAGAAAATGTAGCTTATCCTTCTGGTTTGTGTGCAGAACGAGTGGCACTTTTTGCTATTGGCGCAAGCAAACCACATGCGGTAATCAGCACTATGGCCATCACTGCCTTTACTGAAAATTTCGATATTAAAAATCCGGTAACTTCTTGTGGCGCATGTTTACAAGTAATGGCCGAGTTTGAGCAAAAACAACAATCACCAATTGCAGTAATATTTTACTGTTTAAGCGGACAAATTATCAAAGTAAATGGAATCAAAAGTTTACTGCCTTTTGTTTTTGTAGAAGATAGACTGGCCAGTAAGGCTTAGCTAAAATGATGAATCTTCGGAGTAGGTTAAACCGCCAAATTGCGGCAGTAATTTCCAAAAAAGATGTTTTTACACAGGTAGATGAGGTCGCTTACATAAGCAGGTGAGAATGTCTTATGTTTTTCACAGGTAGATACTATTCATATATAAAAATGATGCCATTGCAAAAATGTGCGTTTTTTGAGCTTATATGCGGTGTGCCATTTTAAGTGCTGTGGAATTTGAGGCGATTTTTTCCCGTATGATTGTGGAAATATTAGTATAAATTGTGGAATGAAGTTTTTTACCTCGTTTAGAAATTTCTTGCTAGGTATCAATAAAAATACAGACGTTTTATTTCGTTAAACATTTATCTTTAGCATTAAAACTAATCATCATATGACTCATGCGAGGTTGTTGCTCCTAGCAACTTTATTGGTAATTTTAAGTGCTTGCGGTAAGCCAAAGGCAGATTTAGTAGTGTTCAACGCAAAAATATACACCGTGGATAGTGCGTTTACCATTGCGGAGGCTATGGCAGTAAAAGATGGCAAGGTGCTTGCCCTAGGCAATTCGGAAGAAATCAAAAAGCAATATCCGGCGGCGGAAATGCTAGATGCTAACGGTAAAGCCATTTACCCCGGTTTTATAGATGCTCATGCGCACTTTTTTGGTTATGCTGAAAGTTTAAATACCGCCAATCTCTTTGAAACTAAATCTTGGGACGAAATTTTAGCACGGTTAAAAACTTTCGCAGCTGAGCATCCTAATGGTTGGCTAACCGGTAGAGGCTGGGACCAAAATGATTGGCCGCAAAAACAGTTTCCTACCAAGGAGAAATTAGATGAACTTTTCCCTAACAGGCCAGTGCTATTAACCAGAATTGATGGTCATGCCGCAATTGCTAATCAAAAAGCACTTGATGCTGCCGGTATCACCAAAGCAGTTGAATTAACTGGCGGCGAAATTATGGTAGATAATGGTAAAATCACTGGCGTGCTTATTGATAACGCAGTGGATTTAGTGGCCAGCAAAATTCCAAGCTTAACAAAGGAAGAAATGAAAGCCTTACTGCTACAGGCGCAGGCTAATTGTTTTGAAGTTGGCTTAACTACCATTGATGATTGTGGTTTAAATTACGACGCAGTTGAGGGACTGGAAAAATTGCAGGCAAACGGCGATATTAAAATGAGGTTTTATGTGATGCTTTCTGATAACCAGAAAAATTACGATTACCTTTTCAAACGTGGAGCAATTAAAACCGATAGATTAAATGTGAGCTCGTTTAAAGTTTATGCAGACGGTGCACTAGGTTCACGTGGAGCATGTTTACTGCATCCGTATACTGATATGCCGCAAAAAACAGGTTTTCTATTGAGCAACCTAAGTCATTTTGAAGAAGTTGCAAAGAAAATTTACGAGCATAATTTCCAAATGTGTACCCACGCCATCGGCGATTCTGCTAACAGGGCGATTTTGAAGATTTACAATAAAATTTTAGAACCTAATAATGATAGGCGTTGGCGTATTGAGCATGCACAAGTAGTTGCCCCTCAGGATTTTGACTTGTTTGGTAAGGCAAAGGTGGTGCCTTCTGTACAACCAACACATGCTACATCGGATATGTATTGGGCACAAGATCGTTTAGGTAAAGACCGCATTAAAGGGGCCTATGCCTACAAACAATTGCTCAAACAAAATGGTTGGATACCATTAGGAACTGATTTTCCAGTGGAGCAAATTAACCCCATGTTAACATTTTATGCCGCTACAGCCAGAAAAGATGCTGCTAATTACCCTGAAGGAGGTTTTCAAATGGAGAATGCATTAACTCCCCAAGAAACGCTTCGAGGAATGACTATTTGGGCGGCTAAAGCAAATTTCGAAGAAAAGCAAAAAGGCAGTTTGGAAGTAGGTAAAGTAGCTGATTTTGTGATCATGGAAAACGATTTGCTCACCGCCAACCAACAGCAAATTTTGAAAAATAAGGTGATTAAAACCTACCTTAATGGCGAGAAGGTTTACGATAAAGCTGCGCCGCGTAAAAACTAATAAAGTGTTGAACTAATTTTTTTGACTAGAGATAATATACTGATGAGAAAAGACAAACTGATAGGCCTAATTGCCGTTTGCTTAACGTTACTTACTACTTTAAATGCTTGTGCGCAAGATCACAAAAAGAATCAGAGCCGCCTAAATACAATGGGCGACGTGGTGAAAAGCACCGTGTTATTGAACAACGCACAAAATTTTATTCCTATTGTAGGCCTTTCTGATAAAAGATTTGTATCTGTTGACTTGGGCTACAAATATCAATTGGGATTTGATAGCTTACTTAACAAATACGCTGCGGTTGCCAAGTTGAGTGCTGCAAAATATGCTGATTCCACTACGCTGAATGATTTGGAAGATGATGTGAAGTTTTACAACACCTTATTAATTGCTTTGGATGATGAAATGGCAAAAAATGGAAAGTACATCAACTTCATTATGGATATCGCAAAGAGTAAAAATGTAGTAGTGGCATTATTTGGAAATGGTAGTTCCCTAGCCACCTTAGATTTGCTTAATGCGCCTTTAGTTTGGAGCGCTCAAAATAACGAGGAAGCGGCAATGATAGCACCGCAGGTAATTTTTGGAGGAATAGCCGCTGAACATCTGCTTACTAAAAATTATTCGGCTAAATATGTTAAGGGCACAGGATATACCACAAAAGTTACCCGTTTAAAATATACCGTACCTGAAGATGCTGGGGTAAATAGCGATGATTTAAGTGAAATTGAAGCTATCGCCAATGAAGGAATAGCTAAAAAGGCTAGTCCGGGTATGGTGGTCTTGGTAGCAAAGGATGGTAAGGTGATTTACAACAAAGCTTTTGGTTACCATACCTACGACAATGTAATGCCGGATAAAGTAACGGATATTTTCGACTTGGCATCGGTAACTAAAGTAACTGCTACCACGCCTAGCGTTATGCGATTGGTTGAGCAGCAAAAACTAAAGTTAGATACCAACGTTGGGTACTATGTTGCCAAAGCTCGCAATACACCAATGAATGGCACATTGGTGAGAGATGTAATGTTGCATCAAGCGGGCTTCATTCCTTACATTCCTTTTCACAATTACGTGAAAGAGGGAGATTATGCCAGAGATTCTTCTGCGGCTTATCCAACTAAAGTGGCAGATAATTATTACATCAAAAAAGGCTTTTTTAATGATTTTATGTGGCCTAAAATGCTTAACTCGCCTATCAAAACCAAGGGAAGTTATGTGTATAGTGATATCAGCATGTATGTAATGCAGGATATTGTGGAGCATCTTTCGGAAATGCCAGAAGATCAGTATGTACAACAAAATTTTTATGTGCCACTAGGCATGCAAACTGCGGGTTATTTACCTCGTAATCGCTTTGCGAAGGACAAAATTGTACCTACAGAAGACGACAAAGCATTTAGAAAAACTTTGTTAGAAGGTTACGTACATGATCAAGGTGCTGCGCTAAAAGGAGGGGTAGCAGGCCATGCAGGTTTATTTGGCAGTGCAAATGATTTGGCCATCTATAATCAAATGCTTTTAAATAAGGGAACTTACGGTGGCGAGCAATATTTTACGCCTCAAACGGTAGATATGTTTACCAGCCGTCAGTCGAACGTGAGCCGTAGAGGTTTAGGGTTTGATAGATGGGACCCAGATACAACCAAGAAATATCCTTCTGAATTAGCCTCGCCGCAAACCTTTGGCCACACGGGCTATACTGGTATCGGCGTTTGGACTGACCCTGCAAGAAACATGATCTACATCATCCTAACTAACCGTGTTCACCCAACAGTTAGCGAAATGTTAGGGAAGTTAAATATCAGGCCCCGCATACAAGATGTAATTAACAAAGCGATAGACAAATCGAAGAAATAAAAGAAATCCCTACCACATGAGTGAGTAGGGATTATTTTTGCTAAATATCAATTTCAATGCGGCAGAATAGCTATTGTTTCAAAAACGAAATAAGTTGCTGCATTGCTAAAGCCCTGTGGCTAATGTTATTCTTCTCGGTCATTTCCATCTCTGCAAAAGTGATTTCATAACCATTAGGTTGGAAAATTGGGTCGTAACCAAATCCTTTGTTCCCGCTAGGTGAAGTTCTAATTGTACCTTCAATGGTGCCCTCAAACAAATGGTTCTTTCCATTTTGAATTAAGGATATGACGGTTCTAAACCTGGCTTTTCTGTTAGTTTGTCCTTCCATATTTTTAAGCAGCAGTTCAAGGTTAATTTGGTCGTCTTTAATGCCGCTGTACCTCGCCGAAAAAATGCCAGGAGCGTTGTTCAAAGCTTCAACTTCTAATCCGCTATCATCTGAAAAGCAATCTAGGCCAAAATTATCAAATACATAAGTGCTTTTTAGCGTGGCATTTACAGCAAAGCTATCGCCAGTTTCTGGGATGTCAACTAAACAGTTAATGTCTTTTAAATTTAGCACCTCATAATCTGGGCTCAATATTTTTGCTACCTCTTCCGTTTTGTGGATGTTATTAGTGGCAAAAACTAGTTTTCTTATCATAAAGTCAAGGTTTTTAAGGTTGCCCAAAGCACTCTTTTAGCCGCATTATCACCGTCTAAATCATGCAGGTTATGCGTAAAAATGAATTTGATTTTATTTAGCTCATGAAGTTGGTGAAGCTGCATCTCACTTAACCCCAAAGTGGTTGGAGCTACGCCAAAGGCAAAAACCATTTTACATGCGAAGAAGGAATGTAAATCCTCAAACTTCGCATCGGTATAAGTGGCGTAATTGAGCAAGGCAAAATCAGCATTTTTTAAGTTGATGGATAATACCAGTTTTCTCAATAGTTCTGTGCCTTGGTTGGTACTCACTGGGTTTTGCTGGTCGTTAACCAAAATAAGAATACCTTTTTCGTTTTTCCCCAAATGCTTAAAATCAAAACTTTTAGGCTGAATAGGTGTGTTTTGAGTTAAATTTGGCACCTCAACTTCTGGTGCTGCTGAACTGGTTTGGTTAGCCGTAGTAGAAGCATTAGTTGTTTTATTATCAATGTTTTCCGTGATAATATTTGCGCTATTTTCAACTACAGGAACATCGCCAACTAAATATACATCATCATTAAAGAATAAACGTAGCGCTTCTTCGTTAGTTATAAGTTGGTTGCTATTCATTTGATGGAAAAAATTTCTGTTAAAATTAGTTAAATATCTTATTATAGCACCTTAAATTATTACTTTTATCCATTAATCAATGAACGCGTCTTTTGTGAAAAAAGCTTATTTGGTTGTTTTTTTTATTGCTTTGGGAAACCTAGCCTTTGCTCAATATGTAGCAACTATTAATGGTAGCCCAATAAGTAGTAAGGAATTTTTATGGGTGTACAAAAAGAATCACATCGGTGAAAATTCCGTTTCGTACAAGGAGCTTGAAGATTACTTGAACTTATACATCAATTTTAAGTTGAAAGTAGCGGAAGCTAAGGCCTTAGGTTTGGATAACCAAGATAGTTACAAAGAGGAAATTGCTGGATACGAAAGTGCTTTAAAGGCGCAGCAAAAAATAGCTTCAGACACACCTGAGTACAATTATATTATGAATGAGTACAGGGAGGGCGTGTTGATGTTTAATGTGTGTGAGCAGAAAATATGGGGAAAAGTGCAGGAAGATGATGAACAGCTAAAAACTTATTTTTCCAATCACAGCAAAAATTACGATGGCAAGCAGTTTGATGAAATTAGAGGTCAAGTGGTAGGCGATTACCAACAACAGCTAGAGGCAGATTGGATTGCCAGCTTACGTACAAAATACAAGATTAAAATTAATCAATCAGAGTTGAAAAAAATGGCCAAAGGCTCAGCAAATTGATGCTTCTACGCTTAATAATTTTAACTTTGCAACTTATATTATAGATTTAGCATACTAATGAAGAAAATTTTATCAATAGCAAGCATCTTAATGTGTTTGTTCTTGAATGTAAAGGCTCAGCCTAAACCTAATTTAGATAAGGTAGTAGCCGTTGTGGGTAGCAATATCATTTTGCTTTCTGATCTTAACCAGCAATATGCCATTTACCTTAACCAAGGTAATCCTGCCGATACCAGAGCTAAATGTTACTTTTTACAGCAAATGCTAGTGCAAAAGTTGTTGAAGCAACAAGCAGAAATTGACTCTATCGTAGTGGAGGAAACTCAAGTTGATGACGAATTGGATAAACGTATGCGCTATCAAATTCAACGCATGGGTGGACAGGAAAATTTAGAGCGTTTTCTTCAAAAATCTGTTTTACAGTATAAAGATGAAATGCGCCCTGACGTAAAAGAAGGTTTGATTGCGCAAAAAATGCAAGCCAAAATTACGGAGCACACCAACGTTACTCCTTTAGAGGTGAAAAAATATTTTGATACTTATCCTAAAGATAGTTTGCCAGATATTGGTGCTGAAGTAGAAGTTGGAGAAATTGTACTTCAACCTAAGCTAACAAAAGCTGAAAAACAAAAATATTATGATAAGTTAGAAGCTATCCGCCTGCGTGTAAAGAGTGGTGAGGATTTTGGTTTCTTAGCTCGTACTTATTCCGAGGATCCGGGTTCGGCATCTGAGGGCGGTGATTATGGTTTTATTGACAGGCAAACGATGGTGAAAGAATTCACTGCCTGGGCTTTTAAATTGAAAGCTGGAGAAATGTCGCCGATATTTGAAACAGAGTATGGCTACCATATTGTGCAGGTAATTGAGCGCCGTGGAGAGCAGGCCCATGTAAGACACATCTTGATTCGTCCGCAAAGTACAGCACAAAGTTTAGAACGCACTAAGTTAAAAGCAGATAGTATCTACAATAATTTAATTGATAAGAAATTGCCTTTTGCTACGGCAGCTTCATTGTATTCGGATAATAAAGAAACGCAATATAATGGTGGTATGATGTTGTATGCGGATAATCAAACTGCTAGAACCACATTTGTTCCGGTGGAGAAATTAGACCCAGCAGTGTTTGTGGTAATTGATACCATGAAAGTTGGTGGTATTTCTAAGCCAGTTGCCTTTAACGACCAAAAAACAGGTAAGGAAGGCTATAAAATCTTCTTCCTGAAATCTAAAATTCCACCGCATAAGGCAAGTTTAGAACAGGATTATCCAAAGTTCAAAGAAAAAGCGCAGCAAGAAAAAGAATCAAAAGTGATGAGCGAATGGTTTGAAAAACGAAAAGAAACTACTTATATTAGAGTTGACGAGGAATTTGAAACTTGTGACGAATTGAAACTTTGGGTAAAAAAGAAAGATAGTAAGTAGCCAATGCAGTTTAAAAATGAGGTAGAAGCCGTTGATGCCTTGCATCAATCATTTAAAAATATACAAAGTGAGATAGGTAGGGTTGTAATTGGACAGGATGAAATTGTAAAGTCAGTGCTCATTGCTATTTTTAGCAATGGGCATTGTTTGTTAGTAGGCGTACCGGGATTGGCCAAAACTTTATTGGTGCAAACGGTAGCTAATGTGCTCGACCTCAACTTTAACCGCATTCAATTTACTCCAGATTTAATGCCAAGCGATATCATTGGTGCCGAAATTTTAGGAGAGGATAGGCAATTTAAGTTTATTAAGGGGCCAATTTTTTCAAATATCATTTTGGCTGATGAAATCAATAGAACGCCGCCTAAAACTCAAGCGGCCCTGCTAGAGGCGATGCAAGAAAAAGCAGTGACGGCTGCGGGTGTTACACATGGGTTGCCACAGCCATTTTTTGTGCTAGCTACGCAAAACCCAATTGAGCAGGAGGGAACCTACCCACTACCTGAAGCGCAGTTAGACCGTTTCATGTTCAATATTTCATTGGATTATCCAGCATTTGCGGATGAGTTGACCATAGTAAAAAATACAACAAGCAACCATACCGTTGAATTGCAGAAATTAATTGATGCTAGCCAAATTCAGTATTTCCAAAAGTTAATTAGAAACATCCCCGTTACGGATAACGTATTGGAGTATGCGGTGAAACTAGTGGCTAAAACACGTCCAAATAGTGAATTCGCAACTGCCGAAATCAACAAGTTCATTTCTTGGGGCGCAGGTCCTAGGGCATCACAGTTTTTGGTTTTAGGCGCTAAATGTCATGCGGCAATCTCGGGCAAATATTCACCAGATATTGAAGATGTGCAAGCTGTTGCAGAAGGCATTTTGCGACACAGAATTGTACGAAATTATAGGGCCGAAGCCGAAGGTTTAAGCATTGAACAAATTATCAAAAACTTATTTTAGCAGGTTTTGTCAAGCTTGAGTATACTTTGGAACGGGTTCCGAGCAACTCAAGTTAGTTTTAGTATATTTGTATTTGCCTTTAAAGATGAAGATCACACGTAACACGATAGCTAAAACAGAAATTAGAAAACTAATTAGTACTTCTCCCGTTGCTTTGTCGCAGCCAGAAATACAACAGGCGTTGAATGATGTTTGCGATCGTGTAACTATTTACCGTGTATTAGATCGATTGGTAGATGAAGGTGCTGTCCATCGCATTGTGAATGTAGATGGCGTAATCAAATATGCCGAATGCCACCAATGCGAAACTCAACATCACCACCACAACCACGTACATTTTAGCTGTGAAAAATGCAAAGCAGTAACTTGCTTGGAAGATGTGGAGCCCACCTTTAAGTTACCTAAGCAATATCAAGTGAAAGAGGTGAATTTTACCTTATCGGGCTTGTGCCCAAATTGTTCGTAATTCCGCTACCAACTTAGTATTTTATTGCCAGCTTGCCAATTGTAGTTCCAGATTCCAGTTGCGCATGTGCTTTTTTCACGTTAGCTGCCGATAAGCCATTTAAAGTTTCGGTAAGTGTGTGTTGCACAACACCTTCGTCCAACAGGTCACTTACTTTATTTAAAATATGGTGTTGTTCAATCATGTCTTCGGTTTGAAATGAAGACCTCGTGTACATGAACTCCCATGAGAAACTTGCACTTTTTGTTTTCAGTTTGTTTAAAGCTACTGGCGTTGCGCTACCAGTAATAGAAGCGATATGTCCCTGCGGTTTAATGAGATCAGCCATGGCATCCCAGTAGTTGTTTACATCAACAAAATCTAAAATGAAATCAACATACTCAAAACCTGCATTCTTCACTTCTTCCACTAAATTTTTATGATTTACTACTACATCTGCCCCCATTTTTTTGCACCAATTGATGCTCTCAGGCCTTGATGCAGTTGCGATTACTTTTAGTCCAGCTATTTTTTTAGCCAACTGAATAGCAATTGAACCTACACCACCAGCACCCGCTAAAATCAAAATCGTTTTATTTTTATCTTTTTCTTGACTGATACGGATGCGGTCAAAAAGGATTTCCCATGCTGTTAACGAGGTTAAGGGCATTGCCGCTGCGGCTTCATAACTTATGCTTTTTGGTTTTTTTCCTACTATGCGTTCATCTATCAGCTGATATTCGGCGTTGCATCCAGGTCTGGTAATGTCGCCAGCATAATAAACTTCATCGCCAACTTTAAATAAACTAACTTCTTCTCCTATCGCTTCCACTACACCACAAGCATCCCAGCCAATAATTTTAGGTTCAGCCAAAGTCGTATCTTTTGCTGCGTTCTGCCTTATTTTATAATCAACAGGGTTAACTGCAATTGCCTTAATTTTAACGAGTAAATCTTTGCCTTTGGGGCTAGGTGTTGCTGTTTCGAAATCAACGAAGCTTTCTGCTGCGGTAACTGGAAGAGAAGTTTTAAATCCTACGGCTTTCATGATGTTGGGGTTTTCCACAAATTTAGAAGGTATTAGGATTTAGCCTGTCATGAAAAAGTTGTTTTGTGAAAGATGTCCCGACCTCAGGTTAATGCAAAAGAAATTTTAACAAGGAATAATTACCTATTGTCAAAATCTAATCGGATAGAGAATACGTTGCTGTAAAGTGCATCAGACGTGTTGCCTACGTTGGTGAGTGCATAATCCAAAGAAAAGCCTTTAATTTTAATACCAACGCCCATGTTAGGTTGGTAGGTGTAAATTTGTTTGCCTGTAAAATCTGTAGACTTTTGAATGTTGCCAACGCCGCCACGTAAGTAAATGGTTTTTTTATAATCCACGGCTAAACCCAAGGTCGGATCGGCACTTACTGGATTTGCACTTACCAATACATTACGCTGTCCATCAGTAGTTAAATTGATATTGGTTTCAGCCATTAAGTTGAATTTTTCGCTGATGGCGGTGGTGTATGCTGCTCCTAAAACAATGCGTGGATTGGTGATTTCTGTGGAGCTTTTAGGGATGTCATTACCAGTTTGAGCAAAAACAGTAGATAACTTATCTGCATTATAGCTCCAAGAGTTAAAAGTGGAAGTGATATCTCTTCCTACAGCAGCCAAAGCCCATTTTCCTTTCTTGTATTGTATACCGGCATCAAGGCCAAAACCCCATGATTTTCCGTATTCACCAACTAAACGATGGATTACCTTTACGTTAGCTCCGTAGCTCAGTCCGTCACCTTCGCCAATTTGATTTTTCTTGCCTTTTTTACGGGCATAGGAGAAAATAAAAGCGTAATCAGCGGCAGAAAATTTCTTCACTCTATCGTAGTTGATGTTACCATCGGCATCAATAAGTTCCGATGTATCGGGAATATCGTCAACGCCAAAACGTAGCACCGAGGCGCCAACTACCGCAGTATTATCTTGTACGCTGGTAGCAAATGAACCATAATCATATTTAGCTATTCCTGCAAAGTATTCGGAGTGCATAAAGCTCACCTGGCGTGGTGTTTCCATACGTGCCAAACCAGCCGGATTCCAATAACCTGCTGTTACATCATTTACACTTGCCACAACGGAGCCTGATAAACCAAAGGCCGAAGAACCTACTCCCAAATTTAAAAACTCATTGCTGTATTTGCGTTGAGCTTTAATGGTTACTGCAAAAAACAATAAAGGAATAAGTAGCCGATACTTGCGCATGTTAGTTGAGCTTGTTTTCTATTTCCTCAAATATAACCATAAAATCAACTTCTAATTGGGTTTTGTAAAATTCCAAGATAGAAATTAGCTGATAATTAGTTTTTTCGGTAAACGGATGTTCCCATAAACGCATGCAAATACGTTGAAGGGCATAAGCAATGTTCTCTAGTTTTTGATAGCTTAATAGGTATCGGCTAGATTTAAAACTTTGGTAAAACTTGAAAAAATGATCTACATCGTCAATAGCGCAAAGTTTTAGGAAATCGGTAAGTGCGTCTTCATTAACGGTATCTAGCTTTTCATAAAATTTGCTCACATTAATTTTTCCGTATGCAATAAGCAGGTGATCTAACAATAACTCCACACCTATGTGCGCTAAAAATGAAGGTCGTACCGGACTTTCGGTCAAAATTGGAATCAGCAGATTTTTGAGCTCCTGCATTTTTTGATTAAAAAACGGTGCCGAATGAAAAATGCGATCAACTTCTAAATGACGTTTCCAGCCTTGCAAAATGGCTGAAGTTTGAGTTTGGTCAAATAAATCAGCTTTCTTTTCAGGATGGATGCTCCAATTTTTATTCGCATTTTTAAGCAAATCAGGAAGTACAGTTCCTAATACCATTTCAGGACTGCTACTTTGTTGCTCAAAATAGTAATGCGAAAGAAAGTTCATTCCGTAAATATAATCTAAATGCCTCAAATCATTCGATAATTGGCTAATTAGTTAATCAGCTAATTGTTATCTTTGTGCCCAAAATCGTTAAAAAAAGATGATAAATTTTGTAGAAGAATTACGTTGGAGAGGCATGTTGCATGATATTATGCCAGATACTGAACAGAAACTGAATGAAGGCATGTGCGCTGGTTATATCGGTTTCGATCCAACAGCTGATTCTTTACACGTGGGGCATTTAACCCAAATCATGACCTTAATTCATTTTCAAAGGGCGGGGCATAAACCAGTTGCTTTAGTGGGCGGCGCTACAGGAATGGTGGGAGATCCATCGGGAAAATCTGATGAGCGTAATTTACAAACTGAAGAAATGGTAGCCCACAACTTGGAAGGAATGAAAAGGCAGTTGGCTAAGTTTTTAAACTTTCAGGATGAAGGCAATGGTGCTGTAATGGTAAATAATGCCGATTGGTTCAAAAACTTCAATTTTTTGGATTTCATTCGTGAGGTAGGTAAACACATCACCGTGAATTACATGATGGCTAAAGACAGCGTGAAAAAGCGCTTGGAAGGCGATAATGGAATGTCGTTCACTGAATTTAGTTACCAGCTGGTACAAGGCTACGATTTTTACTACCTATGGAAACACCACAATTGTATTTTGCAAATGGGTGGGTCAGATCAGTGGGGTAATATTGTAACGGGTACCGAATTGATCAGAAGAAAAGATCAAGGTACGGCGTATGCTTTAACAACGCAACTGATTAAAAAAGCAGATGGAACTAAATTTGGCAAGACCGAAAGTGGTGCTATTTGGTTGGATCCCGCTAAAACTTCGCCTTACAAATACTATCAATTTTGGTTAAACTCATCTGATAGTGATGTTAAAGCTTGGATCAGAATTTTTACCTTAAAAAGCAAGGAGGAGATTGAAGCTTTGGAGGCACAACATGATGAAGCACCACATTTGAGGATTTTACAAAAAGCACTGGCGGAAGATATCACCGTAAGAACTCACTCTGCCGAAGCGTTGGAAACAGCCATCAAAACTTCTGAGTTTTTATTTGGAAATGGTTCTTTAGCATTTTTGGATGGATTATCCGCTGCAGAGGTGCTGGATATCTTTGAAGGGATCCCGCAGTTTAAAATCTCAAAAGCTGAGTTAGCCTCAGGTATGGATGCACCAACTTTGTTAGCTGAAAAAACAACCGCTTTTCCATCAAAAGGGGATGTGAAAAAGACAGTTCAAGGTGGCGGTTTAAGTATCAATAAAAATAAAGTAGCTGATTTGAATGCCACTTTCGGTATAGCTGATTTAATTAACAATGAGTTTTTAGTAGCTCAAAAAGGAAAGAAAAATTACTTCTTAATAATTGCAGAATAGCATAAGGTTTAAAGTAAAATGCCACATTTTTGATGTGGCATTTTTTTATTGTTAAAAGTTAGCATTACTTAGCGCCTACTGCACTAGTAAGTTGCAACCTCTGATATCCGCATTGTCAAATCGACCCATAATTTCAAATTTTCCTTGTCCATGCAGTTTGCCTAAATCTTGCGTAGCAATAAATGAACAGGAGTTAATGTTGGCTAGGTCAATCACATTAATGCCGCCGGTGGTATACTTTTCATCTAAAATGCTCAACGGATCAGAGGTATCTCTCAATAAAATTTTCATCCAAGGTGGGCATTCAAATATACCTTCACCTTTAGAATAACCTTGGGAAAGTAATTCTGTCATGCCATACTCGCTGTGGATATGCGCTACACCAAAAGCTGCCGAAAGTAGCTGATGCAATTCAGCCCTCACCATTTCCTTCCTTTTGCCTTTCATTCCGCCGGTTTCCATTACAATAAGTTCTGGGAAATTAAGTTGATATTGCTCAATAAAATCCAGTAGGGCGTAAGTTACACCAATCAATATGGTTTTTTGTTTAGCCAGTTGAAGCTGTAAAAGTGTATGGTAAAGTTCCTGATGGTTATGAAGAAAATAACCGCTAAGTGGATGCTTACTCTGTTTAAGCAAGTCGTCCACCATGTAAATTAGTGATGATCCGTCGCGTTCCAAGTATGATGGCAACAACGCAAGCAGGCAACAATTTTCCGCAGGTCCGTAAAACAGTTCAAACGCCTTGTTATAGCTCTCTTCATAAATTGATAAATCCTGAACTAAATGCTTGCTGGTGATTTGGCCTGTAGTTCCTGAGCTACTGAAGGTAATTTCTACAGGTTTAGTGCCATTAATTACCGAGTGAGATTTGAAAAAGCTAATAGGTAGGAAAGGAATTTGGCTGTAGTGTGTTATAGCGTCGAGGTCAACTTTTAGGTGGAAGATATATTCCGCATACACTTTACAATTCGCAGCTTGATGCCTAAAAGTAGCCAAAGCAATCTCATTAAACTGCGTCTCGTTTTGAATATAAAAAAAATGCCCTGTGTTGTTGTTCACAGGGCAAAAATACGAAGTTTTTTAATGATTAATTCTTTGCTTTTGCTTGAATCGTAGCTTTTCTGAAATGATAGCCGCAAAGTCCACTGATGCCTGCAGCCAAACCGCCAATTAATGCGGTAACGGCAAGTATTGCTGGCCAAACTTTTATACCGAACATTACAGCCACTCTGCCAGCTAGCAAATGGTTGTTAGGGAAACTTTTGTATAAAGCCATACCTACCCATAATACAACAATAGCTAAAAAAGGCTGCCAAAAAGAGATTTTGCTGGTTTTCCCGATGATGCCACAGGTAGCAAATGATACAACGATTATTGCCCACCAGGGTAAAAAGGTTTGGGCTAAAAAAGCGAGTAATAATATAACGATGAAGACCATTTCTATTTTTTTGAAATTTTGTAACGTGAAATAATTTTTCCTCCCTGATCTGTTGGGGATTGCATAAAGAACAAATCGTATAGTTTGCCTTTTGCCCATGAGTCAATCATGTTGTCGTAAAACGGACTGCCAGGGTTGCCCGACTGTCCGCCTGGATAACCGCCATGCCCTTTCGGTGTTTTGCCCAATTCAATCACCATTCTCCAAGATGGCCCGTTGCTTTCGCTTAAGGCATTAACTGTACTTTTAGCGCCACCAATCAATAGCTTTTTAGATCCAAATCCCGGAATTTTGGCTAAGTGAGGTACATTTGAATTTTTAAAATTACCCCATTCCCATTCTTCACCAATGGGGCCATATTTACGCTCTAAGCTATCGCAAGCATATTTGAAAGACGAATTTACTAAATCCGCTAGGCTCTCCTTTTTCGAAGTTTTTACATTGTCGAACCATTTGGAATTAGGGTCTTTCTGAATCAACTCTATCGTTCTATCTCTGGATGGGTAACGCATAGGCACGTCCTTGTCATTGAAATCATCATCCCAAATTTCAAAAGATAGTCGTTTGGTCCATAAATCAAATACACTTGCCGCAATTGATTTAGCTTCGAAATACTTATTCCATTTAGCTGTGATGTTAAAAGCCTCTTTTTGCGTAGCATTAAGTTCGTTGCTTTTAACCAAAGGCATAATGTAAGGTAATAAATTTTCGGCCATAATGCCGTAAGAATCCATTTGCAAATTTCGCATGCTATCCGCAGTAGCATTTTTCATTGCAGTTAACCTGTCGTTAATACGTTTGCCTCGCTCATAAGGAGCAAATTCCCAGTTAATGTAATAAGGATAACTTGGATCTGTCGAGGATTGATTTGCCGAACTTACAAAGTTACGCGGCGGGTTTTTCACCGTTGGATTTTGAGCTGCAGGAATCCAGCCTTGCCAATCGTTACTAGGATCAGTTCCATCTAAAATAAATTTACCCTGATTTTTCCATTTCAACGGGAATTTTCCATTTGGTGTGATGGCTATATCATTATCTGCGCTAGCAAAAATAAAATTTTGTGCAGGAGCAGTAAAATAAGGCAATGCGTTGCGGTAGTCGTTGTAGTTTTTTCCGCGGTTCAACAAGTAAAAAGCTTTCAACTCGTTTGAGCTATCATGCGCAATCCAACGCAATGCATGACCAACAGGAACGTTTTTGGCTTTACTATAATTTGCCTTTTGCAGATATACAATTGGTCCGTGATGTGTATAGTAAACTGTATCGATTACATCTGCGGCGCCTTTGATTTTAATTTTTTCATATCGAGGTTTCGTAGCTTGCCATTGGTTGTTGTACCAATAGTTTTTGTGACTGTTATCCTTAAACTTGATTTGATAAAAATCTAGCACATCAGCTGCAACATTGGTAACTCCCCAAGCAATGTTTTGGTTAAAGCCGATGATAATTCCAGGGGCGCCAGGTAAAGAAACACCATATGCATTAACGCCCGGTGCATGCAATTGAATTTGATACCAGATAGATGGCAAGCTCAAATCAAGATGCGGATCGTTCGCTAAAATTGGATATCCCGATGCTGTTTTTGCTCCAGAAACTGCCCAGTTATTACTGCCAATACCTTCCACTTTTTGCTTGGTAGCAATGCCCGTACTCATCATTTCGGTAAAAGATTTTGGTGTAGCAGGTACTTCCAACGGCTTGAAATCCCATTTAGTACCAACTGGAATAATCGGGTCTTCTTTAAAAGGATAGTCAGGAAATAGATCTTTAGTAATTTCGGGTCCGTACTTTTTCAGAATGTTAGTCATGTAAAATTCGTCGGAACCCATGGCCAGCACTGCGGACATCTGTTTAAGTAACAGCGCACATTTAATGGGCGACCATTGTTCCGGTTTAAAATCTAGCAGCTTATATTCTACAGGTAAATTTCTTTTGTTTAAGGATTTAATGTAATCGTTGATGCCTTGTGTATATGCCAAAAGCATTTCTCTCGATTCTCGGTCGGCCATCATTCCTTTTAAAGAGTTCTCTGCACCGTAAACCATGCCCATGCGTCGTTGGTATTTATCTACTTCTATGGCTTTTTCACCTACCACCTCAGAAATTCGGCCTGCTGCAAAACGGGTTTGAAAATCCATTTGCCAAAGGCGATGCATGGCCGTAACATAGCCCTGTGCATAATATAAATCGTGATCATTTTGAGCGAATACATGCGGAATCATCCTGTCATCAAATACAATCTCAATATCGCTCTGTGCATTCTTTAAAACGATTTTTTTCTTTTTAGCCGGGCTCATTTGTTCGGCATTTTGCCAAAATCCAGTAAAAGGATTTAAGAATTTTGCTATGGGAGGAAGGTCGCCAAATTTTGTATTTAACACATATCCTAATAGGATAGGGATAACAATACATAGTAGTGCTTTAACTCTGTTCATTTGGTGTAAGCTTTGGTTTTTCTTTTTGAAACGAGACGAAAAGATAGCATGCAATTTAATTATAAATAACCATTAAGGTAAAACAAATTTAGCTTTTTTAAAAAATACTATGCTTGCATAAAATTTAATTTGTAAATTTTAAAAAATGTATTAAGTTTATGTTAAAATAAACAATATAAACTGCAGAAGTATGAACAAAACTATTACTAAAGTATTTCTTATGCTTTGTGTTTTGCTGTGGACTGGGTTCTCGGCCATTGCGCAAAGCATTGTGGTTAGCGGTACCGTTACCGATAAACTAACCAAGGAGCCGATTCCTGGAGTGAGCGTTACAGTGAAGGGAAAAACAATAGGTTCTTCTACCGACCAAAACGGAAAATTTTCTTTCAGTACTACTGAAAAACCACCATTTACGCTTACTGTTACCTTTGTGGGCTACAATACAGTGGAAAGGGAAGTGACTACTAATGCAAGTAACTTAAAATTTGAGCTTGAAACAGGTGCAATTTTAGGGCAAGAAGTCGTGATTTCAGCATCAAGAACTCCTGAGCGTATTTTAGAATCGCCGGTGACGATTGAGCGCTTAGGGCAAACACAAATCAAAGAAGCTGCAGCACCATCTTTTTACGATGCTATTCAGAACATTAAAGGGGTGGAGATGAGTACTCAAAGTTTAACCTTCAGGTCTTACAATACCAGAGGTTTTAACGCCAATGGTAACACTCGTTTCAACCAATTAATTGATGGTATGGATAATCAAGCGCCAGGCCTAAACTTTTCTGTAGGTAATATTGTAGGTATCACAGAGCTTGATGTTGATAATGTAGAGTTGTTGCCTGGAGCATCATCGGCATTATATGGTGCTGGTGGTATCAGCGGTACTTTGTTGATGACTTCAAAAGATCCGTTCAAATATCAAGGCGTGAGTTTCCAGTTAAAAACCGGATTAAACCACGTGAACGACAACAATACTTCTGCGCAAGAGTTCAGACAGTTTGATATGCGTATGGCTAAGTCTTGGAACAACAAGTTTGGCGCTAAATTCGCATTTTCATTTTTGCAAGCTAAAGACTGGTTTGGTACTAATCAGTCAAACTTTGATAGAGCGGCTAACATGCCAAAATCTGGTACTCGCCAATCTGATCCAAATTATGACGGTGTGAATGTTTATGGTGATGAAGTGAGCCAAAATATGAGAGCGGTGAATAACAATGTGGAGGCTGCTACAAGACAAGCTTTATTAACTGCATCTGGTGGAGCATTCAATGCACAAACAGTACTTAATAATTTGCCGGTAGGAACTCCTTATCCAAACTATATTGCTTTTATTAATGCCAACGTACCTGCTGCATTAAGGCCTACGGTAATTAACCAATATCTTCCTTTTTATTATGCACAAAGAAATAACGGTTTCTTGCCTAATCAAAATGTATCAAGAACTGGTTACAATGAAATCGACTTAGTAGATTATGGTACTAAATCTTTGAAGATGTCGGGAGGTTTGTATTATAATTTAACTAATACGGTACAATTATCAGCTCAAGCTAATTGGGGTACTGGTACTTCGGTTTATACTGGATCTGACCGTTATTCGTTACGTAACTTCAATATTGGCCTGTATAAATTAGAATTAAAAGGTCAAGACTTTTATTTAAGAGGTTACACTACTCAGGAACGTTCGGGTGATTCGTATATTTCTTCAATTTTGGGAAGTTATATCAATGAGAAAACTAAAGCATCTACTGCATGGTTTCCTCAATATATTGGAACTTATATTGGTGCTAGATTAAACCCTGCAGTTACTGATGAGCAAGCACATGCTGCTGCTCGCCAAGCGGCAGATGCTAATAGAATACAGGCTGGCAGTCCTCAATTCAATACCTTCGCAGATCAAATTAAAAACACTTACATCAGTCAAACTAATTTAACTACTGGAGTTTATGGCGCTAAGTTTAATGATAAATCAAACTTGTATCATTATGAAGGTATGTATAACTTTTCTAGGTTATTTGATAACGTTATAGAATTTCAAGTTGGAGCATCGGCTCGTCGATATGACTTAAACTCTGGCGGTACTATATTTGACGACTTGAATAGACAGATCGACATTGACGAATATGCGGCATTTGGCCAATTAGGTAAAAAGTTTGGTGACGTATTTAAAGTAACTGTTGCTGGCCGTTTCGATAAAAGCCAAAACTTCGACGGTCGTTTCACCCCACGTGTAACAGGTGTGTGGACTGTAGCTAAAAACTCCAACATTCGTGCCTCATTCCAAACAGGTTTCCGTAATCCAACCACTCAAAACCAATATATCGATTTAGCAGTAGGCGGTGGTAGTCAACGCTTAATTGGAGGTATTCCAGAGTTTTTAAATAAGTATAGCTTAATCAGCAATAAACCTTTTACTGAGGCTAGCTACAGACAATTTGTTGCGGGTTCAGGTGCTTTGGCTCAATATACTTTTGATCCTCGCGGCGTGCGTCCAGAAAGTGTTACTGCTTATGAATTAGGTTACAAAGGATTATTAGGTTCAAATTGGTTGGTAGATGTTTACGGTTTCTATAACACCTACAAAGATTTCATCACAGCCGTTAACGTATATCAGTTAAATGGTACAAGTTTCACTAAATTCGGTGTTCCTGTTAACGCAACTGGAAAAGTGAAAACTTACGGAGGTGCATTTGGTTTAGATTACGTACGCGGAAAATATACTTTCTCGGGTAACGTATCTTATAATAAATTAAATGATTTACCTGCAGACTATAATAACGATTTCAATACACCAGAAGTTCGTTACAACTTAGGAATTAGCAACCGTGAAATTTTCAAAAACGTTGGTTTCAATGTGAACTATCGTTGGCAGGATAAATTTACTTGGTTCTCTTCTTTTGCCGGTGGCGAGGTGCCAGCATTCGGAACAGTTGATGCTCAAGTAAATTTGAAAGTTCCTTCTGTAAATTCATTAATTAAAATTGGTGGATCAAACATCTTGAACAAATACTACATCACTTCTTATGGTAACCCAGAAGTAGGTGCAATGTATTATGTGTCATTAGCATTTAATCCATAGTGAAGTCTCGTCAATCTTTAAGGTTGATAAGGTTAATAACGACAAAGCCCCGAGAATTTCCCGGGGCTTTGTCGTTTATTGATAGTTTACACTATGAATAGAGGAAAAATTGAAGCAGATTCCTCATCCCTCGTAATGACAGTATCGTTTATTTATACATCTCGGCTCTTAATTTAGCCACATCATCGCTGTTAATGTATTCATCGTAAGTCATCAACTTATCAATGATACCTTTTGGCGTAAGTTCTATAATTCTTGTAGCTACTGATTCTGTAAGTGCATGATCTCGTGAGGTGAACAAAATCGTGCCTTTGAAATCCTTCATTCCATTGTTCAATGCCGTAATAGATTCCAAATCCAAGTGGTTGGTAGGCTCATCAAAAGTTAAGAAGTTGGCTTGTTGCAACATCATTCTAGAAAACATACAACGCATTTTCTCGCCTCCCGAAAGTACCTTTACGTTTTTCAATACTTCTTCACCGGAGAAAAGCATTCTTCCTAAAAAGCTACGCACAAATTGTTCATCCGCTTCAGTACCAGAGTATTCACGCAACCAGTCAATCAAATTCTCATCCTTGCCAGCAAAATACTCAGAGTTATCGTTAGGAATGTCAGCTGTGCTAATAGTTACCCCAAACTTAAACTCACCAGTAAAATCTTTATCGTTGCCGTTAAGTATTTCATAAAAAGCAGTGGTGGCTAAGCTGTTTTGTGACAACACTGCAATTTTATCGCCTTTATTTACCATAAAGTTGATGTCTTTAAAAAACACTTCACCATTTACAGTTTTGCTTAACTTTTCTACTTGTAAAATCTGATCTCCAGCTTCACGAGCGCCATTGTTGAACATAATAGCAGGGTATTTTCTGCTAGAAGCTTTAATTTCCGAGATGTCAATTTTTTCCAATGCTTTTTTACGCGAAGTAGCCTGTTTTGATTTGGAAGCATTGGCACTAAACCTGCGGATAAATTCCTGTAGTTCTTTCACTTTATCCTCCAACTTTTTGTTCTGATCAGCACGTTGTTTCAACGCTAACTGTGAACTTTCGTACCAGAAAGTGTAGTTACCAGTGTAAATGCTCATCTTACTGAAATCAATATCCACAATATGCGTACAAACGGCATCCAAAAAGTGCCTATCGTGACTCACAACTAGCACAATATTTTGGTAATCGGCCAAGAAATTTTCCAACCAAGCGATAGTTTCAATATCCAAGTCGTTGGTAGGCTCATCCAGTAGTAAAATATCAGGATTGCCAAATAAAGCCTGCGCCAATAACACACGTACTTTTTGGTTACCATCCAGTTCTTTCACTAATTTGTAATGAAATTCCTCTTTAATGCCCAAGTTGCTCAACATTGTAGCAGCGTTGCTTTCCATGTTCCAGCCATCCATTTCCGCAAATAGATTTTCCAGCTCGCCCGCACGCTCACCATCTTTTTCCGAAAAATCTTCCTTCATGTAAATGGCATCTTTTTCCTTCATGATATCGTACAACTGCTTGTGACCCATCATCACGGTTTCAATTACCGAAAACTCGTCAAACTCGTAGTGGTTTTGCTTAAGCACCGCCATACGTTCGCCCGGTGTAAAAGCTACTGAGCCGCTTGTTTGTTGTACATCGCCACTTAAAATTTTCAAGAAAGTAGACTTGCCGGCGCCATTAGCACCAATTACACCGTAGCAGTTGCCATGCGTAAATTTTAGGTTAACATCCTCAAAAAGTGTACGTTTTCCATAACGTAGCGATAGGTTTGAAACTGAAATCATATTGCTGAAAAATAAGCCGCAAAGGTAGTTAAAAAAGGTGGAAGCTGAAAGGTTTAGCGCCTAAACGGATTACTAGAAACTGTGAGATGGTATAATTCGGCGGCTGTAGTCCCGCTTTTTGCTTCAATCTTTTGCCATCGTTGGTGGTAAACTTCGTAAGTTTTCAAAACTTACGAAGTTAAAAATGTAGTGCTGCAAAAGTATTTTCGCTTCAATCGGGGTTACTTAACAAAAGCCTATGCAGTTCAGTAATTTAGTATCTACAGTCTTTGATTTAGCGGCTTTTCATTTTATCGGCTGTTGCTTAAAAATATGCTTTCACCAATTACCAAATCACCGCATTGAAATTATCTCATCAAATCGCTCCTCATGCGATAGCACATCATCGCTGTTTTGCCTAATTTTTTAATGAGTTGATAGTTTACAACTGCGCCAACTGCTGCCCCAACAACCGGTAGTAGCTGCGCCAGTTTTGCTAAATCAATATAATCTCGGTATTGTTGTTGGAAAGTTTGCCAATCGAAGCCATCTCCATTTTCAGGTAGTAAAAACAATTTATCATCCCAATTCTCTAGCTGCTGTAGCACTTCTTGCGATCCTTTTTTGCTTGAAAAAGCCAGTTGGAAAATATGAAGGACGTACAGTCTTTCTCGGAAGTCGCTGGTATTGAAGCCATATAAGGCAGCAATTTCATATAGCAATTTTATTTTAATGGCAATCAAAAGTGGAAAATCTGCTAAGCTCATTAAAAATCCTCCGGCGCCAGTTATACCACCTTCAGCTGCACCAGTTTTACAATAGCTTTCGATTTTGGATTTTACCAAAGCTTCACGGTGTATCAAACTCATTTCTTGAGGTGGCATACTTGAGGTAGTTATTTCCGAACCAAAAAGTACAGCTTTTACCATTTGCCTTATTGCTAAAGTAATGGCATCATGCACCTTTTGTGGAATATAACCATTGATTTTTCCCTGGATTTTATAGGTAATGTTGTCTGCAAGTGATGGCTTTTTCATCACTTCCATTTTCCAGAATTGAAGCTCTATTGCAACCTGTTCTTGGTATTTATCCATAGCTATTAAGTAACAACAGCTTAGAGCCCGAAAAGTTAGATGATGTTACAGGATGATAAATGAGTTTATTGCTTAAGCGGATCATCATTCGTTAGGAACGGCATCCGTCAAGCTAAGTCTGCTTGGAAAATAAAAAAGTCCCACAATAGCGGGACTTTCCTTGACGTTTGGTGTTAAACCTTATTTCTTTTCTTTGTTATAAGCCTCATTTAGGCCTTTGATTACCTCGCTAGTTACATCAAGGCTTTCATCAGCGAAAAGGATATCGCCCATGCCTTTTTGATATTTTAGTACCATTTTGTAGCCTTTTTCTTTAGCATAGGTTTTTAAGTAATCAGCAACTTTGTTGTAAAGCGCTTCCTGCTCTTTGGCCTGCTCATTTTGGAAAGCAGCACCGGCATTTTGCTGATAAGCCTGTAATTCTTGCTGTTTACGAGATAATCTCTCTTCGGTAGCAGCTCTCTGCTCGGCAGTCATCCCATTAGCTTGCGATTGATACTGTTGCATGTCACGCTGGAAAGCTTGTCCTTTAGCTTTAAGGTCTGCATCGGCAGCTTTGCCTTTAGCTTCCATTTTAGTTTTTAGCACTTTAAAGTACTCGTATTGGTTTAAAAGCGAGTCCGAATCAACGAAAACGATTTTGTCCTTATTTGCATCAACAGATACTGCAGGTTTTGCTGCTGTACCTTCTGTTTTCGTTTCTTTGTTTCCGCAGGCGCTCATCACAGAAACGATGGCAATTGCAGTAGCTAAGCCGCTAAATTTTACTGTGTTTAGTTTCATTCTATACTTCTAAATTTTAGCAAATATAAAAATCAAATCCGACTATCCTATAAGTCGGGTTTTTTTAGGCCAAATAAAGCAATTTTAACAGTCGAATAGTTATCCACAATACCCTGAAATCCATAAATTTTGCGTATTTTTGATTCTTAAATTTTCAAATAAAATATGAGCGAAGAAAAAAATCCAAACTCAAATTATTCGGCCGATAATATACAGGTTTTAGAAGGTTTAGAGGCGGTTCGTAAGCGCCCTTCAATGTATATTGGTGATACCGGCGTTAAAGGTTTGCACCATTTAGTTTATGAAGTTGTAGATAACTCTATTGATGAGGCTTTGGCCGGTCATGCTGATACGATCTATGTAAATATTTTAGAAGGCAACTCTATCAGGGTTGAAGATAACGGTCGTGGTATTCCAACTGGTATCAATAAAAAAGAAAATAAATCGGCATTAGAGATTGTAATGACCGTGTTGCACGCAGGTGGTAAATTTGATAAAGATACCTACAAGGTTTCTGGAGGTTTGCACGGTGTGGGTGTAAGTTGCGTTAACGCTTTATCTACCCACTTAAAAGCTGAGGTACACCGCGAAGGCAAAATCTGGATGCAGGAGTATGAAATTGGTGTTCCACAATACAATGTTAAAGAAGTTGGCACTACCGATAAAAGAGGTACGATTGTAACTTTTAGTCCGGATCCAACCATTTTTACGCAGACTACAGAATATAAATATGATACGCTAGCTGCTCGTTTACGTGAATTAGCTTTCTTGAACAAAGGTATTAAGCTAACTTTAACAGACGAGCGTGAGGTTTTGGAAGATGGTACTTTCTTTTCGGAAGTTTTCCATTCTGACGGTGGTTTGAAAGAGTTTGTTGCCTTTTTAGATGGAACTAGAGCATCTTTTTTACCTGAACCAATTTATGTAGAAGGTATCAAAAATGGTATTCCTGTTGAATTGGCTTTTCAGTACAATGATAGTTATTCTGAAAATGTACATTCTTATGTAAACAATATCAATACTCACGAAGGTGGTACCCATATCGCTGGTTTCCGTCGTGGTTTAACACGTACTTTAAAAGCATATGCTGATAAATCTGGTTTGTTGAAGAACCTTAAAATGGAGATTACTGGTGATGACTTTAGAGAAGGTTTGACTGCCGTGGTTTCTGTTAAAGTTGCTGAGCCTCAGTTTGAAGGACAAACCAAAACTAAGCTGGGTAACAGTGAGGTGATGGGTGCTGTAGACGTTGCAGTAGGTGAGGCTTTAGGTAATTATCTTGAAGAGAATCCGAAAGAAGCTAAAATGATCATCAACAAGGTGATTTTAGCTGCAACAGCTAGGGCTGCTGCTCGTAAAGCTCGTGAAATGGTTCAGCGTAAGAGTGTGATGGGTGGTTCTGGTTTGCCAGGTAAACTAGCTGATTGTTCTGATAGTGATCCAGAAAAATGCGAAATCTTCTTAGTAGAGGGCGACTCGGCAGGTGGTACTGCTAAACAGGGTCGTGATCGTAACTACCAAGCTATTCTTCCGTTAAAGGGTAAAATCTTGAACGTGGAGAAAGCCATGGAGCATAAAATTTACGAGAATGATGAGATCAAGAATATGTTCACGGCTTTAGGCGTTAGTATCGGTACTGAAGACGATGACAAGGCTTTAAACTTGAACAAGCTTCGTTATCATAAAATCGTAATCATGACGGATGCTGATATCGATGGTTCGCACATTACCACGTTGATTTTAACATTCTTCTTCCGTTACATGAAACCACTGATTGAGGCTGGTTATGTTTATATCGCTGCTCCACCGCTTTATCAGGTTAAGAAAGGTAAAGAGTTCGAATATGCTTGGAACGATGTGCAACGCGATGCTGCTATCCAACGTTTAAAAGGTGCGGGTAAAGAAGATAGCGTACATGTACAACGTTACAAAGGTTTGGGTGAGATGAACGCTGAGCAGTTATGGGAAACTACTTTAGATCCCGCTCGTCGTACTTTAATGCAAGCAACAATTGAAAATGCTGCGGAATGTGACCATACCTTCTCTATGTTAATGGGTGACGAAGTAGCGCCTCGTAGAGAGTTTATTGAACGCAACGCTAAATATGCGAAGATAGACGCTTAACAATCGCTAATCATAAAATTAAACCCTCCCTGCATTACGCAGAGGAGGGTTTTTTATTTTTATATATATAAATTTCTTATGTATATAGGAATACTTTATATTTGTGTTTATGGCAGTTAATACAGAGCTTTTTAAAGGCACCCTACAAACCATCATTTTAAAGATGTTGTCAGAAAATGAAAAAATGTACGGTTATGAAATTACGCAACGAGTTAAATTGATAACCCAGGGGGAACTCATCCTCAAAGAAGGGGCGCTTTATCCGGCGTTACATAAAATGGAAGCGGAGGGGCTATTGGAAACCAGTACTGAAATAGTAGACAATAGGCTACGTAAATATTATTCGTTATCTAAAGATGGCGGTAAAGCTGTTGCTAGTAAATTGGAAGAAGCTAAAGCATTCATCAGTCAGTTGGAGTTATTGTTGAAATTAAAGCCTAGTTATTAGTATGGATTTGTCACTAAAAGAAGTTGAAGAGGTAAAGGAATATATTTCTTCGATAACTAAATACACAGAAACCAAGCAAGAAGTTTTTGATCATGTATTGAGTTGTTTAGAATACGATACCAGAAGTTACGATCTGTTACTTGTAAATGAGATAATCGAAAGAGATTTTGGAGGCATTTTAGGAATAAGAAATCAAGAAGAAAAACTCTTTGCAGTGTTATTAATTTCGTCTATCAAAAAAATATTTAGGTGCTTTGATGGTCAATTTTTTCGGCGAAATATTTTTTTCTTGATTTCTCTAATTTTTATCTCCCGCTTTTTCTATGAGATGATTTCAAATGGACAAACGTTGGAAAATATAAACAAAGCCAATAAGATTTTAGTTTGCTTGGTATGCTTATACTATCCATTACGAAAGTTGTATTATTATTTTAAACGTTATAAAGCTTCCGTTTTTGATGATTTAAAGTCAACGATAAGTCTGGCCGGGTTGGTAGGTGTTATGGCATTATATTATTTTTTTATAGATGTACGGTCGGTGTTTTCTTTGCCCGTGTATTATAAAGGAGTTATGGCACTCATCTGTTACGTAACTAGTTCGTTCTTAATCCGTTTGATATTTTATAGCCAAAATAAAAAAGTTATAGCAGCAAAATGAAGCAACTAGATAAAACGCAAATCGATTATATCAAAAATTATATTCTTAAAAAAGGAATTAGATATGTAGATGTCCAAATGGAAATACTTGATCACGTAGCTAGTGCGGTAGAAGAGAAAATGGGTTTGAATGAAAGTTTAACACTGGATCAAGCGTTAAAGGAAGTACATCAATCTTTTGGGATCTTTGGATTTTCAAGTTTGGAGGATGCAATTGTTAACGGTATGAATAAGAAATACAATAGCATCTTTTGGGCCAACTTCAAATCCTTTTTTGATTTTAAGTATTTGACACTGCTACTTTTAACCGGGATTTTATTTTATAAGGTGATAAATTTTGTTGGAAATTCTGATGTGGTTTTAGCGATAACGCTGATTTTGATTTTGGCTTTAACTGGGTTTGTTATTATTTCTAATTTATTAAATAGAACTTATAATAAGTTTTTAGCTTTTCGAGTATCAGCTTCATATTTTGGTTTTATTGGCTCATTTTTTTTGATTTTTAAGATGATATTAAAAGATATGCCTAATATTGAATATCTGGGAATTAACATCAATGTATTTTTAATCACCATCTTGATGTTAGCTTTAGCTATCTATGTGATTTCGGGCGTAAAGACTGCTAGATTAGGTAAGAGGGAAAGCAGGCTTTTGATGGAAAAATATACAATTTTAGATCAGGCGTAAAAATTAAACCCTCCCTGCATTACGCAGAGGAGGGTTTTTTATAAAACAACATCAAAAAACTAGCAATTTAAAGGATGTAGTAGGAGCCAACAGGCGCCATATCCGCATGAGCTTTGTCCTCAAATAATTTGTTGTCGTCCAACATCTGACAAAGGTCTTTTTCAATAGTTCTACAAATGGTTGTAGTGGGGGTGTCGGTAGGTTTGTTTTCAAACGGATCTTGTAAGTGTACAGCCATTTTTTCTACCAATAAGAAGAAAACAGAGATAGAAACTACTACCGGTATTTCCATAAAACCAAAATATTCTATCAACCCAAAAGGCAACATCATAATGAATAGAAATATCGACATGTGGATGTATTTGCTGTAGGTTACTGGAAAGATGGTTTTTTTGATTCTCTCGCATCCACCCATGTGGTTACAAAGTGCATTTAGGGTTTTATCAATTTCTATTTGCTGATATTTGTTGATCCAGCCTTCCTGCAAAGCCTTTTTCAAATCCATGGCATGCAACTCCAAAAGCGCCACCGTAACATTGTTTTGTCGTTTAATAAACGCAAATTCGTCTGCTTCTAAATATCGATCCAAACCTTTTGATGAACTAAACCCTCTTAGCGATTGACTAAGCGCATAACACCAGGCAATTTGCCTTTTGATAAATTTGCGTTTAAAAGCTTTGGCCTCATCAGGTGTGTAAGCACTATCTACAAAAGATAAAATTTGTCTGGACAATGACCTCGAATCGTTTACAACGGCACCCCATAAAATTCGGGCTTCCCACCAACGGTCATAGGCTTGGTTTGACCTAAAAGCCAACAACAGTGAGATGATTGTTCCCAATAACGCCGGCACTGCAATTGGAATGGAGATGCGTGTGACATGGAAATTATGGTACAAAATCACTACACTCACCGAGTAAATTACAACGAAGAGCAACTCTTTTTTAATCTTTCCAAAAATATAAGTGATGGGTATGTTATTTCGTAAAAGCATGATATCGTGTTTTAGTTAAAAATTTTTAAGCTGACACCGTATTGGTGCGCTTTTCATTTAGCATCTTAGTTTCGAAAAGCTCTTTTTCCTGTGCAATTACACGTGTATCCAGCTCTAACACCTGGCAACCACTACGTGATGTCAAGTATTTAGGATCGATGCTATATTTATTGATTGGTTTAAAATTATAGTCCTGTGCATAAACAATTAGATCTATCTTTAAACCTTCTATCAAGTTTTTAAACGCTGCGGCAGTGCTTCCATAAAAAAATTCAATGCCTATGGCTTTTACTTTGCCTTGATATTTTGCGGTATACTGATCAATTTTCTGATAAAATTCATCACTAACATTTTCGTAGTCTCTACTTCTTCTACTCAACATCAGCATGTTGGTAATGGAATCTGAGAGTTTGAAAGCGTGTAAAAAGATTATGGTTACTTCTTTTAAGTCAGGTTGTAAAGCAATAGCATCAATTATTTTGGTACCTTCTACTTTAAAATCTGTTGGAACTAATATTCTTTTCATAACCCTAATTGTTAAATGATCAATTAATTATTTGATACAATATTAGGGCGGACAAATTATAGCCACCTAAGAATAAGATTAGAATGAGATTAGAATTTTAATTAACTGGAAGCATCACCTTAATTTCGGTACCCATGCCTTCCTGAGATTTGATGCCAATACTGCCGCGGTGCAGCCTAATGATGTTGAGCGAGAGCGGCAAGCCAATGCCATAACCGTTAAAATTACTGGTATTAGATGCTCTGAAAAAAGGCTCAAATATATGCTGAATGTCGTCTTGAGGTATGCCAATACCTTGGTCAATTACTGCGATAGATAAAAGGTTTCCATTACTTTCTAGCTTCACTTTTACCGGCTTAAAGTCGGAATATTTACAGGCGTTGCTCACGATATTTGTGACAGCTAGCTTTAGTAAGTTTTTATTTGCTTTTAGGGTTACTGCGGCCTCGTCTTCAGGTAGTTTGCTTAAATCTAGCTCAATTTTGCTTTCCGGATGTACCTGATAAACAGCATCTTTAATTTCCCATAACAATTCATCAATTCTTACTTCTTCTCTGGGTTGCACCTTGCCGTTGAAGCCAGATTGCGCTAAACCAAGTAAGCTGGCAATGATATTCTCCAAACGTTCGGCTTCCGATTTAATTTTATTTAGCGTTTGTAGATAATCCTGTTGTTGCAAATCACTGCGGTTTGCTAGTTCCACCTCCCCGGTAATGATTGTTAAAGGTGTACGAAGTTCATGGGAGGCATTACTGATAAAATTATTTTGCGTTTCGAAAGCTGTCTCTAATCTGTTGAGCATGTTGTTGAAGGTCTGTGCCAAGTCAGACATTTCACCGCCGCCGTAACTTTTTACATCCAAGCGCAGGTGCAAATTTTCTGCCTTGATTTTTTTCATGCTCTTAATGATTTTCCGAAGCGGATCAAGTGCATATTTAGAAAAGCGCCAACCGACTAAGAAAGATAGAAACACAGAAAGAAAAAAGCCTGCAACTAATATCTTTTGCAGATTTTTAAGTTCTTTAAAGCCAAATGGATCATTTGCGGTAATAACTACGATATATCCTTGTTCGCCACTTTCAAAATATTTTCCAGCATAAAAGTGGTTTTCTTTACGGTAGCGAGCCATTTTGCCTTCGTTAATACGTTTGTAAAAACTTTTCGGAAGCTGATCTTGTGTGTTTACTTCAGGATGGGTATTGGTATCCGTTTTAACGATATACTCTTTTTCAGAAGGAAGACGCTCTAAATATTGAGCACGCATTTTTGCGTAGGCATCGTTATTTTCATCTTTTACTAACTTAATTTGTGCTGCAATATTTACTCTCGCTTCTAAACGTTTGTAAAAATCTTCGAAGGCAAATTCATTGGAAAAATACCACACGAATCCACTTAGCAAGGAAATGATAACTGCCGATAATATGGCAAATAATAAAGTGATTTTTTTTGCTAGCTGCATTAATTTTCTTTCAAAACGTAACCCAAACCTACTGCCGTATGAATCAGTTTTTGATCACTGTTTTTATCGATTTTTTTCCGAAGATAATTGACGTAAACATCAACTACGTTGGTACCCAAGTTAAAATCAATATCCCATACATTTTCTAAAATATCAATTCTGGAGAGAATTTTAGATTTATTTTTTGCCAAGAATTCAAGTAAGCGGTACTCGGTAGCAGTAAGTGTAATATCCTGATCGGCTCTTTTTACACTTTTAGCGGTTAGGTTGATCTGTAAATCAGCAATGTTAATGGTATGGTCAGGACTGATGAAGCCACTGTACCTGCGCAACAGCATACGGATGCGAGCAAAAAGCTCTGCAAATTTGAAAGGTTTGGTTAAGTAATCATCGGCGCCATTATCCAGTCCATTCACTACATTCTCGGTAGAGTCAAGCGCTGTTAACATGATAATAGGTACGTTAGGCTTTTCTTTTTTAATGATTTTGCAAAGTTCTAAGCCATTAATGCCAGGAAGCATGATATCTAAAATGATCAAATCAAAATGGCTAGAAAGTGCCATTGTTTGACCAATATTGCCATCAGGGGCAACACTTACATTGAACCCTTCGGCACTGAGGCCGCGTACCACAACTGATACCACGTTAGGCTCATCTTCAACTAATAGCAAATTCATCAATGCCAAGTACTTTAAAAAAAGGGATAAAAAAAAATTATATCCCTTCTTTTAGTTAAATTTTACTGTTTGATAACGAACAGCAAACGCAAGTATTTGTTTGATTATTTCTTTTCAGACATCTCCTTTAAGGATTGTAGGCCACTTTCGAAATCTTTTCCAATCATTTTATCCATGCCACCCATTACTAGGCACATCCACCTGCCAATGATGTTATTGTCGCCGCTCATCGTCCAAGTCACTTTTGTGCCGTCAGCTTGTTTTGAGAGGTCGAAGGTAACATTTGCAAGGCTTTCAAAAGGTTTGATGAATTTTAAATCCATTTTGATTTGTTGGTACGGAGTTACGCCTGTGATGCTCATTTCACCTTCGCCTGATTTTTCTCCTTTCCAGTGATATTGGTGCCCTACTTGCTCAGGACTACCTTTTAAATCATATTTAGAAGTAGTATCCATTTTGGACCAAGCGTTCCATTTAAGGAAGTTATTGAAGTTGGCGATATGTTGATAAACTACGGTGTCTGGCGCTGCAATAGTTACAGACCTGCTTACCGAATAGGTTTTTGGAAGTAATGTACCACCAATTACGATGATAGCAACGAGTACTACTATCACCGCTAGAAAAATTTTTAAAAACTTCATGTTGTATTTGTTTGATTTACATAAAGTTAATTAAAATTAGAAAAAGGGAAAATTTTACTAGTTATTTGATACTCCCTTTAGTTTTAAATCTTTCATGTTGTTGCGGATGTTCAGCATAAAATCTGCTCCGGGGTCATTTTTGCCCGTAAGGTAATTTGGATTGGTTTCTTTCCAAAGCGGCGTGTTTTTAAACTTAGCGTATTCGTAGTGGCCAATCAAATATTCGATGTTGTATTTTTTACAGAGGTAACGCACCAACAACTCATTGGCTTTTAGTTGAGCATCTGTTAAGGGAAAATCGGCGCTGCCTACATTTTCAACACCTATTGCGCAGTAATTTAAGCCAATTACGTGTCGGGCAAAATAGTTTTCAGGCATTAGCCTATAAATGGTGCCATCTCTATCAATTAAAAATTGTGATGAAGTATTGAGCGCACTCACTTGGGCAATATCCTTCCTGTCGCCATTAGGAAGCTTGGCTGGATAAAACGCGTTAAACGTTGAGGAAAAGGTTTTGGCGGCGGTCCAGTGTAGCACAATAATTTTGGGAGTTATTGTCGGTGTAGTTTGTGTAATTCCATGTCTTTCTTTAAGGTATTGCAAACTCAGTTTTATTCTGGTAGAATTATAGGAGATAGGTTTGTCGACAATTTTAATTTGCTGCGCTTGAACTGTTACGTAACTGATGAGCAGTAAGAAAAATAAATTAAATTTTGTTAGCATTTCCTAGTCTTTGTAAAATGTAAGTATTTGCTTTTTATAATCAATTTTGCAGTTGAACTGCACTAAAATATCACCGCCAATGATGCCGGAAATAGAAGGTTGCCCGAGTTGGATATAAGTGTCTGAAACGCTTTGTAGGTCTATTGCTACGGTGTCGTAATTTTTCATGCTTAAACTGCCAATTTGCAGAAGAGGGATGGTGCCCTCCAAAGTAGTTGTACTGCTAAAAATGGTTGCTGCTTGATGTTCCTCATTTTCACGCAAATGCGATAGGTGTTTTTCCATCAAGGTTTTATCGAATACAGAACGCGATGCTCCAGTATCTACCACAGCAAATAAGCGTTGTCCAAAAACAACAATTTCCACTAAGATGTGGAAACCGTTGTCTTGTAAGTTCACTAAAATTAAAGGAACCTTAATTGTTCTCATTATATGTTTAATCGTTTAAATTATTTAGAATGCTAACTGCTTATAACGGTTAAACGATTAACTAGTTGCTCCGTTCAAACAAAACTATACTAACTTCATTTCAGCTAGTACATTGTTCATACCGCGTACCGCATCGGCGCTTTTGTTGAAAGCTGCTTGTTCTTTTTCGTTAAGGGTATAATCAATAATTTTCTCCCAACCATTACGGCCAATAATTACTGGAACACCTAAGCAAATATCGTTTTGACCATATTCGCCTTCTAATGAAACACAGCAGGTGAATAATTTTTTCTCATCTCTAACTATTGCTTCTACCAATGCTGCTCCTGCTGCTCCTGGTGCATACCAAGCAGAAGTGCCAATTAAACCAGTTAGGGTAGCTCCGCCCACCATGGTATCTGCAGCTACTTTTTCTAGGGTAGCTTCATCCAACAGTTCTGATACTGGTAAGCTTTGGTAAGTAGCGTATCTGGTTAAAGGAATCATCGTGGTATCGCCGTGGCCACCAATTACAAACCCTTGCAAATCATTAGGGCTGCAGTTTAAGGCTTGGCTCAAATAATATTTAAAGCGTGAGCTGTCCAATGTGCCACCCATGCCAATAATTCTGTTTTTTGGTAAGCCTAAAGATTTTAATGCTAAGTAGGTCATCGTATCCATAGGGTTAGAAATTACGATGATAATTGCCTCCGGAGAGTACTTTAAAATATTTTCTGCAACACCTTTTACAATGCCAGCGTTAATGCCAATCAATTCTTCGCGGGTCATTCCTGGTTTACGTGGCAAACCTGAAGTAATTACTGCTACTGCCGAGCCTGCTGTTTGGCTGTAATCGTTAGTTACACCTTTAATTTTTGTATCGAAACCCAATAGGGTAGCGGTTTGCATCATATCAATGGCTTTACCTTCAGCAAAGCCTTCTTTAATATCTAATAATACGAGTTCTTCTGCTAATTCTCTTCGTGCAATGTTATCTGCACAAGTGGCGCCAACGGCACCCGCACCTACTACTGTTATTTTCATATCTACTTTGGTTTTAGTAATTGGAGAAGCTTAAAAAGCCTCTTTTATTAATTTGTGTTATTATATTAAAGATTTTTCACAGAACTAAGGTATAGATTTGTAACAGCTAAACAAATATTTTTTGCATTTGTATAAAGCATTATGATTTTTATTTGATGATACAGATTTCTTTGCCGTGGCTAAATACCTGTTTGTTTATTTAAGTGTTTGATTAACAGTTTTTTATTCTGTTTTTTTGGCGTTAGCCAGAACTATTTTCGTGCTTATGTTGTTTAGCATTTAAACTTCAAAAAATTGCATCATGAATATCAAGGAACTATTATTGAATGGAAAGGCGTTTCTGACCATTTTAAGTGATTTTGCTATCGAAGCGAAAAATGTCATTATTCAAGATGAAGATATGCTCTTCAGAAATATTGGCGGGGCTAAAAATCCAACATTGAAAGAAACTGTTTGTATAGAAGGTAAAAATGAAGAGGGTATTTTCAATTTTTTTGGCACGCTACACTTCAATTGCTTGGATAAGCTAGCTGTTTTTGAAATGCAAGGTTTTGAAAAAATCGCTCCAAAGTCATAAAGTATATCGCACATCAATAAATTTTTCCAGATGAAAATATTTTCTTTAGTTACAGGTTTGTTTTTTGTAGCGCAGATGGCTACTGCTCAGGTTGCACCTTCATTTCAATTCGGGTTGAAAGGCGGCTTTAATCTATCTAAGTTTAGTACTGAAAATACTTTTGCCAGCGAAAATAAGGCTGGTGGCTACGGCGGGGTTTGGGCTAGAATAGGCGGTGCTGGAATTCACTTGCAGCCGGAGTTGTATCTTTCTGGTAAAAACACAACACTACAAAGCAGCAGTGGGTTACAAAACAAAGTTACTTTTACGAGCTTGGATGTACCTGTTTTAGTAGGTGCAAAAATTGGAGCAGCTGGCGTTGGCATCCGTTTAAACACAGGTCCGGTTGCATCATTTGTAATCAGCGAAAAGCAAAGTTTTGACCAAGCCGCTTCCAACGTTTTTAATGGCAGGTTTAAGGATCAAGCATTTGCGTGGCAGTTTGGAACAGGTTTAGATTTAGGTAAATTGAGTTTTGATTTGCGCTACGAGATGGGGCTATCTAAGCTCAATGCTGCTGGTTATCCAGAAACTAAATTGAATATTTTTATGCTTGGTTTGGGCTTACGATTGTTCTAAATCATCGCCTTTTTCAATAATTTGAGTTACTTCTTTAAGCTCGTAGGTATACGCTCCTTTAATGGGGCGTATATTTAGCTGTTGCTGCTCACTTATAATTTTAATAAAGCAAGCTCCAAAGTAAAAAATTAGTGAGGAGTAGAAAACAAATAGCATCACTAACACAATTGAGCCCGATGCGCCGTAAATATTTTCGATATTGCTGAGCGGCAACATGATACGTAATACGTATTTTCCTAAATTAAATAAGATGCCTGTTAATAAGCCTCCTTGAAATGCAGTTTTCCATTTTGGACGGGCGTTGGTTAAAAATCGAAATAAAATTGTAAACCAGATAGTTACAATTAATATGAAAATTAGTTGATTTAAGGCCCACAATAGATATTTTCCGAAGTTAGGTGCTGAGCTGTGCAAGTACGTACCTACAAATGCTTGTACACTATCGGTAACTAAACCTACAAAGAACAAAATTCCAGCTAGCAAAATAATAATCATCGATCGCCCACGTATTTTCAAGGTGAACAAAAAGCCTTGCTTGTCATTTTGCCCAATATTCCATATTTGCTCTACCGAGTTTTTGATTACGTTAAATAGGGTAGTGGCCACAAAAATGAAAAACACAAATGTTAATACTGTAGCCCACCAGTTATGGTCAACCCCTCTGATATTGCGCAATGTTTCGCGAATTTGATTGGTACTGCTTGGGATTAAAATCTGCGAAATACGGTCAAATAGTTGAGAGGCAAGAAATCTTCTGTCCACAAAAAAACCAAACAAGCGTATTAAGATTAGAAGAATTGGTGGAATGGCGAAGTTGGCAAAAAAAGCGGTAGCTCCTGCTAATCTCAACGGGTCGTTTTTTTGATATAGCATAAAGGCGTTTCGTAAATGCTTACAAAACAAAAACAGCTTCGACTCTTTCAATGTAGATGTTATTCCCATTAGCGAATTTCAAAAATAACAAAATATGCCAAAGGATGTTTGTTGTTGTTATTATTAATGCAACAATTGCGGTTAAAATTATAAAGTTTCAAACTATTACTTGTCCCGTTGGTTATGATAAAAAACTAAAGGAGATAAGCCATGAACAATTTTTTTAGAACAGCTATAGCAGGCTGGGGTGCCTGGAAATTAGGCGGAGGTTGCCTATCAACAATCGTGATTTTTGTAGCTTTATACTACTTGTTGGGCCATTGCTAACATTGAATCATCACCATTTCATAAAATAAGCGCATGAAGAAATCTTAAATCTTAGCGTTTCTCCATGCGCTTGAAATGAGAAGCGTATTTTACAAATTGCCTCTCAAAGCCTGTTCTCTTTCGATACTCTCGAAAAGTGCCTTAAAGTTACCTGCACCAAAGCTTTGTGCGCCTTTACGTTCAATAATTTCGAAAAATAAAGTCGGTCTGTCTTCTACTGGTTTGGTGAAAATTTGAAGTAAATATCCTTCTTCATCTCGGTCCACTAAAATACCCAATTCCTTTAACGGCGCTAGTTCTTCGTCAATTTCCCCAACTCGGTCGGGCATCATATCATAGTAAGCCTGTGGAGGTGCACTTAAAAATTCCACGCCACGAGCCTTTAATTCTTTAACTGTTTTAACGATGTCTTTGGTGGCTACTGCAATATGTTGTACGCCTTCTCCTTCATAAAACTCTAGATATTCCTCAATTTGAGATTTCTTTTTTCCCTCCGCAGGTTCGTTAATTGGGAATTTCGAGTAACCATTACCGTTGCTCATCACTTTACTCATCAACGCAGAGTATTCGGTATTAATTTGCTTATCATCGAAGGTAAGGATGTTAACAAAACCCATCACTTCTTCGTACCATTTCACGGTTTCATTCATACGGTTCCAACCTACGTTGCCTACACAGTGGTCAATGTAAAGTAAGCCAGTATCGGTTGGATTATATTCGCTTACCCATTTTTGGTAGCCTGGCATAAAAACGCCATTATAGTTTTTTCTTTCGATAAACATGTGAATGGTTTCGCCGTATGTATAAATTCCCGACATGCGTAGTTCACCGTGCTCATCTGTTAATGTTTGAGGTTCTAGATAAGGCTTTGCACCACGTTTAGTGGTCTCTTCGAAAGCGCTGTAGGCATCGTCAACCCAAAGTGCCAATACTTTAACGCCATCGCCATGCTTTTTTACATGTTCAGCTATAGGATGTTCGGATTTTAAAGCGGTAGTTAAAATCAATCGTATTTTACCTTGTTGTAGTACGTACGAAGCTCGGTCTTTAATTCCCGTTTCTGGACCTGCATAGGCTAAAGATTGAAATCCGAATGCAGTTTTATAATAATGCGCTGCTTGCTTGGCATTTCCTACATAAAATTCAATATAATCTGTTCCATTAATAGGAAGAAAATCAGGTGCTTTAGCTATTTTTTCTGCAAATGTTTGTGTGCTCATTCTGTTTTATTTTGTCCGAAGTCGAACCACCGATGTCGGATGTTATAACTTTTTAATTAGTACGGAAGTCGGAAAATCCGCCATTCCAGAAATTAAATTTTTTATTTTTTGCGTTGAAGTTAATGCCTGCTAAGTCTTGCGGACTTGCCGACAAAAACTTTCTGACTACTACTCTACGTTTATCTGCCAACTTTTATGATAGCTTTCATCCTCAATGGAAATGGCATCTTCAGTAAGCATTAGCGGTCTAAAAGGATCTATCATTACCGCTAGCTCTTCTGTCTTTTCCTGACCTATAGATTTTTCTACCGTTCCTGGATGTGGCCCATGAGGAATACCGCCTGGATGCAATGTAATTTGTCCTTTCACCACACTTTTGCGGCTCATGAAATCACCATCAACATAGTAAAGCACTTCATCACTATCTACATTACTATGGTTATAAGGCGCTGGTATCGCTAAAGGATGGTAATCGTACTTTCTTGGCACAAAAGAGCAAATTACAAAATTGTGTCCTTCAAAAGTTTGATGCACTGGAGGCGGCTGGTGCAAGCGTCCGGTAATAGGTTCAAAATTGTGGATAGAGAAAGCCCAAGGATAATGAAAGCCATCCCAGCCTACAAAATCAAATGGATGCGTACCGTAGGTGTATGGATACATGATGCCTTGCTTTTTAATTAGCACCTTAAAATCTCCTTTCTCATCAAAAGTTTGAAGATTTTGCGGTCTTTTGATATCTCTTTCACAAAATGGAGAATGCTCTTCCAATTGCCCAAAAGTGTTTCTGTACCTTTTTGGGGTACGTATTGGACTAAAACTTTCTACAATGAATAGGCGATTTTGTTCGTCATTAAACTCCATCTGATAAATGGTACCGCGTGGAATAACCAAATAATCACCGTATTCAAAAGCAATTTCCCCAAATCCTGTCTTAAGCTTTCCCGATCCTTCATGAATAAAAATTACCTCATCGGCCTGACTGTTCTTATAAAAATAGTCAGTCATTGATTGTTTAGGCGCAGCAAGGGAGATATGCAAATCGCTATTTACCAGTACCGGCTTGCGACTTTTCAGGTAATCGTCTTCTGGTTTGATGTTGAAACCAATTAAACTAGTATGGCGGAGATGTTTTTCTCTTGCAATTTTGGGTTCTACGGAATAAGGTTCGCCAATGGCTTTTACAATAGTTGGTGGATGGCAATGGTACACCAGCGAATATAAGCTAGAAAAGCCTTCCGTTGAAACGAGTTCCTCCGCATATAAATCGCCATTTGGCTTGCGGAAAACGGTATGTCTTTTAGGAGGAATACTCCCTAAAGTATGGTAAATAGGCATATTATAAGATTCTTTTGGTTAGAAATTACTATAATAACGAATAAAGGTAGAGAACGTTTACTGTACGTTCATTTAGATGGAAAGTTATTAAAAAGAATATTGTGCAAATATCAATTTGGAAAGCATAGCATATCTGTAAGCGGAAAAAACTTCTGCTACACAGTGGTTATGATATGGGAAAATCTCGTTCATATTTGTTGCTGTAAAAATAGCTTTTTTGCCGCAATGTTTCAAACTTCAAATTTTACAATTTTATACTAAACATTTTACCACCTTAGAAACCTAAGTTCACGCCATAGATTTACTGTCCTAAACAAAGGTGAACTAAAGTGCATCGGGTGTTTCAATAAATATAACCTGATACAGCTTTTGGAAAACCCATAATGCTTTCATAGCTTTGAACCATCCAATTATAAACCTTCTCCAAGTTGCGTTGTTGTTTTATTGGGTATTATTTTGACATCGCTAAAACTTATTAATAAAAATGAAGCTTGTATCCTACAAAACAGAAGATAGAGAGCACCTAGGTGTATACGCTAATGGGCATATCTATAACCTTAACTCGTGTGATAAATTGATTCCTGATCATATGAATGCTTTTTTAGAAGGTGGCGAGCCGCTGATGGAAAGAGCAAAAAAAGTAAATCAAGATATTTTAACGGGTGCACTAACGCCGAAAGAGGAAGTTTTTTATGAGCTTTTAGCGCCAGTTCCTCATCCAACCTCTTGTAGGGATGGCTACGCATTTAGGCAGCATGTGGCTGCAGCACGTAGAAACCGTAAGGTAGATATGATTGCTGAGTTCGATCAATATCCGATTTTTTACTTCACTAATCATAATGCTATTCAAGGTCCTGGTGAAATCGAATGTATGCCTGATCATTTTCAAAAGCTTGATTTTGAACTGGAAGTTGCCATTGTAATTGGGAAAAAAGGAAGAAACATCAAAGCTGCGGAAGCCGATGAATATATTGCTGGTTACATGATCATGAACGATATGAGTGCCCGTACGCTACAAATGGAGGAAATGTTGTTGAATTTGGGCCCAGCAAAAGGTAAGGATTTTTCAACCGTAATTGGACCTTGGTTAGTTACTCCTGATGAGTTGGCGTCATATAAAGTTCCTGCGAAGGATGGCCACGTAGGTGACAACTATAACTTAAAGATGACCTGCAAGGTGAATGGCATTGAAGTATCTAGCGGCAACATGGCTGATATGGACTGGACTTTTGCCGAAATTGTGGAGCGTTGTGCCTACGGAGTGGATGTTTTGCCAGGCGATGTGATAGGATCGGGTACGGTAGGTACTGGATGTTTCTTGGAATTAAATGGTACCGGTTTGTTGAACGACCCTAACTATCAGGTACAATGGCTACAACCGGGTGATCATGTAGAAATGGAAATCACGGGTTTGGGCGCATTAAGCAATACCA
This sequence comes from Pedobacter zeaxanthinifaciens, assembly GCF_003313335.1. Classification (GTDB taxonomy): domain Bacteria; phylum Bacteroidota; class Bacteroidia; order Sphingobacteriales; family Sphingobacteriaceae; genus Pedobacter; species Pedobacter zeaxanthinifaciens. Next base: position 64,062 of record NZ_QMHP01000011.1, read on the forward strand.
TTACTAAAGCAGATACCGATTTTTCGATATTAGCACTTAAAAAATAAGACTTGAAAAGCAGGGTTCGATGTGCTTCGGTTACGAAAGCCCTGCTATTCGCTTTACTGCGTGCCGCTGCTATCAGGTTTAGCTTACATAAGTACATTTTTCTATGCTACAACTTACAGCATTGATTATGAAGCGTTTCTTTTAGATAGATTCCTCCTAACGTCGGAATGACAAGAAAGGTGTACAAATAAGAAGCGAAACTAACATTTCAATCTTTCCATTTCCATCCTTTCAACCTTAAAACTTAAAACTTTCCAACCTTACAACATTTCCAACTTTAAAACTTTCCAACCCATACCATGCTTACCTTAAACTGCGAAGAACTTTCACCAATGCAATTGCAAAACTACTTGCAATATGCCATAGCGCCACGTCCAATTTGTTTGGCTTCAACTATTGATGTCGATGGAAATGTGAACTTAAGCCCTTTCAGTTTTTTTAATTTATTTAGTACCAATCCGCCGGTTTGTATTTTTTCACCTGCACGTAGGGTAAGAGATAATACCACAAAACATACCTTAGATAATATTTTAGAGGTGGGAGAGTGTGTAGTGAACATCGTAAACTATGCGATGGTGCAACAAACCAGTCTATCGAGTACTGAGTATGGGAAAGGCGTAAATGAGTTTGAAAAGGCTGGTTTTTCAATGGAGGTTTCTCATTTGGTGAAGCCGCCAAGAGTAGCGGAAGCGCCTGTACAGTTAGAATGTGTAATTAGTCAGGTAATTCCTTTGGGAGATCAGCATGGCGCTGGAAACCTAGTTTTAGCTGAAATCAAATTAATTCATATTAAGGAAGATATTTTGGATGCCGAGGGGAAAATAGATCAACAAAAAATTGATTTAGTAGCACGCTTGGGCGGAAATTGGTACAGCAGGGTTACCCCTGAAAGTTTATTTACGGTGCCGAAACCGCTAACAACGTTGGGTATTGGCGTAGATGCCTTACCTATATCTGTGCGTCAATCCAGAGTGTTAAGTGGTAATGACTTAGGTTTACTGGGGAATTTAGAAGTGTTGCCTAGCGATGAAGAAATTTCAGAAATGCAATGGAATACCAATGTGAAAGATATTTTAGATGCTACTATTGGAGATGCTGCTAACCGCGAACGTGAGCTACATGAATTCGCGAAAGAATTGATTGCCTATGGCAAAGTAGCTGATGCGTTGAAAGTACTGTTGCTCTGATTTAGTCGGGAAGTATGAAAGTCTGAAAGTCGGGAAGTCGGGAAGTCGGGAAGTCCGAACGTTGCAGATGATTAAAGTGAAGTATGTGTTGTTATAAGCCTAAAGGCAGTGTAGAAATATTAATGACTAATCCCTGATTCCTAATCCCTGTCCACTACTATTTACTCCACTACAGTCACAGCTTTCAAAAAGCGATTTTTATAGTATCCTTCTAAGTCGGTAATGGTAACACCCTTAGCCTTTCCCGACGAAGAATGGATGAACTTGATGTTTCCATTTTCATCTTTCGAGTAAATAATACCAACATGCCCCGGCTTTCTAACACGAGAATTAGTTCCGGTGAATACCAAAATATCGCCTACTTTGGCATCTGCTAACTTAATGGCCTTGCCTTTTTTAGCAAAATCAGCTGATGAACGTGCACCATTGAAACCAAATTGTTTGTAAACATAACTTACAAAACCTGAGCAATCAAAGCCAATTTCAGGATTACTTGAAGCATAGCGGTACCTGGTTCCGATCAATGATTTTGCGAAATCCATGATTTTGTTGGAAGTGGAGTTGGCTACTTCAGGAATACGGTTAATTACCTTTTCCATCATTTTTTGATATTGCATCGTTAACGATACGTTATCCTGTGCTTTCGAGCTAAAAGCGATACTTGTGAGCAATAAGATGGCGAAAAGTGCTTTCTTCATTATTTCAAACTTAACTAACTACAGTTAAAGCACCAAAGAATGTGGAAAACTTTGTGTGTGGTTTGTTAGTTTTTTAGGTGATTAGTTGTTTGGTTTACAGTGCTATAAAATTTTATTTCAATGCTCTAGCAAATCGTAACTCGTAAATCTGAAATCGGCAATTTAGATGATTAGTTGTTTGGTTTACAGTGCCATAAAACTTTATTTCAGTGCTCTAGCAAATCGTAATTCGTAAATCTGAATCGGCAATTTAGGTGATTAGTTTTTTGGTTTACAGTGCTATAAAACTTTATTTCAGTGCTCTAGTAAATCGTAATTCGTAAATCTGAAATCGGCAATTTACGTGGTTAGTTGTTTGGTTTACAGTGCTATAAAATTTTATTTCAGTGCTCTAGCAAATCGTAACTCGTAAATCTGAAATCGTCAATTTTATGGCGTTGTTACGGCAACGGGCAATACTTTTCCATTGAAAAATTTATGCCCAGTTTTAGCAAAATCAGCAACATATTTGCCCATTTCAAATGCCAGCACCGGACTTTCATAACCCGGGAACGCTGCTTCTAACATTTCCGTTTGTGCCGAGCCCAATGCTAAGCAGTTAATCTTAATGCCAGAAGCAGTAAGTTCTTGCGCCATACATTCTGTTAAAATATGTAATGCTGCCTTACTGGCCGAGTAAGCCGCTAATCCGGCAAATTTCACACTTCCTTGGAAACCACCCATGCTACCAATGTTCACAATGTGCGCACCAGTTGTCATAAATGGAAGCATGTAGCGAGTCATCTTAAAGTGGCTCATCACGTTGTGCTCCAACATTGTTGCCAAATCATTTTCGGTAGTTTCCAGTAATGGTTTATTGATTAGTGAGCCTGCATTATTAACTAAAATATCGACCGTTCCTAGTCGTTGCTCAATAAAAGGCACCAAAGCGTTGTAATCATCATTAACCAAGTCAAACGCAACAGGCAAAAGCGTACATTCTGGCGTGATGCTTTTTGCAATTTCATGTAGTTTTCGCAGTTTGTCTGCCGATCTAGCGATGCAAACTACTTTGTTTTTGGTATCTAAACTAAATTCTAAAGCTGCTTCAAAGCCTATTCCGCTACTTGCTCCTGTGATGATGATATTCATGGCTGTAAATTAAGTGGCAAAGATAAGTAATTTACGTGGCGTAATAGGCAATTAGCTTTGTTGAAGTTCATCGGATAAATACTTTGTGTTTTAAGATGTTTGATATTCGTCATTCTTTCCAAAAGCCAATAGTTTATAAGTACCTTTGCCGTTTGAATTCAAACAAATGTTAGATAAATTAAAAGAAAGAAGCGAAGGTTTATGTGAATTATGCAGTAAAACTGAAGCTACAACTGCCTACACGGTAAGTCCGAAAAATGATGACTCCATTGCAAACCAGGTGGCGCTTTGCAACGATTGTTTGCAGAATATTGATGCAGAAAATCAAGGATTTTATTGGCGTGTGGTAGAAGGAAGCATTTGGAATCCGGAGCCTAGCGTACAAGCTTTAAGTTACCGCATACTTCAAAAATATAAAGATGAAGATTGGGCAAGTGGCGTATTAAGCATGGTTGATTTAGATGAGGATGTGGTACAATGGGCTTTAAGCGGTTTAGCACTAGCTGATGTGCATCAGGATGCTTTTGGTAATACGCTTGAAGCTGGCGATACCGTGGTGCTTACACAGGCCTTAGATGTGAAAGGTACTAGCTTTAGTGCCCCAAAAGGTACCGTAGTGAAACGCATTAGGTTAGTACACGATAATCACGAGCAAATTGAAGGAAAAATCAACGATCAAATGATTGTGATATTAACGAAGTACGTTAAAAAGAATAACTAAAAAGACCTTGTCTTACCTTGCAAAGGTTGGGTACAACAAACTTACGAAGCTTTTAAAACTTCGTAAGTTTATCAGTAATTAGCTTTTTGTTAATTATTCAGGCTTTAAAGATGTTAGTCCTCTACGGTAATTAATTGTGTTACTGGATTAGCAATAACGTGAAACCCATCATTAATTAGCTTCGTAAATTCTTTTTCGTTAGCCGCTTTCATCTCTAAATAAATTCTTATTTCGCTTTCCAGCGATGGATCAGTAGCGGTATGGTGTAGAATTTCAACAATCTGTAACGCACAGAGCCAGTCATGACGATAATTGGTCTTCAATTCTGAAAATATACTCTCTAGATTTTCTTGACCTTCGCCGCTTTCCCTGATGTCTCGCACTTGTTGATACAGCTCATGTAAACGTTTCGTCGCATCGTCGTAAATCACTTTATGCGTAAGTTGATCGCTTACGTGTGTCAATTCCTCGTATGCATCTTTGTCGGCAGCACCATTAAATACCGAAATAATTTTTTCGCCAACGGCCATATCATAAGTTCCCCATTCAGGTTGAAATAAAATGTTGCCATTGGCTTCTTTTACGGTGCACTGCTCAAAGGCTATCAGTATGGTTTTATCGTTTTTACGGATGATTTCTTTTACCGTTCCGTTTACTTCAATGCCACTTTCGAAAGTTAGTTGCGCAGTTGATCCAATATAAACACCTAAGTTTGATAAATCATCCAAATTATGGTCTTCCAAAGCTTTGTCGATGTTTTTCAATTTGCCAACAGGCGATGAAAATCCATCTTTATGATAATGCTTGCTATGTCCTGGCAGCTCTTTATTGTCAAATGCCAATGCCGATTGTCCATTAGTTTTGATGAAGGTCACTTCATCGTTTTTACTGATACCCACATCGGTAAAAATACCAGTAACCTGTAAGCCAGAGCTATACACTGCCGTACTTGGGTTTTTACATTCTATCGCTTTAAGTACACTTTCTGCCCCGCCACGCCTAAAAGCCATTGTATTGGCAAACGCTTCTAAAACATCAATCAAATTTTGGAAAGTAGGTGTAACGAAAAGCTGCGGTTGCTCTTGGGTAATATCATAGCTATAGTTAACCGTGTTGATATCGTACCACAATTTTTTAATTTTAGGATCCATGCAAGTGGCACTTTCTCCAATGGAAGAAAGCAATCCTGCGCCGTAAATTTTTGGGTTTTCTAATGTGCCTATCAAGCCATACTCTACCGTCCACCAGTGTAAACGTCCTAGTAAAGCCATTTCTGAAGGCTCGCCCATATTTTCGGAAATAAATTTCAGTTCTTTTTCTGCTTTTGCAATCTCGGCTTCATCAACATTTGAAGCTTCTTTTAATATAGATAACTTACGAATTGCCTCATACAGTTCAAAATCTTTACTGCTGAACATGGCTTTTGCGCCAATTGAACCGAAGTAGCTCAAATAATTGTTGTAGTCAGTATCAGCAATAATAGGTGCATGGCCGGCACTTTCGTGGATAATATCTGGTGCTGGTGTGTATTCAATGTGGTTAATCTGGCGGATATCTGCAGCAATAACCAACACCCTATATGCTTGGTATTCCATAAATGCAGCAGGAGGGATAAAACCATCAACGGTAACAGCGCCCCAACCAATTTTGCCTAAATTGTCGTTCATGGTTTGCAAATCAGGAATGTACTCAATACTTAAACCTGCTCTTTGCAAACCTTTGATGTAAGGATAATAAGCTACGTGCTTTAAATAACTATAGTTTTGACGCATTACATAACGCCAAACCGCTTGATCTATTGGCGTGTATTTCTCGTAATTTTGCTCTACTATAAATTGCCTTAAATGTCTAGGCAATTTGGCAACTTGCTCGTTATTAAAGTCGTTAAAATCGCTCATTTATACATTGTGTTAATTGCACTAAATTAGCTTATTTGGGCTAGCAATGCAAGAAATTACCGTTGTTTGGATGTAATTTGTTTTTTATAACCATACAAGGCCATTTAAGGTTTGGGAGGTGTTATTTAACTATGTGTATTTCGATAACTTTTTAACCATGTAAGGCATGTAAGGTCATATAAGATTTTTGACGGTGTTGTTTGCTTATGTGTGTTTTGATAATGGAAGTACCTTTTTTAACCATTTAAGGCATATAAGGTCATTTAAGGTTTTGATGGTGCTGTTTGTTTATGTGTTTTGATAATGGAAGTGCTTTTTTAATCACATAAGGATACAGGCTGTGTAATCTCTGATAATTCTATGTGCCTATGTGTTAAAAAAAAAAAGTTACACGTTCTTTTTAACCCGAAAAGAAAAGTACTTCTGTGAGAAATAACTAAATACAGCTAAAACGATAGTAATTAGCGCCTTTGCAACCGAAGGGTAAAACCTAAATCCTTCTACCAAAATCTTCATCAATGCATAATTAAGTAAGATGTTGGTGCATACAACAGTTCCGTATCGGAATAACTGTATCCTGCCTTTTAAATCAGATTGTGTAAATACTAAATATTTATTCAGCATGAAGCCGATAAAAAAGGTAATGATAGACTCTAAAATTAATGCTGCGATGGGTGCAGTAATCAAATACTGGCCTATATGAACATCATTTTGGTGCAGGATATAATTGTAAATCACAAAATAAGCTACAATGCCCGATGCTGCAGTAATACCGCCACTAGCCAGATACCTGAATGTGTTGATAGCAAACCAATTTTTAAACGGCGGATAAAAGAAATCAATAAATTTCAGTGCTAATTTTCTCAATTCTTTCTATAAGTTAATTGGTTGTTAATCATTCGGTTGTTGTACTGTTGCACAAATGCCTTGAGCTTTTCTTCTAATTGAGCCTTAATTTGTGGTTGCTCATTTATTAAGTTTTTCGTGTTGCGCCTATCTTGTTTTAAGTTAAATAAGGATGTGCTTTTTTGCCCATCATTGGTCAACAGGTAATCTCCATGGTAAAGATTAAAAGTTCCATCATTATTATTAACAGCAAAACTATCAGTTTTATTGTCGAATGCATTGAAACCAAATGCAAAGTAAGGTTTTGGATAGTGTAAAAAGCTAAGTACCGACGGCATGATGTCAATTTGCTGTATGATTTTATCGGTTTTGCCTTTCAGTTCTCCACCCGGGAAATAGAACAAAATTGGAATGGAAAAATAGCCCGCTGTAGTTTGATAATCTGGCAAATAGGAAACGGTAGCATGATCAGCACACAGTACAAACAACGTATTATTGTACCAAGGCATTTTCTTCGCAGCGTTAAAAAAATTACGGATAGCCATATCTGTATAGCCCAAAGGTTCCTGTATGGGTAAATTTCCTTTAGGGAACTTGCCTTGGTATTGTTGTGGCACCTTAAACGGGTGGTGAGACGATACAGAGAAGAATGCAGAGAAAAACGGCTGTGGGAAAGTATTGATTGTTTTTGCCACGTACTGCATAAAAGGATCGTCCCAAATGCCCCAAATTCCGTCAAAATCAGCATCGTTATTGTATTCAGTTTTACCGTAGTAATGTTTAATCCCTGCCAAGTTGGTATATGCCGAAAATCCCATAGAGCCATTTGGTGCACCGTGGAAAAAAGCAGTATAATAACCTTCATCACCTAGTAATTTAGCGATACTCGTAGTATTGTTGCTGGAATACTGCGAAAGTACAAAGGGTTCTTTAATAGATGGTATACTTGAAATTACTGAAGGCAGCGCATCAATTGATTTGCGGCCATTTGCGTAGGTATGCGTAGACGTAAAACTCTGTTCAACCAAACTATCGATAAACGGAGTGAAACCTTTGTACTTGCCATTCAATTGATCTTTATTAAGTGCTCCAACGTGTTCTTTTCCTAAACTCTCAATGATAAGAAATACAACATTTAGTTTTTTAAAGCTATTGGTGTCGCTGGGTAAGTGTATTGGATTGTAAATTCTATTAAGGCTTGCTTCGTCAAAATAATTAACTGGTTTTAGCTTCGAAGAGCCTAACGTTTTCATAATGCTAAATGGCGTATTAAGTACCAAGCTCATATCGCCAGGGGCTTTCACATAATCTCCAGCATTACTCAGCGTAATTGGCCTGGTGCTGTGTCTCCATCCGCCTCTAACGCCACCAATGAAAAGAAACGCAATCAATAAAAGTGCTGCGGTTTGAAGTACGTAAGTTTTCCAAGTAAACTTTGGCTTGTTAACTGCCTTAAATAGTTGACTTAGCTTAGCGAAAGCAAGTACAAATAACACAAAAACCAATAACAGGTGCCAATATTCTAGCAGAAAATCGGCGGTTAACTTCATCTTGTTTTGCTCATGACTGAACTGTGAAAAAACACTGCCAGTAGTGCGCTTCAGCGTGAATTTGTAGTAGGCAAAATCAATGAAGTTGGCTAAAAAACCTACGCAGTTAGTCACTATAAACAACCATTTCGCAAATTTTTGATAATTATGATGGTATTTAAATGGAAATGGTACGCTCTGTAAAACGATATATAACGAGTTAATGTACAGTAAGGCAACAATATCAAATTTGATGCCTCCTAAAAATGTATATGCAATTTCGCCGCTGGTTAAATGTTTAAATAACGACTTGTTAATCATGAAAAAACCTAGTCTGCACAAAGCATATAGGGCAAGCAGCAATACAAATTGGTAAATAAGTATAAGATATACAGATTGTTGACGTTTTTTTTGGTTCATTCGAGTACTTACCGCCCACCTATCTTTTACCCTAAGGTACAACAGTGGTGAACAAGTAGGATGCGAAAATAGTTAATAAAACTACACCTTGCAATATATTGGTTTTACCGGAGCCTAAGGAAAGCATAAGGGTAAATTGTGCTAACAGTAAAAGTACCATTGATTTGGTATCAATTCCTAACGTGATATTTAAGCCTGCAAATAATGATACCACCGCTACTGCTGGTATGGTTAGACCAATGGTGGCAAGCGCCGAACCCAATGCCAGGTTTAAACTGGTTTGCAGACGGTTTTTTCTTGCCGCATTTAAGGCCGCAATGCCTTCTGGCAGTAAAACTACAGTCGCTATAATCACACCAACTAGCGATTTTGGCGCTCCAGCGTTAACTACAGCATTTTCGATATCGGGCGCAAGTGTTTTTGCCAATAATACCACAATACCAAGACAAACCAAAAGTAAAGCTAGACTACTTAATGCAACTGCGTTGGTTGGAGGCGCTGCATGAACTTCTTCGTTAGCTGGGTTTACCGGGGGTAAGAAGAAATCTCGGTGCCTTACCGTTTGTACCAAAATAAAGGTGCAGTATATAATTAATGAAATAACGGACACAAAAATAAGTTGGGAACTGCTGTAAGATGGTCCCTCTACGCTTACGGTAAAGTTAGGCAAAATGAGTGTGAGCATCAGAATTGCGGTGAGCGCTACCAATGGCGCCTTCACACCATCAAAACTAAAACCTTGTTGGTTAAATTTAAGTCCGCCGAATAATAGGCAAATACCAATCATTCCTGTTAAAATAATCATCACGGCAGCAAAAACAGTATCTCTAGCTAATTCCTCTGTTCCGGGGCCGCCAGTAAGCATTAATGATACAATCAACGATACTTCAATAGTAGTTACGGCCAGTGCTAAAATAAGTGTGCCAAACGGCTCACCAACCCGGTGTGCTACCACTTCAGCATGATGTACTGCAGCGAGCACACTTCCACTTAACATTACCACTAGTAAACCTATGCCTAAGCCGCCCAGGTTACCGATGGGTGCGAAATAAGCTATCCAAGCTAGTAAAGGAAGTGCGATGGTCCACAATGGGAGAGGTAATTTATTTAACATACGATTTGATTAGGTGATCAACTGGATTGATTAGCAAGAAGAGGTTTAACACGTCTTCTGTAATGGTTTAATTACTTACTAAAAGCGAAGTAAAGAAGTTAATATGTTGTAACTTTAGCCTCAAAACAATTGATATGAGAAAATGTTTTTCTTTTTTGGCGATGCTTTTGTTGGTTCAAATCGCAAAAGCGCAGGTTGATACTGCAGCTTATCGAACTATTGCAAATGCCATTCAAAAGAAATATGCACCAGATAAGCGGTCTGTTTATTTTAATGTGAGGTTCAAGGCCGATTCGGTTTTTGTAGAGAGTACATCGCAACAAGCCATCACTTCTTTCGAAAATTCTTTTCCAGCAGCTGAAAAAGCTAAGCTAATAGCTTCGTTATTGCCAGCGCAACACTTAAACGGACAAGTGTACGGCGTAACAACAATTTCCGTAGCGAACAATAGGAGCCAGCCTTTTCATGGTGCCGAGTTAATGACACAAACTTTGTTGGGTACGCCTATCCAAATCCTTAAAAAGCAAGGTGGCTTTTATCTAGTGAAATCGCCCGATGGCTATTTGGCCTGGACTGATGGTGGCGCTATTGCATTGATGGATGGTGCTAAATTTAAGGCTTGGCAAGCTGCAAAAAAGATTGTTTTCATTGCCGATTATGGGCATGCCTTTACAGCAGCTTCTAATTCGGCAGCTAGAGTTTCCGATTTGGTTGCAGGAAATATCCTGAAGTTTATTTCTGCCAATGGTGCATTCACCAAGGTCGGTTTTCCTGATGGAAGGGAAGCTTACGTTCCAACAGAACAACTTACTGACTATACTACTTGGGTAAAACGACCATTGCCCACTGCCGATGCCATTTTGAAAACTGCGCAAACATTGGTTGGTGTGCCTTATTTATGGGGTGGCACTTCCATAAAGGGCGTAGATTGCAGTGGCTTTACCAAAACTGCTTACTTTTTAAATGGAGTGATCATCCCTCGTGATGCGTCGCAGCAGGCGTTAGTTGGACAAGCATTAGACGTTTTAGAAAACGATTCCATTAGTGTAGAAAAATGTCTTAAAAATCTTAAGCCTGGAGATTTAATGTTTTTTTCGGCGGCAAAGCGCAGAGGCATTAATGGCGGCAGGGTAAGTCATACCGCAATATACATGGGCGATGGTCAGTTCATCCAATCCGCCGGGATGGTAAAAATCAGCAGTATTTTGCCAACAGCAGCCAATTACGATGAATATCAGAGTAAAACTTTAGTAGGAGCCAGAAGGATGTTAACGGAAGTAGGTAAACCAGAAATCACGAAAGTAGAAAATCATAATTGGTATTTGAGCAAGCAATAATGAGCATCAAAATTTATCACAATAACAGCTGTAGTAAAAGCAGGATTGCACTTGCAGAGTTAACAAAAAGCGGCGAAGATTTTGAAATCATCAACTATTTGGAAAATGTACCTGGCGTTGAAGAATTGAAAGCCATTGTCCAAAAACTTGGGATTCGTCCTTTTCAGCTTGTGCGCACTACCGAAAAAATTTATAAAGAAAAGTTTGGGAACCTGAATTTATCTGATGAAGAGTGGATTAAGGCAATGCATGAAAATCCAATCTTAATACAACGACCGATTTTAGTTAAAGGAGATGTCGCGATAATTGGTAGATCTGAGGAAGCATTGGATGAACTTTTTTAGCGCTAGCTTATTAGAAAGTTCCAAAGGCGTCAATAAATGCATCCCGAGATCTGATGAAATTTCCAATGTGCAAAAATTGCGGATAATATTTAAAGTAGAAGTCTGGGTTATTAGATTTGTAAACCCTTAGATTATCTCCTTGCATCATTTGTAAATAATAACTTCCGCCGTCTATTGCTACCAAAGTACGCTCAGGCTTATATCCAATAACAAATACAGTATCGTTTATTGGTTTGCGTGTAACTGGAGGTTTCGACTTTATTTCTCTATAGTTGATTGAATCATTCTCGAGTGTCCAAAAATTTTCTTTGCCTAGATTTGCAATCAATTCATTGCCAATGCTTTTATCGATTTTTTTGCTGGTCAATCTTCTTTTTAAGCAAGATTTACCTTCATAAATAAAAGTAAGTTTACGCCACTTCTTATTTTTTACGGCAATAATTTGGATTTTAGCATTTTTCATTCTAGTAATGCCTTCTACGTGGTAAGCAATTAAGAAATCGTATTTGTGTTTAAGCTTTTTAAACAATAACGATTTAGCTTTAAAATCATCATTTACGTTTGAATTGAAGACAGGGATTTGTGCGTACGTCTGATAAATGGATAATAAAATTAAAATCACTAGTAAGAGCCTATTCATAAAGTTGTAGTATAAAAATCTAAAGATGTTCGGCAAAAAGAATTTCCATAAAAAAATCCCGACGTTAAATCGGGATTTTATATTATGATTGACTCAATAAATTTCTCCAGCTTACTTTGCTTTCGATAGTCCAGTGCAAATCTTTAATCGCAATACGTTGTTGCTCCATTGTGTCGCGGTGGCGGATGGTTACCGTATCATCTTCCAGCGTTTGGTGGTCTACCGTAATGCAGAAAGGTGTTCCTACAGCATCCTGGCGGCGGTAGCGCTTTCCAATGGCATCTTTTTCCTCATAAATACAGTTGAAATCAAACTTCAGCTGATCCATAATTTCACGAGCTTTCTCAGGCAAACCATCTTTTTTAGTTAACGGAAAAATAGCTGCTTTAATTGGCGCAAGGGCAGGGTGTAAGCGCAGTAAAGTTCTGCTATCTTGTTTTTCCGGAGTGCTTAAATCTTCCTCTTCCAACGCATTAATCATCGTAAGCAAAAACATCCTATCCAAACCAATAGAGGTTTCAATTACGTAAGGTACGTAATTACCATAAGGCTTGCCGTTTTCATCCAACTCGGCGTCAAAGTATTGCATTTTTTTACCGCTATACTCCTGATGTTGGGTTAAATCAAAATCAGTTCTACTGTGTATACCTTCAACTTCCTTAAATCCAAAAGGGAACTCAAACTCGATATCAGTAGCCGCGTTCGCATAGTGAGCCAACTTCACATGATCATGGTAGCGGTATTTTTCAGGAGACGTTCCAATAGCTTTGTGCCATTTCAAACGAGCCTCTTTCCAATATTCAAACCACTTCTTGTCTTCGCCAGGGCGCACAAAAAATTGCATTTCCATCTGTTCAAACTCACGCATACGCATAATAAACTGACGGGCAATTACCTCATTTCTAAAAGCTTTTCCTATTTGCGCAATACCAAAAGGAATTTTCATTCTTCCTGTTTTTTGCACATTTAAAAAGTTCACAAAAATACCCTGAGCAGTTTCCGGACGAAGGTAAACTTTCTCGCTTCCATCGGCCATAGCGCCAAACTGCGTGTCAAACATCAGGTTAAACTGGCGTACATCGGTCCAATTTCTGGTGCCGCTAACCGGGCAGGCAATTTCATGCTCTTCAATCAAGGTTTTTAAACGCGACAAGTCTTCAGCTTTCAGCGCATCGTCCATGTCGTTTTGCAATTTTGTTGCTTTCTCCGTTTTTCCTTCCTTTTCGTATTTAGCAATTTTATCTTCTAATAATTGGTCGGCACGGTAGCGTTTTTTACTGTCCTTGTTGTCAATCATCGGATCATTAAAACCGTCTACGTGCCCGCTGGCTTTCCAAACTTTAGGATGCATAAAAATGGCGGCATCAATACCCACAATGTTTTCGTGCATCTGCACCATTGCTTTCCACCAATAGGTTTTGATGTTGTTTTTCAACTCGGCGCCCAATTGTCCGTAATCATAAACAGCACTTAAACCATCATATATTTCGCTGCTTTGAAACACAAAACCATACTCCTTCGCATGCGATATTACATTTTTAAAAATTTCGTCGTTATTTTTCTGAGCCATAGTGGCGCCAAAGTTAAAAGTTAAAAGTTAAAAGTTATAAGATAAGCGCTTTAAAATGTTTTTGAAAAGCAAGGTAAGTGCTTAATCGGTGCCGAAAGTCCTGCACTTTGTTCCAAATCCTCTCCCAATTTTGCATTGGGATGCGGGTTTTCCACGTCGTTCAGGTTTATTTTACAAAAGCTTTTGCTACTAGCTACGTGCCGCTTAGTGCCTAAAACTGCGTAGCTCAACAAAAACACTTTTATTTTTCGCTACAATCAGTAACTTGCAATTCGTAATAAATGAAGAGAATCCTTTCAATAGATGGCGGTGGCATTCGTGGAATAATTCCAGGGATGATTCTTGTTGCTTTAGAAGAGAAAATACAACGGGCCACCAAAAATCCCAGTGCCCGCCTTACCGATTATTTCGATTTCTTCGCTGGAACAAGTACCGGCGGCATTCTGTTGTCAATTTTGCTGTGTCCCGATGATCAAAATCCATCAAAACAGAAATATACTACCAAACAAGCTTTAGATATTTATTTGCAACACGGCGTAGAGATTTTTTCTGCCAGACCTTGGCGTAGATTTCTTAATAAATTTGGCCTATTAAGCGAGTTGTATGACGCTACAATTCTCGAAAAAGTACTTAAAAGCTACTTGGGAGATAAAAAATTGAGCGAACTTTTGCGGCCATGCATCATTACTGCCTATGATATTGAGCTTCGCAAGAACCATCTTTTCAGGCAGCAAAAGGCCATTTCACACGGCGATTCTCGGGATTTCTACCTAAAAGATGTTTGCAGGGCTACTTCTGCTGCACCCACTTATTTCTCCGTCGCCGAAATTTTTTCTCTTGCTAAAACACGCTATCCTTTGGTAGATGGTGGCGTATTTGCGCACAATCCATCTTTATCTGCATTATTGGAGGTCATTAAAAGCTATAAGTCTTACAAAATCGATGATATTTGGATTCTTTCATTGGGAACAGGTCTTTCTAAAATATCTTACAAATACGAAGATTTTAAAAAGAAAAGAGCTATTTCCATAGGGCCAGCACTGGTGGATATCATGAGCAGTAGCTCGGCCGAAAGCACGGATTATTTTTTGAAGCAGTTGTTTCGTTCGGTAAATGAAAAGAGCAATTATATCCGTATTGAGCCAAGTAACCTGTCTTCAATAGATCCTTCTATGGATGCAGCAACTAAAACCAATATCCAAAAAATTGTGTCCCTAGCGGATAAGCTGGTTAGCGAAAACGAAGAACTGCTTGACGAAATTGTTAAGGACCTCCTCAGAGATAAAAAAAATAAAGAAAACGAGTCTGTTTGGAATTTTCTCAAAAGGTGATTTTTAAATGGCATAGCAATAGATAAATATCCGTCACATCTACTTCCAAAAGTGTTTAGCTGTTAGCTCAAAACAATTTTTACAGCTATCTAGCATCACTTTAAAAATTCGCTTATAGCCGTTACAAATAATTTCATCATCCTTAAAAAATGAAAATCAAATCATAATTTGATATAGCCCAAAAAGCTACCTTTGTAAACTAAAATTGTAAAAGTGAAAAGAATACACCTCGTAATATTGGCAATTGCCTTTTTAAGCCTCGCTTTTAATGTTCCAAAAAAACATTACTATATCAGCTTTAAAACGGCAAGTGAGTTTCAAGATTTTTTAAATCACAAAACCGCAAGGTATCCTTTGCTAAGTGCCCATAGAGGTGGTCCAATGCCAGGTTTCCCTGAAAATGCCATCGAGACGTTTGAAAATGCAACTACCTACCAACCGGTAATTATAGAATTTGATGTAGCATTAAGTAAGGATTCGGCTTTAGTAATTATGCATGATGATAAGTTGGACCGAACTTCGACAGGTACTGGATTAGTTTCATCTTACATGTACAGCGAATTACAAAAGCTCAACCTTAAGGATGACGACGGCAAAGTAACTAATTTCAAAATCCCTACCTTGGAACAGGTGCTTACTTGGGGCAAAAACAAAGTGTTATTTACTATCGATTTAAAAAGAGGTGTGCCTTATCAAAAAATTATTTCGGCCGTCCGTAAAACTAAATCGGAAACAAACTCCATCATCATTACATACAATGCTAATCAAGCTGCGGAAGTGCATCAACTCGGCCCTGATTTGATGATCTCGGCAACGGTAAAAAGTAAAGAAGATCTGGATCGACTTAATAAAATGGGTGTTCCTAACGATAAAATTGTGGCCTTTGTTGGTGTTGCAGAGCCGGATAAATCGCTTTATGAACTTTTGCGAAGTAAGGGGATCAGTGCTATCTTGGGCACTATGGGTAACTTAGATCGTAGCGCTAAAGCAAACCCTAATAAAATGGTTTATCGCCAGTTGGTGGCTAACGGTGCTGATATTTTATCAACAGATGATGTTGCGCTAGCGGGACAGCAATTGGATCAATATCGTAAAGAGAAGCAAATGAACTTTAAAAACCTAAAATTGAAATAAATTGAGCATCGAAGTACAACATTTATCAAAACACTACGGTGACCAGAAAGCGGTAAATCAAATTAGCTTTAAAGCAAATGCTGGCCGTATTTTGGGTTTTTTGGGGCCAAATGGCGCAGGTAAATCTACCACCATGAAAATGCTAACTGGTTATTTAAGCCCAACTTCTGGAAAAGTGGAAGTAAATGGTAAAAATGTACAAGAAGAACCAATTCAGGTTAAACGATTGATCGGATATCTCCCTGAGAACACCCCTTTGTATGCAGACATGTACGTACGCGAATTTTTGGCCTTTGTTGCCGAAACCTACGCTTTAGGGAATGTAGCGCAAAAAGTTGAAGATGTAATTAAACAGGTTGGACTAACTCAAGAGCAGCATAAAAAAATTGGAATGCTTTCAAAAGGTTACAAACAACGTGTAGGTTTGGCTCAAGCTATTATTCACCAGCCCGAAGTACTAGTTTTGGATGAACCAACTTCAGGTTTAGATCCCAATCAGCTTTCTGATATTAGGGCATTGATTAAAAATTTAGGTAAAAACAAAACAGTAATTATCTCCACCCATATCATGCAGGAAGTGGAGGCTTTATGTGATGATATCATCATTATCAATAAAGGTAGCTTAGTAGCCAATTCATCTGTTGAAGAATTGAAGAAAGCACACCATAATTTGTCTTTGGAAGATATATTTAAAAAATTAACTAGATAATGAACAGGATTTTAGCAGTATTTTTAATATTGATTTCTGTTGGTTTAAGTACCAATGCTCAACAAGTAAAAATTAGTTTGGCGCCCGAAGTTAATTTGCCTACCGGTAATGCGGCATCGCTTAGCGGAATTGGCTTTGGCGCCTCGTTGAAAACAGAATTTGGTGTTTCAGAAAGGTACGCCATCACTGCTAGTGGTGCGTATAACTTATTTATCACCAAAAACATCTTAGGGTCCAAAATAGCAAATATCAATGCTGTTCCAGTGAAATTGGGGTTGAAACATTATGCCAGTCCTGATTTTTATATTGAAGGCCAGGCGGGAGCAGCATTTAGCGTTGGAAATACGTCTGGAACTTCCTTCGTTTGGTCGCCGGGATTTGGCACTTTAATTAAAACTGGGGGTTCTGGAAAATTAGATTTTGGTTTGCGCTACGAGTCGTGGGCAAATACAAGTTACGGCACAAACTCTAGCTTAAAAGCTACAAGTTTTAACTTTATTGGATTAAAGTTAGGTTACATCTTCGGTTTGTAAATCCAATTATTTGAATTTTAATTGCCTTATTTTCATTTGTTTGTAAAATTTATTTCAGTTTGTTAAAACATTGGCAGCATTGTTGTGTTTGCGTGCCAAACAATAATTAATACACAAATTGAAAGTATTTAAATTTCGCTCAATAATTCAAAGCGTGTTTAAATGCCCAAACAAAAAATCAAAGCAATGAAAAAACTATTATTATCATTAGCGTTGGTGGCTGGCTTAGGTTTGGCCGCTAATGCACAAACTAAAGATCCTGCAATGAACGGATCAAAACTTGGAGTTGGAGCAGATTTCGCATTTCCTATGGGAAGTTTTGGCGATACTTACAATTTCGGAGTGGGCGGTTCATTAAATTTACAGGCACCAATTGCAAGCAAATTGAATTTCGTGGGTGAGGCAGGTTATTTGAGCTTTACCGGTAAAGAAATTAACACTGGTATTGGAACTTTTAAAGCGCCTAGCATTGGATTTGTGCCGCTTAAAGCAGGTATAAGATACTTTTTGGCAGAAAATTTCTATGCTCAAGGTCAGTTAGGTGCGGCAATTTCAACAGAAACTAACGGTGGTACAGCATTTTTATATGCACCTAGTTTAGGTTTCGAATTTCCAGTTGATAATAAGTTAGCCATTGACTTTGGCGCTCGCTACGAAGGTTGGTCTAAAAATGGAACATCTTCATTTATTGGATTGAGAGCGGCATTAAACTTTGGTTTGTAATAGCTCGTGTAAAAAAAAAATCTTACAAAGTCCTAATTATTTTTAATTAGGGCTTTTTTATACCTACTAAAGTATTAGTTTTGAAACTAATTAATTAACAATCAAATTATATTTAAATTAACATGAAAAAAATCGTTCTATTATTGGCGCTCTCAGCAGGTTTAGGTTTAGCTGCTAAAGCTCAAGACAAACCAGTATCTTTTGGCGTTAAAGCAGGTGTTGCTTTTGCTAACATGGATTTCTCCGTGATGGGGATATCATTAAGCATGGATACTAAAACCTCGTTCTACGTTGGCGCAAACGCAGATATCAAAGTATCTGAATTATTGTCTCTTCAACCTGGTTTAACTTTCATCAATAAAGGTACTAAGTCATCTGCTAGTAGTTTTGATGATGGAGGCTTTTCTTTAGAGTCTGAAGAAGCAACTTTAAATTTATCATACCTTGAACTTCCAGTGAACTTATTGGCGAATTTCAATGCAGGTAGTGGTAAATTTTTCGTAGGTGCTGGCCCGTATGCTGGTTACGCACTTAGCGGAAACACTAAATCTGGCGGAGTAAAAGAAGACCTAACTTTTGGTTCGGGTGAAGATGACATCAAAAGATTTGACTTTGGTGCAAATTTCTTAACAGGTTACCAATTAAGTAATGGACTTAGCATTAATGCTGGATACAGTTTCAGTTTAGGGAATTTGGCAAATGACAATAATTCTGGACTAGATGGTAAAGCAAAAAACAAAGTATTTTCGGTAGGTTTGGGCTTCAGATTTTAAGAAAAATTTAGTCGAAAATTACAACGCTGGTTGAAATAATTACCGGCAAAATTATAGGGCAGTTTCCATTGCGGAAGCTGCCTTTTTTTATGGAATAATTTCGCCGAAACCGACGACAAAATTTACTCAAAATACTGATTTTTAAAGGCTTACTCCCTGTATGTTTACGTTTAATTTGTTGTTATTCAGTGATTTGTAATATTGTTGCTTTGGGCTTTGCTACGGTTTCATTTCTCTTCTGTTAATTGCGCCATAATTAGTAAAAACAAATACATTTAAAATTGAAAAACAATGAAAAAATTAATGTTATCATGTGCGCTCTTATCGGCTATGGCGTTCTCGGTTTCTAACCTTAAAGCACAATCAACAAATTACAAACCTTTCAAAGTGGATTTAGCATTTGGTTATGCTGTACCAGCTGGTTCTGGCAGCAAAGGCGGTGTAGTTTTAGCAATCGAACCAAAGTATGCGGTTAACAATTCACTTACTTTAGGTTTAAGAATGGAATCGGCGTTAACTGCAAGTTCAATTGAAATTGATGGCGAGTCTTTAGTAGGAGATGTAAAAGCAACTGGATCTTATCTATTAACTGGTGATTATTTTCTTAAAGAAACTGGTTTTAGGCCGTTTGTTGGAGCTGGTGTTGGTTTATACAGCCTGGCTGGAATTGAAATCGGTGACGAAGATTTAGAAATTGGTGCTAAAACAAAATTTGGTTTTGCTCCGGGAGTAGGTTTTGAAACAGGTCACTTCCGCACAGGTATTGAGTATAACTTTGCTGGTAAAAATTTAGGTGCCAACTATAACTATTTAGCCTTTAAAATTGGATTTTTCTTAGGCGGTGGTAAAAAATAATTCATCACTAAACAACCTACCGGAAAAGGCTTCCCCATTATTTGGGAGAGGCCTTTTTAGTTTTATATATATTGCATAACTTCGGCAATCCTATACTACGGCATGTTAGCAGTATTTAAACGAGAATTATTTAGTTTTCTAAATTCCTTAATGGCTTACATTACCATTGGCATTTTTTTGTTGGCCTGTGGTTTAATGTTTTGGTTTTTTCCAGATACCTCCATTTTAGAATATGGTTACGCAGAAATGGATGGCTTCTTTTCGTTAGTGCCATACCTTTTTATGTTCCTCATCTCTGCAATTTGTATGCGCTCATTCGCAGAAGAAAGGCGAGAGGGTACTTACGTATTGCTGGCTACTAGGCCATTAACTGTTATGCAAATCATAGCTGCAAAGTACTTAGCTTGTGTGGTATTGGTGGTGTTTGCATTGCTTCCCACTTTGGTTTATTATTACAGCATTTCGCAATTGGGGATGCCCAAAGGAAATATCGATACCGGAGCTGTAATTGGTTCCTATATTGGTTTGTTTTTACTGGGCAGTGCTTTTGCTGCTATCGGAATTTTTGCATCGTCCATCACGAAAAACCAAGTAATCGCTTTTGCAGTATCGGTTTTCTTATGTTTTTTTGCCTACGCAGGGTTCAATGCTGTAAGTAAAATAGCTGGTTTTGCGGCTGTAGAAAATATGTTGTCGAATTTAGGCATTGCCGAACATTATCAATCAATTAGTAGGGGAGTTTTAGATAGCAGAGATGTGGTGTATTTCCTAAGTTTTGTTACTTTGTTTTTAGGCTTTACTAAGTTAACTTTAGGAGGTAGGAAATGGTAGGCCAACAAAAAAAAGTGAATAAATGGTTAGGGCTACTTGTTCTGGCACTGGCTATCGTGGTGGTAAATATTGCAGCACAGTATGCCTATTTGAGATGGGATTTTACAAAGGAAAAACGTTTCACGCTTACCCAAAAAACAAAAGAACTCCTAACCAATAATGATCATGAGGTTGTGGTAACCGTGTTTTTGGATGGAGATATGCCAGGGGCTTTCAAGCGCTTAAAAAACGCTACAAAGGATATCCTTAACGATTATAAATCCTATTCTGGTGCCAATTTTAAGGTGGTCTTCGTTAATCCAATTGAAGGATTATCCGCCGATGAACAAAATCAAGCCATTCAAAACTTGCTAGAGGTTGGCATCAGACCAACTAATATCAATATCAAAACCGACGCGGGGTTTGCCGAAAAACTGGTGTTTCCAATGGCGATGATAGAGAGCAATGGGAAACGTATGCCGGTGAAGTTGCTTCAAAATTTAGGTGGAGAGGCGGTGAGCTACGATGAAAGCATCAACAATTCTATCAAAAACTTAGAATACGTTTTTACCTCTTCGCTTAAGAAAGTGATATCTGGTTATAATCCCCGGATTGGTTTTACAGAGGGAAATGGCGAGCCCGATACAAGATACCTTTACGATGCGATCAATTCACTATCGGATAGTTATGTAGTAGGAAGAGTAAACTTAGATTCCATCACCAAACAAGGGCTGGATAGCTTAAAAATGTTGGTAATTGCAAAACCTTTGAAACCTTTTACCGAAGCACAAAAATACAAGATCAATTACTTTGTGATGAAGGGAGGCCATGTGGTTTGGTCTTTGGATCAGGTACGGATGGAGCTGGACAGTTTGCGAAGTGGGCGTTCTTTTTTAGCGGCAAATAATTACCTGAACTTGGATGATTTGCTTTTCGAGTACGGCGCCCGCGTTAACTACGATATCATTGCTGATGTGAACTGCGCAGAAATTCCAGTAGCAACTGCCGATGGCCCCGGTGGCAACATACAACTTGCGCCTTGGCTTTATTATCCAATTTTATTGCCAGATACTTCAAATGCGGTAGTTAAAAATTTAGATAATATTAAAGCTGAATTTGCTAGTACGGTTGACACTATTGGAAGTAAAAATGTAGCGAAGCACATCATTTTGAGTACGTCGCCGTATAACAAGATATACACTTCCCCTAAAATGTTCAACTTACAAATGGTGGAGCAAGAGCCTACACAAAAGGAATTCACCAGCACACCAAAAAGTGTTGGGGTTTTGCTCGAAGGAAGTTTCAAATCGGTTTTTTTAAACAGACCTGTTCCGGAAGGAATTAAGGAAAAGTATGAGGTTCCCTCGCAAAGTAAGCCAGCAAAAATGGTTGTTTTGGGTGATGGAGATATTTTTAAAAATCAGGTGTCTGGCGATGGATCGCCTTTCCCATTAGGCTTTGACAGGTACACGCAACAAAACTTTGGAAATAAAGCGCTGTTACTCAACATTGCAGACTACTTCACTAGTACGGATAACCTTATCGCTTTGCGAAATAAAGAAGTGACAGTTAGGCCACTTGATAAAACCTTATTGCGTACGGAGAAAACAAAATGGCAGCTTATTAACACTGTTGTGCCCATTTTATTGTTGATATGTTTAGCAATTTTTCAACATTATTATCGTAAAACTAAGTATGCAAAGTAAATTTTCATACTTTTGATATCATATATAACAAACTATGAGATTTATAGTATCAACATCAACGTTATTAAAACATTTACAAACAGTTAATGGTGCTTCAAGCAGCAGTACGGTATTGCCTATTTTAGAGAATTTTCTTTTTGAAATTAAAGAAGGAAATTTAACCATATCAGCTACCGATCTACAAACCAGTATGACTACTTCTTTAGCTGTAGAATCTAAGGAAGAGGGCAAGGTGGCTGTGCCATCAAGGATTTTATTGGATACCTTAAAAACATTGCCAGACCAACCAATTACGTTTCATGTAGATGATAACAATTTCTCTATCGAGATTAGTGCAGGTGATGGAAAATACAAATTAAGCGGCGAAAATGGAGATGACTTTCCTAAAATCCCAGTAGTTGACAACGCTTCGTCGGTAAATATTCCAGCTTCAGTACTTAGCGAAGCAATTACAAAAACCATTTTTGCAGTTAGTAACGATGAGCTGCGCCCAGCTATGACCGGCGTATTTTGCCAGCTATCGCCACAAAATATTACGTTTGTAGCTACTGATGCACATAAGTTGGTACGTTACAGAAGAAATGATGCAAAAGCTGAAAAGGCGTCTTCATTTATTCTTCCAAAAAAGGCATTGACACTTTTAAAAGCTGCTTTACCTAGTAGTGATGTGAACGTGTCTTTGGATTATAATGCTACAAGCGCTTTCTTTAAATTTGAAAATATCAATTTGATCTGTAGGTTAATTGACGAGCGTTACCCTGATTATGAAGCGGTAATTCCAGCAAATAATCCAAATAAGCTAATTATTGACAGAGCGTTGTTTTTAAATACCCTGCGTAGGGTGGTAATTTTTGCTAATAAAACTACGCATCAGGTACGTTTAAAAATCAACGGTAGCGAATTGAATATTTCTTCGGAGGATTTAGATTTTGCTAACGAAGCACATGAGCGTTTAAGCTGCCAGTACGACGGAGAGGATTTAGAAATAGGCTTTAATGCTCGTTTCTTAATCGAAATGTTGAATAACCTAAGCGGTGAAGAGGTGACTTTAGAGCTTTCTACACCTAATAGAGCAGGTTTGTTGATTCCGCAAACTAATGATGAAAATGAAGATGTATTAATGTTAGTGATGCCTGTAATGCTAAACAATAGTTACTAAGTTTTAGGCACACCAATATATAGAGTTAAAGCCCAAGTTTAAACGCTTGGGCTTTTGCTTTTTAATAATTTTTGATGTGCGCATTATTAAAATCTTGCTATTTAAACTTTACAAAAACTAAACAACAATTTATTTAAATAAGGCGTAAGTATTTGTTTGTTTGCTTATTTTAGCGCCAAATTTAAATACATTGGAAATACTAGATTTATTTGTAAGATTACTTACCGATACCAAAGATACCTTAGTTACGATTATACAGAACTACAAAACTTGGACTTATCTCATTTTGTTTATTATCATTTTTGCTGAAACTGGCTTTGTAGTAACTCCTTTTTTGCCTGGCGATTCGATGTTGTTTGCAGTGGGAGCTTTAATTGCCGGAGGAAATACCGGACTAAGTATTTGGCTAATGTGTTTGCTTTTAACGGCCGCTGCAATTCTTGGTAACACGCTCAATTACCGGTTAGGAAAGTTTTTCGGTATCAAGGTGTTTAAGGAAGAAAATAAGATTCTGAAGCTTAAATACTACCATCAATCACATGAGTATTTTGAAAAGCACGGCTCAAAGGCTATTGTTTTTAGTAGGTTTCTGCCTATTTTTAGAACGGTTGCACCATTTGTAGCTGGTGCTGCTAACATGTCGTTCGGTAAGTTTACTGCCTATAATATTATTGGCGGTGCGGCATGGATTTTCAGCTTGTCTTTTGCAGGGTTTTTATTGGGTAAAATTCCCTTTGTAGAGAAGAATTTTGAAGTAATTATTGTAATTATTGCCGTGGGAACTTTTGCACCAGTGATTATGGCTGCGCTTAAATCCTTATTTAAAAAGAAACCTATCGAGCAATAAATTGAAGAAGAAATTAAGAAAGATTAATAGCTGGTTAGCCTACAGGCTTGGGCTTAGTTTATTTACTAAAGCTCTCGGCCAATAAGCTGCCCTTCTTGATATCTTTTGTTCACTTTTTCCGCTTGTTGCTTGTCTTCAATAGTAGCTTCAATTTTAATCATATTCTTTAAATCTGGTTGGCCTGCATCTACCCAAGCGGAAAACCAATAAGAACCTACTTTGATGATAGATGAACGCATTTGTCGTTCTACCATTCCGTTCATCATATCAGAATATGCCTTAGTGTAAGCTACCGAGTACTGCTTCATTACATTTTTGCCTTTCATCGAAAAGTCATACTTACGATCTGCAGGGAAGGATGCGTTCAGCTTAGCTTCAAAAGTCAGTACGGTATCTACCATCGTATGAGATTTCTTCACAATTTTCCAGGCTTCTTTTAAAGGATCTTCTATATAAGTTGCTTTTCCAACCAATAGGTTATAGTCTTTTGCAAAAAGCTCTGGTATCCTGCTTTCCCAAAAACCATGAATGCCAGTTTGATTGGTAAGTTGTCCGTTGTGGTTTGCAGTGGTGTGTAACGGTACATGGGCGTCCGCAACATAGTGTCCTAAATCTGCAGAGTATCTTAATATTTTTGCAGAATCACGCTCTTTAAATGCCCTTACCAAATTATTGTAGGTACGTTGTATTTGCCAAGGCACCATCCCATCGTTAGCAATTTTTTTAGCACCGTATTTGTTTACAGCATCATTCCATTTGTGAGGTATACTATCGATATGTTGCTCGTAATTTTCGACATCGAGATAGTGCCTAGGTGCTTCGGCGGTATCAGCGTATCTCCTCTTATCTGGATCAATTGCGTGTTCCGTAATGTACTTATGATTGTTTTTATAAAAGCCGATCATGCCTTCAGGCAATGTGAAAATTGCAAGTTGATTGATTCTTTGATGAGCAAAGAAACCCCAGGAAGCGCATAACAATACCAAGCCAACAAGTAGGGGATATACAGCTAATTTTTTCATGTCGTAATGAGTGTTACTCCACGAATTTACATAAAAATTGGGAATTGATTTTTATCAGTATGCCCTTATTAGCTTTTTAGTATCGGTAAACAAGCCCGATTTAGCTTTGATTTTGTAGATATAAACACCGGCTGGCTGTTTGCTTAAGTCTACTTTTAAAATGTGTTTTCCAACTTTCAGCTGCGCAGTAGTAATAGTAGATACCATTTTTCCCTGCAAATCAAAAATATCTAGCACAAATTCATCAGGTTGTGGAGCTACAATATCAATTGAAGCAAACCCGTTTTTAGTTGGATTTGGGTACGATTGGGATGCCGAATAAGTTGGAAATTCTGATTTTAAATCTCCGTAACCAATATTTTGAGTTGGTAGGGTAACAAATTTTTCTGAAATAATTCTATTAATTACCGCATATAATGTAGTTGCAATTAACTTGTTGCCTTTTTCATTAGGATGGACAAAGTCTTGATACAAGCTAAAGTCTCGTTTAATTACTGCGTTTAAATCCGCCAAGTCAATATCGTACTCTTTTGCTAATTTTTTATAAAGCGCATTGATTTTAATTACATGACGATTGATTTGCTTGAGGTCGTCGCGGGTTCTGTCGTCAAAAAACTGAATGGTACAAATAATTGGCGTTAGCTGTTGGTTAAGCGCCGTGATAATGATTTGTCGCATGTTGGCTTCAGTTTCCTTCAGCGTAAGTTTGCCAGTTTCAATTCTAATGGCATCATTAGCACCGGCCAAAATTACAATGAACCCAGTTTTGTTTTCAACTGCTCCTTGTATACGTTTTAAACATTCGCCTGTAGTTTGTCCGCTAATGCCACGGTTTTCAATGTTTATTACCTCTTTTTTATAGCAATTAAGAAACATTTTAGTTAGTGGCGTTTGGAAATTTTGCCCGTTTACACCTTCTACGGTACTTGCTCCAAAAGTGATAATATTGATACTGTCCTTAGCGTAATATTTGGCAAATTCAGGACAGCTGGTACGAATTGTTTGCGCATAGCCCACCCCGGCGCAAAGACTAACTTGCAGGAAGATTAACAGGCTAAACAGTTTGTTCATTTAAGCAGAAAGGGTATTGTAATTAATTATAAGACAAATATATATTAAAATCTTATTGCTAATGTAACGAAAATGTAGAAAATAAATTATAGTAATATTAAGAAATTCACTCATCTCAAAATACCTATATTTGTTGCAAAATATAACCTTATGCAAGAAATAAAGAAATATGTTGAGGAAAACAAGGAACGCTTTTTAGAGGAACTATTCCAGTTGTTGCGTTTTCCATCTGTAAGTGCAGATCCCAAGTATAAAAACGATGTGTTGCAAACTGCTGATTTCGTTGCACAAAAATTAAAAGACGCAGGTGCCAATAAAGTTGAAGTTTGTGCTACTGCTGGCTATCCAATCGTTTATGGCGAGAAAATAATAGATGCAAGCTTACCGACAGTTTTAATATATGGCCATTATGATGTTCAACCACCAGATCCATTAGAGCTTTGGAAAACTCCGCCATTTGAGCCAACAGTACGTGATGGTAAAATTTATGCCCGTGGTGCTTGCGATGATAAAGGTCAGTTTTACATGCATGTTAAAGCTTTCGAATTGATGATGCAAACCAACTCACTGGCTTGCAACGTTAAATTCATGATTGAGGGCGAAGAAGAAGTAGGTTCGTCAAACCTTTCTACCTTTGTTAAAGAAAATAAAGAACGCTTAGCGGCTGATGTTGTTTTGATTTCAGATACCTCCATGATCAGCATGGAAAATCCTTCTATTGAGACTGGCTTACGTGGCCTAGCCTACATGGAGGTAGAAGTAGTTGGACCAAACCGAGACTTACACTCTGGCGTTTATGGCGGTGCTGTTGCGAATCCGGCAACTATTTTATGTAAAATGATTGCGTCTTTACATGATGAAAACAACCATATCACAATACCAGGTTTCTACGATAAAGTAGCAGAATTAACACAAGCTCAACGTGATGCGTTAAATAGTGCGCCTTTCGATTTAGAAGAGTATAAGAAAGATTTAGATATCGCTGAGGAATGGGGAGAAAAAGGTTATTCGACTTTGGAGCGTACCGGTACACGTCCAACTTTAGAAGTTAATGGCATTTGGAGCGGCTATATTGGCGAAGGAGCTAAAACAGTATTGCCAAGCAAAGCAAATGCGAAAATATCAATGCGTTTAGTGCCAGATCAGCGCTGGAGCGAGATTAGTGATTTATTTACGAAACACTTTGAAAGTATTGCGCCGAAAGGGGTAAAAGTTACAGTTACGCCTCATCACGGAGGTGAGCCGGTAGTAACTCCAACAGATGGAACTGCTTACCTTGCAGCTGAAAAAGCAATTCAGGAAAGCTTCGGCAAAAAGCCTATTCCAACAAGAGGCGGAGGAAGTATTCCAATTGTAGCGCTGTTTGAAGATGTTTTAGGAATTAAAACGGTACTGTTTGGTTTTGGCTTGGATAGTGATGCACTGCATTCGCCAAATGAAAAATATGATATTTACAATTATTATAAAGGGATTGAAACATTGCCTTTGTTCCACAAATACTTTGCGGAGTTAAGTAAGTAATCCGTTTCAACATCAAAAAAAGCCTTTCTTCAACCCACAGAAAGGCTTTTTTTTTGGACTGATGTATTGTAGCATTTTATCCTAATTAAAATTAATTTTTATTTCAAAAATCATTTATTTAAATTTCCATTTCTTAAATAAAGTTTCAAATGATAAGTAGTTTGTTTTTATCTGGCAGCCTGAGAACAAAGAAAGTTTTCATTGTACCAGTGCTAGCCTTTTCCATTTTAATTGGCTTAAACACCAAGCGTTTTATTGGTGCATTCTCAAATGCAGCAAGTACTTCGGTTGTAAGCGCTGAAGATCGATATTTTCAGATTGCAGTTTTAGGAGATACGCAATACTATACCGCCGAAAGACATAACGGTAAAATGTCAATGTTCTACAATCAAATCGATTGGATTAATGCCAATGCTGCAAAGGAAAAAATTGCTTATGTAGTTCATGTGGGTGATATCACTGATCATGGAGATAGCAAGCCAGTGGAATGGGATAGGGCCAAGGATGCGATGTATCGCTTAGAAAAAGCTCGGCCAGGTTTGCCATACGGTATTCCTTACGGCGTAGCAGTTGGTAACCATGACGTAAATCCCAACGGAAGCCCGAACGGAACAAAGGAAGGTTATACCAAATATTTTGGTCGAAAGCATTTTGAAGGCAGGCCTTACTACGGTGGTTCTTACAATAATGATGATGCGAACGATAGCCATTTTGACATCTTTGAAGCTAATGGTGAAAAGTTTATTGTGTTGTATTTGGTTTTTAATGATCCGGCTAGGAAAGAATTTTACGATGTAGCATTAGAGGAGAAGGTGTATAATTGGGGAGCCGAAGTTTTGGCAAAAAATGCAGATAGAAAGGCCATTGTAGTGAGCCATAGCATGTTGAAGCCTGATACCTCAAGTACTAGTGATTTTGTTGCCGGAGATGGGGCTAAACCTAAGCCGGGCGCATTTACTAAACAAGGCAAACGTATTTACGAAAAATTTAAACATTCGCCTAATGTATTTATGATGCTTTGTGGGCACGTAAGCGGCGAGGCTTTGAAAGAACTTAGCTTTGAAGGAAGAAAAATTAAGGTTTTGCTTACTGATTATCAGGGAAGAAGAAACCCGAATTATACGGATAAGGATAGAAACGGCGGTAATGGAATCCTAAGGTTAATGAAATTTAATCAAGACAAGCAAATCCTAAGTGTTAGAACTTTTATTCCAAAACCTAACGAAATTATAGAAGAGAATGACGACGACAGTAATTTTAGCGTACCCTTATACAAATAGTATCTACGACCGAAATCGTGTCTTTATCCAATATGATCAAAATATATTATGAGTTGTTCTTTTATCAAAATTTTAGGGATTGCACTTTTGCTACCTCTTACTAGTTTAGCTCAGCATACCGAAATTAATGTGCTTAAGTTTAAAAATGTAGGAGAATTGAAAGCTTTTTTTAAGCATCATCGTGTGAATTTTCCTATTATTAGCGGTCACCGCGGGGGCATGACTAAAGGTTTTCCTGAAAATTCGATGGAAACTTTTGCAAATACGCTGAGGTATATGCCTTCCTTTTTTGAGATAGACCCAAGATTAACCAAGGATAGCGTTGCAGTTTTAATGCATGATGCTACTTTAGATAGGACAACTAATGGTACTGGAAAGCTTTCTGACTACACCTATGCAGAACTACAAAAGTTACGTTTGAAAGATCCTGAAGGAAACATTACGAATGCAAAAATACCAACATTAAAAGAAGCTATTTTGTGGAGCAAGGGCCGTACAGTAATGAATTTAGATAAAAAAGATGTGCCTTTAGAAATGACGGCCCGCATTTTAAAAGAATGCAAAAATGAAGCGGTGATGCTTACCGTACATAACGCAAAACAGGCAAAGTTTTACTTAGAACAAAATCCAAACTGGATGCTTTCCGTTCATATCAAAACCAAAAAAGCTTATGATGAATACGTTAGCGCTGGCATCAATTGGGAAAACATCATTGCTTATATCGGCCCTGAGTTTACGCCAGAAAATAAAGAATTGATGCAGCTTTTACAAGCTAAGGGTGTAATGGTGATGATCTCATCGGCCCCAATGTATGATAAATTGCCAACCGCTTGGGAAAGAGCGAAAGCCTACGTAGAGATTTTTAAGGGAGGCGCTGATATTTTAGAGTCTGACTTGCCTGTGGAAGTGGCCAATGCAATTAAGGACTTGGTGCCAACAAATACACCTCAGCACCAATATTTGGGGAAAGCTAAATTATAACTTAGTTTGCACTTTAAGCGTTTGCTTGTCAACAGCCGCCGTAGCAAGCTTTGTTTATTCGTATGAGAAAGCACTAAGCGATGATCACTTTTACCCCTTTTTCTTCCAGTTGCTGCACAAATATTTCAGGTGCTTTATCATCTGTTATCACATAGGCAACCTGCTCAAATCCACAAACTTTTCCTAGTCCACGCTTGTCAAATTTTGTACTATCCGCCAATATAACTACTGTTTGAGCAGTTTCTATCATTTTTTGATCCAACGCAGCTTCGCTAAGGTTAGTAATTGAAAAACCGAAATCTAGGTCAATTCCATCTACCCCTAAGAACAATATGCCGCAAGAAATTTCTTCCAAAATTTTCTCTGCAAAGCTTCCCGCCACCGAAGAAGAGTTAGCTCTAATCATACCGCCTAGCTGCAGCACCTCAATATTGTTTCTGTTACTTAATTCCAAACCAACTTTTAGTGCAGGCGTAATTACCGTAATGTGTTCTGATGTATTTAAAAACCTGGCAATTTCAAAAACGGTAGAACCGGAGCCTATTGTAATGGAATCGGTGTTTTTAATAAGTTTAAGGGCTGCTTTGGCGATACGTTGCTTTTCATCAGCATTAATTAGCTCTTTTTCATAAATACTTCTATCGCTGGCATAAGGATTTTTGATAGAGCCGCCACCTCTAGTTCTGAAAAGAAGATTTTTGTCTTCCAGCATTTTCAAATCTTTTCTGATTGTAACGCCAGAAACCTTCATCAAATCAATCAATTCGATGATGCTTACTTTGCCATCTTCCTTTAGTTTTTTGAGGATGTACTCATGCCTATCAGTAATATTTTTCATGCCAATAATAAGTTTGTTTGCTAATATATAGATTTATTGTTGCATAAAAAAAGCGCTATACCTAACCTGATATAGCGCTTACATTTGTGTGTGAAATGTCTATTTTACCTTGGCATATTCAGCCGAATTTCTTTTTTCAACTTCAGTTTTTGCAGCTCTGAAATTTTTGGTGTTCAACGTAGCTAACTCGTTGGTTGAAATGGCATGTAACTGTGTGGCGCCGTTTAATTTTAACGCTGTTTCGTTGCTTAATTTAGTGTACAAGCTTTCAGTTTTAGAAGTAATGTCAGCTTTTGCGTCGTCTTGTAATATGATTTGTAAATGTTGTGCATTCAAGGTGTTTTTAGTGTTAACCACTGCATTTCCAGAAACATCAATTCTGTAAATATTTGCTACATATACAGTAACTTTTGTGGTTTCTCCGCTTTTTTTGCCAGATACATAAATAGCATCATCGGTGCTGTAAACTTTTGTTTTTGAGGTACCTTCGTTAGCATAAAGTTTTCTGCTTTCGTAGTCCTGTACCAAGGTAACTTCTACATTACCTGTTACGATTAATTTTTTTGGTGCCTGCTGCTCTTCAATTTTCTTGTATTTGTATGAAGAAGCGATAGGGTTTGTTGCATCTTTTGCATTAACTGATGTACTGATGGCTAAAGCTAAAATCCCGATAGCGAATAGCGAAGTGGCTCTTTGTTTCATAATTGATTTGTGTTTTGTAGATAAGACGCAAACACTGCCAAAACGTTGCAAGCAAAAACATCATAATCGACAAACAGTCGTTTTTTTTCGACAAACTCCGAAATAATTCGTAGATTATCTTGTTACACCTTCCAGCTCTCGCATTTTTCTAAAAAGAACTCATCAGCCTCAGCACCTATGCCTGGAGTATCGGGTACATCCAACATAAATCCTTCATAGGTAAGTCCACCAGCTACTGGGTCAACCAAATGGCCTAAAAGGCAGGTATCCAAATCAAAATAAACCACATTTGGACTGGCTAGGGCAAAATGCAAATTAGCAGTTAGTGCTAAGCGACTTTCAAGCATGCTACCAATCATACACTTTACACCGCTTTGTAGCGCTATTTCATGTATTTTTTGGGCTTCTAAAATCCCACCTGATTTCGCAAACTTGATATTCAAAAAAGTAGTGGATTTTGAGTTGATTAATTTTCTAGCATCATGATGATTATAGCAACTTTCATCAGCCATTAACTTGATAGGCGAATTGGTGTTCAGCTCTGGTAACTTATCGTCGAACCAAGTGCGCATCGGTTGTTCACAAAATTCAATATCAAACTTTTCCAGTTCAGTTAACGCAAAAAGTGCATCGTCAAAGCTCCAGCCTTGGTTGGCATCTAAACGAAGTGTAATTTGATTGCCTACTGCCTTTCTAATTGCCGCTACACGGTCAATGTCTTCGTGTACTTTCTTTCCTAATTTTATTTTGATGATATTACAGCCGTTAGCTACATGTTCTTTTGCTTTTGCTGCCATGGCTTCAGGCGTTCCAATTCCCAAAGTCATATCCGTTTCTATAATGCGCTTTTGGCCGCCTAAAAACTGATAAAGCGGCTGTCCGGCATTTTTCGAAGCAATATCAAATAAAGCCATGTCGAAAGCGCTTTTAACAGTTGGATTATGAGCCGCATAGCCCAATAAATCGTCCATCCGAGCCGGAATATCTAGGGGATCTTTGCCTTTTAAAATTTGAGCAAAATCCTTAGCCATTGCCAAACAGGTTTCTTGTGTTTCGCCAACAATCATTGGAAAAGCAGAGCACTCACCGCTACCATGAATTCCTGCATCGGTAAAAATCCTTACTAATACATTTTGGGCAAAATGCATAGTGCCGGTTGCAATTACAAAAGGTTCCATAGGAATACTAAAACGGTAAATTTCGGTGTGGGTAATGATCATGATATTGAGCTTCTATGTATTAATTGAGTGATATTTTTTCCAATAAATTTATTCTTCCATTTCAAACCTGATTTCGCAATAAATCCATGTGTTAAACATTTGCAACTAAAGTATAAAAAACAAAAACTAAATAGAAGCAGCTTTGTAGATAATTTATAATTTTACGAGCTAAGCCTTAGCTTAAATCTTCTCTATTATTCAAAAAACAATATCATGCAACAAGCCAATAACCTTATACATGCTTCATCGCCATACCTTTTACAGCACGCCTATAATCCTGTGGAATGGCATGAGTGGAATGGATCATCGCTACAAAAAGCTAAAGCAGAAAATAAGTTGATTATTGTGAGTGTAGGCTATTCTGCTTGCCATTGGTGCCACGTAATGGAACATGAAAGCTTTGAAAGCCATGAAGTTGCAGAAGTAATGAATAAGCATTTTGTTTGCATCAAAGTAGATAGAGAAGAACGCCCTGATATTGACCAGATTTATATGATGGCGGTTCAATTGATGAATGGGAATGGAGGCTGGCCATTAAACGCAATTTGTTTGCCTGATCAACGTCCGGTTTACGGTGGGACCTATTTTAGAAAAGCCGATTGGATCAATATCCTGCTTAATTTGGCTAATTTATGGGAAAAGGAACCGGAAAAAGCGCTGAGATACGCGGATAGACTCACTGAAGGCTTGCAGCAAGCAGAGCTGATAGAAGTAGCAGATGACGAACTTACCTTTAACCAGCAGCACTTAGAGGAAATAGTGCAGCCTTGGAAACGACAGTTTGATGCCATTGAAGGTGGCTACAATAGGGCACCTAAATTTCCGCTTCCTAATAATTGGACTTTTTTATTGAGATATGGTCATTTAAGCAATGATCAGAGTGTAATGATGCAGGTGATGACCACCTTGGAAGCAATGGCTACTGGTGGTATTTACGATCAAATTGGCGGAGGCTTTGCAAGATATTCGGTGGATAATAGATGGCATGTGCCACATTTTGAGAAGATGCTTTACGATAATGCACAGTTGGTGAGTTTATATGCCGAAGCTTATCAGTGTTTGAAGTTGGAACCGTATGCTGAGGTGGTTAGGGAAACCATTAACTGGATTGATAGGGAAATGACTTCACCAGAGGGGTTGTTTTACGCTGCATTGGATGCCGATAGTGAAGGCGTAGAAGGGAAGTTTTATGTATGGACAGCAGCGGAATTTGATAGTGTAGTTGGCGAACATCACAATTTGCTAAGGGCATATTTTGATGTAACTGAAGAAGGGAATTGGGAAGAAGAGAAGGTAAATGTGCTACGCCGTTTGCATAATGATGAGACTT
Source organism: Pedobacter zeaxanthinifaciens (assembly GCF_003313335.1). Lineage (GTDB taxonomy): Bacteria > Bacteroidota > Bacteroidia > Sphingobacteriales > Sphingobacteriaceae > Pedobacter > Pedobacter zeaxanthinifaciens. The sequence continues at coordinate 98,090 of NZ_QMHP01000011.1, forward strand.
TAATGGCCGAACATGGTTTAGCTAAAGCCACATTTGACGATATTATTGAAACAGCAAAAAATAAGTTGCTTGCGGCAAGGAGTAAAAGAATTAGACCGGGTTTGGACGACAAGTGCCTGACCGCATGGAATGCTCAAATGATCAAAGGCCTTGCCGATGCTGCACAAGCTTTAGCTGATGAAAACTATTATGAAAAAGCTAAAACAGCAGCAAATTTTATCCTAAATCACTTAATGGATGATGATGGGGGACTGTATCGTAATTACAAAAACGGCAAAGCGAGTATCCACGGATTTTTGGACGACTACGCTTTTATGATTGAAGCTTTGCTAGCACTTTATGAAGTAGATTTTAATGAAGCTTGGCTAAACGAAGCTAAGGAACTTACTGATTACGTATTGGCAAATTTTTCAGATGAGCAAAATAACATGCTATTTTATACTTCTAACAAAGGCGAACACTTGATTGCTCGAAAGCATGAAGTGATGGATAATGTGATTCCTGCATCTAATTCGGTAATGGCACAAAATCTGCATCGCTTAGGTTTATTGTTTGATAATGATAATTACCTTAACACCGCCTTAATGATGTTGAAAGCAGTGCAGCCTAGAATAAAATCTTACGGATCGGCATATTCCAATTGGAGCATACAGTTGCTTAATGAGGTGTATGGCATCAATGAAATTGCCATTACGGGAAATGATTTTAGATTGGTAAAGCGCAATTTCGACGAGCATTACATTCCAAACAAAATTTATTTAGCTGGATTAAAAAGCAGCTTACCCCTGTTGGAGTATAAGCAAAGTGAAGAAACGAAGATTTACGTGTGCAAGAATAAAACCTGTCAGTTGCCGGTTGCAACCATTGACGAAGCATTTACGCACATCTCGTAAATTAAAATTTCCAGCTTAAATAGGTGGCCATATTGTTGGAATTGGTTTTAGGATCGTAAAGGTACCTGAAGCCAATAGCTGGGCCAACTCGTACCAAACCCAGTTGGATATCGCCGAAAAAGGAAGTTCTTATTTCCGAGAAACTTTCTTTTACCTGTGCTAAATCTCTATTAAAATCGATATCGGTAACTACGCCGTTTGCACTAACTGTTCTAAGTTTGTAGCGTAGTTCGGGAATAGTTCTATTGTAAATATCTACGCCTATCAAAGCACCGATTCCCAAACCTACATATTTGTTGAGGTTATAACGCATTTGTGCCGGAACAGCGTTGATAGTTGCCACTTTAATCCTATTGTAGGCCTGTTTATCTAAAATTTGATAAGCGTTGTTGTTAATAACCGTATCCTTTCGTATTCCTGTTTCAAGCGGCATAATAACACTGCTTTCCTTAAAAGAATTAACGTAAAGTTCTACTTGCCAATAATACCTATGAGAAGCATAAGGGGATAAAGTGGCGCCTAAAACAATATTTTTTTGGCTTACATATTCGTTTTTATTGGTTTCAAATGGGAAGCCATAACCTACAACTATACCTGGTGAAAGTCCCATTTTAAATCTTCCTGTGGCGTTATTGGTGTAAATGGGTTCGTTCTTATCAAATACAATTGCCGCACCACTTTTTATGGGTAATTTGGGTGGTTTCTCTTTAAACCTAATTTTATATTCTACAAAACCCTGGGTGGAATCGGCATCATTAATACCTTTTTGCTGGGTGCCAGGTAAATACACATTTGAAAAAACAAAGTGTACACTATCTGCCTTTACGAAAGTTTTTAAACAACTTTGCCCAGTGTAGACCGAGTCGCAGGTAATTACTTCGGGTTTTGTTTTCACCACTTTGATAGTGCTGGCATCAAATACTTCGGCAATGTTCACGCCCACATCTATCTTTTTGGCCGGACCTTTACCAGTGTTTTGGAAGCGCACTTTGTAGCTCATCTCCCTTTTTTTTCCAGTTAACCTGTAATTCATTCTTGTTTTTCGTAACACCATTTTATTTGGGTCATGCGAAGCAACTATTTGCAGTTCAAGCGTAAAAAACTCAGTTTCAACCAATGGATTGTCTGGGATAAAAGCTCCCGAAATTCGAACTACGGCGTTGGTGTCTTTCAACATTTCGGGCGTAGTTTTAAACTGCATAAACACAAAGCGTTCTTCGTTTTGCTGTAAATCGCTAAACTTCCAACTTTGTTGATTTTTAAAAGCTTTGGCTTGATCTTTAAGGAGTACTTTTTCTAATGTAGGATAGGTTTCATGATCTAAAGAGGCGTAATATACCGGGTTTTTGCTTTGGCGATACAATGCACTGCTGAGCAAGGGTTTTAAATCGGCAGTTTTCTCGTTATTGTAGGTTCTGGTAGCAACAAGTTCAAAATTATTTTTGTTAAACTCCACATCGTTGTACATGATAGCAATGGTGCCGTTTAGCTGTTGTTGCCCGTTTTCAGGTTTATTTCTGTACCCAAAAACCAACATCATTTCATCGCCAGGCTTAGGCATGCAATTGGTTTTCATCTCTATATTGCCGCCCATCTTAAACAAGTTATAGTTGGAAGCCAGCATGGGCTTAGTTACAGCGGGTTTTGGTAAAGTTGGTGGTCTAACAATCGGTTTTGGACGGGTTGGTGGGCGTTTACCATCGTCATAATTATTAGTAGCAAAAAGCCTAACCAATATGGAATCTCTACGCGTAGTGTAAATGTGACTTGGGTTTTCTTCGAAGCTGAAATTGCCATCGCCAAATTCCCAGAAGTAGGTATAAAATGGCGCAGGCGCACCGGCAATAGGACGCAATGGCCTTAATTCACTCGTAAATTTAGTTATGCCATTCTCTGTTTTATACTGTATAATAGCAGGTACCGTGTCGCTTGGTATAACCTGTGCAAGCAACGGAATAAACGAGCAAAAGCATAACAGCAAAGTACAATATTTCTTCATGGCTAAATAAATATACTAAGAAACTGTTTAAATTTCAGTTAAACTTTTTTACTTGTCAGTCTGAGCTTGTCGAAGACTACTTGTTAAAGAAGGTTTCGACAAGATCAACATAACACTTGTATGTTAATCAACAAAAATTTAACTAGTTTCTAATAATTAAAGAAATTAAATGGTCCTAAAACTTCGCACTCGTGATGCTGAATTAGCAACACGAGTGAACAAAGCTTTTGTTAAATTGGGATATATTAATAATTATTTAGTGAGGTGATGACTTGCTGTATGCCGGCCTCGCTAGTTTCGCTTAAGGTTAATGTAACTTGTTGGTTGGCAGTAATGGTAGTTTCCAGTTCTGCATAATAATATTTACCATCTTTAATTGAAAATGAAATGTATTTTCCCTGCACACCAACTGGCATCATATTGTCATAGCTTTTCACCGTATTTGGACCATCAGTGTTGTACAATTGTGCTACTACGTTACTGCCTTTTGCACAAAAGAATACAAAAGTTTCGCCAGTAAAGCCCATAAACGTGGCAAAGCTTCCTGGGTTGTTGGCAACGGTTACTTTAGTGGTGGTTTTAGGATTGTTGTAACTGTAAAATACATCGCAGTTGATCCAGCCTAAGTTGCCCATTTCGAAGTTATAAAACCCTGCTACTGGATTGCTTTCGCGTTTGATACCCACACCATTTGCATTTTGAGCAGGTGCTTGCCATGCCATTTGATTGGCATTATCTACCTTTTCTACGCCTTCCCAAATTTGCGTAGCTCTGGTATTATTTGTTGGAAGTGTAATTTGAATATTTACGGCTAGCTGTTTATCCACATTTGTTCCGTTAACAGCGGCATTAAGAAATATAAATCCATCCGATTCCAGTGGTGCACCGCTAATGTGGTTGGTATTTGTGCCACTAAACAAAACCTGACTTCTTTTTAAAAATTCTCCGGCTGTAATTACCACATTTCCTGTTACCACATTTCCGTTCATTTTAAATGCACCTGCAGGAATGGTGATTTTTGTTCCTCCTTTTAACGTAATGTTATTGGAAACGCCGGCATTAATTTCTATTCGCTCTGCTTGTGGACCATAAAGTGCGGCAAATTCTTTTGCGCTATAGGCCAAGTTTCTATTGTTGCTATCTTTTTTGCAGGCCTGTAACAATGCGCTAATAGTTAAAAGAAATGCTAAGCCATAAAGTGCTTTAATAAGTTTGTTGGCAAACGTATTTTTCAAAGTTAAAGTTTTCATAATGTTTTATTTTTTAGTTGAGCTTACTCTTTTTTGGCTTTTCAGCAACCGCCTTGTAATCGCTTTTGTTATATATCAAGGCCAACTAAAAAATGTTACCTCCCTTTTTTTATTTTTTTTAAGGAGATGTTTTTGTTGTTGATTATCAGTTGTTTATTTTTTTTGATTAAGCTGGTTGCTCAGGGTTGATGCCGCTTTACATTCGGCTAAACAAGTTTACAAGGTCCATGTTGTAGGCTGCTTTTGTTTCGGTTAGCTATTTGGATATTTTCCTGTTTCAATTATTAAATCAAAGTTTTTAACTTTCCTTAATTAGTTTTACTTTTAGATAAAGGAAAATGGAATGACCAAGAAAGTGCATGAAGATCAACGTTATGTAGCTGCGCTATTAAATAACGACACGGTTTTGGTTAATGAAATTTATAAGAAATGTGCTGCCAAGATAAAGTCGTTTGTACTGTTTAATAATGGTACAGCTGCTGATGCCGCTGATATTTTTCAGGAAGCCTTGGTAGATATTTACAATCAAGCTAAGTATAAAGATTTACAGCTCACCTGTCCTTTTGAGCCATTTTTATTGTTAGTTTGTAAAAGGAAATGGCTTAACGAACTAAAAAAAAGAGCGGTTAGCCCGGTAACAAATAATACCGATGATTTATTACATATTGGCGAAGATACATTTGCAGCTGCGGAAATGTTGGAGCAACAAAAGGAAAGGGCTGCCTTATTTTTAGCTGCTTTTGAAAAATTAGGGGAACGCTGTAAGGAAATTATTAGATGGAGTTTAAAAGGCGATGCGCAAGAGAAAGTAGCGGAGGCTTTGGGCGTAACTTACGGATATTTGCGGAAAAAGAAATCGGAATGTATGGCGAGCTTGGTTAAATTAATTGATAAGAAAAATGACTGAGGATAAAATTTTATGGACTGCCAGATACGCTGAGGGTGATTTAAGCGAGGAAGAGCGTTTGGAGTATGAAAACCTGTTGAGGTATGATAAAGAGCTGAAAGCCTATTTGCTTGATTACCATGATGCTCATGGCAGCTTAATTATGTTTATGGATTACGATGATGAGCGTAATGCATTGGTGGCAGGTATTCAAAATTTAAACGAAGTGTATTTTGCAGACGATGCCATTGTAGATCAACCGGCACCTGTTGCTCCATCTCAAAAAACGGTGAAATTTAAGCCTTATCTGCGTTGGTTATCTGGCGCTGCGGCAATATTATTGGTAGGTTTGTTGGTTTGGTCGCCTTGGAAAGCTGATTTATACCAACAGTACCAAATTGTACCAAGCATGTCGGTAACTGAACGCGGTGCTGCCCAAAATGAATTAGATCAAGCTGCAAGTTTGTTTAATGCACAAAAATATACTGAAGCAAAGCCTTTATTGGCAAAGCTACATGCTGCCGACAATAAAAATGCGATGATTGCTTTTTATTTTGCCGTTAGCTTATTACAAACTAATGAAACGGCTAAGGGAAGGTTGTTGTTGGAAGATTTATTCAAAGGGCAGTCGGTTTATAAAAATGATGCCGCCTACGCCATGGCAATGAGTTATCTGAAAGAAAATAAAAAAACAGACGCTAAGTTTTGGCTAGAGAAAGTATCGAATGGTGCTGTACAATACGATAAAGCGCAAGAACTGTTAAAAAAATTATAATAAAAAGGGCTGCTTCAAAAGCCATCGCTTTGCTCAAGTGGAGCATTTTTGCTTATTGGGCGGTACGCTTGGTGTCTTGAAAAAAGTTAGTGCTTTTGAAACAAACCCCTTTAACTTATTAATTAATCCTAAATTTATCAGCTACATCCATAGCTGTTTTTTATTTGGAGGCGGCTTTTAAGCTGGCTTCCAGTTCCTGATAAGGCATTTCATATTTTTTTGCTCGGTTAATGGCCAACTGCATCATTTTTTGATAGCCTAAGTTATTGCCAAGTTGTTTGTTTAATGAAGCTGCATTTTTAATGATTTCCATGCTGCTGTTTTCATCCACAATGGCATTGGCCCATTGCAATAGCAGTGTGCCCATAGCACCATTCAACTGTTTCTTCGCTATCATAGTGTTTGCCAATGCCGTAAAATGATATTGATACAATACCGGGTTTTTAATGGCAAAACCAAGGTAAGCGGCAGTGTCCTTTTTCATCTCTAAATAAAACTTGCTGCCTAAAGTTTGCAGGTTAATTTTCCATCTATCGGCAGGGAATTTTCTTTTGTAACTAGATAGGAATGTTTCAAAATCATTGTTGGAACTAGATGAATTGACATTTGCCTGCAACTTTGATAGCAGCGCTTTATCAACCACAGGCTGTAAAACTTCTTCGCCGTATAAGCTAGCGTAAGTATCGTAATCCTTTAAAATTTGTTCTGAAACTTTTTCATTGGTGCTTCTAGCAATTAAAAATGGCAGCAAGCTATTGGTAGCTTTAAAGTCTTTAAGCGCATCGCTGTATTCCTTCAAATTAGCAGCATTAATGCCTTTGCGTGTTTTAGCAAATTCTACATAAAAGGCAGGATAGTTTTTTTCGTTATATGTTGCCGAATAACCTGCATGAATTAACCCTTTATCAGCTTTTGATTTTGCGAAATTTAAGAACGTAATCAAGTCTCCAGGATCTTTAAATCCAGCTACGGATGCCACCAGATTTCCAGCGCCATTTAGCACCAAAAAAGTTGGAAAGCCATTGAGTATGTGCTGCGTTTTAATGGTATCACCCAGCTTTTCGGTAAAAACATTTACCTTCAACATCACGAAGTTTTTCGCTAAAGTTTTACTTACTGCCGTATTCGGAAATACTTCTCTGTCCATTTGTTCGCAGGGAATACAGCCCGTAAAGTAGGTGTCAACAAAAACTAGTTTGTTTTCCTTTTTTGCCTTTATTAGTGCTTTGTCTAATTCGATTTGCGCAAAACAAAGCTGACTTGTGAGCAGTGCAATTAAAATTATGGTTAGCTTTTTCATTTTTTTTGAGTTAATGAGATTTGAGTTTAGGGATAAATGATTTTGAACCACACTTTATCCTTTGGTAGTTTTTTAAACTCTTCAATTTTTTTAGGGTTTTTAAGTAGCTGCTGACTGTCAATGTCATTAATACTGGTTATTCGAGCACCTTTTGGTATAATGCTTTCTGGATTGCCGTGTTAATGATGCTTTGTACTTCCAATTCGCCTTTTAGGTTAAACCCAAGCAAATAATTGTGTAGGGAGAAATGCATTGGATAATTGTACGTGTGGTTGGGTAAAAGATAGATTTCGTTTCTTTTACGGTTGATGGTAAAATTGTAACGAGAAATGATCCCCATGCCAATGGACCCATCAAAGCCAGGGTTCCAACTTTCGTTTTGTCCACCGCCCGCCATTAAGGTAATAGGCATATTTTTGATGGCTGCGGTGTTAGCAAATGAGAAGCTGTTGGCGTTACCATTAAAAGTAGGAGAGGCAATGCCCATGCTCACGGTTGAAGCTTGGTATTCTGATTGAAATCCGCTGATTAACAGTTTGTTTTGGCGTACAAATGGCCTAAAACAAATGAGGTTGTAAGATGCTCCTGTATCGAATACGAAGTTTCCGGCATAGGTTTTACCTGCAACAATTTCTACATTTCCTGGAATGATAAACAAGCCTGCCGGAACAGTAATTGGAACGATGGTACCGCCTTTTTCGTAAGTGTATCCATCAAATTCGTATAGGGAAAGTTGATTGTTGTTGAAGTCAATTTTAGTGACATACCGCTTCGTCATGGTGTTGCCAATAATGCCATCCAAGCCTTTATCCATTTGTGGAAAAATAGCAATGCCTTGATTTTGTAGCGCAAAGCCATTTTCAAAGTGCACCTCGTTACCATCGGAAACGTTGATTTGCATGTGGCCGCCAACTACTGAAGCGTTGTTGCTTCTTGTTACCTTCAGGCCAATTGTATCAGCAAGTTGCTTGCTCAGTGCCATCCCATCAGCTCCGGTATCAAAAAGTAACCTTAAAATTTTGTTACTGTTATTAATTTTAACTTTTAACACAATAGCGCCATGTACCATTTCAAATGGAATGGTTGTTACAGCTTGTTGTGCCTTTGCGTTGGCAAAAAATAAGAGCAAAGCAATGGCTAGGTGCATGTTTTTTAGCACTTTCATTATAAAGATATGTTGTGGGTGAAGGTGTAAGCCTTACGAATTTCGTAAGGCTTTGTAGTTAAAATGTTATTTAGCGGCTTCGGCCAGTAAAAGTTCTTTTAATTTAGGGTTGGATGGACGAGGAGCATCAACATTAACTATTTTGCCGTTTTTATCGAACACTAAAAAGCGAGGAATGGTATTCACTTTATAGTACTTCGAAAATTCGTTGCTTTGACCGGCATAAAGTTGCATGCCTCCCAAACCTTCGTCTTTGATCATTTTTAGCCACTTCTCTTTGTCTTTATCAGCATCTGTAGAAATGCTTACAATTTGAACCGGCTGGCCTTCCATATCTTTTTCCAATTGCTTTAAGTGAGGAAATTCGGCCCTGCAAGGACCACACCATGTAGCCCAAACATCAACCAAAACAACTTTGCCCTTTAAACTAGCAAAAGAAACCTGCTTCCCATCTTTATCAGCATAGGCAAATTGTAAACCATCGGTCCCGGGTTTGTAAGTTAGCAGTGGTGATAGAAGGGAATTTTCTTTTTCCTGTTGAGATTTAGTTACGATATACTTTCCAAACTGATTTGTAATAGCCTTAAAATCATCATAGCTTTTGTAGCGAGCTAGGTTTTCAAGCACCAAATCTCCTTTTAACGTATCGTTAGGAACATAAGATGCAAATAGCGCTAAGCCTTCTGCGGCTGGTTTGTAGGCTTTTTTATCCTGGCGCATATTGATGCTGATTAATGCAGTAAGTGTGCGCAATCCGTAAGGGTAGTTATAAACTTTGTGGGTGGTTTTCGCTATTTCATTTGCTTTAATTGTGCCGTAAAAATCACTATACTCATCTAAACTTGGGTGTGCTGAACGTGGCGTATTGATGAAATTGGTAGCATAGCTGATCAAATCCAACTGCATGATGTCTTTGATCTGTTTGTCAAACTTTGGATTGCCAGTAGCTTTGCCGTTTAAAAACGTTTTTGATTTAGCTACAATGCTTTCCTGTTGCGGGAAATAATCCATAAAAGTGCTTTGTACCTTCATGAAATTAATGGCCTTTTGATAAAGCGGGTTAGTTAAATCTTTCCATTGTTTCAGCACAATATTTTCTTTTGAATTGAGCTTTCCATTTAAGGTATAAGAGGTGTCGCTTAAAGTAATGTCGAGTTGTTCGCCGCCTTTAAAATAAAATAGATGATTGTCATTTGGCGAAAGCTCATTGCCAGTTCCAACTACGTAAATGCCCTCATACTCTGGATAAAACAGAAAACCGAACTTCTTTTTTTGTGGTGATGCATTGGCAATTTCTACTGTTTTGCCTTCTACCACTTTAAAGAGTTTTACCTGCTTTGGATAGCTTGTGTTTAGCGCACCTTTAATTTCTACTGGCGCTTGAGCGTGTAAAGTACCGGCAAAAGCAAAAGCTAATGCGGTGTTTAAAATAAATTTAAAATTCATTTGTGTGGTGTTTATTACCTGCTAGGCATGCTAGCAGGTAAGGTTATTTGATTATCTTTCTCTGTAAGTTAGGCTCTTGATTCGTCCAAAACCTGTGTACGATTTATCTAAAACTAGCTCTCCGTTTAAACTAGGCACGGTGTAAATATTTAGGCTGCCTTCGGTACCATCGCTTTTTGTTGCATCGTAAAAGCCTACCATAAGCTTGTTGCCATCTTTATACTTAGAAGTAGTTTTAAACTCGTAAAAGTTAAGATAAGACACTTTTTTACTGCCAAAATCAACCATTAGTTTAGTGGTTTTATACACCATATCGTACTGGTATAATTTTGATCCTACTACGTAAAAAATGTAACCAAACTCCGGGCTTACGGCATAAAACTCTGCATTGGTAAAATCTGTTGCTGTAATTTCCGCATAATAAGATTGTGCGTTGTTAGCAGGATTAAATCGAGCTAAGTACCTTTTTCCATTAGCTGGGTCTTTTAAAACAGCGAACACTTCGCCACCATTAAAAGAAACCCAACGCATGTAAACCAAATCCATTCCTGTGCTAAAGCTGAATAGTTTCTGCGTGCCTGTAGGGTCAGGTAGGGTAGTGCTGGTAGCCGCAGTTCCGCTGTGCCTAACAAAGCGTCTGTTGGTTTTATCGTAAAATATGGTAACTCCCGTTGATGAGGTATGGTTACCCGCAATAAATGGAGCTACATCAAAGGCTTTTTGCTCTGCGTTGATATAATTGATCGGTGCCGAGTAGTAGATGTTCTGCGTCCTTTCGTAATAATAAGCGTTGTTTTTCCCAATCATGTACGAGGCATTACCACTCCTTTGTTGAATCACATCAGCATAGAAACCCTGCGGCACATCGCCAAACATTTCATAGGTTAGTCCCATGGTTTTAGTCCATTTGAAGCTATTAGGATCAACCTTGGTAGTGCCTTGATCTGTTCCAAAATACAAGCCGTAGCTAATGGCATCGGGTCCTATCAATAAACCAGTACTATAAGTGTAAGTCATTACGGGTTTGCCTTCCAGTTTCAGTGCAGAGCCAGTAGTGGCTAATAAATCAATTACCAAATCGAACCCATTATTAGCATTTAAGGATAGCATATCCACACGAGCTTTACCGTTAGCTTCGTTCATCATGATCCAGCCTTCGTTAATTTCGTTCACTACTTTTAGCGTGAATTTGTTGGAATATTTCACTCCAGTTCCCTTATCCGTAATGGCATAGAACGCCTGATAGGTTCCTGCAACTACTTGCATCACCAAGTCGAGGTTTTTTGTTTTGGCCAAAGTAAATAGCTTTTGGCCACCTAAGCCATTTGGTCCAATATAGGTCCATTCGAAAGTGTATTTGCTTTCATCGAAATTTGGGTCCAGCGTAAACTTAACCTCAGGTACAACTTTTATGGCTTTGCCGTAAACCGCTGCTACTTCGGCGGGTAAGCCATTAATTTCTTGAAGTTCGTTTATTGCCACATAATCGTAGTTACCGATGTCTTTCTTGCAGGATATTACTGTAAAAACACAAAGCATCAATAAAAACAAATGATATATTTTCAGTTTCATAACTTTAATTGTAAGGTTTAACTTATTGTACTGATACGCCCATCATCATTTCTGAGCCATCATCTTCATACACCGTTTTCCCTGCCGCTTTTTGTTCATTAAGGTAACGCTGCATGAATTTGCCGTAAGCTGTACTTTCAGCTATCGATACGGATGCGTCCAGATAAGCGGGTTCAATCCCCAATACCTCGGCCATTAACAGCAACTTTTTACGCGTGAAAGTTCCAAAATAGCCATCCAACCATCTACCTGGTTTTTTAATGATATCGTTTACAAACCAACGATAACTAACTAAGGATACCTGTCGGTTGCTTATTGTACGATACTTCATTTCTGGTGAAAAATTTTCATTTTCTTCCAAGTCGAAGTTTAAGAGATAGGTTTTGGTTTGCATTTCGGTACGCCTAAAAAACTTGATTTTCACGGTATCAGCCAATCGATTTTTTTTGATGACGAAATTGGAGTTGAGTATTTCGTAGTGGCTACCTGCAACTACATCAGATTTAGGATTGATAACTAATTTATAGGGCCTATCAACATCCGATTTGGCACCAGTAACACTAATTACCATGTTTACGATAGAGTCTTGCGCTTTGGCCAAACTGAAAGACATGATGGTAGAATCTTTGGGATTATCGCCATTGAAAGCAGGAGTTTTCCCAGCATCGTAAAAATATACGGTTGGTTTGCCTTCGTATTTGTTGAGTTCTTTTTCGCAGCCGAACAAAATGCCCAATGCTACCAATCCCAAAATATTTAAAATTAATTTGTTCATTATTTTAAGGTTTTGGTTAACGATAAAGTGATTCTGAAAGCGGCATTGGCACCGCAAAGTTGATGGTGATGTTGCCACTTGCAGCTGATCCGTTTGGTACAGACGTGATATTTCTACGTTTGTAGTAGTAGAAAAGCTGTCCTTCTCCAAAAAATTCCTTCTGATACTCTTTTTGAAGTTCTGTATTCACGTTTACAGTAGTGGCTAAAGCGGTTAATCCTCTGTTAGCTCTTACCGTATTGAGATACGCAATACCATCAGCGGCTACGGGTTCGCTTTCAGCGGCTATAAAATAAACTTCACTAATTTTTACCAGAGGAATTGTAAACCTGAACGTCTTGGTTTTATCAATGATATCAGCATACTTATAAAATGTTTTGTACGCCTTAACACCCGTAGTTGGAATTTGCCAATTCAAATTAAAACGATAATCGTTCTCGTTACTTTCGTAAACTGTATTTAACCTGGCGGTAATTGGCGCTAAAATGTTCGCATCAGAAACTCCCGGATCAAAAAGTGCCAAATAACGGGCATACAATTGCGTATTGGTAATACCAAACATCATTTCTGTGGTAAATACACGGTCTGGATTTTGCTTTTCGCTCAAAGCATTAGCCGTAGTGGTCCATGGGAAAACGTTGCTAACGGCAATTACTTCCTTTGCAAATTTTAAGGCGTTCACTTTATCGCCACGATATAAAAATACCCTTGCTTTAAGTGCCTTAACGGCGTAATAATTTAGCCTGTAGTTCCTGTTGTTTTTCAAAAAATCAACCGAAGCATTTGCTGCCGCAATATTTACTCCAGTAGTAACAATTTCATCTTCAGTTAAAAGGCTTTCTGCAGCATTCAGGTCATCAATTACTTTTTGAATAAAACCGTTGGCCGGTAGTAATGGGTTAATACTCGACTGTGGAGTCTCGTAATATGGCAAACTCATTTTGGTAGAGTCAGCGGTGCTGTACCTGGGGCCATATAAACGCAACAAATCAAAATGTAAAAAAGCCCTCATTGCCGTAGCTTCGCCTCGGTAAATTTTTTCGGTTTTAGCATCCAGTACACCTGGATACCTATTCAAGTTTTCCAAAAAAGTATTTACGTTAAGGATGGTTGAATAGGCGCCGGTCCAAATATTTTCTAACCTTGATTGGGTTGGATTATCGGTGTACGCATAGCTGCCTATTTTAGTTAAGCTATGTGTTGATGGCACATTGTAGCGCTGTGCTAAAATCTCAATGGTAGATAGTGTTAAATTATCGCCATAAAGTTGGTTGCCCGCCAAGTTAATGTACAGCCCGTTGAGTACTGTTTTAATTCCTTGTTTGGTGGAAAAAAGCTGCGTTTCCAATACCTTATCTTCAGGTTGAACATCTAAAAACTTTTTACAAGAAGACAAGATGCCAATGGTAGCGATAAGTAGCGCCATTATTTTGATATAATTTCTTTTCATGTTTGTAATGGTTTAAAATGATGCTCGCAATGAAAAAGATACTGTTCGTGCAAATGGATAGTCAATACCTCTTTCTCTCCTAATGGTTGATAAGTAAAGGAAATCATTAGCCAAGGCGTTAATTATCAACGATTGCATGCCCAGCTTTTTCACCCAAGGTTGCTTATCGAAAGTGTAACCAATGTTTAATGTTTCGCTGCTTAAGGTGTTTTCTTTCTGCACAAAACGCGATGAAATTTGTGTAGCAGTAGTTTGAGAAATGCCTTTGAACTGCACCACATCACCAGGGTTTTTCCATCTATCATATAAAGCACGTTTATCCTGATTGTTGGCAATATTGGTGAAAGTGATGTTTTCCACTTTGTTAAATAAGGCAGTATTGAATACATCGCCACCTAAACGATAGCGGAAACCAACAGCAAAGCTGAAACCTTTATAACGCAGCCCGGTAGAAATTACGCCTTCAGCAAATGGAACTGTGTTGCCCACGTTGGTAATATTTGCTGTAGCATAATCAAAAGTGTATTGGCCGTCACTAGTTAAGAATACTTCGCGTCCGGTAGCTGGGTCAATACCTAATGATTTGATGGCCCAAATTGCTTCTGCACTATTTCCATCGATATAGCGAATTAAATTTTTGCTATTTTCTTGCTGTTTGTTTAGCGTGTTAAGGATGTTGCCAAAACCGTCGTATCTGCTTTTGTAGCTTGATGCTGTTAAACCAATATTCCACGTAAAGCCTTGTGCTAAATTATAAACCGGGAAAAAAGTTAACTTGGTTTCTAAACCTTGATAAGTTAAACTGCCCACGTTATACGGATAGCTGAATACACCAGTAGACGAAGGAAGATCAACAGGTACAATTAGCGGGTTTGTTTTTTTGTTGTACGCGTTGATATATCCTACAAATCTGCCTTTGAATAAATTGAAATCTAATGATGTACTGATTTGTCTTGTTTTTTGAGGAGCCAAATCGGGGTTTCCCAACAAATCTAAACTCACACCTTGTCCAAACTGATTGAAATTGGTGTTGCTGTTGTAGCTGTAAATAGAAATTGAACTGATATTGGCAAAGTTTTGATTACCTGTTATACCAATGTTTCCGGTAAGCCTAAGCGAGTTGATCCAGCTTTTGTTTTTGATGAAGTTTTCGTTGTGCAAGTTCCATCCTAAACCGAAGGAATAGTAAGGCGAAAACTGCTTGTTGCGCCCGTATGCAGTTGAGCCATCAATACGATAAACAAAATCGAACAAGTACTTATTGTCGAATGAGTAGTTGGCTGATATGGCAGAGTTTAGCGTTCTAAAAACACCGCTTGATGCAGTAGGAGCTCCATTTAAAAGGTACGAGTAAGCAAACCTCGGATTTCCTAAACTTCCCTCTGGGAAACCCTCAGCAACTGTAGCATAAGCACTATTTCTATTTTCGGCAATGGTGTTGCGCCAGTTAGCTGTAATGTTGTGCTTTTTGATGGTTTTATAATAGGTAAGCATCAAGTTGCCCTGGTAAGAGAAATTGTCAACTCGGTTATCCGTATATTTTCCCTTTCTTAATAGCGGCACATCTAAAAAGTCGCTCATATCCGGCGATTTGTAGGTTTTACTACTCGTATTGCCTTTGGTAATTTGTAGTGCACTGGTTAATCTAAATGCTTTACTGATGTCGTAATTCACATTTAAATTGTTTTGTACCTCGGTATTTTTAGAATTGTTGTACTGAGGTTGCGTGGCATCAAAAAGCGGGTTTGTTACATAATTTGTAGCTCCATTGCTTAACGAGCTTACCTCTAAGTACCTGTTCTCGGTAGTTTTTTCAAAATACGGATTTGCATTAACGAAATTAGCGAACGAACCATAGTTTGACTCTGAAGTTTTGTTGCCTCGGATATAGGTAATATTGTTAATGTTGATTGCATTTTTCCGGTAAGTAAGGTTAATGCTGCCACTGTAGCTGTCCCTTCCTGATCCAATCATGGCACCGCGACCAGTCCTGTAATTCATCCCTACGTTGTAAGTGAAAGAATTGTCGCCGCCTGATGCGTTGATAGAAGAGTTGGTGGAATAACCATTTTGCAAAGGTTCGCTAAGCCAATAGCTATCTACACCTTTTTGTACCGCGGCTAAGTGCTTTGCATATAAGTTACCTAAATCAACTACCAAACCCGGACTAGCTTCCGAAGCATTATATCTTCCAGATAAACGTTCAAACTCAAGCTTTTCAGCAGCATTCATCATGTTGTAAGCCGTTAAATCTGGCATTTCTAATCTGAAATCCTGAGTGTAAGTAAATCTTAACTCGCCCGGTTTCGGTTTTACCGTTTCAATTACAATTACACCGTTCGATGCTTGCGAGCCATACAAGGCTGTGGATGCGGCATCTTTTAATATGGTAACTGATGCTACGCGGTTCATGTCCAAATCTACGATGGTTTGTAAGGACGTAGGGAAACCGTCTAATACGAATAGCGGTTGGTTTGGGTCGTTACCAAACTGATCTCGCAACGTCGCACTTGGGATGCTACTCTTTCCTCGCACCTCAATTACTGGCATTACGTTAGGGTTGGAGCCAGCAAAGTTATTTTCTATTACTAAGAACGACGGGTCGGCAGTTCTTAAAGCCTGAATGACGTTGTTATTGCTAATTGCTTTTAAGTCATCGCCGCTAAAAGTTGCCGTTGTACCTGTAAAGCTATCTTTATTTCTATTGATGCCCGTACCGGTAATTACCACATCTTTCATGGTGGTTTCCTTTTCTTTTAGTTTGATAAGCAAGGGTGTTTTTTTGTCTTTCAGTAGTATTTCCTGCGTTTCGTAGCCAATAAAGCTTACAATCAATGTTTGCTCTTCGGTGGCAGAAATCATGAAATTACCATTGCCGTCGCTGATGGCAATTGGTGCCGTTGGCAAGCCTTTTACCCTAATGGATGCCCCAGGGATTGGCCCACCTCGTTCATCGGTTATTTTTCCAGTAATGGTCTTTTGAAATGCAATTTCATAAACCAATGATTGTTCCTTGGCGTAGCGTAAAATAATTGCTTTTTGATCAATAGTGTAGGCCAAAGGCTGATCTTTAAAGGCAATTTTTAGCACTTCTTCTACAGGAGCATTTTTAACATTGATAGATACTGGTTTGGTATTCTTCAACATACTTGTGCTGTAAAAAAAGTCGTAGCCGCTTTGTTTCCGGATTTTTTGTAAGATACTCTCCAGCGAAACAGATTTTTCATTAACGGTAATTTGCGCAAAACCAGCCGCACTGCTTTGTAGAATTACCGTGGTTAAGATGATTAAGGTCAGTTTCAATTTTAACAGAATTCTGGCATGTAAATGGCCATCACGACCATTTTTAAATGTCATGTGAAAATTCATACATTTGTTTGTGTTTAGGTGTTGTTAGTTAGTTAAGTCAAAATTTCAAACAGTAAGCCTAAATTTTTCCAGAGGTGTTGCGACCATCTCTGGATTTTTTTTTGGATTACCGTAGCGTAAAATATATTGTTATTGCATTACAGTAATCCTCCTTCCTTCTACTTTAAGCTTTACTACTCCAGTTAATTCCATGTATTTTAGCACTTGTGTGATGTTTTTTGTTCGAGAAATGGATCCGTTAAATTCCAAGTTGGCAACACTTGGTGGGTAAGAAACTTCCACATTATACCACCTAGAGAGTTTGCGCATGATGCTTGCCAATTGTTCGTGGTCAAAAACAAAATCGTTATTTACCCAGTCTACCGCATTTTCGGCATCGCAACTGGTGATATTAATTTTATTGTCTTTAAGTTTAGCCTGCTGGTTTGGTGCTAGTAGTTGTTGTTGGCCGGCGGCAAGTATCTTTACACTGCCTTGCAATAGGGTAGTAGTTGTAAATGTTTCATCGGTGTAAGCATTAATGTTAAAATGCGTACCTAAAACTTCTACAGTTTGCGTTGCTGTAATTACTTTAAAAGGCTTGCTTGGGTTATGGGCAACCTCAAAATAACCCTCGCCGTCTAAGGTCACGATTCTTTCTTTGTCTCTAAAATCCGTTGGATATTTTAAGCTCGACTTAGCATTAAGCCAAACTTTGGTGCCATCACTTAAAGTTACATTGTAGTAGCCTCCAACCGGAATACTCAAGGTATTCCAAACCACCTTTTTATTGTCGCTGTTGTCGTCACCATAAAAGATGGTACCGTCATCGGTTTTAACAATTCTTGTACCATGGTCATTACCAAGCAATCCGTTAGTGGTTTTTGCCAAATCAATTTTTGTTCCATCAGCTAAGGTAAGTACCGCTTTGTTGCCGCCTGGTACAATTACTTCTTGTTTAGCCAGTTGAGTAGTGTTAGTATTTTTTCTATTGAAATAATAGTAGCCTAGGGTAACGCACAACAAGATACTTGCTGCAACAGCAAAGCGCTTAATCCAAATTGGCGAAAATAAAGGCGCTGTTACCGTACCGCTATCCTGATGTACAGGTAGCATTTGCCAGATGTTGTTTTTAATATCTTCTACTTCCGCTGCGGTGATAGAAACTTCATTTAGCGCTTCTTCCACATACCAAGTATGTAACTGCTCCAGCTCTTGCTCAGAGCAATTTCCCAAGGCATATTTGTTAAGTAGTTCTTCCGCTTCAGTGCTATTCATCATATGTTAAGGAATCTTTACCTTATTATATTACAAGACGGAGAGCGCTAGCTTAGGGGGTATAAAAAAAATAAAAAAAATTAAACGACTAAGAAAAGCATGGTGCCTAGTTTAGTTCTAAGTATCCGTAAGGCATTGTTAACCTGTTTTTTAACGGTTTGTTCTGACAGGTTAAGTTGTGCTGCAATTTGTTTATGACTTAGAGATTTTTTTCTACTCAACTCAAAAATTTCACGCATTTTGCTGGGCAGTTGCCCAATGCCTTTCTCAATCAGTGCAGCCAATTGTTTCTCTCTGATCCTATGGTCGGTAATGTTGTAATCGCTGTTTAAGAAACCTTGTAGCGAGTCAACATATTTATCCCTAACCTGCTTTTTTGAAATATGGTCAAGTATTTTATTCCTTATACTGCTATAAAGGTATGCCGCTAAGTTGGTATGGATTTGGATATCACTACGTTTATTCCATAGTTGAGCAAATAGCTCATGAACAATATCCTGAGCTTCTTCTTTATCGTTTAGCTTTTGTAACGCATGAATAAAAAGTGGATGAAAATACCGATTGTAAATAACAGTATAGGCTGCGGTATCTTCACTCTTTAGCAATTCCAAAAGTTCTACGTCCGAAAACGAGCTATAGGATAACATGGTTAGCAATAAAAATTACGGACACCGAAGTATCCATGCCTTATAAGTAGTTAAATAGTTTTGAGCGTGGTTGTTAGCCAAAGTTAACATAAAAGTTGTATTAAATCATCAAACTTTTAAAATGGATTGATGTTTGGTTGCTGGATTTTGAAGCCAGAAATTGTTAAAAAGTAACAAAAATGTTATATGTCATTTTCATTAATCATTTCTTAATCTTATTTTGCCTGAAAATGATGAATTCCATTTTTTGTTTATATACAAAAAATTAAGTTTGCACCAATCTAATAAAGTAACCTCTAAATGATTGTTCGACAAAAGCCTACAAAAATTAACTGGTTTGTTTTGAACCCCAAACTTACTGCATCATTTTTTTTCATTATTCTTATTGGCATCATCTGCTTAATAGGCTTACAACGATATGCCACCATAAAGGAAAGCCGCGAACGAGAGGCCATAGCAATGCTAGAAAGCGTAGAAATTAGGCTTGGGCAATTGTTAAAGGGGAGCCAAAATATCACCTTAACTTTAGCGCTTACGGTGGATAAGCAAGGAAATCCTCAAAATTTTGAGCAAATAGCTGCTGAAATATATCGAGGTAATCCTTATCTGCAAGGTGTACAGTTAGCCCCAAATGGCATAATCAAATACATGTATCCTTTAAAAGGAAATGAGCGTGCCATTGGACTCAATGTGCTAAAAACGGGCATACAAAATCAGCTAGCTGCTAAAAAAGCAGTAGCCAAACGTAGGATTTATTTTCAGGGGCCAGTTAATTTAGTACAAGGCGGACAAGGGGTTGTTGGAAGGCTTCCTATTTTTATCAACCAAAAACTTTGGGGATTTTCGGCAGTTGTCATTAAGCTTAACGAACTTTTAAAAGCTGCAGGTATCGATAATAGCAAGTATCCATATTATCGGTTCCAGTTTTCGAAAATTGATCCCCTAGATGGGAAAGAAGAATTTTTTTTAGAAGGTGCTGATCAAACACACAATACTTTTGAAACACGCAGATTTGAAGAAGGCGACTGGAAAATTTATTTGACCGATACCCGTAGCATTTATACGGATTATTCTTTAATCGCATTGCTGATATTTGGTGTCATCCTAAGTTTTTTGTCATCTTATTTGCTATTGCGTTTGTTGAACAAACAAGCTCAGCTTTACGCAACGCTGGCAAAACAAAGCGATATGCTGATTGATGCCGAGAATAAGTATAAAACTATTTTTGATAATGCTGCCATCGGCATTGGTAGGGTAAATTCTATTACAGGCGAATTTTTAGAAACTAACGCTTTCCTGTGTAACCTTTTAGGCTATACCCGTGAAGAACTCAATAAAAAGAAAATAAAAACGCTGATCCATGAGGATGATTTGGCCGCTGATGCAAAAAATTTCAAGCGGCTTCGAAATGGCGAAATCAGGCAATTCTCATCGGTAAGGCGATATGTAAACAAAGATAAACAGCTCATTTGGGCAAATGCTATCGTTAGTCCGCTGTGGGAAGTAGGAGAAAGTCCGGATAACCACATCATCATCGTGGATGACATTACGCAGCAAATCATTTACGAAGAGCAGATCATCGCTTCACAAAAACATATCGAGGATTTAGTAAACTCTATTGAGGGAATTGTTTGGGAAGCTTCCGTAAATGAGCAGTTTACCAATACTTTTATCAGTAATAAGATAGTTGATATTTTAGGTTACACACCCGAAGAATGGGCGGCTAAGCCTGGTTTCTTCTTCGAAAAAATGTATCCAGAAGACAGGGAAAGGATAGCGGAATATCTGAAGCGTGAGCTTTTCAGGAAAATGCACCATGAGCATGAGTATCGAATGATTGCAAAAGACGGTTCTATCGTTTGGATTAGGGACAGCGTAAACATTGTGCCTAATTTGGAATCGCCGCAAAAACTCCGGGGAATTATGATGGATATCACGGCCATTAAGCAAGCTGAAGATACCTTACATAAATCTTACGAGTTAGTGAACGAACAAAATAAGCGCCTGCTTAATTTCTCCTACATCGTTTCGCACAACCTGCGTTCGCATGCTAGTAACATTGACGGTATTAGCGCTTTAATTAGCAATGCTGAAACTGACGAGGAACGAAATGAGATGATTAAGCTGTTGCGTAAAGTAGTGATTAATTTAAATGATACCTTATATAACCTAAATGCGATAGTAAATATTCAAACCAGCATTAATTTAGTGAAGGAACCGCTAAACTTGTTAGAATATGTAAACAATGCCATACATACGCAGGAAGCACAAATATTAAGTAAAGGCGCAACCATCATCAATACTGTAGCTAATGATATTTTTGTGTATTTCAATAAGGCTTATCTGGAAAGTATTTTGCTGAATTTAGTATCTAATGCTTTACGTTACAGTCATGCTTTGCGTACGCCAATAATCAAAATTGATTGCCAGCCAAACGGCACTGGTTATATTTTTAGTATTAGCGATAATGGAGTAGGTATTGACCTCGCCAAAAATGGAGAAAAATTATTTGGCTTGAATCAAACTTTCCATGGCAATAGTGATGCCCGTGGATTTGGACTATTCATCACCAAAAATCAAATAGAGGCCATGGGCGATAGCATTGAGGTGACCAGCGTACTTGGCGAGGGCACTACCTTCCGCATCATTTTTAATTAATTGTCACATTTAAAAGGCCAAGTTCTAGTGTAATTCCTCAAAAACCTTTTTAACTTGTGGCATCACAATCGTTAAATATGTCACAACATCAATTAGGTAATAAGGAATTATCAGTTTCTAACAGAATTAAAGCCATTATTGGTGGCTCCATCGGCAATTTGGTGGAGTGGTACGATTGGTATGCTTATGCTGCATTTGCCATCTATTTTTCAGCTTCGTTTTTTCCAAATGGCGATCAAACGGCACAGTTGCTCAATACTGCGGGTATTTTTGCTGTTGGTTTTTTAATGCGGCCTATTGGCGGTTGGCTTTTCGGTTCCATCGCCGATAAAATTGGTCGCAAGAAAGCAATGACATTGTCTGTATTGCTCATGTCGTTTGGCTCCTTGCTGATTGCTTTAACACCCACTTACCAAAGCATTGGTGTAGCCGCTCCACTTATTCTGCTAATTGCTAGGTTATTGCAAGGACTTAGTGTTGGAGGCGAGTACGGTGTTTCTGCCACTTATTTAAGCGAAATGGCCACGCCTAATAGGAGAGGGTTTTATTCGAGCTTTCAGTACGTAACCCTTATTGGTGGCCAGCTTGCAGCACTCGGCATTCAGTTGATTTTACAAAAATTTATCCTCTCAGAAGCCGATTTGCATAGTTGGGGTTGGCGTATCCCATTTGTAATTGGCGCTGCTTTAGCCATTGTAGCCTTGTATTTACGCCGGAGCTTACACGAAACTGATGCCTTTCAACAAAGCAAGCAGCCTGCTGATAATGAAACCCTAAAAAAGGAAGGCTCTTTGAAAGAATTGCTGCAACACCCCAAAGCATTGCTTGTAGTAGTGGGGCTAACATTAGGAGGTACTTTGGCCTTCTATACTTATACCACCTACATGCAAAAATTTCTGGTGAATACCGTTCATTTAACCAAGCAGGAATCTACATTGATTTCCTTTGTTTCCCTTTTTATTTTTGCCTGTTTGCAACCTTTGTTTGGACTTTTATCCGATAAAATTGGCAGAAAACCTTTGTTGTTGGGTTTTGGCATTGCCGGAACCTTAGGCACAGTGCCTTTATTGCAGGGATTAAGCGGCGCCGAAAATATGTGGGAGGCATTTATGTACCTCATCGTGGCGCTAATTATCGTTTCGGGTTATACTTCAATTAATGCTGTTGTTAAAGCGGAGTTGTTTCCCACACATATCCGTGCTTTAGGCGTTGGATTGCCGTACGCAATTACCGTTGCAGTATTTGGTGGTTCGGCTGAATATGTTGCGCTGTGGTTTAAGCAGCAGGGAGTGGAAGT
Source organism: Pedobacter zeaxanthinifaciens (assembly GCF_003313335.1). Classification (GTDB taxonomy): domain Bacteria; phylum Bacteroidota; class Bacteroidia; order Sphingobacteriales; family Sphingobacteriaceae; genus Pedobacter; species Pedobacter zeaxanthinifaciens. The sequence goes on from NZ_QMHP01000011.1 coordinate 120,829, forward strand.
TTACTATTATTGGTATATCACCGCATGTATCGCATTTTCTTTGGTTGTTTACATTTTTATGAGAGATACAAAGCGAAATTCAATGTTGGAATGAGAGGGAATAAAAAAAGCGGCCTCAGCCGCTCTTCATTATTTTTGTACCACAATGTGATATTTTGCTTTCGTAGTTGTCGAACTGTCGAACCAAATGGTATAAATTTTACCGGCTTGTAATTCCGAGCCTGCAATGGTAGTTACTTCTAACGAACCAGACATAGTTACATTTAAGTTCGTATTAGCGTCGATAGTTTGATATGCAGATGCCGTTCTAAATGCAAGTGCCGAAATCAAGTTGGTGCCAGTTGAAGTGGCTACGTTAATGGTGCTGCTTAACATTGGTGCTACGTTAATGAAACGTACTTTGGCTTTTCCGCTGGCAGTTGTGTTATCGTTAGCATAAGTGCTTACCGCTAAACTACCATTCGCTTGTTTTACCAAGAACGCAGTTTGTGATGAATTAGCGCTGGCATCAACATTAGCCGAAGCCGTAACTGTTGCTGATCCGCTATTTTTGAAGGCAATCGTTTTACTTCCTGATGTGGTAGAAATATCAGTTAGTGCACTGCCGTATGCTACTGCTGATGTGTTTACTTTCAAGTCGTTAATGTACACATCTTGTGCCGCCGAACCTTCCACGGTATTCACAAATGATACTTGAGTATTCATCATCATCTCATTATCATCATCTTTCTTACAAGAGGTTATTGATAATACCACGGCAGCTGCTACAGCCAAGCGGGTGGTTAAAAAGTTAGTGTTTATTTTCATGACTCATTTTAGTTTAATGTGATTGAGCTAAGCCAAAAAAAATGCCGTTATCTAACTTTAATTGCTGTTTCAACGATTTTGGTAGGTAAAAACCGTATTTGCCGCAATCTTTTTAAGTATTTGTACTTGTAAAAATTTCAGCCTATTGTAACAAAAAAAGTACGCTGCGTTGGTTAATTTGAACGGAATTAAAAATCAGTTGCTCTTTTTTGTATTTTAGAAGCAATGCGCCGTCAATTATTCAAATTTGTAGTTCTAATTTTACTGCTTCACGGTGGCATCTTTACGTTTGCGCAAAGCGATAAGCGTTTTTCAATACTTGATACTTTAAAGGCACATAATGATTTAACCAACTGGATTTATGAGCAGCTAGACCGAGCGAATAGCCAACCAAAAGCTGCTACTCAGTTGATCATTAAAGCGCAAAAGCAGGCTTGGAGAACGACTAAAAATGCAGATGAACATTTTGCTTGGCTTAATCTACTAAGTACTTTAGGTTATTATCAATTGTTGGATGGAAACATTCTAGGGTCAATAAATTCATACGAAAATGCCCTGGTTTTCTTCCGTAAAAATCAAGTGCTCAGTTACAACATTGCGGAGTATGTGCTTAAACCCTTGAGTAACAATTATACCCGCTTGGGAGATTACGAACGGGCTTTATATCTTCAAAAACAAGGAATCGCATTTAGTACGGATAAAAATGAAATAGCAGCAATTTACGCCAACATGGGAATTTCTTACCGCTCCATGGGGCGTTTAACTGATGCCTATTCGGTGCTTAATAAAGGATTATCCTTAAAGCCAAACCCACAGGTAACTGTTATGCTGAAAAATATTTTAGCCGAAGTGCTATATGATGATGAGAAGTTTGGGGAAGCTGCGGCTGTAATCAACGACAATATCAAACAACAAAAAGCGCTAAATGCCGAAACCGCTTATTGGCTAATGGGCGCTTACACTACCTCTGGAAATATTTATCAGAAATTGGATCAGTTTAAATTGGCCAATCAGCAGTACTTTAAAGCCTTACAATTGCTTAATCATTATTTTTTGCAAACCAGGGTAAGGGAGCGAGCTAATTTGTACACAAAAATTGCCAGCGTTTATGCCTCTCAATTGGAACTTCAAAAGGCTGGTATTTATGCTAAAAAAACTTTGTCTACCTTGGGTATTGTTGATGAAAATGGCCAAATTTTAAAGTCCCGTATTTACGGTGATAACATGTTGGTAGATGTTTTCTTGATGCTCTCTAAAACTCATTTGCAATCAAATGAACCCAATTTAGCTTTAAATTATATTGATTTAAGTTTGCTCACTGCCGATAAGATTAGGAATGAATTTGCAGCCGATAAAACCAAGGAAAGGTTGCAGGGCGATTTGAAAAAAATTGTAGAGCAAGGGATTGATATTTGCTACAATTTGTATCAAAAAACTGGTGATGGCAGCTATTTGCATCATATTTTGGCACTTGCAGAACAAAGCAAAGCCAGAACTTTATTGGATCAAATCCAAGCCAACCAAAGGTTATTATCCAAAAATCTTAAGAAGGATAGTAATTTTCTTAAGAAACAACGCCTCGAACGAGAAATCAGTTATTTAGAAAAACAGCTTTTAGAGAAAGCAGATCCAACTTTAAGCAAGACCATCGATGATTTAAAGTTTGACCTGTCACTGGTGAATAAAACATTAGCTAAGCAACATCAATACTTGCCTACAACAGATACCGATATCGATTTAAAAAAGCTGCCGCCACATCGTTTTATTGAATATTTTATCGGTCAGCATAATACTTACATCGTCAACATCAATCAAAATCAAATAGTTGGCGTAATTAAAATTGCTAATGCAGAGAAAACTAAACTTGCCATAGGTAATTTTGTTCAAACCTATTTTCATCAGGGTCCGGCAGCGATGATGAATGATCCCGAAGGCTTTTTTACTGCTTCTCATCACATTTATCGCCTCATATTTGCACCGCTGAAAGTTAAAAATAAAGAGCAAATCACCATTATTCCAGATGGTGTATTAGGCTACCTCTCGTTTGATGGTCTAATTAGCAAGCCACATTTTTCTGATCATATTGCCAATTGGCCGTTTTTAATAAAAAGTAATTTGGTTGATTATGCTTTCTCGATTAAAACCCTACAAGCTCAAAACCATACTCAAACCGGCGATGAATTTTCTGGATTGTTTTTAACGCATAGTAAAAGTGATAAAGCCGAGCTGAAATATATGGAAAAGGAGGCCAACTTAATTAGGGAGCAGGTAGCAGGTAAATTTCTGTTCGACGGAGAAGTGCAGTTAAAAGACTTTAATGAACTATTTGCTAAAAGTAAGGTGATGCACATTGGTACACATGCTTATCTTTCTGGAAGTAATAATGAACCTACCTTAGATTTTGGCAAAGAAAAGTTTTACTTATTTGAGTTGGCAAATAAAACCAATGCACCTAACTTGATTGTATTGAGCGCCTGCCAAACTGCGGATGGTGTATTGGCCAATGGTGAAGGTATTATTAGTATGGCTAGGGGATTTAACGCAGTTGGTAGCGCAGCAACCATTGCAAGTTTATGGAATGTGAACGATGAAGCGGCAGCAACTATTACGGCTAGTTTTTATCGCTATCTAAAAAAGCACAAAAATCCAGTTGTTGCATTGCAGCAGGCTAAGCTAAATTGGATGAAGAGCGAAAAAACCAGTAATTCGCTATTGTTGCCTTACTACTGGGATAGCCTAATTTACATCGGAAAAAATCAAGAAATAAACATCAGCGAACCAACAAATTGGAAAGCACTACTTATCGCAATTTTTGCATCGGCGGCGGTGGGGCTAGGCGCTTTCATTTACACCAAAAGAAAATCAATGAATTGAGGTAGTGAGTGGTTTAGCTGCTAACAAATGGTTTAATTTTGATTAGGAGCTGTTGTGCTTGTTTGTAGCATAAGCTTTGTTTATCGATTTTTGTTAGCCAAAGCTTACAGTCTTGATAGTTTTCTTCTTTTAAGTAGGTGATTGCCATCAAAAATGCAGTTTCTCCCTTCTGCTGATAATTCGCTTTTGAGAAAACCGAATTCAGTACGCACCTGCTTACATGAAAATAGCCATCTGAGGTCAGCATCTGGGCATACACCACCGCCAACTGCACATCATTTGGGTTCATTTTGTAATGTTGCGATACAATTTCTGTAGCTTCAATTTTTTGGCCATTGGTGTAATAATTGGCAGCCAGTATGAAATCTTTTGATTTTCTGCTTTTAAGTACATTGACTATTTTTTCGGCATTAAGTCCATCATCGTAAAGGTTTGACTTCCAAAACTGCCAAGATATTGATGCAAGGCCGAAAACTAAAGCGGTTAACCCTATTTTGAAAAGGCCAACATTTTTAACTGCTCTTGTGCGCAAAACGCTCAAAAGACCATAACGTGTTGATGATTTTCCCTTAGGAATATCAGTGTTTAAAGAAAATACTTCCATAGGTGGTAGATGATGGATATATTCCCTAGTACAAAAATCGTAACAATTTTTTACGCTATCTACTAATTACCTAAAAGTAATTAAAAATTGAATAAATGGATTGTTTTTCAAAAAATACGTTGAAATAATTAATTATAAAGAGTGAATATATTTACACAGCCCGCGAAAAACTTTACTCAATAAACAACTAAAAAATTATAGGCACGTGTAAACTATTTCATTTTTTTGAAAATGCTCACGCCCAGCGGTGGTATATTGATTAAGATAGAATGTTGCTGATGCTGACAAGCCATGTCCTCAGTGGTTTGAACTTGATTAAGCTTGTTGCTGCCGCCAAATTTATCGCTATCGGAATTGAAAATTTCAGTCCATTTGCCTTTTGCAGGAACACCAATTCTGTAGTTTTCACGGTAAACAGGGGTAAGGTTAATTGCGATTATCAAAGTGTCTTTTGCCTTTTTACCCTTTCTTTGGTACACGTAAATAGATTGCTCCACATCATCGGCTTCTTGCCATTCAAAACCCTCGTATGAAAAATTATGCTGATAAAGCGCAGGTTCAGTAGTGTAAAGCTCATTTAATGTTTTTACTAACAACTGCATGCCTTGGTGTGGGGCATATTGCAGCAAATCCCAGTTAAGCGATTCAAAACAATTCCATTCGGAAGTTTGCGCAAACTCGTCGCCCATGAAAAGCAATTTGGCTCCTGGATGTGTCCACATGTAACTGTACAGTGCACGTAGGTTCGCAAACTTCTGCCACTCGTCACCCGGCATCTTGTAAATCATCGGCGATTTGCCATGTACCACCTCATCATGCGAGAGCGGCAACATGAAGTTCTCTGTAAAGGCGTAAGTGAGGCTAAAAGTGAGTTGGTGATGGTGGTACTTTCTGCTGATGGGATTGAGCTTAAAATACTTCAACGTATCGTTCATCCAGCCCATCATCCATTTCATGCCAAAACCTAGACCACCTGCGTAAACTGGTCGCGTAACTCCGTCGTAAGTGCTGCTTTCTTCGGCAATGGTTTGTATGCCCTTAAAATTACCGTAAACGGCTTCGTTCATGTCTTTTAGGAACTTAACTGCTCCTAAATTCTCTGTTCCACCGTGTTCATTTAATCCGTACTCGCCTTCACTTCTACTAAAATCAAAATATAACATAGATGCAACAGCATCAACACGAAGGCCATCCAAATGATATTTATCCAACCAAAACATGGCATTGCTAATCAAAAAGGAACGGACTTCATTTCTATCATAGTTAAAGATGTACGATTTCCAGTCGGGATGAAAACCCTTTCGCATATCAGAATGCTCATATAAATGGGTTCCATCAAAATGATATAAACCATTGGCATCTCCAGGGAAATGTGAAGGTACCCAATCTAAAATTACAGCGATATTTTGCTTGTGAAACTCTTCGATGAGCAACATTAAGTCCTGCGGTGAGCCATGCCTAGAACTCGCAGCATAGTACCCCGTTACATGATAGCCCCAAGATGGGTAGTACGGATATTCCATTACCGGCAAAAATTCAACATGCGTAAAACCCATATTTATCACGTAAGGCACCAACGTTTTCGCAATTTCGCCATAGCTTAAAACCCTTTCCGGATTAGCGGGATCTCGCTGCCATGAACCTAGGTGAACTTCGTAAACAGAAATAGGCTGGTCAAGTGAGTTCTTTTTCTCCCGCTTGTTCATCCAAGCTTTATCTTTCCATTGGTAATTGGTATCCCACACAATGGAAGCCTTATGCGGTGGGTGCTCGGCGTGGAGGGCATAAGGGTCGCTTTTTTCCAAATCAGCGCCGTCGAAACCTTTGATGTAATATTTGTAGATTTCGCCTTTTTTAACATGGGGGATGAAGCCTTCCCAAATGCCAGACTGGTCCCAGCGATTGTAAAGTAAGTGACTTTCCCTGTTCCAACCATTAAAGTTGGCCATTACACAAACTTTTTGTGCGTTGGGTGCCCATACCGCAAAATAAACTCCAACTACGCCATTAACTTCACAAATATGTGCACCCATTTTTTCGTAAAGCCTGAAGTGCTTCCCTAAAAGAAAAAGCGAAATGTCAAATTCGGTAAAAAGCGAGTGCTGCCAAACCGGCAATTGAAATTGCTCAAAAGAAGTGCTTTTGACTTCTTTTTTTGCGGGCTTCGCTGTCGTTTTGCTTTTTTTTACCGTTGCTGAGGTTTTTTTACTTGGCATGTTTAAAACTAATAAATTTTAACGATTGGGCAGGTAACCATGAAGAATTAAATCTTCGTTTGTGTTAATGGCGTAGTTACAACCATGATTGATTAACACTATTTGTGAAGAAATGTCGACAATTTGCTGATAGTAATGATCAGTAACTATAAAACCTTTATACGGCAGCATCGCTTTAATATGGATTTTCAACTCTTCGATAAGCTGTGGCGATAATTGTGAAAAAGGCTCATCTAATAATACGAATTTAGCATTGCTGTAAATGATGAGTAAAGCCTCTACAAAACGCCTTGATCCGCCAGAAAGTTCAGCAATTTTAGTGTTGAGCTGATTTTTGATAATGGCTAAATCTAAGAGTTGCTGGCGATAAAAGTTCGTATAAAGTGCTAAAGCAACCTTCAGTTTAATGTATGGAGGGATGAAAAATGATTGCGGTAGATAGGCTATTTGCTGAGTTAAAAACCCTTTTTCAACCAGTTGGCCGTCAATTTTTAAATGCTTGTGGTTTGGGCTAATGGCGCCAAAAATTATCTTTAGTAGGGTAGATTTTCCGCTGCCGTTACGGCCTAAAACGCCAACAATTTCGCCAACATCACATTTTAAATAAACATTGCTTAATACCACTTTGCTCCCAAAACTATGTTGTACACTATCTATGAAAAGCTGATCCATAACCAACAACAAAGTAAGATAAACAAGAAAAGACTAAATTCCAGGGCAAAGAAAATGCTTAATATTTTTCGGTAGCTAATGCCCAAATTGTAGTAGTAAAAAATACGCCGATTAAAAAATAGCTTTTCGATGGCTATCGTAGTGGCATAACCTAAAAGCTTAAATCCGAAAGCTAGGTTGTACAGATTTACTTTGTCGAATCCTTTTAGGTAAAACAAATTGGCAAAGTATAAACTTAAGGCAAAGTTTAAAGTAAAAACAAGTTTGAAATGATGCAGGTAGAGCGTTTTAAATTTCTGATACATTTCAATTAATTTATGCCGTCATTTCAAAATTGAACTTACACTCGATTGAAATGACGGCGATTTGGGATTGCTATCCTTTGATGATATTGATCCTAGCAAAGTTTTTATTCGACTTAAAGCGTAAAATACCACGCTCATTGATGATGAAATCAACTACTTCTTTATCATCTACAAAAACTTTAGCTACTTTAAATGGCAGCGCAATAATGCGGAAATCGTAAAGCTCGTAAGTTGGTGTGTATAAACCTTCGATGGTTTGTTCGATGTTGAAGCTGTTGGCATCACCTTTTACATTGAATTTCTTCTCCAAGTAGATATCTTGCTCATAAGCGAAAGTATCGCCGTGGTCTTCATACATAAACGAGTTTACCTCATAATCCGCATAATACACATTCAACCATACTTCATCAATATGCTTTTCGCCAACGTATTGCATTACCGGATATTCTGGCATTACTGTTCCTGCTCGTACAAATAATGGCATGGTGTCTAAAGGCGTATCTACTACATACTCATTTTCACCATTTAATAGCTCCAATGTCCAGTAGTTATACCATTTTCCTTTTGGCAGATATACTCTTCTAGATGAGACACCTTGTTCCAAAACAGGACAAACTAATATTTTATCACCGAAGGTAAATTCATCTTGGCGATAGTGGTTAGCAATGTTTTCTTGTTCTAGCATTGCCAATGGCCTTAACATCGGGAATCCATAACGGTGATGTTCCCAAAATACCGAATAGATGTAAGGCATTAACTTGTAGCGCAGCTCGATGAATTTACGGTTGATCGAAGTAAATGGCTCGCCGAAACTCCATGGCTCACGTTCACGTGTATCACCAGCGGAGTGGGCACGCATGAATGGTGAAAATACGCCTAGCTGTATCCAGCGGGTGAATAATTCGCCGTCTGGTTCGCCACTGAAACCACCTATATCTGTTCCACAAAAAGGCACACCAGAGATAGACATACGCTGACATTGGATGTTCGCAATTTTTAGGTGCTCCCAAGTTGCCACGTTATCGCCAGTCCAAACGGAAGCATAACGCTGCATACCTGAATAACCGGCCCTAGTAATGGTAAATGGACGCTTGTTGCGCTGTAATTTTTTTAGGCCTTCGTAAGTTGAACGTACCATTTGCATACCGTAAACATTGTGTGCTTTACGGTGCGAACCACGGTAGCCATCGTAGTTGTGGCGAACATCGTTAGGGAAGGTTCCAGATCCAAAAACTGCAGGTTCGTTCATGTCGTTCCAGAAGCCGGCAACGCCCATGTCAACCAATTCCTTATATAAACCGCCCCACCATTCTCTTACCTCTGGGTTGGTAAAATCTGGGAATTGGCAACGCCCTGGCCAAACATGACCTTCCATGAAGTAGTCATCACTTCTGCGGCAGAAATAATTATTTTCCTTCCCTTCCTTAAAAACCCAATAGTTGTCATCTACCTTAATTCCTGGGTCAATCATCACTACAGTTTTCATCCCCACATTTGATAGATCTTTGATCATCTTTTTAGGGTCCGGGAAGTATTTTTTGTTCCAGGTAAAGCATCTGTAGCCATCCATGTAATCAATGTCCAAATAAATGGCATCGCATGGGATGTTTTGCGACCTAAAGCCGTCCACTATTTCGCGTACTTTACTCTCTGGATAATAGCTCCAACGGCATTGATGATAGCCGATTGCCCATTTTGGTGGTAGTTGATGCGTACCCGTTAATGATTGGTAGCGTTTCACTACGTCCATCATATGTGGACCATGGATGTAATAGTATTGAAGTTCGCCGCCATCAGCCCAAAAGCTGGTTTTAGCGTTGTCTTCCATTCCAAAATCGAAGTACGATTTAAAAGTATTATCGAAGAAAACGCCATAGGTTTGGCCTTGATTGATACCCATGTAAAAAGGAATGGTGCGGTAAAGTGGATCCTGATCCCAACCATAAGAGTAGGCATCAGTATTCCAGTTTTGGAATTTACGACCACGTAGGTTCATATTTCCTGATTTATCGCCCAAGCCAAAGAAGTTTTCTTCTGTTTGGCATTGTTTAGTGGCGTAAACATAGAATCCACCAAATTCCGCATTTTCTTCCCAGTGCATTGGCGAAGCATCGGCACTTGTTACCAAACCCGTAATGTTGTCAGCGAAGGAGATTAAAAAATCAGCTTTAGTTACTTTACAGGTAATGGTGTTGGTAGAAATTAAATAAGCATCGGTAGTTTCTTCAAGTCTAAAAGTCGACACTTTTTTGTCTACTTGCTCCACTGCATAAGAGAAATCAGCCAAGAAAACGCCGTGTGGCGCTAAACGTACCCTGATGATCTCGTCGCTCACTACACGTACTTCAACAATTGCATCGCCATCTGAGAAGTAAAATTTGTTGCCTTCTTTTTTTACGCTTTTTACTGATGTTAGGTATTCTTTAACAATTGGTTTTAAGTCGGTAACAGGATTGTTTAAATGCTGTACTACCTCTTCTTCAAATTGTTCTTTGTTATGTATTTCTGTAATTTCTACGTCGTTGTTCGTTTCCTCTGCCATATTACTTGTGTACTTTCAGTCGGTTATACAACCGCCCGTTTAATCATTTGTTTGTTAACTGTTGTGTTTATTTATAGATGTAAAAGATATTGTAAATATATAATAAATGAGATACAAGGCAAATTAATTGTAGTGTACACTTTACACGAAGTAGTTTTGATGATGTTAAATGCTTTTGATTTGGATAAGATCAGTTGTTGGTTGAGTTGTACTTGATTCCTTTACGTTTAAATTAAGGATGTTTTTAACCGTGAAGATTTCGGATAGTTGCGTAGCGTACACGGAGTTGGGAGCTTGGCGTTCTTTGCGGTTTCTTATTTTTTCTTTGCGTTAAGTTTTTTTAACCGCAAAGATTTTAGAAGTTGCGCAGAGCACGCAAAGTTGGGAGCTTGGAGTCTTTTGCGATTTCTTTTTTTCCTTTGCATTTAAATTAAGTTTTTTTAACCGCAAAGATTTCGAAAAAATAGTTTTCAAAAAGTGACATCAAACGATAAAATCAAATCCGTTGATCGATAGTCGCAAATACTTTACACATTCATCCCTTACTATCCAAACGCTTATGTTATTTTTGTGGAACACAGTAATTGATTACATGATTTCTATCTCATCAGTTTCACACCAATACGGTAACTCCCCAGCGTTGCAATTTGCCGATTGGCAAGTTAACGATGCGGAGCAATGGTTGCTTTTAGGACAATCTGGAAGTGGAAAAACTACCTTGTTACATATATTGACTGGTTTACTAAAGCCGTCGGGTGGAAAAGTGCATATCAACAACACGGATTTATACCAGTTGACATCTAAAAAGTTGGATGCGTTTAGAGGACAGCACATTGGCATTATATTTCAGAAACCTCACTTGATTAAAAGTTTGAGTATTGCCGAAAATTTAATGTTGGCGCAGCGTTTTGCCGGACTGCGCACTAATCAAAAACGTATTGAAGAGGTTTTGACTTCCTTAGATATGGCTCACAAAAGAAATGCTTATCCGCAGGAACTGAGCCAGGGACAGCTGCAAAGGGTTACTATTGCTAGGGCTGTGATTAATAAACCCACTTTGCTCATTGCTGATGAGCCAACCTCAAGCTTGGACGATAAAAACGCGGAAGCAGTACTGGCTTTGTTAAAACAGCAATCGGAACTTAACCAAGCTACTTTGGTAGTAGCCACGCATGATAAAAGAGTAAAAGATGCGTTTAACTTAACCTACAGTTTAGCATGAGCCCGTTTAGAATAAGTTGGAAAAACATTTGGTCGAAGCCATTAAACGCGGCCCTTAACATTTTACTGATTGCCTTTGGTACAGCTATTTTAACCGTTCTGCTGCTGGCATCTACACAAATTGAAGATAAGCTCACCAAAAATTCTAAAGATATTGATTTGGTAGTGGGAGCTAAAGGCAGTCCGCTGCAATTGATATTGAGCAGTATTTATTATATCGATTTTCCGACTGGAAATATTCCCATGAACGAAGCTAAAAAGCTAATGCGCAATCCTTTTGTGAAAAAGGCAGTACCCTTAGCCTTGGGCGATAATTACAATGGTGTGCGCATTGTTGGAACCGATAGCAATTACATCAGCCTTTATGGCTTAAAAATACAGGAAGGGAAGTTTTGGAAAGCCGACATGGAAGCCACAATTGGTGCAAATGTAGCTCATGCACAGCAATTAAAAGTAGGAGATACCTTTTTTGGCGGGCATGGTTTAACAGAAATGAACGATCAACACAAAGATCATGCTTACAAAGTGGTTGGTATTTTAACGCCTCAACAAAATGTTACTGATAACCTAATTTTAACGGGTATAGGCAGTGTTTGGAGAATGCATGGCGATGAACATGCTGAAGATACACATGACCACGACCAAGAGCGAGAATACACTTCGCTTTTAATCCAATACCGTTCGCCGATGGCTGTGGCTATGTTTCCAATGATGGTGAATCAAACGACGAACATGCAAGCTGCCAGTCCGGCACAGGAAAGTACCCGTTTGTTTTCCTTGATAGGAGTGGGAGTTGATACGTTGCAATGGTTTGCTTTGTTGATTATGCTAATTGCGGCAGTTAGTGTTTTTGTGAATTTGTACAACTCTTTAAAAGAAAGACGTTACGATTTGGCAATTATGCGAACGTTGGGTGCATCAAAAACTAAACTTTTTTCGTTAATCATTTTAGAAGGATTAATTTTGACAGTGATAGGTGCGATAATTGGCGTGGCTTTTGGACATGGCATATTACATTTAATTGGCACTTATCAGGAAAGCAGTCAGGCTAAAATGAGTGGCTTGATTTTTATTAAGGAGGAATTTTATTTATTAGGGGCGGGGTTGATGATTGGCGTTTTAGCAGCAATTATTCCGGCTATTCAGGCATATCGTTCTAACATTTCAAAAATTTTAGCAGAGAACTAACAAGAATAAAGAGTCATTACGGAGGCGAGAAGTAATTTTATCATAGCTAGAAGTTACTTTTTAGAAATGCTTCGGACCTCGTAACTACGAAAACAATAAGAACACACATGAAAAAACTAACGGTATTATTTTTATTATTAGCAGGCTTTGGAATTAATAGGGTAAGCGCTCAACACGATCCAAGCGATCAAATTGTATCAGCCAACTGGGATGTGATAGGCGATGTAGAATTTAAAATGGCAAAAGACGATAGTGAAATGTATGCCATTTTTAACAACGATATTAAAAAACGTGCTGGTAAGCCATTTGAATTGGAAGGATACATTGTGCCAATTAAGGATGGAATGAAACAAACGAAGTTTATGCTTTCTACCTTGCCTATTAACCAGTGTTTTTACTGTGGAAAAAATGGTGTTCCTATTATGGTTGAGGTGCAGTTGGCTGAGCCCACCAAATTCACTTACCAAACCATTAAGGTTCGTGGGACCTTAAAGCTAAGTACCGCTAATGCGTTAGATGCTTCTCCAATATCCTTAATTAATGGAAAGGTGATCAAATAGGTTGATCAATAACATAAAAAAATCCCGAGGTTAAGCCCCGGGATTTTTTTTATAATGACTATTCGGTGTTCAAAAAGTTGATTAGTGACCAGAATGTCCGTCAACACCGTGAGCATGCCCGTGAGCCAATTCATCAGCAGTAGCTTCTCTTACAGTTAAAATTTTACCTGCAAAAATTAGGTTTTTACCAGCCATTGGATGGTTTAAGTCAACTGAAACAATTTCTTCGCCAACTGCAGTTACGCCAGCACGGAACTGATTGCCTTGGTTATCCTGCAAAGGAATCACGTCACCAACGTTTGGAAGCTCAGCACCACCATCTTTGAACATTGACACAGGTAAATCAACATGTGCTCCTGGATCAATTTCACCATAGCCATCAGCAGGCTCTAGTTCAAAACTATATTCATCACCAACGGCTGAACCCGCTAAGTGCTCTTCAAATTTCGGCAACATCATACCCACACCGTATAAAAATACTAGCGGATTTTCTTCAGTAGCTTTCTCTACAAAAACTTGGTTACCTTCTGGAGTTGTGGTATGTAGCTCGTAAGTTAGAGAAACTACCGTGTTAGGTGCAATTTTCATTTATCTTATTATTTGTATTTATTGAATGAAGCCTTAACTATTTAGACCTCAATTATTTAACTATTTTAAGCGTATTTAATTGTTATTTCGCTGCCATTGGGCTAACGTTGGGCAAATATAACTTAATTATTATGCTAACAAAAAAACAGCAGTTTTGTTGACTTTAAGCCAAGCAAACCATTTTAAATAGTAAACCTTACGCCCGAGTTCTATTATTAGTTCATTGCTAATTAGCTTTCAACACTGATACTGATCCCGAACATTCGGGGCAGTATGACGAAACGCCAATTTGCTGTTGCTCTGTTGATGTTATTATCGAACTTAGGTTAGTTGTTATTTACTTTCAATTAAAGCTGGTGCAGCTTCTTCTTGATTTAAGCATTTTAGTTTCTGATAGAGGTAATCGTTTTTCTTCTCGATATCACCTATAGCGCCATGAAGTTCAGACAAAAGTTCATAAACGCCAACTTCAATTAAGCGTAGCCTATTACGACGAAAAATTTCGAGGCAATGTGTGGCAAAGTTTATGGCGATTTCATAGTTGCCTAGCTTTTGGCTTTGATACGCTTTAGAAAGCTTGTAGATGCTTTCAGAAAATTTAGTCGCATTTTGTTCGCGTTTCATTTGTTTGATTTTTACCTTGATTTTGGAACTCAAGTTTTCGCTTACCGATTGATTTCCTCTACTGAAAGATAAGTCCATTATAGCCAAGAAATAGGCAGAGAAAGGACTGTTTGATACTAAAATTTCCGGATAGTAGGCAATCATTGCATCAATCATTTTAGAAACGCCTTTAGGATTTTGAATGCTTTCACGGATGATCATGAGAACAAATACCAACATTTCAACGTCTTTGGGTATTTTTTGCTCATTGTGTTCTAGCGTGAGTTTGTTTTGCTTGAAATGCTCGATCTGCCACGAAAGTTCTGGATCGGCAACGATTTTACCGGATAGCAAATGGTTGAGGTTTCGGAGTAAAGCAATGGGTGATAAGCCAAATACAGTTTCCTTAAAATCTAATTTTTCAATGTCTTTAATTCTTCTACTCAACCTGCACTTTTTGAGTGATAAACAATCATAAACTGCTACCACTAACAAATAGAAGAAGGTTTGACGATCGGCCGAGGACACGCCATGTAAAGCGCAAATGGTATCTAAATATCTCGAGTCAACAAAATCTAGCGGCGCAAGGTGACTACAAATCATTTCATGTAAGTCATGCTGCTGTAATTGCGGCAACAATGTTCCTCTAGATTTCAGGTATTTTAAACTTTCGGCGATGAAATGAATAAGTGCTTTCTTTTCGTAGTTGTTCAGCGATTTTGAGATTAGCAATTCCAGTTCCTCAAAATCACCTTTTGCAATAATCACTTTAGCGGCCCACTGCATTAATTGAAAACGAGTAGAATTGCCGGTATAATTGGCATTGATATCTTTGAAAAATCGCTGGTTAATTTTCTTTCCAGCCAGATGGTAATGTTCTAAAAAAATAAAGTACTCCGACACGTGAGGGTGCACAAAACGTACATATTCAGCAATAATGCCATCCTCTTCTTGTTTTTCTTCCATCAAAATTCCATCAGCTAGCAGCTCTCGGTAAGCATTTTTAAAATGGGCTAAATCTTCTATTAGCAACAATTTGGGTACTGATTTGTGTCCCTGCATCAACACGGTGAGTTTTCTGCAAAAGATAGTTTTTTCGGTGGCGTAACTGGTGTGATGTATTTTTTCGGCAATAAAACGGTCAACGATTTCAAAAAATAGTAGATCGGAAGTAGGCTCAAAATTCGGAAATTCATCTTTAAGCAAATAATACCATTGGATAAAAAATGGATATTTAAGCTTCGATTTTAAATCTTGAGGAAGATACCGTGATTTTTCTGGATCTATCTTCGATAAAATAGTGTCAATTTCTTCAAGTGCCAATGGCGGGATATTGGATTGATCACGAATATCGAAACACAACCCAGGAAACCATTTTTCCAATACAAGTGGCATGTTTCTGATACGGTCAAAAAACCTGCTCCACATGTTGGAGCGCATTGTGAAAATTACCTTAATGCCTTCTGATTGCCCGATACTGCAAATCAAGTTAATGAGTTTATCGAAAATGACGGGCTTAGCGATATTGTTGATTAACAGCTCCGAAAAGCTGTCGATAAAAATGAGCAGCTTACTGCCGTTGCGTTGGTATTGCTGCGAAAAATAATCGGTTAAGTCGGTATGTTCGGCAAGTCCAATTTTTGATTTGATTCTGTCTTCGAGATTGGTGTATTGAAATTGATCATCGAAAATATCTCTTGCTGACACAAATAGCAGGGCATCTTTTTCTGTTGTTTCAGTTGATTCTTCCAACAGTTGTTGTACCAAATGGCACATTATGGTGCTTTTTCCGTAGCCAGCCCTTGATACAATTGCCATAAAACTATAACTGCTGTTGTAGAAATAATCAAAATCAAGTTTTGGAAAAATTCTACGAACCGTTAAATGGTAGGGGATGCCGCTTCTATTACTGATGTTTTTCCAAGTAGCACTGCTCGTCATTTTGCAGTTTTGCTGCACCTGTTTCAGGCTTTGCTCGTGGGTTAACGCGTTGGCAAATGCAGCTTCAATTTCATCCGCATATTCAAGCAAAGCGCTTAAGGTGTAGCGTGAAAAATTACTTTTGGTTTCGGCAAAGCCGTAGAGCCGTTTAACAGTTGTTTCGCTTATAGATTTTTTAGTGTCTTTGCTGATACTGGATGCAATATGCTTGCAATCGGAAGGGCTAATAGCATGGATGCCTGCTTTTAGAAGGATCACCCGCCGTATTTTATCAAGTACAATAGTTTGGTTCATAGTGAGAGCTATAATCTTATTTATCGCGTATAGCTAATTTAACGAAAAAGCTTCATTTTAAATCTAAAAAGCACTTTTCAGGTAACTTTACGTATTTCACACAGGTATAAATACTTGGTTTTCTCCGTTTGTTCAAAGCATTTAAAACTTGAACAGGATATTAATGTTTGCTTCGAACAAAATTGAACAGAAAAATTTTTGAGGGATTTTCATTGGATAGTTTGAACAGCAAAAAAGCTGTTAGCCGTGGTTAATATTGTCTCGAATTAACAAAAAATTACCAGGCTTATGGGACAAACCTCTACTCAGTCCGCAAAGATGAAGCAATGGTTGCTCATTTTATTGCACTTCTACCTAATAACGTTACTTTCTAGTTCATCGTATGCGCAAACTAAAATTTTTGCGAACACAGCTACGGTGGTATCCACTAGGGTTGACGATAAGGATAATGCTACCCGAGACGACAACACTTTCGCATCCGTAAAATCATACGGTGGTGCGGCTCTCGGAATTGGCCGTTACAGTGGCGAGCTACAACTTAGTTACGCACAAGATGTGGACGCCAACAGAACCACTTTTATTCGCATTGGCTACGACGCTAACATTTTGAACGCTTTATTGGGCGGCAATTTGGGCTCGTCGTTGGCTGGTTTATTGGGTAACGTAGTTTTAGGCGACCACTATTTCGTGGTTGGAGCGAAAAACTCAAATGGCCAAGAAGTGGCTGTTGGCTCAAGCAACGGTTCATTTTCCACCAGCAATGTGAAGCTAGTGAGAGATGCTGCCGGCAATTTCTATTTGGCAGTTACACCCAATGCAGCTTATCGAAGTGTTTTCATTAAAGATGTTACCAATGCGCTATTGTTAAGTAGCCCTAACGAAATAAGGGTTTATAACGCATTCCATGTTTCGGGAACGGGAAATTGTGACCCACCTTTTGCCACTGATTATGAAGGTACTGGCGCTACTTTGAGTTTATTAGGCGCTGGCGGTGCCGGTGTCACCAATATTCAAAATGCCATTGATGGAAATCCCGCTACCAATTCTAATATCAGTTTAGGGTTAATTTCAGCAGTTGGAACCATCAGTCAAAACATCTATTTCAATTCGCCATCTAGGGTTAATGATGAATTCAATATCAGGCTTAGGGTTTCGGCGGCATTAGCCAATGTGGGTGTATTAAGCAACATTACTGTTGAGGCTTATAATGGCAATAATTTAGTTTATAATAGAACCGGTTTAGCTGGTTTGCTCAATTTAGATTTGCTGGGACTGCTTAACGGTGGACAGGCAGTCAACATTCCGTTTTCTCCAAACGCCATTTTTGATCGGGTGAAAATCACCTTATCAGCGCTACTGGGTGTTTCGTTAACCCAATCCATCGATGTTTTTGAAGTCAACCGCTCTGCGCCACGACCAACTTTTGCAGCCCCATTGTCTAATGCGCTCAACATTTGTTATAATAGCACTGCAACTTTGGCCGCTACCACGGCTTCAACTAATGAGTTGGTTTGGTACGATGTGCAAGATGGCGGAACCGCTTTAGCTACAACTGCGTATAATACATCTTTTACAACGCCAGCCCTAACCGCCAGTAAAACCTATTATGTAGCGGCTAGGCAATTAGGCTGTACAGCCGAATCGGTTAGGGTGCCTATCAACGTTACCGTAAACCCTCAAATTAACTTTGCCGCTACTGCGCTAAACAACGCAACCATAGGAACCGCTTACAGCAAACAGTTAACAGCTGCTACTGGAGGCACCGCAGCTTACACTTACGCTGTTGCTGCTGGTAGCACCTTACCTGCAGGTTTAACCTTAAGCAATGCCGGATTACTGGCGGGTATGCCAACCCAGGCTGGGAGCTTCACTTTTTCAATTACAGTAACCGATGCAAAAGGTTGTACGGCAACCGCTAGTCATACCTTAACGGTTACCAATACCCTTACCTTAGGGAATTTGGTATTGCCAGATGGTACAGTTGGATTGATTTACCCTACGCAAGTAGTGCCAGCGGCTAATGGAGGAAGCACTCCGTACACCTACACCGCCATCAATTTACCTGCGGGTTTAACTTTTAACCCAACTACTAGGGAAATTACTGGCACGCCAACCGTAGCCGGATCTTTTGTAATTACTGTAAACGTGAGCGATGCAGATGGCAATGCAGCAAGCATCAATTATCCTATTGTGATTAAAAATGCTTTGGCTTTGGCTAGCACATCCTTAGCAGTTGGTACAGTTGGGGCAAGCTATCCGTCGCAAACCTTGCCAGCGGCTACTGGTGGCACACCGGGCTACACTTATGTGGCTTCCAATGTTCCACCTGGATTAACTTTTAACCCTACCACTAGAGAAATTAGTGGTGTGCCTACTACTGTGGGAAATTTTACGGTAAGTGTGCAAGTAAGTGACGCCGCAGGTTCAACGGTAAGCACTGATTATACCATTAGGGTAATTGCTCCATTGACTTTGGCTAACAAAACGTTGGCTAATGGAACAGTAGGTGCAACGTATGCAACAGAAACATTGCCCGCAGCAAGTGGAGGCACTGGCCCTTATACGTATGTAGCTACTAATGTTCCTGCTGGTTTGAGTTTTAATGCAAACACTAGGGAAATTACCGGAACGCCAACAGGTGCGGGAAATTTTAGCATCACCCTAACAGTAACCGATGCTGAAGGCAGAACCGCAACTAATACTTACGCATTGAGTGTAACAGGTGCATTAAACTTGGCAACGGCAAGCCTGCCTAATGGTACGGTTGGTACGGCTTATCCGGTACAAACGTTGCCGGCCGTAACTGGAGGCACTGCACCTTACACCTATACTGCAATTAATTTGCCTGCCGGATTAACATTTAATCCTGCTACTAGAGAACTATCTGGTACGCCAACATTGGGCGGTAACTATACCTTTAGTATTAATGCAACAGATGCAGCAAACAATAGTGTAACCACAAACTATCAGGTTAATGTAACAGTACCTGCGCCTGTAGTAGCAAGCGCAATTACCTGTAGTGGTACTTCTACAACGCTCACGGTAGGCAATACACAAAGCGGCATAACATATAATTGGTATGGCGCAAGTGGTAGTACTGCTTTGGCAACAAATAACAACGGCACGTTTAATACGGGAAACATCACTGCAAGTACTGTATTTTATGTGGAAGCGGTATCGGGCACAGCGGTAAGCGCTAGGGTTGCAGTAAATGTGACTGCTAATCCAGCACCAAATTCTGCAGTGATTACCACTAACAACCAAACTATTAACGCTAATCAAACCACTACTTTAAGAGCTACCGCTGATGTGGGTAATACCATTAGATGGTACGATGCGGTAACTGGCGGAACACTTTTAGCCACAGGCGAAGAATTTACAACAGCTAATTTAGCAGCCACAACTACATTTTACGCCGAAGCAGTAAGTGCACAAGGTTGTGCTAGTTTAACTAAAACGCCAGCAGTAGTAACAGTAATTAATGGAGGTGCTGGGGCAAATTGCACCGCAGCAAATGCGCAGAGTAGCGGAATAACAGGTTTGTTGTGTGTGCTTTGTAATGTGGCTAATCCGGGTAATGCCGTGGATGCCGATCCAAATAATTACACCCGTATTACCTTAACTGTAGGCGCTGCCTCAACTGGCTTCCAGCGATTGGTTTTCCCAACAATGGGATTAGCTACTGACAGCATTCGTTTAGATTTAGCTACGCCAACTGGCTTACTTGATTTGTCGGCTTTGGGAGGCATTACCGTAAACGTGATGAAAAATAACACTGTAGTACGTACACTACAGTTAAATTCTTCCCTAGTATATCTTCAATTACTAGGAGGAAATAGATTTGAGGCTACATTTGCGGCAGGAGCTGAGTTTGATAGAGTAGAGGTTCGCTTTCAAGCAGTTGTTGCCGCACTAAGTAGCCTCGATATTTATGGTGCGCAAATTGTTTATCCAAATCCAACTGTTGTTGGTAACAATCAAACTATTTGCTATAATACCAGCGCTACCATCAGTGCTACAGCAAACGGCAGCACTCAAATTGCTTGGTATGATGCCGCTACAGGTGGAAATTTATTGGCTACAACTGCTAGCTTCACTACGCCAAATTTAACGGCTTCTACCATCTATTATATTGAAGTTTCAAGAAATGGATGTGCCAACACCAGTAGAATGCCAATCTCAGTTAATGTAGTACCTCTTTTAGCTGTACCTACGGTGGCTGCAAGTTCGTTAACTGCATGCGAAAGCTCACCAGTTACTTTAGCGGTTGCTAGTCCAAATCCGGCGGTTACCTACAAATGGTATGATGCTGCCGTGGGCGGAACAGAATTATTTACCGGCGCAACTTATACAATCTCGAACATCAGCGCTAGCAAAACTTACTACGTTGAAGCTACCCAACAAGGTTGTGTTAGTGCAGGAAGGGCAGCGGTTGCGGTAACTGTAAATCCTCGTCCTGTTTTACCTCAGGTTCAGGCATCAGTTTCAACAATTAATGCCGGACAAACCGTGGTGCTTACTGCAAGTTCAACCGATACCGATGTTGAATTTAACTGGTATACTTCCGCCAATGCGGCTACGCCAGTATTTACGGGAGCAACATTTGTAACTCCTCCATTAGCTACAACAACCTCATATTATGTCGAAGCTAGATCTAGCGTTACCGGTTGCGTTTCGCCATCAAGGGTAATGATTACCATCAACGTAAATAATGCTGGAGCCATTCCTACACCTTGTATTTCACCTATTGCGGAAAGTAATGGCGTAAGTGGCATTGCTTTATTAGCTGGTGTTTCTAATTCCGCTTTAGCGATAGATAATGACACTCAAACAGGGTCTACTTTGTATTTACCTGTAGCTGCTTTGGGTGGTTATGTTTATCAAAGGTTTACCTTCCCAGGTGAGGGCGCTGTTGGAGACACCGTGAGAATTGCGGTAAGTTCTCCAGGTAAATTACTTTCGCTTGGCGTGTTAGGTTCAGTTCAACTAGCCACATTAAAAGCGGGCGTTGCTAATAACGATTTAACCAATTTAAATAGCGCACTCATCAGTCTGGAACTTTTAAGTGGCGGTACGCAAGCGTTGCTCACTTTTGTGCCTGCACAAACATTTGATCAGGTGGAATTGAGGTTAAATGCTGGCGTTGCATCAGCTTTAAATACAGTCAATGTCAATTATGCGCAACACGTAATTGCTGCACCACAAGTAAGCGCTGCCAACGTAACCACCTGCAACGGTGCTTCGGCTAACTTAACGGTTCAAAATCCGAGATTAGGTTTTACCTATAAATGGTATAATGAAGCAGGTGTTTATCAGGCTGATGGCGTAACTTTTACTACACCTAACATTACCGCAACTACTAAATTTTATGTAACAGCAAGTTCAGGTTCGGGCTGCGAAAGTTCAAGAACAGCGGTAGAGGTGAGTTTGAAACCTATTCCGGCAGCGCCAGTTTTGTTATCCGATAACATTAGCACTTGTACTGGAAGTAATGTGGTGCTACAGGTGAAAGATCCAATTGCTGGCCTTACTTACCGTTGGTATAATGCTTCCAATGTACAAGTAGCTACTGGCACCAGTTATCAAGTAAATAATGTGACGGCAAATGCCACATTTAGCGTAGAAGCTTTCGATGCAGATTGTAACATCACTTCCGCTACAAAAACCAATGTTCAAATTAACGTGGGCACTTTAGATGCACCAGTAGTAACAACAGCTAATGTGAGCGTAACTTCAGGTGCTAGGGCATTGCTAAATGCAGTTTCCAGTAATCCAGCAGCAATTATTAGATGGTATGATCAGCCAGTAGGCGGAACCTTGCTACAAACCGGAAATTCTTACCTCACTAACCCTATCACCGCCAATACCACTTTTTATGTAGAAGCTTTTGTAAATGGAGGTTGTGCCTCAGTACGTATTCCAGTAACAGTAACCGTAGTTACTGATGGCAATACGGGTCCAGTTCCTTGTTTATCTGCCACAATTGCTGTTGATAAAGGAACGGTTGGAGTTGCTTTATTAAGCGATGTGTTTAATCCACAGTTAGCAGTAGACGATAGGATCGAGACAGCTTCATCTTTGGTAATTCCTGCAGGCCTAGCTAATGCCTATGTTTATCAAAGGGTCGGTTTTGGTAGTTTATCTACCATAGGTGACACCGTAAAAGTGCGCATCACCTCGCCAGGGAAATTACTTTCACTATCGGTATTGCCTTCAATTAGCGTCCTTACTTATAATGGAACCAACAGTAATAATGATGCAATAACCGCCAATAGCTCGCTAATTAACCTCGAATTGCTAAGTGATGGAAGTGCAGCTACGCTGACCTTTGTGCCAACGCAACAATTTGATGCGGTTGAACTACACTTGAATTCAGGCTTGGTGAGCGCATTTAATTCGCTTAACTTTAATTATGCACAGCGTATCGGGGTAGCTCCTCAAGTGGATGTGGCTGCGGTAACTGCGTGTGCAGGTGGTTCGGCGGTATTAAGTGTAAAAAATCCAGTTCTGGGTACTACTTACAGGTGGTATTTGAATAATACAGGTACGGCTACAGAGGGTGCTAATTTCACTACGCCTAACAATTTAGCGGCAGGCACATATAACTACTATGTAAGGGCTGTAGTAAATGGATGCGAAAGTGCAGGTACAAAAGTGGAAGTTACCATATTGCCAGTTCCTGCTCCTCCAGTTCCGCTGAATACTAATCCGACCAATATTTGTTTTGGAGCTAGTGCAGCTTTAGGTGTGGAGAGCGTTGCAGGTGTATCTTTTAACTGGTACAATGCTAATGGAACTTTAGTAGCCTTAAATACTTCAACCTATACCATACCTGCCAATTTGCCAGTAGGAAGCTATACTTACACGGTAGAGGCAACTAACGCTAATAGTTGTGCCAATACTACCAGAACATCCATCACAATCAATATTGGCGAAAGAGCAGTTGCTAACGATATCATGGTGGTTGGAGCCGATATTTGTGCTTCAAATGCAGCCACATTAACTGCAAGCAGTACCACGGTGACTAACCCGCAATTTAAATGGTATGCTGATGCAGCATTAACCATTCCATTGGCAACAACCGCCACCTACACCACGCCTGTAATTAATAGCAGTGTTACGTATTACGTTACGGTAAGTGGCAGCAACAAATGCGAAAACCTACCAATGGATGCCAAAGCGGTGACTATCAATGTCAATCCGCCGGCCACTGCATCCGATTTAATGGTA
This sequence comes from Pedobacter zeaxanthinifaciens, assembly GCF_003313335.1. Classification (GTDB taxonomy): domain Bacteria; phylum Bacteroidota; class Bacteroidia; order Sphingobacteriales; family Sphingobacteriaceae; genus Pedobacter; species Pedobacter zeaxanthinifaciens. Next base: position 144,474 of record NZ_QMHP01000011.1, read on the forward strand.
TCTCCAGCAGTTGAAATTTGCGGAACAGCTAGTGTGAGTCTAACAGCAAGCAGCGCTACTGTAGCTAATCCAGTATTTACTTGGTATACCGATGCCGCATTAACAACCGTTGCGGGTACAGGTTCTCCATTCGTAACACCAGTATTAACAGCTAGTCAAACCTATTACGTAACTGTTAAAGGTGATAATAGATGTGAAAGTCCTGCTTCGCAAGCTAAAGCTGTAGTAGTAACCGTTAAGGCCAATGCTTTAGCTTCGGATATCACAGTAAACGGAAACAGAAATGTTTGCTTAAATTCAAGTACGGTATTAAATGCCACTACCACTACGGTAAGCAATCCTATTTTTACTTGGTATGAGGATGCTGCTTTAACCACAATTGCTTTTGTAGGAACGCCGTTTACTACACCAAATCTTAATGCCAACAAAACCTATTATGTAACGGTTAAAGGGGCTGATAAATGTGAAAATCAACCAGCCAATGCGTTAAGAATTGATATCAATGTAAATAACAGAGCTTCCGCTGCTGATTTAACGGTATCTACACCAAATGAACTTTGTGGCCCAGGTGCGGTTACAATTACGGCAAGCAGTACCACAGTAACCAATCCTGTATTTACTTGGTATAGCGATGCCAATTTAACTACGGTAGCCGCCACCGGATCAAGCTTTACCACGCCTACCTTGGCTGCTAGTCAAACGTATTATGTAACTGTAAAAGGAGATAACCGCTGTGAAACTCCCGCTAGCGATGCGAAAGTAGTAACAGTAATTGTTAAACCATTTGCTACCAACGCTGATTTGGCCGTTGCGCCTAGTACCACCGAAATTTGCGGATCTGGTACGGCTACATTTACCGCTAGCAGCAATACAGTAACCAATCCTATGTTCACTTGGTATAGCAATGCTGCTTTAACGAATGTGGCTTTTGTAGGTGCTAGTTTCACTACACCTACGTTAAGCACTAATCAAACGTATTATGTTACAGTAAAAGGCGATAATCGTTGTGAAACACCAGCCGCCGATGCCAGAGCGGTAACGGTAACCATTAAGCAAAGGGCGCTTGCTAGTGACATGACAATTAATGGCAACACCACTATTTGCGCTAACGGAACAACAACCTTAACCGCCAGCAGCACTACGGTAACCAATCCAATATTTACTTGGTATAGCAATGCTGCTTTAACTACGGTGGTAAATGTTGGTCCAGGTTTCACCACACCGGTGCTTAGTGCAAATCAAACCTATTATGTTACTGTAAAAGGAGATAACCGTTGCGAAAATGCAGTGGGTACTGCCGCTAGTATCAACATAAATGTAGCTGCAGCACCTGTGGCACCAATTGTGGCAAGCACAGGAACTACCATATGCAGCAATAATGCTACGGTGTTAACGGTGAGCAATGTACAGGCCAATACCGTTTACGAATGGTATAACAGTGCCAATAATGGTACACTTTTATTCACGGGTTCAAGTTACACTACGCCTGTGTCAAATAGCAATACTACCTATTACGTTCAGGCAGTGGCCACTTCAGGTTGTACTACAGCTTCGGCACGTACTGCTGTGGCAGTTACGGTAAATGCCAGACCAGCCAACCCAACCGTGGCTTCGACAACGGTAAGTACTTGTACCAATAGCACGGCAACTTTAACGATAAGCAGCCCAGTAGCAGGTGTAACGTATACTTGGTTTACTAGCGCAATGGGCGGCACCGCAGTTGGTACGGGAAGTATATTCACTACACCACCACTAAGTGCCAACGCTGTTTATTACGTGGAAGCCAGTGCTGGAAGTTGCGCATCATCAGGCCGTACTCAAGTAAATGTAACGGTAGGTGTGCCGCCAGCTCCTCCAGCTAATGTTACCGCTGCGGCAACAAGCATTTGTGCAGGTAGCACCACGGTACTTACGGTAAATAACCCTGTTGCAGGCGTAACCTACAATTGGTACAGCGCAGAAACAGGCGGAACATCGTTGCATAGCGGTGTAACTTACACTACCATGCCGCTAAATGTAACTACCACTTATTATGTAGAGGCGGTAGCTAATGGTGGCAATTGCGTAAGTGTAAGCAGAACGGCAGTTATCGTTAACGTGTTATCGGTTTTACCTGCCCCAGTAGTAACGGTAGGCAATGTAACTACCAGCAGTATCCAGTTCAATTGGAATGCGGTCACCGGAGCTTCGGTTTATGAGGTATCAATGGATGGCGGAAACAATTGGGTAACTACTGTTGTGCCAAACTACTTGGCCGCCGGATTAAATCAGGGCCAGAGCATCACCGTAGTGGTAAGGGCAAAAGCAGTTTCGGCTTGCCAAACCAGTGCCAATTCAAATGCGGTAACAGCCAGTACCACCGAACCTTTCAAAGATGAGCTGTACATCCCTAACACCTTCACGCCAAATAACGATGGCCGTAATGATTTCTTCATGGCCTACGGCAACAACGTGGCTAAGTTCCGAATGAGGGTGTACAATCAGTGGGGCGAGTTCATCTACGAATCGCAGAATTTACTGCAAGGATGGGATGGTACTTATCGTGGTAGGCAACAGCCAAGTGGCGTTTACGTGTACTACATCGATGTAACCTTTAACAGTGGCGTAACTAAAACCTTTAAAGGTACTGTAACTCTACTCAGATAATGATATAAAAAAACATGGTTTTATTTAAAAATAGCACCAATGAAAATGACAAGAATAATAGTTACAGTAGTAGTTGTATTAACGCTAGCTGTAAACAATATACAGGCACAAATAGATCCACATTTTTCGCAATACTACGCCAATCCATTATGGCTCAACCCGGCATTAACGGGTGTAACCGATGGGGCTTACAGGGCTAATTTAAATGCTAAGCAACAGTGGAACAATATCAATAATGGTTATTTAACGGTAGGGGCTTCATTTGATGCGGCCCCGAACCAAAAAAATATCGCCTTTGGCGCAATGGTAATTAACCAAAGAGCTGGAGAGGTAGCTTACAACCAATTAAGTGCCTTGGCATCGGCATCGTATCGCATCCGTTTTGGTCAAGCTGGCGATAAGATCATTAATTTCGGCTTGCAGGCAGGCATCATCAACAAAAGCATTGATGTTTCCCGCATCACTTTGGGCAGTCAGTACAACCCTGGTATGGGCTACGACAGCGGAATGGGTTTTGATGAAACCTTCGCTGCCCAAAATTTTACAGCTCCTGATGTGAATGCAGGTATCATGTTTTTTGATGCTGCGGATTACAAATCTGTGAATGTATTTTTTGGTGGATCAGTGGCACATTTAACCCGGCCAAAAGATAAATTTATAGGAGGCGATGCCAAATTGCCTATGCGTTTTACCGGTCATGGCGGAGCTAGGGTACGCTTAAATAACATTTTTGATATCACGCCTAATGCGCTATTTCTGAAACAAGGTAATGCACAACAAATTGCTTTTGGCGCTTATGCACAAATGATGCTGAACACCGAAACAGATTTGCTATTTGGTTCCAATTACAGGGTAGATGATGCAGCTATTGCCTTTCTAGGCTTCCATATCAAAAGCATGGTGTTTGGCGTAAGCTACGATTTTAACACCTCGGGATTAAATAGGGCCACCAGCAGTAGGGGAGGGTTAGAACTTTCCATTTCATTTAATGCCCGTAAAGGTATTGTTGGTCCAAATTTCTTTTGTCCTCGACTTTAAAAAATTAAGCTCATGAAATCTTTTAAAATAATTGTGCTGCTCATCTGCTTTGCTAGTACAGCAGGTGCACAAATTGGCCCAAGTGCCAAACGTATTGCCGATGTATATTTTCTCAATAAAGAATATTATGCGGCTGCCGAATACTATAAAAAAATGCTTTCGATTTCACCAGATAGCGCCGGGTTTGTAGTGCCTTATGCTTTTGAACAAAAAATGAAGGAAACTAGTCCGCGTAAGGATGATTACGAATATGCCGTGTATCAGCTGGCAACTTCATTGCGCTTGTACAAAAACTTCAGAGACGCAGAAAAATGGTATGCCATCTCTAATAAATTTACCAATCCTAAGTATGCGCAAAGCGAATTTTGGCATGGCGAATGTTTAAGGGCCAATTTGAAATATGAAGAGGCCATTAAAGCGTTTGAAAATTTCATCAGCAGATACAAGGCTAATGATGATTGCATCCCGAAGGCGAAGCTAGAAATTGCTTCTTGTAAGTATGCCATGAGCGAAATGAAATATCCACGGATGTATAAAATCTCCCGATTGAGCAATAACATCAATCAAGCGGGTTCAAATTATGCTCCTGCCATTGGCGATTCGGAGTTTTATTTTACCTCGTCCAGGCCTATTGGCAGCGAAGGCAAAAATCAGGTGCTTGATGCTGGAAAAGGGAAGCCGAAAGTGGTGAAAAAGGAAACGCCTTACGTAAATACCATTTACGCTGTCGGTAATGATAGTCCAATGGCAGATCAGGTGAGTATTCAAAAAATAGATATCGATCTGAAGAAAATGGAAACTGCTGCGGCTACTATTCATCCTAATGGCGAAATCATGTTTTTAACTGCTTGGGGAATGGATAAAGAAAACCAGAAACGCAACATCTACATCAGTAAAAAAGAAAACGGAAGTTGGTCTTCGCCAGTGGCAATGGGCAGTCAAGTGAATTTAATGGGCTTCAATTCCATGCAGCCTTCCGTAACTAGAGATGGTAAATATTTTATTTTCTCTTCAGATAGACCCGGCGGACAGGGCGGCTACGATTTATGGTATGCGGTTTTACGTCCCGATGGCACGGTGGGCAATGCCATTAACATGGGCAGGAAAATAAATACGCCTGAGGATGAGCAAGCAGCTTATTACTTGCCAGCTACTAAAAAATTGCTTTTCAGCAGTAATGGAAGGGTAGGTTTAGGTGGTTTCGATTTTTACGAAGTTGCAGGAGATTTCGTAGAATGGTCGGAACCGGTAAATATGGGCTATCCATTTAATTCAGCTAAAGATGATATCTACTTTGCTGCTTTAGATGACAGTGGAAGGGAAGGGTATATCAGCTCCGACCGCGAATCCGTTTGTTGTTTAGAAGTTTTCCATGTGGTGCGTGAGTACCTAAGCGTACAAGGAACCATCTTGGATTGCCTTACCCAAAAACCTTTAGCAGGTGCTACTATTACTGCGGTTGGCACCAATATCCCGCAACAAAGTGTACAAACCAATGCCAATGGTGTTTATACCTTGCAAGTGGGAAGTAACAGAGACTTGCAAATCCATGCGGAAAAGGATAAGTATTTTGCTAAGAATATCAGTTTTAACTATGCTCAGTTGGTAAATGCTGATACCTTGCTCAGTGCTGAGCTTTGCTTGGAACCTATGGAAATCAACAAACCAATTGTGCTTAAAAATATCCTTTACGAGTTTGATAGTGCCGAGCTAACGGAGTCATCAAAGGTTACACTTGATACCCTTTTCCAGGTAATGATTGATAATCCGAAGATAAAAATTGAGTTGAGTGCCCATACTGATAATATCGGAACGGAAACTTATAACATGGATCTATCCGATAAGAGAGCAAAATCTTGCGTGGATTACCTTTTAAGCAAAGGGATTACAGAAGACAGATTGACTTGGAAAGGCTACGGTTTCAGCAAACCAGTCGCACCAAATCAACTCAAAAAAGGCAAAGACAATCCCGAAGGCCGTGCCTTAAACCGCCGAACAGAGTTTAAGGTATTGAGCGACAAATAACCGCCATCTCGTTCTAGTTTATAGTTAAAGCCTAGGTAACAAGTTTACTTAGGCTTTGTTTTTATTGGTTCACTAGTTCATTGGTTCATTGGTTCACTAGTTCAATAGTCATTAGTTCACTAGTTCATTTTTATTTTCACCACTTCCAATCATCCAATTATCTGATGATCAAATTAGCTCATTATCCAATTACTTATTGGTTCATTGGTTCACTAGTTCATTTTTATTTTCACCGCTTCCAATCATCCATTATCCGATGATCAAATTAGCTCATTATCCAATTACTTATTGATTCATTGGTTCAATTGTTATTGGTTATTATTTCACCGCTTCCAATCATCCAATTATCTGATTATCAAATTAGGTCATTATCCAATTACTTATTGGTTCATTGGTTCAATTGTTCATTGGTTATTATTTCACCTCTTCCAATTATTCATTGGTATTAAAAAGCGGGTAGCAGTTTACACCACTAACCCGCCTTAACATAGGAGTATTAATTTATTTAGCCTTAACAGATATAACTTCGCTATAGGTTGTGGTGCCATCATGGTCAACTTGTGCCAATCTCAAATAAATGGTATTGCCACTTAAAGATTTTTCACCGCCCAAGTTAAGCGCTCCATCATTCTTATCTTTAGCGCAAGCTGTAGCAACTACGGCAACCACCGCTAAAAAAGCAAACATGCGGTAGCGCTTGTTGGTAAAAGGCAATAACAGCAGTCCCAGCAAACCAAAGCCTGCCAAAGTTAACGTGCCAATGTTGGTTTCCACTTCATAGCTGGCGCCAGCGGTAGCATTTTCAGCCGCGTTTTTGCGTACCAAGTCTTTCCAGGTTTTGCCGTCAGCAGAGCCCTGCAAAATAAAATGGCTGTTGTTTTTCTCCGAAGCAGTTTTCCAGTTAGCCTTTAAAACACCATTGGTATTCAAGCTAGCGCTAAAGCCGGTAAGCGTAACAGGAAGCGTACTTTGTTTAACCCACGTAAATGCATCAATAGCCAAATAGGTGTAGGCACCGTCGGCCGACACTTGAATTTCATCAAGCACTATATTTGAATAGTTCTGTCCGTTCAAATTGGTTAAGTCAATTAGCGTATAACCATTGTTTGTGCTCAACGTAGTATTGAAGCCTGTAGCTTTTGTTTGCGTAAACTTCGTTACACCAGCAAGTTTTCCTGTAACCGTTAGCGTACCGGTAACGTTTTGCTTTAGTGCATTGTCCGATAGAAACACCCAAAATTTGTTCACCTTAAATAATGAAGAACTTGCTTTAATACTAACTGAGGGATTTAGATTAGTTGGTAAGGCAGTTCCACTATTGTCAATAAACTTAGAATCCTTTGAAGTGCCGTTCCATCCGGCATTATTAGCAAAATAGATGTCAAAAATACCTCTGTTATCCACAATATTGAATGTTACTCCGTTGTCGGTAAATGTTTTGCTACCAGTAGTTTCATTTTCGAAAGTTGCCGTACTGATTTGTGCGCTTACATACGCAGGTAAAATACATAAAGCGGCAATTAACATGGTGCTTCCAACGCCTTTCTTGCAGGCTTTAAAGCAATTAATTAAAGAAATTTTCATAATTATTGGTTTGAATAAATTGACTTTGTTGATGCATAAACGCCCATTCGTAATAGGAGTAGGATGGGTTTCTTTGTTCTGTAGTTGAGCGCATACACAAAAGTAATAATATGTCACTATAAGGTGACAATAAAATGCAATTTATTTTTTAATGCTTGGTTTTATGAAGGTAATTGGGAAGAAATTGGTGTGATTTCTACTACTTAATCGTCCATGCAGCGCTAGTGCTTGTGTTAAAACATAGTTAGAGCCTTGCTGCGAACCTTTCCTTTGGCACATAAGCTCCATTCGCAGGCGGTGAGCAAATCATTTGCAATTAATATTGTATTCTGTTAATTTAGTTGAACTTATGCTCTCAATTCTTTCACTAATATTTCGAAAAGTTTTAGAGTGTTCATTAGTTGAGTTACACTGACACGACCAGTTTTGGTTGACTTTATGTAATAAACTACATAAATATATAAGTTGGCAGCAATCCTAAAAGACGACATTAAATGGACATATTGAAAGAAATAGAACAACAAGTAAACTCAATTAAGAAAGTTGACAGTTCAACTTACTTGGACTCTATTTTCACGCATATCGACAGAACAGAGTTTTACTATTTACAGGGCAAGACAGATACAAATTATTTCAATGACGTGATCTATCGGAGCAACCAAGCTTATGAAGGTGCATTAAAAGAATCATACAAAGTTCTTGCGGACAAGACACAGGAAGAAGTCATTAGAAAAACTACAAATGACATTGAGAAATTTTTTGAAACGAACAATATTTTTCGTGAAAGGGTTTTGCAGCTTTTTAAGAACTACCGACAAGAGTGGCGTAACAAATCAACTCACGATTACAAATTATTTTTTGACGAGAACGAAGCATTTATTGCAATGACTTCGGTTACAAGTTTTGTTCACCTACTTTTAAAGCAAATCCAAGAGAAAATTGCGTTTAACACACAACAGAAAAAACTTGAACAAGAAAAAGAGATTGCGGAGAGAATAAAGAAAATTGCAGTAGCTAAGGACAAAAAACCAGCCGCCAAATTAGTTGATATGATTATTGAGTTCTCAAAACAAAATAGTCAACAAATATTTGAGAACACACAGAATATTAGAGAAGTTGAAATAATGGGACTTTTTCACGCTTATATTGAATCAGCTGTGTATTTCGGAAATACTATCCATCCCTGTACGTTCCAAACTGTTCAGTA
>NZ_QMHP01000012.1:0-13176 GCF_003313335.1 Pedobacter zeaxanthinifaciens
CATCCTAAATAATTAATTGTTAAGTTTGTCTAACTTTTTGGGGGCAGTCCAAACTCAGGGGCATTTTTTTATGTGATATGGTTAAATAATTCCGTGTAAAACGTGTCCCCTCTCTCCCATCCTATCTATTTTTCTTTCTACGGTCTCATCTTTAATCAACTCAGGAGCGTGATGAGGTTTCTTACGAGCATCGATAATTAACGGGCCATTAGTACCCCAATGCTTATTCTGTATAAAATCATCCACACCATGTATATCTGAAGCGGGATTGCTTCTCGTAAAAGCAACCCAAACCAAGTTGTTAATGTGTTTGGCAACAAAAGCTGCGTCATCACAAACTACTATCAACGGCAAGCCCGATAATTCGTTTTGTTTAAGGTGTTCTTTTAATAAATCGATTTCATTTTTCGCAGCAACTGCATCCGTGTAAGGCGCTAAAGTCACCGCTAAAATTCCTTTAGCAGCTAAAGCATGTGCTTCTACCAAATTAAAATCTGCAGACAGTTCAGTAAACAATTTCCGTTTCTTTTCGCCAGCGGCAGCAAAAACCACCTTCGATCCCGAATTTAATCCATCACCCGAATAATCTAAAGTATCGATGGTAGTGTTGGTATGAAAATGAATATCCCTGCGTAAGTCAATCCTCTCAAGTACATGACTTAAAAAATCAGCTACGTGATGTGTACTCAACTTCTCATCATCTTCATGCGCCGCAATAAATAAGTATTTGGCCAAACTCAGCTGGTTTTTTCCTAAAATATGATTGCTTATGGTTAAAATCTCCTGCGGTTTTCTCTCTTTTAGGTAAGGTGTATATCGCTCACTACCTATCGCAAATAGCAATGGGTGCACACCCGCTGCGTCAACAGCATGCACTTCTTTTAAGCCGTGTATTTCCTGCGGAATTGCGGAGCCTGTAATATCGTGAATTAATGCGCCAAAACTAGTATCCTCTTGCGGTGGTCTGCCTACCACCGTAAACGACCAAATGGCATCTTTTTTATGGTACACATTGTGCACTTTCATTAATGGGAATGGATGCGTTAAGCTGTAGTAACCTAGGTGATCTCCAAACGGCCCCTCTGGCTTGTTCTCGTGTGGATATACGGTTCCAGTGATTACAAAATCCGCATCTGCAGAAATTACGAAGCCTTCTTCATCCCTAAAATACCTGAATCTTCTGTTACCTAAGGCACCTGCAAAAGTTAACTCAGAAAGTCCCTCTGGCAAAGGCATTACAGCCGCTAAAGGGTGCGAAGGTGGTCCACCCACAAATATGCTTACTTTCAATGGTTGTCCCTTAGCGTTTGCCTTAGTTTGATGCACACCAATCCCTCTATGAATTTGATAATGCAAACCTATTTCCTTGTCTTGGATATAATCGTTTCCAGCAAGCTGTATACGGTACATTCCTAAATTACCATTCATTACGCCAGGTTTATCTATATCTTCAGTAAACACCTGTGGCATGGTAATGAAAGGACCGCCATCCATTGGCCAATTTACAATTTGCGGAATGGCAGATATGGTTGTTTTTTGGAAAGTTTGCTTAAACAAAGACTGTTTTAAGGGCAATGCCGAAAGCGCTGTTAATGCCGATCCTGCATACTTGAAAGGATTTTTCAATGCTTTGACTGGATCAGATCTTAAGGCGACTAAATCTTTAACTTTCGGCAAGCTATCACGGAACATGAACTTTGAGCGTTCGATAGTACCAAATAAATTTGAAACCGCCGGAAATGGACTACCTTTAATTTTTTCAAAAAACAAAGCAGGCCCCTGATTTTCATACACCCTGAGGTGGATAGCCGCCATCTCCAAATAAGGATCTACCTCTTCTTTGATACGGATTAGATGACCATGTTTCTCTAAATCAGCAACGCAAGCTGCTAAACTTTTATATCCCATGCCTCAAAGATAATTAATTGACCAATTTGGAAAATCGGTGATTATAGAATGTGATAATTGGATGATGCGTTTGTAATTACCGTGAACCTATCCATAAGCAACAAGCCGCAAATCCGTTGATTTAACGAATTGCGGCTTGCCTATTAATTAATTATTATCAGTTTTTACTATTGCTTATTTAAAAACGACTTCAACATCCAAATGGTTTTCTCTTTAAATTGCATAAAACGATTAACCATATCATTAGATCCATCGTCACCAGCTTTTTCAGTAGCTTCCAATAAGTCGCGTTCCAGCTCAATAAGCTTGGTCATGTCATCTAAAACTGCTTCAACCATTGCGGTATCAGCCATGCCAATAGTATCAATTTCTTTAATTGCCGATTCTTTGATGTAATCTGCAAAACGGCTATGTGGTGGTTTACCTAACGTTAGCACACGTTCAGCAATCTCATCAATGGTTACTTGGGCGTTAGTGTAAAGCTCCTCAAATTTGAGGTGTAAAGTAAAGAAATTCTGCCCCTTAACATTCCAGTGACAGCCTCTCAATTTTTGATAGTGAATATGATAATTAGCCAAATAATCGTTTAACATATCAACTACTGGCTTAACTTGTTTTTCCGTTAGGTTTATCTCTTTTGCTGACATAATTTTTCTGTTGTTTTAATATGTGCAATTAACAAAAATCAGGTGAGTTAGTTTGGAATAAGTAGAAAAAATTGAATTAATTAAACAAATGATCGTGGTCAAAACAAATATCTATTGCGTATAAAAAATCGCATTGCATATTGCTTTTAAGGTGTTGTTTCTAAATGATATATAATAGATGCGGTTGTACTCCGTTAATTTACTTTGTTAACGATACTATTTATTATTCGTATAATTGTACCTCAAAATTTAAAAATATAGATGCTTAAACGATATATTTTAATTTCAGCGTTATTGAGTACCGCAAGTGCATACGCCGCCAAACCACTGGATTCCATAGGTGTAGAAAACAATAACGGCAAAAAACTCATCATCCACAAAGTTGACCCTAAAGAGAGCTACTACTCTATTGCAAGAAAATACAACGTTAATGTTAAGGATGTGCAAAGCTATAACAACAATACAAGCTTGCAAATAGGCCTTATTATCAAAGTTCCTACTGAAATTGCTTTTAACGAAAAAACAACTACAACTGTTTCTAGCGGTAATAACGCTGGCTTTTTCAACTATACTGTTGTAGCTAAAGATAACCTCAATCTCATTGCAGAAAAATTTGCAACAACCATTGAAGACATCAAAAAATTAAACGGATTAAGCAGCATTAACCTTCAGATTGGGCAAACACTTAAAGTACCGTTTACTAAAACCAATAATGTTCAAGCTCCAGTTGCAGCAAGTAAAACACCCGAACCTACGCCTACAACAACGTTAAGTACCACAGTAACTGAACATACTGTTAAGCCGAAGGAATACTTAGGTGTCATTGCAAAAGAGTATGGTGTAACGGTAGAGGAGCTAAAATCGCTCAATAACCTTAGTTCTAACAACCTGCAAATTGGGCAAGTCTTAAAAATCCCTGCTAAATCTGCGGGTTCTGAAGTAACTCCATCGGCTCCTGTTGTAGAAAGCAAAGTAACGGAAACAAAAGCCACCGAAAATAGAGTAACTGTACCGGTGAGCACTGCTGTGAAACCAGAATTGTCTTTTGAACATGTGGTAGCCAATGGCGAAACCATTTATTCCATTGCACAGAAATACCAACTTACTACATATCAAATTAAAACGGCGAACAATTTAAATAGCAACGATTTGGTTGTAGGACAAAAGTTGATCATTAGAGGTGAAAAACCAGCAGCAGTAGTTCCAAATACTGCTGCTACCACTACCGAAGAGGACAGTGACAATTCTGATAGTCCAAATACACTTAAAAATCCTTCTTTAAAACGACCAGCAGCTGTTTATGGGCTGAACAAAATTGAGGAAAAAGGTACAGCAGTATGGATTTCTGATCCAGATTTGGATCCAAACAAAATGCTTATCCTTCATCGTACTGCGCCAGTTGGTACAGTTATACAAATTACCAACCCTATGACTAACCGCTCTACATTTGCCAAAGTGGTTGGTAAATTTACCGAGAATGAAACTACCAAAGATGTAATTATTGTAATGACAAAGGCTGTTGCTGATGCTGTAGGTGCCCTCGACAAGCGTTTCTTCTGTAATTTATCCTATGGACCAAAAGATAATGAAAAGTAACAAGCCTGTAATTATTGGTATTGCTGGAGGAAGTGGCTCCGGCAAAACGTTTTTCTTGCACAGCTTTCTTCATCATTTTAAAACGGATGAAGTAACACTAGTTTCGCAAGATGATTATTATATTCCTGCCGGAGAGATGACACAGGAGGAAAACAAACTGTATAATTTCGATTTACCAAGTACTATTGATGATCAACAATTTTTACTTGACATCAAAAAGTTAATCCACGGGGAAACTGTATACAAAAAGGAGTATAATTTCAACAATCCCTTAGCAGTTACTAAAATTCTCGAAATCCATCCTGCGCCAATTGTTATTGTAGAAGGGCTATTTATTTTGCACTTCGAGGAAATCAACAGCTTGATCGATTATCGAATTTTTATAGAGGCTGATGAAAACATCGCTTTAGAACGTAGAATTCAAAGAGATGGCATTGAGCGGGGTTATCCTGAGGAAGATGTACTATACAAATGGCATAATCACGTAGTGCCGGCTTACAAAGAGTACTTGTTGCCTTACCGCGAAACATGTGATCAAATCATCTATAACAACTCAAATGAGGCGGATGATATCATACGCATTACGGAGCAAATGTCTGCAGAATTTAAAAATAATTATTGCGGTTAAATCATAAAAAACCTAACTGATAAGGCGCCCTAGTTGGGCGCTTTTTTTATGTATTTTATCTCAAGCATTAATTTCAAAATGTTATTTTTAAACTTTTGATTTGTTTTATTTTTTTAAAAATCGTTTATTTGATAAACCAATAAACCGATAGTAACATTATTCAAATTGAAAAATTAATGTCAAGAGTAGAAAGTGCTTTGAAGTCTGCTAGAGAAACTAAAGCTTTAATTATTGACGAAAATTCATCGGAAAAAGCACACGCTCTGTTTAAAGAACAATTCCCAAACAAACCAGCAATTATCGTATCAGATGCTACCACTTTCGGTGTTCTAGGCGAAAGCATAACGAAACAATTTGAAAGCAATGGAATTGTTCAATTAGCTCCGTTTATTTACCAAGATCCAGAAATCTATGCAGCATATGAGTATGTACAGAAATTAGTAGGTGCTTTAAGTCTGCATGATGCCATTCCCGTAGCGGTAGGTTCTGGAACAATCAATGACCTAACCAAGTTAGCGGCACATTTAACAAACCGACAATACATGTGCGTTGCTACTGCCGCTTCTATGGACGGCTATACCGCTTTTGGCGCTTCTATTACAGCAAATGGTGCAAAACAGACCTTTAACTGCCCTGCCCCACAGCTTTGCATTGCCGATATCAAAGTATTAAGCCAAGCACCAAATAAAATGACAGCCGCTGGATATGCAGATTTATTTGCGAAAATTACAGCTGGTGCCGACTGGATTTTGGCAGATGCACTAGGCATAGAACCTATTGACACAACAGCTTGGAGTATAGTGCAAGATGGACTACATGAAGCGCTATCTGATCCGGAGGGCATTAAAAACGGAGATGTTAATGCGATCAACAAGCTTACGGAAGGTTTAATGCTGGGTGGTTTTGCAATGCAGTGGTCAAAATCTAGCAGGCCAGCTTCTGGAGCGGAACACCAATTTAGTCACCTGTGGAATATGGAGCACCACCTTAACAATGGTGAAACAGTATCACACGGATTTCAAGTCAGTATTGGCACACTCGCCATAACTGCACTTTACGACTTAGTGTTAAACACAGACTTTGGACAGTTGGACATTGACGCTGCTTTGAAGCAGTGGCCAACTCTTAAGCAGCTTCAATCTGAATCTCTACAACTTTTTAAGGATACAGATTTTCCGGAAATTGGATTACAAGAAACTACTGCAAAATATACTGATCATCAACAATTAGCTAAGCAACTTCAAATATTAAAAGATAATTGGCCAAAAATTAAAGCCGACTTGGCCAAGCAAATTGTACCATTTGAAGAAGCAAAAAGCAGGTTGGGCAAAGTTGGCGCACCTACCGAGCCAGAACAAATCGGCATATGCAGAAAACAACTAAAAGATACCTTTATCAGCGCACAATACATTAGAAGAAGATTTACAGTATTGGACCTTGGCGTTAGAACCGGCTATTTAAATCAATGGCTGAATCAACTTTTTGGCAAAGGCGGTATTTGGGAAATCTAATGGCAACCAACAAAACTACGCAACACGAATTTATTGATATGGACCAACATACATCAAGCAACCAAAGCACTAATGCCAAGCTCTTCAAATATTGGCAAACCCGAACGATCATTGCAACCATGATCGGCTACGCAGTGTTCTACTTTGTTAGAAAAAATTTCTCATTTGCCATACCTGGGCTAACTGCCGAATACGGAATTACTAAAACCAGCTTCGGTATCATTATGACGCTGGTAACGATTATCTACGGCATTTCTCGTTTTTTAAATGGCCTCATAGCCGATAAAATGAATGCTCGGTACCACATGTCAATTGGTTTATTCTTGTGCGCAATAGCGAATTTCGCATTCGGATGGGGCTCTGATTTAAGCACTATTTTCACGGGCGAAACCGGAGGACCGATGTTTACCAACACTATGGTGCTGATATTCGGTGTTATTTTAATCATTAACAACTTAATTCAAGGTAGTGGATTTCCACCAGTTGCCAGATTGTTAACCCATTGGATACCGCAAAACGAATTGGCTACCAAAATGTCGATTTGGAATACCTCACACTCCATTGGAGCCGCTTTAGTAGCCATACTAGCGGGCTATATCATGGGCTCTATGGGTACAAATATGAGCAATAATCCAGAAGTGATTAATGCTATCGCTGCTAATTTAAAAATTGATTTGAATGACGCAGAAAAGATGAAAGGCGTTATTGAATCAGCTTCACATTATAGTGCATGGAAATGGTGTTTCTGGATTCCGGCAGCCATTGCCTTGGTGGGCTCTATCGGTTTATTTATGGGATTACGCGATACACCATCTTCAGTTGGCTTACCGGAGCTTCATAAAACCTACAAAAAAGGAAAAGAATCTTCTGCGGAGTTTAAGGAATTCATCAAAAAATCAGTATATCGTAACAAATGGATTTGGATACTAGGCATTGCCAATTTCTTTGTTTATGTGGTGCGTTTTGCAGTATTGGATTGGGGACCAACTTTTCTTAAAGAGGCACACGGCATGACATTATCCAATGCAGGTTGGACAGTGGCCATATTCGAGATATTTGGCATATTAGGCATGCTTGCTGCTGGTTGGGTTACTGATAGGTTTTTGGAAGGCAAAGCGCACCGTACTTCACTTTATTGTATGGTAGGCGTAGCTATTTTTATGACTATATTCTTGTATCTTCCGGACAATACACCTTCTTGGTTAATGATTTTCGTTTTAGCCATGTGCGGATTTTTTATTTACGGCCCTCAAGCTTTAATTGGAATTGCTGCAGCAAATCAGGCTACTAACCGTGCTGCTGCTACGGCAAACGGATTAACTGGCCTTTTTGGCTATGCAAGCGGTTTGGTTTCGGGTGTGGGCGTAGGTTTTATGGTTGATACCCTTAGCAAAACAAATCCAGAGAGCGCTTGGGATTATGTATTTATGATGATGATTGGAATGGCGATCATTTGTGTGTTCATTTTTGCATTAATGTGGAAAGCAAAAGCACACGGCTACGATGAATTAGAAACTAAAGAAGTTTAAATTGAAATATGACTCAAGAGATTAAAGAACTACTAAAAAATATCAAACATTTTGCTTTGGATATGGATGGAACCATCTATAACGGCAGCACTTTGTTCCCTTTTACTAACAGATTTTTAAGTTACCTGAAGGAAAATGGCATTAACTACTCCTTCCTTACCAACAATCCATCAAAAAGTACTAGCGATTACCTAAAACATTTAGAAAAGATGGGCATTGAAGCTACTGAAGAGGAAATGTATACTTCGGCAGTGGCAACAATCAATTACATTAAAAAAAATCACCCAACTTTTAAACGTCTTTTCATATTAGGTACGCCTAGCATGATTAAAGAGTTTGAAGCCGCTGGATTTGTTTCTACCGAAGACGATGCAACCGACAAACCCGATGCACTTGTAGTTGGATTCGACACCTCACTGGTGTACTCTAGATTATGTAGAGCAGCGTACTGGGCAAGCCAACAACTGCCTTATTTTGCAACCAATCCTGATTGGGTTTGCCCTACCGACCAGCCTAATATTTTGGTGGACTGTGGCTCAATTTGTGCATGTATAGAAGGAGCAACAAAAAGAAAACCTGACGCAGTAATCGGAAAACCTGATCCACAAATGCTGGACGGCATTATTTACAAATACAAGCTACAGCCTAAAGAAATTGCAATGGTTGGCGACAGAATTTACACCGATGTACAGATGGCAATTAATGCAGGTGCACTTGGTATTTTAGTGCTTTCTGGAGAAGCTACTTCGGATGATGTTGCTCAATCTGCCGTTAAACCACCAATTGTCGCCAGAGATTTAGCACACATACAGGAGTATTTAATGGAGTGCAAATGACATAATAAAGGCTTTCAAAAAATTGAAAGCCTTTGTTTTTTATAATGGATAACGATTACGCTTTTTTAACATTTACCGCCTGAGGTCCTTTTTTACCATCCGCCACTTCAAATTCTACTGTGTCGTTTTCTTTTATTCCATTAATGCCACCTTGTACATCTTTAAAGTGTACGAAGATCTCTTTGTTGTTTTCCTGGATAATAAATCCATAACCTTTTTCGGCGTTAAACCATTTTACTTTTCCGGTACTCATTAGTTTTAGTTCTACTGTATTAAAATTGATAATTAAAGTAAATCTAACGATTTATTATTAACTATCAAGGCTTTATCAATTATTTATTCGGCTGAGGAGTAGTACGCAAATATGGCTTAATTACCTTGTGTCCTTTTGGAAATTTTGCTGGAATATCCTCAGTTTTGATACTGTTAACCACAATTACATCGTCACCATCTTTCCAATCTGCAGGAGTAGCAACACTAAAGTTAGCTGTTAGCTGTAGCGAATCTATTACACGTAACACCTCATTAAAGTTTCGTCCTGTAGATGCGGGATAAACAATCATCAATTTCACCTTTTTATCAGGTCCGATAACGAATAGTGAACGAACTGTTAACGTTTCTGAAGCATTTGGATGAATCATATCGTATAATTCCGCCACTTTCTTATCCGAATCTGCAATAATTGGAAAATCAACATTCGTATTTTGTGTCTCGTTAATGTCTTTGATCCATCCCAAATGTGATTCAACTGGATCAACACTAAGTGCTAAAACTTTTACATTACGTTGATCAAATTCATGCTTTAAAGACGCTGTTCTACCTAGCTCAGTTGTACAAACTGGCGTATAATCTGCCGGGTGAGAAAAGAGTACACCCCAACTATCTCCTAAGTATTCATAAAAATCTATCTCTCCTATAGACGTTGTAGCTTTAAAATTTGGAGCAATATCCCCTATTCGTAAACTCATAGTATTATTATTTAATTTTTAAATCGATTAATTATGTATTCAAGTTACAAAATCATTTCTGTTATTCAATACATCTAAACGTATATGCTAGAATAAACCGCCTTGATTAGGCAAAAATTTTATTCGTGGCAAATCAGCTTTTAAATATTTATTAAATTTTTCGATGGTATAATCTGCAATTATCGGCGTGTCACTTTCATCATGCTGATGCAGGAAAAAATATACCTCTTCCAAACCCTTACTTAGCCATTCTTGAAGTCTTTCTACCCAATCATCCACTCTTTTCTTGTCGGAACTTTCTAAAAACTTGCCGCCATTTCCTACAAACCTAATAAATGCCTTTGGGGTTGGCAATTCCATGTGTACACAATCTCTTCTACCACTAGCATCAGTAATTGCTGCACCAATATTCAAATCAGCGAGTAAAGAAAACAGTGCTTTCCTGTCTGCTGCTACACTGAACCAATCTGGATGACGTACTTCTAGAAATAAATTCAAGTCCCGCGGCAAAGCCTCCAAGTATTGCTTAAGAACTTCAAAATTCTTTGGTCCGAAATTATCGCCCAACTGCAAAAAACAAGGTCCTAACTTGTCGCCAAATTGGCTAATGGCTTTTAGATATAAATCGGTTTCGCCCTGCGCATTGTTTAACCTTTTAATGTGAGTAATGGCTCTGGAAAACTTAGGGCAAAACAAAAAATCATCTCGCTGATCGGCCATTTCTTTCCACTTTAATATTTGATCTTCTTTAGGAATGCCATAAAAAACAGCATTTAACTCAATAGAGTTGAAATGTTTTACATATTCTCCTAGAAAGTCTTTTTCCTTTGTTTTTGGAGGATATATCAGATTTACCCATTCTTTACGTCCCCATTTGGCGCAACCTACAAAAAACTTAGGATCATTAATAGCCTTGCCCTTGAGCGTTAACTTAGTTTGCTCGCCATCTGCCGGCAAGGTAAAATCAATTTTATTTATTTCGCTAGTTTCTACTCTTCCGAATTCCATTGTTAAATATAATCAGTTAGCCACAGATGCACAGATAAATTTTGTTATAAATCTGTTAATCTATCTTCATGTGTCTTTATTAAATCTTAGCCACAGATGCACAGATAATTATTATAGCACCAAAATCTGTGCGTCTATGGCAACAAACACCCTAAAAAGAAAAACCCCGAATACAATTAAATGTTTTCGGGGCTTAACGTATATTATTTTGACATTAGTTGTTATTGTACACTTTAATCATGAAAACATAATCTTGCATTTTCTCTACTTGCTTATTACGTTTAAGACCTTTTAACAAACTTTTCTTGCCGTAAGATACTCTTTTACTTAGCGAATCCTGTGGAATAGCATTAAGCGCTTCCATAATGTACTTAGATTTTACAGCAAATGTAGCACCATCTGTTTTGTTTTCCTTACCGTTGATGATACCCACAATATTACCACTGTTATCAAGCAGTGGACCGCCGCTATTACCTGGATTTACTGGAATAGCAACTTGATAAGCCAGCGTATCGCCATTGATACCATTTTTAGAGCTCACATAACCATCACCTAACACAATATCATCTTTAGGAAAGCCTAAGGTAAATACCGCTTCTCCTAAACCAGACATGCCTTTTTTAATGGTATAAGGAAGTGAAGGTAAGCTCTCAAATGTTTTATCATTAATTTTTAAAATAGCAACATCATTTACCGGATCGGTGTAAATAGCCTGAACCTTGTAAGCACCTTTCGCATTTTGTACGTAAATTGAATCTGCGCTTCTAACCACATGATAAGCAGTTACAATATATCCGTTTCCAGAAATGGCGAAACCTGTACCGCCAAAACTTGCTTTGTTATTAGCATTCCTGCTATTGTTATTTTTATTGGCTTCACGGTTTTTGATATCTCTAATCAAATAATTTTGCGTAATTTTTATTTGATTCATATCCTTGCTCATGGCCGCAAAAGTACCTTCTTGCTGATTGCTTTTATGGATAGAAAGCAAAGTAACCAAAGACAACAAAACAAACGAGGCAGCAACAGCAACAGCAGATTTATTATTTCTCCAAAATTGAATAATTTTAGAAGGATGCGGTCTTAAATCTTCAGCTAATGCAGCTACATCGATTTGTGCATGAGCCATATCCATTTGCTCTTTTAGCTTTACCACATGAGCATATTGCAACATCGACTCCAAAAAAACTTTGTGAGCTACCACTTTATGGTCAACCATTGGGTCGTTACTTCTTAACTGCTCAAAAGCAGCCTGTTCTTCAGGTGTAAGCTTACCATTTAAGTAATCTTCAATAATAGCCTCTAGTTCTATGTCTTGTCTCATCTTCTATGATTGAAAAAATATTTTCTTTAACCTTTGTAAACACTTATACTTCTGTGTTTTTGCATTATCTGCGTTGGTGTAGCCAAACTTTTCACAAATATCTTGCATGGTTTGGTTATGGATATAAAAATCTTGTATAATTGTCTTACAGGGCTCTCCCAAGCTATCCAAAGCCACTTTCATTTTATCAAACTGCATGTCCTTTTGTTCATGCTGCTCCATATCCTCTTCAACTACCAACACATCTTCAAAATCTGCAATGTTATTGGTTTTCCTACTTTGCTGCGCCAATTTCTTCAACCAAATCCTCCTACTCACCGAGTAGATGTAGGTTTTCAGCTTGCTGCTCAGCTCAAAGCTTCCACTTTTTATTTTGTTGTACAGCACAATGATGGCTTCCTGATAAACATCTTTTGCATCATCCTCATCACCATTATTATTTAAAATAAACTGAAGCACCATTGGAAAATATGCTACATACAATTTATTTAATGCTTCTACAGAGTTGTTGAGTATACCCAAAACAACCTCTCTATCTGTTGGCAATGAACTGCTAATCTTTATACTCACTTATTAATACAATTAAATCCAAATGGTAACCCAATAATAATCAAAAAAATAACCGACTGAAATTTTGGGCCTTAAAACATATTTTGAAAAGCAAATGTACTACTACTTATTAATGTATGGTCCCGCTTTCCGTTTAATCTTTTTGTTGCTTAGCTGTTAGCCATCGTCACTACCGTCTATTTCTATCTGCTATCAGTTACAGCTCCTTCACTAACGTTCCGGATGACAGCCATAAAACAAAAAGTATAACACGTCAATCGGGTTTATGATACAAAAGCCTGTACAAAACACTTAGTTTAATACCCAAAGCATAAATAAGTAACCGCAAAAGAGATGAAAAAAAATATTTTATCTTTTTTTTAAAACAACGGGTTACCTTTTTACCTTTGCGGCATTAAGAGTAAAATTAATTAATTATTTAATCAGAAAATTAAAATGAAAAACTTATTCAAATTTGGCTTTTTAGCTTTAGCATTATCTTTAACTGTAGTTGCTTGTTCATCTGAGAAAAAAGCAGAAGCTACTGACTCAACTGCAATGGATTCAACTACTGCTACTGTAGATTCAGCTGCTGCTACTGTTGATTCAGCTGCTAAAACTGTTGATTCAGCTGCTGCTAAAGTTGACTCAGCTGCTAAAGCTCACTAGTCA
>NZ_QMHP01000012.1:13276-126332 GCF_003313335.1 Pedobacter zeaxanthinifaciens
GTTGATTCAGCTGCTGCTAAAGTTGACTCAGCTGCTAAAGCTCACTAGTCAATAGTTAACGACATAAAGATCCCGAGGTTAGCCTTGGGATTTTTTTTTACAATTTAACATCCTAAAAAACAATCAATTATACATTTATTAATTTTTTTTGAAATTTTTAGGGTTACCTTTTCAAAATAGGAGTATTAACAAGTAATTAATTAATTTATATAAAGTTTAAACTTAAAAACAAAATGAAAAACTTATTCAAATTTGGCTTTTTAGCATTAGCATTGTCTTTAACTGTAGTTGCTTGTTCATCTGAGAAAAAAGCAGAAGCTACTGATTCAACTGCAATGGACTCAACAGCTGTTGTTGATTCAGCTGCTGCTACTGTAGATTCAGCTGCTGCTAAAGTTGATTCAGCTGCTGCTAAAGTTGACTCAGCTGCTAAAGCTCACTAGTCAATAGTTGAAACAGCATAAAAAAGTCTCGAGTTTAATCACTCGGGACTTTTTTCGTTTACGACATTTCGCTTTTTAGCTATGTTAATAGCCAACAAATGTTAACTTTGCAAATCTTTTTAAAAAACCAGCAACTATGACTTTATCTCCATTGCAAGCTATATCCCCTATTGATGGCCGTTACAGAAAAACCACCTCAGCATTAGCTGATTACTTTTCGGAATACGCTTTAATTAAGTATAGAGTTTTAGTAGAGATAGAATATTTTATCGCACTGGTTGAAGCAAAAATACCCGGTACCGAAAACTTCGATAGTACTTTATTCTCCAAACTGAGAGCCATCTACGAAAACTTTAGCGATATAGATGCGCAAAGTGTAAAGGAAACAGAAAGTGTGACCAACCACGATGTAAAAGCCGTGGAATACTTCATTAAAGCAAAGTTTGATCAATTGGGCCTTGAAGCCTACAAAGAATTTATCCATTTTGGATTAACTTCACAAGATATTAACAACACCGCAATTCCATACACTTTTAAGCTTGCCCTAACTGAAAGTTACTACCCAGCCTTAGAACAACTTATTACCACACTTTCCAACATTGCAAACGAATGGAAAGAGGTTTCGTTACTGGCGCATACCCACGGTCAACCTGCATCGCCTACTAAATTAGGGAAAGAGTTTATGGTGTTTGTAGAGCGTTTAAAAGTGCAGTTGGCCAATTTAAAGCAGCTACCAAATGGTGCTAAATTTGGCGGTGCAACTGGTAATTTCAATGCGCATCACATCGCCTATCCACAAATTAATTGGGTTGACTTTTCAAATCAGTTTGTAAATGAAACCTTAGGCTTAAGCAGGGCGCAATACACCACACAAATTGAGCATTATGATCAGTTTGCTGCGCAGTGCGATGCTTTAAAACGTATCAACAATATTATTATAGATTTAGATAGAGATATCTGGACCTACATTTCCAAAAATTACTTTAAGCAAAAAATAAAAGAAGGCGAAGTTGGCTCATCGGCAATGCCACACAAAGTAAACCCTATTGACTTTGAAAATGCGGAAGGTAATGCAGGAATTGCCAATGCATTATTCGAATTTTTAGCCGCTAAACTGCCAATTTCGCGTTTACAGCGAGATTTAACAGACTCAACTGTACTTAGAAATATTGGCGTGCCGATGGCGCATACTTTAATCGCAATCAACTCAACGCTAAGAGGCTTAGGAAAGATCATACTTAATCAGGCAGCTATTGATGCCGATTTGGAAGAAAACTGGGCAGTAGTTGCAGAAGCAATCCAAACCATTTTACGTAGAGAGGCTTATCCAAATCCTTACGAGGCACTGAAAGCGCTGACTAGAACCAATCAAAAAATTACTGCGAATACAATTGCAGCCTTTATTGATGAGCTAGACGTTAATGAGCAGGTAAAGGCAGAGCTAAAACAAATTACACCTTTTAGCTACACTGGTATTTTTTAAGCGCTAATGGGCTAATTGGTTCTACTATCAATACTAAAATCAATAGACCATTTTAATGTTTAATGACCTAAATTAGACAAGAAGTGGAATAGCAATTCCATATTTTTGTATTATTAAATTTTACATCAATGACTATCAACGTATATACTGAGCAAACTCCTAACCCAGCTACCATGAAATTTATGGTAAATAAGCTGCTTATTAATGGCAGTGAGGATTTTGCCACAAAAGAAAGTGCAGAAAGCTCTCCATTTGCAAAAGAATTGTTCAAATTTAATTTCGTAAACGGCGTTTTTTTTGCTAGTAATTTTGTCACTATCACTAAAACTGAAGATGCAGAATGGACTGATATCGAGGCGATTTTAAAAGAATTTGTAAAAGGTGCGGTTGAATCTGAGTTAAAGATTAAAGATGCGGCAGACGAGGCTCCTAATTTTGAGGGAACGGAGACTGAAATCAAGATTCAGCAGATTTTACACGACTACGTAAGGCCAGCGGTAGAACAAGATGGTGGTGCTATTACCTACAAATCTTTTGATGAGGGCGTAGTAACTGTGGAACTTAGAGGTTCTTGCAGCGGCTGTCCATCAAGTACCATCACGCTAAAATCGGGCATACAAAATCTACTGCAGCGCATGGTACCCGAAGTAAAGGAAGTAGTATCAGAAGCGATGTAGAAAAAAAGAGCTATCACCAAAAGATAGCTCTTTTTCTATTTTACCTTAGCCTCTATCTGTGTTTTAAGACTGTTTGCCCAATCCGCTAGTTGCTTTTTCTGCATATCATTCAGCTTCGCATTTCCATGAATAATGGTGTAAGAAGACAAAGGCATGTCACCATTAGCCACTAATTCAGCTACTTCATCTAGTTTATGAGCTTGTTTTTTAAGAGAATAAGTGCCAAACGCTGAAAAGTTAAGCTCTTCCTTCCCCTCTACAATATGATTATTTAACCACCAAGCCACCGGCTGGATATTGGCATACCATGGATAATTGGTATTGTTAGAGTGGCAATCATAACAGGAAGTTTGAAGTAGCCTACCCGTTTCTGCAGGAACCTGATAAACGGCAGCAATGTCATTAACTTCTTTTACCTCTGATTTATTTTTCTCTGGTCTAAATAACTGTATAGCCAAAAAAGCGAGCAAAAGGCCCAATAATATTTTCTTCATTGCAGTAATATTGATAAAACAATATACAACTATTGAACGAAGAAAAAGATAGCGAAAAGAGCTTATCCTTAATTTAGAATTTGATTAAAAACAAATTGGCAAAAAGCAGCTTCATTTACGGCGTTAGAAAACAAAATATCAGAAATGCCTTTTAATCGTATCTAGGATTTCCTGAGTGATTAATCCATTTGTAGCTACAATTTCTCGGGTTTCCAAATACTCACTACCACCAGAAAAGTTAAGTAGCGTACCACCTGCCTGCTTCACCAAAAAGGCACCAGCAGCCATATCATAAGAATTCAGATTGTATTCGAAGTAAGCATCAAACCTGCCACAAGCAACATAGGCCAAATCTACTGCAGCGGACCCTATCCTACGCAAACCATGACATTTCTGCATCATTTCAGTAAACAATTTGATGTATTGTGGTTGCTTATCAAATTGATAATAAGGGAAGCCAGTAGCAAGTAAGCACTGTGACAAATCTGTCGCTTGCGAAACCCTTATTTCCTTCTTATTTAAGAATGCAGGAGCACCTTTGTAGGCATAAAACATTTCGCCCCTATTGATCTCATAAACTACGCCCAATATAGGTTCGTTAGCTTCATAAAGTGCAATGCTGATGGAGAACGTGGGAATACCATGTATAAAGTTGGTGGTACCATCTAAAGGATCAATTATCCAAGTAAACGGCTTGTGGTAAGAATTTTCTGTTTCGTCCTCCTCGGTAATAAAACCAGCTTCAGGGAGTATCTTACTCAAATTTTTAACCAATTGCCTTTCAGCAGTTTTATCCACATAGGAAACCAAATCGTTCAAACCCTTGTACTCAATGGCGCTACTATCAAAAGCTAGCGCTTCCTTACGGATAAAATTACCGGTAAGTCTAGCGATGTTGATTACCTTATTACATAACAGTTCTAAATCCATCGCTTAGTAATTAGCCAATTTTTCTTTGTTCTTATACGAATAACCAACTAGTGCAGCTCCCGCGATAAACAGAATAGCAGAAATTAACTCAGCCTGTGTAAATGGAATGCCTGCAACGTGATATTTAGAGTTCACACGGATAAGTTCTACCAAGAAACGCTCCAAACCGTTAAACATCAAATAAATGCCGAACATCATCCCAGGGGTTGTAATTTTATCCCTAATTTTCCAAAGGAACCAAAAGATTAATAAGGCAGCGATAACTTCGTAAATTGGCGTTGGATAAACCGGCTGGGGCAATTCATTACAAAATTTACCAACGCAACCTGGAATTGGATCACCTTCGCCCGCTACGTTATTTGGATAAGTGTAAGCCCAAAGCCAATCAGGCAGCCAAGAAAATGGTTTTGTATTCGAATTTACAATGCCCCAATCTCCATCGCCAGCCATGTGGCAACCAATACGGCCAACGCCATATGCCAACATCATTCCTGGAGCGCCAACATCAAGCATGTGCAGTGGCTTAATGCCATTTTTATGTGCGATATACAATACAGCAGCGCCACCGCAAATCAATCCGCCGTAAAATGTTAAGCCACTAAAAGAAAGTAAACTTTCGATCGGACTCTGTATGAAACTATCCCAATGCTCTAAATTATCGAAAATTTTAGCTCCTAAAAAGCCCCAAATTGCTGCCCAAACTACCATGTTGCTCATCAACTCATACGGATGAACGGTAACTTCAACTTTCTTGGGGCTTGGTAATTTATTTTTGTCTTTCTCTTTGTACGACCAGTAAACGAAAAGTGCCGCCAAGGCTATACCTCCTAGCACGTTGCCTTTTGTAGATAACAACACACTTTGCGAATCGGCCACAAAAAGTTTATAATTAACAAGCGCATAGATTAACTTGTAACCAATTAAGAAGCCAAATACTGCATTTGAAATTAATTCGCTAGCACTTGCGGGCTCACCTACATGAGTAATCCGTTTAGTTGGCATGATTAAACCCAATGCTTCTTTTCTTTTAAGTTCTTTAGTAAAAGCCCAGTAAGCGGCTAAAAAAGCCAAGGCTACAAAAACACCAAACGTATTAAAAGGCAAGGGGATATTTACACCAAATAAATAGGATAAGAAATGAGATACCGTAGGAAACATACTTAATAAGTTTTATCGCAAAAGTACATTTAATTGTTGAATTGTGCGATTTATAAACTCTTTTGTTTCGCTTAAGCTGATTTGCCCGGTAACTTGCGGATACTAGCTGAACACGGCTTCTGCCTCAGCCACTTCCACTTCACCATCGGCGGTGATAGCCACCAATTTTACATTTTTTAGTTCGTTCACCATCAGCGGATCGTACTTGGCTTTTACTTTTACATAATTTTTAGTAAAACCATGCATGAAACCATTTTTTTGATCATCTTCAAACAGTACTTGTGCATGCGTACCAATTTGTGATTGATAGAAAGCACGACGTTTTTTATCAGATAAAATTTGTAGCATTTTATTGCGCTCGAAACGAGTACTGCCCACTACTTTTCCTGTCATTACTGCGGCTTCGGTTTGTTCGCGTTCCGAATAGGTGAATACATGTAGATAGGAAATGTCTAGACCGTTCAAAAACTCATAGGTATCCAAAAAATCCTCTTGTGTTTCGCCTGGGAACCCAACAATTACATCTACCCCAATGCAGCAATTAGGCATTAATTCTTTGATTTTTGCTACCCTATCCGTATATAGCTCACGTTGATAGCGGCGTTTCATCAAGCCTAAAATTTTGTTAGAACCTGATTGTAAAGGAATATGAAAATGTGGAACAAAACGTTTTGAAGTAGCCACAAACTCGATGATATCATTGCTTAATAAATTAGGCTCTATAGATGAAATTCTAATTCTTTCAATTCCTTCGACTTCGTCTAAAGCCTTCACCAAATCAAAAAAGCGATCTTCGCGTTTGCCTTCCCTTATCCCGAAATCTCCCAAGTTAACACCTGTAAGTACAATTTCTTTTACACCACTAGCAGCAATTTGCTGTGCCTTTTGTAGTACATTTTCGATGGTATCACTACGGCTACCACCTCTGGCCAAAGGAATTGTGCAATAAGTACAAGGGTAATCACAACCATCTTGAACCTTCAAAAAGGTACGTGTACGATCACCAATGGAATACGCGGCAATGAAATTATGATTCACCTTTTCGATATCTTGTTGATGCACAACCGCCTTAGGTTGCTTTGTTAAATCAGTGATGAACTCAACAATTCGAAATTTTTCAGCAGCGCCTAGCACCATATCCACCCCTTCAATTTCTGCAATTTCCCGAGGTTTCAATTGCGCATAGCAACCCACAATAGTTACATAAGCATTTGGCGAATACTTAAGTGCCTCTTTCACTACCTTTCTACATTTTTTATCTGCATGATCTGTAACAGAACAAGTGTTGATTACGTAAACATCAGCTGCATCAGTAAATTCTACTACAGCATAACCGGCATCAGTAAACAACCTACCAATAGTTGATGTTTCAGAGAAATTCAACTTGCATCCCAGTGTATAAAAGGCTACTTTTTTCATTAGAGGACGCAAAGATACAAAATTGTAATAAGTTGTTGATTTTGGGTGGTAAGTTTTAAGTCATAAGTTGCTTTTATGCACCCTACTTAACAGTTAGTCGTTCCAGCGGTAACTATCTTTTTCCAACCCAGCTAAATCTATCACCCTATCAACTACCGTCTGAGCAACCTCTTCTATAGACGTTGGTCTACTGTAAAAAGACGGATTGGCTGGACAAATGATCCCTCCCGCTTCGGTTACAGTTTTCATGTTTTGCAGGTGAATTAGACTAAATGGTGTATCTCTAACCACAGCAATTAATTTTCTTCGCTCTTTCAAAATCACATCCGCTGCTCTAGAAATCAAATCATTAGATATGCCATGGGCGATACGGCCGAGTGCACCCATTGAACAAGGAACAATAATCATCGTATCATATTTTGCGGATCCAGACGCGAAAGGTGCATTGAAGTCCATCTTTGCATAAAAGTCGAAATTGTAGTTACTGTATCCTTCGTCACCTAGTTCGTAAGTCCAGACTTCCTTGGCATTGTCAGACATTACTACGCCTACTTTCTCTATTTGCTCAGATAGTTTACTTAGGTTGTCTAGCAACAATTTGGCGTAAATTGATCCGCTGGCACCAGTGATAGCTACTACTATTTTTTTCTTCTTTTGCATGACACAAATATACAAGCCAAACAGTAATTGTAAGCCGGGTTTAAGTCAGCCAAATCTCATCAATTACTAGCTCGGCATTATCAAAAACGCATAAATTTCAAATAATCGAACTATAAATCAAGGAAGTACAAAATATCCTTAATTTTTATTTGCAGGTAATTTAACATAATTCTATATTTGCACCTCCTTAGAACAAAGGAAGATTCCGTAGCTCAGCTGGTAGAGCATTACACTTTTAATGTAGTGGTCCTGGGTTCGAATCCCAGCGGGATCACATAAGGCGCAAGAAGTTGCGCCTTTTCTGTTTAAATGACAATTTAAACGGCCATCCGTAAAAAATAATAGGTCATTTCTACCCATGTATATCCCTGGTCATTGTTCCTAAATACTACAGCGAGCTGTCGTTTTTGTAGTTCGGAGATAAAGGTGTTTTTGCTTATCGATTGGTAGCTATTCAGCACTTTATCGATATGCTCCTTGATGCTGTCCCTATACGTTTTTCTGATTTCCCTGCTCCGTTCAAATTTCTTTTCTACCTTGTCCAAGGTTGGTCTGCCAGTAAGCTGGCTTGCCTTAAAGGGGATGCCGGTTCTTTTGCCGTTCTGGTCAATAATGGAATAGACTAGCCCACGTTTTTCGAACATTACCGTTTCCTCTTTGCCACGGTCTGCGGTGATATTGAACTGTTTCAGGATCGCGTTGTATTCGGCAACAGAGGTAAATTTATAGCTGCGCATGACGGCCGACACTACGTTATTGATCGCTCTTTTGGTGGGCGTTTTTCCGTAAATGACTTTTTCGATATCAATAGGTGGTATCGCCAATGCCTCGCTCTTTTGCCTGCCCTCGGCCTTGATCAGCCCATATTCGATTTCCAGTTCCTTACGTGCGGTTTCCGATACCGTTCTGCCAATGCCGTGGATATCCATTCTTTCGCCATCCGCATTGATATTCGTGGTCACGATGTGCAGGTGCGGATGGTTGGCATCTTGGTGCTGATAGACCAGAAATGGTTGTTCGCCAAAACCGATTTTATCCATATAGCTGTCGGCAATCTGTTGCAAAACGGGAAGTGTTAGCTTATCCTCCCTGTCGAAGTTCAGCATGATATGGATGGCGTTGGTCTTGACGTTTGGTTTAAGGAAAGTGAGGTGTTCAAATCGGGCAAGCTTGGCATCGAAGTCCAATCTGTCCAGTTCTGTACCAAAACGGCTGGCCATGATGAGCTTCGCTTCTTTATCCGCAACCTTATTCTCATTATAGAGCAGCAGCCCTCTGATGCTCTGCCCGCTGATTATCTTTGTAACCATTTTTCGGTAAGCTGGGAGATGAGAGACAGTAGGCGTTCTACTTTTATATCGACTTTTTTATAGAGGTCGGCAATTTGTAGCACGTATTGTTGCCTGTTGTTTTCTCTGGTCTTTTCTTGGTTGAATGTGCGAGTAATCTGGTTGATATTGATACCTATGGCCTTGAGCTCTTTGCGGATGCTGGTGAGTTCCTCCATTGGGGCATTCATCGTAATGTCCCTGTATGTGCAGTTGATCTTTTCCCTTGTGATGAGTTTTCGGGCAAGTTCGCCGATGCTCTGGCAGGTACTGTTTGCAAGTAGCCTTTCTAGTCGTTGGTAGGTCTCCTTGTTCACCCTTGTCCTAATGGGATGGATCAGTTTGTCGCTATCCTTATTGGCTGCTTTTATGCTCATATAGGTACATCTCTGAGAAGTTCAGGCAGGCACGAGTTCCGAGTGCCTGCTCCGACCGTAAGGGCGGCAAGATATTTTTGTCCTGTGGACAAAAATACATCTTGCCAAACACTCGGGTTTTTGCACTTGACCCATGGAACAGTGGTGCTGAACTTGGATTTTTTACTTGATTAACGGAAGCAAAAATGAGTGGTATTATTGGGAGTGATTGACAAGGTGGTGGGCAGTTGTCAAAGATAAATTAGCCGTATCTCAAAAAGCTAATTGGACAGCATTGGTAGCTTCAACGTAGGTTTGGATTTTGGTGTCGTTAGTTATAAGAATGCCATCAACATGTATGGCGCTAGATAAAATAATTTTATCATGATTTTCCAGTTTGATGATATTATTGTCAATTTGGGAATAAATCTTTAGCACCTCTAGCTCTATACCTTTTATCTCAACATCTTCGTTATCAAGCAATGGAGATAAAATTTCATATTTAAATTGAGATGCTATCTCATCGTCTTTTGTGTTTAACTGCTTTTGAAATAATTCTACCAATACTATACTTGGTAAAATAATTTTATGCGTTATGTAATCAGGGCTTAAGCAATGGTCTATTTCCTGACGTATTCGCTTAGAAAGTCTATCTTGCTCTTTGAAGAAAGTATTATAATAATTGATAAATGAAACTGAATCAAAAACATAAAGATGAGTCATGAGTGTGATCTTTATAATTTTGCAGTAAAATAATCAATGCGTCTTCAAGACTTTCACCAATCTTATACCTGCTATGGTTTAATATATATTTAATAAAATCTCTATTTAACAGCTCTATATCAAAACTGCCCACATTTGCTAAATCAAAAAAAGTATCAATCTGCTCCAATGTAACTGGCTTACCTGAATTAATCTTTTTCTGTATATAATGGGTAAAAAAATATGCAAGTATTGCCAAATTGCTTTCCCAATCATAGCATTGTTGGATTAAACATTTAAGATCTTCATCATCAATTTCTGAGGAGTTGTAATGGGATTCTAGAAATTTTTCTAGTCCATCTCGACTTAAACAAAAATTCATTCCTATTTTCCAGCTTTAATTTTACTTATCAGGTCAACAGTTTGTGATTTAGCTACCATCTCTTCATCACTAATTGATGTATCAGATTTTTTAGAAAAATATCCCTTGATAAAGTCTGTGTCAATATTTTTAACGTCAGCTTCTGATGCAAGCTCCAAAATATGATTGGCATTTTTTAACATCTTGGAAATATTCATCTCTGAATTATTTGCAAGTGAAACTATACTATCTTCGTTGAAAGGGTATAGCTCATCACCAGTATATGAACTCTCTCTAAATTCTAATAAATATTTTTTTATCAGAGTTACAGCATGCTTATTTTCCAGTTTACTAAAGTTGATTATATGTTTTTGTTCGGTTGAAGAAGGAATCATCGGCACACGCTGTTCCATGCCAGCTAAACTCCATGCTTCTTGCATTAAACGAGGAACACCAGCATGCAATGCTAAGAAAAAGTTAAAAAATCCGATTCTTGCATTCAAATATCCACCATCAAAAAGTACGGCTCTTAATTGAGTTGAGAAGTCTTTTTTCTGATTTGAACTTTGAAAATCAGGGATTTTCTCAAAATCGTCAACTAACACATAAGAACCGTTGAAACCAGCGGCTAGGAATAGACCAACTAGATGGTCAAACACGAAATCAAGCTTTGCCTTATCTTTTCTAAGTGTTTTGTAATATTCTACAAAAGTTTCTTGGTTAGAAAGTGATACAGTAGTCAAATCTCTATACAAAGGAAATTCTGACGGTAGGGACGTCAACCATGAATTTTCTAGAATTACTTTAGTGAAATACTTTTTGTAACATGAGACATTCGATCTGACCCATTCTGTATTATTTAGATTGTTAATGAGCTCCGCTTCTTCAAGTTCACTTGGATCACTTCCTTCATTCCACTTATTTAAGTTTGTTATAGCTTCATATCTAAGCACAGCTAATGCTTCATTTATAATATTACTCTTACATATCGCAAGAAAAAAATTGTCCACAAACTTGTCGAAATTCTTAACGACCCCACTACCTTCTGGAGAAAAATATATAGAAAAACATTTATTCTGATTGTCAGAAATATCCAAACAGTAATCTTTATTGATCGTTTTATGAAGCTGCAAAAGAAATGAAGATTTGCCATTTCCCCTTCCGATGAATGACGTATCAGATATAAAAGCTAAGCGTAAATGGTCGGGGTTTGCCTGAGGAACCTTTAAAAAATTAAGCGATATTTTGTTAAACTCATCCAGCCTAATAGATTCCTCATAAATGCTTCCATTATATTTTTTCTCTGGAGAATCTTGATTTACATACGGAGTACTCGGAAATGGATTTTCCACTAGAGCGTATTGCTCAAATTTTTTATTAAGTGTTTCTCCACTGATAACTCCGGTGGCTTTTTTTAATATTTTACTCATTTTATATCTATGGCTATAATATTCCTAAGCTTGTTGTCAATCAAGATTGGGTCACGTTTTAAATATATTGCTTTATTTTCAGACGGCAATTTATCTGCTTCTAAAGATATACTAATTTTTAGTTGTCCTCGAAGATTAAGATTGTACACTACAATTAATAATTCTAAAAATTTTCTATAGGAAATTTTTGTTTTGAAGCAGACTATATCTCTTAAATCTGCCAAGTTTACAAAGTAACTACTGTACGATCTCTTTAATTCCAAATATGATTCATATAGGGTAGAGATAAAATTATCATCAAAATCATCCCATTTCGGGTTATGGATGTATAAACTTTCACCATTACTATACTCAAATGCTTTATCAAAGCCATCAGAATTGACATCTCTGTAAATTACAGATGTGGGATAAACAATTTTCCCACTTATGCTTGGAAAGAACTCGGTAACGTTTAAAAATCCTAGTTGTTTGGCTCTATATGTCCAAAGGTCAAAATAACTCAAACTGTTGATCTTTAAGTTATACACACTCCTTAGGAAGAAATTAAGCCAGAAATCTCTAATTCTCTTAATAATTAAATTGTATTGGTCAGGATCTAAAAGTTGAAAGTTATTTCCAATTAACTTAGTTTCAATTAATCTGTTAATAAGATCGTTGTTAGCAGAAGAAAGAGACATTGTTTTAGAAATATGCTTTTTAATATCTTTTTCCAGTTGATCTCTTAGCACCTCTAGATACTCCTTAAGCATATTCTTAGCAACAATTTCTTCCTTTGAAAAATGCAATTTTAACGGTGAGTAAATGGGAAAAATTAAAGTTCCTCCATTTTTTGGATTGATCTTGTATAGTGAAGAAATTAGGTAATGAAATCCATAGGTGCGGCTTTCGATAAGAACGAACATTTTATCATTGAATTTGTCAGCACCATATTTGTTGTATATTTCAAGTAACTCTGTTCCTTTTTTTGTTAGTTCTAGTTTTAGATCACTTACCACTATTAGCCCCAAGTTAGAGGCTTCTTCCTCGACCTCTTGAAACGTATATCTGTATCTAGTTAACTGTTTATGCGTTAATTCTGTAGCAAAGGAGCCAATTTTTTTATATCGAGACTCTCCAAGATTAAGGTTTTCCTTTAACGTCCTAAAATGATGAAATGCTCTATCTTTTTCATAATACTTTTCTACGGATCTTAGAAGAATATGGAAGTACTCAAAGAAATAGAATTTCTTCAGTTCTGTAAGCTTGTAATCTAATTCTTCAAAAATGTTCATCTAAATCCGCAGAAATTATCTGCTGTTAAAGTTAGCTATTCTTATCGAAGAATAAAATCTTCGATAAGAACCGCAGATAGATAAAGTAACCTCGGTTTTTAAGGTGCAGCATTTTCATTTAAGTCATTTTCCGTTAATTAGGGATGCCACATCGTCATATTTGTAGAACATTAAGCCACCAACCTTACTGTACTTAAGCTTCCCCGAGTCCCGAAGGCTTTGAAGGGTTCCAGGTGAAATGCTAAGTAGCTTGCGGACTTCATAGCTTTTCAGCCATTCCTTTTGCTCGCTGTTTTTGTGCAGCTTTTGTCCTGGTCTTCTTAATTCGGAAAACAGTTCCTGTTTGAATTGTTCTAGATCTTCTTTCGTTATAAATTCGATAATTGCCATAAAAAACATTTCTATTGTATGGCACAAAACTGCTTGGAACAGCTTAAATTCGTTGACAAGTCCATAGCAAGGTTGCCAAAAAAAATAGCAGTAATACCGTTGGAATTGCCAATAATGGGATTTTAGTAATACCTGTACTTAGCTTTTAACGAACTTAAGCAATCGTTTTTGAGTTCTGTTCTCAAAACGTGAGAAGAGGAGGCTGTTATTTGATCTACCAATCCGACCTCTTTTTGTATTCTCCTAGAAACGATACGTCTTGTATAATCCTGATCAAACAAATTAAAATTACCAGCATATTGTATCATTTGGCTAACGTCATCTAGTATCGATTCATTAAAGTAAATTGGCCCGTTTGTTAATTTAAATCTAATACCTCTACAAATAAGATCAAATAAAGTGCCTCTAACAGCATTCAACGTTGTATTATAAATATGTGTTATTGAATTACCAATCCATAATCCAGCACCTATAAAATTTTCATTTTTAAAATCATGGACTGTTGAAATTGCTTCCTCCATTAGTGATGGGAATACCATGCTACTTATGCCATGATTTAACATAGGAGAAGCATCTTCTGAAAAAATTTTCTGAACATAGATAATTTCTGCTCTGCCATTAGCTATTTCATTATTAATAATCGTCTCGTAGTTAGCATCTAGCTTCTTGCCATTCTCATCAATTATTAAGATTAAATAGTAATCTTTAACATCAAATTCTTTCAAAGCAGAAATAATTTCACAGATAGCTCTGCCGGAAACTACCGTATCTAAAAAAACGAACCCTTCAGAATCGTTGTTCAGAAATCGTTCTGAAGGAAGTAGTTCCCAAGTGTTTATGGCAAATCTTGGCGCAAGTTCATCAACCATCAATCGGTAGAATGAAGTAAAAGGAGTAGATCTTTTATTTAAAAAATCATCAAGTACTTTTACCCAAAATCGCCTGCTTTGCTCAGATGTCATTTCTAAATCGGCATTGCCCCAATCAGATGTAAATGGTAAAAGCCATACTTTACGTTTTGTGTTGAAAGTATGCAAATCTAAAAATGAAGTGCGAAAATGATTATAAACATGATAAGTGTAGTAATAAAATGGATAAGCCCCACGGCTTGGAATTATAAAGTTATTGTAATTCTGTTTTTGTAATTCCAGCATTTTATCGCAAAGCTTAAAGCAGGCATCAGCATATGAAATAACGGCTGATGGGGTAATTATTTCTAATAATTTTTCATTCATTTTAAATGGCTGCTACATTATATTCATATGGCTAATAAAAATAGTCAGGGCCATCAATATTTAAGTCTTTGCTATTGTTTATTTCATCTATTTGAGGGTCATCGTCATATTCTTCAGTATCTACAATTTCGAAAAATATTTTAACAGGTATTTTTAAATCATCATCAGATAGAGTTAAATCTTTAGTTTCCCTCCAAAGCATTACTTTATCTTCGCTGTCCCAAATACCTGTTTCTTCATCATCAATATTTAAGACAACTTTGTACCGAATATGAGCCATTACTTCGATGTAAATATATTGATCGTCTATCTTGTCGCTTTCTACTCCTATAATTTCGTAAGATTTGGATACAATTTCGAGTTCTTCTATGGAGATTTCGTGTATATCCATATAATTTACAGCATTATCATAAGTGCTATCTATCCATAATTGATCTTCTACCCAATCTAATATTTCCTTATCAATCTGTTCTGATTTTTCATAGTAGATCTTTTCAAGTATACTAATTCGATCTTCAAGCAGTAATTTTAATTTATCTTGAACGTATTTTTCATACTCATGGTCGACAACGACACTGCCATAGGTATGTTTTGTAAAATCTTTATCTTGAGTTAGAATGATAGCTTTAGATTTATGATCCGCTGACCAAGAAGCTATATGGGCTAGAGCAAAGGCATCAGGAAATTCTGCTTTTTTATCAGCACCTCCAAATGGAGAACGGCCATGAAAATAATCCTCAAAGACACTTTTGATATTTAAAACAGGATATTCGAGAACTGTCGCCCCAGCTTCATCAATTGCATCAGATAATAACTCATTAAATTCTAGGCATAAATCGTTGACTTTAGGAAACTTTTGAAGTATATCTTTTCCAGACTTATTATTTCTCAGAACCCTGATATCATTCGTTTTATCATTAATTAGTTGATTGTGCTTTTCAATTGCTCCTGTAATCCTTTTTTTATATTGGTTTTTTACTTCTTCAATCGTAATTATTGAAAAATATAATTTAAAATAACCTTTAGTCGCAAGGGAGAATATCGACTTTATCCTTTTTCCTTCAAGAAAATTTTCCTTAATAAAAAGCGATGTATCTAAAAAAATGTTGTCTATTTTTTTTGCCATTATCCAAAGTTAAATATTTCTAAATTCAAAATTTGTTTAGTTAGAACATTAATTAATAATGGATATTAAGTACTAATTATCAAATAAATAGATTATATTTGTAAGTATCAAATTGTTCTTTAAAGTTAGTCAATTCATATTAAAATAACTGGTGCCCAATTTGGTGCCCAATTAGAAATGACGATTAATTATTATTTATAACTTGCTCATTTAGTATCGCTTGGATTATTAAGTTATTATCCCAGCGGGATCACAAGATGGGAAAGACTAGAAAATCTAGTTCTTTCCCATTTTTACTTTTATCTAACTCCTTACCGACCAATGAAATAAGCGATACACCAGGATGCCGCTTGGTTATTCGATACCCTACTCCATTAAACACCAATTTTTGCGGATAAATTGCCTGTATTACTTTTCTTTGATATTTAACCTCCTTTTTCGGATATTCCGAAATGATCTTCATAATCTTATTTACCATTATATCGATCAGTTCTGAAGGGCAATCACTAGGAACTCGCGACGCTTTGAACCATTAGAAAAGCGTCAATATCAACACTAGAACGGTAGTTGAACCATTCCATCACGGAAAAAAGCCCTCAAGGAAATCCAGTAGATTACCAAGCAGAGCGAAGCCGAACTGATGGAATTGGATAAGTGGTTGCAGAAAGCCTACAATGATTATAGGAGCGGATAATACAATCTATTTCTTGTTGAATATTTTGTCCCATAAATATAATATTATAGACTATCTAATGTTAAAGATCTCAATGATATAAGGCCTCATAAAAATTGCTTCGGTAAATAATCGGGTAACTTTATTCTGCTGTTTGTACAATCTTTCTGAAAGCGAAGTTTCTGCATCCCTTTCGTTGCTATATTTAATGACTGGATCATTTAAAGCAATTGCCGCATTGACTGCTGAATTAAAGCTGATAAGCGGCCTGCCTTCGTTGTCCTTATATTTTTTCTGCTCAGGAGAACTCCCAAAAATTATCACAGGAATCACAATTTTTGCTTTTGTCTTGCCCACTAAAATGGCAGAAAAATCGATTTTCTTAAGCTTGATGTACTCTGGGAATATTTTAAATGCGAGGCTATCATTGGCGACTATATTAGTGGCGAACGCTTTTCCATTGACTTTTAATACCGTCAATTCAAAATTTAGCGCATAGATCAGTAAACTATCTTTTGGGCTTTTCCATTCGGAAAGAACATTATGTATCGACTTTCCGATTTTTTCCTCAGCGACATATCTATTCTGGCCCAACGATACGGTCCAGATTAGACAAACAATTATTGATAAGACAGTGGCCTTTTTCATATGCATTAATTATGGACATTTAGTTCCCACATAGCCAACCAAAGTAGTATTTCTCTCTTGACCGTTCATCGTAACTTGTGCTGAAGTTAAAGATATTACGCCCGCTATCGCCATGGCATATGCACGGTCAGATGGAAAGTTAGGATTAAAGGCAAGGATTGCATCCCGCATACCGTTTACAAAATTAGTATAGCCCATAGGCCAATGTTGTGGGTCTTGAACGCCAATAAGTCGACCCCCATTAACGGTTAATCCACCAAATTGGTTGTTAAATTCTACTTCTCCCAGTAGCCGTTTTTTTTCGGCGAGATAGGCATGCAGCGCTTCATGGTACATCGTTACCAGAATGTATTCCTTGGTCGCATTATTCAGTACATCAGGATTCAATCCTATTTTATAACTGCTGGTAGTTACGCCGTTTACGGTGTATTGGCTTAAACCATTCTGATGACCATCAATGGTACCACCAGCAAGTGTTGAATCAACTGAGAAAACAACATTTGTTTTATCATCCTTCCCAAAAGCACTTTTAATCAAATTTGCAATATCAGCTTTCAACGTAGTTAGCTGTTTCACTAGATTCTTTGCGCATGGATATCCAGTAAGATTATCCCTTACATCTAAGCACGGCTCCAGTCCAGTATTCCCACCTACGCACTCTTCACATACATCATAATAGGCATTTCCATTAACATCTCGATTGCAGTCCACATAGATATCGGTATTACTTCCCCCGGGATTAGGACTGCCAGGATTGGTGGACTTACAGATGGTGTACTGGTACCCAAGATTCTCCCAATATACAATGTTGCCAAATTCGTCCCGCTCGATATAGACCAAGTAGTAGTTCTCACAGTCCTGTCCCTCAAACTCGGGAGTGATTGCACTGATGCTACCCGCCGTTACCGCGAGCTTTCCTATGCCTCCAGAGGTATTTCCCGAACCAGGCAGGGCAAGCTGGCCGTTAAGCAGTGTTTTTTTCTTCGCAACCTTTGCAATTCCCTTTCTGACTCTGCCATTTTCATAGTAGCGACCAATCTTGTACACATAATTCAAATTATATGTCATCACCGCTCCTGTAAATCCACTCAGGTTTTCATCCGATACCTCCATGAGTATCTTTTCGCCACTGTTGCCGATTTCCGTAGCGTTAGAAAATACTTCCACGATTTTGCCTTCCTTTATACTTTCACCTTGAGTCTCAAATATTATCTTCCTAGCATAGGCACTTGTCTTTGTGCCTAAACTAAATTCGGGCAATGGCACCGTTACCAGCTTTTTGCCACTTGATGTCGTCTCTATCACTGCTTGGTCCCAAATGGGATTTACCTTAACGTTACTACCATTGTTCGTGCCTGTTTTTTCTGAAGAGAGCACATACCTGTTACGAGACTCGAAATTAATAGTTTCCCGTTGGAAAAACTGTTTCGCATTTCCGATAAGGGCTTGATTTAATTGGGCCATTCCCTCATTGCTGTCACGCTTGCAGGAATACATTAAAATTGTAGTTAACAGCAGGACCAATGCCCATGCTGAAATTTTGAGGTTAATTTTTTTCACTGACTGCTGGCCTTACGTCTATTATCGGCCTATGACCAAGGTATGAATAGCAAGTCATCAAGCCAGTATTGTAAACAAAAAGTTACATCGTTAAATATAATGCCAATGAGCCAGGCCTCGGGAAAGAGAAGTTTATTTTTTTGCAGAAATTAAAAATATTACACCTTCTAAGCTGGTAAAAATTTTATACATGATTTTAAAAGCCGGCGTAAGAATTGCGCCGTTCCTGTTTATATCGCAACAAGTAAGGATTTCATCAAAAGTAACCACAAACCTTCGCTCCAAACTGGCACCAAACTCATAGATAACAACATTCACGATCTAAGATTCTATAGAATTTCAAGCAGCTGATCTTTCTAACTTTTTTGATACGCAAAATCCTGCATATCCTACATTTACAAACAAAATCTTCAGAAGATAAACCTACTACACCCGAGCCAGTAATGCTCTTTCGATTTATGTAATTTTAAGAGATTTAAAGTAAAAACAGCGTGATTAAATATTGCTAACTAGCAATTTCAATGCTATACAAACCTATTAAAATCAGTCGTTTGTTATTTTTCCTAACACATAAATCTTCTGCTAAAGGGATCAAAATATCGACGATTACTGTTCAGACTGTAAACTATGAGTCTTATTTTTAGATGTGCGGTTTTTTACGTTACACACAATGTAAAACGGCATTAACTTGCAGTTTTAATTTATTATTCTTACACTTACACTATCAGACAGTTATCTATGAAGTTATTATTCTCTTTATGCATTCATTTACTATTAAACTCTTTATCAAAACATATTCAATATGAGACGAAAAATACCTTCTATTTTAAAAACTGTCGTTTTAATTTTAGCACTGTCGTATAGCGCCAAGGCACAAATCAAAAGAACCGACGAAGACTTGATTAAATTGGTAGATAAAAATTTAAGCTCACCAATAAAAAAAAGTGTCTATAAAAACGGTGACGTGTTTTTGCAAAGAAGTATGAATGACTTTCTTTCAAATACCAATCGCGAACGCCAAGCTGCGATACAAAAACAAAATCAATCAACTAAGCTCCAAGGCGTTGTCGTTGAGTATGATCATGAGGGCGAAGACCACGAACACCTTGCCGATATTTTAAATCGTCCGCATCCATCTGTAGCAACAACAGAAAAATACATCAATGACGCAGCAGCTGAATTTCGAGTACCTGCAATCATATTGAAAGCAGCCGCTCAAGTACAAAGTAATTGGGCACAAACGGGACCTTCTTTTTATGGCTCTTATGGGATGATGGGCTTGATAGAATCTGACAATATAAAACAAATTACACTTGCTGAAAGTTTGACGAATTTAAGTGCAGACGATATTAAAAATCAAGCCAAAGCAAATATTAGAGCCGCAGCCGCACTGTTAGCCTATTATCAAAAAGGCAAACCTGCATCAGGTAATTTAGTGGATTGGTTTGAAGCAACTAGAGATTTGACGGGTTTAAGCAACGAAGAAATGAAGACTTCACTAGCAACAAGTTTTTACAACGTGATCAAAAACGGAAGTAAAACGGTATCGCTTTGGAGAGAAATCATTCAAATTGATCCCCAATCGGTTAGTATTCCTGAATATAAAACCCAATCTGAAAGAAAAAATGAGCGTGTTGGAAATGTTGTTCAAGCAGGTACCGATTACCCAAATGCAATAAATAGAATGACTACTTGTAATTATGCTTCTGGGCGAAACGGCTATAAGGTTGATTATTATTTTGTTCATTATATGGCGACAGGAACTTATGCTGGTGCCATATCTTGGTTTAGTGATTGTACACGTACTTCACCATCTAGCGCCAATTATTGCATTCGAAATTCTGATGGTGAAATATCGCAGGTAGTGAGAGAAAGTGACAGAGCCTACGCACAGGGTGTAACTGGTTTTCCACAATGGAACGGTGCAGGCGTAAGTACAGAACATGAAGTTTTAGCGA
Source organism: Pedobacter zeaxanthinifaciens (assembly GCF_003313335.1). Lineage (GTDB taxonomy): Bacteria > Bacteroidota > Bacteroidia > Sphingobacteriales > Sphingobacteriaceae > Pedobacter > Pedobacter zeaxanthinifaciens. The sequence goes on from NZ_QMHP01000012.1 coordinate 33,579, forward strand.
CCAACTTGGCGATGTGGGATAGCGAACCTATGCTAGTTGCTGCCGCAAACCTGGCTATAGATGTTTGTAATAGAAATAACATTCCAAGAGTAAGAAGAGCAGTTAATGGCGATCGAGGGATATACGGCCATAATGACGTTAAATCCACCGACTGCCCTAATTTGACGACCGCACGTTGGACAAATTTATTAAACAGAATTGCTGGCGGAATTGTAATCCCATCGGTTTCATTACCAACGCTTTATTATATTACAGGGACAGGAGGTTCAAATGTAGTAAATGCGGCATGGAAAGCCAATACTGAGCCTACCTTAAAAGGGTATCGTTTATATTATGCTTTAGATGATGATTTTAGTGGTTGGGCATTGGCTGCTGACGAATCTACGTTAACACCCACCACAACGAGTATCAGTTTAAGTCCGAATCAGTTTTTAGTGGTGCCTACAACAAGCGCAGTTCACTTTAAACTTACTGCGGTTGTTACCAATGGTGCTAATCCTGATGTTGAAAGTGCACCAAGCGATGTTTATAGTAGAACTGTAAATACTACCACAGGACCAAGGGTGCTTATTGTTGACGGATTTGACCGAATTAAAGATTATAAATCAGGATCGCATAATTTTTCTGCCATTTATTTTGAAACGCTACGAGATAACGCCACCCTTCGAATTAATTCTGCTGCCGACGAGATGATAGACGCAGGAACCATTTTACTAAGTGATTACGATATAGTGTTATGGTTTAGTGGTGATGAATCTAGCGCTGATAGGATTTTTAACGGAACAAATAAAACAAAAGTTAAAGCTTTTTTGGATAATGGTGGTAAACTGATCATTACAGGATCAGAAATTGCATACAACTTGGGCAGGTCAGGCGCAACTGAGTATGATTTAAGTTTTATGAATAACTATTTGAAGGCAAATTATGTTAGTGACGGGGTAATTACGGACACCCCTGTTTCAGGCGTAACCGGAGGTCCATTTGAAGGCGTGATACTCAATCTTGGAGAGAACTATCTAGCCACATACCCTGACAATATTAGCCCATTTGGAACTGCAACAACAATTTTAAATTACAATACTGCGGGACGTTTTGCGGGAACTGCCTACAAAGGTACATTTGGGTCGGGAACAACGCCTGGTGGGGTTATTTATCTTGGATTCCCATTGGAAACTGCATCTCAACCACAAATTACAGCTTTTATGGCAAAAGCATTGACCTATTTTCAGGTAACTTTGCCAGTTACACTACACAGCTATAATGCAACGCTGCAAAATACAGGAGCTGTTAAGTTGCAGTGGCAAACCGCTTCTGAAACTGATAATAAGGAATTTATCATTTCCCGATCGATGGATGGACAGCAGTTTAGCGCTATTGGTAAAGTTGTAAGTTCAGGAAATACAACAACCGGAAATAATTATGTTTTCTATGATAAGAAACCAGTTAACAGTATTAATTATTATCGATTAGAACAACAAGATTTTGATGGTAAAATAACAGACTTAGGGATACGAGACGTTAATGTCTCTTTAAAGGATAATAAAGTTGAAGTTTATCCAAATCCAACGCAAGATATCGTTAACGTTGCATTTGTAGCGGGTGTGTACAATCAAATACAGCTTATAGATATCAGCGGTAAAATATTAAAGCAAATCTCATTAGGGAGCTCAACAACGCAAACAACGATTAGCTTAAATAACCTAGCTTCAGGCACCTACTTATTAAAATTTAACGGTAACGTACCTTTAGTGAAAAGGATTGTAAAAAACTAGAGTTAATGATTTTTAAAGATACCGTAGGATAGCACCTACGGTATTTTTTTATCAGGCTTTTCGGTCAATTGAAAATTAAACTAACGTGTTTGAAATTTTCATAGCAAACAACTTTTTTTGATTAGCCATGTTTAGATATTGCCTTTGACAGCAACTCAAAACTTACTGTTTGATCTTTTGATGCTACTGTTTTAATTGCACAGTATCGCAATATATTATCGATTGATCGACCTGTCAACTCATACTTATCGGCAATTGCAGCCAAATCAATGTCAGTAGCTAATTTGAGCTTTCCGTTAAAAGCATTTTGCCACAAGCGCAGTCGTTGTTGGGCATTGGGTTTTGGAAAATGAATATAGTTTTGAAAATAACTTGGCAAGTTTTTTTCTATATTTTGCTGATCAACATTAATGGAAAGTATAGCTAAACCTGGGAAGTTCTGTAGCAGCTCTAAAAAAAGCAAATCGCCGTTTTCCGGAACTTCATCTTTAATTCTATTCAACATCGATTCCATATGCGCAAAATACAAAATAGCGTTACGTTGAGTAGCCAGCTTAAAAAGTTCTTTCAACTTTTTTACTGTATCTTCACCTTTGAGATGAAATATCTCACTGGAAACGAGGTACACGTTGCAAGCCAACTCTCGTCCTAAAGCTGCCGCCGCTAGTCTTTTACCGGTTCCTTCAGCACCGTAAAAGAGCACTCGATAACCAGGCTTAAGTTTTTGATGTAAATCCCAATCTTGCATTAGCGTTTGGCGATGGCGGTACCATTCTAAAATTTCAACTAGGTCATCGGCAGTGTTGGGTGTCAAACCTAAATCCTGCCAATTTAACGGTGTAACTAGCAAGTCGCCCAGTTGCTTCCCAATGATCTGATCAACAAGCTTACCAGTAAGAAAATAATTAAGCCAGTTGGTATTTAATGCAATTACAGCATTTAGTTTTGGTAGATGCTTAGCCATTTCTACAAATTGCAATACCTCCTTTGCTTGTAGCATGTGCTCTGGCTGTAGCAACTCAAAAACTTTTGTTGAAAGCACCGAATCTTTTACAGACAAAATGAAAAGAAATGTTTGGAAAGTCGGTAAAAAACCATTGTGGTGTGCATCTTTATATCCTCCAAATTCCGAAAAATTATTATCGATGATTGTATTTTTCGTCAAAAGAGCATCGAGCAGTTGTGGTTTTAAATTTGGCGCTATTGCTAATGCCAAAGCCAAGCGACTTTCGCTATCCAAGGAATGATTTAACACAAAACTTCCGTAAGCGCTTTGATTATCTAATGTAGGTGCTTGAATATCCTGCCAACAGTTTTGACTTTGATCCTGGTTGAAATAGCTCTGGAGCGTGCAGTTGATTACCTGTTCCAGCCAAGCAAGTTCTTCGTTCAGCGTTTTGAGGTTTAAATTGATTGATGACATGGATTTGAGTTAGTTAAGGCTAAGTTACATACTTGATCTTATTTTTCTATAACACGACAATAATTGCTAATGTAAATGGATAATTATCAATTTAACACGTATTGAATTACCTAGTAAGCCTTAATCTTACTGCTTGAAAAACCAAAATTTATTCCTGCGAGCGCAATGATGTTATTGGTTCCTGAAAAGTTTTTCCCGAAGGTAGAAGTGATGTAAAAGTTTTCGGAAATTTGATAACTTCCAACGGCGGCAAGCCTAAAATCTGAATACTTTTTCGCCGTAACATTAAGTCGTTGCAAGTATTCCAAGGAAATACAAAACTTATTGATATCATAGTTAAGTCTAGTTCCAAGATCTATTAAATTGGCATTGATGTTATAATCTTCAAATTTTTCGTTGTTAATGTACCTCGTTAATGCGGTAATGTAAAAATCGTCACCTTTTGGTCTAAAGTTAAAGGATAACCAAGCGGCCCATCGATTTAGCGTTAAATTATCGAATGAGTTTGTTGTTGAACCTCCGGCAAGAGCCGCAGCCATATCTATAGTGAAAACTGGCTTTTCAATTAAAGCTGCATATTGCTTTTGCAGTTCTTCAATCTTTTTTAAATCTAAATCTGCCAAGGCATTTTCTAATTCACCTTTTACCGCTTTTAATTTTGTGGTTTTGCTTTCTGGGTAAAACTGAAACAATCGAGTTCTTATACCACCGGCTAAATAATTCATTTCGTCAGATTTGGTGGAGGCGACTGATATTGAAAAGTTGTAGAGAATAGGAAATTTGTTTTCAAACATCATTTCGGCAGTCAATTTAGGATGCGATAAGAGCCAAAAAGGGGCCACCTCCATAGCACCTCCCGTACCTTGCAAAATACCTATTACATTTACACCAAAGCCTTGCGGCGTAGTTGGTCGTTGAATGGAAGAAGGCGTTTTATCCAGCAAAATAAATCCTGGAGACGACGGCGTTTCTAAATCTTGGAACTTAATTTCATTAGCTTTTTTTTGTGCCGATGAAAGTGTTGTGCTGAATGCAAACACTAAAAGCAACATCAGTAACTTTAGCAGGTAATTTCCTTTAAAGCTAGCAATTCCACCATCAGGGGCCTCCCCTTTATCAATTTTAGAAAAAATTAGTTCGTTATGTTGATTATAGAACTTAGTTGTTATCACACAGGTATTGGTGAAGGAATTTACATCTAAAACATTTGTTTCTACCTGAATGACCTTATCATTTAGCGTTACGGCTTTTGCCAGGAATGTTTTATTTGCTAAGTTTCCCTTGGCTAGCAATTTATCACCGAGTGTTACTTTGCTACCTCCAATTTGTCCGTTTCCAATTTCTATTGAAAGGTAAATTTCATTTTCATTGCCTGTTACATTTAGCTCCCTGGGAGTAGGCAGTAATTGATGTTCTTTAATATCCATTGTAGTTAATTTAGTGACGTTTTAACCAATTTTTGCAGGTTGACTTATAGTTTCGCAGTTGTCCACTTCGCTAGACTTTGCCTTACTACAAGCTATTTCTTAAACTTTAAAAAGGTATATCCCTTACTTGTAAGCAACTGCATCACATCTTCATTAGGATGCAAGATGTTTTTGACGTTAGTGGATACTTCTGCAATGCTTCTTTCTGAAAGCACCCAATTCATTGGAACTTCCTTGGACCTAAATGGCGCATCAATTGAAATTCCATCGAGATTTTTGACGAATTCTTTCAGCTCTTGTCTGGCTGTTTTAGTGCGACCCGCTCGAGTATTATAGGTCGCTAAAATTACTTCAGACAATTCATTAAGCCATTTAACTTCGGTTTTGTCGGTACTTTCATCTGGTGCAAACAACAGGGTGATTACCACGGGAGCTACCTCCTTACTAAGCGTTCGATCTGCATTGATATCCTTCAATAATTCCAACATGCTTGATGATCCCGTATTTTCTACGTAACCTCCATCAACAAAATGAAGCGTTTCATTAGCATTTTTAACGGCAGCGGCAGGCGAAAATAGAGGAAACCTAGAACTAAAGTTTAACGCAGTAGAGTAAGGTAAGTTATTAAGTTTTTGATCAAATAGATCTCGGTTTAAACCAAAACGCAACGTGCTAATTTGATGGTTTGAAATAATGCACTGCAAACCAGTTTCAACCTCCGTTGTGTTAATAATAAGCGTAGGCGAAATGTTTGTTGAACTATCTATAAACTTCGATTTATAGACATTTTTTTTGCTTTCAAATATATTTTCATAAGCATACTCCCAAGTTCTTTCAAGGGCTATCGCTCTATCAAAAATCTCCATTGGGTAAGGAATAAATAGATTGACGAACTCTCCAAATAACATCTTTCCAATTAATGGAGAAAGAGAATCGTTTGTAAAAAACTTCTTCGCTTTTTCTACTGTGTTGTCTCCTATTGGCAGCTTGTCCCTAAAAGCAATAGCATTGTAATACCCTAGGCCTACAGCGCCTCCAGACACACCAGACATCCCATACAATGAGTTCCTCAAATCAACGCTTTCTTTTGACTCCGCTAATGCCTTTTCGAAACTGGACAGGAAAATACCCGTATAAGCACCCGTTCTGAAAGCACCTCCTTCTGCACACACGAAAATTACAGGATATTTACTTTTTAGTGGCTTACCTTGCATCTTATACTTTGTTTTATAAGCAGTAAACCATGCTCTAAAATTTTCTTTAGCGGTTACCCTATTTGTAACCTGTTGCTTTGACACCCTTGCAGGATGATCACTATTGACATAAGACACTACAAGTAACAACAATAACAAGAAAAATCGAAGAGAAAAGAAACGCCAACTCCTGAAAACGGATTTATCGAGATAGAGCAACCCAATGTAAAGACCCGTATAGCAAGCAAAGGCCAAGCAAATTAAACCTGGCGCACCGAAAGCTCTAAAAAAGAAACAATCTGCGGGCAAAAATGCGACGAAAAATATAACAACTACACTTATCCAAAGAAGTTGTTTTACCTGCTTATGGAAACCATTGTAAAAACTCGATGGAATGTGGTAAACCCATTTATACAAATAGCTGGTTTGCGTTTCTACATATCCACTATTAATCAGCTCAAACTGTTCTGGCACCAGCCTACCCTTGGTAAATATCTTTTTATCCTGAGGCAAATTTTCTAATCCAGCTGACGAGCTATCGACCAACTGATTCAAAAAATCTTTATAGCTTTCCTTTGGAGAGGATTTAAAACCAGATGCCTTTGGAAATGTAAACGTAAAATCATTGTATATTCCGTATAATTTATTCAACCACGATTGCTCTAATGGCGGTAAAGAGCGTTTTCCCAAAATGGTGCGTTGAGGCTGATTTGGCCCATATTGACCAAACTTTGAGAAATACAGATAAATTACAAACGAAAAAAGTAAACCGACAATGAACACCGAACTTCCTAAATAAATTCCTCTTTCAACAATGGGAATAAATGTGGCCAAAAACATTAACCTAATGAGTTCTGTTAGTACAACAATAAACGGAAAAACCAGAAAAAAAGCTGCCAACATGCGTTGCACCGCTTTCCGCCAGCGTACGCGTTGTTCGCTAAGGTTAAGTCCGGAGTTATCTGAAATAGCTATTGCGTAGCGTACACCCAGTTCGGAAGCGTAGGCCCAACAACAAATACTTAACAACAAGCAAACAAATTGCTGAAATTGCCCTGAAATCATTTTTTCGATAACAAGAAGGAAAGCGTCTCGGCCCTGTGGAACAATTAACAGGCACAATCCAAAAACAAGCGAAGGAATAATCACAAAACCAATACTCAGAGATATCGATAAAAAATCGGCCACTAAAATCCTAAACGGAATACACCTAAAAGAGATCCGAATGTGGATGCTGAAATCTTCGAAGGTTGTTTTGATTGCTTGAATCAAAGAGGTTAAATAAAATTTCATATAGAGCGTTTGTTTCGATGGTTAATCGTGTTCTTCATAGGACTTGTGATACAGGTAGATAGATAAATGAAGTTACGAAATTTAGCTGACTATCTTATGGCGCTGATGTTTAGCTGAGCATTGAATTGTTCAATTGCTTTGAGAACTTTAAACAACTGGTTTTCGGTTAGCATTGGTTTAAAAATGCCGACACAATTTTGAACTATAGAAGTTGACTCTTCCGACTGCCATTGCGACATTCCTAAAAATATTCGTTGGTTGTCGTGTCCGAAAACAGTGTATCCATAATCTATATTTACTGCCCTATCAAATTGAATGTTTTTGGTATCAGCATTAGTAGTTCCAACATTAAATCCCAGGGCACCAATGTAACTTCCGTTTACATCGGTTCTTGATTTGGTGTAAGATGAGCCTCCCGTTTGCACATATAGTTGATTACTGTAATTTGTAATGCCCGGAGTACGTGTAGAGCCTAAATTCCTGATGCTCAAATACTGTCCATTTTTATTTATTAGATCTTTATTAGGATGACAATAAGTAATTATCGTAACATTATTAGATAGTCCACTATCCCATGTTAAACCAGTATCGGCTATGCCGTTTAAACCGCGTGGTAACGCTGCGAACGATCTAATTGGGACTGATATTGAACCACAGTACGCTGAAGCGCCTAAATCCAAATTTGGATTTAGCGAATTGATGTTTTTTTTGATCATATCGTTTGTCCCGCCTATCATTGGAAAAAAACAAACAATATTTTGATATACGCCCCAAGCTTTTAAACTTGTAATTAAATTATTTATGGCAGTTCTTGCCTGGGCTGCATTATATAATCCTGCAACATTCAGGTTCGAATCGTTATTTAAGCCGGCAGCATCAATAAAGTCTTCTGCATCTTTGTCAAAGCTCGATAACAATCGGTTATTGCTAATTCTTCCCCACATTAGATATTGTATTTAAGTTTAATATATGTTTGTAGCCTTTTCACCTCATTTTGAGAGAGTGTCCTTTTCCAATAAGCAAATTCATAAAGACGATTTTTACACTTACTCCCACTATTGGAAGATGAAATCACAACATTATTCGGATTCCCGGTGTTACTGCGCCCTCTAAAACCAAATGTTATGGGATAGTTTAGTGTAGATATATTACTCGAAGTAACCGTATTTACAGTCTCTTTGAGAAGAATATTATCAGAAGAAATTATTTTTGAACCGATTTGACCGTCAAATGTCCTAATATCAGAAAGAAAGCTTCTTTTATGCCTATCTGCATTGATAAATCGTATATCACCAGCAAATTGTGTTTCTACATTTCCTAAATGTGTCTGTCCGTTTATCGTTGAATAGTCATTACTAGTACTTACTGCACCAATTACAATACTACCAAAATTTGTACCTATGTCTCTAGATACGACACCGTAATTATTACTGTCAATTATGGTGATATTTGAAGCTACAATCAGGAAGGAAAATTTGTTCACACCAGCAATCCAATTATTGTCAGGTATAAATAATGCTTTTGACACACCTATACTCGGATCAATATCGATATATGGTTTATTATTTAATCCACCGTTTGCCCTAAATGTCGGTGGGAATATATTCACATTATCAACTATGGCATTAGCAACATTCCCAATTGAGCCCAAATTTGTAAAAACATTCACTCCTGCGTTATCCAAAGGTTGAGGGTTATCCAGCCCGTTAACATTTTCCGAATCCAGCCATACTTGTGGATTTGTGGAAGTTATATATTCTTGAAGTGCGTTCATCATGCCCTCCCTATTGACCTTTGTGCGATAAAAATGTCATGTGAAAATATTTTAGCATTATAATCACTCATGCCATTACCTACAGATGCAAAAGCACATCTATTGATTTCAAAGCTTCCTGCTGTCTTATTCGCTGTATTTCCTCCCGCAAATAAATATATTGTATTTGATACAGGATAGCTATAAGTATTATCAGAGTTGCTTTGAGCTATTATATTTGCATTATGATATAACTTATTTGAATTTATAGCATTTCTATTACCTAAAAACATACCTTGCCTCGTATACGTAGAAGAAGAAAAAGCGGCATTTGCATTTTCAGTGCCAATAATAGAATTAAAATTATTATTAAAGTTTGTTCTCAATAACAGAAATGTTGTTCCTGCAACGTAAGGTTGTGTCCCTAATCCTAGTAAAATTCTTGTTCCTCCTGTTATATTTTCATTACTATAATAAGATAAATGTGTGTTATTTAAAATTAGATTAGAGGAAGAAATATAAGTTTCCGCATATCCGGTAGTTCCGTTAGGTTTAACACCCAAAGCAGAATGAGTTAAACCACCAAAAAATGCTAATCTAAACGCTGAATCCAAATCTCTTGGATCAAGAAGATTAAATTGATGACTAAACGCAGTTCCACCAATAAATGGATAAACTGCGCCAATTGTAATACCTGATTTTACACAAGCTATATCAATCAATCGTAAATAATTCAAATTGGCCTTACTATTTTTAATGTTGCCTCCAACATCTGCGGCATCAACAAAATCTGATACCCTTTTTGAAAAAGTTAAACCAATCATTTACCACCTCCTTACTACATTATCATTTACCGCGAAATAAGTGAAGCTGCCGTCATCATGCATTTGACCTTTCAACATCACTTTATTGTTGGCAGGAGTAATGGTAGCCCTGTTGGATGTCCATGTGGCCGAAGAAATGGCGGATAAAATTTCACTGTCGTAAACCCAAAGTTCTCCAGCTTCTACAGTTGCGGATATATCTCCGTATTGATTGGCCAGTAAGAAATAGTTTCCAGTAGATTTTAACAGTTCGTTATTATAAGTTTTTAACAACCTATTAACGATGGTATTATCAACCAACTTAATCTCTCCATTGTTATTCCAAACATCACCGTTTATTGGCGCATTAACGTCAACTGCGGATGGTGTGAGGTTAAGTTGTGATTTTGCAGTAGTATTTGAACCTATTTTCAAAAATGAACTAGTTACGCCAGCTATGCCAATGCCAATACCAACAGTAAACTGCCATAGTGCGCTGATGTTATTTGCTATTGTTTTAAGGTAAGTCCAGTTTAGCGGAGTCAAATACTTATTTCCCGAAGTACCAGCTTGCGCCTCCACATCTGTTGCGGCAAGTTGCGCTGCCCTGCGTGATATTCTTATTGGTGTGGTATCGTTATAAAAGTAGTACCAATAGTTGGCGTCAGCGTAAAACTGCATTTGATATGCTCCAACAATAGCGCTGCCAGTATATACATCTGAGGCATTCCAATTACCAGCCGTGGTTAGCTGGCTAATAATTGTTGTATTGGTAATTACAGGTAAAGTAATTTCGTAAAAACTTTCTATTTCTTTAGCTGCCGAAAGTGACAGTACCCTATTTCCTGTTAAACTATTTAAGCTTGGTGCCTGCTGAAAACTTTTTTTGCCAAAGATATTCTCAGACACGTTTCCAGATTTGCGTACATAATCGTTTGCAACAGCGTCAATAGCTCTTGTTGATGTAAAATAGAGGTTACTGGTTCCTTCGGTAAGTTGGTCAGTATTATTTGCGCCGGAGCCCGGACTCCCCTCCACCCAAGTGTTATCATCTACATCCCAATTATAATTTTTTACATTGGAGCCTGTACCAGCATCAACCTGTGCATAATCACCAGCTTGCAAAGCCGGATTAAACACAGCACTTTGCAAAGCAGCCAACGAGGCGTACTTTCCCCTAAAATGTTGGTTGTAATCGGCAATATTTAATTTCAAGGCTAAAACGTCCGCTATTTTTTGCGGAATATCGACCCAAGCGGCATCGCCATTTACTACACTCTTTTTTTCTAAACTCTGACCGCTTGTACCACCGTTAATTACACCGTTAATAATTAAGTTTTTCAAATCCCCAAACGCTGTGATACCATCGCTAATTTTAAGCTGGGTCACCACATAAGACTCGCCATTAAATTCAGTGGCTACCAACATGGTATTTACCGGCTGGTTGCCAGTACCAAACACTTCATTCGGATCCCAATCTTCCAATGGCTTAATAATAAATGGATGCTTTTGATTTCCCTGATTAGGTATTCCGGCTAAAAATGCAGCATTTACAAAATTCGAATCGTTAACTAAGTCAGATGTATTTTTGGGCATCTCCTGATCGAAGTAGTCCCTCAACATCTTAATCAGCTCCCTTAACTTTATACCTTGTGTTTTATTTATTGTTTCAATAAAAGGGCCATCAGATTTTATTACGTCATTAATATAATCGTTAGATATTGGTGGGATTTGAGGCATAATTTAATTATTTAATGGTTACTATTTTACATCGGTAGTATAGCGCTATCCTGATAATCAGCAGATAGAATATTTGAGAACATATCTACTTATCAATAAGTCATATACTCATTTAGCATTAAACTGATAGATAAGCAGATATTGAATGTACCAACTAGCCGATAAGCTTAAAAAATACATCCAATCTTAAATTGCTAGAAACGTTATCGAACATGTCGAGATTAAACTCTGCATGCTCAATTTCGATTTCCTGATTTAATAATTCTTCAATTTCTTGGTTGAACTTTTCATAGTTTGGATTTTTCTCTCCATCATCATTTTTCACTTTAACTTCATATACATCCTGATTTTTTTCAGATGGCTGTCCGTACTGCTTCACTAATTCGTTAATTGTGTTGGCAATTTCTTTTGATTCTTTAGCAACGATAGCGGCCAATTTTGAAAGCCAATATTTTGTTTTGATGGCAATATTTTCGGTTAAAAGGCCATTAATTTGATAAGCTGCATTACCGTTCAATTCGATATCCAACATTTGGATTTCCCTTAATTTTAAGTTTGATTTTTTCATCCGTGTATTACTAGTTTGTTTAAATTATTATTTTAAAGCCAGTTCTTAAGCGCTAATAGACTTTTAGTAGACGGCATTAAATGTTCGATTAAATTTCAATTAAGATTAATTCCCAGCCCGAGTAGCTGAAGCCGTAAGGTTCAATGGTAGGTATGTCTGGACTGTTATATAAGTCGGCCGGAAAAGTACTTGTTTTACTTCCAATTTTTTCGGTATTTCCTATAGTTATTACATCACCATAATCATCGGTGTATAATTGCGTATAGTTATTAAAATATTGATATATGGTAGCGTAAATAGTGATATTTGAGCTAAGCGGTTCGCTGATGTTGAGTTTAATTTGTGAGTAAACGATATCAATATATTGTCTCACGTCCCAAGGATCACTCGGCGGTGCGTACTCGTAAGGCTCAGTTACATCCCAATCAAGTACTTGGCCAGCAAAGATTAATACAACATAGTCTACTCCGAGAATTTTACCCGAAGCATTGGTAATGATGATTTTATCAATACTTTGATCATCAGCTGCAGAAAAGTATGCATATGACCCAGGTTCAAAATAACTCCAACAGCCATCCCAAAAAATAAAAACTTGTGAATTTACAGCCCACCCGCCCAATTCCTGCACGGTGAATACTTCACTTGCATACGGGTTATTATCAGGATTTCCTTTATATGGATAATGCTTCACATCGAATTTTGGAATATCTACCAAATTGGAATCTCTGCCGTACGCTGTCTTATATAAAATCGTAGGATTTGCTATCCATTTTTCGGTAACCTGTCCTGAAGCTACATTAAATGTAATCCAAGAGCTGTACGTTGCAGACCAAACTGACCAAAAGCCATTAGATAAATTTACCGTCCCCGCAGCATTTGCATACACCGCATCCCCCACTGAAATATCGTTTAGACTTTTGAGTGAATATAAATTGATGGGGGCGTCGCATAGCATTTCGCGAATTGTAGAAATCCATCTATTTGATGCATCGTAGTACGACTGATATGCTATCAAAACCGGACCGCTAGCGATAATTGCAGATTTTACGACAAAATCGGTGCCTGAACCGCTACTAATTGTTACATTAACTAAAGCCTCAATTTGTGCTTTAGCCAAAAAATTATTGACAGCAGGTATGCTTTGGCCAGCTTTCAAAGAAAAGATTGCATTATTTACAGCATCTTGTAAATTGTTGCCAGTTACAAAATCATTAGCTCCTAAACCTGCCCAGCTCATTGCCTAGTAAGTGCCTCCAGTTCACTAACTCTTTGTTTTAACCTTGCCACTTCTAGCATCAGCAGTTCTTCTTTGTTAAGCGTTTTGTGATCCTCTGTTCCCATGATAAGATGTGGAGTAATTTTTTCAACTTCTTGCGCAATGTAGCCCCAGTGTTGCCTGTCCCCCTCATCAATATGGTTCCAGGTAAATTGATGAATCAACAAGGAATCTAGCGCTCTTAAGTTGAAGTCAAAAGACTTGATATCCTTAAATCTTTTATCCGATGTTCCGGCTCCGCCTATAGCAGTTAAATAGCCGTTAAATGTAGCGTTTCCATTATTCGATATAGATGCAACATTGCTGTTAGCTTTAAATACCCAACCTCTACCCGAGTCGCCAGACATTGTTAAGTAAGTTGCATAATCACCATTTACAGAACCATGAGTACCCCAAGCTGCTGTTTGAGCAAATGCTATTTTATAAGCACTACCTGGGCCTCCGTATAAAGAAAGCCCTCTTCCGTCAGCAGCAGTAGAGTTTATAGCTAAATCTTGTGCCGCTTGAATACTTGAGTCAGCAATAATCCCTGTAGTTCCAGATACAAAAAGTCCTTTATCATTGTAAGTTCTTACCCAAGTAGAATCTATCATATAGATACCACCACCGTGAGTGGAGCTAAACCAACCAGTGCTGCCAGAGCTTCTAAACCAGTTTGGTGAATTAAATGAATCTGCGTAAACGTATCCAATACTATCTACTCTTAGTTTCCAGCTTGCATCATTGGTTAAAAACCCTATATCGCCAACACTATTCACATGTAAGTAGCCGCTTGATACAGATCCATTAGTCGTAAGTTGTAAATAAAGAGTGTTTGTATTTGTACCCATCCTAAAAGTACTACTGTCAATCCCCTCTAATGCTATGCCGTGAGTAGCCCACCAAATACCACCACTACCAGATGTACGCAAATAGTCGGTAATGTTTACAGACCCAGCTACACCACTATCGTAGCCTGCTGTAATTCTACCACCTTGTAATGCTCCAGTTGTAGATATGCCTCCATTTCCAGTTGTAATGCCATTCCCAGTCCAAATTAGCGTACCGCCTCCATTCATATATAGTGATGCTCCATAAGTACCCGGGAAATGGAATCCAACACCTGGATTTGTTCCTTGTATTTCTACATGTGCATTAGTCCAATCATTACCATTCCCACCAGATTTGATAGCAAGTAACCTACCATTTGTGATAACTTGATCTCCAACATTTATACTTCCATTTGGCACAAAAACATCAACAGTGCTACCATTTTTTAAAACACCTAAACCTGCCACTGACTCAACATCATCTACCGCATAGATATACTTTGTTTCTGCAGCTGCGTTGTAAAAGCTTAAACCACCATTAGCAATGAAAATACCAGACGAATAGTGCGTACCGCTAAAACGTCCATCACCTTGAACATCTAGTGTGTAGTTTGCTGTAGTTCGACCAATAGCTACAGATCCTCCGTTTGGATTTATTATGAGATTGAAAGGAGTTCCATCTGTTCTAATCGACTGCATCCAAGATCCGTAATTTCCACCACTAGAAAGCTGACCAAAAGCAACACCTACATCAACACCACGTAAATGTGCGCTTGCTTGATTCAATGTTGGACTATCTGTTTGCAAGCCAGCATACCCCCTAAAAAAGGACGATTCTATAGCTCCTGCTACGTGTAGTTTGGCAGATGGCGTAAGTGTTCCAATGCCAACGTTACCGTTAACCAAAATCCTAACTTTTTCATCATCATTTACAGCAAATACTAGAGGGGTACTTGTTACAGTTTTTAAACTCCCTATGCCTGCGCTACCGTCCACTGAAAATACCATTCTGTGTGCAGCTGTTGCGTCTGTTGAAATAATTCCTCCACCTCTTCCTCCTCTAACTTCTAAATTCGCACCATAACCATAAACAGAATAATCTATAGGAGAGATTGTTCCTACTCCTATATTTCCATCTTCTTTTATAATTAAATTAGTTGTTGCGTTATTTGAACTCCCACTTTTCTTAGTCAAAAATCTCATTTCTGAGCCTACTGTCCCGTCAGCATTTGCGACAATATCAGTTGTTTTAGTAAAAGGACCCCCCGCAACACTTTGATAAGAACTTATTTCAACGTTCGCATCTGAATTATAAGTTCTGTAAGCAGTAAGACCCGGGGTATATGCTTTTAAATTCTTTGAAGTAATTGAACCGTCAACACTAACATTATTCCCAAAACTAGCGCCGTTAGTCGTAGTATTACCTCTATCTGTTACGCTTTGTAAATCATATCCTCCGCTAGTTGGCAGCCCCAAATATCTTCTCACGTCTTCCGGGTTGGCGTGCCGTACTACTTGGTCACTACCTGTTGCTAATATTGCACCTACACTTGTTACAGTGCTATATAAATCTGCTTGTCTGCTTCCCCAATAATTGGCATTTGCCGCACTTCCATTAATATTCAAATCCCAAGTTCTTGCAAAGCCGTCGTTCACTATTTCTTTCCAAGCATTCCAAGTTGCGGTATCTCCATTTCGATTTCTAAAAGCAAGCCTATTTCCGCCATATTCTCCATTCAATTGAATACCATAACCACCATTACCAAAATGCGCTAAAGCACCATTATAAGGCGCATTATTTGCATAACTAAATGATGATGTGTTTTCGGCTACCGTATCTGCATTTGAGCCGGGATGACCACCCGCAAAGCCTATTGACCTATGGTAATAAGTTGCAGCTATACCACCTAAAAAATTAGCATTATCGGCGGTTCCGGATATGTTGTTATTCAAGGCAGAGCCGTTATTTAAGCCTAACCATGTCTGTATTCTAGCCGAATTAAATGGCCTTACAAATCCTACCGTATTATCGTATCCGGCAATCCAAGCTAATCCAGAAACATCTCCTTGCACTGAAAAACCCGCTAATTCTCCACCCCACCTATCCGCCACGCTAGCACTTGCAGCTGTTCCTGATATGTTGTTATTCAAGGCCGAGCCATCATTTATATTTACATAGCTTTTTAACTGTTCAGAGGAAAAATATGCAATCTTTCCGTTGGCACTATCCAGACCCAGCAATAAACCTAGTATAGAGCCTAATCCAGCGGTAGACAGCTCCTTGCCGTTCCATTTATCAGCGCTTCCGCTGATGTTGTTGTTTAGAGTTGAACCGTTGTCTAAGCCTAATGCAGAGAGATAAGTTGGTCTCCAATCTGAATTATTATAGTCAAATGCCAATATTAACGGCGTACCTATATTAGCGTTGGTTGCATCTGTGTAAGATTGTCCATTCCATTTTTCAGCGCTTCCATTGATGCTATTGTTTAAAGTTGAACCGTTGTTTATCCCTAAAGATTCACTTACTTGACCTAACGAACTATAACCTGCATTTGTTGCGGTATCGTTTAATGTAATAAAATAAGGTGTACTAGCGATGTTACCTGCCGTAAAAGGAGTATTGTTCCATAGTAATGCGCTTCCGTTAATATTTATGCTGTAAACGCCATTATCATTACTAACTACATTAGTCGGTATCTGACTTACCAAAGCCAATACACCAGATGTAGACGGTAAACTAACCGTATTATTAACTCCAACCGCCTGGCCTTGCAAACTTGTGTAGCCTGCGCCACCAAATTTAAAGTTAATGTAACTGCTTCCAAATTGTGTGATGTAATTTCCAGAGGAACCAGAAAACTGCATTCCATCGCCCCTTAAATAGCCATTATATGTATTTCCGGCAGTTGAAAAATTTAACTGATTGTTATTTTGCAACTGCATACCTGCATTAAAAATATGTAGGCCTGCCCAAGTTTTTTGTCCTGTTATTGCTGATTGTGCACTATCAGTAGTCACATAGTTGCTCGGAATTTCGGATTTCAAGGCATACCTCACATCACCGTAACTTTGTAACCTTGCTGTATTGAAATACAGGTTTGTTAAGCCTTCGGGCAACTCATCGGTTGTAGTAGCACCACTTCCATAGCCACCAATAACCCATCCATCATTCTCATCCCAGTTATAAGTTTTCACCAATACACCAGCACCTTCATCAACCTGAGCATAATCACCTATGCTTGCAATAGGAAGTGCGGTTTGCAAAGCCTCCAAACTGGTGTACTTGCCTTTAAAATACTCATTATAGTCTGCTGCGTTTAGCTTTAGCGCAAGTGCATCTGCTATTTTTTGAGGTATGTCAACCCATGTAGCATCGCCATCTACTCCAGATTGTTTTTCCAAAGTTTGTCCTTCTGTACCGCCCTTAATTACACCTTCCCCAATTAAATTTTTTAAATCCTTAAAGGCAGTAATCCCATCACTAATTTTAATTTGCACCACCTCCTGAACACCGTTCGTTTCTTGAGTGGCCACAAGCATAGTATTAATCGGCTGGTTGCCAACACCATATACTTCATCAGCATCCCAATCTACCAAAGGTTTGATCACAAAAGGCTTCTTTTGACCATTTTGTACCGGCAACCCTGCCAATAAATCCGCGTTTACGAAGTTGGCATCATTAGTAAGCTCAGAAGTCTTTTTAGGGATTTCCTGCTTAAAGTAGTCACGTAGTAATTTGATCAGTTCTCTTAGCTTTACACCCTGAGTTTTATTTCTGCCCTCTACGTAAGGTCCGGCAGATTTGATGACTTCATCAATATAGTCATCGGTAATAGGAGGAATTGACATAATGTGATCAGTTAATAGGTTAAACCGTTAATTCGTTATCTAAAATATTTAATCGTCCTGCTGAGTTAGCTACCTGCACTTTAAAGCGGTGATAAATCCTGTCACCATCCTCATCGGTTGTTGGCAAAACACCCAGCTGGAAAGTCATTAGTTGGTTACTTGCAGGAGGCTGTACGTTGTATACTTGCTCCCAATTTGCCCTACTATTCTGTTTAAATAGATAATAGGTTCCATCAAAAGTGGTAGGCTCCCATAGTAAACTGTTGGAAGGCTCGTCATAAATCAATTCAGGTGCATCTGGACTAAATACATCAACCAACTTTACTGAAACCACAGCACTTGGTTGGGAAAGCACTTCCTCCAGCTCATCATATTCATTAATGATTGTTCTCACCGCAGCTACGCTATAGTACACAGTTTTACCTAAGGGTACAGATGGCAGGTCGGAAAAATCGTCCTCGAAAACATACGACGTTTCTACATCGTTATCCACTGGAACATCAAACAATTGATCCATTTGAGCAATAGATACTGATGCTTGTTCGTCTGTAGTTCTAAACAAACGTAATTGCTCAAACTGTTCAACCACAGGAAGCGTTGTAACTTCAAAACTAACCGCTGGTGTGTCTATGGTTGAAAATGAAGTAGAAAATTGGTAGTCACTGATGATTGGGACAAAGCTGGTTTCTGTGTTTAGTACTTCAACCGGGCCAAGGAACTCGCTAATTGGCCCAATGTTCAATTGGCTATTGATTTCCGCACTGGTGTAGAAATAAAAATCTCTAGAAAATGCGCTTAGGAAATAATCTGTAATCCTTATATAGCTTACACTAAGGTCATCTGTTTTTTGGTAGCTACGAACGGTTGGAAATGGGTTAAATCTAGGATCTGTTGGGTTCAGCAAGTCTCCGTTTGCATCTCTAATTACCGGCAAATCATTACTAGTTTGAACGCCCGTTTTTAGGTACTTAAGTATTGGAGGCTGCTCAGTTAATGGAAGTAAAGTAGCCAAAACTGTACTTTCCAATTTAGCCTTTTTTTGCTCAATGGTGTCTTCAGGTAAAAATAGGCCCGCTTTGTTAGGTGTAGGAAATCCATAAGGTTCAGGTAAAGCATCGTAAACTTGGAAAGTAAAATTATCGCTATCAACAAAATCTAAATTAACCAAATCCAAATAACGCTGACCAAAGTATAAATCAGTGGTAAGTGATTGCAACTCCGTTAGGATATCTCGTACCGTGTTTTCATTGTACAAAGCGTTAAGTACATTGATATTTGATGTACGATAAAACATAAACCCGAAAGGCTTTCTAGCTGATGGAAAGCGTACATCAAATGTAAACGCAGCCTGTTTAGTGGCGTCAGGCCTCACTTTTAAACTTGGAGCAATTGGCTTTTCTAATTCCTGCGGTTCGTAAATATTTCTAGCTAATAAAACTGAAGGTAAGCCTATCGGCGAAAAAAATACAGGATGTTGCGCATTTATAGCTTGCACCGACATCAAACTACGCTTATCATTATCATCTGCTGGCGGCATGATATACCCAGCATTGAAGTTGTAATCGGGCGATGGTTCCGAAAACAAATAAGCTTTATAACCCGGATGGTAATTAACGTTAATCAAATCATCATCATCAACCGAAATTTGTATTGGCTGATCTGCATACCCTGCGTCATAAACGTAAAACTTCAAAGGGTTGCTTTCCAGTACCAAAGTTACCTGCAACAGTTTTTTTTCTGTGCTATCGGCCACGTTAAGCCTTACCATTCCTTTATACCATTCCACATGAGCTTGATGCAGTTGTCCTGGTTCATTTTTGGCAGGATTACTACTATCAAATGGAATGTTGATTTGAGGATGTGGACTAAGTGAGGCTGTATCGTAGGTGATTTCGTAAAATCCTTCGAAACCGTTCTCGTATGTAACCAGTTCCTTAATTACTGCTGGCGCATTAATACCACCGATCCAGTATTTCGTATCAATGCTTTCTCCGGTATCAACCTCGATAACAGGGTTGGTGGCACTGGCAAAGCTAAGCAGTTCAACTGTTTCTTGGAGCGCAGTCCAGTTCGCTATGTTTGAAAGATTTTCAACCATTGAAAAACGGGCACCCATGGCCGGAATGGTGTAGTTTTTATACGAGCCAAAAAGGAGCTCATCCTCTCTGTCGTCGGTTCTTTCTTTAACAAAGATCTTCTCAATAGTAATACGCGGCAAATTATTGGCCTCGTTAATTACCTCGATTACTTTAAATTGTCCTTCTTGGGTTGATAGCACACTCCCCGTAAACCTTGCCAAATCTTCATTTGCGATGGTAGGCATTTTCTCAGCGCCATTACCCATTAACAGTTGGTATCCGCCGGTAAATAACATCAACTGATCATCATTCCCTGCAACCGGGCGCATATCTGTAATTACACCTACAACTTCAAGCTGCAAGCCAGGTTTAAACAGCAGCTTAGCAGTATTGGCTCTAAATAAATTACTTAGCGTTTGTTGATTGATAACTTCTAAACCAGATACGTCAATCATATCAACCCAGTTAAAGGTAACACGAGTTAACTCCGTATCCTGATTAGGAAATTGAGTCATACGACTCTTTAACCAGCTTTGCTCCTGAGTTGTGGTAAATATCAGCTCGTCTTCCTTTTGTATGTATTGCACACTTACATCGGTTGGCGCAAACAACAAATTTTTAGATTGAAAAACGGTTTCATCTGTACTTGTTTCATCACTTTGAAGCGATGGCCTAGAAAACCAATTGATGCCATAGATAGCATAATGGTGTATACCTTCATTTTTTTCGAAGTGTACAAATAAACTTACCGGATCATCTGGCAGTGGGTTTACTTCCGGAATACCATCAGAAAAACTATCATCGTAAGCGTAGTACACATCGCCCATTACCTCATCTAAAGTTGAAGTTATTTCTGGCTTAACGTAGCTACTTTCTCCTTCAGCTCTATATTCTACGCCGTAATATACCGGCTTAGGATGTTGAAAAAAGTTCTCATTGATTTCAACATTTGATGTAGAGAAAAAATCAAAATCAACTTGCTCGCTATAAAATAATTCCCTACCTAGACTAACTACCCTTACGTTTTCACGTTTACCATATCCATTTTCGTCAAACATAAACGAAGCGCTATCCACTACAGGCAGGCGATAGCTTACTGGCCTCATCACCGGAATTGCAGGAAGCAAAGTATCCTGTTTTGAGGTTGGCAAACTCAAATAAACGTAATTGGTACGTGCTGGGGAGCTTAAGCTTTTTTTATTTTGATAAAAAAGTTTATAAACAAACTTCTGCTCGCTACTTGAGGTTACCGGAGTATCAATATGTCCTAATCCAAGCATCCTTGCAATATGATAATCAAGCGCTTGCATTTGGATTACATCTAGCAGACTAATCTTTTGTGCTTCTTTTTCTTCATCACCGTCTATGTAAATGTCATACAATGCTCGGGGATTAGTTTCACTAAGGGTTAAATACTGTGATACCAATTGCCCAATTGATTGATCAAACTGATCAGGGCTGTCGGCAAACCATTTGTCAATGTAATTACTAGCTCTAACTTTGGTTCCGCCATTATATTGTGGCCACAAATTATCAATTGGATAAGCGGTGCTTTCTAGGCGATTTTTAACTTCATTTTCATTTAAACTAAGTGCAAAATTTGAACCTACCAATTCCCAATTGGCCTGTATTCTCGTTAGCTGAAAGTCATGATAAGTTTCGAAACTTACTTTATCTAGAGCAACGCCTGCCGGCTTTTTGCAACGAAGTAGATTTAAGTTATCACCCACCAAGTTAGCTACAGCAGCACTGTTGTCTATCACGGTAGTTTGCTTTACACTTTCCTTGATGCTATCATGATAGCAAAGTGCCTCAGTTTTAATATAAGCAGGTGTGGAACTACTTTGACTGGAGAAGTTTAAATTGAAATGGAAAAAGGTTTTATTTAGCACAGTTATTTCAATGATCCCATCGTAAGCGCTTAAAAAACCAAAACTGTTGTTGTTTGGGTTAATGGTGCTGGCTAAATCATAATACTTAGCCGTATCTGGAAAATAAATTCTTAACTGATTACTAACATAGGCATTGTTTACCACCTGATTTATGCTGTATGTCCAATATCTTTTTTGAGAATTTACTACCGGACGACTTTGCTGAAAGTCTATCTCTACTTTTGCCAATTCGTCATAAGGTGTCCTGTAAATTTGTACAAAATCATTAGGTTGATTAAAACCTTTGTTATTGCTAGGATTAGTAAAATAATTTCCTTTTGGTAAGTGATTATTGGCCAACTCGTTGGTGAAAGTCCACCTTAAATGAAAACCTTCAGCTACGTTTTCTCCATCTGATCCGGCAACTTGCAAAAATACACCAGTAGAATTGTTGAAGATGTTGAGATTTGATGTTTCACAAGGATTAATATCTAGCTCTGCCAATAAAGCTTTCAGGGCATTAAAAGCATCTAAAAACGACATCAAAGAAGCATCTATTAATGCTCTTTCGTAGTCACTTAACTCGCTACTACGTGAACATAGCTCTCTAAAAATATTAAGTATGGTTTGAAAAACCGCTACGTAATCTTCATAGTTGCCGTCCATGTAGCCAGTCCAAAAATCCAGTTCAAGGAAATTTTGTTCAAAAAAATCACCTGATATATTTGCGGTAGAGAAACCAACCCAAAAATCAAGTTCCTCAAAATCTAATTCACTATAGTCGCCGGTAATATTTATTTCGGGAAAGCCTTCTTCCCCATTAAGAATTCCGAAAATGGTAATTACTCTTAAATACAGCTTACGTAAAATATCTCGATCTAATCGAGTAATACTCTCTTTAACCTGCGGATATCCCTCATATTCACCATTTTTATCAGCTAGCTGAATTGCTAACAAACAATCGGTAATATGGCTATAATCTGAACAGAAGGCGTTATTATTTGGCATATAAATTTGTTTTAGAGCTAGTTAATTTCAAGGTTAAATACTGGACTGGTATACTCTTCGTACGTACTGGTATAGTTCTCGCCATTGTATATTCGGTATTTGAATTTTAAACTTGCCGCTCCCAATGGGAAATTCATTGTAGCATTGGTAATTAATACCGCCGATGTATTTTTAGCATGGATGTACTTAAATACGGCCGCTTCGTGTTGAGGCATGGTTAAAATTATAGTGTCAGCTCTTAAATCAATTGGAGCAGGTGTGGCAGGAATAGGCTCTACTGGCAGTTTTGGATCGTTAAAAGGTTCTGGATTCCTTATAAGCAAACCTAGCACACGCTGCTCAGCAGTAATTGGATCAATATTTACGAGCAAATGCAAAACGGTATGCTCAATACTTTCCAGGTTCTTTAATTTGAGTCCTCCATACACCATTCGATCGTACTGCGAAGCATAGCGCATCACATCGTCGGCCGCACTGGCATTGCTATCCAATAAAGGAATGATATTATTTGTGATTTCCTCCGATGTAAATGAAGTATACAACTGATAAATCGCATAACGCTCATTCCCAGGAGTTTGATCTAAAATAAAACTCGAAGCCTGCTCTTGAAAACTAGCGTACCTAGAACTAATGAAATTAAAACGATGAACTTCGGCACTTAACCAATCGTTACCCGGTTTGTATTTTGCATTAAATATGGCTGTGTACACTTTGTTTGGAGTAAGATCATTCAACTCGTACGAACCCTGCTTAACACGCTTTTTCATTTCTAAAGGCTGTGCATTGCAAGTTCCCATAGTAGCCGCTAAATTCATTAAAAAAATCACCTGCTGATCTGGAGGCAAACTTCTATAGTTATCTATTGTGATTTCCTTATCCGGCAACTGTTGCCAAACCAACGCAGGAGTATCGGCCGTACCGAAAACATCCACTACCGTTAACTCGAGGTGGTTCTCTACAGCTGGAAGCCCTTGATACGCATCAAAATTTTCGTACATGGCATAGATGTAAGCTTTATTGAAAATCAACCTAATTTTTGGTAAATGGTAAAATACTGGCTTACTTAATTCGTACCTACTTTGCGCATCAGGGAAAGACCGCTCGTAATCTATATAATTTTTTAAGTTACTAAGCTTAAACTCATCCGCTCTATCTTGCTGTGCTAGTGCCTCATATACCTTACTTTCGTTGTGGAAGTGTCCAATCGGACCAGCTGTTCTAAAACCAAATACTTCCCTGCTGTAGTTTTGGTTTTTGTTCACTATATCGGCAGTAGTTAAAACAAGGGCATAAATGGTATTAGGTCGCCACACAGGTTGGATGGTTTTGCTTAAGCCATCTCCCATCAGCTTAATCTCATCAATTAGTTTTTCTTCTGTAAGCTCAGTTTCCTGTTGTCTGCGATGAATCTCTTCAGTTAAATAAGAAATTTGACGTAATGAGGTGTTTTTTGGCACCGGCGGTACGATATCAAACTGGATTGGCACCGGAACACTCAGTTTTTTAACGCTATCAAAAAATATCTCCAGTAAATTATTGGTTCTATCTACCGATATCAATACCTGCTTATACTGCTTCGCCGAAATATAGCCTGTTTCGCAATCAACAGTTAATTGATCTGTAACCTTAAAACAAACTTTTGTTAAGCCACTGTAGCATGTAAAATAGAATGCGCAAGTTGGCAGCTCATTTATCGGATAAGTTGTAGTGCTAAATACAGTATCTTCTTGAATCAAATGGAGCGCATATCCTTTTTTCTCGCCGGTAAGCAAATCTTCTTCAACCTTACTGAAAACGGTTGAAATGCCTTTGCTGAAAGGGTTAAATAACACCATTGTTTCGATAGAAAAATCACCCTCCTCTACCCTTAACAAATCTTGATAAGGCACCAGCAACTCGTCTTCAATAGAGCCAAATTGATACACCTGTCCGAGATTTTGTTTAGCAGCACTATCTTCCCTAAAATACCCAGGCGTTAAATCAGGACTTCCGAATGGAATTGCTACAAAATTTCCAACGGTGGAGATAGAGCTACTTAATAACCAATTAGCTACCGCACCGCTGGTATCTTGATAGCTTTTTCCAATGACTTCCGTTTCTACAAATGCCTTATTGTAAATGGTAAGGTAAATTAATGCCTTATCTTTTTCTTGGTCGTGTCCTTGTGTGAAAATAGAAGGGTTTGTGTATTCATTCGGTAATCTGTAATAACCACCCAAGCTCAAATCGCCTTTAAACGACAAATATGGATCACTAATAAAAGTAATTTCTATCCTACTTATTTCGTTTTCCAAATTGTTATATTCTACGGTATCACCGTCATTTGGAGCAATAAACACTGGAGTCATATATTGGTCCTTGGCCTTTGTAACTACCGTTGTGCTGCTATAATCATCCGCTATTACATTTTCTGTAACGTACACTGTTTTTACAAAATCAACCTTGATATTATTTTCATTTTCACCTAAAAACAACTTAATAAAAGTGATGGGACTTGCTGGATGAATTAGCAATTTGCCCCCCTTTGTAGTTAACTTCAAGCTATTTGCGCCAAAACCGGCATCATTTACAACCTCACCACTTACACCATTTAAATTGAAGGTGTAGCCGCCTCTGTAAAAATCTAACAAGTCTGGGTAGTCAGTAGATTCCGCTACATCTTTCCAGTTAATAGTTTGCTGTTTGGTGATGGTTTCATAACAAAACAAGTCCTTACGCTTAAAGTTAAGTCCATCCAAATCACTTAAAATATCCGTAGATTGGTTGCCATAGCTAAACATATTTTGCGACAACAACCTAATTTTATTGTACTTATTGGGCTGTGAAAATTGCCAGTAACCTAATTTTAATTCGCTAAGGTTAATAATTGGCTGACCTTGTTGATCTTCGTTTTCGCGTACAATTGCAGTTACTGCTTCGTATATTTGGTAAGGCTTCCACGACGTGCTGCTAGCATCCCAGCAGTAAATGCTCAAATCAGTTACTTCATACTCATGGCGCACTTGCGGCGTGAGCCCTTTTTGGGGAGGAATAAGCTCCGAATAAGCTTCGGCGAGCTGATTAGCACCACCACCAAGTTTAGCAATGGTAGGTTTTACTGATTTCAACAAATCAATATCAATGTAACTATCCAATGGAATGGTAATTTCCTTGATATCATTTCCTAACATATTGTACTTCCAAATGCTATCGGCTGGATTTGGTGGCAGCACATTACTGTATGCAGCAGTAAGGTAGTTTATGGTGAAAACATCACCCGACTGAATATTGGTTGCCGCTGCAGGCAAATATCCTTTTAGTGGGTCAGGTTGTGAAATTACAGGCTGAGGCTCGAAAAGTGGAGCCGTATTGTTATTGAAACGCCAGGTTAGTTCCAAAGTAAATTTCACTTTAAAGAAAATTACCCTAAATGAGATGTAAATAGATCCTTGGATAATGAATGGTTGTGGCGCATCCACTGCTAATCCAACGGCAATGGTCATACCAATTTTGGCTTTCCATACTTTGATATAAGCGTAACCGCCTACTTGTATAAATGCACCAATTTGTACAGGTTTGAAGCTTAGCGAACCACCCATATCAATCCAAGCGCCAAATGCAACGGACACCGGGCCAAAACTTCGGTTAAAATCAAACTTGGCCCCGGCACCCGCTTTAAAGCCCCTCGAGGAAATCATCAGATAGGCATAACCTTGGAATAAGGTTAAAATTCGCGAACGAATCCTTTGATTTTCTGGCTGATCTTTACCCAAATTTAGGTACCATCCCGAAGCATTGTTGAAGAAGAAAGCCAACTCCATAGAGCCACTTAACGAAAATATTGCACCGTTAAGTGAGTTTTTTGTTTCTGGCAAGTTGTAGTTTACACCCAGACCGGCCATAAAGGCATTGCTATCAATGGAAATGAAGGCACTAAACGGCGGATCATCGGTATCAGCCAGCCCAATTCGAGATCTTAAAATGCCAGCCTGCCCCTGCATTAAAAACACGTCAGGTAGGCCCAGCAACAAAAACAGCTTGCTCGAAAAAACTTTACCCGAATCGAACGCTGTGGCTATGGAAGCACCTGCACCCACCGAAAAGCCCGACTTACTGGCGAACTTGTCAATTTCAATACCTTCCCTTTTGGTACTGGTACTTTTGGCTTTATAATATTCCCACCAGGTATTGTTTTCGTTAAGTGGTGGCGTGGTGGCACTTTTTGATGGCAAATAATGTTGCCCAATAATGCCTCTGAAACCGTAAATACCCAAACCCGTGGCACCTAGTATGATTGGTGTAGGCAGTTCCAAACCAATATCAACAATAAATGCTGGCACACCTGGATTAAGGCGCATGCCCGCACTACCCGACATTTTTAAGCGTGGCAAGCTAAAGGTTACTGCACCACCATATTCCATATTGGCCGTTGAGCTTTGCGCACTTTCACTAGGGTTAACCATACTCAGGTAACCGTTAAGTAGGAAGGCTGCCTTTTCCTTGGTAACGTTACCAGGAATACTCATATCAATGTTGATCCTATCCACACTTAAGAACGAATGGAAAGGGCCATCATCAATGGTAAAATAAAACTTAATACCGTTACCTGAAGTGTTTACGCCAGCCCTGCCGGTGTTAATTGTACCATCAAACGTAAATACCAGATAATGCCTTTCAACATCGTTATGAAGCGCCTTATGGCTGCCAATACTGATGTTTTTTACCTCCATTTTTACCGGACCAATGTTAATGTTGAAAGTCCTGGAAATGGTGATCTTATCAAAGCCTGGCTGGAATTCTAGGCTACCATCGTCCCAAATGCGTAATTTGTTAATGGCTACGCCTTTTGGCAGAATATCCCCAAGTAGAGGCACCACGTAATCAAAATCCAGCACGCCGCTGATTTCGGCATAATAACCTCTCGCCTCTTTACCCAGTTGCAGTGTTTTTACGCTGATGGTGAGTACATCCAAAAAGTTAAGTGGAATAATTTCTTTGGAAACCGCAGTGATATTGAAATTACCATCGTCTTTTATTTGAGCGCTGATATCTATTACAGCAGCTTGACCATTTTGCTTAAGCTTATTGAGCGTAAGTTTACCTTTGATTTGTGAGCTCACAATGGAGCCCATTTTAAACTCCATTTGGAAAACATCCAACTGGGCTTTAAAGCCACCAAAATCGCGGTTCAGTATGCCGTTATTGGTTAAGGTAAAAACACCTGATACGCCACCAGTACCAATGAAAAGGTTTTCGGCCTTTATTTCGGCACTGCCTGCTCCGGGGGTGCCAAAGTTGCGGAAACCTAAAATAGCGTGTTGTGCATATACCCCTGTAAAATCTGTGGGGTAGCCCGCAGCATCTGCCTCTGGGATATTGGTAGTTTTGCTGAAATCTAATTTGGCATTGGTAAATCCAATGGTAAGACCTGTATTACCTATTTGGGATTTATCAAAATTAAAACTATTGGCTTGTACAAATTCAAATCCGTTTTCGGTACTGAAATTCAATCCACCAACATTGTATCTGAGTTTCGATTTTACATCTCCCTCTATAATATTACCATTAGCATCCAAAGGTTTTAACCAAGTTCTTGGAAATGCCAATGCTAACTCCAAATGTTGTATTGAGGCAGAAAATTTGGGAATGAAAAGATCCTTAAATGTATTAAATGAAAAATTACCAAGCCAATCTTTGAATAAAAACGATATATTATCAAAAGCCTGAATTAAATCATCTATACCAATATAGTTTTCTAAAATATAGCTAAATACATTAACTCCATTTGTGTTTAACTGGATAAAGATGTCGTCTATGCCATCAAACAAATCATTTGTAGCGGGAACGGTTAATCTTGGGTAGGCAATATATTCTTCGTTATCATTAAACTGGTTGACAAACTCCTCTAGCGGGTGTTCATAATCTGTAAAAAACGCACTGACTACCTGAAACAGCAACTCTTCTTCCGGAAATTGAAGAATTTCTAGGATAAGTTTGAGAAAATCGGCAACGGTGGCTAGGTTTTGTAATTTTGCTTTTCTGATATATCTTAATACTGGTAAACTATAGCAGAAAGAAACCGGTATTTCGGTAGTACCACTTAAACTCCCAGGATTAAAAAGCAATTCAAGCCCCTCATTTCCTCCTAAAATATTAAAACCCAGTTTAGAACTAAACACCAAAGCTAACTGATGATAGCCAACATCACCATACTCACTAACTTCAGCATAGTAATTTTTATAGAACAGTTTATCCACTGCTGTACCTACAAAACTATCAAAAGGCTGCGGTAAACTCTCTGTGTTTAGGAGTGTTTTTAATGCTGGATATAGTGATTGTTGTTGTGGCATATGAGGTTAATTTTTCTGTATATTTCATAGACTTATCTGGTTCGCTTCCTATGATTAAGGTTTGTGGTTGGAATTGTATACCAAAGTCCTTTTACGTATTGAATTAATATAAATATTTATATTTCCTGCGGTCCTAATCATTACCTTTGGTTTTGCCAAAAACAAATTCTTTTTTACTAATAGAGAATGCAAAATCCCTATCCCATTCGAAATTATATTTTGTATTTGTATATATCATAACATTACTTTTTTTAGGAATCTCCATCTTTGTATTATATTTTAGATATGTAAGTTTATGTTCGGCAGTGTCTAAATGGAAAGCGACTGGAGTGTATAAAAAATATCCATCTTTCTCGGGAGGCATAAATCCGTCCCAGTCTTCATATTCTGGAAAGCCTACGATGTAATATTCTCCATTATACTTGACACTACTAAACTTCGATGTTAGCCCTAACGTATTTCTCTTATCAAAACTATATAATGCAATAAGCCCTGTCGCATCACTAAAAACGTTAGAAGTGAAGCATCTATTTCTATTGTTTCTTAATTTTTTTCCTTTATAAGTATATAGTATTCTTAGCTTACGAACTATATAGTTACAGCTATCACCAAATTGTTGAGACGCTTTTTCACTTGTTCTCTCAACGAAAAGCTCGCCACTAATACAATTCAGTTCAACAGGTATGCTCTCAATCCACATGTAGCTACTATCTAAAATTTTTCCTCTGCTTTTTAACTTATCGAAGCCTTTATTGGTATTAACATCTCTTTTCTCAGGGTATCTGCATAGGGAAAGTCCAAAAAAGCCCGATATGGCAATAAAAACGAGTATCTTTTTATTAATTTTCATCTGTATTTGTAACTGCTCTGACATAATAATTCTTTTGTGGTTTTTTATTGTCATCATAATAGCCAGCATCTTCATGTATCGATAGAACAGGCTTAGAATTTGCCTCCTGCTGAATATCTAAAAAATGAAATTGCCCCAAGCTTTTTACCCCTAATCCATTATAGGTTTTCAGAAGCATTGCGTCAAAAAAAGATTTTTTTGTACCTGTTGATACTTCAGATGGTAGAAATAAAGCGTTTATTTCGGAAGTGCTGAATTCTGCTATTGAACTTTTTACCCAATCATAAGTTATGTCTCCATAGACAACTGGGTTTGGCTTTATAACTTTGTCATCAGGATGGGTATTGTTCCAATTTAACACTCTAGTTTTTATAGAATTGATTTTATTTAAAACAGGAGGTACCTTAGATTCCAAGACGTCTATAATGCTGTCAATATTAATTTTCCAATTCCAAATAGCTTCATCAGAAGAAACTATTTTACCATCTTTGTCAATTGTTCTTCCGTGAATATCTACTAAAGTTTGATATTCTTTTACGCCTCCCGGTTTTAATAAATTTAAGTCTACTCCAACATTCATCGCTTGTTCTCTCGTAAGTGAACCGTAATTATCAATTTGCCCTAGCCCATATCCTCTTGGAGCGCCAAAAACAGGTAGACCATTTTTTATCAAAATACCGTATCCATCCTTTTTGTAGGGATAGAACTGATGAAGTCTATTGTCTTTACCAGAGGCGGATTCGTGCCGAATTAGGCGTCTTAAAAACCAAAATCTACTTAAATATGATGTATTAGGTTGTCCTGTTATTTGAGGTTTATCTAAATAGCCTTTTACTTGTTGAGAAGCCGGGTTTGTACCTCTTATGTAAAATATAAACCTCCTTATTGTATCAGAATTCCAAGTTTCATTATTAGGAAGATACTCTATCGTACATTCTCCTCCTCGTATTTTATTCTCATAGTTTATCTGCCAGCTTGAATTTGGTGCAATATTATGTGTTATTAATTGACTATTTATTTGTTCTGGAAAATAATTTTTAATTATTCTTTTAATCAATCCCTTACTTTTCTGGATATGTTCGATTCTAATTCTAAGCCTTATTGTAGTATTTGAATAATTAAAAAGTGTAGTAACAGGCATCGAAGGGCTTGTCTCTATTTCTAAAAATCTTCCAGTGCTAGCAGGCTTAATATTTAATAATTTTAATGTGTTTTCATTTGTAGAGTTATAAACTCCTAACTCGTGTAATTTTTGTAAATCAGCATTCTGCATTCCTCGTATTATATTTGCTTGTTGCGCCCATGTGCCTACTTTGAAAGCATTCTTTGCTTTTTCTATATAAGATTTAAAAATGATTAATTCATCAATAATAGCGCTTGTTATTTTATCTAGATTATTGGGTTTAGCACTAAAAATAAATGTACCGTCTACCGCATTCTTCCCAAATCCCACCAAGCTAAAAAGAGACAATACCCTTATAGGGTAATTAATATCAAACGGTACGAAAATGATATTGCCAGGTACGTTATAATAACTATTACTAATGCTTACCAAAAGATTTTTAAGAGCGGTAGTTATTTGAGTAGTTTTAAACATGGCACCTTGGATAGAGCTATTGATAACGCTTGCGCTAGGAACCTTATTTAAGGCATCAAAAGATGTTTGTACGTCAAAAGCCGTTGTATTTGTTATTGCTATCATACCTTACTATATGTTGATAAGAATATCTCTTATTGTTTTTCTAAATCATTAAATTTTAACTCATAAAAAACTTTGCTAAACAGCTCATCCAAAACATTTTTATTACTAACCGTATCTAACGCAAAATGTCTTCTAATCTCTTTTTGCCGTTGCATTGAGGCTAGTTCGTCTATTCTCTCCATTTTCTTAAATCTTTCGTATTTTTTTTTAATGAAGTTGCCTTATCTAATTTTATAGATGATGACACATAAAATCTGCCACTTTTGAATGGTATTGAATCTATGTATATATTCTTTCCTATAACTTTCTTATCAAAATATAACACCATTGCCTTTTCGTTAAACACTATATCGAGGCGATTACCATCATACCCAGAGTGTTGCCCTCGGGTATAACTATATGTGTTCACTGCCCCTACAACCAAATCTGCGCACAAGATTTTCTCATAGTTAGTTGATGTCTTTGGAAAACCACTGTAATAGGAATCAAACATGTTCTCTTGCAGTTTCCCTCCAACAAATAATCTGTATACAATAACACTCCTTTTTATTCCTGATGCATCAATATAATTTTCTTGTTTATAGGATGATTTGCTTGCACTACATGATAGCAACAAGAAAATACTAATAATTAAATATTTAAACTCCTGTAACGTCATTATTTATTGCAGTTTTTAAAATGGTTTTAATTTCTGTTATCAGATACTTGTTTTATGGTTTATCATTATATGGGCTCTTTCTAATTTCCCCATTTATTATATATTCATAACTAATTCCATTTATAACATTTTTTTTGACTGTAAATTCTTTATCAAGGTTACCGTTAATATAAATCTTATACTCTCCATCTGGCAGATTCTTTTTAAAGGAATATGAAGAAGGAAAACTTTTGTTATCAACATTTCTGTTTAGTTTGATATAACTCGTATCAGCTGCATTGAGGAGTCTTATGCTCGTTGTTTCATTTTGATCGGTCCAACTCTGTAAAAAGATATAAGTGCCTTTATTATTATCCCTGATTTTTTCTGTTTGAATACCTGCATATTCCCCTGAAGAACAAAAAAATGAACTATGTTTTAAATTCTTATCGGTAGTATCTTCAATATATTCTCCTTTTTTAAAATCAATATTGGCATAGGTGCGTCTAACAATATTTTTAAGAATAACTGTCATTGTATCTTTATTTCTATTATCCAATATTTTGACTTCACTGCTTCCCTTCCACCCAAAATTCTGTTTTAAAATAGAATACTTAACATTTTCTACCTTCTGTTTATCATTAATGAAATTATCTCTACTCAACTTATAGGCACTATTAAACCGCTCACTATGAAAAATTATCGTAAAGCGGTTATCACTCGAATAAATCGTATCGGTTTTACTTAATGCCCCTGAACTTGTTGCTTTTATGAATGATATACTATCAAGAACTATATTTAGTGCCTGTAAAAAAGATAAAACTTCGGACATTATGCCTGTTGACGTTAATGTAAAGGTGAGTTATCAAACTGAAACCGGCGGTTACACACTTCCACTTCAAAACATCAGTGTAAAAATCAAAAATGTTAATACTGGAACTTCTCAATCGTTAACTACAAACGCAGAAGGAAAAGTGCTTTTTTCTTCGGTTGCGGCAGGAACCTACGATATAGATGCCACTATTAAAATCAGTTCAGACGACTATAGAACGATAACGGGCATTGCAACCAACACGGATATCGTTTACAATGCATCAATAAAAAATACAGTAATAAGTGTTGGCTTTAATGGCGTAGTGGAACTTAAACTATTAACTGGAAATATTGGCGATTGGGTGATCAAACAAGTTTATTATGCTGGTTCGCACCGAAATAATGGCGCAACATTCCGTGATCAGTTTATAGAATTTTATAATAACTCGGATAAAACCTTGTATGCAGATAGCCTATACTTTGCGGAAATTACCGGTGTAATTACCTCTGGCAGTTCGTACAACTTACTTGGCAACGGACAAATGGATTGGAGCAAAGCTGTTGGCATGCCAGGCAACGTTGATGCAAACAATGATTATGTATATGCCAGAGCGGTGCTTATGATTCCAGGGACGGGAAAGCAATATCCAGTTCTACCGGGAAAAAGCATCGTTGTAGCTCAAACTGCGATCAATCACAAATCGCCATTTACCGGTACCGATGGCAAGGTAGTGAGTGTGGTTGATCCTTCATTAACTGTTGATTTAAGCGGCGCAGATTTCGAAGCTTATTACGCACCTTTTTTAGCAAAGCCTTTATCTTCTGATGTAGATACACCGGCGCCAAATTTAGAAGTAATTTCCTATTTCGGTACTGATATGATATTTGACAACCCGGGAAGGTACTCCTACATCCTATTTAAGGCTGATGCGAAAACTAGAGTTAAAGATTTGCCGCAATACCCGTATCCAACAAAATCAACACCAAGTTCTACGGCAACAAAATACTATCAAATTCCAACTAGTTTAATTTTAGATGCTGTTGAAGTGCAATCTAACCTACCAGACGACAGGAATCCCAAAAAGCTTAACGCCTCGTTAGACGCTGGATTCACTTTTGTTCCGGCAGGTTCTTATACTTCGCAATCTATTATTAGAAAAACGGAGAAAACAATAAATGGCCGCATAGTTTTAAAAGACACAAATAACAGCACCGAAGATTTTGATTTCTTTAACGTAGCCATACCTCGAGGATTTAAATAAAAAATTGCGGCAGCTATTAACAAGCTGCCGCATGGTTCAAATGAAAAGTTTTTTATCTGTACTCTTGATACTTACATTTTCTGTTGGCGCTACTGCGCAGCAAGATTCTGTAAAAACAACGCTGCAAAGGCGTCAACTTTATTTCACTAACGTTGTGAACGTAACCGGCTATGAGTTTGCTAAACAAAGTCCGCTGCTAATTGGCGATTTAATGCCAAAACAAGTTAGCGTTATCGCCTTAGGGCACCAATTAGATAAGGGAAATTTGATTGAAGCCCAAGGCAGTACAATGTCCAATCAGCTTTTTTTGAAATCAGAAGGTTTCACGGAAATTAAAGGAATTAATCTTTTTGGATCATTTAGCTATCAAAAAATCTTGGAAGACAGCACACGGTTTGCACATCAAACTAGAAACAATCCTACCACACCATATTACTTCGGGTCGCCGGCCAATAACCACTATGAGCGTTCAATTTACGATTTTAACTTGTTAGCCGCAAAAAAGTTAGTTGACGGAAAGTTGACTGCTGGTTTTGGCTTGAATTACCACATTGCCGATCACTTCTCCAACAACGATCCCAGAGGTTCCATTAAAGAGTACAAACTGGAATCGCAGTTGGCGTTAAGTTACCAAGTTGCTAAACACATTAACTTCGGAATGACCTATTTGTTGGGATATGGACAAGAAAAATTCAACATCGGCTATAAAAACCGAACCTATTACGAAAGCTTGGTCTATCCCGAATATGTTAACTATCTTATTAACGGTTATGGAGAACCTCAGCCTAAAGTATCACGAAGAAACTATAATAACTTTTTAAAAAATAGTGGCCCGCAACTGTCAATAAGTGTAACCAATACAAACCTGGGTGACTTTTATTTGCTTGGCTCATTGCGCAATGAGACACAGGCTTACGACTACCGAACGGGGGAAGAGATTACCGCACTGGCAAATTACGACTTAGTGAATACAACATTGAATTTACTTTGGATTAACCAAGATTTTTTGACAGGTAAATTAAGCACGAACTTTACTTACCATAATACTCAGGGAGAAGA
This sequence comes from Pedobacter zeaxanthinifaciens, assembly GCF_003313335.1. Lineage (GTDB taxonomy): Bacteria > Bacteroidota > Bacteroidia > Sphingobacteriales > Sphingobacteriaceae > Pedobacter > Pedobacter zeaxanthinifaciens. The sequence continues at coordinate 69,094 of NZ_QMHP01000012.1, forward strand.
TTTTAATCGGATCTTTTTGGCTAAAAACTATTTATTCAGCGGAAAGAATTTAGGCATCATTTCCAGCTACGCTCAAAATCTTAAAAAGGCAAGCTATAATTACACCATCGGCGTATCGAATTACAGTGAAGAAAAAATTGACGGCATTACCGGCAACAATGTTTACTTCAGTAACCTGTTGTTAAAAGCGAGTTTTGGATTTAATCGGATGTTGATGAGAAATAAATCCCTTGCTGGTAGCCTGGGTGTCGCTAACGACTTCAATTTAGCTAAACGTTTATCTATCAGTCCTGCAAATGAAAGCTATTTTACCAGAGAAGTAATTTTACACGATTACCTTTATCACACTGCTATCAAATACACGGTGGAAGCGAGTGTGAATTACAGTTTTCCGTTTTTTAACGCGATGCAATCCGCTTTAGGCCTACAGGCTAACTATCAAATCAACGCAGGGATGACCTCACTTCAACGTAGCTTAACTTCGGCACCAGGCAATGATAGATTTTCGAGCAAAATTAGCTTTAATCTTTATTTCTAAATTAAATGATGAAGAAATCAATTATCGGCTTTGTCCTAATCCTTTACTCCGTATTACTCAATTCATTTAAACCTTTAAAATTTGATTTTAAGGATGAAATTGAGTTAACTGAGTTGCGTAACATATATGCTAAACCGAGTAGTGAATGGCCTAAGCCAACAATCGACTCAGGTGTAAATTATGTTGAGTTGGGAGAGCTACTCCCCTCTCCACTAAACCTGAAAAGTGACAGCGTAAAAAACCAAGTTGCGCTTGGTAAAATGCTATTCTTCGATCCCCGACTTTCCGGTTCCAATCAGATATCGTGTTCAAGTTGCCATATCCCAGATTTAAATTGGCAGGATGGCAGACGCGTTTCCGTAGGTCATGACCATTTGGAGAATATAAGGAATGCTCCCTCGTTAGAAAATGTGTGGTTTGTGAAAAAGCTTTTTTGGGATGGCAGAGCCAATAGTTTGGAAGAACAGGGTGCTATGCCGATTGCTGCCCATAATGAAATGCATCAGGATATGAAGCAGCTGCCTAAAAAGCTGAAGAAAATAAAAGGTTATAGGGCCTATTTTATCGCGGCCTTTGGCTCTCCTGAAATTAGCAGTGAGCGTATAGTAAGTAGTTTGGCTACTTTTCAACGAAGTATAGTGAGCAGAAAAACTGCTTTTGATCGATTTTTAGGTAAAGATAAGAATGCACTTACTGACCAACAGCTAGTGGGCCTACACCTCTTTAGAACCAAAGCTCGTTGTATGAATTGCCATCACGGCCCCTATTTTACCGATAACGAATTTCACAATGATGGACTAACCTACTACGGCAGAAAATATGAAGATTTAGGTTTATACAATTTAACTAAAAAACCAGAAGATGTAGGAAAGTTTAAAACACCTGGTTTGAGAAATGTGATGAAAACTGCGCCTTGGTTTCACAACGGCCTATTTCCAGATATAGATGGCGTGATGAACATGTATAACATGGGCATGCCAGTACAGAGGTTAAAGCCAGGACAAGAAAATGACCCTCTGCTGCCTAAAAACGATAAGTTGTTAAAACCACTAAATTTAAGTAAAGGTGAGAAAGACGCAATTATTGCATTTCTAGGAGCTTTATCCTCGCCTCCAGTTTTGATACGGCCGGAAGAACTTCCTAAATAATACGCTTACCATGCATGTGCTACGTTTAGATAGCACTCCAAATCTTCCACGAAATGGCGAGCCTTTTTAAAATCAGCTTGTAGGATACCTGAAGGAAAATTAGGCTTAAGGCGTATTTCTGAGCGTTGAAAACCAATGTTGATACTAAAGCTTGTTCCATTAAGCAGTTTCACTTCAAGCACCACAATCCCATTATCTTCGCTTACTTCGCCCGGTTGGTAGTCAACGGCATCAGTGAATAGATCAACAAGATATGTAACGGCCTCTGTCGCCTTTTGCTGGTAGGTTTTTGATTTGCTTTTTGCCGAAGTTCCACCTCCTGAAAGACGGCTTAATTGTATCTGCTGCATCTATGGTATATTGTAACTTTGTAACAAATCGTTAAATAAAATGTTTGGCGCAACAAATATATTTTGAGCAAATATTTTTCAGACGTATCAATCTGTCACATTTCCATTTAATAAATGCGCAATTACGTACTAACCAAAAAAAAAGTGGGCTGACATCCATCACAAACCCACTCTTAATTATTAACTAGACCTAAAAATTATTCTACTTCGTTACACTATCCAGCCAAGTGGCTATAGTGTTTAATATTGCTCCACTCACCCCAGTTTTAATCTTGGCGTACTCGTCAGGTTTGCAAGTTTCGCATTGCTGCAGTAAGTGGTTCACATTTGGAAAATGTTGCGTTGTCACTTCGGTATTTCCACCTGAGGCAATGTAATTTTTCCAATTAGTCAAATTAATGGTTGGATTTACCATCAAGTCCTTATCGCCATTAATTGCTAGCACAGGCACCTTAATTTGCTTCATTGTTTGTTGTGCATCATACTTGATGAAATAACGATACCATTTGCCCGTTGCTTGTTTAACGTAGCTGTAAATTGGAAATCGGAAATGATCATAGGCCACACCCGAAAGTTTAAATAAGGAGTCATCAACCTTTTTCCAGTTATTGTAGGTTTCGTTCAACTCGTTACCCATGTTCGGCGAATCAGCATATTTTAAGGCCGTCTCAAACATCAATTTATTAATACTGTTGGCCCTATTTTTATCTGTCTGAGATAATGGGGAATGATTGACCAGGTCCTCATTTTGCTGTATTAAGGAAGCAAAACCATTGCTGGCCAATCCCGCTAGGCTAATTAAAAACTTCACATTGGTAGATTTGGCCGCCGCAATTGCGCTAGCCGCACCACCTTCGCTATGTCCAATTAAGCCTATTTTATCCCTATTGATTTGCGACACTGTTCTCAAATATTCCACCGCTGCTAAGGCATCATTTGCAAAATCAGCAGTTGTGGCATAGGCGTAGTTTCCAGTTGATTTACCAACGCCCCTATCATCCATTAATAAAATTGCGTAGCCTTTATTGGCCAAAAAAATCGCTATTTGCTTAAAAAATGGATAACCCGCCATCGTTCCATTACGGTCTTGCGCACCAGTTCCTGATACCATTACCAAGGCTGGCACTTTAGTTTTTTTAATAGGCAGATATAAAGACGCACCCAATTGAACGGTATCATTTTTTATGACGATGGTACTATCCACTGTATAGTTTTGCTGGGCAAAAGCTAATGCCGTTGAGAGCATCAAAAAAACATACGCTATCAAAAATTTACGCATTACTTCTCCTTCTTCGCCAATTCAACCATCATGCTTATTTCGTCGGCAAGTTCCGATGGGCTACCCATATAGCCTACTTCCGAAAAACGTAGTACGCCATTTTTATCAAGCACCATTTTATGAGGTATTGGCCCTACGCCATAGCTTTTAGAAAATTTGGCATCGGCATCAAACAATACATTAAAATTATAGTTGTTTTCTTTCAAATACTTAGTGACATAAGTCTCGTAATCGGCCATTTTTTCCTGTGTATCCACAAAATAGAAAACCACATCAGGATCGTTTTTATATTTCTGCACTGCCAAATTCATCCCAGGGAAGGCAGCTTTACATGGTGCACACCACGAGGCCCAAAAATCAAACACCACTACCTTGCCTTTTAAATCAGCTAATGAAATCATTTTACCATTCTGGTTGCTTTTCACTTTAAAATCGGGAACGGCTTTTTTTATCATTGATTTCTTCACCTTAGCTTCCAAAGCAGCATCAAGCTTGATGTCTTTTAAGGATGCCAAATAGCTTTCGTAACCTTCATCCGATTTATTTCTAGCGATGTAGTTTTTTCTCATCATCTCTAGCATGTTTACGCCCATCTGGTTTTTGCGCATGCTATTTTCCAGCACCTTTTGAAGCTCATCAGTTTTACCTAATTTTTCCAATAAAGTAGCCTGCAACTCATTTAAAGTTGCTTTTTCATATTGGTATTTTTGCTGGCAAGAACTTGCGAGATTTAAAGCCACTTCATTTTTACCTAAATGCATTAAAATATCTGCATAAATGGGCATGGTAGTAAAATAGGTATCCATGTAACCTTCAGGTTTTTCATCATTAAATTGAAAAAAGCGATTGACAATTGGACGAGCGTAAGCGTAAACCTGTTCGGCATTTAACGATTTCTGCGACACGTAAGGCACATCTACACACTTGTAAAAAATAGTAGATATGCTTTTAAAAGGAGCTTCAGCAACGTATTGCTTAAACAAAGTGGTATCCTTTTCTATAGCCGCTATGATGATGATATTGCTATAAATTCTCGAATAATCTATCCAGTTCTGCTTATCAAATGCTCTATCGGCTTTTGCGGCGGGGTACCTGTCAATAAAATTGATGTTTAATCCCAATACTTTTTTATAATCCCGCTCTGTGCTCATCGCTTTGTAAGCCGCAATTTTTTCGGGATTTAACTTTTTGATGGCAACCGAATCCGTTGTTGAAATTACCTTAGCCACAGAATCAGCAGCTGATTGGTTATGTAGCACCTCTGCATATATTTTCTTTAAGTTCACCAAATCTTCAGCCTTTGGATCTTGCAAATTTTTAAGGTAGAAAATATCTTTTTGGGCTTGTGCTTTTGCTTTTTCAGCATCCAATTTATTAAGCACTTTTAACCAAGGGTAGGCCAGTTCTCTTCGGGTTGATGGTTGGTGCATTACCTGTTGCTGCATCCAGTAAACAAACACATCATCGCCAATCATCTGTTTATTAGCAGTATAATCTGGAAAAAATTCTGGTACCGAGCCATTTCTTAAAAATGCCCATGCCGCATAAGCACCTGGCATATTTTTGCCATTCTTATCCATCAGCATCCAGCCGTAACCATTACCAATATCGGTTTTTTTACCGTTTTTAAACTTGAAGGCAATAAAGGCCGCATCGGCGGGAAGTAGGTAATCCGCTGTCCATAAACTATCTTGCTTAACCAGCTTAATTTCTTCTTTACTCCATTTGTAATTACGAAACTGATATACTTCAGCGTTGATTTTTTTCTCGTTTTTTAAAATGGTACGAGATGGATTATAGGTCACTTTTACAGTAGACCCAGGGCTAGCAATTTCGGGTGTTACGGCAAATACCTTTTGCGCTTTACTTGTGGTAATTGCAAGCACCAAAAAGGCGCTTGCAATAAGGATACTTCTTTTCATTTGTGTGTAATTAAAGTAAGTATTATGGATTTGGCTCTAACTCTGGATTAAAATTGATCAACGATTGTGCGATTGGGAAAACATAGCGATCGCTGTTTGGAGTTAACGTATAGGTTGTGCCGTTAAAAGTTTTGGTATATGTTTTTTGGAAAGCAGCTTCGTTTTTCAAACGGCGCATATCCCACCAACGTAACATTCTGCCAAAAAATTCCCTACGTCTTTCTTCAATTACTTTTGTTAAGGCATCAGCAGGTGACGTAGCAGTGAGAGCTACATAGTCGGCTGGTTTGAAACGTTTTTGGCGCAGGCGATTTACCCACAACATGGCATTAGCCGCATCGTTGTTTCTAGCAAAATATTCCGCTTTAATCAACATCATTTCAGGTACTGAAGGACCTACATTTCTGGTTTCGCCTATAGCACGTTCTTTGTAAAAAAACCTTCCTGTATAGCCGGTTCCAATAGTTGCCCCGGGTACCGTAAATAAGTTATAACGCTGATCTGCAGTGCCCAATAAAGTCAATAACTCATCACTCAATTTAAAGGCAGTTGGCGTAAAGGCCATTGTTCCACCTTGTGTAATTTTTGATAAAATCACTTCAGGATCCGCGGCACGACGAGGGTAATTTGTAGACGTGATTGCAGTAATTGCGCCTAAATCATTCAAAGTATTTCTTAAGGACAATGCTAAATCTGCATATTTATTGGCCTCAGTGTAATTGCTCATGTACAAATAACAACGGGCTAATTCGGCATAAGCCGATGCCTTACTTGGCAACGTATTGTAAGCCTGCGTATTTGGCAATGCTGAAATTGACGATGTCAAATCATCCAAAATTTGATTATAGATTTGCTGAACGGATGCTCTTTTAAGACTTTGACTGACCGTTTGTGTGGTTAACAGCGGCAAGCCTAAATCGGTACCAGCAGTTACTGCATTGTAAGGTTTTGCGTAAGCATTTACCAAGGCCAAATAGGCATCAGCTCGGTGTACTTTAGCTTCTGCTGTGAGTGCCGCTTTTTCCTGATCGGTACCATCGCTATTTGGCAACTCGTTGATGATGGTATTACAATTAAGAATTACCGCATAAGAGGCATTCCAGTTCAAATCATTTTCACTTGTACTTCCAACTGGATAAAATACCGGCTGCCAGGTGTAGCTTGCCACATAGTAATTATATGACAAACTTCCAGTTAACGAACTAACCTGAGTAGCATCTGTGATATTGATATCATCAGAAGCCATATCAAATAAATTAGGGTTTGTTTCGAAAGCCGAAGTATTATTGAGCAGATAACGGTAATTGATAGTTTGGTTAGGCACCAAATTACCTTGCGTTTTGATATCTACGTATTTTTTACATCCTGCAAAGACCAATGCAGCCGCTGCAAAAACGATAGCTTTATAATTGATTTTCATGATCCTTGTTTTTAAAAGTTTAGATTAAGCGAAAAGTTGTAAGAAACCGTTGCTGGCAAACCAAGCGTAGTAGACGATAAGTTTGGCAATACATCAGGATCCAATCCTTCTTTATTTGCAGTCCATAGCAAACCTAGGTTACGTACATTAAAGCCAAAAGTTGCTCCCTTAATTTTATCCGTAATTTTCTGTGTTGGAATTTTATAGCTTAAAGAAAGTTCCCTTAAACGAATGTAATCCCCTTTCAACACATTAATATCCGATTGCTGATAGCGAAGCAAGCTAGTTGCGGCAAAAGTTCCTGCCATACCCGGCACTACTGTATTTGCTTCATCGCCCGCTTTTTGCCATCTGTTAGCTACGTCTTCATGCAAATCATAACGTACACCTAACCTAGAACTAGAGTAACTGCTCACCGTAGGTTTTAAGAAAACGCTACCAAATTGATAACTAGCTATCGCTGTTAAGGTGAAGTCTTTATATCTTACACTTTGTATAAAGCTACCAAAATGATTAGGTGTCATCCTGCCAGCATATTTTAATGCAGCCACGCTGGTCACATTTTGATTAGCGCTCAGCTTATTTCCGTTCTCATCGTAAACCATTGTCATACCTGTTGCATCTAAACCGGCATTACGGTAAACAAACATCTTATCACTAGGATAGCCAGCTAACAAAGAACCGTATGCAGGGTTAGCGTAAAAACTCGCAGTAGGAATAAAACGCGTATCATTAATTTCATTGGTATTGTACGCATAGTTTATTCTTGAAATTACCTCCCAATCTTTTTGAGTATAAAGTATCGCATTCAAAGCGGCATCAACACCTTTGCCCGTCATGGTACTAGCATTTCGGGTAAGTGTAGTTACACCATAAGTTCCATTGATTGGAAATTGATAGAACAAATCCTCGCCACGTTTGCGATACACATCAACTGAACCTGATAATCTATTTTTAAATAAACCGAAATCCAAAGCTAAATTGCTAACATAGGTTTTTTCCCATCTTAACTCCGGATTTGCTGGTGCAATGATACTTGCACTTGGCAAGCCTGTAACCAAATCAGATGGGCTTACAGAAATCCAAGTAAATGGATAAAGTGTGGTAGAAATATTACCGTTTACACCATAAGTAGCCCTTAAACTCAGGTTCGAAATCCACGATACATCTTTCAAAAATGATTCCTTGTAGGCATCCCATTTGGCACCGAATGAATATAAAGGTGTTGCTCTAAATTTTCTATCCAAACCAAAGTTATTGTAATCATCGTATCTCACACTACCCGAAACAGTGTATTTACCTGCATAAGTATACGAAGCATTACTGTAGTACGATAAAAATCTTCTTCGTTTATCCTGGCGATCAGGAGCACCACTTAAATTTTGGTTAAAGCCTTGTAATGTTGGATAGGCAGTAGAAAAATTCACTGGCCTAGAAATACCAGTACCGATATTGTAACCGTAAAGCGTTCCTGAAAGCTGCCCCGCATTGGTTTCCCTAATTTCGCTACCAGCAATAGCAGAAACTTGATGGTTGGTACCGAAGTTACGATCGAAATTCAACTGACCACGAAGCGTATAATTGTTAGCAGTACTATTTATGGTATTTAAAATACCCGCACCTCTAGACAAACCGATGCTATTTACCGCATTACCTGAAGTTGGATTAGGCGTATATCCATTCACTAAATCACGATAAAAATAAGTTTGTTCGTTGTAAAACTTGCGTACCTCGCTAAAACCTCTTTCGTTGGCATAAAATGCATTAGCTGTTAAGCCTTTAAAAATTGGAACGCTTAAATTTAAGTTAATGCTGTAGTTGTTATCTTTTTGGCTATCGTCACTGTTTTCAATCTCGTCAATCGGATTATAGTCCCAATTAAGAAAACCCTTTGCATATAAAGTATTTACCCAACCAGAATAGTACTTCCTAGAGTAATATACCCTGTTGCCATTATCATCTACTATTTGATTATAAGGCATAAAAGTAACTGACGATGGGTTATACAGAGACGATAGGGAAACGCCATTGTTATTATATCTTAAGAAAGAACCTTTTATGTTGGTTGACAAAGTAGCTACTTTGAATAGCTTGAAGGTGTTATTGATAGTTGTAGTTAACCTTCTCCCACTATTTCCAACAGCAAAAGGATTTTCATTTGCATAAGACGCAGAGTAGAAATAAGTGGAATAATTGTTACCGCCACTTACCGAAAAATTGTAGTTCTGACTGCTTGCTGGCCTTAACAAATAGTCTTCAACTTGTCCCCTGCTATCCATGGCGCTGTAGCGTGCAATGGTTGCATCGTATTCGCTTTGTGTAATTGTACCGGCCCTTAATTTGAAAGTTAAATCGGTTACACCAGCCAAAGATTGGCCAAGCGCAGTAGTATTGCTTGGTGCAGTTACTAAATTTTTGTTAACCAGTTCCTGTTCAAAAGCAATGGTTTGCGCCGATGTCATTAACGGCAACTTGCTTAAATTTGGATGGTTGGAAAATGCGGCGTTTACAGAGAAATTAATTGCAGGCGATTGATTGTTTCTGCCTTTTTTGGTTGTAATAACCATTACACCGTTTGCAGCACGAACACCCCAAATTGAAGCTGCAGCAGCATCCTTCAAAAAAGTAACGTTTTCTACATCATCTGGATTGATGGTAGAGATATCATTTTCCGAAATTGCACCATCAACCACAATTAAAGGAAAGCTTTCACCTTGTAATGTGCTGTTGCCTCTAATGTTCATGTTATAATCGGATCTGCCTCTTGTACGTGTACCGCCATTGATAGAAGCGGTTTTAATTCCATATACAAAACTATTATCGCCTGAGTTTAAGGTTATTTTAACACCAGGCGCCAAAGTTTCCAAACGGTAAAGCAAATTAGCAACCGATACTTTTTTAATGTCATCAGGTGTAATTACAGTTGCTGCTCCAGTTGATCTTTCTTTTGGTAGTTTTTGATACCCGGTAGATACCACATTAACTTCATCTAGTTGATTTAAATCTGGTTTCAGTACAACCCTTAAATTTCTAGGCTCGCCATCTAATTTTAACGCAGTTGGTTGAAAGCCCACGTAAAACACGCTAATTTCTGTAGCGCTTAATGGCACAAACATGGAGAAATCACCGTTGGAATTGCTGATATAACTTTGGTTAGAAGCATTGGTTTTCAGCGTAGCACCTGGCATAGGACTGCCGCTCTCATCAACCACTTTTCCCGTCACATATTTATCAGTATTGGTTTTCCCTCCTGAAATAGTACTAGGCTCAACACTTACCGAAATATCGTTTGTTTTATCTCGGGTAACGATGGTATAATTTTTTTCACTGACGTAAAGAAAGAGCAAATTATTTGGATAAAGTACGGCTTTGAGTGCTTCCTCCAAACTTTTTGCATTTGCCAACTGACTGTTGGTTGTAGTTTTACCTTGCACAATACCGTGCTCATAAGCAAACTTAGCGTTATATTTTTTGGCGATTTGATCTAGTGCATCAGATAGCGGAACCCTCCCCTGTTGCGCAAATGCACAAATGGAAATAGCAACGCTCATAAGCAATAGCACTACTGCCCTTTTTAGGGTGTGTGTTAAATGTTTCATTAAGTTGGTTAGGTTAGTTTGTTGTTGTAAAAATTTTAGTTGCTCATCGTTTTTCTAGGTAAATTGTTTTGCCCTGTTGCCTCACGTTGACATTTAAGATGTTTTTGATAACGAAGAGCATGCTTTCTTCGCTAGCAGTTGAAATGGTACCATCAATTCGCTTATTAGCCATTGCAGTATCAGGCAAAATGATTTTATAACCGTATAGGTTTTCAAATTCCGAAATAATATCGCCCACACGAGTTTGCGACATCAGTAGTTTATGTTCTGTCCAGGCAACTTGAGGAGCAACAGTTGCCTTTTGATCTACTTCAAAAGTTTTGTTAGCATTTAAAACTGCTAAATCACTAGGTTTTAGCACTTTATTGGCACCGCTTCCAACGGCTTTTACGTTAACTTTACCTTCAATTAAAGTTACCTGATTAAGATTTGGCCTAGCTTTTAAATTGAAAGTGGTTCCTAAAACCTCCACACTCAATGCTTTACTTTCGGCTATAAACCTTTCCCCAGCTTTAACTTCTGTTGGGTTTTGGTTAATGTGCTTTACCTCAAAATAGGCTTCTCCATCAACACTTACTTTTCGTATATCGTTCCAGTTAAATGCCCTAGCATAGCTGATAGAAGAATTGGCATTCAAACGAACTTTTGAGCCATCAGGTAAAAGCAACACTTTCTGTTCGCCGAATTTTGTAGAGATGGTAATATCTGAATAAAAATACCAGCTACCATAGCCAAAAAACGCTAAACAGGCAGCGGCACCACTTAACCAAATGTTACGAAGCCTGATTACTTTTGAACGGCGCTTGTTTTTCTGTAGGGTATTTTCAATATCGTTCCACAAACTATCCGTGAAGTTTGCTGGCATTGCCAAAGGTTGAGCGCTTAAAATAACACCTAATTGATTCTCAGCATTTTTAAAATCGGTTTGCTTTTCAGGGTGCAATGCCATTACCTCTTCCCAAAAAAGGTTGTCAACTGGTCGTTGATATTTTACGTAACGGATAAAATCTTCATCCTCAATAAAACTCTCAACCGTATAGTTTTGGTAATTTTTAGCTTGCATTTTAGGGGCTATTTATTATACAAACAGCTAGGCTTAAAAAATTACCCCACGAAAATTATTTTTTTTTGAAAAAAGTTTTAGTGCCACAATTGATGTTTGGCAGAAAGTAACATACCAATGAGAACAACTTTATCTACCTGCATAATTTCTTTGAGTGCTTCAAGAGCTCTAGCGCTTAACTTATACGCTCCTTTAACAGTAATATCCATCATTTCGGCAATTTGATCGTAGTCCAGCTCCTCAAAAAAACGCAGGTAAATAATTTCCTTTTGTCTTGGAGTTAACTGATTCATGGCATCTGCCATTTTTTTGGTTTGCTCGTTAACTTCTTCCTTACGGATATAGACAGATTCTACACTGAAATCGAGCATAAAATCTTCCATGTTCAGCGGGTTGTGATCGTAGCGGTTTTCCTTGGTTTTGTAATTGATAATTTCATTACGCAAAGCCGATATCAAATAGTACTTTACGTTATCAGTGTAGCGCAGCGATTTGCGATTTGTCCAGATTTTAACAAAAAGATTATGGATACAATCACGACAGGCATCTTCATCCAAAATCATGCGCATCCCATATTGAAACAAAGCTTTATGATAATCAAGGTAGATTTGTTTCAATGCGCTTTGGTCGCCACCTAAAAAGTTGGTCCAAATATCTTTTATTTCAGGCTGCTTGCTCAATGTATTTGCTGTATTACAAATGTATAAAAATTAACACATTTCGTTGTGAAGTACAATTATTGCAAGCTCGGGCATTACAAATTGACAGTAATTTCCATCTCGGAATGCAGCAATTACATCAGCTGATAAATCTTGATAAAAGTTAAAACAGAATACCAAGCTAATGCGTTGAGATACCGATGGAACAACACGAAAAATTCATGAGAAAAGCCATTGACTTGGCTGAAAAGAACCTTAAAAGCCTACACGGCGGGCCATTTGGCGCTGTAATTGTACGTGACGGGAAGATATTAGGTAGTGCGGGCAACACCGTAACGCATGAATGTGATCCAACTGCTCATGCAGAAGTAAATGCCATTAGAAAAGCGGCAAAACACATCGGAAAACCTGATTTAAGTGGTTGCATTTTATACACCAGTGCTGAGCCCTGCCCTATGTGTTTAAGTGCCATTTATTGGGCCAACATAGCAACCGTATATTACGGAAACACCAAACGAGATGCGGAGTGGGCTGGGTTTGGCGATCAATTTATTTTAGATCAACTGCAACATCCGATAGAAAATCAAGAGGTAAAGTTTGAACGCATTTTAGCAAGCGAAGCCATTGTTGCTTTTGAAAAGTGGAGAGCTACAGACCCCGATATTCAAGAAAAGGTAAAAGATGGTTCCCTTTAGCGAAAACAAATGGCTAAAAAACAAAACCCCTTCTGAGCAAACTCATCAGGGGCCTGTACTAAAAACTAACCTTGTTTTTCTGTTTATTGTGTGTTAAATCAGACTTTTTAATGTCGCACTTATTTCACCAGTTTCCTCAGCGATTCCACTGGAACGGTATTTTTAATCACCATTTGTACGCTAGGATTCATTTCACTGTGCGTTAACATTTTTGTATTGGATACGGTACCAATCACATTACCGTGACTATCCATTACCGGACCACCACTTGATCCGGTGGCATAATCTGCAGATATGGCCATCATTTCTCGAAAAAACTTCTTATCATGTTCGCCTGCTTCTTCGAAATATTTATTAGTTACGTAGCCTTGCGAAAGAAAGTAGTGCATCCCCTTTGGATGTCCTAAAACATACACCTTATCTCCTACATTACCTGCTTGCGCCAAGGCCAAAGCAGGAAGTTTTTCACCATCGGTAACTAGCTCAAGTACAGCCAAGTCGTCTCTTTTTGAGCAAGCTAAAACCTTTTTAATGGCATAAGCTTTTCCGTCAGCCATCCTCACGGTAAACCCAAGTGGCTTATTCCCATCGCTAATGTTGGCATACATGGCTACCACATGATAGTTGGTCACTACAATTCCCTTAGGATCAATTACGTAACCTGAAGACTCACTGATATGTGAATTAGTACATCTTGGACATAAATAAGCGATACCAACGGTTACTGTCGATAGTTTTGCATGTTCATAAACTTCATTTCCAGTTAATACTTTTTTATTCGGTTTCACCAGATTTAAAGAAATGGCGCTGGTATTATCAGCCAATTCGGTTTTAGCCTCAGGCGCAGTAATGGTTTTCACTTTAAGGAAAAGCGAATCCAACGATTTTTGATAATTCGTCAAAATTTTTGCATCATCCGTAAAGCTTTGTGCCATTGCAGCACTTGCGCTTAAGCACCATAAAATCAAGATAAATCCAACGCTCCGTTGTGTTATATGCTTTCTCATCTTCTCTCCTATATTGCGCTTGATTATTTGCCAGCAATTCTATTTAAACTTTGTGCTTTGTCAGAATATGCTTTTGATTCCTTTTCATAAATCTTCGCTACATTATTAAAGTATTCCTTGATGGCTAGTTTTTGAGCATCGTTAGCTTTTGCCATTTTATTCATTAAAATACCGTCAAGTATACCTTTAAATACGTCATTATTAGGAATTAATGCAATGTTGCGTTTGTAGTATTTAATTAATCCATCCAAATCTTTGTTCACCACATAAAGCGCAATTTTGCACATGTGTGATTCTGGTTTACTTTGATCTAATTTAAGTAGCGAAATGGTATAGGCCACTTCCTCCACCTCTTTAGGCGTATAAACAATGTTGTACCTTGCAGCTGTTTCACTGGCAACTTGATACATATCTTTACGTACTTTATCGAAAATGATCCTATTGGTTACTTCCGTTCCCCAAGCTGCATCGATATTTGATTTTTCTAACATCAGTTTTCTGAAAAATGGGCTACCGAACTTGGTGATGCCGAAAGCCAGCTCTAAATAGTCTCTGCCGAATCGCTCAAAATCTTGTGCATTTTCAAACAGTTCTTCTAATACTGGAGATGGATCTTTTGAACTTTGATATAGCGCCAAAGCGTAAGGAAATCCGGTGGTCATATTTTTGCTCTCATCATAAGCAGCTTTTAAACCTGCCAAAGAGTTTTTAGGATCAAGCGCAGCTTTTATTTTTTCTACAAATTCCTGCGCTGTTGATTTCCCAACAACCCTGTTGATTTCCTGACCTTGTGCATTCAAAATTAAGAATGTTGGATAGGCAGTTACATTATATTTCTTGCCAATTTCTATCCCTTCGCCCTTTTCCATATCTATTTTAACCGATACAAATTTGGGGTTGATGTAATCTCCGGCTTCCTTTTTCGGAAATTCTTGTTGTGCCATTTCCAAGCATGGAATACACCAAGTGGTATAGCAATCAATCAAAATGTACTTTGGCTCTGCAGGATTTCCCGCTATTCCCATAGCCTCTTTAAGGCTCATGGTTTTAAAATTTATACCCTGTGCTGATACAACTTGTGCCGTGAAAACACAAACCGCCAACACCATCAATTTAAAAAAATGTTTCATACATGTACCTATTAAAGTTTCGACTCAATTAATGCTTTCAATTTAGGATCTGATGGTCTTGGAGCATTGATGTTCACTGTTTTTCCATTTTTGTCAAATAAAATGAATCTTGGAATTTCAGTTACTTCGTAGTCTTTTACAATCACTCCCTGATTGTTAGAAAATAAGTGTAGACCCGATAGTTTTTTCTCATCAACCATTTTTTGCCATTTAGCTTTATCAGTATCAATTGAAAGACTGATGAAAACTACATCTTTGCCAACAAAAGCTTTTTCCAATTCTTCCAAAGCTGGTTGTTCTTGCAAACAAGGCACACACCAAGTGGCCCAAACATCAATTAACACTACCTTGCCTAAGTTTTCAGATAATTTGTGCATTTTACCATTCACATCAGGATAAGAGAAATCAATCCAGTCGCCACCTGCCACATTCATACGAGCTCTTTTTAACAACTCCTTCATTTTAGCACGTTGCTGGTCATTCAACATATATTGCTCGTTGCTTTCTAGGTATTTCACATAATCAATAAAAGCACCTCTTTGAGCTTGCGCTAAAACAAATTTGGCACGAAGTTCTTTATTTGAAATTTCTGGTATCAGAAAATCTGCAGCCATACCTTGCTTGCCACCGTAAATAATGTGTTTTACAAAACCGAAATAAAGCATATAATGATATCCCATTGGTAAATTCCAAACATTAGGATCGTTCCATTTTTCATCATTATAAAAACTCACTAAACTTGCAGGGTATTCTTCTTTTTTCCCCATGTTTAAACCTGATGCAACAGGGATCACTACATCATATTTGTAGCTATAAGTTAAAAAGTTCTTTGCTTGTTTATCAAAATCAGCATTACCGGTATGAATATTATTAAGAAATTTCTCAACAGGAGCTTTTAGCGAATCTATTACTTTCAAATAGCCTTCAGAAGGCAACCTGTAATTATCTTTCGTATAGCCATAAAACCTAAGTGGTTTTATCAATTTATACCAATCAGCAAACACTTTATTTTCTTTACTGAGCGCACCTGAATAGGTGATTTGTCCATCTCCAGCGTCTATAGTTAATTCCTCTCCTGATTTTAGGTAAACCGCATATTGCTCGTCAAAAACGCCAACATATCTAATTGCGTTAAGATCTTCTTTTTTTACTTCAGATCTAAAAACTTGGTCTTGCCTACTTTTTATCATCGGAGTAATCACTTCGATATCGCCATCCGAAGATTTCGAGAAGAAAACTTCGCTTACTTCCTTATTATTCGGCAAAAGTTTATGGAATTTTCCTTTGATTACTGCAGTTTGCGCCCATACAGATGCTGATGTAGCTAGCATCACGGATAAAATGATTGTTTTTTTCATTAAATTTTTAGTTGTGTGTTAAAGTTGTCCCACGTTAAAATGGGTGTGAAGTTATTATTTGGTTATTCTCTAAAGTTCCGCCGCCATTCAGTACCCGGTATGAAAGCCGTTTTCATTATGGATGGTCAATGAGAATCCTAATCCCATACTTGTGGGACAGAATGACGGACGGAACAAATTAGATTACTAACCTATTTTATTTAAAGATTTACGCCTATATCGGTTAATATTTGTTTGATGTAGCCATACTTCAACAAGATATTTGGACTAGCCGCAAATCTCTGTTTAAATTCAGCATCGGTGGTTCCCAAAATCGTTTCCAAGTAAACACATACATCAATCCAATCTGACATTGGAGTATAATAAGGGTTGCGGGGATCAGTTCCTATAAATCCAATTGCTTGTGGTGTTGCCGTAGTGCCTGCAGGTAATCCGGTAACAGCTGTTGTTATTTGATAGATATAAATTCCTGTATATACATCCTTACCTACTACGTATTTCCTCGAAACCGCATAAAATTTATCCAGCAACTCGCTGTATTTTTTATCAAAAACGGCGTTGGTAAGCATAGCACGTAATATGGCACCTTTATAGGCCATTTTAGTAGTAGCGCTCATCGTTGGAATTGTAGAAACACCGCCAATTACCACCGTATTTAATCCCTTAAAAGCATAGGACCCAAAGGCAACGGTATTTAAATTTTCAACCAATAAGATGCTTGGAACATATACTTTCTTAGGTATCACCGGAAGAATATCGCTTTTTAAATATGCTAACGCAGCCGGAACATCCGTTTTTTTGCAATAGGTAAACGAAAGCACCATAGGACGAGCGCCAGTTTGTATACCGCCTAAAGAATAACTTAATGAGAGCTTTTGGTAGTGGATATAGTTTTTACCATAAACATCTACGCGTGGCTGCGAACCAATGGTGTCATTGATAAAAACAGGAATGCCAGTTTCTTTGTAAAAAAGATAATTAGAATGCAATGTTGCGTCATTTGCATTATCTTCCAAAGCAAGCCAATTTTTATCGTAGTCTTGAAACGTAAGCGTTTCTTCTTTTCTGCATGAAGCCAATGCAACGCCAATGGCTAACAAAACAATGTAGTTTATTTTTTTCATGTGTTAAACTATTAAGGTTGAACAGGACGTAATGGACGTATTGGATTGGTCAATGATCCGCGGTTAAATTCGATAGCATATACTGGAATTGGCACTTGCCAAGCGGCAGCATCTTGCGATATGGACTTCAGTATATAGTTTCCAGTTTTTGCATGAGTTTTAGATTGCGGGTCATAGGTATAAACTGGATGCTTTATGGTAAAGCTGGCCGGCAGTGGATATTTCGAATTTACGGCATATCTTCTTAAATCAAACCAACGTTGTCCCTCAAAGCACAATTCTCTACGGCGCTCATCTCTAATAAATTCTACCAATTCTTGGTTAGTTTGAGGCAGTTGCGCAGTTGAAGCATTGTTAAATCGCATGGTACGCAATTTTTGAATTTCATTTCTGGCATCAGCATCAGCGCCCATCATAGCCATTGCCTCGGCACGGTTCAATATTACCTCCGCAAAACGGAAAGCATAAAGGCAAGAAGTTTGCTCTGGATCGTTATAGGTAGACCATGTGCGGTACTTAGCTGGAAGCCAAGCTTTTGCTTTTGCAGATCTGGTAAAGAACGCATTAAGTCTTAAATCACTTGCATCATATTTATCAATTAAATTGTCCGATGATTTAAATGACGAAGCAATTCTATCACTACTCCATTGCGAAACCGAATCATTAAGCATGGTTACTGGTATCACGTTAGATCCCATGGTAAAAATAGTTTCGGTAGAACTACGGTGTGTAAAGTTAGATTTGGCAACGTAGGTTTTAAGATCTTTTAAAGCATAGCCCAAATCTTCCATGCCTTTAGCAGCCTCAAGTACTTTGTCGTATTGCTCTGTATACAAGTAAACCCTACTTTGCAAAGCTTTTACAGCACCAATTCCAACTCTAATTCTTGTGGCTGGATTATAACCGCTTAAATTTTGTGCAGCAATATCCAAATCGCTGATAATTTGCTTGTAGATAACGTCGTTTTTATCACGTGTAAAATACTTATCTTCTACTTTCTCGCTTACTTTCAACGGCACTCCCTCATCAGTACTTGCTGTTGCTTTACGGTAAGGCGAACCATACACATTTGTTAAGAAGAAATAATAATAGGCACGTAAAAAGTAAGCTTCACCAAGTATACGTTTTAGTTTAACATCGTTAGGTGATTTTGCTACCAACTCATTTCCTTGGAAGATAATGGCGTTGATGGCACCAATGTTTTTATAAACTTTTCGCCATAAGACATCCTCCCAACCAAAATTTAAAATGTTAATGTTGGGCGTAGGTTGCCAATTATGGAATGCCGAGAGCATATAAAATGGCGTAGATTGATCTGTAGCAACAAAGTCTAACAAAAATGGCTCGGTATCATCATCCATTACGTGTAACCATGGCGCTAAAGCCCCAGTTTCAGTGAGATTTGATAAGGTAGCCTGACTGTACACCGAAAATGAGAGGCTGGTCATAAAAGCCTCACCAACCATCAGTTTATCAAGATCTTCTGGAGTTTCTACGTACTTCTTATCCGTTGAATATTCTTCCAAAAATTTGCTGCATGAAGTTAGTAGCAACAAACAGACTAAAATGGCATAAATATATTTCATGAGTTTAGTTTTAAAATGAAACATTGATACTGGCCGAATAAGTTGGCCTTAACGATAAGTTGATATTTGGTGCTGAGCCTGACTGCGTAGGATCTTGTCCTTTTAATGCTTTGTTACTTATGATGAACAAATTAGTTCCATTTAAGCTTACATAAGCAGATCCTAAACCAAGCTTGCGCAGTAAGTTTTCATTGAAGCTGTAGCGGAAAGATGCCGACTGTAATTTCACGTGATCTGCACTTACCAACCTAACATCTGAATTATCATACAGCTCATATACGCTACCTCCTAGCATTAAGCTTGAGGCAGGGTATTGTTGCCACCACGAAGAATTTAAATCAACCGAAGTTTGTATGCCTGGAATATTGGTGTAAGCCTCATCACCTGGTTTGCGCCATCTGTACACAAATTCTTTACGCAAATTTTGTTGCGGGTAAGCAGCCAACGTTGCATAATTTCCAGAAGTAATTTTCATTAAACGGATTTTATTCCCTAAAGAGTAAGTCAAGTTGAACGAAAGACCAAAGTTTCTCCAGCCAAAATAATTTGACAAACCACCTTGAATAAAGGGCTCACGACGACCAGATTCACTAAGCACCTCTAAATACATATCTTCACGGGTCATCTGCGCATATTTCTGTTGCAACGCTGCCGCGTTTTCTGGCTCTGCCCCGTAAAAAATTGGTGTGCCGGTAGTTGGATTCAGTCCTTTAAATTTATATGAATAAAAAGTATTGATTGGCTTTCCTGAAAGCTGTACCGAACCATCCAAGAAATTAGCATAGGTTAAATTATCCACCAATACATTGTTACGATTGTTAATGGCTCTATTTAAAACCTTGTTCAATACCTGTCCCAATTGTGGATCAAAACGCCAAACAAAACCTCTTTTTGATTTATTTAGTCCGGCACGGTCAATGGCGGTAATGTTAAGTGCAACTTCAATACCTTGATTTTCTAACGTACCGCTGTTAATTACGTAAGTTTGAACGCCATTAATTTCTGCCACTGTCTTATTTAAAAAGGCATCAAGTGTTTTTTTGTAGAAATAACCCAATGATCCTTTTACCTTATTACCAAAAATTGAAAAGTCAACCGCTACGTTGGTAGATGAGGTTCTCTCCCACTTCAAATCAGGATTTGGATAATTACTGATATTAGCATAAGTAGTACCGTAATATGGATTGGTTACTGTATTGGTGCTGATAACCATGTAAGGAGATTGCCCTGGAAGCATATTTCCTTGCCAACCCCAAGAGGCTTTCAATGCGATATCGTTGATCCAATTGGTGTTGTTGAACAAATCTTCCTTCATGTTCCATCTTCCCGATAGCGCCCAAATTGGCAGTAATTTATTATTCGATCTTCTGCCAAATAAATTCGATTGCTCGCCGCGGATGTGCACATTGAAGATGTATTTATCTCGGTAAGAGTAACCTGTAGAAGCGTACCAAGCCAACTCATTGGTAAGTTGACGCTCGTAGTAGCCCAAAGCACTCTTGTTGATAGCCATCCATTGCTGATAGTAGGCAGAATAAGTGGTTGGTACAGCATCAAAATATCCGCCCATCTCAGTAAAGTAACCTCTTCGAGTAATGTTAAAGCCATTGTACTCGTTTGATTTTATCTCAATACCAGCCATAGCATTAATAGAATGATTTTTACTTTCACCTAAGCCTTTGATAAAGTTAGCTTGTAAACGACCTGTGTAGTTGTTGTTGGTAGTTTCATTTTTTTGAAGCTCACCACCAATTGGTGCCAAATCACGGTTTAAAGCTCTATCTGCACGTAATTTGCTGATGTAGTAAGTATCCTTTGTATAATAAAGCTCACGGTTGTTATTACTGATACCATAAGCAAAAGTGCCTTCCAAATTAAACTCCTGCGTAATTTTCAGTTTCAATAAGGCCCTAATTTTAGCCTCAATAAGTTTCGTATTATCGCCACTATTTTGTTGTTCCGATAAAATATTGAAATTGTAAATCTGTCCGTTATCAGTTCTAGGATAGTAAAACAAACTACCATCTGTATTGTAGGCAGGCATGGTTCTGCTGGTATTATAAGCATAGTTTAACACACCCAAATCTGATGGAGAATAATTTCTGTTAGAATAACTCCCGGTAAAACCAATTTGTGCGGTAAACCTTTTATAGTCGGCAGTAATATTTAGCATCGATGAATAGCGCTTACCGAATTCACCATTCAGGGTACCTTGCTCATTAGTATAGCCTAACGAAGAGTAGTATTTGATCTCGTCAGATCCGCCAGAAAGCGTAAGCGTATGATTTTGCGAAAAAGAATCTCTGGTTAATAAATCAAACCAATCTGTATTTACACTTGCATAGTAATCGCTTAAACGCTTAAATTCGTTATAGCCAATGGTGCCGTTGTTATACTTTATCAAGGCATCTTCATAACCAGACCACTGCGTTACATTGCTGTAGTAAACACCTTTTTCCACCAACTCTTTTGAAACGTCCATACGCTCTGCAGAGTTCATCATATACATGTTAGCATCCGAATATCGTGGACGTTGGGTAAACGTAGTAACTGCAGCGTAAGCGATAGTTGGCTTTCCTTTTTTACCTTTTTTTGTAGTAATTACAATTACACCATTGCCAGCTCTTGCACCGTAAAGCGCTGTAGCAGCAGCGTCTTTCAAAACATCTATTTGGTCAATATCTTCTGGATTAAGTCCTGCAATAGCATTTCCCAAAAGATTTACGAAATCCAAATCGTTCATGCGCTGTGGGTCAATATTCACGGGATCCTGAAGCACAATGCCATCTAAAACCCAAAGCGGCTCTCTGTTACCCAAAATAGTAGATGTACCTCTTATCCTTAATTTAGGTGCTGCACCCACTTGACCAGAATTTTGCATGAAAATTAAGCCTGGTACCCTACCTTCTAATAGTTTATCAACGGTATTAATGCCTGGCGCAATAATGTCATCCATTTTAAGGGTAGTTACTGCGCTTGTAAGTGCTCGTTTATCTATCGTTTGGTAGCCGGTGTTAATTACAACCTCTTGCAAGTCAGAAGTAGTCATAGATAAAGTCACTGTACGAGCTCTTTGTGCACTGATTTCCAAATCTGCATAACCCAGTAAATGAATTTCTAAAATAGATTCTGCATATTGCCCCGGAACGGAAAAACGGCCATTTTTATCTGTTCTAGTAGAAAAACTGGCTCCTTTTACTTTCACGGTTACGCCGTCTAGCGGGCTTCCTTTATCGTTGGTTACTATACCGCTCACACTACTTTGCAGTCCCTGAGCAGATGTACCTGCAGCATTTTTATCAATCAGGATAATCATCCTGTCCTGTACTTCGTAACCAATAGGTTGTTCAGCAAACAACTTTCTCAAAGCACTTAGTAACGGTTCTTTTACTAATTTCAATGTTACTGGTTTCGCTTTCTTTAGTATGAGGTCGTTGTAAGAAAAATCATACTTGGTTTGTCGGCCAATTTCCTCGGTTGCTTGTGCCAAGGAGGCATTTTTTAGGTTAATTGTTACAGTTTGCGCTTTTACATCATTTAAAACCTGCATGGTAAAAAACAGTAAAAAAGTGGCTAAAAACTTCATCGGCAACGTTAGGTTATGGTTGCATTTTGCCTTCAAATTTTGAGCGGAAGGCACACGCCAGTCTTTGTCCTTGTAAAAAAGGAAATACTTCATAATTTTGTAAAGATTAGATAGTTTGTTAGGTTGTTAAGATTTCTCAAATATCGGATCTATATCAGCTGGTAATGTGGCGACATTGCCGGCTTTTTTTATAGCTAACCGATGCAAATTAAACTGCTTTTAACGCATAAGTTGAATACTCCTTCCTTTAACTTGAAATTTTAGATTAGTTATTTTTTCAAGAGCGTTTAATACAGTTGAGAGTTGTCTATTTCTATTGATCGAAGCGTGAATATATACTTCGGCAGGAACGTTAGTATAATCAACATCTACATCATACCAGCGTTCAATTTGTCTTAAAACATCAACTAAGGAGCTGGCTTTAAATCTAAACTCGCCATCTTTCCAAGCGCTGAAAACCGTAGCATCTACATTTTCAACAGCTACATTATCGTTATTTAACACCGCCTGTTGTCCTGGAATCAATTTCGCCAATGGGTTATTATCCTTTTTATTCAGTTGTACGCTACCAGAAAGCAATGTGGTTATGGTTCTAGTGTCGTTTTTATAAGCGTTTACGTTAAAACTGGTACCTAAAACTTTTATGTTTTGGCTTTTTGTCGCTACAATAAAAGGTTGCTTAGGGTTATGCGTAACTTCAAAGTAAGCTTCTCCAACAAGCTGCACTTTTCTTTCATTTTCGGCAAAATTTGTTGGATAAATTATTGATGATTCGGCATTTAACCACACTTTAGTTCCATCACTTAAAGTTACTTTATACTGACCACCGCGTGGTGTACTCAAGGTTATAATTTCGTTTTCATCTTCGTTTTTCAAAATTACACCATCTTCGTAGTGTATGTTGTCGTTATCTACAATGATTTCTCCCTTTTTACCACTTAAGTTGTAAACAAAACCGTTGGATGATTTAAGTATTGCCTTATTACCGCCGGGCTGAATGTCGGCTGCGATGGAGAGCTGTAGCTTATCAGTATCTTTTCTTGTATTGAAAAAGTAAAGGGTCAGGGAAATCATTACCAAAATAGCTGCAGCAACCCTAAACCACCAAAGCTTAGCAATTGAGGCTCGCTTCACTGGCTGATTTATGCGTTGATGGATTGACTCCCAAGCCAAATTTTTAACTAGATTAGATTGTTTTGAGAGCTGTTCGCTATCTGTTAAATGGTTTGAAAAGTGTTGTTCGAGCAGTCCATCTAGCTTTTGCTGTTGAGCTTGATCATGCACCATTGCATTCAACAGCATCAACTCTGGAGCAGTGATGGTTTGGTCAATATATTTCCGAAACAGTTCGTTGATGTCCTGTTGTGCTTTCATTGTTTGGTTAGGAGCGCTTTTAGCGGCTCGTTAACTTATATACACATGAAAAGAAAAAAGTAGCACCCCAAAATGATTATTTTTTTAAAAAAGTTGGAATTAGCAGAATTATTAGCTCTAAATATTGATTTTTAAGCGCCATTTTCAGTTTTTTACCCGCCTCTTGAATATGATGATTAATTGCAGAACTACTTATTTTCAACAATTCTGCAATCTCTTGGTAACTCCTACCCTCCATCTTGTGCATCACATATACCTCTTTTTGACGGGGTGTAAGCGTATTCAATGCAGCATCAAGTATGGCTTTTGCATCTGACTGATTAAGCGAATCTTCAATAGGATTGTATCCCAAATCTTCTTCAAAACTGGCATAAAGTGCTTTATCATACATGCTTTTTCTGTAAGCATTTTTAGATAGATTAGCCGCCATTTTATAAAGCAGGCCAACAAAACTCAAGTCTGGATCAATTGCCTGTCTTATTTCCCAAATTTTAACAAAAATATCTTGAAGGATATCTTGAGCAAGCTCTTCCGAACGCAACAATTGGATTAACTTAGCTGCCAAACGAGGTGCGTATAACTCATAGATTGCTCGGAACGCTTCCTGATCATTATGTTGCAGCCTCAGCAGTAATTCCCGCTCGTCACCATTGGAAGATATTTTCACTTTAATAGGTTGTTAAGTAGACCTAAATTACTAAAAAACGTTAAACTCAAAAAAATCTTATTGAATTAAATAAAATTTTGAAGCATTCACATCATATTTCACTCAATTAATCAGACATCAAAATTAAAAACACTATTATTTTAGATTAACCGACGTGAAACAAGGTAAACATAGACAACCTTAGCACTCACAATCGTTTTTGCACCTATATTTCCCAACATAACACAAGCCTTCTTCGATATTTTTCATCAACAAAAAATTTAAAGCACTTAATGATAAGGCATTTGCAAACGGAGTACTCAAATTTGTTTTAAATAAAATAATGCATTTGTATAAAATGTCTATATTGAACATATTTTTGAAAACTTACCAAGCGCAAACTAACACTTACACAAATCCTAAAATGAAGGATAGAAAAACGCTCTATGCCACTTATCGAAAACGTGTAGAAACTATCCTGGAAAGTTTTACGGATGGCTTTTTTGAAGTGCACAACAGTTGGACCGTAACCTACTGGAACCGTACCGCCGAAGAACTTCTAAAAATACCCAAGGATACCATCATTGGTAAAAACCTTTGGGATGTTTTTCCTGAAGCTGTTAGGTTAAAATTTTATACGGAATATCGCCGTGCCATGTCAACGCAAACCTCAACTCGGTTTGAAGAATATTTCTATCCTAAAGATATGTGGTTCGAAGTATCGGTATTCCCAAATGGGCAAGGCCTTTCAATTTATTTTAAAGATATTACCGAACGTAAAAAAACCGCTGAAGAACTAGAGAGTGAGCGTAAAAAATATAGGGATTTGTTTAATCAAAATCCACTTCCGCAATGGGTATATGATATTGAAAGCCTGGCCTTTTTAGATGTAAACCAATCAGCAATAAAAAGCTATGGTTATTCTAGAGAAGAATTTTTGGCCATGTCAATTCTACAAATAAGGCCCAAAGAAGATATTGCTGAAATATCAGTGATATTAAACGAAGTAAAAAAGAGTGGCGAACCTATGACTAGTTCAGTGAGGCATCTCAAAAAAAATGGCAATTTGATTTACGCAGAAGTTAAAGGCACTCCTATTATGTTTAATGGAACGCCGGCTAGAATGATCGTTGCGGTTGACAAAACTACAGAGATCAAAGCAGAATTAGCTAAGCAAAAGAGCATTGAAAAACTACACGAAATTACTTGGATACAGGCTCACGAAGTAAGGCGACCGCTATCTAACATCCTGGGATTAGTCTCTCTTTTAGAGGCAGACCACTGTAATCCAGAAAATACAGTTTTAATTCAAAAGTTAATGGACCAGGCAAAAGAGCTGGACCAAGTAATCATTAAAACTGCTAAGAGCACTAACCAACATCTCCTTTAATTGCTAGTTAACCAGTAGCGGCTGAGCCACACTACGGACAATTTCTTTAGCGCTATATAAAAAAGCTTTAGTTTGCGAAACTAAAAAGCCGTGATTAGAAATTAATCCTTTAACACGTAGCACATTGAAAACTTTATGGAATACTGCGCTTTAAAAATCGGGAACAAATCCTTAATTTAAGCGGTAGAGTTTCATTAAAATAGAAAAGTGTGAATATTAGCTGTGTAATTGTAGATGATGACCATGATGCAGTGGCTGGGTTGGTGACTTATTTGGAAGCATTTCCAGAAATAATTGTAGAACATACTTTTACCGACCCAGTTGAGGCCATGGCCTACCTTTTAAATAAAAAAGTTGACCTTTTATTATTGGATGTAGATATGCCAAAAATTAATGGTATTGAACTTACAGCGGCAGTTAGGACACAGGTAGATAAGCTTGTTTTCACTACTGCGCACACCAAATATGCATTTGAAGCTTTTGAACATTTGGCAGACGCCTACCTGCTCAAACCTTTTTCGTTGGCTAAATTTGTAGCTACGCTACACCGTCTTTATCCTAAAACCAAAGAAACCGAAAAAACACAACCGGAAACCATTAGCGAAGAGGATTTCATTTTTGTAAAAGCAAAGCAAGACTCAAAACTAGTTAAGGTGAAACTGAAGGAACTTATTGTGATAGAAAGCAAGAATAACTACGTTGAGCTACAAGCGGTAGATAGGCAGGTGATTACGTACATGACGTTAAGCGAACTTGCAAAAAAGCTAAACGGACAACCCGATTTTATTCAGGTACAACGAAGCTTTATTATTAACAAGCACTATATTGAATACGTAGATGGTAACACGCTAGTGATGGCCAGTGGGGCAAAAGTAACGGTTGGCGAAATGTACCGACCTACTTTTCAATCGTTTTTAGATGAAAGAATAATAAAAATGGGAAAAAAGCGCTAGTCCTTTTTCCCATTTAGAGAGCTGTTTAACGAACAATTTGTACACGTGGTCCCATTGTCGTTTTTACTGAAGTTAATTCAGAGGTGGGGTCGCTGGTAAACAGTACAGCATTTGTGGCGTGGGATTTTTTGAAAGTTCCAACTTTCCTAATCTCCAATTTGATCTTTTTATTTTCCATAATCGTACAGTTAACGAATTGAAATTAGCGCTAGTAATTACCACTAAAAAATCTGTTATTTGGAAACCTTATTATTCGATGCGGAATGGCAAAAAATCTAGATAAAAAAGTTTTAAGACTTCATGTTTTAATATGGGCTCTCTTTATTAGTTGGGAAACAATTATCACCAATTTACTTTATGATATGGCTGTAGAGCCAATCATTTATATTGTTCACTATGCTATCACTATAGCACTTTTCTATCTACAGTCAAATGTAATTTTGCCTCGGTTAAGTAAAAACAGGTTGCGTTGGCTGTGGATTCCTTTGTTCTGCATCATCTTCCTTTTGATGTATATCGCAGCACATTTGATTGGTGAAATCTTCTTAATCCACCTTTTGGACAAGCCAATTAAACCATGGTACGGCTATACTTGGCAAAGTTTTCTAAAAAATGGTTATCGGGGGTTATTTTTTATGGGATTTTCAACCGGTTACTTTTACCTACGCAACTACATGGCGCAACGCAATTTGACGCAACAGTTAGAAACCGAACGTTTAATATCGATTATTGAACAGCAACAAATACGGAGCGAATTGGATGTCATGCAAAATGCTTTCTTAAAAGCACAAATCAATCCGCATTTCCTGTTCAACATTCTTAATTACATCCACCTTCAAACAATAAAATCGGCACCTCAAATTAGTGAGGCCGTAACTACCCTAGCCAGCGTTATGCGTTTTGCTTTTGATATAGAACATGCCGGAGAAAGAATTAGATTGGGTGATGAATTGGAGCAAGTGAATGATATTAGTTATTTGTACAGCCTAAAAAAAGGGCAAGGCACACTTAAACTTGATTATGAACTAGCAGTGTGCGAGTTACAACTTATTCCACTAGTATTGCTAACGTTAGCAGAAAACTGCTACAAACATGGCAACTTAGCTGAACAGGATGCTGAGATGTCTGTGCTATTGGAAAATGATCATTTGAAGATTTCCACTTGGAACAGAACATCTCAACAAAAACCTCTCAGTTCTACTAAAAATGGCTTAGCCAATTTGGAAAAAAGACTACTTACAGCTTATGGCAATACACATTTGTTTACTTATGGTAATGATGGCAATGGCGGGTTTACCGTTCAACTAGATATTCCTTTGGAACAAGTACTGCAGTCCTCTGCGAATAGAGGTAAAGAAACTGGTATAGTTGAGCCTCATGGAGCCTAGCGTGATTCAAAAAGCGTCGGTTTACATGCATGTGAATCAGATCTGCAAGTAATTGCGTTTGTTTCTCAGGAATGGATTTGGAGGTGATACATTGCCATACGCAACGCTGCTTATTGCTAACTAAGTACGTACTTTCAGTATGATAAAACGATCTCCATGTTTGATTGATATGTTTAAACTGCAAATGCCCCCATCCCATTTCGGCACTGAAAACCGTAGCCATTTTTTTAATAAACGCTTTCCGTTGCTGCCCATCCGGATAAACCAAATGCAGAAAATCATTGATCCAAGTGAAACAACTTTGAAGTCGCTCTTTTTCACTTAACTGCATTTCAAGCAGCGCTTCGGTACTATCGAGATGAAAAAAATCCTCAATGAGCGGCATCGTATCAACGCCATACCTTTGCCATTCGGGTGCATATGGGCGAATTGCCATATCACTGATAGCAAGCTGACCTAACCAATTACCAATTTCCGCAGCTATAAGCCAACGTTCCGCCAAAGGTGCTTCTGTTCTCCACTTAATTCGAAAGCGGATATGTCGGTCAGGGTCAGCATAAAGCACATAAAACCAACTTTCAATTAAGTTTTCATAGCGTTGAACCAGCGGAGCTATTAGTTGCAGTAGTACCGCATCTTGCATTGTTGGGCTAACGTAAATTGACACGAAAAACCAGTGGTTTCCCAAAGGCCACACTTTATTGCCTGCTAGCTTTTCAAATGTCTCAACACACTTATAAACCCTATTTGTGTGTGTAAAATTAAGTTGTAATTGATAGGAAAAACACCTTCCTAATTCATCAGCTAAACCACTATCGCTACCCGAAAGCCAACAAGAAACATATTCCACTGAACTGCTTCGCTGTAGCGTATCAAGCAGTAATTTGATATCTGTAGAATTTTCGGTATCTAAACAGAGATATTGATCGGCGTTACCTACCTTTACATATCTGGCAACTTTTGCCCAAGCTAACCAGTCCCGTAAAGCCACCTCATCTATTCTGGCTTCTTTAGGTACACGCCACATGGCTGGTTGGATAATGAGGTTGCCAAAACAAAGCTCAGGATAATAATCTATTGAAGGGAAACGCAGGGACAAATCAGGTAAAAATTGATGGTGCAACCCTTGGTATTGCAAATCGGCCAAGAATCGTAGTAAAGGATGACTAGAACGCTGGATATTGTAAGCTGAAGCCATTCTGGGCATCAACCTGCAACGATGACGATGGCTATATAAAACTAGCTCGTTATTTACCACATTTATAAAGATATCAGAAAGCTGCAACTGACAAGGGTGGGTTGACCAGCCGCCTAATAGCAACTCCATATCGTAAAGCTGAGGTCGTCGGTTGATATTATCTGTCCGTTCTCCCGTTTGATAGGCCAAGTCAAAAAAAAGCACTTCCGGATTAGCTTTTTGTTCCACCTTAGCAAAATCCTGAGCCACGTTTTTTATTTGCTCATCTACCGCAAATCTACCTAACAGTGCATTTGCAGTGGCACCGCCTAAATGCTCCACAGCCCACTTTCCATCATCAGCAGGTTGTAGCAATGCGCTCATGGTGTTTGGTAAAACTTTCGGATCAGCTACTTTATCATCAAAACGTTTTAAATCAATTGTGTTGCCACTAAGCATGCCGGCCAATAAGAAATTATTCAGCGCATCCATCTCTAAAACAGGTGTGTTATTGATTACTTGTTGAGATAGCAGCGCTTCAATTGCTGTATCTTCTGTACCTGACAGCCCGGCGTAACCTAGCCCTCTGCTTGGATCAAGCACTAATGCCAGCGGCTGCCATTGATTTTCGTATCGCTTGGAAAATGCAGTCTTAAATGCTGTTAAGTCAACAGGATCTGCGCAAGGAAAATGTAATTTCGCAAATTCCACATAATTCAACAGTTCAATTTTTACTGTTTCAGCTATTGGCATCCCCTTGCCATGTCTACACGAAATCACATAATCATTTGTAGCGCTGCTGTGTACCTGCTTCCCTAGTCTTTTAAAATAATCCTCTCCAGTTATATTTGGCATACCGCTATGAAACATTACCTGTAATTCTATGAGCTGCTGCAACATTTCGCCGAAAAAACCCCATTCATCGCCAGCTAAAGCGATAATCTCTGCTGTAGTACGCGGCTCGGTACAAAACTCTAGCAGCTTATCCAATTCGGCAAAGCCCTGCACACAAAAAAGCTCCGTTTGTCCCTCTGTAGATTGAAAAAAAAAGTGACTCCCATTTTCAGTATATAAAGTTGACTGTATACGCCAAAGTCGATCTTCTGCGAACAGCATATCTTGTTCAAACCATGTCTTCGCTTTTGTCCAATCTGGCAAATCAATCACCTCCAATTGATGGCTGAGGCGTGTTTGTTGCGTTTGTTTTTTAGTAGTGATAAGACCCACACTAGCAAATTTGCCATAGGGAATGGGACGAAATTTAGCTCTGTTAAAGTAACGAAGGACGCTAATTTGTGTACGCCTATCCAACACTTCAAAATCGGAAGCGTTTAGCCCTTTTAACTTTTCCCATAGTACAGGAGAAGATGCTGCAATCAGCTCCAATAATTCATCCCAATAATTGACCATTTCCGCTGCCCTTGGTAGCGTACAGGCCCTACAAATAATTTGTTTTGCAATATCCATGCAGGCAAAACTATCGGAGCAAAAGGCCGCAAAAGAAAGCATGAAAATTGCAAAATCCCGCTTGTAAGCCAATGCTTTTAACAGCCATTCGGCAAAGAAAACGAAGTACTACGTCACGGAAAAGAATGTGTTGTCCAAAATCATAGAACCAAAAAAACGCTAAAAATACTGATATTGATAAGCCAATACTTTGTGGAAACTGTACTGTGCTAAGTAGAAAGTTGGCTGTAAAAAGAAGAGTGGGAACATTCCGAAGAACATCCCCACGTCTAAATTAACGCTCTCGCTACAAACGTACAAAAATCAAACTAGAACTAAAAGAAAATCAAGCAGTAATCTCAAACTTAAAATATGAATGAAACTTTTATTTCCTTCTACTTGTTAGGCAGCGGTAAAACTTATTATTAGCAGTAAATGAAAATAGCATTTCACGGCGCCGCCAGAGCGGTAACAGGCAGCAAACATTTGATCAAACTAGAAGACAATACGCAGATACTATTAGATTGTGGAATGTTTCAAGGCATGGGGACTGCCACGGATAAACTGAACGGTTATTTCGGCTTTAAACCTACTGAAGTAACGATGATGATTTTATCTCATGCACACATAGATCATTGCGGTTTACTACCAAGGTTAGTAGCTGAGGGTTTTTCGGGACCTATTTACGCCACTCCGGGCACAATGGATTTGGCCAGGATACTATTGCTCGACTCGGCAAAAATACACGAACAAGATGCTGAATACAGCAACGCAAACCGAAATATAGACCAGCCAGAAGAAATGCCACTATACACCGAGGAAGATGTAATTAAAACCATGGGGCAATTTAAAATTGTGGAATATGGCCAATCATTTCAGATCAACGACAACATCAGTTTATTGCTAACCGATGCCGGACATGTGGTGGGTAGTGCAGCCGTACACCTTACCATAACCGAATTTGGAAAGCAAACACAGCTGACATTTAGCGGCGATATAGGTAGATACACAGATTTACTGCTGCGAAGTCCGCAAACATTTCCGCAAGCCGACTATATCATTATGGAGTCAACCTATGGCGACTCACTACACAAGGACCAAGAACCTATCGAAGAACTTTTATTAGACGTTATCAGAGATACCTGTTTGAGAAAAAAGGGTAAAGTAATAATTCCTGCGTTTAGCGTGGGCCGAACTCAAGAATTATTATTCGCGTTGAATGCGCTAGAACTTAATGGAAAACTACCAGATTTAAATTACTATGTAGATAGCCCACTTGCCATGCAGGCTACGCAGGTGTTAAAGAATCATCCTGACGTGTACAACAATGGCACAAAACAACTCCTAAAAATTGATGATGACATCTTTGCCTTTAAGGGGCTTCGTTTCATTGAAAGCGCACAGGAATCAATGGCATTAAACCAAGACAACCGTCCCTGTGTAATTATTTCATCTTCTGGTATGGCCGAGGGTGGTAGAGTGAGACATCATATCCGAAACAATATCGAGAGCGATAAAAACACCATTTTATTGGTTGGATATTGTGATCCACATTCGTTAGGTGGCCAACTAATGGCTGGCAATAAAACAGTAGATATTTTTAGGGAACACTTACAGGTATTAGCTGATGTAAAAACCATCAAATCAATGAGTGCACATGGTGATTATGAAGACTTACTCCATTTTTTATCTTGTCAGGATCCAAAAGCAAATAAGCAAATATTCCTAGTTCATGGTGAATATGAAGTACAGCAGCGCTTTGCTGATCATTTAAGAGAGAAAGGCTTTAAACACATCGCAATCCCGAGTTACCACCAAGAATACGAGATTTAATTCACCACAATTTAACCGCGGGACCATCGCGGTTAAATTTGAAAATCCGACTACAATTCATCCAACCTACCACCGCCTTTACGGCGATCCCTATTGTCTTCAGCATCCCCTCCGAACTGTTCGTCAGCACCTTCATCGTTATTTCTTTCATCGTGAGCATCAATAATTTCCCTGCTGGTATCTTCTTCTGCTGGCTTTTTAGAAGTGCCATCCGAATAGGTATTGTGCATTCGATTAATGTTTTCTTGATCAATGCCTTTGCTGCTTAAAGCTTCGTTTTTATTATCCTTCATGATGATATCTTTTACCATATTAAGTGTTTGCCGCATAAAATAGTTTTTAAAATAATGAATTGATCTTCCACAATCAGAGGTGGAGACATACTTAATAAGTATTTTACTTTCAGATTAAGTATTTATATCACAAGCAAAATTGATTTTAAATGGTTTTTAATAGGCAATTATGGATCCAAAAAAATCATCTCCAATAAATACGCTAGCTCAATTAACCTATGATTTGAGCAATTTAGAGAAAACTAGCAAAAAGTTGTACGATACCATACGTAAGCATGCCAACATGCCTGAACTGGCAAAAGCTGTACATCCTGAACAAACAGGCATAATGTCACACATCAAACGATTAAAGCTAATTGCTCAAGAAATAGGCAAAGTAGATGCGAAAGATAGCGGCTCGTTATTGGCGCCTATTCGTATAACTAAGCAACTAAAAAAAGGGAGTGAAAGAGATTTATGGCTAATTGCTAAGTCGCAACAAATTATTTATCAGAAACTGCCGTTGTACAAAGTTGCGCATGCAATTGCTACTCATCTACAATTGGAAAATTCAGCTCTAATTTTAGCGCAAACCATAGAAGATAATGAAGCCACATCTACTTGGCTTCAAAGAATTTTACCAAGAATTTTAAATGGCGAAACTATTGTTCCAATCGCTTCTAATGAATCAAAAATTACAATTTAAATTATAACCACATGGAAACTCAAAAGAAAAATCAGCAAGAAAACGGGAACGAAAACCACATTCAAACGCCCAACAAATCAAATATTGAAGCGGGCAACAACGTGAAGAAAAACGAATATACTGCTCAAGAAAATGAATTTGCCGATGGAGAAGGTTCACGCTTGGAGCAAGCTTTTGATGACGATAGCGAGAAAGACCAGCAAGATAATTGATTACGCATTACATGGAAACGGGGAAGTAAATTAACTACTCCCCCGTTCGGTATATCTACAAAATATTATAACTATCTAAAATATCACCACACTAACGTAGCCGCGGCATTGCTATTTAACGAAACTTGAACAGTCTTATCATTATAACCCACTGTGAAATTTTTCTGCTCTTTTGAACGGTTAATTACCACCATTGCCAATTTCCCATCTGTATTTCTAAAAACTACGTTAGGCAACTCTTTGCTGATATTTGAAGCAATGCGAACTGCTCCAGGCCTTGCAAATTTGGCTGCTTGAGCAATGATGTAGTAAGCTGGGTTTCTTTTCACTTCATTTCCATCGATAGTTACCGCACCCAAACAAGAGGTACATCCACCCCTGTCGGTAAACGGTTCATACTTACTATTAGCCGCCAAATTCCATTCTAAAACTGTTTTTGCCCAGTTTCTGGTAGCACCTATGATTAAGTGCTCAACATGAAAAGGAAAATCCGTTTTGATGTTTCCTGGCCCACCAACCCATTGTTCTGTGAAGTAAATATTCTTATCCGGATGTTCCTCATGAACTTTGGATAACGCTTCAATTTTCCCGCCATATAAATGGAAAGCGGAGCCGTCGATGTATTGTTTCGCCTCTGCATCATCTAAAATACTGATTGGATACTCCGGCTTGTCAGCATTGTGATCGTAAATAATGATCTTTGTTTTCAACTTTGCCTTTTTAAAAGCCGGCCCCAAGTGCTTTTTAACAAATTCCGCCTGATCTTTAGCTAACATTAACAAGCTGGGATTATTGCCAGGATGCAAAGGCTCATTTTGAACAGTGATCGCATCTATAGCGATACCTTGCTTTTGCATTTCCGTAACGTATTTTACCAGATATAAAGCATAGGCAGCATAATATTCCGGTTTTAAACTACCACCTCTGGAGTCGTTATTGGTTTTCATCCAAGTTGGTGGCGACCAAGGCGAGCCCATCAATTTTATTTTAGGGTTAATGCTTAAAATTTCCTTCAGCACAGGGATAATATCCTTTTTATCTTGTCCCAAATCAAATTTCTGCATAGCCACATCTGTTTCTCCCGTTGGCAAATCATTATAAGAAAAAACGCTATCATTTAAATCTGACGCACCAATGCTCAATCTTAAATAACTTGTCCCTATTTGATTTCCCTTTGTGCCAAAAAGTTCTTCCAACAAAGCTTTGCGCTGTGCTGCCCCCATGTTTAGTAAGTGCTGTGCACTGCCTCCATTGAGTGTAAAACCAAAACCATCAATGGTTTGAAAGCTTTGTTTTGGGTCGACAGTAATATTGGAATTACCAGCCGCTTTTATAAAACTTAGATCAGCTTGTTGTTGGAAAAGTATATTTTGTGAAGGGTCTGTTAACCATACGGCAACCGTTTGTCCGTAGCTGAACGAACAAGTAAAAAACAAAATAGGTAGAAGTAAAAAACGATAACGCATTGGCTTAAATTTAATCGATGATAAAAGTACTGATGGAATGAGCGAGGCTTTTTGTTTTTGCAGCCTGCCCTTCAACCCATAGTTGATAGTTAAGGTCTTTATCGGTCCTATTCATTACTACAACCACGGTTTTTCCATCAGGATTGGTGAACGCTGTTGTTTCTAAAATATCACGTGTTGAGGCTGTTGCAATACGTTTAGCACCAGCTGCAATGAACTTAGAAAAATGGCCCAAATAATAATATGCGTTGGTATAAATTAGCTTATCACTAGTTAAATCAGCATGAATTGGCGCAAAACATAAGTTATTAGCATGATTTGGCCCACCTTTTTCATCCAGTAGGATATTCCAATCTGTCCAGGCGGCAGTTCCATTATTAAAGTCATTAATCATTGACAGGCCATAGCGCTCCCCTAAGGACCAGTGTCCTATGCTATCCATGCTAAACTTCTCTTTACAACCTTCAGTAAAAATCAGTTGCTTATCAGGAAAAGCCTGATTTACCTGCTTTACATTATTGAATTGCATGGCACTCCCGGTCCAAGTTTCGTACCAATGAAAGCCAATGCCCCAAACATATTGCGCTGCTTCAGGATCTCCTAAAATGGTACTTGCCCGCTGGTAAATCAAATCACGATTGTGATCCCAAGCAATCAATTTTTTAGTACTCATCCCCTCTTTTTTTAAGGTTGGGCCAAGATACTTCTTAATGAAATCCCTCTCCTCTTCAGCAGTAAAAATACATGATTCCCAACGTTGTTTAGCCATAGGCTCGTTTTGTACACTCAAGCCCCAAATCGGGATTTGTTGTTTTTCATAAGCACGAATGAACTTGATGTAATAATTTGCCCAAGCTTGCTTATACTCCTCTTTTAACTTTCCACCTTGCATCATGTTGTTGTTATCTTTCATCCAAGCTGGCGGGCTCCACGGACTTACATACGTAGTTAGCTTACCTCCTGCAGTGGTTAATGCCCGCTTGATCATTGGAATACGATATTTCTCATCGTGAACAATATCAAACGTACTCAACGACTTATCGTTATCTTTCACATAAGTGTAGGTATCAGACGAAAAATCGCAACTATTGATATGCGTACGTAGCAAGTTATAGCCAATCCCTTTATTTTTATCGTAGTAGGCATCTAATAATTCCTTTTGCTTACTGGCAGATAACTTTGCAAAGACTTCAGCCGAGGCATCGGTAATTGCTCCGCCAATACCTACCATTGTTTGGAAAGATCTTTTCTTGTCGATGAAAACAGTTGGCTCGGTTTCCAAAGGTTGTGCGTTTGGCACAAAAGAGAGCTCATTAGTTTTTGTAATTCTTAGATCAGAATTGATTGCTGTTGTAAATTGCTGCGCTTTGCGTGGTGGAGTTTTATCTCCGGGCGCTATCAACGATAAAGCAATTAAGATAGGGCTAAATGAATACATAGTGATATTACCAAACGTAAGTACCTGCAGCGTTTGCTTTAATGGTACTAGTTACAGTTTTATTATTAAATTTAATATTAAATGATTGATCATCAGTGCTTTTATTTTGCACAATTAAAACTTTTTTGCCATCAGCATTTTTAAAAGCAACGTTAGGCAGGTTACTCGGAGTGTTAGATGCAATTCTAACAGCGCCCGGACGTACAAACTTTGAAGCATGGGCAATGACGTAGTAGGCGATGTTTCTGGTTACTGACGAACCGTTGATGGTGATGGCTCCTAAACATTCCGTACATCCGCCTGGCGTATGTGGATTGTTACTTGGATCAGCAGCTAAATTCCATTCTAAAACATTTCTACTCCAGTTTCTTGGTGCGCCAATAATTAGGTTTTCCATATGCCACTGTAAGTTGCCCGGAAATGGCCCTGGCGACTGTACCCACTGCTCCGTAAAATAAATAGCTTTATCGGGATGTGCAGTATGAACCTCACTCAATCTGTCAATCGAACCTCCGTATAAGTGGAAAGCAGAACCATCTACAAAAGCTTTAACAGCGTTATCATTAAGAATACTGATAGGATAATCTGGGCGATCAGCATTGTGATCATAAAGTACAATTTTTGTGCTGATATTAGCAGTACGAAAAGCTGGCCCCAAGTTATTTTTAATAAATGAAGCTTGCTCTGCCGCCTCCATTACCATGCTTGGATTGTTGTAAGGATTTAAAGGCTCATTTTGAATAGTAATAGCATCGATAGTGATGCCTTCTGCTTTCATGGCCTGAATATATTTCACAAAATACTGTGCGTACGTGGCATAATGTTCAGGTTTTAACTTGCCTCCAATAAAACTTGTATTCGTTTTCATCCACACCGGCGCCGACCAAGGTGAACCCAATATTTTGATATTAGGGTTAATGGCTAAAATCTTCTTTAGCACAGGAATTAAATCCGTTTTATCAGGATTGATGTTAAAATTGGCCAAATTAACATCCGTTTGCCCAGAAGATAAATCATTATAAGTAAAAGTGGAAGCGCTCAAATCAGAAGCACCTATGCTCACCCTCAAATAACTTACGCCAATACCATCGCCATCCGTGCTGAATAACTCTTTTAGCAAGGCAGCTTGTTCTGCTGCTCCCATGGCATTAATTAAGGAGGCACTTCCACCAGTTAGCGTGTAACCAAAACCATCCATAGTTTGATAGGTTTGCGATTCATCTACAGTGATGGTAGGAAAAGAATTGTTTACCGTACCAAAGTTCATCACTTGAGCTTGCTTTCTGAACAGTGATGTTTTATCAATGGTAGTCATGTAAAATGCCACGTCAGATGGTGCATTTGGATCTGGAATTTCTGGAGTAACTACATCCGGTGCTGGGGCAGATTTACCACAGGCCATCATTAAAGTAAGCATTCCAGCGATGACAGTAAAGTTAAATTTCGGCTTGAAAACCATATGGAACATATTTAAATAAAAGGCGCCGAGGACAAGCCTCGACACCCAACGGTTGAATTATTTTTTTTCTGTGATAGAGATATTATCTAGGAAGATGCCCGTACCAAGGTTATCACCTCCCACTCTAATCACTAAGTAGGCATCGCCAGAAGTACTAAACGAAAATGTATTTTTATTAGCGGCACCACAGTTGATTGCTGAGCTAGAAAACACGCCATCTACTGGTTTGTTATTTCCATAGCACCAAGTGTTCCATCCTAAACGCTGACCACCATCATTGTAATCGCCGCTACCTGGAGGAACTACTCTGCCTACGTACACTTCGCACCACGTGTTGGTAGCACCACCACTAGTAATCAGCATATCCAATACGTAGGTTTTATTAGCTTCAACACTGATTTTTTGATAATAACCACTGTGGCTCCATGCGGTAGATTTAAACTCCATTTTTCCGTTAGTGATGCCAACGGTAGCCGCACCGCCCATTACGTATTTTGTCCATTTGGTCTCATCACCCGGGTTCATTTTACCGCCAGTAATTAAATTAGCTGGTGCAGTAACCTTTACTTGTTTAGTGGTAGATAGTTTAGAACCATCCCTGCCAATTACACTCAATTTTACGTTATATGTTCCCTCGTCCTCGTAGGCATGGCCTGGATTCATTTGAGTAGACACCGGTGAGTTATCACCAAAGTTCCATTCAAAATAGCGTCCATTGGTAGAATTGTTAGTGAAGTTGACCAAAAGGTTATTTACTGATGGTGTAAAATCAACCGATGGCGCAGGAACATTTTCTTCGTCTTTACAACCTGCAAATGCTGTTATTAGGCACAGCGCAAATGCGATGAATTTAATTTTCATTTTCTCAATTTTTTAATTTGTAGTGAATTACACTGCATTTATATTTCTATCGTGGGATTTTCCGCCCACATCATTAATCGATTTTAGAACTACAAAGGATTAGGAGTTAAACTTTTGTTTCTATCCAACTCTTGTTGAGGTATTGGATATAGCAATTTAGCTGTAGTAGCATTGTAGTTGGTTTTGGTGTTGGTACGCAAATCAATTTCGTTCAAATTGTTCATGGTTTGTACCGCCACACCGAAACGTTTCAAATCGTTCCAGCGCTGTGCTTCTTGCGCTAATTCTAAACGTCGCT
The DNA here is from genome assembly GCF_003313335.1 of Pedobacter zeaxanthinifaciens. Lineage (GTDB taxonomy): Bacteria > Bacteroidota > Bacteroidia > Sphingobacteriales > Sphingobacteriaceae > Pedobacter > Pedobacter zeaxanthinifaciens. The sequence continues at coordinate 108,477 of NZ_QMHP01000012.1, forward strand.
CGTTCAAAATCGCAGTACGCATAGCTGCTTGGTTAGCCGCGGCAACTGGACCTAAGCCTACACGTCCTCTTACTTCTTGTAGTACAGTCCTAATATCGGCAATGGGTTGTCCCAATTCATTCATTGCTTCCGCTTTTAGCAAAATGATATCCGCTAAACGGAACATGTATTGGCGGCTTGTACTGTTGTCCCAACCTGATTTATTTCTCCATTTCCATGCAAAAGGAATACTGCTATTGATGGTATTGTTCCAATATTCATCTACCCATGGTGCTGATTCGAACTTAACGGTTGCATTCTTTCTAACATTATCGCCAGCAGCATCAAAAGCTGCTACTAAGTCTTTAGATGGCACCACGAATTTTCTCCAAGTATCAATTGTAATAGATGGAGGAAGCAATAAAGATGGTCCGTAGTTCCCGTTTCCGCCAGTTGTACCAGTAAACTGAGCTTCCATAATAGACTCAGAGTTATTGTAATGCGCACCGTCAAATAGGAAATCGTAATTAGGCACTAAAACATAGCCTGCAGGACTAGTAATTACTGCATTACAATACTGCAACACTTTGTTGTAATCCTTTGTTGGTTTCTGCGCATAAGCTTTTGCTAAAAGCGAATTCACCGCTCCTTTGGTAGCTCTTGCCTTGCTGATAGAAGCATCGCCAGGGTAAGTATCAGGTACTAATGGAAGTGCCTGTTCTAAATCTTTAATGATTTGACCATAAGTTTGTTCTTCAGTAGCTCTAGGAACATTTGTAGCTTCAGGCTGTGTAGAAGTAACTGGAGCAGTAATGATAGGTACACCACCAAATAATGTTACAAGTTGGTAATAATGATATGCTCTTAAAAATAAGGCTTCACCGATAATTTGATTTCTCCTGTTGTTAATGTCTAATTTAGGATCCTGAATTAAAGCTACCTTCTCAATCACTAAATTAGCCTTTAAAATGGCATTGTATAGTGAGCTCCAAGTAGTTAAAAACCTTGGATTGGTTGGCGAAAAATTCAGTTTGTCAATAGCTATGATGTTCACATCATCACCACCAGCGTAATAATTATCAGAAACCACATCACTCATAATAGTGTTGTCCCAAATGTAATACTGCTGCGAACGGAAGGTTTCATAAGTTCCCACTAAAGCAGCTTCAGCATCTTGCGCTGTTTTGTAAGCATTTGCTGTGGTAGCTTCAGAAATTGGTGAAAGGTCTGTGAATTTTTTACAGGCTGTTGTGCCAAGTATAATGGTTGTTGCCAGTGCAACAAGTTTAGTATGCTTTGTTTTCATTATCATGGTATTAGAATGAAACATTTAGTCCAAAAATTAGATTACGAGTGTGAGGATAGGTACCAAAATCAATGCCTTGTACCGTATTGCTACCACCTGCGTAGTTTACCTCTGGGTCAAATCCCTTATAGTTAGTGATGGTGAACAGGTTTTCGCCGGTTACGTAAAATCTTGCACCAGCAATTTTTACTTTACCCAGCAATGATGCAGGCAACTGATAAGATAATGTTGCCGCTTTCACCCTCATGTACGACCCATCTTCGATGAAACGAGTAGAAATAAGAGAGTTATTAGAATTTCCAGAACGTGGAATATCTGTAACGTCTCCCGGTTTTTTCCATCTGGCCAATACAGCTGCAGATTGGTTTTTAGGGCCTTCCATTGCTTCGGTCTCGATACGGGTTGCATTTAGCACATCATTACCTTGAGATCCTTGTAAGAAGATATTCAACGAGAAATTCTTGTAAGAAAAGTTGTTGGTAATCCCGTAAATAAAATCTGGATTAGGGTTACCGATATAAACACGATCCGTAGCTGGATTTGGATTAAAAGTGCTATTTCCATTTGCATCCAAATAGAATAGGTTACCGGTTACTGGATCTACTACATCAGCTCTGTAACCATAAAACATACCCAAAGGCTGCCCTTCTCGATTTTGAACGGCATCTCCACGAGACGCCACACCACCTGCGGTGAGTTGTTGCCCTACAATATTTAATACTTTGTTTCTGTTAAACGAGATATTTAAATCAGTTTCCCATTTGAAATTACCAGTGAAATTTTTGGTGTTTAATAAGAACTCCAAACCGCGATTTTCCAAGTTACCTACGTTTTGTACACCTGAACTAAAACCAGTAGAATAAGGTATTGGAACATTCAATAACATGTTATTTGTCTTTTTCACATAAGCTTCTGCAGTAAAATTTACTCTTGAATTAAACGCAGATAAATCTATTGCGATGTTGGTTTGCTCATTACCTTCCCAACGCAAATCAGTATTTCCGATACTTGCAGGATAGGTTCCCGGTAAAATTGCACCGCCAATTGGGTAACTAGAACTTACGCCAACCCTTGCCAAATACGCATAAGAACCGATATTATCGTTACCTACAATACCCCAACCAGCTCTCAATTTCAAGTCGTTAATTACTTTCACATCTTTAAAGAAAGCTTCTTGGGAAATACGCCAGCCGGCAGAGAACGATGGAAAATATCCCCAACGATTGCCTGGCCCAAAATTCGAAGAGTTATCAGCCCTGAAGTTAGCAGTAAACAAATACTTGCCATTAAAATCATAATTGATACGGCTAATTACCGATTGATTTGCTTTTTCAGCTTTGGTAGCACTTGCATTTTGCACAATTGAACCTCCATTTGGCGTAGTAACCGACGTTCCAGAAAAGCCTCTACGTTCGATAGAGCTATCTTCCCATCTGTATTTTTGAAGGATGTAACCAGCCAATACGCTAAAGTTGTGCTCCTTGATTTTTTTAGTGTACGACAACGTGTTATCAGCAATCCAATAATTAGATAAATTGGTGCTGTAACTGCCTATACCACCGTTCGCCCTGCCCCAACCTGTTCTAATTGGATCCTGAAAACTGTCAGAAACTGCATTGCTATAATCAATACCGAAACTTGATCTGTACTTTAATTCAGGAATAAAATTGATTTCTGTATAGGCGTTTCCAATCATACGTTGGTTTTTATATCCCCTATCGGTACCATCTGTAGAGGCGATAGGGTTTTCCCAATCTTGAAAAGGATTTCTTGTGAAAGTACCATCTGCGTTGTAAATTCCAATTACTGGTGGTGTAGTAAGTACGCCAAGCAACACACCGCCTTGGTTTACCGCTTGATTATCATTCACGCTCACATCGTGATAACGGGTGTAAGCCAAATTGGTACCCACTTTAAGCCAATCGGTTACTTTGTGATCTAAATTGATTTTAAAATTGGCACGATTAACATCTGATGAACGTACTGCACCCTGATTTTGCGACCAACCACCGCCAATGTAGTACAAGGTTTTGTCGTTACCGCCAGAAACATTCAACTGGTAGTTTTGCGACGAGGCATTTCTGAAAACTTCATCCTGCCAATTGGTGTTAGCCGTATATTGTGCCCAATTGGTAGTTAAACCAATTTCGGTCATCAAATCTCTGTATTGCGTAGCATCTAAAACATCCAACTTTCTCCAAACTGAAGAAAAGCCCGTATAAGCATCAAGTGTTACGTTTGTTTTACCAGCCTTACCTCGTTTTGTGGTAATCAAAACCACACCGTTACCACCCTGAGCACCATAAATTGCAGATGCAGAGGCATCTTTCAAAATTGAAATGTCTTCGATATCTGCCGGATTTAGCGAGCGAGTGTCTAACGTTGGTACTCCATCAACCACGTAAAGTGGCTCACTAGAAGATGAAATTGAAGAAGTACCGCGGATACGCATGCTAAAACCTTGAGACGGCTTTCCAGATGGCGAAATTACCTGTACACCGGTAGTTTTTCCTTGTATCAGGTTACCAAACTGCGTGTTCGGCCTAGATTCGATAGCCTCTTTACCGATCACAGAAATCGATCCAGTAATGTTGCCCTTTTGCTGCGTACCATAACCAACTACCACAACTTGTGATAAAGAAGTTGCGTCTTCTGTTAGTGTGATTTGTAGCGGAGCATTTGAGGTCGAATTAGAGACGGTTACCTCGTAAGGTTTCATGTTCAGCATTCGAAATGTAAGTGTTGAACCTACAGCTGCACTAATGCTAAAGCTACCAGTTGCATCAGTGCTTGTGCCTTTGTTAGTTCCTTTGATAAGCACACTTACACCGGGCAGCGGTATTCCGTCTCCGTCTTTCACTGTGCCTGAAACTTTAATGTCTTGTGCGCTAACATTAGTTATAAGCGCAAACATTAAGGATAGAAAAAGTAGAATTTTTCCCTTCATAGTCATTATCATTTAATATTTGGTATTAGTTAATTGCTGATTTAAGCTCAGCATATTGTAATTGATACACAAATTGAAATATATTAAATGAATTACGCAAGAACTATTTTGCATAAAACATTGATTTACAGTTAATAACGTAAATTTTGATACGTTTTAGTACCAGCGTAAAAAAGAGTGATTTCGTTTGAAAACCAATGTAATAGCTCGATTAAGCTAGAAGCAGAAAAGTGAAGCTGATACGCTTCGTTACCCGATAAAAAAAATTGAAATTTATTCTAAGACCAGTTTGCTCCAACCCTGTTCACCAGCTTTTTTTAGCTCGTTTTTCCGATCGTTCATCATTTTCTTGATTTTTGCACTGTAGGTCCAACAGGTATTCTGCCTAATTTCTAACACTTGCGCAAGCTTGTGAGAAGAAATTCGTCCTTTGGAAGAATAAATTAAAAATACGAGATAGAATAATTTGTTAATGGGTATCCTAGAATTTTGAAAAATGGTGTCAATCAATACGGACTCTTCGTATCCGCAGGAGTTACATCGCCTGCTGTAAGGCGTATGTCCTTCGATGTATTTACTAGTGTTGCATTTTTTGCAGTGGTAACCTTCGCCCCATTTTAACTCTGCCAAAAACTTAAAGCAGCTATCTTTATCGGGATAAATTTTGCTGAACTCGGTAAAATCCACATCAGCTGACATGATACGAGCACGAGTAACGCTCTCTATTCCAACTTTAAGCTCTTTATTATCTTGCTCAAGTAATGCGTTGATCCTAGAAATTTCATTGGCCTGTTCCTTTAGTAAATTATTACTTTCTAGCAATCGTTTATTTTGCTGTTCAATAATTTCAGCCTGCTCTGTCACCTCCCTGGTTCGCAGTTCCACTTTTTTCTCTAGCTTTCTATTTATCGCATCCTTTAACTTTTCATTATCACGCATCTGCTTAATCATCGCCTGCTGCGCCTTATCTTTCTTACGTTTAAATAACCTCACTTTATCGCCTATGGCTAAAGAAAGAAATACCATTTCAAGAATAAAACAAATGGTTAAACTGTAGTAGCTAATTACGCTAAAATTTAACCAGCTTAAGCCTAACATTATCAGGAACTTTAGCAAAAACCCTGCAAATAGGAAAGAATATCCGATAACGAAATAACGTGCCGGACGATAGCCTTTTTTATAAATCCAAATGCCAGTAAAAAAGGCTGCAGTTAACGGTATCGACTCTATAAATCGGTAAGTAAACCATTCCTGTTTCCAAAAATACATACAGAAAAAAGTAAGTATTCGAACCGCTATCAATGCATTTAAAAGTTTATACAGGCTTGGCGCCTTGGTTTTTACATGCAAAAGTTTTAGTGTAAATAGCATTGCGAAAACACTCATGGAACATATGGCAACCGCGTAAGCAGTTTGATTCCATGCGGGACTGTTTGGCCAAAGATATTGGTAGGCAATCCCATCTACACACATTTCATACAAACCTATGCTCATGTTGTAGCCAACATAAAAAAGATATTGAATTTGACGCAAATAGATGTACATGATAAGGTTATAGAAACTAAAAACCAAAATCATCCCATAAAAAACACCAAATGTAAAATATTCATTTAAGGCATATTCAATGAACCAATTTACAGATCGCAATACAATGATTACATCGGCAGGCTGGCTTGATTTGATGCGGAAATAATAAGTTTGATCCTTCCCAACCGGAAGTGTAATTGGAATTTCGAAATTCTTATGATGAACAAATCTTGAAGAAAAATGATGGCTATCGCCCAAATTTAGCCGGTTAAATCCATTATTTTCATTTGGCACATAGGCGGTAATGCTATCTATCGTTTGATCAAAAAATTCTAAAAGAAAATTCTTGTCTACTTTTTGGTTTGCCCTAACTTTTATGCGATACCAATATGCAGTACCAAGATCTTTATTAACAGGAGTACTTTTTAGAGATGGCCTAAAAAGCTTATTGTATGCGGCACTGGAAACTTCCGTTATGCTCAATTCCTTGCCCTGTTCTTTGATCCATTGAATATCAGCAAATGAAAATATATGTTGCTCGGTGCTACTATCCACTTCCAAAACACGTTGCGCAGATGCACAAATTTGTTGCGAAACCAAAAAGACAAATAACAACAAGAGCTTTCCAATGAGCTTTTGCAATGTATCTTTCTTAAAAATATTTGTTAAAACGGGCACAATTGACGGTTTGGTTGCTAAAAATCGTTAAAATTATTTACCAAGGCACAAGGAATAGGTAAAAAACTATTTTTTTATGCGCCAATTAATTTTTAACAGCAAGCCCATGACTTTATGCCTTATCATCTAATTACAAGGAAACGCAAAATTTCGAGAGCTGATATTTAGCTTTTACTTAGCTGAGACATTGGCTATAAATTCCCTAGTTAACATCTCCATTGGAATGCCAATATGTTTATTGATTACATAGCGCACTCATAAAAAAATATAGCTTCTTGATTGGGATAAGGAATGATCTCAATCAAGAAGCTAACTTATGCTTGTAAAAATCGTTAACTAATAGCTACTTTTTGAAACAGTATTAGTTGTGAAGGTTTACCAAAAATAAGCGTACAGCACTGTCAAAATTAAGACAACAACACCGGCACCCAAACCGAACGCATTATCAAACTTGAACATGCTTTTATCTATCGACAAACCTTTCTTTTCTTTGTTTCGATCTGCATTACTTATCAATACCATACCCAATACGGCGACTAAGAATACAAAACCCATCCTATCTAAAAATGGAATTTCATACAAAATGGTACCGTCATCCTGTTTAATTGGATATGAGAAACCAGAAGAGGCAAGGAACTGTAGATCGACTAAGCGAGGTAAGAATTTAAAAAGTACCGATAGTGCAAAACCGCCTACTGTAGCAAACATAGCTGCATTTGAGCTTGTTTTTTTCCAAAAGAAACCCAATATGAACATGGCAAAAATGCCCGGACTTACAAATCCAGTATATTCTTGTATAAATTCGAAGCCTCCTTTTTTATCGATACCTAGGAACGGAGCCATCAATACTGCGGCAACCATTGCTATAAAAACCACTATTTTGCCCACTTTAACCAATTTCACTTCACTAGCTTGAGGATCAATTTTCTTTTTGAAAATATCCAACGTAAAAATAGTAGCGATGCTATTTACCTTGCCGGCCAATGACGCTACTATTGCAGCCGTTAAAGCAGCAAAAGCTAAACCTTTTAATCCAACCGGCAACAAATTCAACAATACAGGATAGGCCTTATCGGGATTTAAGGTGCCATTTTGAAGCATCTCTGTTTGCAGACCACCTTTTTGATAAATTACATATGCGGCAATGCCCGGTAAAACCACAATTACTGGCATTAAAAGCTTTAAAAATGCAGCAAACAGCAAACCTTTTCTTGCAGTTTTTAAATCGGCACCTAAAGCACGCTGTGTGATGTACTGATTACAGCCCCAATAATTTAGGTTCACTATCCACATGCCGCCAATAAGCACTGTTAAACCTGGTAAGCTTGGATAATTGGTATTCTCCTTTTTAAATATCATGTGGAAATGACTATCGGCATGCGTAGTCATATATTTAAATCCGCTGACTATGCCTTGCTGTCCATTGAGTTCGGCGACACGATCAAGTGCCAGGTATGTGGTCACTAAACCACCAAGTATGAGAAAAAAAACCTGAATTACATCGGTATAGCCAATCACCTTCATGCCTCCCAATGCAATAACAATGGCAAAAGCAGCCAAAGCGTACATACAAAGTTTTGTATCGATACCAGATATGCCGTTGATAGCTAAAGCTCCCAAATATAAAATAGAGGTAAGATTTACGACAACATACAAAGCCAACCAAAAAATAGCCATAATCATAGCCACAGTATCATTATATCGTTGCTGCAAAAATTGCGGCATGGTATAAATTTTATTTTTCAGATAAACTGGAATAAAAAATATAGCTACAATAAGCAAAGTGCCGGCCGCCATCCACTCGTAAGTAGCTATGGCAAGCCCCATTTTAAATCCATTACCGCTCATGGCAATAAATTGCTCCGAAGAAATATTGGAAGCAATCAGCGAGGTTCCGATGGCCCACCAAGTAAGCGAGCCTTCAGCCAAAAAGTAATCATGTGATGCTGAAACTGCTTTTTTCTTTTTGCGGTAAATCCACCATCCGTATGTGGCTACAATTAAAAAATACACTAAAAAGACGATGTAGTCTTTTAAATCTAAGCTGTTCATTTGGTTTGGTTTAATTTATTGTTTTTAAATTGTTAGATGTATCTGTTTATCACATTTTCCAAGTATTCTTGCTTGCCACTAATTGTTTCAGGTTCTCCATTAGCCAAGGCAAAACTCCTTAAATCGTCAAGTGTTAGCTTTCCATGTTCAAAATCAGCACCGGCACCTTCGTCAAAAGCTGCATATCTATTTTTCCTTATTGCCAGGTAATCTGACTTTTGAAGAATTTGATCAGCTGTTAATAGTGCTCTTGCAAAAATGTCCATCCCGCCGATGTGTGCGTAAAACAAATCTAATTTATCGGTAGAATTTCGTCTAATTTTTGCATCGAAATTGATGCCTCCACCTTGCAAACCACCACTTTCTAAAATAATGAGCATGGCTTCGGTTAATTCATTGATATCATTTGGAAACTGATCGGTATCCCATCCGTTTTGATAATCGCCACGGTTAGCATCTATAGATCCTAGTAAATTATGGTTGGCTGCCACCTGCAATTCATGCTGAAAAGTATGCCCAGCTAGCGTTGCATGATTTACTTCGATATTTAGTTTAAAATCATCCAACAGATCAAATTCCTGCAAAAAGCCTTTTACGGTAGCGGCATCATAATCATATTGATGTTTTGATGGTTCACACGGCTTAGGCTCGATAAAGAAAGTGCCTTTGAAACCTTGTTGGCGAGCATAATCTTTAGCTAAGTGTAGAAACTTGGCTAAATGCTCCTGCTCACGCTTCATATTGGTGTTAAGCAAACTCATGTACCCCTCTCTACCGCCCCAAAAAACGTAGTTTTCGCCACCAAGTGCAATAGTAGCATCCAAAGCAGCTTTAACTTGGGCACCTGCATGGGCCAGTACATGAAAATTTGGATTAGTAGCCGCTCCGTTCATGTAACGAGCGTGACTAAATAAGTTTGCGGTGCCCCATAGCAGTTTAACACCGCTTTCTTCCTGCTTTTGTTTGGCATAGGCCACCAATTGCTGCAAGTGCCTCTCGTTTTCCGCAATGTCGTTGGTATAATCTACCACGTCTACATCGTGAAAACAGTAATAAGGTAATTGCATTTTAGTGATGAATTCAAAAGCAGCATCCATTTTGTCTTTAGCCCGTGCTACCGGATCTTCCTTTTTATCCCAATCAAAAATGTGAGTTGGCCCACCAAAAGGATCTGCACCGGTACCGTTGAAAGAATGCCAATAAGCACAGGCAAACCTCAAATGTTCCTTCATAGTTTTCCCCGCTACTACCCTATCAGCATCATACCACCTAAAAGCTAAAGGGTTATCACTGTTTAAACCTTCGTATTTGATTTGGTCAATTCCTTTAAAAAATGTGGTATCTCCGGTAATTACTTTTGTCATTTTTGTATTAATTAGATTCGTTTAGTTTATGAGTTAAAATTTGCATCCACTCTTGATAGATGGATTCATAGGTATCGCTATTTTTAGGCAACACAGTTTTAATTGGCTTCAAGTTATTGAAAGCCTCCTGTTCATTATTGTATATTTTTGCTCCAATACCTGCCCCTAAAGCAGCGCCTACGCTCCCATCGTTGTAAAATAATTCCACAGGTGTTTGGGTGACATCTACAAAAGTTTGTACGAAAGTTTCACTTAAAAAAAGGTTGGCTAAGCCAGCACGGATAACATTTGGATGTAAGCCGTTTGAACGCATAATGTCCAAGCCGTATCTAAAAGAAAATGCTATTCCCTCCTGCACCGCTCTAAAAACATCGGCACTGTTATTTGTATTTAAAGAAATATTTAGGAGTTGTGCTCCCGTATGTTTGTTATTCAACATCCGCTCTGCTCCATTGCCAAAAGGGAGTACTTTTAAGCCATTACTTCCTACTAGTGATGTTGAGGAAAGTTGATTAATTTCCTGATAAGTGAGATTTGGAGCCCACTGTTGCTTGGCCCAACGATACATACTCCCAACGCCATTAATGCACAGCAGCACCCCGGTGTATTCCTTCTCTTTTGAGTAGTTTACGTGTGCAAAAGTATTTACCCTTGATAGTTTATCGGCTTTCAGCTGATCACTAACTCCGTAAATCACTCCGGAAGTACCAGCGGTTGCAGCCACCTCACCCGGGCGCATCACATTCAGTGAAAGTGCATTATTTAACTGATCTCCAGCTTTATAGGTTACTGGAATATTAGCAGGTAAACCCAGCTTTACGGCCACATCGGAATTCAAACGCCCATGTTCCGAAAAAAGAGGTACTAGCTCAGGTATATGTGCGGTTTCTAAGTCGTAACATTTGATTACATCAGCGGCTGTGGTTTTATTTTTAAAGTCCCAAAGAATACCCTCCGATAGCGCAGACACTGTTGTGGTAACTTGACCTGTAAGTTTCATCGCAATGAAATCACCAGGCAGCATCATTTTATAAATTTGCCCATAAACATGAGGTTCATTTTGCTTTACCCAAGCTAGCTTAGAGGCGGTAAAATTCCCAGGAGAATTCAACAAATTGGACAAGCATTTTTCTCTGCCAATATCTTCAAAAGCTTTATTGCCTAAATCAACCGCCCTGCTATCACACCAAATAATGCTGTTGCGTAATGCCTGCTGATTTTTATCAACTAGCACTAAACCGTGCATCTGGTAAGCAATTCCGATAGCCTTTATTGCTGCTGCTGCCGCTCTATTTTGAGATGTGACTTTAATGATGGCCTTTTGTACATCGTGCCACCAATTGTTGGGATCCTGCTCCGCCCACTCGGGTTTTAAGGAGATGATTTCAGCCTCATTTTCTGGATACTGAGCAGTACAGATAACTTTTTGGGTATCAGCTTCCACTAAGGCCACTTTTATTGATGAAGTGCCAACATCAATCCCTAACAAATACATGATATCATTTGGTTATAAAGAAGATAGTTAAGTTAGTTATTTTTTTGATACTTTGACAGTTAATGGCGCTGCCAAATATTTTTTATAGGTTTTCAAATATTCGAACCACTGCTCGCTACTGGTAATTTCTCCAGCTTTATTCCAAGCTGCGCCAGCATAATAAATAAAAGGTTGGCCGTTGTTTACTGCACTTACAGCTAGCAGCTGTTTCTTTTGCCAAACGTACTTTTTAGGTTTATTGGGTAGTATAGCTCCTACTCCAATAATGCCATCTTCACCATGCGCAGGTTCCCAATATCCCACTATACCATTTGGATCAGTTAACGATATTTTATCTGGCTCATTTCTAAGAATGAAACCAATAGCAACTGGAATTTCTGTTTGTTTATCGAAGGAATAAATTTGCGATATTTTGTTCAACTGGCTACCAGCATCAAGTGTGATTGTTTTAACAGCACTAATTTTCAGACCATCGGCGTTAGCTGCAGGATAGATTAGTTGAAAAGTAGATCGTAAGGGGCCATTATCAAGTACTTTGTAGGAAGTGTAATTTCCAAGGTACCAAACGCTATCCGCGATGTAAGGCGCTATATTCCCCGCACCTAAGGTTTTGCCAACATGATAATAATCCAAACCATCGCCATTATCAATGTGGTATTTATCTAATTTGTACCTCTCATTAATAACCATTTTGGTAGTTCTTTTTGCCCAAACATCAATACCATGAGCATTTTCCTTTGTGTTTTCTAATGCTTTACCGTACATTCTGAATGCAATTTTGTCGTTTTCCCAAGCAAAATCGTCCTTACGTTCTGGAACAAAACGGGCAAAGGTTTTAACAACTTCTGGCGATGGCTTTGCGTTTTTAATTAACAAGGTTACCGTTTTACCTGCCGGTACGGACAGTTGCAATAATAAATGCTGTACGTTTTTTGAACCTTTATACTCTAACTGATGAGCTACCGCTTGCTTGGCAAGGGCTTGTACGACCAACAAATTTGCAGTATCTATATTTGGACTAACTTTCAAAATATCAGCCCAAGGAACTTCAACAACTGCATCTTTTCTTGAAATATCACTTTTGTTGGCTACTGTAATTTTAACCGTTCCCTGTGCAGCAACGTCAAAATATAAACCATATGCAAATACTAAAAATAGGATTAAAAATCTTTTCATTTTGATAAGTTATTAAACGCCTCCATTTACAAAAAAACCGCCGTCTACATTAATGATAGTTCCGGTAACAAAAGCCGAAGCGTCACTTAAGAGCCATTGCAAAGCACCTATCAATTCATCGGTGTGGCCAAAACGTTTAAATGGCGTTTGTTGAATCACCAAGTTACCTCGCTCTGTGTAGGTACCATCCATATTGGTAAGTAAAGTCCTGTTTTGTTCTGTCAAAAAGAAGCCCGGAGCAATGGCGTTCATTCGCAATTTATCTCCGTATCGATTGGCCAGCTCCACAGCAAACCATTGTGTATAGCAATCAACAGCCGCTTTTCCCATACTATAGCCCAGCACCCTGGTGATAACTCGCTTTGCGCTCATTGAAGATATGTTAACGATGCTGCCACCATTTTCAATCATCGCGGAGCCGAAAATCTGCGATGGTAGTAGCGTACCCCACAAATTCAAGTCTAGCGCTTTTCTCATACCATCCATATTCATCCCAAAAATGTCATCCCCTTTTTGAAGAATGGCCTCTGGCATGTTACCTCCTGCTGCATTTACCAATCCGTCAATTTTACCAAACTGGTTTAAAATCTGCTCCTTTGCTTTCTGTAACGATGTTTCATCCAACACGTCGGCTACCAAAGCTAGCGCCTTGCCTCCGTTCTTTATTAATTCATTCGCTCTATCTTGTGCTACAGCCCCATTCCTTCCTAAAATACATACCGCTCCACCTGCCTCTACAATTCCTTTAATAAATGATTTACCTATAATGCCTGTACCTCCAGTGAGCACAATTACCTTATCCTTTAACGAAAAGTCTTTATTCATTTCTGTTAGCTTATTCTTATTATTTGCAACATTTATTCATTGCAATTGCGAAAACATAAAATAACGGCAAGCCAAAAAGTATCATACAGGACTAAAGTTTCAATACTACATGGCAAATGAAAAATATGTCTCAAAACCAATCGCCAACAAAAAGCAGTAAGATAATTTATCATATATTTAAATAACCAAATTCATATTTTCCATGTATCAACCTAAGGGACTGTTTATTTGCTTAAGCATCTTATTTTTAACTTGTTTAAACATTAGTGCATTAAAGGCACAGAAACAGCTCAGTTTTAAACGTATCACTATTAACGAAGGGCTTTCACAAAATACTGTTTTCTGTATTGCGCAGGATAAAACCGGCTTTATTTGGATTGGCACTGAAGACGGTTTAAATAAATATGACGGTTATGAATTCACGATATACAAACACCAAAACAATGACCCAAAAAGTTTAAGCCACAGTCAAATTAATGCGCTACTTGAGGATAAGAAAGGTAATTTTTGGGTGGGTACTTCAGATGGTTTAAATCTCTTCAACAAGCATACCGAAACCTTTTCAAAAATTGGCTATGCCACGTCAGGCGAAGGCACTTCTGGAGATTTTATCAGCACCATCTACAATGATAGCAGAGGAAATTTATGGATTGGAACCTATAACGGACTTAAATATTACGATTATGAAAGCCGCAAATTACATGCTTACAACGTTGGCTTTGTAGGAAAAAATCGCGAAGCTAGTAACCGTGTACAAACTATTTTTGAAGACAGAAACCACAACATTTGGGTAAGTATTGGAAAAAGTTTGAAGTGTATTAGCGCACAAACAAAAAAACTTATCGAACTTCCAACTCCAATAGCAAATGATAAAATTTTATATGCTGCCAATGTGAGGGCTATCAATCAAACGCCCAATGGTGACATGTGGTTTGCTACAGAAGGTTTGGGGTTGATCAAATTTATATCGGCAAGCAACAGCATCCAACGCTATTCACACGAATCAGGAAATTCAGGTGGCATCCCAACCAATATCATCCGCACACTTTTTAACAATGGCGACCACGAACTTTGGATAGGCACTCGTGATGGTTTAAGTGTGTTAAATACGCAAAGCAACCAATTTTTAAATTACCGTTACAGCACCTTTGATGCTCAATCCCTAAGCCATAATTCCATCAGATGTATCCTGAAAGATAGATCAGGCAACATTTGGTTGGGCACCTACGCCGGGGGCGTTAATTTTTACGGGGCAAGTAGCAATAATTTCGGTTATATAGGTCAAAAAAGTGTTGGCAATACAGGTTTAACGCATCGTGTTGTGAGTTCTATTATTGCCGATGGAAACGGACTTTGGATTGGTACCGAAGGAGGTGGACTAAATTATATCAATCGCAGCAGTGGAGTTACTAAAAGCTATGTCATTAACAGCGTACAACAAAACATTGTTAAATCACTAGCTAAGCAAGGTAATTTGCTTTGGATAGGAACTTACGATGGACTGAGTTGTCTTAACACGCAAAGCAACCAACTGATTAATTATGAAATTACCCAAAATGATGGCAAGCCCGAAAACAAGCAAGTTTACGCCATATCAGTAACCAATAACGGTATTTGGCTTGGCACCGATGGCCGGGGGCTGAAGTTTAGAGACGTGAATGGCAATATTACCAGTTATTTGAGCGATAAAAAAAATCCGAACACCTTAAGTGGTAATGTGGTGCTATCCCTACTTAAAAATACCGATGATAAAATTTGGGTTGGCACTGAGCATGGCCTTAATTATTTCGATGCTAAAACAGGAAAATTTAAGCGATACCAACATCAAAACAATAACCCATTTAGCTTACAACACAATACTGTTTTAAGCTTATTTTACGATAGTAAACACCGCTTATGGGTTGGCACCGAGGGTGGCGGCTTGAGCTTTTTAGATACCAACAATGGAAAATTCTATAACATTAACGAAACTTATGGCTTAGCTAGCGCAGTAATTCATGCCATACGTGAAGATAAACAAGGCAATTTATGGGTTAGTACAAACAAAGGTTTGTCCAAAATATCTTTTAAAAAATTTAGCCATCCTTTTAAAAACGAGAATATTGTTGTTTTAAATTATACGGTACAAGATGGTTTGCAAAGTAATCAGTTTACCTCTGGAGCGGTAGAAACTAATGCGCAGGGCGAAATATTTTTCGGTGGCATTAATGGCGTAACTTATTTCTATCCAGAAAAAATAATTTACAATAAAATAAAACCCAAAGTGGTTATCACTGATTTTCTCATTAAAAATAATCCGGTGAAAATTGAAGATGATTCGCCATTGAAAAAGAGCATTAACGAAACTGATTTGATCACTTTAAATTATGACCAAGCATTCATCACGTTTAAATTTGCAGCCTTAAACTACATCAATCCGGAAAAAAACAAATATGCCTATAAGCTGAAAGGTTTTAACGACGATGACTGGCATTATGTAGGAAATCAGCGACAAGCCACCTATACCAATTTAGATGCAGGAACGTATACTTTTGAGGTGAAAGCTGCAAATAATGACGGTCTTTGGACTAACCAAATTAAAAGTGTTAAGATTGTTGTTTTACCGCCGTGGTGGAAAACTTGGTGGGCTTATTTATTGTATGCGGCAATTATTGGGACTTTACTTTATGCATTCAATAGTTACTCTGTTAAAACCACTAAACTAAAGCACGAGCTGGAACTGCAACACGTAAGCCACGAGAAAGATCAGGAATTGGCTAAACGTAAACTCAGTTTTTTCACCAACATCTCTCACGAAATTAAAACACCACTTACATTGATCCTCGGCCCTATTGATAAACTCATCAATCAAAATGAGGGTAATAATAAAACGCTGAACCAACTACGTTTGATACAACGCAACGGTGAACGTTTGGTGAGGCTAATTAATCAACTATTGGATTTTAGAAAGTTTGAAGAAGACAGCATGGTGTTACAAACCGCAGAAGGCAACATTGTAAGATTTGTGCGTGAAGTGGTGATTGCCTTTGAACCTTATGCCCAACACAGGTATATCAAATTGAAATTTTCGAGTGAGCAACAGAGTTTACGTTTGTGGTTTGACAGGGATAAGTTGGAAAAAGTAATTTACAACCTGATTTCGAACGCACTAAAGTTCACCAACGAAGGTGGACAGGTTTTAGTGAGTGTGCATGAGGTGGATGTTGAGGGCGTAAAGATGGCTTCGATAGCGGTGGAAGATGATGGAATCGGCATTCCGCCGGATCAGATTGATAAGATTTTTGAGAAGTTTAAGCACTTTGATAACGAAGGCGTAAATAGTTCAGGTACGGGAATTGGCTTGGCTTTTTCTAAAGGTTTGGTGCAGCTTCATCGAGGCAAAATCAATGTGGAGAGTATTTTAGCTAGTCCGAACAATAGTGGGCGTACAGTTTTCACGATGTTGCTTCCTATTGGTAATGCACATCTTTCTGAAAGTGAAATGATCCAGAACTATAAAAACAGTGAAGATATTACCAGTTATAAAGGAACCGAGATATCAAACACTTCAAAATTAGCTTTGGAGAAGCGCAAACAACAGGTTTTAAGTGCAGCGGGCAAGGATAAACTGATTTTGCTAGTAGTAGAAGATAATAGTGAAGTTAGGCAGTTTGTATCAAGCCATTTTGAAAGCAACTTTGAAATACATGAAGCTGAAAATGGAAAAGTGGGTATAGAGCAAGCGTTGAAAATAATCCCAGATATCATTATTAGTGATGTGATGATGCCAATTACAGATGGAATTACTTTGTGCAAAACTTTAAAAACTGATACAAGAACAAGTCATATACCGGTAGTGCTGCTTACGGCACGTACACCCATTATATTTAACATTGAAGGCTTGGAAACTGGTGCAGATGACTACATCACCAAACCTTTCAATTTAAATATGTTGGAAGCCAGGATATGGAATTTATTGGATAACCGCCAAAAGTTGAGGGAAAGATATAGCAAGGAGGTCACTTTACAACCAACCAATGTTGCCATTACATCACCAGATGAGAAGTTTTTGGAGAAGATAATGGCGTTTATTGAGAAAAACATTGCTGAACCTGAATTGAGCGTAGAAGAACTTGGAAACGTGGCAGGTATGAGCAGGGTGACTTTATATCGAAAAATTAAAGCATTAACCAACCAAACTGCTATTGAGTTTATACGCAGCGTACGACTTAAAAGAGCTGCTCAGCTGTTGCAGCAAAATAAATTTAATGTTAACGAGGTTGCTTACATGGTTGGCTTTTCTGACGTAGATTACTTTAGGCGTTGTTTCAAAGAAGAGTTTAAGTTAACGCCAAAGGAATATGCTAATAGTTCGCTTTGATTTTAAGGGTTAAGCAGGTTTGTTTCTTTTTATGATGGTGGAATTTTGCGAGTTACGAATATCATTATGCAGAATGGTTTAATAGATGTCTCGTAGCCTCGACATGAACTGTGTTTAAATCCAAATAAAAATTAAAATTTGCTAAAA
>NZ_QMHP01000013.1 GCF_003313335.1 Pedobacter zeaxanthinifaciens
GATGTGGCCAGTTCGCAAAAAAAGGAGTGGCCAGTTTTGGAATAATCTACACTTTATAGCTCTAATTCAGCGTTTTCTAGTTCTTTAAATCTATTTTTGTCAGTAGGTTCAAAGTCAATTGTTTTGTAGTATTTTTCTTCAATAGAATTAAAGTCGACTAAAGTCAGATATTCGTCTATTGATTTTCTGTCGACCATTATTTTTCCGCCACCAGCCCAATGTCTGTCAGCGCCATTCTTCTTAACCCCAGAAACCCAATATGCGTCGCCAGTTTCAATGTCGTAATGATTTCCTCCTCCACTAGGTGTCGCCATTTTTTTTACCGCTTTGTTGTCAAAATATACAGTTCTTCCAGATTTTGAAAATTCAACCTTGCCAATCCAAGCAGGTCCATTATCTGAATAACCTGTCTTTAATTCTATGTACATTATTTTCGATTTCATAATATGAATTTTGTCGGGAGCAATTACTTATAACGTTTTGGGGCTTGGCGAAGGCAGGGATTTCGAAGCACGAAACTATCGGCAAGCACAAATGTAAAATAGAAGCACAACACTTCAATTAACCACTGTCTGCCCGCTATCGCTAAGCCCATGTTAGCAGCCGTATTTTTTTTACAGTTTTTCATTAATAAGTTTTATCCATTCTTTTCCAAATACTCTTAGCTCGTAAATCCAAATAAATTGAGTCTTGTTGTCGAGATACCAATACTTCTGAAAAATGTCCACCCATAGTCCGTTGTTATAATTATGGTCGTAAAGAGTAAATGTGTCTTTGTCTAGCTTGACAATGTCTTCAAATTTGTCAACTACAAAGTCTGTCTTTATGTTTAAAACAGCAATGTCTGAAAAATGACTTAATGCGAAATAATTGGTCTGAGAAAGCTTGTAGCTTAATGCAAGTAAAGTATTTAAAAGGTCTGTTGCTTTGTCAACTGGAAAGCTAATGTTCAAAAAATTAAAGTCAAAGTCTGAACCATTAAGTTGAATTTGATGCTCATCAATTTGCTCTATTGTCAACACATCATTTTCAGAAAATTGTCTACCAGTAATAACAGATAGGTCTGAAAGCAGAACGGGAAGTCGTCTTTTTCTGTCCTCCAATCTGCGTAACATTTTCATTCTGTCTTGTCGTTGTTCACTGGTCATGGTGTCGTCTTAATATGGCTGCTAACTAACATATACATCCGATTTTGTCAGACAAAGCCAACCAAAACAGACTGTATTTGTCTATGTTTATTCAGTTAAATGTAATCAAAATTACAGATCGTCAAAAGGGCTTTTTATATTTTGTAAGCTCTTTGTACTTACGTGCGTATAAATCTCTGTAGTTTTGCTGCTACGGTGTCCCAACAACTCTTGTATGTAGCGTAAATCGGTTCCGCTTTCTAACAAATGTGTGGCGTAACTGTGTCTTAGCCAATGTAAAGTCACCGGTTTATTAATGCGAGCTTTTATTAGTGCTTGCTTTAGTACGCTTTGTAAACTTTTTTCAGAATAAGGCGTATGGGGTTCTTGCCCTTCAAAAAGCCAAGTTTTGGGTTTGTACATTTTATAGTATTCACGAAGTAAAACCAATAATTTTTCAGACAGCGGTGCTATTCTGTCTTTCTTGCCTTTGGCCAGTTTAATTAGCAATACACCTCTTTTGCTATCTATGGCCGAAGGTTTTAGACTTAGTAACTCGCTTCTACGTAAGCCACAGGCATAAATTAGGCTGAGCATAGCTCTATGTTTTAGGTTAATATGACTATTTAATATGGCTTTTATCTCTTCTTTACTTAAAACATTGGGCAAGGTTTTCTCGCGTTTTGGTCTATGTATTTTCGCAATATCTATCTTTTTGGTTAAAATGATGCCAAAATATAATTTAATGGCATTTACCATTTGGTTTTGGTAAGATGATGATAGCTGCTTAGTTAAGATATATTTGTGGTTGAAAACAATAATATCTTCATTGTTAATTTGGCTAGGCAATTTATCTTTAAAAAATTGAAAGAAAATGCTCAAGGCATTTAAATAAGTTTGGATAGTGTTTTCGCTATAGCGTCTGCTCCTTAGCCACTGCTTAAACTTAAGTAACGTTTCGGCATTATATTTTTGTGTTACAGCTGGCGCAATTTTAAACTGCTTTCTATAAGTTGGGGTGTCTGGCAAGTGCCATACCTTAAGTGTTGCGCTCCATGTGGCGCCTTTCAGTTTTTTAAAGCGTTCAATAAGTTCGGGTTTGTTTTCGAAATAAACGGCAATACGATTTTTGCCCCTATGTGTAATTAGTTTGGCTTGATACATGGCGAGGTAGCTGTTTGTTGCCCTAATTTAGGAAGAATTTTGTACAACAAACCCGATTGTAGGCGGTAGCCCGCATACCGAAGCGTAGCGAGGTAGCGGACTAAAGCCAAAAAGCGGGACTTTCGTTACCGATATGCAATGCAATTGATTTACAAAAACTTAACAGCTTTTAATGTGCTTTTTACTTTCGGTTTTAAGCTTTTTTTGCTACCTTTGCGCCCTTAAATACAAGCGCATACAATGCAAAAGATTAGAAACATAGCTATTATAGCCCACGTTGACCACGGTAAAACTACCACGGTTGATAAAATTTTACATGCCTGTTCTATTTTTCGTGATAACGAAGAAACCGGAGATTTGATTTTGGATAATAACGATTTGGAACGCGAACGCGGCATCACTATCGTTTCTAAAAACGTTTCAGTAAAATATAAAGACGTTAAAATTAACATTATCGATACTCCTGGTCACGCGGATTTTGGTGGTGAGGTAGAGCGTGTATTGAAAATGGCTGATGGCGTGCTTTTGCTTTGTGATGCTTTTGAAGGCGCTATGCCACAAACTCGTTTCGTAACGCAAAAAGCTTTGGCTTTAGGTTTAAAACCAATTGTTGTAGTAAACAAGGTTGATAAAGAAAACTGTCGCCCAGAGGAAGTTTACGAGCAAATTTTTGAGTTGTTCTTCAACTTGGAAGCTACGGAAGAGCAGTTGGATTTCCCTGTAATTTATGGTTCATCTAAAAATGGTTGGATGAGCACTGATTACAAACAGCCTACAGATAACTTTTTCCCATTGTTGGATGCTATTGTAGAGCATATTCCTGCAGCACCGGTGAACGATGGTACTTTGCAAATGCAGATCACTTCGTTAGATTATTCTTCTTTCGTAGGTCGTATTGCTATTGGCCGCGTACACAGGGGTTCTATCAAAGAAAACCAGCCAGTTACTTTAATTAAGCGTGATGGTAAATTGGTAAAATCAAGAGTTAAGGAATTATATACTTTTGAAGGTTTAGGTAAGGTAAAAACTACCGAAGTTAAATCGGGAGATATTTGTGCTGTTGTAGGTATTGATGGTTTTGATATTGGTGATACGATTGCTGATTTCGAAGCGCCAGAACAATTGCCAGTAATCAAAATTGACGAGCCAACGATGAACATGTTGTTCACGATCAACAACTCGCCATTTTTTGGTAAAGAAGGTAAATTGGTAACTTCACAACGTATCAAAGATCGTTTGTTGAAGGAGATGGAGAAAAACTTGGCCCTTAAAGTGGTTGAAACAGAATCTCCTGATGCTTGGTTGGTTTACGGTAGAGGTATCCTTCACTTGTCGGTTTTAATTGAAACCATGCGCCGCGAAGGTTATGAGTTGCAAGTAGGACAGCCACAGGTAATTGTTAAAGAAATTGACGGCCAAAAATGTGAGCCGGTTGAAACTTTAATTGTAGATGTTCCTGCGGAGGTTTCGGGTAAAGTAATTGAGTTGGTAACTCAGCGTAAAGGTGAGTTGTTGGTGATGGAGCCAAAAGGCGATTTACAACACTTAGAGTTCGAAATTCCTTCTCGTGGTATTATTGGTTTGCGTAATAATGTGTTAACTGCTACTGCTGGTGAGGCTATTATGGCACACCGTTTCAAAGCTTACGAGCCTTGGAAAGGTACTATTCCTGGTCGTATGAACGGAGTATTGATTTCGATGGATAAAGGCCAAACCACAGCTTATTCAATTGATAAATTACAGGATCGTGGTCGTTTCTTTGTTGATCCGGGAGTGGATGTTTACGAAGGTCAGATTTTGGGTGAGCACATTCGTGATAACGATTTAGTGATCAACGCCGTTAAAGGTAAGGCCTTAACTAACATGCGTGCATCAGGTTCTGATGATAACGTTCGTATTGCTCCAGCAATTAAGTTCTCTTTGGAAGAGGCAATGGAATATATCCAAGCTGATGAATATATTGAAGTAACTCCAGCAAGTATGCGTTTACGTAAAATTTTCTTAACAGAGAACGAACGTAAGGTGAAAGGCAAAATGTTCCAATCGTAATTGATTGTATGCGAGCATAGTAAATTCGGAAAATTGAAATTAATTGCTTAACTTTAATTGTCCGAGACATAGGAGATATTTAAAAGCCCTGCCGATTTTTTTGGCAGGGCTTTTTGTTTTGTTAACGTGCTACGTTATAAAATAGGTTGACACAAAATTGGTGATTTATGCGAAGCTTGTAGCTGTATAAATTTTCAATTGCTGTTTTACAGGAGAACTTAGTTTTTCTTTTTGTAACCGGTAACCACCTTTTCCGCATTTTTCTTGGTAGTGATAATTATTACTCCATTTTTCGCCTTTTCCCCGTACAGCGCTGTTGCTCCAGCATCTTTTAGTACTGAAATGCTCTCGATATCATCTGGGTTTAGGCTGCCAATGCTGCTTTCCATTGGTTTTCCATCTAGAATATACAATGGGGAGGCCTCATTATTAATTTCAACACCATTAACTATTAAATTGCCGCCAACTAACTTTATGTTTCCGTTTTGGTTTTCGACTTTAATATTTTTTGAATCCGAAGCACTTTTTTGTCCGTTATTTAGCGCAAACTTAATTGGAATGTTGTATTTCACTCTTACTGGTTTTCCGTCAATAAGGCCAGCATTCCATCTCCTGCTAAGCTTTAGCACTCTAACTGCTTCTTCATCTGTGCCGTAGCCTAATTTTCTGTCAATTTTAATGTCGGTTATTGAGCCGTCTTTTTCCACAACAAACGATGCGAACACATTACCTTGAATATAATTTTCGGCGGCTTCTTTTGGATATTTGATGTTTGCTCCTAAGAATTTGTAGAATTCTACCATTCCGCCAGGATAGCTAGGTGGGTTTTCTAGTGAAACAAAACTGTAGATCCTATCTTCAGGATTGCCTATCGCATAGCCCATAATAGTGATAGGATTAAGTGCTATGTAGCCTTGCTTCGGCATTGCATTTTGGTTGAGTACTTTGGTATATGCTCCATTCAGTCGGTACTCTACCCGCATGCTATACTTGCCATCAGTAAATGCATTGCCGTTGTATTTACTAAGCGTCATTGCGGTTTCTTCATCAGCGCCGTAGCCTAATTTCGGTTCCACTACAACGTCTTCGATTTTTTTGTTTTTAACGGTGAAGTTCACTATTAAATTTCCTTGAACACTGTTGTTGACTGCTGTTGAAGGATACTTGATGTTGTTGCCTAAAAACCTGTAAAATGCTTCATGGCCGTCATTTTTAATTGTCTTGGAAGTAGCTTTGGTAGCTAAGGTTACTTCAACCACTTTTTCTTTCGGTAAATTTAAGGTTGTTGTAACGGCCTCTTTCACTTCATTTAGCGGAATGGCATTCGCTACGGCTAAAAGTTCCTCATTTTTTTCAATAGTGGCCGATGAAAGCAATAAAGCCGAAGCAAACAGGGGAACGAAAATGCCATATTTTAGGATAGCAGTTTTCTTTGATCTTTCTTTGTAAAGCATAAAAATTCTTTTTTTGATCATCGATTTCTTAAAAAAACCATTAGTAAGCTTATTGTTGTTCATGCCAAATGCTTGACTGAGCAGCAACATAGAGTAGGCCTCCTTATCACCTTGAAATTTGGCAGCGGCCTCATCCGCTAGGTACTCGTGTATAGCTTTAACAGTTTCCTTATAGAAATAGATGATGGGATTAAACCATGTAACAATTCCTAAAATTTCGAAGAAAATAACATCAACCGTATGAAACTGCTTAATATGGATGTCTTCATGATGATGAACTGTAGCTGCTTCTGGCAGATTTTCCGCAACTACCTTTTTATTCCAAAACGAAAATGCCAAACCATTTTTAAAGTTTCTCAACATTTTGCGTACGCCAATTAATTGTGCAATTAAGCGTACTGTAAATAGCAATACTCCTAAAATATAAACCAATACAATTACATTGCCCAGGTTAAAGCTTTTCTCTTCGCTAACAACCGTGGTGGTGGTAATAAATTGGTTGAGTTGATCTACACCGATAGTGATCTGTTGGCTAATTTCTTGCTTGCTAAACCAATCTAATTGAATAAACGGTATGCTGAGCGAAAAAAGTCCGGCACAAATCAAATAAACTCTATTTAAAACAAAATAGGTTTCGTTGGCAAGTAACAACCTGTAAAAGGCATAAAAAATTACCAAATAAATGTTTACCTGCAATAAATAATGCGACCAGCTCATTTTGGTTTGTTTTTGAATTTGTTAATCATTTTGAGGATTTCGTCCACGTCGCTTAGGTCAAGCTTTTCTTCTTTTACAAAAAATGAAAACATGCTTTCAACCGAGTTTTCAAAATAGTTGCCCAAAAGTTTTTCGGTAGCATGTCTTTTGTACTCTTCTTTTGAAATTAGCGGATGATATTTATGCGCTTTACCGAAAGCCTCGTGACCTACGAAGCCTTTCACTTCTAAAATGCGCACAATGGTTGATACGGTATTGTAAGCCGGTTTTGGTTCCGGTAGCTGATCGATCACTTCTTTTACAAAAGCGCTTTCCAGCTGCCACATTACCTGCATAATTTGTTCTTCTGCTCTGGTTAAATCTTTAATTTCCATTTTTATAATTTTTAAGTGAGGGCCTTGCAATGCGCCTAACTAATTAGATATCTACCTCTAATTTATAACTAATGTTTTAGTTTTCAAAATTTTTCGGCAACTTTTATTCTAGTATTTGTAAAAAAGGGAGAGTTTTTGGCGCACAGTTAAACCATTGCATAGCAGTAAATCCAACGTATGAACCAATGAACCAATGAACCAATGAACCAATGAACCAATGAACCAATGAACAATGACCAATGAACCAATGACCAATGAACCAAATTAGATTTTGATCAAATCGTTTTTAATGCCATAAACTACCAAGCCAGTTCGGGATTTGAGATTGAGTTTAGCAAAAAGAGATTCTCTGTAGTTATCTACTGTGCGTGGACTAACGTTCATCAACGCGGCAATTTCTTTGTAGGTGAGTTCGGTGCTACAATGTTGCAAAAAAGTGAGTTCCCTTTCGGTGATGGAGCAGGAGGGGTTTTCGTTCTTTACCGATACCAACAGGCGGCCAGTAACTAGCTCGTTCACGTAAAAGCCTTTTTCGATAATCTGTTTGATAGCTGTAAGTACTTCCCTAGGCTTGGATTGCTTCAGTAAATAACCATTTGCGCCAGCTTTAATCATGTTGATGATTGATTTTTCGTCCTCAAACATGCTTAACGCTAAAATGTAGCTTTTAGGATAATTTTCTTTGATCCACTTGGTGGTGCTAAAACCATCCATTACGGGCATGTTAATGTCCATTAAAATTACTTGAACATCCTCATGCAGTTTTATTTTCGACTGCAAATCGATGCCGTTAGTGGCCTCAAAAGTAATTTCTAGTTCTTCAAATTCGCTCAGTAAATTGGCCAAGCCAGATCTGAATAAGGTATGGTCATCAACCAAGGCGATTTTTATTTTCTGCGTTTCCATTGTTAGGGGTAAGGTATTTCGATGATTATTTGTGTGCCCTTATGTTTAGTGGATTGTAGTTGAAATGAACCTTCAATCATTTTCACTCTTTTTTCTATAGAGAATAGGCCCAATCCGTTGTTTTCCTTTTTCGCTTCTTCATAATTAAAGCCAACTCCGTTTTCAGATACACTTAAAAAAAGCCTATTCGCTTGTTGATGCAGTTGGATGATGATTTGTGTGGCTTGCGCATGTTTCACAATGTTGTTCACTATTTCCTGAAAAAGCCTCAAAATAACCAGGTCTTTTTGTGGCGATAGCAGGGTTGTGCCTTGCATCCCATTTTCAAACTGCACCTTGTAAATTTCAGCTTTGCTTAGCCAACTTACTTCCTGTTCAATAGCTGCGGCAATGCCTAATTGCAACAACTGCTCGCCGTGAAGTAATTTAGCAAGTGCCCTTAATTCACTGATAGATTTATTTACCAGCTCAATTGAAGTATCGATCTTTTTTTCGGCCTTCTTTTCTTCGCTGATATTGATAGAGCCTAAAGTCAAATTGGTAAGACTTAACAGTTGTCCGATGTTATCGTGTAAATTGCTGGAAATAAGCTGCATAGTTTGTTCTTGCACCTCTATTTGCGTTTTCAATAGCTCTGATTCGAACTTTTGGTTAAGCAGTTTCTTTTCTTCAAGATATACCCTTTTTTTTCGGTAATAGGTGATTACCAGTACGATAATTCCTATAACTATGATAAAGAAAATGAGCGATATTAGAATTATGCTCGTGTATAAATTCGTTTGTTCCTTAAGCATAAAAATGATTTTATCCAACAGCTGTACATCAAGATATTTAAGATGTTCATTATTGCATAACGGATGGATAATTGCCCCTTTATCTTTACACGGATGATTTCGGCAAAAAAGGCATTTACAGTTGTATTAGTTGCGTAAAATATAAGGCAGCCGGTAACAAACCAAAATGCCGCATCTTTTAGGATATCATGATATTCCTCTTGTTTAAATAGGCTAAAGTAATAGGTGATACAAAGTAAAACCACTAAACCGCTAAACGTAGTATTTGTTCTGTAAAAGTACAAGCCAAAGCCTTGGTGATACCACTCTATCATATACCCGATGGATAGCAGTGCAGTCAGTATTAAACAAATAATTTTAATCCTGTTTAGATTGATAACTTTTGAAAATATCCAAAAATGAAAAAAGCAATAAATAGGTAAAAACCCATTGTAAAGTACATGGTTGCTTTTAAAGGTTGGAAATATTTTAACAACTAAATGGGCATAAGTTTCGAATAGGGCTAAAATGCCTAAATACACGATAAATGCCTTCCAATAGCTTGGCTGTACTTTTTTGGGAATAAATAGAATGGATGCGAAAAAGCACATCCATTCTATAATGATAGAAAAAGGTATCTTCGATAAATCCATATAAATTATTTATCTAAATCATATCCATCTTTCGGATCGGGGTAAGTTTCTTCAGGACAGTCTGGAGGGCATATCGTTGCTTGGTCTATTGCATCTCCTGGATCTGGCACTATGGGAATTGAGATTGATTTATCGTCATCAAGCATATCTAAATAGTGTTTAAATTTAATCACTTCAGTGTTACATAAAATAGCAGTGTTAAGACCTAAATAATCTGAAACTCTATTGGTTGGGCAGGTATTTTCAGATACATGCTTACCTATGTATATTTTAACACCATATTCTGAGCCAACACTTGGTGTTTTTAGTAGTTTTAATACACTCTCTGGCAAAATACTATTGTCTATACATAGTTGTAAAACTTCCTTAACCGTGAAATGCGCAAATTTAAATTCTTTTTTAGGGTCAACAATGGTGCGTCTGTATGCTTTAACCATTTCCTTAACTTCAGCTTTTTTGAAAGGTTTACCCGTAATTTTTTTTTCTTCGTTGTTTAGTTTGATAATCATAATTATTTATCTATTTTTTCCAAATCTCGTGCTTTTTAAACTACTGCAGTACCGTAAAAATACCTTGTAGGTTAGGGTGATAAATATAAACAGCAGGGTGTTTAAGTGAAGTGTCTCGCGAAAGTTTTTGTCCAACTTTTAGGGACACTTCAAAGCATCATCTTGTTTTCTTCTCGAGACATTATTCAAAATCTACTCTCCTATATCATAATCTTCGCCGCCATTGTCGTGATATGGAGGCTCGATTTCTGCTCTATCCAACCCAGTGCCCTCATCATCTCCAAGCTTATTTAGGATAGAAGGATCTGTATGTTTTAGCATGTCTTTAAAGCCTTTTCCTTCAATAATTTGCGTATTGCAGAGTATTGTAGTTGTAGCTCCTTTATAGTCGGGTTTATCACTAGGATATGTTCCATCTAAATGAATACCCAGGTATATTTTTAAACCATAGCCTTTGGCTTTAGGGTCGGTTGGCTTTTCTATTTGCGTTAATACTGTTTCGGGCAGTATTTTGTTGTTAACGCACAATTGTAAAATGTCTTCTATTTTAAAATGGGCGTATTTTAATGCGTCAACATTTTGTTTATTTTTTTCTCTATAAGCATCTACCATGCTCTTAATTGTAGCTCGGTCAAGGAATTTTCCTTCGTTTTCTAATTTAGTAGCCATAATTTTTTAATTTTAAGTAAATAGTTAGTGATTAGTTTTCTTCAAAGTAAAGCGTGTTTACAGTTGGTTAATACCGTAAAAACACCCTGTAAGTTAGGGTATTATCTGCTAATTTAGAACACATAGCTCTAAATAATTTTGGAGTAAAAAGGAGCTATGATAATTCAAGTAAATGAAGATTTTCCCCAAAGCATGATCAGCGCCAGGGAAGTAGAGGTACTTCAGTTGGTATCCATGGGCTACAGCAATAAAGAGATAGCCAGTCTGCTGTTCATCAGTAAATTAACTGTTGAAACACATCGGAAAAATATGGTAAAAAGAATGGGCTTTAAAAATGCTTATCAATTGGTAGTTTGGGCATTTAAGGAAAAGGTTTTCACCTAAAAAACCACATAGCTACAAAGTAAAAACTAGGTGGCTATGTGGTTAATTTTTCTCTAAAGAATCATTCCTATTGGCGACTGATCCGATAGTGTATTTTTTGAGCTCTAATTTCTCGGAGCTACTGGTTTTGGTAATTCTTTACGTGGAATTTTTTCAGCACGCTCAGAAGTGTGGTAAACGAAAGAAGCAATGATTGTTGCTGATTTCTTCAAATCGTCCTCTACCAATCTATCGTAAGTATCTTGGTTGGTGTGGTGCGTACGTGTGTTGTAGTCCATAGGATCTTGAATGAATTGGAATCCTGGTAAGCCAACTGCATCATAAGATTGGTGATCTGTACCGCCAGTGTTATTAATGGTAACGGTTTTAGCACCTAAATCAGCAAACGGATTTAACCACGCTTGGAAAATATCTCTGGCTGCAGCGTTGCCCTGTAAATAAATACCACGCACAGCTCCGGTACCATTATCTAAGTTATAGTAAGCGCTTAATTTTCCATGCTCTGGCAATAACTCCATTTTGGTTGGGTCGGCAAAGTGTTGCTTCACGTAACCTCTAGAGCCATATAAACCTTGTTCTTCAGCATCCCAAAGTGCAATTCTGATGGTTCTTTTTGGTTTAAAGTCAATAGCTTTCAAAATACGCATCACTTCAATCATCACGATAGAGCCAGCTGCGTTATCAGTTGCGCCTGTTCCCGAGTGCCATGAGTCAAAGTGGCCACCAATCATCACAATTTCATCTTTCAATTTTTTATCAGTGCCCGGAATTTCAGCGATTACGTTATAGCCTTTTGCATCCTGAGGATAAAAAGTGGTTTTAACATCAGCTTCAACTTCCACTTTCTGGCCAGCACGTAGCAAACGTAAAATGTGCAAGAAATCTTCTGCAGAAACTTCTAGTTCTGGAGCTACTGGCTTAGCATCAACTGCGTATGATGCTCCATTGCTAGTGAAAAATGTGCCGTAGTTACCGCGGGCGTAGGTTAAAATTAAGCCTACGTTTTCTTGAAGTAGCATTTCGTTAATGGCAGCTCTATTTTGGCGCATGCGCATCATCATTGCCATTTGGTTGTTGTTGCCACCCCTGTTACCACGGCCCTGGCCAGGTGCAGCAGGTTCTGCAGCAGCCATTTCCGCTAATTTCTCATCGGTGTGACGGGTTACATCGAGTGTATAGGAGTTTTTTAACGGCTGCACCATTACTGATTCAATTACTACAATTTTACCGGCCAATTTGCCTTTGTATTTTTCTAAATCAGTAACGGTATCGGCTTTAATTAATATCACTTCTGATTTGATTGGGCCGTTAGTGCCAGGTGTCCAAGCTTTGGGATAGCCAATAATTGGACGGTAAAAAGGTGCTGTAGTTGCTGCGTAGTATCTTTCTACCGACCAGCCTTTACCAAAATCACCCCAGCTTTCTTGCTTAACATTTTTAAGGCCTAACTCATTGAAATATTTCACTGCCCAATCTCTACCTTTTTTAATGCCAGGTGAATTAGCTAGGCGTGGACCAATTACATCAGTAATTTGGAAAGCAATGTCCATTACTTTCGAGTTTTCTAATCCTTCTTTTTTGATTTTTTGAATGGCCTCTGCGTTAACAAGCTCTTGCGCATTAACATTAATTGCATTGAAAGAAAATGCAACCGCCAAGGCGCCAATGGTAAATTTCTTTATCATAAAATAATTAGTTTAGGTTAAGTAACAATCTGGTGTGAATTTACAGCTAATGCTAAATAGTTGTAACTTTCTATTCAGAATTTTACAACCAAAGCTATGATGAAATATTTACGCAATTTATTTATTGCCTGCTTATGCCTATTGATTTCGGAGATAAGTTTTGCGCAAAAAGCTGAAATCAAAGACCCAAAAATTATGGGCATGCTCAATGAAGTTTCGGCAAATAATTTGGAAACCTTAATTAGAAAGATGGTTTCTTTTCATACCAGACATACCTTAAGTGATACCCTTAGTAAAACTAAAGGTATTGGTGCAGCAAGAAATTGGATCAAAAGCGAGTTTGAAAAGTATGCTGCTGAAAGTGGCGGCAGGTTGCAAGTATCTTTTGACACCTTTACCCAACCAGCGGATGGTCGTCGTATTAAAGAGCCTGTGGTGTTAAAAAATGTAATGGCCATTTTGCCTGGCACTGATCCCAATGATAAGCGCATGTTGATGGTATCTGGGCATTACGACTCTAGGGTTACCGATGTGATGAACATAAAAGATTTTGCTCCGGGAGCTAACGATGATGCTTCAGGTGTGGCTGCGGTAATGGAAATGGCTCGTGTAATGAGCAAGCATCAATTTAGCTGCACTTTGGTTTTTGTTGCTTTTGTAGGCGAGGAGCAAGGTTTATACGGCGCTGCTAATTTAGCTAAGCGAGCTAAGGAGGAGGGCTGGAATGTTCATCTATTAATGAATAACGATATTGTTGGCAATACTTATGGTATGGAAACCGATATTAAAGACAACAAAAGTGTACGGGTTTTTAGCGAGGGTGTAGCTGCAAGCGAAACGAAGGAGCAAGCAGCGGCTAGGCAATCAGCTGGAACAGAAAATGATGGAAAGGCAAGACAGGCTGCCCGCTACATTAAAGAAGTGGCAGAAAGGTATGTGGACCAATTGGAGGTTAAATTGATTTATCGAAGAGATAGGTACCTGCGTGGTGGAGATCATACACCTTTTTCGCAACAAGGCTTTGCTGCTGTAAGGCTTACGGAAATGAACGAAGATTTCAATCGGCAGCATCAGGATATTAGAACAGAGAATGGCTTTAAGTTTGGTGATTTGCCAGAGTACGTAGATTATACTTATCTACAAAAAGTAACCCGGATGAACATGTCGGTAATGGCCAATTTAGCATTGTCAACCCAGGAACCCGAAA
Organism: Pedobacter zeaxanthinifaciens; assembly: GCF_003313335.1. Lineage (GTDB taxonomy): Bacteria > Bacteroidota > Bacteroidia > Sphingobacteriales > Sphingobacteriaceae > Pedobacter > Pedobacter zeaxanthinifaciens. The sequence goes on from NZ_QMHP01000013.1 coordinate 13,672, forward strand.
ATGTTGGTGTAGTAACTTCGGGGCTTACCAATAAAACGCAATTGAAATGGAATGCACCAAAAGGCAAAACGCCCTACGGCTACTATGTTTTAATGAGAGAAACCACCAGTCCGTTTTGGGAGCGCAAATTTTTCGTGAAAGAAAATCAGGCTACTTTAAACTATTCGAAGGATAACTACTTTTTTGGGGTACAGTCTGTAGATGAAAATGGGCATGAAAGTTTGGTGGTAATTCCAAAACCTATCAGATAAACGAAAAGGCGGTAACCAGCCGCCTTTCCTATATTAACTAAAACTAAACTAAAAATTTTTACTTGATATTCCGCTTCAATAAAATGAAGTAACCCGCCACAAAAACCACCAAACCACATATTAAACTGTGCGCAATGGCTTGGTCAAAAATGGCAAACTCAATTCCTTTTTTTGAATTCATGATATTCATTACCGTTAAGCTTGGAAATGCTTGAGGGATGTAAATAGCGTATTTCCAGTTCATGTTGGCGGCAATAGAAGCGAAAATGGTCATTAAAAAACCTAATCCAAAAGGCTTTAAAAAGTCATTCCAAAGCAGGTTCATCAAAAACTGCAAGGATATAATTCCAATGGAAGAAAGGAACATTTTGGTAAAGGAACGGAATATAATTTCGGTAGGATTAAATCCACTAAACTTAAGTTGAGGCCTAAATAATTCGATGCCATGACCGGCCATAATAATAAATATGGCAAACAAAAACATCGTTAAAAAGGTGAGGAATATGATATAAATAAACTTACTCGAATAGATGGATAGTTTTGGTAGCGGTAAAGAAAATAAACTTTTCCAAGTATCTCCTTTATACTCCATATTGGTAATGGCGTAAGTGTTGTATATCACCAATATTGGCAACAAAAGCGAACCCATAATTCCCGCAATTGGGTAGATGAAATAAAACCAAAGCATTTGCGGTGGATATTTCACAAGGTTGTCGTACTTTAAGATAAAGCCTAATGCAATAATTAAACAGATTGATAATGGTAGCAAAATGGCGCTCCAAAAAGCTAATGTTTTGCGTGACTTGTAAAATTCTGATATAAAAGAGATGTATAAAGAACGCATATGTTTTTGTTTGGATGGTTAGTTTTTTGGTTGTTTAATGCAGGCTTTGGTAATTGGTACTTTGAAGTCCGTTTTAATGTTAATTCTTCGATGTAATGTCTAAGAACAAATGCTCTAGGTCTTTTTTCTCCGTACCGATACTGTAAACCGTTAAGCCATTTTGTATCAAAAGGGTATTGAGTTGGCCCATATCGGCTTTGCTTTTATAAGCCACATTAATCACACCACCCTTTTCGCTGAAGATTTCGGAACCGTTTGCTTTCAAGAGATCAAGTGCCAAATCTTTATTATCAACCTCTATTTTGATGCTAGGCTTGCTTAAATCGTGTAGCTCGTTAATGGTGCCTTGGAAAAGTAATTGCCCTTTATTGATAATGCCCACATGTGTAGCTGTTCGTTCAATTTCAGCCAGTAAGTGGCTTGATACTAAAATGGTTTTTCCGTACTCGGTAACCAGCTTAATCATCAAGTTTCTAATTTCAATAATTCCGTTAGGGTCCAATCCGTTTGTTGGCTCATCAAGCAGTAATAGCTCAGGGTCGCCAATTAGCGCTAAGGCAATACCCAGGCGCTGTTTCATGCCTAAGGAATATTTGCCCGCCTTTTTATTTGCCGCCTCTTTTAGGCCAACCAAAGTGAGCATTTCATCGGCTTTGCCTTTATTGATACCTAATAGAATACAGCGGTTACGTAAATTTTCAAGCCCTGTTAAATGGCCATAAATAGCAGGTTGCTCTACCAACGAACCCATCTTAGCTAAGCAGGCAATTCGGTTGTGGTTCAATTCTTTACCAAATACGAAAACGGTATCTGCCGGCGACTGCAATAAATTAAGAAGTATTTTTATGGTAGTGGTTTTTCCAGCTCCGTTTGGTCCTAAGAAACCGTAGATGCTACCTTTTGGTACTTGCAAAGATAAATCTCTAACTACGGCCTGCGAACCAAAGTGGTGGTTAAGCCCAACAGTTTGTATGGCTAATTGGCTCATTCTTATTTTAAAATTACGTTAGCAGCTTTAACAATGGTTGATGAGTTAGCTGAAGTAGTGGCTTTAGCTAAATTTTCCTCATTGCCAGCAACGTTACCGTTATTAGTAGTAAAAGCAATTAACATTACCACAAATACTGGTACTAATAAAAGTAAGAAAGGCGATACGTTTGATAACTTTTTCATCATTTTAAGTTTTTAAGTTTATGGCAAATCGGGGTAGCGTTATTGGCCTTATCCGCTTTGCTTGAACAAATAGAATAATTCTTAAAATGCTGTGAAAATGTTTTAGACCAATTGCAAAATATCCTAGATAAACGGTAAAAATGCCAGTTTGTCGAATAAATCGCCTAAATTGCCCATTCGTAGAAAAAAAATGCCTGTTGGTCGAATGTGCTTGCTTGACATTACGCTTATAGGTAGTTTAGATGATTAAGTTTCTACAAGTTACATGAAGAATAATAGCAGAGCATCATTAATATTAAATTGTATTTTTTGGGGAATTATTGGAACACTAGTTGCCGCAATAATGATTTTCTCGAAAAAGAAGTTTGCCGTTCAAGAGATTGTAATTGACTATGTTGTTTTTGGAGCGGTTAATGTCGCTGTGTTTTATATCAATTACATTTTCCTAATTCCCGAGCTTATCAAAAAAAGAAAGCAATACCTTTGGTTTATAGTTTGCTTTATTTTGTTAATTGCCGTAAGTGTAGGCATTAAAGTGGCCGTAGCTAAGTTTTATCCAGAGTTTGTGCTTCAATACAAAGCTGATGACAAAATTCAGCATATCCCTATGGCAAATTATATCATTTCGGTGGTGTTTATTGCTGGCTTTTTCTTGGTGTCAAGCAGTGTAATCAAGTTTGCTGTTGATTGGTTTTCTAATGAACGTATACAACGCAACTTAGAAAGTGAAAAAAAGGATATGGAATTGCAGTTTTTGAAATCGCAGCTGAATCCTCACTTCCTATTCAATTCTTTAAACAATATTTATTCTTTAGCTTATCAAAAATCAGATAAAACTGCGGATGCCATTTTAAAGCTTTCGGAAATTATGCGCTATATGATTTATGAAAGTAATGATAGTTGGGTAAGTTTGAACAAAGAAGTGGAGTACGTGGAAAGCTATGTAGAACTGCAAAAATTAAGATTTAAGGACGGCGCTTCTGTTGAAATTAGCATTAATGGCGTAATTGACGGACAGCAAATTGTACCACTAATTCTGATTTCTTTTGTAGAAAATGCTTTTAAGCACGGCGTGGCCAATGATCCGTCTGACCCTATCAAAATCAATATCATTGCAAACCAGAAAATTTTGCATTTTAGCGTAACTAATAAGAAAAATACCACCAATAAAGATGCCATAGGCGGAGTTGGACTAAATAACGTGGAACGTAGGTTACAATTGCTATATCCAGAGCGATATAAGCTGAATATTGTAAATACGCCCACGCATTACACCACAGAACTAATGCTTGATTTATGATCTTAAAATGTATTGCCGTAGATGATGAGCCACTAGCGCTTGATATTATTGCAGATTACGTAGCTAAAGTGCCATTTTTGGAACTCGTAAAACGTACCGAAAGTGCCATTGAGGCCATGCAATTGGTACAGGAGGGTAATATTGATTTGGTGTTTTTAGATATTCAAATGCCGGAGCTTACTGGAATACAGTTTTTAAAGATTGCCGGCAATAAAGCAAGCTACATTTTAACCACGGCCTATTCGCAATATGCTTTGGAAAGCTATGATTTGAACGTTTCAGATTATCTATTAAAACCAATTGCTTTCGATAGGTTTTATAAAGCAGTGGAGAAAGTTCGCAATCAGCATCAGAAGCAGGAAGCTGCGGCGGTTGCACCAATTCCTGAACCGGTTGCACCTGCAAGTACTGCTGCCGCACCAATTCAGGATTTCATTTTCGTAAAAACCGAACACAAAATTCAAAAAATTGAGCTGGATGATATTCTTTACATCGAAGGCTTAAAAGATTACATCTCTATCTTCACCAAAACAGAGCGTGTAATTACATTGCAAAATATGAAGAAGATGGAGGAAACCTTACCCAAAGGCGAATTTATTAGGGTGCATAAATCCTACATTATTGCGGTGGATAAAATAGAAAGTATTGAACGCAGCAGGATTTCCATCGGGGGTAAAACGATTCCGGTTGGCGATACTTACAGGGATGCGTTTTTCAAGCTGATAGATAGTAGGAACGTTTAAAAACGGGCCTCGCCTTATACTGTAAACCAGGATGGATAGATAGCTAATCTACCCCTGCCCAATATGTTGTTTAATTGCATTTTCGGCTTGTAGTACTAATTCTTCAGCAGGTTTGTCTTCACGTTCAATTGGCGCTAATACGGTCCATTTCAACGGAAGTAGTGTTCCTAGCGGATAGCTTCCAAAACGAACAATTTTCCAAGAATTTTCGATAGCTATTGGAACAATTACAGCCTTCGGAACAATTTTAAGCAAGGTAGCAATTCCGCCAACTTGAAACGGTTTCATTTGGCCATCCTTGGCTCTGGTACCCTCAGCAAAAATTACGGTGCTCCAATTCTTTTCGTTCATCCTGCGGCCCAATTTAATAATCTCGCCAATGGATTGTTTAGTGTCTTTTCTATCGATATTAGCTCCGCCACCATATTTCAAGTTAAACGAAATAGAAGGGATGCCCTTAGTCAATTCAATTTTGGAAATGAACTTAGGGTGATGCTTGCGTAGAAACCAAATTAAGCTTGGAATATCGTACATACTTTGATGGTTAGCCACAAAAATAATGGGCCTATCCGTAGGTAACTGCTGGTTGTTTTTAAAACTTACCGAATTGAGTAAAGTAAGCTGCGAATAAGTAAGGAAAAAATTAAGGATATCTACCGACGATTTGTGTGCCTTATATCCAAAAAGCTTGTAGCACACCCACTGGATAGGATGGAAAATACCCAAAAATAAACCGAACGTTAAAAAAAAGATTGGCGTTAAAATGTAGCCTAGTAGCTTCTTCATCAATTGCTTTTTCAGTAATTTTTTATGCAAAGGTAGGAAGATTTATAAATCTGCCAACGTTACAGTAAGCCTTCGCTTTGCATAATATGAACTTTTAGAATAGCGGCCACACTCATGCTATCGGTAATTTCACCGTTTAACACCATTTGGTAGGCCTTTTCAAATGGAAGTTTGAGCAATTGTAAATCTTCTGTTTCTTCTGGTGCCGCTTGCCCTTGTGTAAGTTCTTTCGCTAAATAAATGATGGCCAGTTCATCACTAACGGAATTGGACAAATGCATGCGCTGTATTTCTATCAACTTACTTGGGATCAGTCCTGTTTCTTCCAGTAGTTCTCTTTTGGCGCTTAACTCAGGGTCTGTTCCCTCCGGGCAACCGCCTTCGGGAATTTCCCAGCTGTATGCTTTTAAAGGATAGCGATACTGACCAACTAACCAAGTATAACCCTGCTCATCTAGCGGTAATACACCAATGGCAATATTTTTGAAATGCACTTCGCCGTAAATGCCTTTTCCGCCACTTGGATTAATTACCTGATGTTCTGTTACAGAAATCCAATTGTTGCTATATTTCTCTTCGCTACTTAGTGTTTGCCAAGGGTTTTCTTCGTTCATCTTTTTAAAACTTTCGTAATCACAAGGCACAAACATAGTCATTATGATTTATTCGTTGCTTTTCGATGTAGTTGGCGGAGGAGGCACATTAACCTTGTTGGTTTTTACTTTAGTAAATCGATAATTGAGGTTGAAGACAAAATTGTTGGTATTAGCTACTCCGTAGGTGTTCGAGGTAAAATTTAGACCTTCGTTGTAAGTTGAGTTTCTTCGGCCTCTAAAAGGATCATTAGCGCTGATACGAGCAGTGAGCGTGTTCTTGAAAAATGATTTCCTTGCACCAAAACTGGTGTTGATAGATGCACTGTTTCGTCCAATGGCGCTAATATTATTATTGTAATTTAAGTTAGCCTCGAATGCAGTTTTATAAGGCAATTGCATTGAAAAACCGCCTCTGGCTCTAATACTGATCCCTCCGCGGTTAAGTGCGCTGTTTAAAGTAGAGGTGTAATTACTTTGAATTAAACTGAAATTACCATTTGCCGATATTTTTTTAGTTGGTCGGTAATTACCAATCAACATCAATGCTAATGAATAATTGGTGCCCACGTTGCTAAAAGTACTTTCTGAAATCCCGTTAGGATTTACGAAACGATACCTTTCAATTACACCGCTGGCGGTAGAGTAGGAGATACGTGGTGTGAAGGACCATTGATTACCGAATGCACCAAAACTCAAATCAAATTGATGTGTATAGGATGGAGTCAAATCAGGATTTCCGTAAGAAATATTCAAGGTATCCGCATTGTTTACCTGAGGGTTAAGTGTATTTTCTCTCGGGCGGTTAATGCGCACACTATAGGTTGCGCCAATGTTGTATCTTTTCCTGAAAAATCTGTTTAGCGAAAAGGATGGGAAAAAGCTAAGGTAGGGGTTCACGTTGTAAAGCTCGCCGGTAGAAAGGTCGAAAGTAACGTTAGTGTACTCGCTACGCATGGCAGCCTTCGCCGACCAGCCATTTTTACGGTAATTATAGGAAAGATAGCCTGCTAAAATATGCTCATTGTAAAGAAATTGGTTGCTTAACTCATTGTTACTTACATACTGTTGCGTTTTGTAGTTGAAATTTTCTACCAGCAAATCGTTGTTGTTTTTCCTATAGTTGTAGGCCATCCCAAATTCCAGCCGATCTCGCTTTTTGAATACCGGCTTATCATAATCTAAGTTGAAGTTAATGCCACTGTTACCAATCTCGTTATCATTTTGCTGCAAACTAGGGCTCAGGTTGGTTGGGAATGCATAGCTGCGCTCAAAACTCCGTATGCCGTTGCTGTTGTTAGTGTTAACGGTGAAACCCGCAGTAAGTTTCCCGCCAGCGGTATCGGTGTTGAGGCTATAATCGGCGTTGAAAACAAAATTATTGCTACTATTATCTCCAATATTCACTTGGTTTCGTAGCCTTTTAGTAATTTCTTCTTCATTAATGTAATAGAAATCGTTTCCTGATAGGCTATTACTCCCATTTACATTATAGCTGGTATTTAAACGTAAGTTTTGTTTTTTGTTGATATCCCAGTCGAGGGCTACTCTAAAATTGCCGCCATTACTTTCACTTCTCGAATTGTTAAATTGATCGTAGTAAAAGGTGGTGTCTGGGAAAAAATTGGTTCTGTAACTTTCACTGCTATTTCTGCCCAATCCAGTTCTGTATGCGCCGCCGCCGGTAATACTGTATTTTTCGCCTCGATACGATGCATTTGCATTGGCATTGTTATTCCCCTGAGTTCCTGCAGCTAGTCCAACATTTCCATTAAAGCCAACCTTGAAACCTTTTTTCATTACAATGTTGATGATTCCCTCGCCATCGGCTGAATATTTTGCAGGCGGGTTGGTCATCACTTCAATTTTCTCTATGGCGTCTGATGGCAGCACATTCAATAAATCGGCAATGTTGGAAGTCATGTAATCTGAAGGTTTTCCATCGATAAAAACCCTGGTGCTGCGTTTACCTGAGATGGTGGTGTTGCCATCAATATCCACCTCAACCATCGGTACATTTTTCAGCAAATCCGTTGCTGTACTTCCCTCTGCTAAAATACTTGAGCTTACATTGTAGGTAATTACATCTGCACCTACTTCAATTACAGGTTTTTCAGAAGTAATTACCACTTCATTTAAATTATTCTGCTCAGCAGCAAGTTTTAGCGAACCTAAATTTTTATCTGGATCGGCTTTGCTTAATACAACTTCGTTAACAAATAAAGCCCCAAAGCCTACATAGCTCACCTTAACTTTATAGGTGCCAAATTTGATATTGCTAAATTTAAAGAAACCATTTTCATCAGTTTGAAGCGTAATTACAGGTTGTTCAACACCGCTTTCAAATAATGCTACTACAGCAAATGGAATAGGCAAGGCACCAACCTCTTCAATAACCTTTCCCCTGATGATCCCTTTATCTGTAGTTTGTGATTTGGCTTGAAATGAAATAAGTAGTAAGGTAGAAAAGGCAAGGGCAAGAAAATTCTTCAAAGTCTATGGTGTTCTAAATCAATAAAATATGCTACTGCAATATAGTTAGAAACCAATTAAAAATCAATTTTAAACTGTATTGTTAGTGGAATGTGGTTGTGCTTGAAAATTTAGATATTAAAAAGCCCCTAAGGTTTAAATTTCTTTGGGGCTTTTTTCATTTTATTTCTTAAGGTTTCAATCTGTTTTAGAAGCTCTCTTCATCAGATCGTGGTGCTTCCTGTTGTTTCTTTTTCTTTTGGCTAAAATCGGATTTTCCAAAACGGTAAGAGAAAGTTAACGAAGCCATGTTTCCTGCTCTAGCTCGGCTAAAATCAATGCTCGAACCTGCATTTTGGAACTCCATTTGGAACTTACGAGTGTTAAATAAGTTTCTGATATTAAAACTTAAGCTAGCCTTTTTGTTAAGTACATCCATTTTTGCGCCAGCATCAAAGCCGTACATGGCCTTAAAAGTACCTTGTGCTGTAACTTCGTTCGAACGGTAATCAGCCCTTAGCTGTAAGGTGATTGCGTAAGGCAGTGTAATGTTATGCGTCATATTAGCATTGTAAGCTACACCATCCACATCTGATGTGCCAAATTCGGCTACGCCTTCAATTTTACGTTGGTATAAGTTGAAATTGGTAGTCATGTTCCACTTTTTAGATAGATCTAACTTTCCAATTAATTCGATACCGCTATTTTTAGCGCTGGTTAAGTTCTGCGGGATGGTTAAATTGATTCCACCCTCAAGTTCATATCTAATTCTTTGAATCACATCATTAGTTTGGCGATAATAAGCAGTAGATACTAACGAGAAGTTTTTGAAAAACCTGCTGTAGCTCAATTCAAAAGCATGTACATCTTCAGGCATCAAATTCACGTTACCTTGGCGGTAGTTAATCGGGTCCGATACATCTAAAAACGGGTTGGTATCCCATCCACGAGGGCGGTTTACACGGCGACTATAACTTAACTGAAGCTGCTGCTCATTTTTAAGTTTTTGAGTTAAGAATACACTTGGGTATAAGCGGGTGTAGGCCACTCTTCCCGGCGTATAGGCAATGTTCCCTCCCGGGAGATAAGCGCCCATTTCGGTGCTCAAAGCTGCATCTTCACCCCTCAAGCCAATTTGGTAGCCAAAGTTTTTAATTTGATTTTGATAGTTGAGGTAAAGGGCATGTACGTAGTCGTCGCTGTTAAAGTCATTACTTAAAGTACGGCTAAAAATGTACATGTTATTTACCACTGAATCCGCAAGTGTTCTACTATTGGAAATGCGGTATTGTGTACGGTACCCAGCTTCTAAACGTGAATTTTCCGTTAAAGGCAAAATGTAGTCTAATTGAATGTTGTAATTTTTATTATCGCTAGGTCTGCTGGTAATTTGCTGTATAAAAGGAGATGTTACAGGAGCGCCTGAAGTAAAATAACGGTCGGTGTCGAAAGTTTGGTAAGTGTCGTTATTTCCAGTAGCGAAACTAGCGTTAAAAGAAAGCTCTTCCCCTTTTTTCTTGAATTTTTGTAAGAAATCTACACTTAAATCATAGTTGTTGCCGCTGCGGTCTCTGCTGTTAACACGATTAGAGAGGTTAACAGGCGCATTGCTTGCACTAAATTCGTTAATGCCGATAAATTCATCTTCAACACTGTTTCTTGAATTAAATCCACCAGAAACGCTCACCGTGCTTTTGTCGCTCAGGTTGTAGTCCATCCCAAGCTTTACGTTGTGTCCCTTTTCTAATTCATTGGAGTTATTGTCCTGAGTAACGTATCCAACGCCTCTTTTTTCGTTTCTGTAATAGGTATTGTTGAAACCAAATCCAGGTCGGTTACCATAACGATAACTGTAATTAGCATATAAGTTTACGTTCTTATTTTGAAAAGCTAAGTTGGTAGAAGCATTGTAGTTGTCTCTATTTCCACCAGTAATGGCCACATTACCATTTAATCCTAGTTTTTTGTTTTTCTTTAGTACGATGTTGATGATACCGGTTTGGCCTTCAGCATCGTATTTTGAAGATGGATTGGTAATTACCTCAATGGTTTCGATAGAGCTTGCTGGAATTGAAGCTAAAATTTGCGCTACATCACCACCGCCAATTAACGATTGCTTGCCATCAATAAGTACCCTCGCCGCAGAACCCCTTAAGGATACGCCGCCATTCATATCGGTTTGTACCGAAGGCACGTTTTGAAGTACATCGGTAGCCGAACCACCTTCACTCACCACGCTTTGGTCTACAGAAAAAACCTTCTTATCTATACCTAGTTGCATAGTGGGTTTTTGAGCAGTAACGGTAACTTCGTTTAAGATGTTTCCTTTGCCCGTTTTCATTTTGATGGTACCTAAGTTGATGGTTTTTAAAGCTCCGGTAATGGCAACAGAATCCCTTACCATCGTTTGGTAGCCAATGTAACTTGCTTTAAAGGTGTAAACGCCATTGGCAATATTGCCGATAGTGAAGTTACCATCTAAATCGGTCTGTACAATTTTAACGGTAGCCTTGGTTTTTCTATCGGTAAGTACAGCCGAAGCGTAAGGAATGGTTTCGTTGGTTTGAGCGTCTATAATTTTGCCACTGATTTTACCAGTGCCTCCATTTTGGGCATAAATTTTTACAGTTGTAATACAAATAACAGCGGCTAATAAAAGAACTTTGCACTTAATCCTATCCATTTAAATTCGGTTGAGTTTTAATGTAATTTTAATGAGGGGGCAAATCTCGTTAATTAAAGATTTAAAAGAATAGGCGTAACCATTTTATTACAGCGTTTTTATGCTTGATTACAGTAATATTTTTGATAAAGAAGCGCTAGACTACCCTAGCTACAGAAATTTGGTAGATGAACTATTGGCCAAAGGCGAAACTACGGGTCCAGACCATTCGGAGGCGATGTTGCACTACAGTAAAATGAATGTGCAGCGCATGAATAGGGTAGATAAAACTACTGCACTTAGTGCTGATTTGCTAGCCACTTTAGAGGGCATAAAAGGAAAATATAAGTTTTTGGTAATTACCGAGGGTTGGTGTGGCGATGCCGCTCAAATTGTGCCTGTAATTAATAAAATGGCTTTGGCTGCGCCAGATAAAATTGAGTTGAAATTGACGTTGAGGGATAAAAACTTGCCTTTAATTGATGCGCATTTAACTAACGGTGGCAGGGCTATTCCGGTATTGTTAATTTTGGACGAGGCTGGCAACTTGGTGATGCCAAAGTGGGGTCCACGTCCGGCGGTTTTACAAAACCTAATGGCCGAGTGGAAAAACGAGGGTGTAGTAATGCCAGAGCTTGCGGAAAAACTGCATGGTTGGTATGCAAAAGATAAAACAGTGGCAACGCAGGCCGAGTTGACTGAATTGTTGAAGCCCCTCTCTGTCTTCGGCATTTCTCCCCAATAGGAAGAGAACGGATTTAGGGAAGTTTGTGCAAGAATGAAACTGTTTTTCGAACGGGTTAATCGTAGCTTCGTTAATTAAGAGATACGGCTTGTGGCGATGCTTCAGGAAAGAATTTAATTAGGTTGTTCTAAATGGATTCTTTCCCGAAGATGTATGAGCGTAGCTTACAGTTCGCAATGACAATTTTGAAGATTTTACTTCATGGATCTTCAGTTTGACATTACGGTGTAAGTGGCCAAAAAAGGCGCCTACTTCAGTTTTTCTATGATTTGTACAGCTGTTAATTTTTCTTGTGCTCCACTTGCCATATCCTTTAAAGTGAGTAGGCCACTTTGCATTTCTTCATCACCAATTAGGAGTACATAAGGAATATTTTTTGCATCAGCATAGCTCATTTGCTTTTTTAGCTTAGCCGAAGTTGGATATAGTTCAGCTGCAATTTGGCTTTCCCTTAATTGTTGCAATAAAGGCAGGGCGAAAGCCTCGGCATTTTCGTCAAAGTTACTAATGAGCACTTTGGTGCCTTGCTGTGCCGAATTAGGAAATAAATTCAGTTCTTCTAGTACGTCATAGATACGGTCAGCACCGAATGAAATGCCTACACCGGTAAGGTCTTTTAGGCCGAACATTCCCGTTAAATCATCGTAACGGCCGCCGCCGCCAATGCTGCCCATGGCTACTTCGTTAGTTTTAACCTCGAAGATACAACCAGTGTAGTAGTTTAAACCACGGGCCAAGGTGATGTCAAGTTCGATAACGGTAGTCAATTTGGAGTTGGCAGTTGTCAGTTTGGAAACATAGTTGAAAACCGTCTCAATTTCTTCGATACCCTTTAAGCCAATTTCTGATGTTGACAGCACCGATTTCAAACTTTCCAACTTTTCAATATTAGATCCTTCCAATAAAATCACTGGTTTCAGTTTTTCGATATCTGATTCGGTAAAACCTCGTTCCAGCAATTCTTTGCTTACTCCATCCAAACCAATTTTATCCAACTTGTCGATGGCTACGGTCATATCCACAATAAGCTCAGGCTTACCAATAATCTCGGCAATGCCACTTAAAATTTTGCGGTTATTAATTTTTATGGTGAAATCCCTGAGGCCAAGCTTGCTCAAAGCTTCGTGGTAGATGAGTATAAATTCAGCTTCATTTAACAGGGAAGGAGAACCTACTACGTCCGCATCGCATTGGTAAAATTCGCGGTAGCGGCCTTTTTGTGGCCTATCTGCACGCCAAACAGGCTGTACCTGAAAACGTTTAAACGGAAAAGCGATGTCGTTTTGGTGCATTACCACGTAACGAGCAAAAGGTACAGTTAAATCGTAACGTAAGGCTTTTTCAGAGAAATGTTTGGTTAAAGATTTACTAATTTCTCTGTATTTGTCTATTGTCCTGCCAACTTTAAATATCCATGAAGTGGAATCTATTTTCGAGTTGTCGATATTTTTGAAGGTAGCTTTATCGGAATATTCTTTCCAATCCTGGTCAACTTTAATTTCGGTCTCGGTTTCAACTAAAATTTCCTTTATTCGAGAAACGCTGTCTATTATTTCTTGACTTAGGAAGTCGCCCGAATTTAAGATTTTAAAGATCAGTTTGTCACCTTCATCGCCATATTTGCCAGTTAGGGTTTGTAGGTTTTCCATGCTTGGCGTTTGTATTTCTGCATAGCCATATTTTTTGAAAACCGTTTTAATGGTGTCGAAAATATAGTTGCGTTTCACCATTTCTTGTGGCGAAAAATCTCTTGTACCTTTTGGTAAACTAGGCTTGGTTACTGACATAGCCGCAAAAGTAATTAATTAAGCTGAAAGTTGATACGTTTTGTAGTCGATGCAAGATAATGACGCTTTAATCCTTTGCGTTGCTTTGCGAATGCTTCAAAAACTTTGCGTTAAAAATTTACCGCAAAGAAAAAAGAGAGTTTCGCGAAGGTCGTAAAGCCTTAAATCAAAGAATGTAATTAACATGCGTCAATTTTTAATTTTTTGGCCCAGTTGGTTGCTAAGCTTTGACAAACTTTTAGCAAATGGAATATAGGTTTGTCAAAGCTTGAAAACAACACGGATTTTGCCTTCTAAACCCGATTGAGCGGATTAGCCCACAGGCGAAGTAAAACGCAGCCGAGGACTATGAGCGAAAGCGGGACGGGCTTAGATAGTAGTACTCATTACCTGTTCCAAACAAAAAAGGCTCCCAAAAAAATTGGAAGCCTTTATATTTTTTGTCATTCTGAACGAAGTGAAGAATCTGTTGGATAGATTCCTCGTTGCTTTGCTTCCCTCGGAATGACAGCTCTATGTTTATGCTAATAACGTTACTGGCGCTTCTAACAATTGCTTTAACGTTTGTAAGAAAGCTGCACCAGTTGCGCCGTCTACTACACGGTGATCGCAACCTAAAGTTAATTTCATCACGTTTCCAGGTACTACAGCACCATTTTTAACCACAGGAATTGCTTGGATAGCACCTACAGATAAAATAGCTCCGTCTGGAGAGTTGATGATTGAAGTAAACTCATCAATACCGAACATACCCAAGTTAGATACAGTAAATGTTGAACCTTCCCAATCTGACGGTTGTAATTTCTTAGCTTTTGCTTTAGCGCCGTACTCTTTAACCTCGGCAGAAATGTGAGATAAAGATTTGCCGTCAGCAAAACGCACTACAGGAACCAATAAACCATCTTCAACCGCCATAGCTACACCAATGTTAGTATGCTCGTTGAAACGGATTTTATCGCCACCCCATGATGAGTTAACCGCTGGGTGTTTTTTAAGGGCTACAGCCACTGCTTTAATTACGATATCGTTGAAAGAAACTTTTACCGGAGCCACCGTGTTGATTTGTGTACGAGCCGCCATAGCGTTGTCCATATCAATACTAATGGTTAAGTAAAAATGCGGCGCTGTAAACAAACTTTCGCCCAAACGTTTAGCAATTACTTTACGCATTTGCGAAACTGGTTTCTCTGTATATTTTTCTTCGCCAACATAAGTTGGGATCGCTGGAGCTGAAGCAGCAGTTTCTTTCGGACTTTCGGTCTTAGCGCTTTCTGACTTCGCCGCAGGTGTAAAGTTTTCTACGTCTTTCTTAATGATACGACCGCCCTCAGCGCTACCAGCAACTTGAGCTAAATCAATACCTTTTTCCTTTGCAATTTTTTTAGCCAAAGGCGATGCGATGATACGACCACCGTTTGAGTTGGCAACTGCAGCAGGAGCAGCCTCTTCTTTCGAACTTTCGGACTTCTCTGACTTCGGACTCTCAGTCTCTTTACTTTCCGACTTAGGAGCCGCAGGAGCCGAACCACCGGCTAAAATACCGCTTACGTCAGTTCCCTCTGGACCAACGATAGCTATAATGCCGTTTACTTTGGCCGCTTCGCCTTTTTGTACGCCAATGTGTAATAAAGTTCCAGTAGCATAACCCATTACTTCCATTGTAGCCTTATCGGTTTCTACGTCAGCAAGTACGTCATCATCTTTTACTTTATCACCAACTTTTTTATGCCATTCAGCAATTACGCCTTCAGTCATCGTATCGCTTAGCAAAGGCATACGAATTACTGTAATTCCTTTTGCCGCTAATTCTTCTTCGCTTAAGCCGCCGCCTTGTGCAGGAGCTTCTTCTTTTTTATCTTCAGCCTTAGGAGCTTCCTCTTTAGGGCTTTCAGATTTTTGGGCTCCAGATTCAGCTTCAAGCAAAGCTTTATAGTCTTCGCCTTCTTTTCCAACTATTGCCATTAAAGCATCAACAGGAACAGCTTGGCCTTCTTCTACACCAACGTATAGTAAAGTGCCATCCCAGTAAGACTCCATGTCCATAGTAGCTTTGTCAGTTTCAACTTCAGCTAAAACATCACCGCTTTTTATTTTATCACCTACTTTTTTGTGCCACTTAGCCAAAACCCCTTCGGTCATGGTGTCGCTCATTTTAGGCATTTTAATTACTTCAGCCATTGATCTATCTTTATTTGATTGCTTGTCTTTAAAATTAAATTTGTTGGAAAGGGTAGTTTTGCTCTACATAAATATCGGTGAACAATTCTTCTGGTTGAGGCCAAGGAGATTCTTCAGCAAATTTTACCGATTCGTCAACGATGCTTTTTACTTTCTCTTCGATTTCAGTAATCCAAGCTTCATCAGCATATTTTTCTTTAAGGATTACCTCTTTTACTTGCTCAATTGGATCTTTTGCTTTGTACTCTTCCAACTCTTCTTTGGTACGGTATTTTGCAGGATCTGACATGGAGTGACCTCTGTAACGGTAAGTTCTCATTTCTAAGAAAGTTGGTCCCTCACCAGCACGAGCACGTTGGATCGCTTCATCCATAGCATTGTGTACCGCTACTGGATCCATACCATCAACTGGTGCACATGGCATATCAAAGCCTAAACCAATTTTGTAGATGTCCATCATGTTGGTAGTACGTTGCACCGAAGTACCCATAGCGTAACCATTGTTTTCGCAAACAAAAATTACTGGAAGCTTCCAAAGCATTGCCATGTTGAATGATTCGTTCAATGCGCCTTGACGCACTGCACCATCACCCATATAGCAAATGTTTACATTATTGGTTCCTTTATATTTTTCAGCGAAAGCGATACCCGCACCTAAAGGCATTTGACCACCTACAATACCGTGGCCACCATAAAAATGATGCTCTTTGCTGAAAATGTGCATTGATCCACCTTTACCTTTAGAACAGCCTGTAGCTTTACCGTACATTTCGGCCATAATGCTGTTGGCACTCATTCCTAAAGCTAAACCATGAGCGTGATCTCTATATGAAGTAATCATTGAGTCGCCTTTTTGCATTGCAGAGATTGCTCCTGCAACTACGGCTTCCTGACCAATGTATAAATGGCAAAAACCTCTGATTTTTTGCTGACCATAAAGTTGTCCAGTTTTTTCTTCGAACTTGCGCATCAGCAACATCGATTCAAACCACTTCAAATAGGTGTCTTTATTTATTTCTACTGCACTCATGTTTTGATGATAATTTTTTTATTTGCGAGAGCAAATCTAATTTATTTTCTTGGATTTTAATACATGCTCCTACTTAAAAACATGATAAAGTAGGTGATAAATATGCTGTTGTACTGCTTTTTAAACCGAATTGCGAAATGGTAAATTTTACAAATTTGTTTAGTGGTAATTTTGGAAAAGTAAAAGCCCTTTAAAAACAGAAATTTTATTTGGCTGAGATGCACTTTAGCCTAATTTTTAATTTTACATCATTCGAAAGCTTAAATACTTTTAGAAGCTGTTTAAATTTCTGTTAAACTTTTTACTCGTCAGTCTGAGGCTTGTCCAATACTACTTGTTAATACAATGTTTTGGCAAGCTCAACATTACACCTTTATGTTAAACAACAGAAATTTAAACAGTTTCTAAAAAATGAGTTGTCTGGGGCAATAGTTATCTGCAAATGGTGTAAAAGACAGTAAGTAGTGCCTGGAAATAAAATTTAGCTAGTTTATTTAAGCTAGATTTAATATGTATTCTCCCATGAAATGTTAATAACTTGAATTTTTAACATTTTTATATTTGGATAAAAGAAAGGATGTTCCTAATTTTGAGCCGCTAACAATAAGCCCGTGTGGTGTACGTTAAGTGTAAGTGTTGTTTACCCAAACTTAATAGTATAACATGATTAAAAAGTTTTTGTTTTCTACGTTAATCGTTCTCGCCTCTTTTTCGGCAACGTTTGCCCAAAGCAAAACCAAAGAAGCAGCAAAAGTAGAAGATCCAGATAACTTAGCTTCACAATATTTTTCGCAAGTAATGGGTGTGGCTGTTGACGCTACCTCAAACCTTAAATTATATAAGTTCATTTACGAGTGGATTGGTACGCCTTACCGTTTCGGTGGCAACACTAAAAAAGGTATCGATTGTTCGGCCTTTACCAAAGCTATTTACGACAAAGTTTTCAATACTAGTATTTTACGTAACTCTCGTGATATTTTTAGCATGGTAAATCCACTTTCTAAAGATGAACTGAAAGAAGGTGATTTAGTTTTCTTCAAGATTAAAAGCAGAAGCATTTCTCACGTAGGTGTTTATTTAGGTGAAAATAGATTTGCTCATGCGTCAAGTTCTAGAGGTGTAGTAATTAGTAACCTTAATGAGCCTTATTACAGCAGATATTTTTACAAAGGTGGCCGCATTATTGAACCTGGTGAAGGTAGCGTTGTAGAATAAGCTGAATTACAATTTTAGTTTTACGATATTAGATTTGTCCTTCCCATTTTGGGGAGGATTTTTTTTGGCTATGATGAAAAGAATTTTTGGTTTTTTTACCGTTTTAATTGCAATTTATTCGGTTTCCAGCTGTCAAGGCAGGCAAAGCCAACAAGTGGAAACTGCCGATACTGTTAAGAAAATAAAGGTAGAAAGAAAAACTGCAGATACCATTAGCATTGTTGCCGTTGGCGATATGATGTTGGGTTCGGCATTTCCGAGCAAGGTAAATTTACCGCCTGATGATGCAGTAAATAGCTTTAAGGAAGTTGATACTTTTTTGAAAGGAAATGTGGTGTTCGGAAATTTAGAGGGTTGTTTCCTAAACTCGGGAAGTTCATCTAAATGCAAGGGCATCAGCCCAAATAACTGCTACGCATTCAGAATGCCCGATAGATATGCTGGAATCTTTAAAAAAGCTGGCTTTAATGTACTAAGCGTGGCCAACAACCATGTGGGTGATTTTGACAGCCGTGGCAGAAAGAATACAACCAAAATTTTAGATTCATTACAAATCAATTATGCTGGACAGGTACAAAAACCATCCGCATTTTTTACCGTGGATAGTGTCAAATATGCGTTTGCTGCTTTCGCTCCCAATGAAAATACTTTGGATATCAGAAAAATAGATGAGGCAAAAGCGCTTGTAGCTTCTTTAAAAAAACAGGCCGATATTGTAATTGTTTCTTTTCACGGTGGTGGTGAGGGTGCCAAATTTGAACACGTTACTCGGCAAACGGAAATCTTTTACAAAGAAAATAGGGGCAATGTTTATGCTTTTGCCCATGCCGTAATTGATGCTGGCGCTGATGTAGTGCTAGGACATGGGCCTCATGTTACCAGAGCAGTGGAAGTTTATAAGAACAAATTCATTGCTTATAGTTTAGGCAATTTCTGCACTTACGGCATGTTTAGCCTGAAAGGGCCAAATGGTATTGCACCGCTGTTGCAAATTAAATTAAATTCCAACGGAGATTTTATTTATGCCGATGTCGTTTCGGTACAACAAGATAAAATCAATCGTTTAACTTTAGATCAATCCAACGCTGCTTTCGACAAAATTAAGTCGTTAACTGATATCGATTTTAAAGGCCACAACTTAAAATTTGAAAACAACCGTATTTCTGTAGTTGATTAGTTTGATTGATACTTCAAATTATTTGAGTTTACGCTTAGCCGTGGAGCATGTTAAGATTCATCTTTGGTGTTTTTCACTAAGCCAATCCCAGATAAGAAGAAAATCAATCCTATTACGCCAACAACTATCAATTCCCGGTTGCCAACATTATGATTTACAAAGCCCCAGCCGCAATAAATCAATCCAATAATACCTAGTATGGTTAAAATGGTGCCAAAAGTTCGTTTTACGTTCATGCCTATTTCAATAAAGTTAACTAATAACATTGCTGTTGTTTTTTTGTTTTAACAGCATTCTTATAAGTGATGCAATAAATAGCTGTTTATTATTAGTTACTGCTTATTTTTAGTAATATTGATTCATCAAAATCAAATCATATGGCTTATTTCGGTTATGGCGTTTTTGTATTTGCGCTCATTATTCTGTTCAGTTCTTTTGTAACGGTTAAACAAGGTACCATAGCGGTGGTTACCATTTTTGGTAAATATCGTAGGTTGCTGCGCCCCGGACTAAGTTTAAAAATCCCTTTAATTGAAGTTATTCACTCACGTATATCTATCCAAAATAGGTCTGTGGAGTTGTCGTTCCAGGCAGTTACTCAAGATCAGGCCAATGTGTATTTCAAGGCCATGCTTCTTTATTCGGTATTAAACCACGAAGAAGAAACCATTAAAAACGTAGCCTTTAAATTTGTGGATACCAACAACCTGATGCAGGCGCTAATTCGTACCATTGAGGGTTCCATTAGGGCTTACGTTGCTACGCAAAAACAAGCGAATGTATTGGCGCAGCGTAATGAAATTGTGGAGCACGTGAAGCACCAAATAGATCAGGTTTTGGAGAGCTGGGGCTATCATTTACAGGATTTGCAACTGAACGATATTACTTTTGACGAGGAAATTATGCGCTCAATGAGTAGAGTGGTGGCATCGCACAACTTAAAGGCTGCAGCCGAAAATGAAGGTCAGGCGTTATTAATTACTAAAACTAAAGCAGCAGAAGCTGATGGTAATGCGATTAAAATTGCAGCCACTGCTGAACGTGAAGCTGCACAACTTCGCGGACAGGGTATTGCTTTGTTTAGGGAGGAAGTGGCAAAAGGTATGACCAATGCTGCACAGGAAATGCAACAGGCTAATTTAGATACTTCGGTAATTTTATTCACCATGTGGACAGAAGCGATTAAGCAGTTTGCAGAATACAGCGAGGGGAACGTAATTTTTCTTGATGGAAGTACTGATGGCATGAACAATACCATGAAACAAATGATGGCCATGCAGATGGGACAGAAAGCAGGCTCGGATAAAAAGTGATATAATTAATCGAACGGGAATTGTATTTTACCACCTAAGACACCCAAGAACATCTTAGTTATGGTGCGTATGTTTACTTGAGTGAACTAAGGTGACTCAGGTGGTTAATTTAAATCGATTTGCATAAATAGTTGAGTAGGAATCTATTTTACCACCTAAGACACCTAAGAGCATCTTAGTTGTGGTATGTATGCTATTTGAGCGGACTAAGGTGGCTCACGTGGTTAATTTTGAACCGATATTGCATAAATAGTTGAGTAGGAATAGTCTAATTTACCACCTAAGGCACTTAAGCACATCTTAGTTATGGTATGTATGCTACTTGAGTGGACTAAGGTGGCTCAGGTGGTTAATTTAAACCGATATTGTATAAATAATTGAGTAGGAATAGTCTATTTCACCACCTAAGACACCTAAGAGCATCTTAGTTTTTGTATGTATGCTACTTGAGTGGACTAAGGTGACTCAGGTGGTTAATTTAAATCGATATTGTATAAATAATTGAGCAGGAATTGTATTTTACCACCTAAGACACCTAAGCACATCTTAGTTATGGTATGTATGCTACTTGAGTGGACTAAGGTGGCTCAGATGGTTAATTTTAAACCGATATTGTATAAATAATTGAGCAGGAATTGTATTTTACCACCTAAGACACCTAAGCACATCTTAGTTATGGTATGTATGCTACTTGAGTGGACTAAGGTGGCTCAGGTGGTTAATTTTAAACCGATATGTATAAATAATTGAGCTTTGGGGTTTTAGACGGTAAAACGTGTAAACTGCTAATTATCAACCGGCTACAAATCTATCCTTAAATTGATCGTCTCAACCGCTTTGGCTTCATCGCCCGTTGGTGAAATATTATAAGCACGTAGGATAAACTGATCGGAGTTAATGATTTCCAGTTCTGTACGCCAGCCCCAAGGTTCGGGCATTTCAGCGCTACCATACTGACCGGTAACTGAAAATCCGTTGCGGGTTTCCACGCCTTCCGAAAACATAATGCCGGTACCCATGTGGAAACTATCGATCCAACTGCACACACATTTATTATTGGCTAAATCGAAGCCCCAAACCATTAAACCTTCGTGAGTTTTTCCGTTGATGATACCACGATATTCATAACGGATGAACCGCTTGTTGAGCAAGGCAATAATTTTACTACTGGTTGGTGATTCATCGGCCAATACATCTTTTTCAAACCAAGTGCGTGTACGGCCATCCCAGTTGCCTACTAAACTTAGCAGCCTCAAGTGCGGGCCGCCTTCTTTTGAAATATCTAATTTACTCTTGCTCATTAACCTAAGATAGTGTTTATGTTGGAAAGTTGAAATATTTTGGTTAACTGTTGAAATTGTTTAATTGAAGATTATAAGCTACCAGCTGAAAACTTTTTACTTTTACCTTTTTACTTTTAACTTCGAAGCCATGTCATCACATCATATTGTAAAAGAAAAGCAGGAGCCTGCCTTGTATATACATGAGTTAGGTAGTTTTAATGAAGAATATTTAGGGCAATTGCTCGAATGGAGTCCAACGGTGGTAGTTTCAGCAGCTGCTTATGAAAAAGTGGCTTCCTTAGGAATAAAGATAGATGTTGTGGTGGGAGATTTGGCACTAACTCACGAATTACAAGAAAACCTAAAGGTGATCCCGCAACCGCGGAAAGGGTTGGATGATGCACTAGAATTTTTAGTAAAAGAGCAATATCCAGCGGTAAACGTTATTAGCGAAGTTAGCAAATTTGATGACTTGACATGCTACCTGCCAGATATCAACTTGGTGCTTTTTACAGAACGCAGTAAGCATTATCCTGTAAAAAATGGCTTTAGCGTTTGGAAGCCCGCTGGTACAGTATTCTTGATTGATATTATTGCTTATTTCGAGGCCGATAACCTGAGGCAGGAAGAAAGCGGTGACTTTGTGGTGGTGGAAGATGGATTGGTAACCTTCCGCTTTCAAGTACCTTATTTGTTTATTGGAGAATTACTATAGATAGTATTTAGTAGTTAGATTTTAGTATTTAGACAGCAATTGTGCAGAGAAAAGAAATAAATACTTTTAAACTGTATCCATGGCTTTCAGAAACCTTTTACTTTTTCCTTTCTACTTTTAACTTAAATGATACCTATCCACTAACACCTAAACACTTAAAATGATATACCTACGAAAAGCTAAAGAAGAAGACTTAGCAATTATTAAAACCTTAGCCGAACAAACTTGGCCAACAGCTTACAGCGATATTATTTCAGCTGAGCAAATTGATTTTATGCTAGAAAAAATGTACAACCAAGGCGAGTTGCTTGAACAGTTGCGCAATGGGCATACATTTCTTATTGCTTCGGAAATGCATGAAGATGTTGGATTTGCTGGGTTTTCGGTAATTGATTCGGAGCAGCGAATTTTTAAACTGCATAAACTTTACGTTTTGCCTAAAATGCATGGCAAAGGAGTTGGCAAAATCTTAATTAACGAAGTTTTTGATAAGGTAAAAGCCGAAGGTGGAAATTTTTTGCAGCTGAATGTAAATAAAGCTAATAAGGCAAAGGATTTTTATGAGAAAGCTAGCTTTTACATCAAATACAGCACTGTATTAGATATTGGTAACGGTTTTTATATGGATGATTATGTAATGGAAAAGGAAATTTAATTATTACGGGAATGAAAAAAATAACGCTTGGTTTGGTTTCTTTAATAATCTTCTCTTTGTCGGCAAAGGCCCAGCTTGACATTAATCCAGGGGTTGATACCACGTCCTTAATCAACAAAAAAGTAATTGCTTTTTACAGCAACTACATATCAGCTTTTAAAGGTAAAAAGCAACTTCCGGACTATAAGGAATATTGGGGCGAAGACGACTGTAAAAAGTATAAAAATCCAGATCCTTCGGTATATGGTATAGGTGGTGATTATCCAACGTATTTAATGGCGGAAAGGAAAACCATCCATTACTTAAAACCACTTAAGGATGGCATATTCAATATCAAGATGTTAGGTTCATGGACTGATAGTACAAAGAATAATTCCATTATGTATATCACTAATCAGTTTATTAAAGTTGAGCCTAATAATAAGATGTATTTCATTCAGCCAATAGCTGTTTATAAAAATAGTTGGAGTGTAAGATCATTTGGGCCAATCACCTATCATTTTCCCAAGTATCATAAATTTGATGAGAAGAAAGCACAAAACTTAGTAACGCAAATTAAAGATTTGGAACAAAAATGGGAACTGAGCCCAAAGAAGATTACTTACTTTTTTGCTGATACTTACGATGAAATCCAGTTAATTAGAGGCTTCGATTTTACCATTGGAATGGGTAACGCCGATAAACCTATGGGCATCTCTAATCAGGATGATAACCTAGTGTTTTGTGCTGGAAAGGGGGAAGACTACTTTCATGAAGTAGTACATATTTATCTTAACCCGCTACATCCAAAATCACCGCTTAACGAGGGTTTGGCAGTTTTTTACGGAGGCACATTAGGTAAGCCACTTTCTTGGCATACCGCTAGGCTAAATAATTATTTAAAAACGCACCCGGAAATAGATCTCTCTAAGCTTGATGATTTTTACTACATGGATAATTATACCAATCCGGGGAGTGCAATCCAGGGAATCATTTGTAATGCGATTTTTAAAAGAGATGGGATGAAGGGTTTGAAAAGATTGATGACTTACACTTCCATGAATGAAGTTTTTGAGAAGGAATTTAAAATGAATATGAAAGATCTTAATCAAGAGTTACGCAAATTAATTGATCAGCAATAAAAAATGCGTTTTCCAAATGGAGGAAAACGCATTTTCTATTCACCTTACTGATTACTTCAACTTCGGAATTCGGCTCGGAGTATCAGCGCCGCTAACAATACTAACCGCACTTTTTGCAATAGCTCTAATCGTCGATAAGATATTTTCTACGTCCAACGAACTGTATTCATCTTTAACAGTGTGGTATAATTGATCACTGTCGATTTGATCGGTGCTAATAGTATGTGCTGGAACACCTAATGCCGCTAAAGTTGCATTGTCGCTTCTGTAGAATAAATTCTGTTCCTTATACGGATCTGGGTGAAAGGTGAACTCTGTTCCGGCAAGGTTTTTCTGTAATATCTTTCCTAAATCAGATTTATCATAGCCTGTAATAAAAGCAGTGTTTTTACCGAATTTACTGTCTTTTCCAATCATTTCGATATTAAACATAGCTACAACCTCATCTGGATTTAATTTTTCTGAAAAGTACTTAGATCCAAACATGCCCATTTCTTCGCCGGTAAAAGCTACAAAGATTAAGGTGCGTTCGTTTTTGTTTAATTTTTTGTAGTACTTGGCCAAAGCAATCACCGCCGAAGTTCCCGAAGCATCATCATCAGCACCATTCATGATACTGTCGCCATCTTTAGGTTTAACAATGCCCATGTGATCATAGTGCCCTGAAAAAACCACCAGTTCTTTTGCTTTTGATTTACCCGGAATTACTCCAGCCACATTAAATAAAGGCATTTTGGTTACCGTGTTATTCAGTTCTACTGTAAAACCGTTATTTACGGTTTCTTTATCCAACACAAAAACCATTGCTGAATTTTTTTCGCTTTTGATATCCTGCTCGTCGAGTACGGTTTCACTTCCCAACATTCCTTTTACACGTTTAAAAGCATCCACAAACTTTACATCAACCAATATCAACTGCTTTTTGCCACTGCGAGCTAATGTTCTAAACTGACTAATGAAATCTTTATTTTCATCAAGTTTAATCCAGCCATCGCTATTGCTTTGATCGAAAGATAACTTTTCAGATTTATTACCATAAACAATGATATTTTCGCTAGCGATAGCTTGTCCATCAATGGTTACTTTGGTTGAGGCAGGTTTAAGCTGATACTTGTAAAAAGTTTGGCGATAACCTGTTTGTCCATCCAAAGTTTTCAAACCAATGGCTGCAAATTCTTTTTCTATAAAAGTGGCAGCTTTATCAATGCCAGGAGTAAATGTTCTACGTCCCTGCATGTCATCGGCACTTAAGGTTTTAATCAAATGATCTACATAATCTTTGGTGATTACCTTATCGATGTTCTGAGCATTTGCCGTTAACGACGCAACTGCAGCTATTCCTATGGCGAAAAATGTCTTTTTCATTTTATTAGTATTTATTAATTAGATTTTAGTGTTTAAATTGTACTTCCTGTAGATTTATACTGATTCCTGTCCACTGATTCCTTACTACTTTATAGCACTTTCCAGCCATTTATCTCTAAAAGCTTTCATGTCAGCGGTTAATGTTGCTCCGGTATTTTCTATCGGAATTAATTCCAGTTGAGGGTTTTCAATAAAAGTGAGTTTAGTTGTCTTTTCTACTCCCTTTCGACTAATAACAAGCTCAATTGTTTCACCGGGTTGATGCTTGGCCATTACCGTGTCGAAATCTTTAGCTGATGCAATTGCCATCCCATCAGCTTTCAAAATCACATCTTCACTATCAATACCTGCATTGTAGGCAGGTGTACCCATTAACGTGGCGCTGGAAACAGCTTTCCCGTCCCTGTCTCGCAATCGGATGCCGCTATATGCCTTGCCCGCAGCTTCTTTACGTAACACCAAACCCGCTTTTAGCAGTAAGGCAGCGTAATCTTCCTTTTGTGTTGCGTACACATATTTTTTGAAAAAGTCAGCTGCAAAGCTGGGGTTTTTCGTTAATGCCGCTAAGGTTTTTTGCAGATCAGGAATAGTGTAAGGAATTTCCGTTTTACCATGAGTTTTCCATAAGGCACGCATGTAATCGTCCAAAGTTAAACTATAGTCGCTACGTAAACGTAAGTCTAATGCTAAAGCTACCGCCGCTCCGTAGGTGTAATATGAAGTAAAAATGTTTTGCTGATTGGTTTCATCAACTGCTACTCCGGCATCGGCAAATACTGCATACCTGCTTGCTTGTATTGGTGAGAAATTTTTAGCACCTGGCGAGTTAGTAACGGCGTTCACTAAACCATTAAAAGTTCTGCAACTATTTTCTAACGTGCGAAAGCCGGCCCGCTTTAAAACTAAATTGCCATAATATTGGGTAAAACCTTCTGCCAGCCACAACTCATCGCTAATGTTAGCTTGCGCAAAATTAAAAGGTTCCAAGGTTTTAGGACGCAAACGTTCTACATTCCAAGAGTGAAAAAACTCATGTGAAAAAGTGCCTAACAGGTTGCTCTCGTTGCCCGCTATTTTTGGGGTGCGTTGTACAATCACTGTAGAGTTGCGATGCTCCATACCATCGCCGGCATAGCTTGGGTGTACGCAATGCAAGAAATAGTAATGCCCGTAATCGAAAGTCGGGAGCTCACCCCAAATTGCCTGTTGCTCTGCCACTACTTTCTTTAACATATTCGCATAGTTGAAAACAGTCATTTCATCATCATCGCTATGCGCTATCAAATGGATAGTTTGTGTTTTGCCGGTGCTATTTTTCACTTCCCAACTAGCAGTTTTACTTGCAGCTATTTCAATGGGACTATCCATAAAGTACTGTAAGTTTTTGGCGTAGTAAATGCCATTTCCCAAGGGCTTCAACTGCGTGGCTACTTTCCAATCTTTTTGGTTGTTGAAACTTAACTTTACCGTTCGTGGTCGGGCGTCCAATCCTACTGGGAAAGCAAATACAGCCGGAATATTGAGGTGCGCATGTGCTTCATCAAAACCAGCATAAGTGCCATCAATCCAATTGCCAAAAATCGTGTAGGTGATTTTGATTTTACTTTTTCCTTGTGGGATTTCATAAACATCGCCAGCTGGCTGTTTTACTGCAATGGGCTTACCCGAAGCATCAAAAGCTTTAAAATTGTATATGTTTTTACCGAACTCGTGTGTAGCATATCTGCCAGGTGACGACCTTGAAAATCTTACTTTTAGAGGCGTGTTGGCAGGTACATTAGGTATCATCATGCTTACCTCTGCTTCATGGTGCACTACATTGGGAAAACTTACTTCATAACTAATTTCTTGTTGCGCTTTTACAACCGTTGCCGCACCTAGTACTATCGCAACGATAAGGAAATTCTTCATCTCTTTTGATTTATAGGTTGAAGTTAGTATTTCGCTAATAAATATTCAGATTTGTGAGCATTTTATTACCATTATACTTTGTATAGCATCAGAAAATAACGCAATAACATCTTTTTGTAACACATTTGAGATTTGCTTAAACCACTAAAATCTTCTAACTTGAGCCTATCTAACTAACTTATAAGCCAAAATGCAAATCAAAAAACAAAGTAAACATTACGATGCGGTAATTGTAGGTTCGGGGGCTGGAGGCGGTATGGCGGCATACACCCTTGCAAAAGCAGGTCTTAAAGTATGCATCCTGGAAGCCGGAGCAATGTATGACCCACAACAAAACATCACCCAATTAAAAAATCCTTGGGAGTCGCCACGTAGGGGAGCTAGTACCAAGTTTCGCCCGTTTGGAGATTTTGATGCCTGTTATTACGGATGGGATGTAGAAGGAGAACCTTACACCAAAGCACCAGGAACAGAATGGGATTGGTGGCGGGCCCGGATGCTTGGTGGACGTACAAACCACTGGGGGCGTATTTCTTTGCGTTTTGGCCCTAAAGATTTTAAAAGAAGAAGTATTGATGGCTTAGGCGATGATTGGCCTATAGGTTATGATGATGTGAAGCCATTTTATGATAGGGTAGATAAATTGATTGGTATTTTTGGAACAAATGAGGGTTTGGAAAATGATCCCGATGGCTTCTTTTTACCTCCGCCTAAGCCTCGTTTACATGAGCTTTTCATTAAAAAAGGGGCTGCTATTTCGGGCGTTAAAATCATCCCTTCCAGGTTATCTATCCTTACTAAGAAAATAAATGATGATAGGGGTGTGTGTTTCTTTTGCGGACAATGCAATAGGAACTGCAGCATGGCTAAGGCTGATTTTTCATCAACCAATGTATTGATTTACCCAGCCTTAGCAACTGGAAATATTGACATTATTCCTAATGCGATGGCAAGGGAAGTGCTTACCAACGAGGAAGGTTTAGCTACCGGTGTTTCTTATATCAACAAAGATGATATGATGGAATATCAGGTGACTGGACGTACCGTGATTTTGGCGGCAAGTGCCTGTGAGTCATCTCGTTTGTTGCTTAATTCCAAATCAAAGCGCCATCCAAATGGTTTGGCTAACAGCAGTGATGTGGTTGGCCGTTATTTACACGATTCAACAGGGGCCTCAATGGGAGGTGTATTGCCTCAACTTTTTGATAGAAAGCGTTACAATGAAGACGGTGTTGGAGGCATGCATATTTACTCGCCTTGGTGGCTAGATAATAAAAAATTGGATTTCCCTCGTGGTTATCATATTGAATATTGGGGCGGTATGAGCCAGCCTGCCTACGGTTTTGGCGGTGGCATTGAGGGCTTAAATGGTAAGTTTGCGGTTAGAGGCACGCAAAAAGAGGCTGGCGGTTATGGCAAATCATTAAAAGAAGATTACCGCTATTTTTATGGTGCAAGCGTTGGTATGGCCGGAAGGGGCGAAGCGATTCCTTTGTACGATAACAGGTGCGAAATAGACCCTAATGTAGTGGATAGGTATGGTATTCCAGTGTTGAAATTCAATGTAAAATGGAGTGAACACGAGATATTGCAGGCTAAACACATGAAGGAAACTTTTGATGAGATGATGCACAATATGGGTGCAATTGTAACTTGGGGTGGCGATTATAACAAAGCCAATAATTATGGTTTGGAGTCACCGGGTAAAATTATCCATGAGGCGGGTACTGCTCGTATGGGTAGTGATCCAAAAACATCTGCACTGAATAAATATAACCAAGCACACGATTGTAAAAATTTGTTTGTAGTGGATGGCGCTGCTTTCACTTCACAAGCGGATAAAAATATTACATGGACTATCTTAGCACTTTCGATGAGGGCTAGTGAGTACATTATGTCGGAAATGAAAAAACAAAACTTGTAAGCGATGAACAGGAGAGAAACCTTAAAATTATTGGGCGTAGGCGCAATTTCGGGAACTGCCTTGGTTGGTAGTAGCAAAGCTCAGGTACCTGTACAAAAAGAACAGGAAGATCCAGTATTTAATTACGACAGGGCTAAGGAGGAATTGGCAAGGGAAAAGCAACTGATTGCCCAAGGAAATTTTTTTACGAAGGAAGAAATGGCTACCATAACTATTTTGGCAGATATCATTATTCCAAAAGATGAAGTTAGTGGCAGTGCCTCTGATGCCAAAGTACCAGATTTCATCGATTTTATTGTGCGTGATATGCCGCAGCATCAAGTTCCTATGCGTGGTGGCTTGCGCTGGGTTGATATGCAGTGTTTGAAACGTTTCGGTAAACCGTTTAGAGAATGTACCGAAAAGCAGCAAATTGAGTTGGTAGACCTGATCGCTTTTCCAAATAAAGCGCCTAAGGAACTCAGTCAGGGTGTTTCTTTTTTTAATAGATTGAGAAATTTGGTAGCTTCCGGTTTTTACACTTCAGAAATTGGCGTGGAAGATTTAGGCTACAAAGGAAATACACCTAACCAGTGGAACGGCGTACCTGATGAAGTACTTAAACAATACAATTTATCTTATACTAAAAAGGAGCTAAAAGAGTGCATTAAGTTTGATTAGGCAGTAGGGGCTAGTTATCAGTGGTCAACAAATAGAAATGCAGCTTTTGAAGCTATGGCGAGGTACAGCCCGCTAAGATGGTTCGGAGAAGCAAACTTGTAACAAGAGTAGTTGCCCATTAGCCGTATTTTTACTTGTTAGCAGGTGCATTTCAATTAAAAAACCTTGGAAGAGTGCACTCCCAAGGTTTAGAAAATAGATGTTGTCGTGTATTTATTTATCTAAAATCTGTTGGTAATAAGCTTTTACATCTTTCCAGCGATAATAAGGTGTGATATTGCTAGATAATTCTGGAATTGTGGTTTCTACTTCATTAAGTAAGAATTTTACAATTACATCGTCACTTGTAGTTTTTTTATAAAATACAATTTGCAGATTAGCACCCATTGGAGCTACTTTATAATTACTCCAAACTTTATAAATCTCATCAATGTTATCGGTATCTCCGTAGCAATTTTTTAATCTTAAAGCAGCTAGTAAGGGCATCATGTTACCGTCATGAGCAAATCGTAATGTTGCGCCTTTCCCTTTTTTGGTAATCACCTCATCTGCAGATAATATGATGTTTTTTAAAACTGGCTTTGCATTGTTGTACATGATATTGTTATTGAAACTATTACTTGCATTGTTGATGTATTCCTTTGCATTAATACATTGCCAAATATCAAATAGTTCCTGTAGTTGAAACAAATCGTAAAACGATATCTTGGTTTCCATATTCTGCATGTCGCTGGCTAACCAATAAAATCCCCACATCAATGCTTCTTTTTTTACCTTTTGATTTACAAAATCTCCATCTTTAAATAACGAGGCAACTAAGCGGTTTGGGTTAATGATTTTTTGCTGAAAACTATCGAGTTGCTTTTTCCAAGTATTTTTCTCCGATCTGAAGGCAATAGCTTCTGGCGTATGGAAATTAAGATAGCCCATATATTTGTTGCTTGCCTCGCGGTTGGCTTTTAACTTTGGGTTAAGCTCCTTTAAACGTTCACAAAAAGCATCCATGCTTAAAATGCAACGAACTACTAATGTTGATCTTGCTGATAAAGTGGCGCTATTCGTAAAAACATTGGGATAAAGCCGAAACATTCTTTCGGCAATTCCGCGTTGCTGGCGTACACCTAAAGGTGATAAATCGCCTCCTCTTCCTTCAGCCTCTTGCCAAACTTTGCGTACACGTTGGTAAGTATCAAGCCCTAGTGGCGTAAGCGCATTTTGATTGCCAGCATCTTCCAAGAGATCTAATATCCACTTATAATCTTCATCATTGATTAAATAACGAGAACCGTGACGGCCGAAATGGCTGATGTAAAATGGTTGATATCCTTTCGGGGCATTTTTTTGTTTAACTATATCTAATGCTGGATAAGCGTAATATACTCCTGCGGTTTTTTGAGGTGTGGTCAACATCTCTTTTTGGGTACTCTGAGCTAGTGTAAAACTTGTGCAGACTGTACATAGCGTTACAATGATGCCGGCAATTTTCATCTGATTTCGATTTAAGTAAGGTGTCCCCTAATTTGCAAAAGGAGAACACCTTGAGGTATGAAGGATTTTACGTTTAATAGTTAGGATTTTGCTTTAAATTTGGATTATAAAGCACATCATTTTGAGGAATTGGATATAGGTTAAATTTGTCGTCTACATCTTGACCTTGATAGTTAGTTTCTCCTGATGTTGATCTTCCTTTCCAATCCCAGTTGTAGCCTTTTGTGAAAATACCGAAACGAATCAGGTCACTTCTACGCCAGTTTTCTGTCCATAGCTCTCTAGCACGTTCATCAATTAAAAATGGTAGCGTAAGTTGAGCATCAGTAATTTGTCCGTTAGCTACGTTGCGTGAATTAAGGTATTTTCCAAAATTGTATGCCCTGTCACGCACTTCATTTACATAACTAAGTGCGTTAGCTCTTGTACCATTAGTTGCGCCACGTAATATTGCTTCCGCGGCCATTAAATAAGCATCAGCTTTTCTAAACATCGGAAATGCAATGTTTGAGTAAACTGTTGCCGTACCTTTAACCCTATCCTTGGTTACACTTCGCCATTTGGTCATTGTATAGCCAAAGTAAATCACTGAAGTTACAAAAGGTTTGCCTACATCCCAGGTTTGTTTCCTTAGGGCGGGTTTATCAACCACCCCTGGCGATTTATAGGTAGCGGTTAATGGCCCTCCAAATAGCAAAGCTCTTTTGTCTTTTTTGAGATCTCCCCAGGTGTCGTTAGGATTAAAATCTTGATCCTCAGGCAAAAATTTATCTACAAATGTGCTTGTAAGAGAGCCATTACTGCTATAGGTTGCACTAATTCCATAATCAACCATAGTTAGCATGTAGTTACTTATGGGGAATTTAAGCAAGTAATTGGTGACTCCTTCTCCTTGCATATGGTCATTATCGGTTGGTATTGCCCATAAAATTTCTGGACTTGTATTGTTGTCTTTTAAAAAGTTCTCGATATAGTTGGGTGCTAGCGAGTAGCTGCTGTCATCAATTACTTTTTTAGCATAAGTTAAGGCCTCATTATATCTTCCTGTACCAGTATAAATTTGTGCATTAAGGTAAAGTTTGGCTAAAAGGAAGTCTGCAGAAAGTTGGTTTACACGCCCAAATATTTTAGTGTTTGATGGTAACATTTTACTCTCTATAGCCAGTAGTTCCTTTTCTACATATTCGAAAATTTGTTTACGTGTTTTTTGAACAGGGAAAGTTCCATTTGGAGTAGAGTCATCAACAAAGCCAACATCTCCATATAAATCGCACAATTGATAATATTGGAAAGCACGAATAAATCTAGCTTCAGCTCTCCAATAATCTACATCTTTTTTTACCGCGTCATAGCTGCCGTATTTACTAAGCTGATCGGTTTCAGTTCTTCTTAAAAACTCGTTGCAAAGTGCTATAATAATATAAGCACGATAGTAAAAGTAAGCTGGGAATTCTGTGCCTGCGGTCCAGTTTAAAGTTACTGTTGATGGGATACCGTAACCGGTACCAGTGCGGTAAATAATTAAATCAGATGGACATTCTTGTACCCAAAATAATGAGCGGAGATAAACGCTACGGCCACCATCCCAAGCCACATCGTTACCAGCCACGCCGCCTTGGCCTGCCACTGCCATGGAGCTGTATAGTTTCAAAAATGCACCGTGTATGCCTTCGTAAGTGGAGTAAACTTGTTCTTCGGTAAATGCGGTTGTGGTAGTAGGTTGTAAATCTAATTTTTCGCATGATTGCGTAATTGCCATGATACCAATTAAGGCAATAAATATTCTTAAGTTCTTCATTTTAGTTCTAGTTAAATTTAACACTAGCTGAAATCATAAACATTCTTGGGCGTGGCGTACCTGAGCCATCTAATCCATTATAAACTTCAGGGTCAAGACCAGGATATTTGCTAATTGTAGCCACATTTTGTACACCTGTTGCAAGCCTTAATGTTGATCCTTTTTTCCAAAGCTTATCGAAAGTGTAGCCAACCATCACATTGTCTACTTTAAAATAATCGCCTTTAAATAGCCAATAATCAGAATAATAATGTTGTTTAGCCCAATTAGGTGCCCAGCCTACGTAAGTATTTGTAGGATATTGAGACGAAGCATCGAAGAAAGAGTTGTTACTGCCTCCAGACATCGTATTCCAATACACATATTGGCCAAATGCATAATGCCCGTTTACCCCTAAATCGTAGTTTTTGTACCTAACCTGAGTTGAGAAACCTCCATAGTATGGTGCCAATGAACTTTTTTTAGTATCAAACTTATTGGCATTGTTGGTGTCATCAGTTACATACATTAATGAACCCGTAACATTAGGGTTATAAGCCGGATTAATGAAGTTTTCTAAAGGATTGCCGTTAGCATCATAGTTTTGTTTAGCTAAATAGTAAGTATAAGGGGAATTGCCTACCTTATGATATTGCACAAATCTGTTAGAACTAGTATTGCCTGCGTTAACGAAAGTTTTTTCCGGATCTCCATCATAAATAGTCAATCGCTCAATTTTTGATGCATTGTAAGCAAAATTAAAGTTCAAGTTCCATGCTAAATTTTTAGTTTTTATCGGAACAAGACCTATTGCAAGTTCTAATCCATTGCTTGACATCTCGCCAATGTTCTGATCAAGTGATTCGGCAAAGTTGGATCCCGCCGCAACTTTAACATCATACATCAATAAGTTTTTGGTGTGCCTCGAATACAAGTCTACCTCTCCGTAAATTCTGCCTTTTAACAAAGAATAGTCCAAGCCGAAGTTTAGCGTGCTTGTGGTTTCCCATTTTATACTACGGTCAAATGCTGATGGCTTATAGGTATTGTAGAAAATATCACCCTCTCTATATTGGAAATTACTGGTGGAGGCGTAGTATGATGATTGGTAGGCATATACGTTCTTAATATTTTGCTGCCCGGTTATCCCGTAACTAGCTCTTAACTTCAACTCATTAATAATGCGACTATTTTTTAGGAAATTTTCCTCATTAAGTTTCCACGCAAAAGCTACTGATGGGAAATAGCCCCAACGCGTTTCGGGTGCAAAACGAGAAGACGCATCGGCACGCATTGTACCTGTGATGAGATATTTGTGGTTAAAAATGTAGTTTAAACGGCCAAAGTACGAAGCCAATGTTAACTGGCTTTCTACTGAGCTAGGCACGCTCCCGGCAACCGCTGTACCATCAGTGTAAGTTACAGCACTAGAATTCGATTTCATTTTGTTTGATTCGTAGGTATGCCCAGCGGTAAAATCGATATCGTGCTTGCCAAAAGCTTTTTTGAAATTTAAATAGTAATCTAATACATAACGGTTGTTGGTGTCATCTGTATTGTTGTTGGTAGCTAAACCTCCTTTTCCAAGGTTTACATTGGAGGCCGACCAAGTGTTAGGGGCGTTATCTTGCCCTAAGTAATTACCGGTTGATTTGATATTGCTGCTACTTATCGAAGCATTTAACGTTAGGTTTTCGAATCCGTGTATTTTGTAAGATAACAAAGCATTACTCAACAAGGTATTTGTTTTGGTTTTGCCAAAACCAGGCAACATTACACTGGCTACAGGATTGTTTGTCCATTGTGGATTAGCGCCAGTAGCACTTGCACCGTACATAAAATATCCAAAAGCCTTTTGCGGGTAGCTAATGCCATTAACCGTAGCTGGGCCATAGTCAAAATAAATAGGTTGGGTGGGATCCGTTAACGCAGCTGATACATACGATCCGCCATTTTGAGGCCAAGTAGAATTGGTGTTTTTAACGGAAGCATCAAGACTTAAGTGGTTTTTTAAGAAGCTTGGCGAAATATTTCCCGTAATGGTTGTAAGGTTATTTTTACTTCCGATAAGCGTTCCAACTTCAACCTGCTGCCCAACTGATACACGGTAAGGAACATAAGGTACAGCGCCTGTAATACTAACGGTATGTTTGTTGGTATAACTGGTTCTTGATACTTCTTTTTGCCAGTCGGTATTTGCACTTCCCAATAAGGTAGTGTTCCAACCTCTGCTTGCATATTCCTTTCTAAAATCGTCGGCACTGTAAACTTTAAGCACGTTGATGTTTTGATTTACGAAAAAATCTCCACGGTAAGAAACTTGGGGTGTGGTAAATTTAGTTGAGCTTTGGCTTAATCCTTTTTTGGTTTTCACAATGATGACGCCATTAGCGCCTCTAGCGCCATAAATAGCCGAAGCAGAAGCATCTTTTAATACGGTAATACTTTCAATATCATCCGGATTAACTGAGGAGAGATTGCCTTCTGTTAAGCCGTCAATAACAATTAGTGGGTCGTTAGATGCGTTAAGAGAGGCGCCTTGGCGTAAACGTACAGTACCGCTAGAGCCAGGTGAACCAGAACCTTGTGTAATTTGCAAACCAGCAACTTTACCCAATAATAAATCGCTTGTGGTAGTTGCTTTTACTCTGTTGTTCTCATCTGGTTTAATTAGCGTAACTGCACCGGTAGCATCTTTGCGTTTAACACCGCCATAACCTACTACCACAATGTCATCAAGCATTGTCTTGTCTTCTTGCATGGTTACATTGATGTTTTTTGAAGCACCTACCGTTATTGTTTTGTTAACAAAACCGATGTAAGAAAAAACTAAAACTGCAGATTCACCAGCTACACTTAACCTATAATTGCCTTTTGAATCGGTGGTGGTACCATTTTGTGTGCCTTTTTCAATTACGCTAACACCGGTTAATGGCTCTCCAGTTTGATCTGTTACTTTACCGCTAACCGTAATGGTTGCACTTGCTAGTAAATCATTTTCTAAATTGGTTTTTTTTGATAAAATGATGTTGTTCTCTATTTGCTTATAGGTGATGTTTTGTTCTTCAAGAATCATATCCAACAATCCTTTTACAGATCTTTCTGCTTTGGGGATAGATATTTTGAAGTTATTATCAATGTCATTTTCTTTAAACGCAAATCTTAAGTTGGTTTTCTTTTGAATTTTTTCAAGCAGGTCTTTTATCGATTCGTTATTTGCTTCGAGTTTTATTTTTAGTTCGCTCAAATTTTGTCCTTTGAGCGTACCAGCTACCAGCATTTGGCAGCTTAATACAATGGTAAAAATCAATAGAAAACTATATCTCATAACAGTGAAGAAGGCTTGTTTGGAAATAGTGGGTCTTATTTGGTTAATAAATAGGCGTGTAGGGGGAGGGGCAAAGTTTTTTTTCATAACTTGCATTGATTTAATCGGGTTTATACTTGGTTACATTCAATGCCCTGTAGCTGTCGAGGTCGTAATTCTAAGGCTCAGGGCTTTTTTATTTCGGTTGATTTAGGTGTAGTTTTTCTTCATACGCTTTATTTTAGTTGTTCTTTTGATAAAATATAGGTTCCGCTACTATCTACCTTATAGCTAAGGTGATTTAAATCGGCGATAACTTTAATTACTTGTTCCAAGTCGCTAGTATTTAAAAAGTAGGCAGTAAATTCGTAATCCATTATTTTAGCATCGTTGGTTTGGATTTTTGCTGCATACCTTGTTTCTATCTTTTTAATTGCTTCTGCAAGCGTTACATTGTTCAGCACTAAATCATCCTCTTTCCAAAGTGTGTTTAAATTGGCATTTACTTGCTCCTTTTTGTAAGCGTTCAATTGCTTGTTGTAGCTAATCTGTTGATTTGGAGTTAATACAGCCAACGTTTTCTGTAAATCTGAAACAGCCACTTTCCCTCTGGTAACAGTTACTTCAATAATGGGAGTATTTTGTTTTGCCTTAACGTTGAAAGCTGTGCCCAAAACTCGGGTTACCAAATTACCAGTATGTACTAAAAAGGGTTTATTGCTGTCATGCTTAATATCGAAATAGGCTTCGCCAGATAAGTAAACCTCACGGGCGTTTGTAGTGAAACTGGATGGATATTTAAGATGGGCATTTTTATTTAACCAAACTGTACTACCATCGGGCAATAAAATACGTTTTACTTCTGAGCTTGATTTTTGAGCGATGATTGCAGGTGATACCGTATTTACTTTTGCTAAGTTCTTTAAAGTTAGATAACTAAAAACACCAATCAGTAAACATGCGGCGGCAATCCACTTATATTTACCATTGCTTTTTTTAACAAAAGAATAAGGCTTGTTTGCGGTTTCTATTTTTCTTTTCAGCTGCTGATACAACACTTCATTTGAAGAACTTTGGGGCAGCAGCTCAGTGTTCTTCCAAAGCTTTTCTAAATCATCTTCAATAATCTGGATATTACTGTCCGTTTTCAGCAACTCAAATAGCTCATCCATCTCTTTTGCAGTGCAGGAGTTGGAAAGGTATTTATTGAAAAGAAGTTTTGTTTTAAATTGCTCTGACACCTAAAGTTTTGTTTATACTGGTTTGATAGTATGACGACAAAATTTGCTTCTAGGACTAGTGCAGTTAGAAAAAAAATAAAAAAATTTTGAATGCTGATTTTAACTGTTTAATAGCGGTCACCATGTGGTTTTTAACGGTGTTCTTCGAAATTTTTAGTTGGAATGCAATTTCTTGATGCGAGAGTTTGTTCTCTCGACTAAGTCTAAAAATAAGTTGCCTTTGCGGAGGAAGTTGTTTTAAAGTTGTTAAAAGCGCATGTTCGTATTCTCTGGATATAAATTCATGGTCAGCCGCAGGGTGCTCATCGTTAAAAACCATTTGATCTATTAACAGTTGCCTAAGTTTTTTTTCTCTAGCGGCTACCTTTAAAAAATCTAATGCTTTGTTAACAGCCATTTTATATAGGAACGCATCCATATTTTGCACTTGCCCAATCACTTCTTTGCTGCTCCAAATTTTCATAAACAGGTCAAGCACCAGTTCTTCACTAACTTCCTTAGATTTTACAATACGATTTATGTAGTGGAACAATTTGCCGCTATAAATATCAAACAGGCGTTGCAAAGCGAATTCATCGCCACAACTAAGCGCCTCCTTAAATTGTGCAGAGGCAATATAATCAGCATCTGTTTTAACGTTGGAAATTGACAAGTTTATAGGTATTTGGTAGTCAAATATAAACCAAAAGATTTCTTGATTCCAAATTATTTATATGCCACATAACCAAAATATTATCTCTGGCTTGCGCTTTTTCGGGAACGTTCCCGAAAAATACTTGGTTGTGACTGGTTCTTTTGCGTTTTTTACAGCTAAACACTTGCTTATTTTTTTCTATGAGGATAGATAATAAAATGCATTAGGTTAAAGCTGTAACAAACAGCTAGCAACTGATGGTTTGGTGGGATTTATTTCTCCAATTGACTGGGATGCCAGCGGGTAAAATTGTGTAGATTAGAAAAACAAGCAAAAGTGTTTAAAGCTATAAAAAGCCTTACGAAAATCTACGTAAGGCTTTTCTAAAGTTCACTTTTCTACCGCATTGCATCCTCGCTAATGTGGGAACGTATTTTTATTCTACAACAACTCCCTAACAAATTCTTGCATCGCTAAGCCTGGGTTTGCTGTTTTCATGAAATTTTCACCAATCAAAAATCCCTGAAAGCCTACCTGTTTCAAATCTTTAATGGTTTGCGGATGGCTAATGGCACTTTCTGAAATCTTTAAAAAGTCAGCCGGGATTTTATCCACCAAATCAAATGAGGTTTGGATGTTAACCGTAAAATCGCCTAAGTTGCGGTTATTTACACCAATGGCATCCAAATGCGGACAAATACTACGCTCCAGCTCGGCTAAATCATGCACCTCCAATAGCACGTTTAAACCTAAGCTCTGTGCTAATTTCCCATAATCAGCAATTTGCTGTGGTGTTAATATGGCGGCAATTAGCAAAATGATATCGGCGCCCCAAGCTTTTGCTTCCAAAATTTGGTATTCATCAATCATAAAATCTTTCCTCAAAATAGGAATTTCATTTACGCTGCGGGCTTGTAGCAGATCATCTTTTTTACCGCCAAAAAAATCGGTATCCGTTAAAACTGATAGCGCCGACGCTCCAGCAGCATTATACGCTTGAGTGATGGCTTTCACATCAGCTTCGCCATTAATTACGCCTTTGGAGGGCGATTGCTTTTTAAACTCGGCAATAATACCAGTCCTTTCATCAGCTAAAAGAAAATCCCTAAAACGATAGGGTGTTCTTGAGAATGTAGCACTATTTTCCAATGCTTTTATGCTAATCTGTTGTTTAGCTAAGGCTACTTCTTCTTTTTTACGTAAAACGATTTTATCTAAAATATTTTGGCTCATGTATTTATCTTGGTCGTCATTGCGAGGAACGAAGCAATCTGTTGATTCAAACTTTCGCTTTAAGATTGCTTCGTTCCTCGCAATGACGTTAGGGTTATGGTAGGATTTTCTAAATTTAACTTTATACGCTTAACTTTTTAATTTTTACTTCCTTCCAGCCAATTTTTCATCATTTGTTTTCCTTCTGGAGTTAAAACACTTTCAGGGTGAAATTGTACACCGCATACATCAAGTTCCTTATGTCTAAGCGACATGATTTGCCCATCTTCATCCACTGATGTTACTATAAGAGTTTCGGGCAAGTTTGCTGGATCAACCACCCAACTGTGATACCTGCCTACTTCAAACGGAGCTGAGATGTTTTCGAATAGTAACTCGTCTTCAACTGTTTTATTAACGGGTGTGCTTATGCCATGCATTGGTCGGCCTAGGTTAAGCAAGTTACCGCCAAAGGCCTCGGCAATAGCCTGTTGGCCCAAACAAACACCCATAATACTTTTGCTAGGGGCGTAGGTTTTAATCACATCCAATAGTAATCCAGCTTCTTCGGGAATACCTGGTCCTGGAGAAAGCAGAATTTTGTCATACTTATCTACCTCGCTCAGTTCAAATTTATCGTTTCTCCAAACCTCAGTTTCATAACCTATTTCATTAATTAAATGCACCAAATTATAGGTGAAACTATCGTAGTTGTCTATCACTAGCACTACATTTTTATTATCGCTCATTTCTAAATCGTAATTCGTAAATCAAAAATCTTAAATACTAGCGGCCATTTCAATTGCTTTGCGTAAAGCGGCAATTTTATTGTTTACTTCGTTGAGTTCAGTTGCCGCAACTGAATCGGCTACAATGCCCGCACCTGCTCTGTAATGCAATTTGTTATTTTTACTCATGAAAGTTCTAATCATGATGGCATGGTTGAAATCATCGTTAAAGCCCATATAACCAATGGCGCCAGCATAAAAGTTGCGCCCCAAGTTTTCGTTCTCATCAATAAGTTGCATCGCTCGGTATTTCGGCGCCCCGCTTAAAGTCCCTGCTGGGTAAGTATCGGCTACTACCTTAAATGCAGTACTTTGTTCCTGCAGCTGGCCGCTTACTTTTGATACCAGATGGATCAAATGAGAATAGTACTGCACCTCTTTAAACGATTTTACTTCCACCTGTTTGCAGTGCCTGCTCAAATCGTTTCTGGCCAAATCAACTAGCATTACGTGTTCAGCACTTTCTTTTGGATCGTTTTCTAAAGCCTTCGCAATTTTTGCATCTTCTTCATCATTGCCACTTCGCTTAAAAGTACCAGCAATTGGGAAAATATTTGCCGTTTCATTTTTGATGGTAATTTGTGCTTCCGGCGATGAACCAAAAAGTTTGAAACTGCCATAATCGAAATAAAATAAATACGGCGATGGATTGATAGAACGCAAACAGCGGTAAACGTTAAACTCATCACCTAAAAAACCTTGCTTAAATGCTCTAGACGGAACTATTTGAAAAACATCACCTCTATAAATATGCTTCTTCAACTTTTCCACCATGTCCATAAACCCTTGGTCTGTTAAATTTGAAGTTTCCTCACCATCCGTACTGAAACCATATTCTGGAAAGTTTTTATTTTGGATGATGTATTCCATTTTGCTCAAATCTTCACTTTCATCATCATTAAAAGCATTTTTGAACAAAGTGATTTCATTTTTGAAGTGGTCTATAGCAATAATATACCTGTAAATATGATATTGCATTTCCGGAATTTTATCTTCTTCAGGCGTAGCCGATGAAAATTTAATATCCTCAAAATATTGTACGGTATTCCAAGTAAAGTAACCAAATAAACCACTAGAAATATGTTTTGATGTGCTGGAGGAAATTGCTTGGAATTTTCCTTTGAATGCAGTGATTTCTTGGGCAAGGTTGAAGTCAGTTTTGATTTCGGTTTTACCATTGGGATAGCTGATGCTAAGTTCGCCATTTTTTAAAACGATACCCGCTACAGGTTCGGCACAAACGTAACTCGTTGCATTTTCGCGACTATGGTAATCTGAGCTTTCTAAAAGGATGGTGTTGGTAAACACATCTCTTAGTCGGAGATAAATGCTTACTGGTGTGGTTGTATCGGCTAGCCTTTTTTTGCTATAGGTACTTATTTTGAAGTTATCCATTTCTGTGTTTTTTCGTCGTTGCGAGGAGTTGACGAAGCAATATTTTAATACTAGATTTTAGATTGCTTCGTTCCTCGCAACAACGAAGTGACCTAAAACAAAAAACCCGACGTGTGGTTCCGTCGGGTTTTGAATGTGGTTTAAGTTTAGGTTTAGGTTGATAAACTATATTTTGCACAAGCCATTGACGAAACTTTCTTTCGAATTAGTACGCCAGTGCCAAGTGTTTATTTTGTTAATCATCGTAAAGCAAATTTATACAAAATGTTAAATAATCAAAATATTTTGAAAAATTTTATTGTTTTAGCTGCTTTTGCCATTCCGGCGTTAACGCTTGCTCCAATTATCTGAGCGCAATCTGTTAGATGGGTACGCTATCAAAACAGATTGCTTTATGGCGTCCAGAATGACAGCGCTGCTATGAAATTCCAAAAAACGATTTAGAAGGATCATTCTTTACCATCATCGCAATAGAGGCAATGATTAAAATTAATGCAATGCCGAAGAAAATGGCGATTGCTTTGTGTTTAGCCACGGCATCTGCCACTTTTTTTGATCTAGTATTTCCAATGGTAATCAAAACAACCGCAGCAATCATGATAGCAATGTGCTCCATTTTCCAGTAACGATATAGGGCTTCGCTAGTTGGGCCTTTGGTAAGTGGGCTTAAAACATACAGTCCAATGCCCATCAGGAATTGGATGTGTGCGCTAATTAAAGTAAATACGTTTAGTTTTCTGTTGCCTTCGGTATAAGCTTTTTTGCCAAACCAGCCACCTAATGCCTGTAAAATAGCCACTACTAATAAAATTAATACCAGATAGCGCCATCCTGAGTGCGCACTTTTCAATATTGGGTATAATGATTCCATGTTTTGTTTTTTATTTTTTCCAAACTTAGATAAAATTGAAGTTGTATGCAATTCGTTTTACACTGCTTTAAAATTTGAGCTTATCTATTCCGCCAGCGGTTTATTTAAAGGGGATAAATACGCTTTAAGTTAAATAACTACGAAGTTGCAATTACAGATGGTTGTGATTTGTTTACATAAACTTAAAAAGACGCTCATAAATTCATAAATAGTTAATTTTTGAAAACGATAGAGTTAATGTGCTCATGCCATTTTTGCAGGCAAATAATTAAAATTATATGCAACGAGCTTTATTTAAACTATCACTACTGATGCTTTTAATATTGGGTTTTGCCGATGCAAATGCTCAAACTACACAGGCATCAATTTCGGGTAAAGTTACAGATGAGCAGAAGAAGCCAATTCCTGGAGCTTCAGTTCAAGTACGTAACGAATCGACAGGCTTTACCACTAAAATTGGAACCAATGCCCAGGGCGAATTCACTTTTAAAGAACTCCCGCTAGGAGGTCCGTATACCATTAAAGTAAATTTCTTAGGCTACGGAGAACAAACCTTATCAGGTTATATGCTTAATCAAGGGGATGCTGTAAGAGCTAACGTTAGCATGGCAACATCGGCACAAACTTTACAAGCAGTACAGGTAAACGGAAATGGTTTGCGCAACAAAGTACAACAGTTTGGGGCATCTACCGAAATCTCTTCCAAAACGATGAACGAGCTGCCTGTAAACGGTCGTAGTTTTGCCAGCTTGACCGATTTGTCGCCATTAGCTGCTCAAGGAGGAATTGCTGGTCAGCTAGGCTCTTCTACTAACTTTACTATTGATGGGATGACGGCAAAAAACCCAACCTCAGCGGGCAGTACTACAAGCAGGAGTGGGTCGCCATACTCTATTTCCATCGAGGCTGTAAGAGAATTTAAGGTAGTAACCAATCAATACGATGTAACCTTAGGTCGTGCAGGTGGTGGTACCATTAGTGCGGTAACTAAAGCCGGTACTAACCAAATTTCTGGTAGTGCTTTTACCTACGGCCGTGCAGATTGGTTAGCTAGTACTTATGATATCAGAGGCAATAAACGTACTAACGATTTCTCCACCTATCAATATGGCTTTACGTTAGGTGGACCTATTATCAAAGATAAATTACATTATTTTATTGGTTGGGATCATCAAAAAGATGCTCGCCCTTTAATTATTGCTGATGTAAAAAGTGATGCTGATGTAGCGAGATTTAATATTACTAATGCTACACTAGATCAATTTTTGGGGATTGCCCGATCAAAATATGGCGTTTCTAACCAACCGCAGTTCGGTACCTTCGATAAAAAACGTGGTACCGATGCCGCCTTCGCCCGTATAGATTGGCAAATTAACGACAAGCACTTACTAACCATTAGAGATAACTATACTAATGATAGAAATCCACTTGGTTTAGCTGATAATACTACCATCAACTTTTTTGAAAGTTATGGGAACGATAAAAATATTGATAATAGCTTATTGGCTACGCTGCGTTCTACCATCAGCAGCAAAATCACCAACGAGTTGAAAGTGCAGCATTTGTACACTTTCCAAGAGAGTTCGCAAAATGACCAGTTGCCCAGTGCTATTCCTAGAGCAATTGTGCGCAATTTAGAATCACAAGCACCCGACGGAAGTTTAAAATACACTGCCGTTCAAATTGGTGGGCATCGATTTGGACAAGAAGGATTTACCAATAACGTATTGCAGTTAGTGGACAACTTTTACTACAACACCGATAAAGTGAAATACACGTTTGGTATTGATGTGATGTACACACATGCACTTTCATTATATGGTAGCGAAGTAAACGGTAGGTTTGAATTTAATAGAGCTGGTACGGTAAAGGCAATTGATAATTTTGACAACTTAATTGCTACCAATTATTACAGGGAAGTGCCTTTGGTGGCTGATCCCAGCGTTACCGCAAACTTGTGGAACACAGCGATCTACGGACAAATGCAAACCAAGCTGGCTAAAGGTTTAGACTTTACCGGTGGTTTGCGCATTGATTATAGTAAGTATCCAAAGTCGCCACTAAACCAAGATTTGCTAGCTGCCCTCGGCGTTAGAACCGACTATGAGC
Source organism: Pedobacter zeaxanthinifaciens (assembly GCF_003313335.1). Lineage (GTDB taxonomy): Bacteria > Bacteroidota > Bacteroidia > Sphingobacteriales > Sphingobacteriaceae > Pedobacter > Pedobacter zeaxanthinifaciens. The sequence goes on from NZ_QMHP01000013.1 coordinate 58,397, forward strand.
TGAAACAGTTTTTAGTGCAGCCGCGTGTGCAGTTTAATTGGGATATTAATGAAAAACATACCGATTATATCCGTTTAGGTGCAGGTATTTTTGGTTCTGATGTAAACAACTACGTAACGATCAACAACCTCACTTTCGATGGGAAACATTTGGCAACAGTTGATGTTTATGGTACTGATGTGCCTCAACCAAATTTCGTAGGCTACAGAAACGGAGTTGCTGCACCTTCGTTGCCAGCGTTTCAGGTGCCAACCATCAATACTTACGCTTCAGATGCTAAAGTGCCCGTGGTATATAAAGCCAATCTTTCCTATAATAGGTTAATTAACGATAAAATTCGTGTTGGCATTACTGGTTATGCTACTTTTGCTCGTAACAACTATATGTACGTAGATAGAAATATGGTTGCTAATCCTTTCTTCACCTTATCAAACGAAGGAAATAGAGGTGTTTTCGTGCCAACTGTTAATGCTACTAATGGTACATCCGATTGGAAAACTGGCCGCATAACCAATAAGTTTGGGCGAGTATTAGAATTAAATAGCCAAGGGAAAGTAAACCAATTTGCCGTAGTGGTGGATGGTACTTGGAGATACTTTAAAGACGGCGAAATTTCAGCGAGTTACACTTGGAATGATACCAAGGATAACACTTCGTACAACGGAAACGTAGCTAACTCGGCTACGCTTTCTTTACCTGTGGTTGATGATCCTCGTGATTTAAGTCGCGTAACTTATTCTAATAATCAATTCCGTCATAAAGTGGTAGTTTATGGAACGTTGCCAAGCCTTTGGGGAGTTAAAGTAGGGGTGCGTTATTCTGGCTTGGGCGGTACGCGTTACAGCTTGCTATCAGGCGGCAATACTAATGGTGATTTTGTTGCAACCAACGATTTAGCCTTCATCTTCGATAGAAATAATACTAATGTTCCTGCAACTCTAAGAACAGGTTTACAAGCCTTACTTGATAATCCAGAGGCTAGTCAAAGTTTGAAAGATTATATCTTGAAGTACGAAGGAAAAATAGCTGAACGTAATGGCGGTATCAATAATTTTTTTGGTACAGTTGATTTAAGATTAGCTTACCAATTCAAGTTTGGTGGCGCTAAGAAGCAAAGTCTTGAGCTTTCTGGAGATTTATTTAACGTGGCTAACTTGTTAAAGAAAACTTGGGGAGTAAATGAAAGCTTAGGTACTCAAGCATTATATGCGGTTACAGGTTTTGATACTACAAATAAAATTTATAACTATCGTATGAATAATACTGGAATCATAAATCCTTCGGGTAATCCTTGGCAAGCTCAAATTGGTTTGCGTTACGGATTTTAATTCCTGTAAGCAATCTATTTTAAAGCCACGCCTTCAAAGCGTGGCTTTTTTTGTAAAAAGTAAGTTAAAAAAGTAAATGCTTCTTTTTTATCAATAGCTTTAAACAATTATTCTAAACATTAACTAGCATGAAGAAAATTTTACTAGCGCTTGCGTTGGTATTTTCTACTGTGATTGCATTTGCGCAACAAACCTTTCCTGTAAATGGTTCATTTGATGTGCGAAGTGGGCAATATGCCTTCACCAATGCAAACATTGTAGTAAATGCCAACCAAACCATTAGCAATGGAACGTTGCTAATCAAAAACCAGGTGATTCAATCTGTTGGTACAGGTACTACGATTCCTAAAGGATATGTAGTAATTGACCTAAAAGGAAAGTACATCTATCCCTCATTAATTGACGCATTTACCAGCTATGGTGTTCCGGTTGATCCCAGTGCTTCAGGACGCGGTGGCTTTGGCGGTCAGCGTCAATCGGTATTTACTACTCAGAAAAAAGGTGCCTACAACTGGAATGCAGCTATCAGACCAGAAACTGAAGTAAGAACTATCTTTTCTATCGACAGCAAAAAGGCTGATGAGCTTCGTAAAGCAGGTTTCGGCAGTGTAAATGTGATCAATAGAGATGGTATTGCTCGTGGTACCTCAGCTGCGGTAACACTAAACGATGAGTTTGAGCACAAAGTGATATTAAAAGATCAGACCGCCGCTAACTACTCATTCAGCAAAGGTAGCTCAACTAACGATTACCCAACATCGTTGATGGGTTCTATCGCTTTATTGCGCCAAACTTATTTAGATGCTGCTTGGTATAAAAACCAAAAAGAAGAGTACAATATCTCCCTAGATGAATTTAACAAGCAACAAGGCTTACCTCAAATTTTCGAAGCTGATGGCTGGGCAAACATCCTACGTGCTGATAAAATAGCGAAGGAGTTTGGCAAGCAATACATCATTAAAGCCGGTGGCGATGAGTATCAGCGCATTGATGCTGTTAAAGCAACTGGAGCAAGCTTAATTGTACCTGTCGCTTATCCAAAAGCTTACGATGTAGAGGATCCAGCGGAAGCTAGAAATGTAACTTTAGCACAAATGAAGGCTTGGGAAATGGCTGCAAGCAATCCAGGTGTGTTGGAAAAGGCAGGCGTTAATTTTGCGTTAACTGCCTTTGGTTTAGATAACAGCCGTGAATTTTGGGCAAATATCCGCACTGCGATAGAAAACGGTTTAACAGAAAAACAAGCTTTACTTGCAGTTACCGAGGTGCCTGCGAAAATGCTAGGCATCAGTGATAAAGTGGGATCTATTGAAAAAGGCAAATTGGCCAATTTCTTGATCACTTCTGATAACTTATTCAAAAGCAGCAATATCATCCACGAAAACTGGGTGCAAGGCAAGCGCTACATCGTTAACAAAATGGATGTGAGCGATTTAAAAGGCGTTTATAATTTGAACGTTGATGGTGTTGGTGCTTTAACCTTAAAAATTACGGGGCCAACTGCAGCATCAATTGAACGCACAGGTGCCGATAGCGTAAAAACTACGGCAACGTTAGGCAGAAACGGCGATTGGGTAACGTTGAGCTTCAACTTGAAGAAAAATCCAAAAGGCGATGTTCGCTTAACTGGTTATATCTCTTCGGAATCGCCAATTGCCATGAAAGGTGAAGCTGCTTTAAGTGATGGAAGCGAGGGCAAATGGACAGCTACTTTTAAAGAAGCTGGTAAAGAAATGCCTAAAAGAGATGAGCAAAAGCCTGCTTTAGCTGCTAATGGCCCGCTAATTTACCCTTTCCAGTCGTTTGGAAATGAAGTGTTGCCTAAAGCAGAAAGTGTGTTGTTGAAAAACGCTACCGTTTGGACTAACGAGAAAGATGGTGTTTTGCAAAACGCAGATGTGCTTTTGGAGAATGGAAAAATTAAAGCGGTAGGTAAAAACTTAGCGGCAGGTGCAGCAAAAGTGATTGACGCTACCGGCAAACACATCACTCCAGGTATCATTGATGAGCATTCGCATATTGCAGGTTCAGGCGGTATCAACGAAGGTGCCCAGTCAGTTTCTTCTGAGGTTCGCATTGGCGATATCATCAATTCGGAAGACGTAAATATTTACCGTCAGTTGGCTGGTGGAGTTACTACTTCGCAAATTTTACACGGTTCGGCAAATCCAATTGGTGGCCAGTCGCAGTTAATTAAATTGCGTTGGGGTAAATTGCCAGAGGAATTAAAATTTGCTGGTGCTGATGGCTTTATCAAGTTCGCCCTAGGTGAAAATGTAAAACAAAGTAATTTCGGCAGCGGGCAACGTTTCCCTGTAACACGTATGGGTGTAGAGCAAACTTTTGTGGATGCTTTTACTCGTGCTAAAGACTATGAAGCAGCACTAAAAGTTAAAGGAAATAATGTACGTAGAGATTTAGAACTGGATGCTTTGGTGGAGATTTTAAATAACAAACGTTTCATCACTTGTCACTCTTACGTACAATCGGAAATTAACATGTTAATGCATGTGGCTGATAGTTTAGGCTTCAAAATAAATACTTTCACACACATTTTGGAAGGTTATAAAGTGGCTGATAAAATGAAAGCTCAGGGCATTGCTGCATCTACTTTCTCTGATTGGTGGGCTTACAAATTTGAGGTGGCCGAAGCAATTCCTTACAATGGAAAAATCATGCACAACGTGGGCATTACCACTGCATTCAACTCCGATGACGCGGAGATGGCTCGTCGCTTGAACCAAGAAGCAGGTAAAGCAGTGCTTTATGGCGGTGTACCTGAAGAAGAAGCGTTGAAGTTTGTGACTTTAAACCCAGCTAAAATGTTGCACATTGATGATAAGGTGGGAAGTTTAAAAGCAGGAAAAGATGCCGACGTAGTGATCTGGTCTGATAACCCGCTTTCTATTTACGCTAAGGCTGAAAAAACTTTTGTAGATGGCGTGCTGTATTGGGACATGGAAAAAGATGCTCAAAAATTGAAACAGCAACAAGCTGAAAGAGCAAGGCTAGTACAAAAAATGATCGATAGCAAAAACAAAGGCGGCAGAACCCAACGTCCAATGGGCACCACCTCAACTTTATACAACTGCGAAACTGCCAGCGATTATTCAAACGGTTTCGAAGCAATTAATGCAGAAGAAGGAGGACATCACCATGAATAAGAAAATTTTAACCTTATTTGTTGCTTTAGCGGCAAGTATGTCTGCTTTTGCGCAAGCTAATATTTCACCTGCCAAAGCCCAAGCCAAAAAAGTAATTTTGTTGGGCGGCGTGGTGCATACAGGTAACGGCACTGTAATTAACAACGGTTATGTGGTATTTGAAAAAGGGAAAATTACTGGTGTTGGCGATGCTACAACAGTAAAGTTTGCTACAAATGATGCCGAGTTGGTTAATATAAACGGCAAGCATGTTTATCCGGGTTTTATAGCTCCTGTAAATACGGTGGGCTTGGTGGAGTTTGAATCTGTGAAAGCTACTTTAGACTTTCAGGAAATTGGCAACTTAAATCCGCACATTCGTTCTTTGGTAGCTTATAATACAGATTCTAAAATACCGGCAACACTGCGTAGCAACGGTGTGTTAATGGCGCAAATTAGGCCTAGCGGAGGTTCAATTTCTGGAAGCTCTTCGGTAGTTCAGCTAGATGCTTGGAACTGGGAAGATGCAGCTGTTAAAACCGATGATGGTATGCATGTAAACTGGCCAGTTACGCCTCGTTTCAGAGGTTTTGGTGGTCGTCCAGGCTTTTCTGCAGAGTCGTTTGCTGAACGTACACAAGCTGCAATTGCCGAATTGACTGCGTTTTTTGAAGAAGCGAAAGCCTACAATGAAGGCCCTAAACCTGCCGAAACCAACACCCGTATGGCTGCAATGGCGAAGCTGTTTAAAGGCGAACAAAAATTGTATATCTCTGCCAATACGCAAAAAGATATCGTTGCTGCGGTTAATTTCGCAAAGAAATTTAACTTAACTCCAGTAATTATTGGTGGTAGCGAGGCATATCTAATTACTGATTTCTTGAAACAGAATAATGTTGCGGTAATCGTAAATCAGCCACACTCGTTGCCAACTAATATTGATGACGATGTGAACATGCCTTACAAAAATGCAGCAATCCTGTACAATGCTGGCGTAACTGTAGCAATAAGCATCGAAAACTTTTGGCAGCAACGTAACTTGCCTTTTATGGCGGGTACCGTGGCTACTTGGGGGCTTGATAAAGAGAAAGCACTGCAAACAATTACCTTAAACACCGCTAAAATTTTAGGCATAGAAAAAACTGCCGGAAGTTTAGAGGTAGGTAAAGATGCTACGCTATTTATTTCAACTGGAGATGCTTTGGATATGAGAACTAACAAAATTGAGAAGGCTTTTATTCAGGGAAGAGATATCAATTTGGATAATTTGCATAAGCAGTTGGATAAAAAATTCAGTGATAAGTACGGAATAAAGTAAGAAATATTTATCGACCTAAAGTCCTCCTTGTTAGTGTATGCTAATGAGGAGGACTTTTTTATGATGCACTGGCGATAACCAACACTTTGCGTTTCGCCTTTATTTAGACGCTACATCTTGTCCCAACCTTAGCGTCCCCCAGCAACATTTCAAGAATATCGTTTTAATGCCTCCTAGCAAATGTTAGTAGGAGCAATTTTTATTAAATTGATTTCAATACACAAAAAGTATTGAAATATTTTCAGCCATTTCCTTAAAAGAATATCTAAATGATTATTTTGTATCTTTGATGCTGCTTTTTGTTAAACCTTATGTGTTTATATCGCTCAAAGCAAACTTATATTCATCACAATAATTGAAGTAAGTAGGCTTTAGCTAATCATAAAAAGGGATAAAGGCAAAGTTTGATCTTTGAAAGAATAATAGAAATAAAAAAAAGCGATCCAATCCAGAACCGCTTCCTTAACTAACTTATTATTTATAAAAATGGCTGTTGGGGAAGGAGTCGAACCTTCAAGGGGTAGTTAGCTACAGTTCAAAATTAATTTGTGGTCAACCCATAAACTGCGTTTATCCCATAATCCCCACCACCGAGACAAGGAGGTGTGTCTGCCAATTTCACCACCCAACATTATTTACTTAAGTTTTAAGTGATACGTTTTAAGTTATAAGTAGCGTTTGCAAAGAAACGTACCACTTAAAACTTACTACTTATAACTATAGTGCTGTAGGGGAAGGAGTCGAACCTTCATAGAGTGGTTGTTCCGTTTCCGGCTTTCCCATAACCTCTACCACCGAGACAAGGAGGTGTGTCTGCCAATTTCACCACCCTACATTTTAGCTTTTCAACTTTTCGGTTTCAACATGCAGTTAAATGCTACTGTTTATTGAAACTACAAGCTTGCCTACTGGCGTTTGCTTGATACAAATATAGAACGTTTATCAAATACATTGCAAATTTTTTAATGAATTAATTTTATTTTTATTATATTTTCATTTATTTTTATAAATCATTAACAAAAATATAATTTATGCTCAAAAAGGAAACTCAAAATTTAGAAATTGATAACCTCGATATTCAAATTCTTACGCAGCTCATGCAAGATGCTACGAAACCTTATACCGAAATTGCCAAGGAGCTTATCGTTTCTGGCGGTACGGTTCACGTAAGGATGAAAAAACTTGCAGATATGGGCATCATCAGGGGTTCGCACCTCATTATTGATCCTCGAAAAGCTGGTTATGATATCACCGCCTTTTTAGGCATCTATTTAGAAAAAGGTTCTTTATATAAGGATGCCGTAGAGCAACTTAGCAGAATAAAGGAAGTGGTGGAGTTGCATTACACCACAGGTGCTTATAGTATGTTTGCTAAAATTACCTGCCGAGATACCGATCACCTTCGTCATGTGCTTAACGAGGAAATACAGGCAGTAAAAGGAATTCAACGTACCGAAACCCTTATTTCACTAGAAGAGAGCATCAAAAGGCAAATTGAGCTAATTTAATCGGCGCTTTCGGAAAATATCACAAAAAGGAGTAAAATATAAGTTTTTATTGATAGCTTAGTTCGGTCTAAAAATTTGTGAATACGATGCCATCTTCAAGTATGAAAGCAGGTTCAAATAAAAAGTTGATTTTATTGGTGGATGATGAGATTACCGTGCTGAAACTTCTGGAGTTTATCCTAAAAAAGGATTATGAATTGGTAATCCACAATAATGGTTTGGAGGCCATCAGCTGGATGGATGAAGGTCATATGCCCGATTTGATTATATCTGATTTGGAAATGCCCTATGTAGATGGTTTGGATTTTGTAAGAAGCCTTAAAACAAGCGGCTATTACAGGGATATCCCAATTATATTGCTATCCGCTGCCTACTCCTTGGAGGATTTGGTAGAAAAACTTCCTTACCATTTTAATTTGTTGATGCCAAAACCATTTAACCCCAACAAATTGAAAGAAAGTATACAAAATCTGTTAAACTAGAGATATTCAATGCAAGCAAATAGTTCTTTCGGCATGCCACAATCTAGGGTTAATATCATTTACTACGCTGAACAATACGATAAAGATATTAACGACACGTTCTCTGACGGAGGCACCGTTAGGAAAGCCGATAGTTTTTCGCATTTAGGTGAAATTGTAAGTAAGCTTTCCGTTTACGAGCTTGATGTGAACATACTGCTGGAAGTAAGTCCAGAACACGTTACCGATGCCATGGGATTGGTAGAAACGTTGAAAAAAAATTGGTTGAGCAGAAACTTGGTGGTTATATTTTTACTGACCGAAAAAGACCCTGCAATTACAGCCGCTGCATTTGCCGCACGCATTGCAGATTGTTACTCGCCTGCCATTACCTTTGCGGATGTAAAGTTGCGTTTGCAATATTTATCAGCCTACAAAATACTGAACGAGCAGTTAAAAAATTTGCCAGAGGAACCTCTTCAGCAATACAAAATCCCGTTTCTTAAACGCCTTTTGGATTTAACAATATCCTTACTAGCGCTTATCTTTTTAAGCCCATTTTTTATTTTAATTGCTATTTTAATAAAGCTAGATTCAAAAGGCCCAGTTTTTTATACTAGCAAACGTGTAGGTACTGGCTATAAAATTTTTGATTTTTATAAGTTCAGGTCTATGCGTGTAAATGCCGATAAAGAAGTGGAGAATTTGATGGCAACTTCGGCAAATCAATATGGGGAGTCGGCTTTCTTTAAAATGAAAAACGATCCTCGTGTAACCAAATTAGGTAACTTTTTAAGAAATTCTAGTGTTGATGAGCTGCCTCAGCTATTTAATGTCGTAAAAGGCGATATGTCAATTGTAGGCAACAGACCTTTGCCCTTGTATGAGGCCGAACAACTGACAACTAATGAGTGGTCAATGCGCTTTTTGGGTCCGGCTGGTATTACAGGCTTGTGGCAAATTATCAAAAGGGGAAAAAGTGATATGTCTGATCGTGAACGCAAAAAATTGGACAACTTTTACAACAAAAAGTTTTCTGTTTGGTTAGACTTAAAAATAATATTAATGACCGTACCTGTACTTTTCCAGAAAGAAAAGGTATAAAAACCCATGTTATGGCGGCGAAAAGGTTTTTTACAATATTGCTATTAATGGTTGTTAATTTACAACTGATGGCTCAGGACAATATCACGAGCCAAATAAATACGCCATTGCTGCAAAAATATATTGATTTGGCTAAGGAGTACTATCCTAAAAGAAAAATGTACAAAGCCAGCGAGCTAAGTGCAAAGGCAAAAATAGGGGCGGCTAAGGCAGGCTATTTAGAGTCCTTAAATGCGTCGTATTTTTATCGTCCAGATAACGCATCTATCATTGATGCAACTAATCCCTATTCAATAAACGGCTTTCAGTTTGGTGTTTACTTTAACCTAGGCTTGTTTTTTCGTACACCATCTTTGGTAAAGCAAGCAAGAGAGGAGTATAATGCAGCCTCTTATCAAACCAAGGAATACGATATCTTGTTAACTTCAGAAGTAAGACAAAGGTATTTCGAGTATTTGCAGTGGCTAAATGATTTGAAGGTGAAAAATCAAGCCTTTATTGATAACAAAACAGCCAGTGATGCGCTGAGATACAAATTTGAAAAGGGTGAGGTATCATTGGATGTTTACAGCAAAGCTAAATCCTTAACTTCAATTTCAAGCTCCGAAAAATTACAATCGGAACTTAACATGCTGAGGGCAAAGGATAATTTGGAAGCCTTAATTGGGCAAAGATTAGAGGACGTGAAATAAGCGGGTATGAATTTAAAAGATTTTTTAAGGCTCATTTCTAAATACAGGTGGTTAATTATTGCCATCCCAACAATTACGCTTTTTGTAACGTACTTGTTCGTAAAAAATCTGCCCAAACAGTACAAATCTCAAGCAAAACTTTCTACGGGTTTATTAGATCCATCAAGGCAGGTAGCCCCTGAGGTACCTTCCTATTCTGGGCCTGATGTGCTGATCAAAATCAATCAGCAATTTACCAACATCATGGATATCATGGTAATGCCTAAAAACATGAGCATTTTATCTTACCGTTTGATATTGCATGATTTAAAAAATCCACAAAAACCTTTTAAGCCGCAAAGCGATGATATCAATGCTTTAACAGCGGCACAAAGGCAAGAGGCAATTAGGCTTTTTGAAGAAAGATTGATCAAAAAACAAGTACTTACACCTTTTGATAACTACCAAATTAAACTTTATAATTTAGTAAAGTCAATGGGTTACGATGCCGAGACGGTAAGCAGAAAACTTTCTATTACACATGAGGATAATAGTGATTTTGTGACGGTAGAATATACTTCTGAAAATACTTTTCTATCGGTTTTTGTAGTCAATACTTTATCAAGCGATTTTGTAAACAACTACAGTGCTGACCTGATCAGTAATAAAAATCAATCTATTTTGGTATTGGATTCGCTTTTGCAGAGAAAAGAAGCGGTGATGAACCAAAAAAATCAAGACCTGAAAGACTACAAAATCAAGAATAGGGTATTGAATTTGGATAAGCAGTCGCAAATTGTTTATCAACAAATCATTGATTACGAAAACAAAAAATCACAAGCTTTAATTGATTTGCAGTCGCTGCAATCGGCCTTAAATAATGTAAACAATAACCTAGATAATAGGGGTTTAGATAAGTATTTAGGTGCTGGTGTTTCGCCCGATAACCAAACGGTAATTGCTTTGCGAAATAAGGTACAAGCCGCCAATAACGATTATATTGATAGGGGTTTTAAAGCTGTCGATAAAAAGAAAGTTGACTCGCTGCAACAACTACTTGATGTGCAGTTGGCTAAATCCAACGACCAGTATGTTGCTGATCCGGTAATTGCGAAACAAACTTTGGTGCAGCGCCGCATTGAAATTAGTATTGATTTAGAAAAAACTAGGGCAAGCATCCAGGATATAGACAGGGAATTAGCGAAACTCAATGCAAAATTTTCTACCATGGTACCATTTGATGCTGGTGTTCAAAAGTACGAACGCGATGCCGATGTAGTTACCAAAGAATACTTGGACTTGCTTAACCGTTACAATCAAACTAACCTAGATAAAAACATTGGCTTACGCCTGCAATTGGAGCAAGAAGGTGTGCCAAGCGTTGCCGAGCCATCAAGAAAAGTGGTTTACATGGCTTTAAGCGGTATCGCCAGTATGGCCATCTGTTTTGGATTGCTATTTATCATCCATGTGCTGGATCACTCCATCAACAACAGAAAGCAGCTGGAAATTGCTACCAAAGGTCGTGTTATTGGTGAGTTAAACTTCATTAAAAAAGAGCATCGGGATATTGATGAAATATGGAAAAATGCGGAAACTGATAAGCAGTTTTTAACCTATAAAAATTTGTTGCGGGAAGCCCGATTTGAAATCAATCAGGCTTTGGCTCAAAAAGACCATAAAGTGTTGGGTTTAACCAGGCTTCATCCGGAGAACTTCACTATATTCTCGGCCGTAAGCTTGGCCTACGCTTTCGCCAGGTTAGATAAGCAGATTCTACTCATCGGCGATACCGAAATGGCAAATGAGATCCAGAAATGGAATATCCCAACGCACCAATCTTTAAAAACAGTATTAAAAACATTCACTTTAGAGAAAAATAACCTCATTACCTTCTTAAATAAAGATTTGGAAGGCCTATCGTTGTTAGAAAATAAAGATGATCCTAGCATTGCCCAAATTTTCAGAAGTTTGAAACACGAATTTGACTACATCATTGTTTACCTTGATGCGGTAAACGGTGAGTCGGATTTACGTGAATGGATCCTTTTTACCGAAAAGTATTTGGCTACTTTCATGGCCGGAAATTCATTAAACGAAAAAGATAGGGAAGCAATCAGACATTTAAACAGCGACGAGAAGTTTATTGGCTGGTTAATCAACGGCGTTAAAAGGAAATAAGCGTTATGCTTAAAAATTTGTACGTACATATTGCCGATAACAAAAAGGCTTGGCTATTTTTTTTGATAGCGATGAGCCTTTCTTTATGTGTTGCTGGCTCAGTGGTACGATATGGATTTTTAGGGCCAATTGCAGTTTTAGCCTTGGCCGCCGCCGGAACATTTTTATATGCCACTTTTAACAATCCTAGGGTAGCTTTTATCGTATATTTTGGTTACTGTTTCGTTTTAGGTTTTGTTGTAAAAACCTTTTTAAATATTCCGGTAGGTTTGGCTATGGATGCCATTTTGCTGCTTACATGGGCAAGTATTTTAGTCAACCTCAATCGTTTTAACTGGAAAGCCTTAAAAAATGAGCATGTGCTATTATCTGCCGTATGGTTTGGTATAAGTTTGCTTCAGGTATTAAATCCTTATGGCGGCAGTTTTACCGGCTGGTTCAATGAGCTTCGTTTTACGGCGCTAAGTTGGTTACTCATTGCACCCATTGTATTCCTCTTGTTCAATCAAAAAGCAGATTTAAATAGGTTCATCACCTTTATCTTTTTATTTTCCTGCTTGGCAACATTATACGGCGTAAAGCAGCTATACATTGGGGTAACCAACGGCGAGCAGCAGTGGCTTGATGCCGGAAACAACGTTACGCATATTTTGGCCGGAACGCTTCGGGTTTTCTCCATTTATTCGGATGCGGGCCAGTTTGGAGCTTCGCAAGCTATTATGGCCGTAATGGCGCTGGTACTTGCAATGGGGCCATTTTCGCTAATTAAGAAACTCATTTTTGGTGCAATCGCTTTGATAATGTTGTATGGTATGGCTATTTCAGGTACAAGGGGAGCCTTATTTGCACTGGTTTCGGGTATTGCTTTTGCCTTATTTTTAAGCAAGAATTTCAAGGTGCTTATTATAGGAAGCGCCTTTGCTTTAAGTGGCTTAGGCATTTTGAAATATACCACTATTGGTAATGATAGCTTTCAAATTATGCGATTGCGTAGTGCCCTTGATCCCAAAGATGCATCGTTTAACGTAAGGATGATGAACCAAAAAAAATTGGCCTATTTACTACGTGATGAGCCTTTTGGCGCCGGACTAGGCATGAGCGGCATGAACGGTACTACTTACAATGCCGATAAACCCATTGCCAACATACAGCCTGATAGTTATTGGGTTAAAGTTTGGGTAATGTATGGCGTAGTTGGTTTGTTAATTTGGTTCGGCATTAACTGTTATATCATTGGAAAGTGTAGCGGTATTGTGTGGCAGTTGCAAGATCCAAAACTTAAAACTAAAATGATTGCTTTAACCTCTGGAACGGTTGGCTGTTTTATATGCAGCTACGGAAACGAGGTGATGAATGCCATGCCTTCTTCGGTAATTATGTTCATGTCGTGGTCTTTTGTATTTATTGCACCTTGGTTGGATACCCCTCAAAAAGAAATTGTAGCAGATGAATATAGTTTATAGCATAATTGATTTAATGTTTTGGATATTGGGCGTTTACCTGCTGCTCAACTGTGCTTATCTGGCTTTTTTTGGTGTTGTGGGCTTGCTGCCGATGTCTAAATCAAAAAAGGAAGCAAAACATTTTAGAAAAATAGCGGTGCTTTTTCCTACTTACCAAGAAAACGTGGTAATTATTGATAGCGTGAAATCTGCGCTATCCCATGCCTATCAAGGTACTTTTGAAGTGGTAGTCATAGCTGATGGTTTGTTGCCCGAAACGTTATCAACTTTAAGGAGCTTAGGCGCAAAAGTAATTGAGGTTTTTTTTGAAAAAAGTACCAAAGGTAAAGCCATGCAATTTGCAATGAACCAATTAAAAAACGAAGGTTTTGAAATGGCTTTGGTAATGGATGTAGATAATATCATGAGCGATCATTGTTTGACTTATCTCAATGCCGCGTTCGAAAATGATAAAAAGGTGGTACAGGCACACCGTGTAGCCAAAAATATGGATAGTAGTTTTGCTTTTTTGGATGCCTGCAATGAAGAAGTTAATAACCATTTATTTAGAAAAAGCCATGCCATCCTTGGGTTGTCGCCGGCTTTAATTGGATCGGGGATGGCTTTTGACTTTAATTATTTCCTCCATTTACTGAACAATATTGGCGAAACGGTTGGTGAAGATAAGCAGCTTGATTTTATGATTGCAAAGGAGAATGTTCATATTGCTTATTTAAATGATGTTTATGTTTACGATGAAAAAATAGAAAATGCGAAGGTTTTTACCAAGCAGCGTACCAGATGGATTGCGTCGCAGGTTGAGTTTTTAAAAAAGTACGCTTTCGAGGGCTTTGTTCAGTTATTTAAAGGAAATATAGAGTTCTTTAACAAAACCCTTCAAACGTTTTTAGTGCCTCGCATGCTATTGTTGGCTTTGCTTTTTATATTGGTGGTGCAGTCATTCTTTAATCCGTTTGGGCCATCAAATATTTTTTGGATTAGCTTGTTTGCCAGCTTGTGTTTTACCTTAATTATTGCAATACCAAAGCGTTTTTATGCTGATAAGAGATTATACATTGCTTTATTACAAATTCCTAGGGCAATGTTTGGGATGATGATTGCTTTGGCAAGTATAGGAAAAGCTAAAAAATCGTTTATGGCTACGCCTCATAGCGCTAAGCCAATGGAAAAAGAAAATAGATAATTATGCCTTTAGAGTTGCTGATCTTTCCTGCTGTAATATTTGGAATCCTTGGTTTTGTAAGGGGAGTGAGCGCTTATAAGCGAGTTCAAGATAAATCATAAATATGGCGATAATTGAAAATAGAGACATTATTGTAGTTGGTCAGCAGCCTTGGGATACTCCAATTGGAAGTAATTGTAAGGATATCGCCATTGAATTCAGCAAACATAACCGTGTGTTGTACATTAATGCACCGCTTGATCGTCGTACTAAATTTCAGCAAGCTGCAACTGAAGGCGTACAAAAACGAGTGCGTGTAATTAAAGGCGAAGAAAATGGATTGGAACAAATTGCACCTAATTTCTGGGTATATTATCCCGATGTGATCAACGAATCTATCAATTGGATCAAACCAACTTCCATTTTTCGCATCTTCAATAAAATCAATAACAAGCGTTTTGCTAAATCCATACAAAAAGCTTTAAAACAATTAAATTTTAAGGATTTTATTTTGTTTAATGATAGCGATATGTTCAGAAGCTATCATTTAAAGGAATTGTTGCACCCAGCGTTAAGTATTTATTATTCGAGAGATAACTTGTTGGCAACGCCCTATTGGGGGAAACATGGTAAGCATTTAGAGCCTGAGTTAATCAAAAAAAGCAATTTATGTGTGGCCAATTCTGTTTATTTGGCCAATTACTGCAAGCAATATAATCCAAATTCATTTTACGTTGGTCAGGGCTGCGATTTTACACTTTTTAAAAACGATGAAAGTGTAAAAGTGCCCGAAAATTTAGCAGTAATTCCAAAGCCAATTGTAGGTTATGTTGGTGCTTTGCTTTCTATCCGTTTAGATGAGCAAATACTGTTACACTTGGCCCAACAGAAACCAGAATGGAGTGTGGCGTTAGTTGGGCCTGAGGATGAGGATTTTAAAGCAAGTAAGCTTCATCAAATGCCAAACGTACATTTTTTAGGCCCACAAAAACCTGATAGTTTACCATCCTACATTAAAGGTTTTGATATTTGCTTGAATCCGCAAGCGTTAAATCCGCTTACTATTGGTAATTACCCACGTAAAATTGATGAATACTTGGCAATGGGAAAACCAACGTTAGCTACTAAAACTGAAGCTATGAGTGTGTTTGAGGACTACGTTTACATTGCCGAAACTAAGGAGGATTACGTAAAGCTTGCTGAAAAAGCGCTCACAGAGAACAATCCAGAGTTGGAGCAAAAACGAATTGATTTTGCCAAAACGCATACCTGGGAGAAAAATGTAGAAGAGATTTACAAAGCGATAGAGAGCGTACAGTAAATTTAACCAGCTATAAATGCAAGAATATATGTGCATCCGTGGCTTATATCAAACAAAATGGCATTAACTTCAATTATCACCGTTAATTTTCACCAAGCAGCTGTAACTATTGATTTATTGAAGTCAATTGCAAAGTCCTATTCTCCTAATGAGGTTGAGGTAATCATTGTTGATAATGGTGCGGATAAAAATATGGAACTGGTTTTCCATCCTTATTTTGAAAATATCAAATACATTCAATCCAAAGAAAATTTAGGTTTTGCTGGAGGCAATAATTTGGGTATCCAAAAAGCTAAGGGCGATTATATCTTTTTGTTGAACAACGATACAGAAATTCCGGCAGGCTGCATACAAACGCTCATTGCCGAACTAGAGGCCAATCCTAAAATTGGCTTACTGTCGCCCTTGTTGCTGTATTTCGATCAGCCTGATTTGGTGCAGTATGCAGGTTTTACGCCGATGAATTACTTGGTAGCCAGAAATGCTTACATCGGTCAGTTCGAAAAAAATCTTGGTCAGTTTGATGGTAAAAGCTATGAAACCGGCTTTTGCCATGGTGCAGCGGTAATTTGTAGCAAAGCCGATTTGCAAAAGGCAGGTTTAATGGACGAAACTTATTTCCTGTATTACGAAGAATTGGATTGGTGCGAGAAATTCAAAAGAATAAGCAAAGAAATTTGGTTCACTGGCAAAACCCATGTTTATCACAAGGAATCTATCAGCGTAGGCAAAGCAAGTTCTCTTAAAATTTATTTCAATACCCGTAACCGGATGTTGTTTATTCGTAAAAACACAGGCTGGTTAAATACCTTGTTTTTCAGTTTGTATTTTACATTGGTTGCTTGCCCGAAAGCGGTCGCTAAATATCTTTTAAAAGGAGAAAATAAGTTGGCAAAATGGACATTGAAAGGTTTGTGGTGGAACTACACCCACGGTAAAAATAGTAAAGATTTGGGCTATGAAGTAAGGTAGTTGAGCTTTAAAAAGCTGGACTAGCGTTTTCTATAGACAGTGTTTTTTTTATCGCCAACTTTTTCAATCAAACCTTTTTCCACTCCATTTTTTAAATCCCTGCTAGCAGTAGCGGTAGAAATATCCTGGTAGTTTTGCATGTACTGTTTTCTAGTAAAAGAACCGGCATGCTTTTCTATAAAAAACTCAATTCTTTGTGTTTCGTTAAGTTTTCGGAACGAAGTCTCAAGGAGATCGTTTAATGAAAGGTCGATGATACCGAGCATAAACTCAATAAATGTGGTTGATTTCCCCTCTTTATCCGAAGTAGAAAGCGCATTGTAATATTGATGTTGATTTTTGGAAATCAGCGTTTCAAAAGGTAGAAATTCGAACAAAGGGTATTCACTCATTAAAATGGCTGTCTGCCATAATCTTCCCATGCGCCCGTTGCCATCTGTAAAGGGATGTATAAATTCCATCTCATAGTGAAAAACGCAACTTTTTATCAAGGTAAGCTCAGTTTTATCCTTCACGTACGCAAATAAATCTTTCATTAAAAAAGGCACATTCTCATAAGGAGGCGCCACATGTTCCAATTTAGCACCTTTAACTATCCCCACGCCTTCTTTTCGGTAAATACCTGCTTTAACAACTAGGCTATTCATCAATAGTTGATGAGCTTTGAGAAAGTCCTTTTCAGAGGTGTAATTGAAATTATTTAACGACTTATACACTTCAAGCGCATTTAGCACTTCTCTAATGTCTTTTTCAGGTCCTGCAACTCTTTTGTTTTCAATAATAGCGGTAACCTGCTGCTCTGATAAAGTATTGCCTTCAATACTTAAAGAGGAGTGGATGGTTTTAATTTGATTCTGTTTTCGAAGCTTAGGATTTTGCTGAACTAAGTATTTAGCATTTACCTCTCCAGTTTTCTGAGAAATACTAGCTACTAGTTTCAATATCTTCGAAGTGATTTCGTATGGCGGCTTCATTTTTTGATACTATCAAATGATACTATCAAAAGTAATAAATAATTTGTAAACCAGCTGGAAAACTTACTTTAATCGCTTCCAAACCGTAGCGAACGCATACTTGGCAAAATGATATGCCGACTGAAAAAAGCCTAATTTTTCACTTTCTCTAAGTATCTTCCAGGTAAAGCCAATTACTTTTAATTTATTGGACGAAACGGAGCCTTTTCTAATTCGATATTCAACCAACACTTCGTTAATGCCATATCCGTTAAATGGTTTTTTAAAAATATCGAGCCAAAAAATCCAATCTTCATGCCCTGCTTTTTTAAACCTGATATCTCCTATGGCACTTTTTAAGGTAAGTGAAGTGGAAAATATAATCACATTGTGAGATAAAAGTTTTTTGTAGTTTACACTATTTGGAACCTCTATTTTTCCGGAAATAACGGCGCCCGCTTCATCAATTCTTTGGTAGGCACAAAAGGTCATGGGCAGGTTTTTTTCTTCCATGTAAGCAACCTGTTTAGCCAATTTATCCTTCAACCAAATATCATCGCTGTCTAAAAAAGCAATGTATTTGCCCTTAGCTTCTGTTAAACCAACGTTTCTGGCATTGGCAACACCACCATTTTGCTCTAATTTTATCAGTTTGATATTGTTATGCTGTTGTGCGTAAGTTTCAATTACGGCAGTGGTATTATCTTTCGATTTGTCGTCGATAACAATTAACTCCCAATTGGTGTAGCTTTGTTCGAGTACCGAATTAATGGTAAGCGCTACAAAATCAGCCGAGTTGTAGCAAGGGGTAATTATGGTAACTAATGGTTCCAATTCGTAGTATTTTGATCCTAATATCTCATCACCAAATTAGGTATAAAATGTAAGATTCGGATTAAGTTTTAAACATAAATCGAATAAAACATTTACATTAGTGTTCAATTTTATGGATAAGAGACGTTTTGTAGTTAATTTGGTTTCTAACTTCTTTAGTGCAATATCTGGAGTTGGAATCTCATTTTTTTTAACCCCTTATATTGTTGAACACCTTGGGAAAGAAGCTTACGGATTTTTTCCGCTTTCCAACAATTTTGTAATGTATGCGGGCATCGTCACTACAGCGCTCAACTCCATGTCGAGCAGATACATTACCATTAGTTTAGAAAAGAAGGATATTAAAGAAGTCAATACCTATTTCAACTCAGTACTATTTGGTAATATCCTCATTTCGTTAGGATTTTTAGTGGTGAGCGGTATTTTTTGTGCGTTTATTGATAAGATTTTAGATATTCCTATCAACTTAATTCATGATGTAAGGTTACTTTTTATCTTCATTTTCATCAGTTTAGTCATCAATGTCTCTTCGGCTGTTTTTCAGGTAACTGCTTTTGCCCTCAACCGCTTTGATAGGTTAGCCTTCATCAATATCATATCCAATGTGTTAAAGTTGGGAGCCATTATCCTGCTTTTCTATTTCTTTACACCAAGAATATACTTTTTAGGTGTTACTACTGCAGCCACGGCGTTTTACATGTTCATTGCCAATTATCGGCTCACCAAAAAACTATTGCCTGAGGTGCAAATTGATTGGTCTTTTTTCTCCAAAAGTGCGCTTTATGTTATTGTTGGCTCAGGAATTTGGAACTCGGTAATGGCCATGGCCAACGTGGTGAATACACAGCTAGATCTGTTAATCGCCAATCATTTCTTTGGTGCTTCGGGGATGGGGTTTCTCTCTTTAACAAAGTTTATCCCCAATGCCATTTATATCCTTTTAGGAATTATTGTACCTATATTTTTGCCCGAAATGTTAAAGGCTTACGCTAACAATGACATGGGTAAGTTGAAAAAAACATTAGACTTATCTTTCAAGGCAATTTTTTTGGTGGTGCTGGTGCCCTTGTCGGTTTTTTTTGTGTACGGCGAAGTTTTTTTTAAGCTTTGGCTACCAACTCAAGATGCACATGCGCTACATCTTTTATCGGTAATTACCTTGGTTCCATTTATTGTGCATGGCACAGTTGAAACCGTTTACCATGTTTTTGTAATCACCAATAAATTAAGAGTGGCTTCATTTTGGGGGATTTTTATTTCCATATTCAATTTTGTGCTAGTCATTATTTTCTGCAAATACAGTTCACTTGGTGTTTACTCCATACCCGTTGGCGCCTTAGTTAGCGGTGTGTTTAGTCACCTTACATTTACGCCTTTATATGCAGCCTACTGTTTGCAGGAAAATAGGTGGTACTTCTTTAAAAAAATTGTGAGGGGATTAGCAGGCTTTACCTTGTTAATTGCCCTTTGCTACGGCTGGAAACAGTTGCATTTGTTTGAAGTGAGCAATTGGCTGCTGTTTTTAATCAACTGTGCGCTAATTGGAACATTGCTGCTTATTGTTACATTTTTCATGAACTTCGATAGCAGCACCAGGAGCAACATCATTCAAAAAGTAAGACAAAAAATAAATATATGATTCCTAAGATTTTACATTATTGTTGGTTTGGAAACGGAGAGATGCCCGAGTTGGCACTTAAATGTTTAGAATCTTGGAGAAAGTATCTTCCAGATTATGAAATTATGGTTTGGAACGAATCTAATTTTGATGTCAACATGTATCGCTTTGCATCTGAAGCCTACAAAGAAAAAAAATATGCTTTTGTGGCAGATGTTTGCAGGCTGTACGCACTTAAAAACATGGGCGGTATTTATTTGGATACCGATGTGGAATTTTTGAAACCTTTAGATGAAAAAGTGCTACAACAAAATGCTTTTACGGGTTTTGAAGATAACCTTTTGCTTTCATCGGCCATTATGGGTAGCGAGAAAAATGGCAAATGGATCAACGATTTACTGCCGTATTATGATAACCGAAGTTTTTATTTGAAAGACGGGACTCACGATATAAACCCGAATACAGAAATCATCACGGAGTTCATGAAAACAAGGAAAAATGTACAGATCAATAACACTTTTCAGGAACTGGAGGGGTATTGCACCATTTTTCCGAGTGATTATTTCTGCCCGAAAAGTTGGAAAACCTTAAAAATTAAACAAACGCCAAACACCTATTGTATACATCATTTTGCCGGTTCTTGGTTGCATAAAAAGCAAAGCACATTGGGCAAATTGGCCAATTTTTTGCTGGGTAAAAGAATTGCGAATGCTTGGTCGGAGAAGTATCGTAACAAGAAATTATTTTAAAGACATCATCTATTAAAAACATTAATTAAAGCTCATGATCCCTAAAATTATTCACTATTGCTGGTTTGGTAGGGGCGAAATGCCCGAGCTGGTTCAACGGTGCGTTGCTTCATGGAAAAAATACCTCCCCGATTATGAACTTATGCTGTGGAACGAGGATAATTTTGATATTAGCAGTTATCAGTATGCCTTGGATGCCTACAAAGAAAAGAAGTATGCTTTTGTAGCCGATGTATGCAGGCTGTATGTATTAAAAAACATGGGCGGACTGTATTTGGATACCGATGTAGAGTTTATCAAATCAATGCCTGATGAGTTTTTGAACGACATTGCATTTACCGCCTTTGAAGATCAATTAGTTTCGGCAGGCGTAATTGGCAGCGTAAAAAATGGCGAGTGGATTAGCAATTTGTTAGCTTTTTATGAGCATAAAAGTTTTTACAAAGCTGATGGCAGTTTGGATATCAACCCTATCACTGAATTGATGACGGATCATTTAGGAAAGGAAAAAGGAGTACTTCCAAACAATACCTTTCAGAAGATACCGGGATATTGTACCATTTATCCAAGCGAATATTTCTACCCTAAAAGCTGGAAAACCTTAAAAATGAACATTACGCCAAATACCTACTGCATACATCATTTTGCCGGTTCGTGGATTGATCATAACTATACAACTTTGGGAAAGTTAGCCAATTGGATTTTGGGCAAACGTACCGCTCAAAATTGGTCGAGGAGATATAGAAAGTTGATAGGAAAGAATAAATAAAAAGTTAACCCACAGTTACAGGGGTGGCACTACGTGGATTATCGATTTGTTAATGGTTAATCAGTTTATATCATTGCTGCATTGATTGAAAATGATCGTCACTGCGAGGTACCAAGCAATCTTGCAGCGTTTAAATTGTTTCCGGTAAAGTTATAGGATTGCTTTCCCAAACTACCATAGCAGGCGTTGCATATCAAAAACGCCAACGCAATTCACGTTACTTAAACATCCCTTTCAACTTCGCTAGCTTTTCCTGTAAATCGCCATCCGCTTCCTTTTGTTTTTTAGGCTGTTGCTGATTGAACGATTTCCTCGGTTGCTCATTGCGTTTCTGCGCATCGTTCTTGTTCCAATTCCCTTTCGTACTTTCTGACTTCCGCTCTTTCTGACTATCTTCTTTCATCGATAAAGAAATACGCTTACGTTCCACATCAACGTCGGTAACGGTAACTTGCACCACTTGGCTTACCTTCACCACCTCATTTGGATTGGCTACAAAGCGGTTGGCCAGCTGACTGGTATGTACCAAACCATCCTGATGCACACCAATATCCACAAAGGCGCCAAAGTTGGTAATGTTGGTTACAATCCCCTTCAATTTCATGCCTTTTTTAAGGTCTTCGATGCTATTTACCCCGTCGGCAAAACTAAAAGCTTCGAATTGCTCACGAGGGTCGCGGCCGGGTTTTGCCAGTTCTTTCAAAATGTCCTGCAAGGTAGGCAAGCCTACTTCGGCACTTACATAGTTTTGCAGGTTAATTCGCTTTTGTAGTTCCGTATTTTTAATAAGCTCAGCTACTGAAACACCCAAATCTTTGGCCATTTTATTCACTAATTGGTAGCGCTCCGGGTGTACGCCGCTGCTATCCAAAGGTTGTTCGGCATTGCGTATCCTCAAAAATCCCGCCGCCTGCTCAAAAGCCTTATCTCCTAAGCGGGGAACTTTCTTTAAACTTTCCCTGTTTTTAAACGTACCATTTTTGCTGCGGTAGTTTACAATATTTTGTGCCAGGCTATCGCCCAAACCGGAAACATAAGCCAATAATTGTTTAGATGCCGTATTTAGTTCTACACCAACAGCATTCACACAACTCATCACTGTGTCATCTAAGCTTTGTTGTAGTTTGCTTTGGTCAACATCATGCTGGTACTGCCCAACACCAATAGATTTTGGATCTATTTTTACTAGTTCCGCCAACGGATCCATTAATCTTCTGCCAATGGAAACGGCTCCACGCACCGTAACATCATGGTCTGGAAATTCTTCTCTTGCCAAAGGCGATGCCGAGTAAATTGAAGCGCCACTTTCGTTCACCATTACTATCGTTACCTCAGCAAGTTTTAAACCTCTGATAAAAGTTTCAGTTTCTCTTCCGGCCGTTCCGTTGCCAATAGCAATGGCTTCAATGTCGTGTTTTTCGCAAAGCTGATTAATTTTCCACTCGGCATCCTTTACATTGCCCTGCCCTGTATGTGGGTAAATGGTAGTATTTTCTAGCAAATTGCCCTGTCTATCCAAGCAAACCACCTTACAGCCGGTTCTAAAACCTGGGTCAACGGCCATTACATTTTTTTGTCCCAAAGGTGCGGCCATTAATAACTGGCGGGCGTTAGCGGCAAATACCCTAATCGCTTCTTCATCCGCTTTTTGTTTAATGGCAGCTCGCAATTCAGTTTCCATTGAAGGACGTAACAAGCGCTTATAACTATCGTAAATTGCCAGTTCCACCTGCTTGCTTGCGCTATTGTTACCAGTAATAAACTGTTTTTCCAATAGTTGAATGGCTTCCTCATCTGGCGGCAGCACATCCAATTTCAGCAAGCCTTCTTCCTCGCCACGTAACATGGCCAAAACACGGTGCGAAGGTGCGTTTTTAGCGCTTTCTTCCCATTCAAAATAGTCTTTATACTTAATTGCCTCTGTTTCTTTACCTTTTGCAACTACACTTTTGTAAGTAGCTTTTTGCTCAAAATATCGGCGCATTTTTGCCCTTGCTTCGGCATCTTCGTTAATAATTTCGGCAACAATATCCCTAGCACCAGCTAAGGCATCTTGTATATCTTTTACGCCCTTCTCCGCATCAATATACGCGGTAGCCTCAGCCTCCACATCAATTCTGCTTTGCGCAAAAATCCTTAAAGCCAAAGGTTCCAGGCCTTTTTCTCTAGCTACCGATGCCCTAGTTTTACGTTTCTGTTTGTAGGGAAGGTAAATATCTTCCAAAATGGTAAGCGTTTCCGCCAGTTCAATTTTTTTCTCCAACTCTGGAGTTAGCTTTCCCTGCTCCAATATCGATTTTAAAACCGCTTCCTTACGCTTGTCCAGTTCTTTTAACTGCTGCGCCAAATCTCTAATTGCAGTAATTTGCACCTCATCCAAACTGCCGGTAATTTCCTTTCTATACCTCGAAATAAAAGGCACCGTGGCACCTTCCTCTAATAGTGTTAGTGTGGCATTAACTTGTTTGCTATTGATATTTAGCGAGGTAGCAATATGTTGCAGGTGATTGTGCATAACCAAATTTTTAAGGAGGCTAAAAATAGCCTAATTAAATTGATTTGGAAAACAAAGCTTCAATATCTTCACAACTTCAGCCCTTCTTTTCGCTACAATCTTTTTGTTGGCACTGCCATTCACAGTTGTGATGTTGAGCTTGTCTAAACATCTGCTCACTAACATAAAATCCTTCGACAAGCTCAGGATGACAAAAACAAAAAGTATTTCCGCTACAATAAGGTTTATTATCGAAAGTTTAGTGGTTTTGGGCAACATCGCATTTCGCGGCACGTAGTTCTATGATCTGTCTTTGCGAATGTTAATCAGCCACAGATGCACAGATATTTTTATTCGATTCTATGTTTAAAATCTGTGCATCTGTGGCTGATCATGAACACGTATATAGCTTTGGGTCAGTAAACTAGGAGTTAAATTTAATCTCGAGGGGCAATAAATATCTGTGCATCTGTGGCTAATTATGAATAAGCATGTAGCTGTGGCCATTAGTGGCGAACTCTGTTTAGCTATGGGAAAATGCGATAAATATCTTTTCGATGAGCGATGGTGATAAAGTTAATTGTGTTATTTACACACTCGAAACCTATACGATAATCACCTAATTTTATACGATAGAAGGTTTTATAGCCCTTCATCTTTTTCAAGTTTTTTATTTCAGAGAGTTTTTGAGCATCTTCAACTGTCTGTATGGTAGTCCAAATTTTTAACTTCAATGCGTTATCATTTAGCTTTTCCAAAGCTTTATTAAAGCTGCTTTCAAACTCAACTATCATTTTTTACGCCAAGGGTTTTCATAATGGTATCTCTGCTCACTTTCTGCCCTGTTTTCTCCTTCTCCATCATTTTGCCGAAAAGTAAATCTTCAATTTCTTCAACGTCAATAGCCCTTACGTTGTCGCCAAGATGCTTAGCCATAGCAGCCAAAATTTTTAGATTTGCAGGGTTTTTACTTTCAATGATCAACGCAGCCATAACTTATTACTTTTTATATAACAAATATACAAATTTGCTAGTAAAGATATCTGGCAGCACTAGCTCTCAACTTCGTAAGTTTTTAAAGCTTGCAATGTTTTTTAAGTGCACTGCCATTCATAGTTGTGATGTTGAGCTTGCCTAAACATCTGCTCACTAACATAAAATCCTTCGACAAGCTCAGGATTGACACAAACAAAAAGTATTTCCGCTGCAATAAGGTTTATTATCGAAAGTTTGGTGATTTTGGGCAACATCGCATTTCGCGGCACGTAGTTTTATGATCTGTCTTTGCCAATGTTAATTAGCCACAGATGCAAAGATATTTTTATTCAATTCTCTGTCTAAATCTGTGCATCTGTGGCTAATCATGAACACGTATGTAGCTGTGGCCAGTAAACGAGAAGTTAATCTGTTCATCTGTGGCAAAACATCAATAAAAACATACTTCATTTTGCCGTGTTGTATATTAATCAATCAAATCATAAATCTAAAAATCGTAATTAGTAAATCGCTTCGTATCTTTGTAATAATTAATGGGAAAACAAAAATTTTATGATACTGCGCCCAAACAAGAAAGGGCGGTTTTAGTAGGAGTGGCTTTGCCAGGCGAAAAAGCTGAGCAAACCAAGGAGTATTTGGACGAGTTAGCATTTTTGGTGAATACAGCTGGTGGTGTAGTGGAAAAAACTTTCACGCAGCGCATGCAGAAGCCAGATCGTGCTACGTTTGTGGGTACAGGAAAGTTAGAGGAAATACAGACGTATGTAAAAGCAGAAGAAATTGATTTGGTGGTGTTCGATGATGAACTTTCGCCATCGCAATTGCGTAACATTGAAAAAGAGCTAAAAGTTAAGATACTGGATAGAAGTAACCTGATTCTTGATATTTTTGCTGGTAGGGCACAAACCGCACAAGCTAAAACTCAAGTAGAACTTGCGCAGCTGCAATATTTGCTGCCTCGTTTAACCCGTATGTGGACTCACTTGGAGCGTCAAAAAGGGGGTATTGGTATGCGTGGGCCGGGTGAAAGCCAAATTGAAAGCGATAGAAGGATGATTTTGGAAAAAATTACCCTGCTTAAGGAACGCTTGAAATTAATTGATAGGCAGAACGAAACGCAACGTAAAAACCGTGGTCAGCTTATTCGCGTGGCTTTGGTGGGTTATACCAACGTTGGTAAATCTACTATTATGAATATGCTTTCTAAATCAGAAGTATTTGCAGAGAACAAGTTGTTTGCAACACTGGATACCACAGTGAGGAAAGTGGTGATTGATAACTTGCCTTTTTTGCTTTCGGACACTGTTGGCTTTATTCGCAAATTGCCGCATCATTTGGTAGAGTGCTTTAAATCTACCTTGGATGAGGTGCGTGAAGCCGATATATTGGTGCATGTAGTGGATATTTCGCATCCAAATTTTGAAGATCAAATACACACAGTGAATGAAACCTTGAAGGACTTGGGCGCTAGAGATAAGGAAACCATTATGGTTTTTAACAAAATAGATGCTTATGTAGCTCCAGATCAAGATAATTTAGTGGATGTTGATGAACAGCAAGAGCCACTAACGTTAGCTGATTTTAAAAAAACTTGGATGGCACACAACAATTCCCCAGCAATTTTTATTTCGGCTACACAAAAGGAAAATTTAGAAGATTTTAGAAACTTATTGTACGATAAAGTGAAGGAAATTCATACTACACGGTACCCGTATGATAAGCTGCTTTATTGATATTAATGGAGCAATGACCAATAATCAATGACCAATAACCAATAACCAATAGCAATAAGCAATAGTTAGTCTGTACTAATATCAATGGGAGTAAATATGTACGTAATAATTATTTAGCTTGATTTTTTGACTATTGAATTGAATATTAACGTAAGTTGTTGAGCTTCGTCAATTAGTTTGTTTTTTGTTTCGTTTAGCTCAGGCTTGTCCTGGATGTCAATAAGATTTAGCCAAAGTTTAGTTTCTTTTGCTTCTTTTCGGCAAATTTTTATTCTGAATACAAAATCTGCCTTGCTTAAGCTTTCGTTAGCTTCAATATAATTTGCAGCAACAGAACCAGAAGACCGCGTGACTTGTTTGATGTCTTGAATGTTAGCGATATTTGGGGAAACCTTTTTACAGTAGCTTCTAACAGCTTTTGCAAAAATAAAGGTCCTCTGTTCTAAGTCGAAGTTTGAATTATTGGTCATTAACTAAATATAACTACTTTTACATTTGAATTTAATGCTTGATAGCTTTAATAGCTATTTGAAGTAACATTGATAGCATTTGATGATTGGATATTGTTGTTATTGCAATTGGTCATTGAATATTGAAATTTGGTAATTTTTAAGATATGGAAAGTAACAGACAAAAGAAGTTTGCAGGATTATTACAGGAAGAATTGGCAGCAATTTTTCAGCGTGAGGGCGCTGCTTACTTGCCAAATACATTGGTCACAATTACTAAGGTTCGTGTATCGCCAGATTTGGCGGTAGCAAAGGTTTACCTTAGTTTTTTTAATACAAATAATACTGGTTTATCGGTAGCCACAGTTAATTCTCATGCTGGCGAAATTAGGTATAAATTGGGTTCTCGTATCCGACACCAAGCTAGGGTTGTACCTACCTTAACTTTCTTTGTAGATGATACTAACGAATACGTTGAAAGAATGGACCAAATTTTTGATAAAATTGCCAAAGAACGTAAGGATACGGACAACGACGCAAGCGAAGATTAATATGCTTTCAAAATTTATGAGGGTTAATAAGGTTTAGCTCCCTCGGGTTTATTTAAACATCAGAATGCAAAAGTATATCCGAGAGCCAGGAAACTTCATCACCCATTTTTTGCCAGCAGTTTTAGCGCTACCTGGCATGTATTTGCTGCTCCAAAAATCATCAACTTTGTTTGAGGAAACGGCAGCAATTGTATACGGACTGGGTATTTTCGTACTCTTCAGCGTTAGCGCCATTTATCACAGTGTGCCAAAAACGGAATATGGCATTAGGTTTTGGCAAAAGTTTGATCACTGTTGTATTTATTTGATGATTGCCGGTTCTTTTACACCAACAGCATTGCTCATTTTTGATGGTTGGGTGCGTTGGTTGTTATTTGGCTTGGTGTGGCTTATTGCAATATTAGGGTGCCTACTTAAAATTTTTAACAGGCTTAAAAAGGGAAATCTCTCCACTGGCTTATACATCGCCATGGGCTGCCTTATTATCCCGTTTATGGCTAAAATGGTGGAGCAAATTCCAGTAATTGGTTTGTTTTGGCTATTGCTGGGAGGGGTTTTTTATATTGGAGGTACGTATTACTATGCCAAAGACAAACCGCTTTACAAGTACCTGCACAGTCATGAGCTTTGGCATGTTTTTGTGAATTTAGGTGCACTATCTCATTTCATTTACAACTATAGCTACGTTTTTAAAGGTTAAGTTTGTTCTAAGTGTAACAGATTTGCCCTGACAAACATATTTTAGCACTTGCTTTTGATGGTAAATAGTAGCAGTGTTTTTTGTTAAATAAACCCGGTTGAAGCGAACACGAAGTAAAGCGGAAAACGGGACTTTGCTAACGGAAGGATTACTGCATTTGCTTTTCTAAAAATATCGTTAAAAGGTAATATTGCCAGTACAAGCTTCAGGTTTTGTTGATTATTTAGTAAATTTAAGTATGAGCAGATGGATTGTTATTTTATTGCTGATGTGCGGGTTACAATTGCAGGCGCAGCAGCGGCCAACGTTAAAAAACGGATTGGAAAATTTTGTGACAGCGAACACCATATATCCGATGTATGCGCTTGACAATTGCATACAGGGTACAATTGAGGTAGCTTTTAAAATTAATAAAGAAGGAAAGGTAACTTATGCTACCGTGAGCAGGGGCGTAGGGGCAGATTTGGATGCTGAAGCCCTGCGGTTGATTAAACTGACCAGCGGAAAATGGATAGTGCCTAGCGGTTATGATACTACTACTCTTGTGCGTTCGCCAATGAAGTTTAGTTTGAAGGACTATGGTTGCGAAGGCATGAATCCGGCTAGCATGGGCCTGTCGATAAGGAATTACACTGAACAAATAGGATCCTTGAATAAAATTGCCAATTTTTACAGAAACCGTGAGCAGGCAATAGAGAATTTTGTTGGTGAGGACAACATTATTGCCCTGAAAAGCGAATTAGGTATTGATGACGATTATTTGAATAGAAAAATTAAGATTGCAGAACGGAAGATTAGTCAGGGCGATTTGCAAAGTGCCTGCGAAGATTTTAAGTTTGTAAAATATATGGGCTCAACAAAAGCAGATCAACTGCTTGCCAAATATTGTAAATAAAATATGCGTATTCTTCTTCGAGTTTTTGCCTTTTTGGATTTGCTTACCGTGATTTTCATGACTATGCAACTATGGGATATCGCTGAAAACTTTTCGAAGTTTACTGTTCCGTCGGATAAGATACAGGCAATTTTAATGTTTCCGATGTTTGTTTTGGTAATTATAGGTGCTTTAGGTTTATCGTTGGGGAAGAAATACGGTTTTATAAGCTACTATATTCAATTTCCTTTCAGGTTATACCTTTGGGTACTAAGCTTAGGCTTTATCACTTTACTGCCCGAAGCTTTTGAGAACTATGATGATAAATGGTTCCCTATTTTACTAAAGGTTTGCTATGTTGCCGAGTTTATTAGGCTTTACCTTACCATTAGGGCGCACTATCTAACTCAGGAACAACAACGGTTAAACAACTAGGCAAAAGCTTAGCATTTATTTTATTTATTTTCCCAAAGTACTCTCCATCTACCTGGAAATGCGCTTTTTGTTTAGTGCTAATGCTCACTTCCGAAACTTGAAAACTTTCTATCTTTTTAGGGTTCCAAGGGGCCTTGCTAATCCATATTTTTAGGATTTCCATCACGGCATATTCCTTAATAAGGATAATTTCAAAAGCATTGTCGTCCAGCTTTCCATTGGGATTAATTTGAAATCCGGTTCCAT
Source organism: Pedobacter zeaxanthinifaciens (assembly GCF_003313335.1). Classification (GTDB taxonomy): domain Bacteria; phylum Bacteroidota; class Bacteroidia; order Sphingobacteriales; family Sphingobacteriaceae; genus Pedobacter; species Pedobacter zeaxanthinifaciens. The sequence continues at coordinate 88,430 of NZ_QMHP01000013.1, forward strand.
ATTTAGTGGCGTTGGCAATTACCACCATGGCAGCTTCGGTTTTAATCTCCCGGTTGTTAACCTTAAATTGAACCATCATTTTTTTGTGGTTCCAGAATGCGTGCCAAGCAGATTTAGCATAGGTCCACATGCCGCGACTAGGCAACTCATCGAATTTTTTAACCAGGTAGGCATTAAAGCCGATATCGGACAAGTGCACACAAAGTTGTTCGTTAACTGATGTAGCGTGGATTTTTTTGGTTGGTCCATTGGCCGCTACATCCAAAGCTTCCTCAATATCTAGTGGTATTCCTAGCTCTTTAGCCATGCCGTTTGCCGAACCTGCGGGGATAATTCCAATGGGAGTATCGCTATCAAGTAGGCACTCAGCAACAAGTTTCAACGTACCGTCTCCACCAACAGCAATTACTCTATCAGCATTAGCTTTTTCGATGGCTTTTTTAACATCATCAGTTTTACAGCTGCGGGGTAGTTCAAAAATTTCTATCCCAATATCGCTTTGGCTAAAGTGGTTGATAATCTGTTCGCTAAGGCTTTCGTCCTTGTTTCCAGAGCCCTGATTCACAATGAATAGCAGGCGGAGTTTCGTGTTTTTATAGGTCATATTATTAATATCATATAAAACAACAATACCTTAAGTCTGTTTTAAATAAATATGTCGAAAATTGCAGCTCAAGTAAAAGTTTATCGAGGCTACGGTCACACACATAATTTGGTGATTTACGGCCACGTGTTCAAACACAGGGCTAAAACCGAACAACGTTTTAGCAAAAGTTTTTGGACTAACCTAAAACACGTTTTTAAGCTTTTTGTGTTGAAGCCTTATCCCTACGTTACAGTAGAACTGAATTTTTATGGACAGCGCATTACATCTAAAACTGCTGACGATGGTTTTTTTAAGGTAGAGTGGGAAGCAAATGATAACGTGGCTGCAGGTTGGCATCAAGTTGAGGTGCGAGCTTTAGATGAAGCCGGAAATGAGATAGCCCGTAACAGCGGCGAGCTTTATGTGCCCCATATCACGCAGTATGCATTTATTTCTGACATAGATGATACGGTAATGGTATCGCACTCTAAAACTATAGCTAAGCGATTAAGGGAACTGTTGCTGCGTAATCCGCATACGAGAAAAACTTTTCAATCAACACGATATCATTATGAGCAGCTTGCCTTAGCGCATACCAATGAGCAGCAGCCAAATCCATTTTTCTACGTTTCTAGTAGCGAGTGGAATTTGTATGATTACCTTTTAGAGACTTTTAGATTTAATGGTTTTCCAGAGGGATCTTTTTTGCTTAATCAGTTAAAACGTTGGCGAGATTTATTGAAAACTGGTAAAACAGGGCATGAGGGTAAGCTATTACGAATCATGAGGATTATCGATGCTTTCCCAAATCAAAAGTTTGTTTTTTTAGGGGATAACTCGCAGCAGGATCCTGAAATTTATTTGAAGATTTGCCAAAAATATGGCAAAAATGTACAGGCTGTTTACATTAGAGAAGTAAGAAAATCTAAATATTTAGAAACTAAAAAAATATTGAATAAATTAGAGCAGATGAGTATTAGCACTTGCCTTTTTGTGCATAGTGAAGATGCCATTGCACACTCAAAAAAGATAGGATTGATCAGTTAACGTATACATATAAACTAAACAAGCATGAAAAAATTGATACTGGTACTTTTTGTGGCTTTTACGCTGCAGGCATGTACAAAAGATTTAAGATTAGTTAAACAACAGGACACCAAATGGGAACTGAGCGACTGGCCCGGCAAAACTTTGCCTGCTGCCGCGAAAGCAACATTAAATATTAGCGAGGGAAGTAAAATTGGTGGGAAGTCGTTTTGTAACACTTACGGCGGTAATGCAGTAATTAATGGGAATGCTATCCGTTTCAGCAAAATTTTTGGCACTAAAATGTATTGCGAAGCAGTAGGTGATGCCGAAAATAAATACTACGCAGATTTGGAGAAGGTAACTGCTGGAAAAGTATCGGGCAATAAATTGTATTTGTACCAAAACGAAACATTATTAATGGTTTTCACAAAACTTTAAAAGTTGAGGCGCTACTTAAATCTGTTCCGTATTTTTGAGCATGGTTTTTAGTTTGCCCAATGATGAAGTTGTATTCCCAAACCCGGAACTGGCTGATGAAGACGGTTTGTTGGCCATTGGTGGCGATTTAAGCCCTGAACGTTTGATATTGGCCTATCATCATGGCATTTTCCCTTGGTTTAGTGATGATGATCCTATTTGTTGGTACTCGCCACACGAGCGATGCGTAATATACCCCGAGCGCATTAAGGTGAGTAAAAGCATGAAGCAAGTGCTCAAAAACGGTGGTTTTAATGTTACCGTAGATGAATGTTTTGCGGATGTGATTGCCAAATGCGCTAAAGCTCCCCGCAAGGATCAGCCTGGTACATGGATTACAGCAGAAATGCAGCAGGCTTATATCAAGCTGCATCAATTAGGTTGGGCTCATAGTGTGGAGGTGTGGAAAAACAATGCACTGGTTGGTGGCTTGTATGGTATTGCTGTAAGTGATGTTTTCTGTGGAGAAAGCATGTTCAGCTTGGTAAGCAATGCTTCTAAAGTAGCCTTAATTTTCTTGTGCCAGCAAACCAATTTCAAATTGATAGATTGTCAGCTGCCAAATGAACACTTACTAAGTTTAGGGGCAGAAATGATTGATAGGGAGACTTATATGGAAGTTCTTAATAAGCAATAACCATATTCAACCTTTTTGAACTAGTTATTGCTATCCCTTAATTTCCCTATAAATTCTACAAATTTTTTGCTGTTATAATTTGCTGCGCCTTCGTGTTTAAAGGAAAGTCGCCCTTGCTTATCAAATACAATTGTTGTTGGTAGTGATCCGGCAAATAGTTGTTCAGGAACACTGCTATTCATCTGGTAAACAGGCAAGGCATAATCTCTTGCTTTCATGTAAGCTAATGACTTCTCGAAATTACTATCTGCATCAATCAATAGAAAAACTACGTCGCCGCTGCTTTTATATTTTTCGTATAATTTATTGATAGATGGCATTTCTGCTAAGCATGGAGGACACCATGTAGCCCAAAAGTTAATAAATACTACCTTGCCTTTAAGCTGATTTAAAGAAATTGTTTTGCCAGATTGGTCTTTAAAGCTCAATTGAAGCGATGGCTCATTTTTAGGCATTGTTCTTTCTACGCTGGGATTAAAAAGACCTACTTCCATTAAGCCCTGTATAAGTAAGGCTTTTGCCGAGGGAACAAATAACAATATGCCTATGACTAAGACAAAGATCCCATTTGAAATGTACTTTTTGAGATTAGTTTTCTTCTCCATCGACTGAATTTTGATATAGCAAAGCTAACGATTAGCCTTAAATAAGTAGGCTGCTTTTGTGCATATACATAAAAAATCGCCATTGCGATTGAAGAAACTTGTTGCTTAGAAAGTTTAGTTCCTCCAAAAATCGCAATGGCGATAAAATATCCTGATGTTTTTAACTGTTAGTGCACAAACAGTTTTGCTGAAAATCGGGTGTCATCGTTATTAGCCTTTAGGCCTTTTGCATAGATAGTATAAATTTTACCTTCTTCTACTTTAACGCTGCTCAAGGTAGTTTCTATATTGTTATTGGTGGCATTCTTGATATTGAAATTTGCACTCGCTGCTGCATCAATAACTATAAAATCACTATATTCTTTAAAGGCTTTATTGGTAACGATATCGGTAGCAGCGCCATTTATATTTAAGCTTAATGGCCCGCCGTCAGGACTCAAGTTTACAAAGCGCACTTTTGCTTTTCCGGCAGCAGGTTTTTCCAAGTTATCCTCTAACATTAAAAACTCAATGTTCGCTAACGTATTTACTAAAAATAACGAGTATCCAGCTTGTGGTTTTAAGGTAAATTGTAAGCTTTTGAGTGATGTAGCACTTCCTTTTTTGGTAACATTAAAAGCCCTACTTCCGGCATAAGCACTTAAGTAGCCAATTTTATTTCCAAATTCAAAGTCAGAGTTGTTGGCTCTGGTGTTATCTACATAAACATCTAACAACTCCAAAGTAGGAGATGCTTGTATAATATTTAGTCCCGACACCTCAATTGGTTGGTAATCATTATCTAATTTAGAACATGATACCAAACCTAGAGAAAGTAAAGAGAGCGTGATTACTGCTGCGAAGATTTTACGCTTAATTGAAAATTTCATGATTATAAAAAATAGTTTAAACAATACGGCACTTTGCCATTAACTCACATAGCTAATACGAAAGTTAGTTTACAAACGCTACAGTGCTTATAATATTTTTTACGCTTGAATGAGTTTAAGTTGGCAGCCTAAACTGTATTGGCTTGGTGTTAGTTATTTTTACCTTTCCTTAGCTCTATCACTGTAATTTCTGGCCATATGCCAACTCTGCCTGAAAATCCAATAAAACCAAAGCCTCTATTAACGTTTAAATACTTGCCGTTTTCTGCTTTAATGCCAGCCCAATGTTTATACCTGAACTGTACTGGGCTCCATTTTAATCCAAACGCTTCAATGCCAAATTGCATGCCATGCGTATGCCCTGCTAGGGTTAAATGTATTTTCGAAGGATAATTTTTTACTTGCGCTTCCCAGTGGCTTGGATCATGGGATAGTAATACTTTGAAATCATCAGTAGAAAGGCCTTTAATCGCCTTTTGTAAATCGCCACGCTCACCAAATCCTAAGCCCCAATTTTCTACCCCTACAAGCTGAATTTGCTGCCCGTTTTTTTCGATAGTCACATGTTCATCAAGTAACAGTCTGAAACCTAATTCGGCATGATATTTTTTAAGCTGATCAAGATTGTTTCTCTTTGCAGTTTCGCTTTCCCATTTCACGTAATCGCCATAATCATGGTTGCCCAGTACGGAAAACTGTCCGTAAGGTGCTTTGATTTGTGCAAAATGCTGAAGATAAGGTTTTACTTCTTCCGCTTTATTGTTCACCAAATCGCCAGTGAAAACAAATAAATCAGCCTGTTGGCTATTAATGAGGTCAATTCCTTTCTGTACTGCTTTTGGGTTGTTTAAACTTCCAGCATGTACATCCGAAATTTGTGTCAATTTGAAACCGTCGAAAGCCTCGGGTAAGTCTTCAAAATATAGCGTATGCTTAATTACGCGATAGGCATATTTTCCTTTTAAAATTCCATAGATAAAAACTATGATTACGATAAATGATAATAGAATTCCTAAATAAATGCCTGTAATTGGTCTTTCAGGATAGGTAAGTTCACTGTTTGAAGCATAGTTTATGATGGCTTTAATTAGTCGATAGGCTTCTGATACTAGGTTTACTGCAATAAAAACCAGCAATGAAACAAAGTAGGTTAATAAGGCGTGTGCGCTAATTTTAAATAATGCAGTTTGGCCATCCACGCTTAACCTTAACATGCTCCATGAAAATGTAAGTAGAAGCGCTACAGGAAAAACCCATATCCAAGGTAATACTATAGCTGGAATTAAAATACCCAGTGCATTTATGGCATAACCGTTAAGTAGTAAAAAAAGGAGCGCAAATATTAAAATAGGTATAAAAGGAATTTTTCTTCTCATGTTGGATGTTTTTAACCGCTTTAGTTTACACTGAATATTAACTTAGGTGTTTAGTTTTTTTTGCTTTTAAGTTTTAACCATCTTAGCCACCTTAGTTTAGGCTGCAATATCCAACTTAGGTGTTTGAGGTGTTTGGATTTTTTTGCTTTTAAATTTTAAACCACCTTAGGCAACGTTCTTAACAGCAGACTTCGCTTCTTCGATCAGCTGATCAAATAAAAAAATCGTCATTGCGAGGCACGAAGCAATCCTAAAGCGAATAGCTAATTGTAATATTGCTTCGTGCCTCGCAATGACGATACCTTAACGCCTCTCTCTAAATGGAGGACCCAGCGTAGGGTTGTTATATCAACTCAACACTGCGGCTAACAAAAGCAGTTAACTCCGCACCGGTCAGCATACCTTGAGATAGCAATGCCAAATCAACCGCCTGCTTAGCAAATTTGTTCTGCTCCTCTTCGCCAGAAGCTAAAATTTTGCTTACCAATTTGTGGTTTCCGTTAATGGCCACTTTGTAGCTATCCGGCATATTGCCATAAAATCCCATACCGCTACCCATTTTTGCCATGTCTTTCATGCGGCGCATAAACTCATCCATGGTAATGGTAACAGGAGCATCATCCGGGTTTAAGCCAACTACCTCAACGGTGTAACCAGGTTTGCTAATTGCTTTCTCGAAAATACCCTTTACTGTTGCTGATTGCTCCTCGCTCAACACCGACTCTAATTTCTCATCTTTTTCTATCAGTTGGTTGGCTACCGAAGCATCAACACGTTTCATCAACGTTTTTTCTAATTTCTGCTCTAAGCTGCTCACAAAATGATTGTCAATAGGCGAGTTCATCACCAATACATCATAATCTTTTTTGTTTGCTGCTTGGATAAAGCCATCCTGCTTATCAGGGTCTGTGGTGTATAAATAAACCACATTTCCGTTTTTATCTGTTTGCAGTGCACTTACTTTTTCTTTGTATTCTTCCAAAGTAAAATGCTCCTTTTTAGTGTTGGTTAGCAAAGCGAATTCTTTTCCTTTATCATAAAATTTCTCTTCGCTAATCATACCATACTTCACAAACAAGCCAATATCGCTCCATTTCTCTTCAAAAGCCTTACGGTCTGCTTTAAATAGCTCACTCAATTTGTCGGCTACTTTTTTAGTGATATAGTTGTTGATTTTTTTCACATTCCCATCAGCCTGCAAGAAACTTCTAGAAACGTTCAAAGGAATATCCGGACTATCAATTACACCATGCAATAACATCAAAAATTCAGGCACAATATCCTTTACCTCATCAGTAATAAATACCTGGCGAGAGAACAATTTGATCTTGTTGCGCTGCATATCAAAGTCTTCCTTCAACTTGGGGAAATACAACACTCCAGTTAAGTTAAAAGGATAGTCTACATTCAGGTGAATCCAAAACAGCGGATCCTCCGAAAAAGGGTATAATTGCTTGTAAAAATCAAGATAATCAGCATCTGACAAATCTGCAGGCGCTTTGGTCCAAATAGGGTTGGTAGTATTTACAATATTGTCAACCTCTTCTGATTTATATTTGGTTTTGCCCTCTTCATCAACGCCATCTTCAACACTATTTGTTTTAGTGCCAAACTTAATTGGTACAGGTAAAAACTTAGCATATTTGTCTAAAATTTCCTGTAATTTATATTCACTTAAAAACTCTTCGCTTTCAGCATTTACGTGTAAAATGATATCAGTACCGCGGGTAGTTCTTGATCCTTCCGAAATTTCAAAAGTAGTACTTCCATCGCAGGTCCATTTTGCAGGTTCAGCACCATCTTGGTACGATAAAGTGTTGATTTCTACCAAATCAGCCACCATAAAAGCCGAGTAAAAACCTAAACCAAACTTGCCAATAATCTCGTTGGCATCTTTCGCATCTTTAAATTTTTCTACAAACTCGCTAGCGCCCGAAAAAGCTACCTGATTAATGTACTTTTTAATTTCTTCGGCAGTCATACCCAAGCCATTGTCGCTAATGGTAATGGTTTTAGCTTTTTCATCCAGTTTTACTTCTACCAAAGGTTCGCCAACTTCACCGTTAAATTGGCCTAGAGCGCCTAAGCGTTTAATCTTTTGCACAGCGTCAACCGCGTTAGAAACTAATTCCCTTAGAAAAATTTCATTGTCCGAATACAGGAATTTCTTGATGATTGGGAAAATGTTTTCTGTGTGTATGGAAATACTTCCTTTTTCTGTTGTCATATCTTAATAAAATTTGCTTATGCCCTTGTTTATCAATGCTTGTTCCAAAATAAAATTTAGGTCAAAGTGGCAGGCGGTTTTGGTTTGCGCTGTATAAAGCCGGTAAAGTTTTAGAATAATTTGAAAAGCAATTGCCGTAATTCTTCGGGTCCGCTAGTCCCGCTTTTTACTACAATCTTTTTGTTGGTCTACTTGTCATCCCAACGCTAGGAGGTATCTATTTCTGAACAGCTAAAGGATGGCCCCGCGATAAGAAAACAAAAAGGATTTTCGTTGCAATCGGGGTTTAATTTACTCAAAACAGTGTTGTAAAACCGTGCAAATCTCACCAACATATCGCAAATTAAGATCGGCAATTTGATAAAAACCTTTGCGTTCGTCGCGAAACTTTCTTTTTTCTTTGCGGTTAATTTTAACGCAAAGTTTTCAAGGTATTCGCAAAGCAACGCTAAGAAAATGTTCTAAATCGCCTCGAGAGAACTTGAAACTAACTTGGTGTTCTTGGTGTCTTTGTAGTTGAACGCCTTTAACCAGCATTTTCAAGCCTAGTTAAAACGGAATTATAAAATTTTCAATCAAATTATTCATAACAATACTTGGTGTCCTTGGTGTCTTTGTGGTTGAACGCCTTTAACCAGCATTTTCAAGCCCATCTAAAACGGAATTATAAAATTTCAAATCAATTTATTCATAACAATACTTGGTGTTCTTCGTGTCTTTGTGGTTGAACGCTTTTAACCAGCATTTTCAAGCCTATCTAAAACGGAACTATAAAAATTTCAATCAGATTATTCATAACAATACTTGGTGTTCTTCGTGTCTTTGTGGTTAAAATGCCATTCAACAACATTTTTCAACATTCAAACCACAAAACAATCCCTATCTTTGGCGCTTAATGGAATACAACGTACATACACTTAAAAACGGCATTCGTATTTTGCATGTTCCAGCTGCCTCGGCAATATCGCATGCCTGCATTTTAGTTAATGCCGGTTCGCGTGATGAAGAAGATGCACAAATGGGTTTAGCTCATTTCATTGAGCATTTAATTTTCAAGCGTACCGAGAAACGAAACACCAATCAAATCCTTAACAGGTTAGAAAGCGTAGGCGCAGATTTGAATGCCTATACCACTAAAGAGTACACTTGCGTACATGCTTCGTTTCTTCATCCCTATTTAGATAGAACTTTAGAGCTTTTTAATGATATCGTTTTTCATTCAACTTTCCCGGAAGACGAGATGGAAAAAGAAAAAGGGGTGGTGTTGGATGAAATCGCTTCTTACTTAGATCAGCCTGAAGAAGCAATTAATGATGATTTTGAGGATATCCTATTCAGGGGCCACGCTTTTGGACGGAATATTTTAGGTACGCCAGATACGGTTAACGGTCTTTCGAGGGAAAATATAATTGCCTTTATCAAACAAAACTACCGAACTGATCAAATTATTGTTGCGGTTTTAGGTAATTATGCATTGAATAAAGTTGTAAAAATTGCAGAGAAGCATTTTGCTGAAGTGCCAGCGAACAATGCACAAAGCAAGCGCTTAGCACCTGAGTTAAATGCTCCTGTTCAACAAGTGATTGATAAGCAAATCGCACAAAGTCACTGTATGTTAGGGGTGCAAACATATTCCTTACACCATCCCTATAAAACTGGCTTGCTATTGCTCAACAACCTTTTTGGTGGTAACGGTATGAGCTCAATACTCAATTTACAATTAAGGGAAAAGTACGGCATTGCCTATACCATCGAGTCGGCATACAGCCCGCTTTCTGATACGGGCATTTTTGCTATTTATTTTGGTACAGATAAAGAGAAAGCTGAAAAAGCCATTAAGCTGATTCAAAAAGAAATGGACAAGCTTAAACAAAAACCTTTAACAGCTTTGCAACTGCACAAGGCGCAAAATAAATTTATTGGTCAAATTGCATTAGGCGAAGAAAACAGGATTGGATTAATCATTGCAATGGCTAAAAGCTTGCTCGATTATAATCAAATAGACAGCCTGGAGGTAGTGTTCGATAAGATTAGAAAAGTAAGTGTGGCGGATATGACCAACATTATTAACGAGGTTTTTGATGAAAGCAAATGGACAAGCCTATTGTTTAATCCGGTGGAAGGGTAAAACCTTAAACCTTACGCCTTTTACCTTAAACCCAAAATTTGTACCTTTGCGGCATGAACTATGGTGGTTGATGTCTTTCAAAACATTGTTACCATCATACGTACACCGATCATTAGAAAAAGATAAGACACCCGATGAAATTACCCATAGTAGCTTACGGCGACCCAGTTTTAAAGAAAGTTTGTTCCCCAATAGAGAAGGATTATCCAAATTTAAATGAACTGATTGCAAATATGTGGGAAACCATGTACAATGCTAGCGGCGTTGGCTTGGCGGCACCACAAGTAGGCTTGCCAATTCGTTTATTTGTTGTTGATACTGGAGAGGGCGATGATGAGCCTCGATATAAAAAAGTATTTATCAATGCGCAAATTTTGGAGGAAACTGGCGAACCTTGGGGTTTTACCGAAGGTTGTTTGAGCATCCCCGAAATTCGTGAAGAGGTGTTCCGTAAACCTAATGTGCTCATCAGCTACTATGATGAAAATTGGGAGCAGCACAAAGAGGAAGTCAGTGGTTTTGCCGCTCGTGTAATTCAGCATGAATACGATCATATTGAAGGCAAATTGTTCACCGAAAAAATCAATATGCTACGTAAGCAACTTATTAAAGGTAAGCTGGATAAAATTACCAAAGGTGAGGTGCATCCAGATTATAAAATGAAATTCCCTAGGCAAAACAAGAAAAGATAACTTTTAGACTAAGGGCGTTTTACAAAGCGCCCTTAGTTTTTAGTTAATTAAAGCACAACCAGCTTAATGTTTTTCTTGAAATCGTTTTCGTAAACGCTTAAAATATATTGCCCTTTTGGCAAGTCGCTTTTTAGGTTAAGTTGGTATTGTGTAGTGCCGTTTTGCGTGCTAAATTCCTCTTCATGCATTACTTGGCCATAAATATTCACTAATTTTGTCTTAATTGATTTTCCTTCAAAATTTTCTAAACTAAAGTTGATCTCTTTTTTCGTAGGATTTGGAAAAGCTTTCGCATTTACTACAATAAGCTCATTAAATTGCAGCGATGTTAGCCACGGCTGAGCAGCCGTACCATCTTTATCAAATTGTGTTAAGCGATAATAGTTAATACCATTGGCCGGAAAATTATCCCAAGCTGTGTAAGTTTTATCGGAGTTGCTCGTTAACGCACCATTTTGCTTGTCTAAATAATTGAAGATTCCGTCTGCTCCTGCCTTCTCTATCAAGAAATAGTCATTGTTGGTTTCACTTGCGGTAATCCACTCTATTTTCACCCTGTTGTTAATCTTTTTTGCCACAAAGTTAACAAGCTTAACCGGCAGCGTAACAGCATCGGGTACAATATTGCTTGAAGCACTTTCATTGCTAATTCTATCCAATGCAGTAACTGCGTAATAGTAGGAGGTGCCCGTGCCAGGTGTAACACTGTTGTCCGTGTAACTGGTGTTATTGCTAGATAGTACTGCAATTAAATTAGCCGAATTGTTAAAGTCGATACTTGTTGACGTTGAGCGATACACGGCATATCTCACTACTTTTTGCCATTCATTTGTAGTAGCGGCCGGGGCTGTCCAAGTAAGCTGCGTTTTTCCCGCTGTTAAACTAGATGTCAAGTTTGTAGGTTGGTCCGGCGCAGTATTGTCCATGTAATCCATTGCTGGAACTAAAGCCGGTGAACTGTATTGGGCCTTTACCAAATCCATTGCTTCTTTTACGCCAGTTTTGGAAGAGATTAAATCGTGCGTAGTAAAGTGTGCTGCACCTTTGATGTTAGGCGTGCTATTTCTTAAGTAATTGATTTGGTTCTTGATCTCATCGTTTGAAATGGTTGAAGACCAAGCCGAGCCATCTGCCGGATCTACACGGTAAGTAGCCAAACCAATGTACACATGTCTAGCAAAATTTTGACGGTTCCAATAATCGGAAACATAGTTGAATTTTGCATTAGCAGTAGTTTGGCTAAAAGCCCAATACACCTGAGGTATGAGGTAATCGATAGTGCCGTCATTCATCCACTTTTGGGTATCTGCATATTGTACGCTGTAATGTTCTGACCCGGTAGTGCTTACCGAAGGTGATGAGCCAGGTACGGTAAAATTGCGGTATATTCCCGAAGGAGAGATGCCAAATTTAACCCAAGGTTTCAGGCTTCTTATTTTCGCACTAACACCCTGTACCATCAATGTCACATTGTCTCTCCTCCAGTTTGCTCTATTGGTAATACCCCTCGAATCTGCGGTAAATTGTGCATCATCATCGGCGTTGGTTAGCCCTGATAGATAGAAATAATCGTCAAAGTGGATGCCGTCTATATCGTAATTGTTTACAATTTCTTCTACCACAGCTATAATGTGGCTCCTCACATCGGCTATGCCCGGATTAAAATAGCGTGTACTACCACTGGTAATTAGCCACTCAGGGTGTACACGTGCCATGTGCGTACTAGCATAAGCGGTGGCAAAGTTGGTTGCAATGGCCGCCCGATAAGGATTTAGCCAAGCATGAATTTCCATGCCTCTATTGTGCGCTTCGGTAATGGCAAAAGCAAGTGGGTCCCACCCTGGGTTTTGACCATAAGTTCCGGTAAGCCAATGCGACCAAGGCACTATTGTACTGCTATATAGGGCATCGCCTGTGGTTCTCACCTGAAAGTAAACGGTATTAATGCCTGCTGTTTTAAGTTGATCAAGCATGCTCGTTAATTTAGTGCGCTGTGTTGCAGGAGCATCGGCCGAGTTTGGCCAGTCAATGCCATAAACAGTCGAAATCCAAGCTGCTCTTAACTCTCTTTTGGGATTTTGAGAATATGCAGTAATTTGCAGTAAAAATAGAGATAGTAAGAGTAAAAATCTTTTCATGTGCGGTTTTAAGGTTGGGTTAACTCTAAATTATAAATAAAACCGCAATAATTTGCATTAATCTGCAACAAAAAAAGCCGGTGTTTAACCCAGTCATGGTCGGAAGAAATTCCGACCTTTTTTATGTTTTAAAAAATAGG
>NZ_QMHP01000014.1 GCF_003313335.1 Pedobacter zeaxanthinifaciens
CTACTCATAAAAATGCCCCCATTAAGTGTCTAACTTTTTGGGGGCAGTCCATAACACCATTGGGGATTTGTAAGAGTCATCAAATCTAATTCTTTCGTTCTATCTCTCTATCCATTTCCGTCATATTCACATTGGTGGATTGAGAAAAATCATCTAACAGGTAATTGTTAAAATAATCGGCTAAACGCCAAAACATGTATTCGGTCATATCGCCAAAACCGTGGCGCTGCCCAGGAACAATGATAAAATCGAAGCGTTTGCCCGCTTTAATTAACGCATTAGCCACTCTGATACTTCCCGCTGGGTGTACGTTATTGTCGATATCGCCATGCATTAATAACAAGTGACCTTTTAAGTTCTTCGCCAAATCAGGGTTCTTATCAATTGAATATTTGAAAGAAGTATCGCCTTTTAGGGAAACGATTTCCTTTACGCCATGATGCTTTTCGCTCCACCAACGGTTGTAAATGCTATTATCGTGGTTACCCGCAGCAGATACCGCTACTTTAAAGAAATCAGGGTATACCAACATTGCCGCCGTTGACATAAAACCACCACCAGAGTGCCCTGTGATTCCCACTTTATTGGCATCAATGTACGAATATCTATCAGCCAGCTGCTCAATGGTCGCTTTTTTATCTGCCAAACCATAATCACGCAAGTTGCCATAACCATAGGTGTGGTACCATTTTGACCTCGCAGGGTGACCTCCCCTATTACCTACCGTTACCACAATATAACCTAGCTGCGCCAAACGATCCATCCTATCCATGCTACGACCAAACGATTTGTTTACCGCCTCTGTTTGCGGACCAGGATATACGTACTCAATTACTGGATATTTTCTGTTTGGATCAAAGTTGAAGGGCTTGTACATTACGCCGTATAAATCGGTAACGCCGTCATCAGCCTTCACTTTAAAAGGTTCAGGAAATTTATAACCTGCCGCCATTAATAAGGATAAATCAGTAGTTTCCAACTCCATCACTTTGTTTCCGTTGTTATCGTAAAGTGTTGATTTTGGTACCGTATTCACTCTTGAATAGTTGTCTACAAAGTAACGACCGCCATCGTTCATGCTACTAGCATGGTCAAAATCGCCTGCGTTTAACAATTTTAAACCTGAACCATCGAAATTAACGCGGTATAAATGATAATAATAAGGATCCTCTTTAGCTTCCCTCCCGTTGGCGGTGAAATAAAGCACTCGAGCTTTCTCGTCAATATTCACAATATCTTCGCAATGGAAAGCACCTTTGGTAATCTGATTTTTCAACTTACCATTTTCGTCGAACAGGTAAAAATGTCCCCAACCATCACGCTCACTCCAATGGATCAATTCTTTTCCGCCGTTAACCAAGCCCGGGCGTTGTACTTCCACGTAGGTATTGAAACGCTCCTCAATTAAAGGTTTGATACTTCCGCTGGCTACATCAACCGCACAAACATCAATGCGTTTCAAATCACGGCTGGTACGGCCCATGTAAAACTTGCGATCATCGCCCAACCAAACTGCCGGACGGAATTCATTATCCCTATCTACATTTAAGGTTGGCTTGCTATACACGTTTAAGCTTTGATCTTTAAACGCTGATACATTTAATTTTTTGCCTGTTTTGGCTGCAAAATCAAATAACCAAATTTCATCTTGTGGTGCTTCGGCTTCGCCAGGCATTTGGTATTTGTAGGTTTCCAACGTTGGGCGACCAGCAGCAACACTATTGATTACCCACAAATCTTTCACCTTGCGGCTATCAGAACGTTGGATGACAAAATACTTGGAGTTTGGCGACCACAGCACAAAAGCCCTGCGACGTTTTTTATCGTTTTTAACTATTTCCTCATTATTTTCGCCACTGCCATCGCTCCCAAAAGCATAGTACTTTACGCCATCTTTAGTTAACTGATGTTCTACAATGGTGCTGTCATCTTCGTTTTTAAGCGCTTTTTGGTAATTGGCTTTATCCATCCAATACAAATTGTAGTTGCGGGTAAAAATAATCGCCGACGAATCTGGCGCTACGGCACCCCAATTTGGCTTAGTTTTGGCACGTTTAAAGTCTTTGATTTCGCTTAACTTTTGTGCAGCCAGTTCGTATTTGAACTTGAAAATTTTCTTCTGCATCGAGTCGGCTGCCTTCTTGTCTTTTCTGTCGGGCTTTACCTCGTCAATGGTACTTTTAATTTCGAAGGTGATGCTTTTCTCATCATCGCTAAACTTTAAATTTTCCAATGGCAAATGCTGTCCATCAAACGGATCACGAACGATCAAAGTAATTTCAGCAGCGAGTTTAGCTGGATCAAACAACATTTTTTTGCTTCTAGCACCGGGATCTACCAAGTACCAGTTTTTGCCGTTTGGCGTTTCATAATCATACCAAAATTGGTTGCTTTGCTTTAACCAATGCGGATCAACCGAAGTGGAATAAATCATTTTGCGAAGCTTGCTAGGCGAAAACCTTGCGGCCTGCTGATAATTTGCTTTTTGTGGCGCTTGTACAACTTCAGTAGTAGTAATGGTTTTGGTTTGTGCCATTACCGCAGCTCCCGAAATTAAGCTCAACAAAGAAAGAAAGTAAATTTTCTTCATTATAAATAGGTTAGTTAATTGTTGGATATTTAATGGAGCTAATTTAACTCAAAAAACATTTTGCCACATTGTTTTTTATGTAATAAATGAGTGATTGAGAGAAGATTTGGAGCAATGTAAAAGGATTCATTATTTTTTCAACAATGGCAGTAATGCTAAGGTTATTGTTTAGTTTTGCCATTCAATAATTTGCTACAATGAAACCTGTTTTTTTACCCCTAATAGCTTTAGCGCTAGCCCTAAATTTTGGCTGCCAATCTAAATCGCAACCTTCAAACGCCGCAGCAACCGATAGCACCGTTACTGATGGTACTGCCTTAGCTAACAACGAGGCACAGCCTACGCCAATTGACACTAAAAATATTAAAGTGGCAGATGCTAAGACCATTTTAGCTAGGCCCCAAGTGCCAATTTTATGCTATCACCAAGTGCGCAACTGGCGCTCAACCGATGGACAGATGGGTAAAGATTACACCGTAGAGATACAGAACTTTAAAGATCAAATGAAAATGTTGGCAGATAGCGGTTACCATACCATTTTGCCAGATCAATTGTATGCCTACCTTAACGAGGGTAAAGCACTTCCTAAAAAACCCATCATGTTAACTTTTGATGACACGGTTTTAGATCAGTACACGGTGGTAAATCCAACCTTGAAAAAGTATGGTTTCAAAGCGGCATATTTTATCATGACGGTTTCTATCGGCAAAAAAGGCAAGTTTGTGAATTATATGAGTGCTGAGCAAATCAAGGAACTTTCAGATGAAGGTAACACCATTGGAAGCCACACCTACGACCACAAAAACTTTAAAAAATACGCAGGTAAAGATTGGGAAGAACAGCTAGATAAGCCAACCAAAAAATTAGAAGAGATTACCGGAAAGAAAATTGAATATTTCGCTTATCCTTTTGGATTATGGAACAAAGAAGGTTTCCCGGAGTTGAAAAAAAGAGGATTTAAAATGGCTTTTGCTTTGGCAGATAAACGCGATGAAAACGATCCGTTGATGTGCGTAAGAAGGATTATTGCCAGCGGATTTTGGAGTCCTAAAACTTTACACAACAACATCGTAAGAAGTTTTTAATTATACCATGAAAAAGTTTTGTTTAGGGGCGTTAATTTGCCCCTTTATATTTTATGGCTGCCAACCTAGCTCAGGCGATACCAACAAAACGGCAGTACACATTGATAGCAGCGTAAAAACACCGAGCGTAAAAGATTCGGTGATCAAAGCCAATACTGCTGTTGAAATTATAGCTAAAAAGGAAGTTCCGGTACTTTGCTACCATCAAATTAGAGAATGGCTACCTAGTGATGGCAACAGAGCTAAAGATGACATTATTGCACCAACAAAATTTAAGGAGCACATAAAAATGCTAGCGGATAGTGGTTACCACTCGATTTTACCTGATCAGCTTTACGATTATTTGGTTTACAACAAGCCGTTGCCAAGCAGGCCCATCATGTTCACTTTTGATGATACCGATTTAGACCAATTTGAGGTGGCCTACCCTACACTAAAGCAATATGGTTTTAAGGCTGTTTATTTTATAATGACAGTTTCGATTGGTAAAAAAGGACGTATTTCCTATATGAATGCCCAACAAATCAAGGAACTCTCGGACAATGGAAATGTAATTGCAAGTCATACCTACGACCATAAAAACTTCGCCAAGTTTACGGAGGAAGACTGGAAAACACAGATTGATGAACCTACCAAAAAGCTAGAAAAAATTACCGGAAAAAAGGTGGAGTACTTTGCTTATCCGTATGGGGTTTACAAAGCTAGCTTGCTTCCAAAGTTGAAAGAGCATGGCTTTAAAGCGGCATTTATTCTCTCTACTAAAAGAGATGAAAATTATCCACTGTATACCATCAGAAGAATTATTGACCCGGGAAATTATACGGCAAGAAATTTAATGCACAGCATTAAGAAGAGTTTCAAGTAAGATTTGCTTGCGAACGATAACGTAGAAAATTTCATTAAACCAATCAGGAAATACTATCTATCTTATACTTTTTCCCGTTAAAGTCAAATGCCTCGCCTTTAGCTTTGCCAATCAGCAATTTTCCTATTGGTGAGGCAGCGGAAACCGCGAAGTAAGGTTGATTGTTCAGCGTAAGTTGCCCAGCACTGATGCTGATATAGAAGTTCCCATTATTGGTATACACCAAACTACCCGCCCTAACTTTTTCTGTTTCGGCAACATCCGCCAAGCTTAAAAGCACCGACTTTTGCTGTTGTGCATCTGCCAAAAGCTGTTTGTTCCTATTGATATCTTGTTGAGCCATTTCCCTACCGGTCTCAAATTTATCGCCAGCACTACTTTTGATATCGTCGTTACTGGCTTCTTGAGCTTGTTGCAAAGCTTCAGTTGCGTTGGCAATACGCTGATCAATAAACTTCAAGCAAAGTTCGTAGAGTTGATTTTTCAAACGGAACCTCCCTCTGCCCCCTCCAAACGAGGGGAATTAAGCTCTTTAACAAGAGTCTCCCCTTTGGGGAGATTTAGAGGGGCATCCATCCACTGCACTTTCTCACTCATCGGTGTGCGGTTAGCAGCTCGTGGTTGGGCATTGTGATAACCCATGTAAAACAGACCGTAACACTTTTCGTTTTCGGCCAAACCTAGGAAATTATCCAAATGAGCGATTAACGGTGGTGAGCTCCAATAAGCACCAATATGGAGCGCCTCGGCTGTTAGTGCCATATTTTGTACTGCACAGGCTACAGCGGCTATTTCTTCCCAAGCTGGCAACTTATCCTCATTAAACTGGATACAAATCGCTATAATAACATCTGCTTGCGTCGTTTTTTGAGCGAAACTATCGAACTTTTTCTGCAAAAATTTATCAGCAGGCACGGTTTGTTGGTAAATTTTACCTAGCTCCGCTCCTAACTTTGCCTTGGCACCATTCGCAATCACCTTAAAGCGCCAAGGCTGCGTTAATTTATGGGTTGGTGCATAGTTGGCACTCTCTAAAATTTCATCGATTAGCTCCCTAGGGATCTCCTTTTGAATATAACTTTCAGGAAATACGCTTCTTCTGCTTTTGATAATTTCTGATAAAATTTTTGCCTTTTCGTTCATAGCGCCAAAAGTAAGCTTTTAATTATTGCTTTATGTTTTGTACTTGTAAAATTGAGTTGATTAGTCCAAATGATGCCTTTAAGTTTACTTGGTTTTCAGCTGCTTCCTAATTTGCTTCACCTTTGCAAAAAATGCGATGCTTTCTTTATCCACCAAATACTCCATAGTCGCAATTAGCTCTTCTTTTACCCAAGGGTGTTTAGGACAAAAATTGGCTAATATATTTAAACAATGTGATTTGATCGCAACCGGCACATCATCGTCAATTAACCAAGCAAAAGTAGTTTCTACTAAATGAGTTGTATCGTAACTGACTAAAAAATCTTTCACCTGCTGTGGTGCATTTTTCTTGGTGAGCAATGCCAGTATTTTCCCGAAATGCCTGCGGGCAGAAAGGTTGTTTTGTAACGAAAAACGATCTGAAAAATAAGCTAGATATGGTACAAAATTGAGCGGATGATTTACGTAGATATTCTCTAAAATCCAAGCTGCCCTAAAGCCTATTTGCTCCTCTGGATGGAATGTAAGATCAATTACATCTTTAATGGCATTGGCCTGCGACGAGGCCAGCTCAGCCAACAAATGAACTTTGTTTTTTTGTAAGGTGTTTTTGATATCCGTTAATAGCTGCTCCTTCATTGTAACTTAAAATTAGCATTTTGCCTATAATAAATGCCTACCAAAGTTGAATTAACTTGGGAGTTGACTGCACTAGTTGGAGTTAAATAAACCCGATTGAACGGTTAGCCCGCATGCTAAGGTAGCGCTTGGGGCGGCTAAGAGTGAAAGCGGGGCTGAACTAGCCATTTACTGCTTGGCTTCATTTTCAAAACAAAGCAAGTTTCGGATTTTAAATTGCCCCGGTTTATTGGATATTTGCTTAAATTTAAGGCTGATGAATACGCAAGAAGAGCTGAATTATGCAAGAATTGCTAAGGCAATTGAGTATATAAAAACGCATTTTAAGGAGCAACCCAACCTGGACGATGTGGCGGAACAGGTAAATTTAAGTCCGTTTCATTTCCAGCGCTTGTTTACGGAATGGGCCGGAACCAGTCCGAAGAAATTTTTGCAATATGTGAGTGTAAATTATGCCAAACAACTGTTAACTACGCAAAAAGCTACCTTATTTGACACGGCTTTTGAAACGGGATTATCGGGCACTAGTCGACTACACGATTTATTTGTAAACATTGAAGGCATGACACCGGCAGAGTACAAGAATGGAGGTACCGAACTTGACATCAACTTTAACTTAAACACTACAAAATTTGGTAATCTGTTAACCGCTGCTACGCCCAAAGGAGTTTGCTACATGGCTTTTTATGAAGAGGAGTTGACTGCAATAGACTTACTTAAAGCGAAGTTTCCAAAGGCTAACTTCTATGCTAAAACAGATGATTTTCAGCGAAATGCGATGATGATATTTAGAGAAGACTGGAGTAACCTCCCTGAAATTAAACTACATTTAAAAGGAACCGATTTTCAATTGAAGGTATGGGAGACGCTGCTTAAAATTCCGATGGGAAGGTTGGCAACCTATGGCAAACTGGCGCATGAAATTGGCAACGTAAATGCATCGAGGGCAGTGGGAACAGCTATTGGAAGTAACCCGGTCGCTTTTTTGATTCCGTGCCACAGAGTGATACAAAGTAGTGGTAATTTTGGAGGTTACATGTGGGGCAATACACGCAAAACAGCGATTATTGGCTGGGAGCAGGCGGTGGTTAGTAAGGAGTGATTAGGGGTTAGGGGTCAGGAATCAGTGATCAGTGATCAGGAATCAGTGATCAGTACTTAGATATTGATATGCAGTAAGAAGATTATTTTTTAAGTTTGGAAATCAACATTAACCTATGGCTATAAAGTGTTTTGAAGATATTGTGGCTTGGCAAAAGGCGCAAGACTTTTCAGTATTTATTTACAAGAGTTTTGGAGATTTAAAAGATTGGGATTTTCGAAGTCAAATATGTCGGGCATCGGTTTCGATTTCTAACAATATTGCTGAAGGGTTTGACAGAGGTACAAAACCAGAATTTAAGCGATTTTTATATATCAGTTTGGCTTCGACAAGCGAAGTTAAATCAATGTTGTATTTAGCCAAAAGGTTAAATTATGTCGATGAGATCACTTTCATTACTTTGCTTTCTCAAGCACAGGAAATTTCAAAAATAACCAACGGACTTATCAAATCGATTGCCTGATACCTGACACCTGACCACTTAATACCTAACTACTAATCCCTGATCCCAAACCCCTGATCCCTAAAAAATGACCTTATTCACCGATATTCAAGACGCTTCAAAAAACTTACTGCCTAAAAACGGCATTGTGAATTACTATGGGAAAATTTTAGACCATCAATCAGCGGATTTTTATTACCAAAAGCTTTTGGACGAAATTGCTTGGGAGAACGATCAGGCAGTGATTTTTGGCAAATTGATTGTAACCAAACGTAAGGTGGCGTGGTACGGCGAAAAGCCCTTTCAATACACCTATTCCAACATCACTAAAACTGCACTACCTTGGACTGATGAACTACTGGCTTTAAAGGAGAAAATAGAAAAACTTTCAGGCGAAACTTTTAACTCATGCTTACTGAACTTATACCACAATGGCAATGAGGGCATGGCTTGGCACAGCGATGGCGAAAAAGATTTAAAAAAGGATGGCGCTATTGCTTCTTTAAGCTTTGGGGCCGAAAGAAAATTTGCTTTTAAGCACAAAGAAGATAAAACAACCGTTTCGCTTTTGTTGGAACATGGTAGTTTACTGATCATGAAAGGCACTACACAAACGCATTGGCTTCATAGGCTTCCGTCTACCAAATTGGTAAGCAAACCTAGGATCAATTTGACATTTAGAACTATTGTGGCAAGTTAATTCCTATACAGATTCGCCTTTGTAAAATCCAAAACACGCAAAATAGGCATTAAAATAAGTTGATACTCGAAAAACTGATCTATTTATCCATGCTTTTTTTGCTTGTTCATCCTAGCTTTTTCGCCGCTACTGTAGTTAGTCGTTTTTGCATTGCTTTCTTTTTTAGGCTGAAAAGCAGCATTTCTAAACGCTTCCTCTTCGGCTTGCTGCCGCTCTAATTCCTTTGCATTTTTAGTTTTAACCTTCGCCGTTTTGCTGGTATCTTCTACAAGCAAATCATCAGGCAAGTCAGCTTCCTCCATCTTCTGCCCTGTCGCTTGCTCTATCTTTCTTAATTCCGAAAGCTCCAAATCAGCGATAAAATTAAGTGCTACGAAATCTACATCCTCTTTCTTAAGCACTCGGTTAATGTACAACATCCTATCTTCCGGCAGCTCAAAGTGAAAAACAAAAGGAATGCCGCTCAAACTTGATTCCTCAAAATTTTCATTAGCCACAATGAGCACCCTAGCCTTTTCGTTCACCTTAAAAGCCTCTAAACTTTCAAAGCCAGCTTCATCAAAAAACAGCGGTTTATGAACAAATATATCTTCGGCCTTACCGTCGAACAAATCTTTAGATAGCGTTTGTGCCGTCAATCGAGTGTTCACAAAAACCACCACTTTATCAAAAACTTCCTTATCTGACAACAACAGATTAAGCAAGTTCAGTTTGGTACGAAAATTAGGAACATGGTAAACCAGCTGAGTATAAGTTTCTACTTTTTCAGCCAATACTTCATCAACCTCAATGGTTGCAGGCATAAACATAAAATCAGCAATCATTTTCTCAAGCCTTTCATGCATTACATCTGTAAATACCAAATGTTGACATTTTTGAATACTGTTGGCCAACTCATTAACAGGCAATTGCAATCCTTGCTTTACTAAGTCTGCGGCATCATCCAACACCAACATTTGTATTTTATTGGTATTAAGTCCAAGTTTCAGGTAAATTGCCCTGGCTCTGCTTGGAATAGCCACAATAATATCTACACCCGATGTAAGTTCTTCAACTTGTTCGTCAATAGGTTCATCAGCGTGAATGCCTACAATTTTAAACGTGCTATTTCTGTTTAGTTGATTAAAACAAGCTATTACTTCCAACACTTTCTCTTTGTTGGGCACTAAAATTAACGCTCTAGGAGCATCGCCTCCACCAGTTTTCAAGCGCATTAGGGTAGCCAATACGTAGGTGGTAGTTTTACCGCTTCCCTCCGGACCAATGGCAATAATGTCTTGTCCGCCTAAAATGCGTGACACGGTTTTCGACTGGATTTCCTTTGCTGATAAATGCC
Source organism: Pedobacter zeaxanthinifaciens (assembly GCF_003313335.1). GTDB lineage: Bacteria > Bacteroidota > Bacteroidia > Sphingobacteriales > Sphingobacteriaceae > Pedobacter > Pedobacter zeaxanthinifaciens. The sequence continues at coordinate 9,903 of NZ_QMHP01000014.1, forward strand.
CCAAAGCACTCATTGCAGCTACCAAAGGTTTACTTAATTTTAATTGTTCTAACGACACCTTGTATTGATTATATGAACTGCAAATTTACAGAAATAAAAAAGAATGGGCTAAAACCATTATTTTTAAATTTTTTGTAGCGTTTTTAACGAAGCTATCGTATTAAGTTTCAAATGCCGATAGCTAGAGAACAGTTTAACGTTATTGAATTGAAAAGATAACGTATGTCAGATAACGAGAGCTTAAGTAAGCTCATTAATGCTTGTAAAAAAGGCGATTTGCGTCAACAGGAGCTACTGTACAAACAGTTCTATGGCTATGCTTTGGGCGTTTGCATCCGTTACCTTAACAACAAAGATGACGCGTTAGAAGCAGCCAATGATAGCTTTATTAAAGTTTTTAAGTCGATTGCAAGCTTTGACGAAGAGAATAACTTTAAACCTTGGTTTAGGCGCATTCTAATTAACACTTCGCTTGACTACCGCAGAAAAGCGATGCGATTTAGTGAAGCACTAGAATTAACCGACACCGTAGCTCAAACAACCCATAGTTGTGCCATCGATAAACTTAGCGCTCAGGATATTTTATCGCTTATGAAACACTTGAACGACATGCAGCGAGCAGTTTTTAACCTTTACGAAATTGACGGCTACTCTCATAAAGAAATAGGAAATATGCTTAACATCCCTGAAAGCTCATCAAGAACTTATTTAACTAGGGCCAAACAAGCATTACAACAATTATTAACCGCCCACTCCATTTATAGCAAATAGATATGAAAACGAGTGAAGAAGAATTGATACAACAAGTTAAATCCGTTTTTGAGGATTATAACGATGGCTTTGCCGACCATGGTTGGGCTGAGCTACGCAAAAAGTATCCTGAAAAAGAAAGTAAGCGACTCCCAATTTGGTGGCTTACAGGTGCGGCCGCTGCATTACTTATTGTGGTAGGATTGTACTTTAACGATACCTTTGAAAAACAACACATTAAATTGAAAGTGCATCAGGTTAAAGATCAAACGAAGAAAGATGCTGATGTGGTAAAACCTCAGCAAGAGGAAGCTTATGCCGAGTTAAAGCCAAACAAAAACAGCAACACAACTTCAAATCGTGGCATTGCTGGTTCAGGAAATAACACAGCTGGCATTAAAAACAGTAACACTACAGAGGCTGATATTGCTAAAAATTCAGCGTCGAAAAATATTGAAGTATTGCCCGCAACAGTAACTAAGGATGCTGCAGCTCAACATAAAGATCCGGTATCAGCAGTTAAAGCTACCAATGAACAAACTAGCCTTTTAGCTATCAATTCAACTACTCAAAATCCAGTTGTAGCCCAAAAAAGCGAAATAACAGCCACAGCCGACACTAAAGAAATCATCCCATCACCTGAAAAAAAATCAACTGAAGAATTTTTAAAGGAACAGAGTAAGTTACTTGCGAAAAGCGAAAAGAAAGTAGAAAAGAAAAATCAATCGAAAACTACATTTGATGTTTTTACCGGTACTTTTTTCAATTACCATGATAATAATGATGCTAAGCTAAGTGCCGGATTAGGGTTAAATGCGAATATCAAAGTTGCTAAAAATGTGGTGTTGAGTATAGGTGCAGGAGTTAGTCAAAATAAAGTGGGTTATGAGAACAAAGTTCCTGTTGAAGTAACACAATCCATGTTTGCTGCTAGGGATAATGCGTTGAGCTTGGCGCCAACCAATGCCACTTATTCGGCCACAGCAACTAATGATGTAAGCTTCAATGGCAGATTATTGAGTATTGATTTACCTTTGGCATTCAAATTTTTCCCCACCAAAAAACAGGATTTTTACATTTCCACGGGTATCAATTCAAGCACCTATCTATCGCAAAAATACACCTATAATTACAACGTAAGCAACTTTGGCGTACAAAACGGAGCGGCGCAAGCGCAACAACAAACTGAAGAAAGCAACTTAGGTGGATTCGATTTTGCAAATAATGCGATCATTGCAGTAGGTTTCAACCAAAACCTAGGTAAAAACATCCTGATTTTTGAACCCTATTATAAACCTGCATTAAATACGATGGGCAATAAAAACCTTCGAATAAGCTCGGCGGGAATCAATTTGAAGTTTAACTTTAACGGAAATACAAAGAAATGAAACAACTGATTTATTTAATATGCGTTATTGGAACGTTAACTGCAACATCATGCAAAAAAGACGATCCGTATAACATTTCAGGTGATTACCAATTGACGGAGGCAGCTACCATCACGGTTTCAAGACATAAGATGCCGGTCAAAATAGGCGTTTCCAATATTGCAAGTACGCTATGTCCGCCTAATGCACTTTGTATTGCGCAAGGTTTTGGCTCCGCTGACGTGGCCTTTAAAACTAACGATGGACAAACAACCGTTAAAGTTTGCAGTGGAATGTGCACCACAATACCAACCAAAGAAAAAGTAAATTTAAACGGCGTTAACTATGAAGTTACATTAACCGATGTCAAGCCAATTGGTTCAACCAATAAGTTTTCCGTCCTTATTTCGCTGAAAAAGCTATCCAATTAAAGCACTATTTAACCGTTTTAAGCGGATTTAAATGCCCACATAACGTATTGTTTATAACTCAAATACCTTTATAAATAGCTCAGATAAACATTTGTAGAAAACATTAGCATAATTTTTCCGTTACAACTAATAGCTATTTAAAGGTAGTCAAAGTTTTAACACCAGAAATTCAAACTGATGAGAAAGTTATTTTTCCTTTTTTTAACGTCTTCCATTATATTTTTATCTTCATGCTCTAAGGACTTTTTACAAGTGAATGCTATAGTTGAAAAAAACTGCACCGGTTCGTACTTGAAAATAGAGAACAAGTACTATTACGTTTGTAATCAATCCATAATTTCATCATATACAAGCGGACAAGCAATTAGTGTTTCTTACGAAGTGTTAGAGGGCTGTGCAGGCATGACAACCCCTGATTGCTATTTGAACTTCAATTACGAAAGCATCATCGAAATCAAGGAAATTATTTAGTGGGGCAAGCTTAATTAGCTTCGAAATCCAAAATTTTTGATACAAAAAGCTAATTTCATTTAGTATATGTAAGTTTATATCATCTTTAAACTTATCAACTGAAAATGAAAAAAGTTATACTCAATCTATTGCTAGTAGGTTTTGGAGGATATGCGTTTGCGCAGGATGCGGTTACGTACCAAACTCCACCGAAAATAATGGCAGATTTATTATTGGCTAAACCTACTCCGGGGGTAAGCATAGATAGCAAAGCAGAATGGATGCTGTTCAGCGATCGTAATCCGTACCCTTCTATTGAGGAATTGGCCATGCCCGAATATAAAATTGCTGGGATGCGTATTAATCCCAACAACTACTCGCCAAGCCGACAAACCTATGTGAATAACTTCAGTTTAAAAAACATTAAAACAGGCAAAACTAGCGCAATAACTGGCTTACCAGCGGTATTGTATGCTGGCAACATGCGTTGGAACCCTAGCGAAACTAAAATTGCCTTTACCCAAACTACTCAGGATAGGGTTGATTTATATGTAATTGATGTTGCTACCGCCAAAGCCACTAAAGTAAACAAACAACCTTTAAACGCCATTTTAGGTAGTGGATTAATGTGGGTAGATGATCAAACTTTGATTTACCAAGTGGCTACAAAACCAGCTTCGGCAGCTCCAAAACGCCCACTTGCTCCTAAAGGTCCAACTGTACAGGAAAATTTAGGTAAAGTTGCGCCAAGTGCTACCATTCAAGATTTGATCAAATCGCCGTATGATGAGCAACTTTTTGAGTTTTATGCAACTTCACAGTTGGTACAAAATAAAGGTGGCGTAGAAACTCCAATTGGTGGCCCTGCCATTTATAGCAGCGTAAGTTTATCTCCTGATAAAAATTACATGATGGTACGTACCATCAAGAAACCATTTTCTTACTTAGTGGCAGCCTACGGTTTTCCATCAACGGTAAAAATTATTGACAGAGCCGGAAAAACTGTTAAAGTTTTGGCTGAACTTCCTTCTACAGAGGTGCGCCCATCTGGTTATGATAACGTACAAAATGTACCCCGTAGCTTTGATTGGAGAGATGACGAAGCAGCGACTATTGTTTGGGCAAAGCCATTAGATAGTGGATTGATCAAGAAAAACGTGGAATTCCACGATGCAGTTTACGAACTAAAAGCTCCTTTCACTGGTGCTGAAAAAGAGCTTTTAAAAACAACAAATCGTTTTGCCGGCATCAGCTGGGGCAATGCCAATTTAGCATTGGTGAGAGAAATGTCCAGGATTAAGCAAACCAGTAAAGTAAGTAAACTCAACCCAAGCACTGGTGCTATGGAAATGCTTTACGAGCTGAATACTACCGATGCTTACAACAATCCGGGCACTCCCGTTACAGAAAAAAACAAATTCGGTCGCCAAGTAATTTTAACTACAGATAACGGTACTAAATTATTATTGAACAACACTACTGGCGCTTCTCCAAAGGGCGATTTGCCATTTATTGCGAAGTTTGATTTAAACACCAAAAAGAATGAAATTTTATGGCGTTGTCCTGAAGGAACTTTTGAAGTAGTAACCGATGTTTTGGATCCTCAAAAATTGGTGCTTCTAACGCGTAGAGAAAGTAAAACGGAGGTGCCGAATTACTTCGTTAAAAATTTAGTGCTACGCATAGCCGATAGACAAATTACCAACTTCGCCAATCCGTACACTGCTTTAGATGGTGTTACTAAACAGAAAATCACCTATAAACGTGCCGATGGAATTGATTTGACAGGAGACCTGTATCTGCCAAAAGGCTATAATAAAGATAAAGACGGACCACTTCCTACTTTAATTTGGGCTTATCCACGAGAATTTAACTCAGCAAGTGATGCCGCTCAAATTAGAGGGTCAGAAAATAAGTTCATCACCATTAGCTCAGGTGGACCAGTATTTTATGTAACGCAAGGTTATGCCGTTTTAGATAATGCCGAAATGCCAATTGTAGCTAAGGAAGGTAAACGCCCTAACGATTCTTTTGTAGAGCAATTAAAGTTAAACGCAGAAGCGGCAATTAATAAGCTTAGTGAAATGGGCGTTGGCGATAAAAACCGAATGGCCGTTGGTGGCCACAGCTACGGTGCTTTTATGACGGCAAATTTACTGGCGCACACCAATTTATTTAAAGCTGGAATTGCTCGCAGCGGCGCTTACAATAGAACGCTTACTCCTTTTGGCTTTCAAAATGAAGACCGTACCTACTGGCAGGCACCTCAACTTTATTATGAGATGAGCCCGTTCAGCTACGCAGATAAAATTAAGACACCTATTTTATTGATCCACGGTGAAATGGACGACAACCAAGGTACCTTCCCAATCAACAGCGAACGCTTATTTAACGCCATTAAAGGCCACGGAGGTACTACACGTTTTGTTTATTTACCTTATGAGGCGCATGGTTACCGTGCAAAAGAAAACATTTTACACATGCTTTGGGAAACCAATAAATGGCTAGATACTTACGTAAAAAACGCCAAACCTATGGCAAGTAAGTAATCAATAACTAATAGAAAGGGCAATGGAAACGTTGCCCTTTTTTAAAATCACAACTTTCACCATGTGTAAAAAACATACCATCTCCCTCCTATTAATTTGTTTAGCATTTTATGCTCAGGCGCAGAAAAGCAAATTTAGTGTGATTGCATTTTTTACAGGAAAAAATGACATGGCACACGTTTCTTTTGTGAAGGAAGCTAACCAATGGTTTCCAAAAATGGCCGAAAAATACCATTTCACTTATGATACAACGAGTAACTGGAGCAATTTAAACGCAACCTATTTAGCCAAATACCAAGTGGTTTTGTTTTTAGATACCCGACCAGAAAAACCAGAACAGCGCAGCGCTTTTGAAAATTACATGAAAAGTGGTGGTGCTTGGATGGGATTTCATTTTTCGGCTTTTGCGCTAAGTCCTTCATCATTTCCGCAAAATTGGGATTGGTACCACAATGAGTTTTTAGGTTCAGGGCAATACGGCAGCAATACCTGGCGACCAACATCCGCGGTGTTAAAAGTAAATGGAAAACATCCAGTAACTAACAAACTTCCTAAAACCTTTAAATCACAACCTAACGAATGGTACAGATGGGAAAAAGATCTACGCAAAAATCCGGATATCGCTATCCTGTTAAGCATAGATAGTACAAGTTTCCCTCTTGGAACGGGACCAAAAGCCCACGAAATTTGGAATAGTGGATTTTATCCTGTGGTTTGGAGCAACAAAAACTATAAAATGGTTTACGTTAACATGGGGCATAATGATATGGACTATGAACACAAATATGGTAAAGATGTGAAATCGCTTTCCCAAACCTTTGAAAACGATATCCAAAATCAAATGATCATTAACGCTTTGTTGTGGCTGGGTAAAGCTAAAAAATAACTCGCCCTGAAAGCATTAAGAAAAGTATATTTGCACCCATGGACAAAATATTTGAAGTAATAAGAGCTAATCGCAAGGCATTGTTGAGCTTGGTTGAAAATTTAACTACCGAGCAAATGAACAAAATCCCTACGGGTTTTAGCAATAATTTAGCATGGCAAATTGGTCATTTAGTAGTGAGCCAACAAGTGCTGTGCTATAAACTTTCTAATAATGACTTTGTAATCGATCCTAGCTTAATCGACAAATATAGAAATGGTTCTAAACCTGAAAGCTTCATCGGTAGTGAAGAAATTGCTCAAATCAAGGAATATCTACTAAGTACCATTGACCAACTGGAGCAAGATTTAGCGGAACAAAAATTTAACAACTACACCCCTTACACCATCAGTACCTACAAAGGTTATCGACTAGAAAAAATTGAGGATGCTATAAAGTTCATTGTTTCTCACGATGGCTTGCATTATGGCTGTAGTTTAATGATGAAAAAATTCGTTTAAACATTGCGATATTTTTTTCACATCGGTTACAACGGCCACACTTACGGCGGTTGGCAAAGGCATCCGAAGGCAAACAGTGTACAGGAAATTATTGAAACTGCCTTAAGTGGGATATTAAAAACACCCACTGGCATAGTAGGTTGTGGGCGTACAGATAGCAAGGTTCATGCAAGTCAGTATTTTTTTCACGTTGATATTGATCTGCCACTTCGCGACGATTTTATCTTCATCCTTAACAAAACACTGCCGCACAACATTGCCATTTTTGATGTGATTCCTATGGATGGAAAGCAACATGCCCGTTTTGATGCCGTACAGCGACAGTACGATTATTATTGGCATACCTACAAAAACCCTTTCTTGGGTCAGCTTAGTTCGTTTCATCAAATTGGCAAACTAGATTTGTTGGAAATGAAAAAAGCAGTGGCGCTACTACCAAAATATAAAGACTATAGGGCATTTTGTACCACTCCGGATAAAAACGAACATACCATCTGTAACGTAATGGATGCTAAATTGTATTGCGCTGCCAATGAAGAACATTTCCGTTTCCACATATCATCTAACCGCTTTTTAAGTAAAATGATTAGACTTTTAATGGGCAATATTTTACGGATTGGCTCCCATCAAATGAGCGTGGATGAGTTCGAGCATCATTTAATCTCCAAGGAAATACCTAGAGATTTCCACGCCGCTTCCGGAGTTGGCCTTTACCTGTCAAAAGTAACCTATCCCTACCTTAATTTAGCGGCTCGTACGGAGTTTAACAACTTCGCAAAGAGCAGTTGGATTGAAATTTAACGTCAGCTAACTAAAATTTTATTAGCTCTTGAAGAACCTTAAGTCCGTTTCTTTGTTGATTTACTACACCAAAATCTAAAGAAAATGAACATCACTGGCACAACAAAAGGTAACGATAAAGAAATAGACAAAGGGGATAAACCTTTGAACAGCGTAAAAAACGATATCGAAAAAGGGAAAATCAAACAGGTGAAATCCAAAAATCCTGCAAAACAACGTGAACAAAGTGAGCAGCCCGTTCACCCTATCAAAAAAGCCCCAAAAGATCAATAAATAGAAAAGCCTTGAACCATAAATCCAAGGCTTTTTTGTGCTCCCGACGAGATTCGAACTCATATCGATGGTACCGGAAACCATAATTCTATCCATTGAACTACGGGAGCAAACTATCCGGCAAATATAGTTATTCCTAGCGTTTGGCAAAGCGATTAGTTTAAACTTGAATGCACTCCTCGTTAAGCCATCGTTAAATTGATATGAAAACTCGTTAAACCCAAAGCTAATTTGTATTAAACGACCAAGTTTTAAAATAAAAACCGCAACTTTACACGCCCTACAGGATAAAACACGCAAAACCAACGCTTATGGAAGAACTGCAAGTAGAAGAAGTATTACATTTGTTGGAAAACGAAAATGATAGGCAACTAAAAGCCTACCTCAATGAGCTCAACATTTCTGATGTGGAAGAGCTGATTGATGAACTTCCTCAATATGCAGTTAAATTTATTGAAACGCTTTCCATAAAACGTGCGGTAAACGTATTCCGAATCCTTGATTTTCCAACACAGGAAAGAATCATTAAAAAACTACAAGCCAATAAGTTAGCTGAAATCATCAAGCAATTACCTCCCGATGATAGGACGGCACTGTTTGGCGAACTTACCGGCGATGCCGTTAAAAAATTATTGGTTTTACTTCCCGATAACGACCGAATAGAGGCACTTAATTTACTTGGTTACGCAGAGGATAGTGTTGGAAGGATGATGACTCCGGATTTCATCGCCGTAAAAACCGACTGGACTGTTAGCAGGGTCCTCAATCACATCCGTAGGTACGGCAAAAACTCCGAAACTATTGATGTAATTTACGTCATCGATAAGGATGGTGTACTGCTGGATGATATCAGGATCAGGGAAATTCTCCTTTCGGATCCCGAAGCAAAAATTGGTGAGCTAACCGATAATCGGCTGATTTCGTTGAATGTTACCGACCCGCAGGAGGAAGCAATTAACGTCTTCAAAATGAACAATCGCGTGGCTTTGCCAGTAGTGGACGATAAAAATATCCTTTTAGGCATTGTAACCGTGGATGACATTTTGTGGATTGCCCACGAAGAATATACCGAAGACATGCACAAAATGGGTGGTACCCAAGCACTTGACGAACCCTATCTGGACGTACCTGTTTTTGAACTCTACAAAAAACGGGTGGTTTGGCTAATTGTGCTGTTTTTTGGCGAGCTGCTCACCATCACCGCCATGTCCAACTTCGAAAGTCAAATTGCTAAAGTGGTTATTTTAGCCACCTTCATCCCGTTAATTATCTCAAGCGGTGGCAATAGCGGTTCGCAGGCTGCAACGCTCATTATTCAAGCTATGGCTCTTGGCGAGGTTACCATTAAAGATTGGTGGAATGTGATGAGAAGGGAAATTTTTTCAGGAATATTTTTAGGCACTACTTTATGTCTACTCAGTTTTTGCGTAATTGGTGCTTGGCATATTTTAATGCCCGGTTTTAGCGAACATTATGTGCTTATCGGTTTGGTGGTAGGCTGCTCGTTAATTGGTGTAGTACTTTGGGGCACGCTAATGGGTTCCATGTTGCCTTTACTCCTCAAGCGTTTAGGTGCCGATCCCGCTGCATCTTCTACCCCATTTGTAGCTACCCTCGTTGATGTAACCGGACTAATCATTTATTTTTCGTTCGCCTTATTGTTTTTACGCGGAGTGTTGTTATAATTTAGAAAAGCAATTTCCAAGCTATTTTTAACGTCATTCCTGCTTTCACTTTTAGTCCCGATGAATCGGGAGCTAAGCCGTTCAATCAGGTTTAATTGGCAAAAACCATGCTATAAACCTAAAATGCCCACCTATCTGGCAAGGCATCACGTAATCTACTTGCGCTACGTAATTCAGCATCTTTTAAAATCGCTATGCAATAAATAACTAACTTTGCATTTCAATTTCAACAAATGATAGCAATAGGTAAATACAATCAATTAAGAGTAGCAGCAAAAAACAGTCAGGGTTTAAGCTTAACTGATGGCACCACAGAAGTACTACTTCCAATTAATGAAGTAACGGATGATATCGCTTTAGGCGATGAAGTGGATGCTTTTGTTTACCTCAATAAAGATGGCAATACCATTGCAACCTTGAAAGAAGTATTTGCTACTGCTGATGAGTTTGCTTATTTGCAAGTGGTATCTGTTAATGATAGCGGTGCTTTTTTGGATATCGGTACAGATAAAGATATTTTCGTACCGACTAGGGATCAAAAGCGCCCCATGGAACTTGGCGAAAGCTATGTAGTTTATGTTTATCTAGATGAATTTTCGAATAAGCTGTTGGCCTCTTCCAAGGTAGATCAGTTTGTAGGAACTGATAACTACGAATTTGAAGAAGGCGACACGGTAGATTTACTCATTGTAGATAAATCTGACTTGGGATATAATGCCATCATCAATAATGAATTTATTGGTTTACTATACCATAACGAGGTATTTTCAACCGTTGAACCTGGACAGCGTACAACAGGATGGATCAAAACCATAAGAATTGATGGCAAAATAGATTTGACCTTGCAACCATCAGGTTTTGGCCACATTCTAGAAACTAAAGATTATATTTTAGAAGAACTAAAAGTAGTTGGCGAAATCAACTTAGGTGATAAGAGTTCTCCCGATGAAATATACAACCGATTTCAAGTAAGCAAAAGCGCATTTAAAAAAGCCATTGGCGGCTTATATAAGGAGCGTTTAATTACTCTTTCTGATTACCAGATTAAGTTGGTGAAATAGCAAACTGTTCATCAACGTTGTCGCTGCAAGTACAAAGCAATCTACTATGAAATTAGAAATAGCTTAGGATTGCTTCGTCCCTCGCAATGACGAAGCCTACATAAATTGGTGAAATAGCAAACTGGTCATTACACGTTGTTGCTGCAAGTACCAAGCAATCTATTGTGAAATTAGAAATAGCCTTAGATTGCTTCGTGCCTCGCAATGACGAAGCCTACATAAATTGGTGAAATAGCAAACTGGTCATTACACGTTGTTGCTGCAAGTACGAAGGAATCTATTGTGAAATTAGAGATAGCTTAGGATTGCTTCGTACCTCTCAATGACGAGGCCTGCAAAATAAAAAGGAGCAAATTTTAATTCGCTCCTTTTTTTTGCTTAATGCCAACTGAAAACTGTTAATTGAAAAACTGTTAACTGAAAACTGCTAACTGAAAACTGAAAACTGCTAACTGCCAACTGCTAACTGCCTAGCGCTTGCTCAATATCTTTCAAAATATCATCAATATGTTCTAAACCAATTGACAATCGGATAGAACCCTGTTCAATACCTACAATATTTCGTTCTTCTTCGGTAAGTTTACTGTGCGTACTTGTAGCAGGATGTGTTGCTATGGATCTAGTATCTGCTAAGTTTGCAGAAATAGAAAACATTTTCAAGCCATCCATAAATTTTCTAGCGCCATCTACGCCACCTTCAACCACAATCGTAACAATACCTCCACCTTGTTTCATTTGTTTTTTGGCAATTTCATGCTGTGGATGCGAAGCTAAGAAAGGATATTTTACCAACTTGATCTTAGGGTGTTTCTCCAAATATTCGGCCACTTTAAGGGCATTTTCACAATGGCGATCCATACGTACAGCCAAAGTTTCTAAGCTCTTTGATAAAATCCAAGCATTGAAAGGAGAAAGTGCCGGACCGCTGTGGCGAGCAAATGCTACCACTTCCGCAATCAACGCCTTGCTGCCTAAAATCATCCCTCCTAATGCACGCCCTTGTCCATCAATGTATTTCGTAGCTGAATGGATAGAGATATCAGCGCCTAATCTAATTGGTTGTTGTAAATAAGGTGTAGCAAAGCAATTATCTACCACCAACAAAGCATTGTGTTTTTTTGCTAATTCAGCTAAAAATGCTAAGTCAATAATATCAATACCCGGATTTGAAGGCGTTTCAACGAAAATGATTTTAGTATTTGATTTTATTAAAGCTTCCCAGTCCTGTGGCTTATCTAAATCTGCGTAATCAAACGTAACTCCCCACTTAGCAAATACATTGGTAAGCAATTGGTGAGTTGAGCCAAAAACTGAGCGACTAGAAACAATATGATCACCATTTTTTAGGAAAGCAGCAAAAGTGGTGAAAATTGCTGCCATACCTGTAGCCGTGGCAAACCCATCTTCAGCACCTTCCAATAACGCCATTTTCTCTATAAACTCCGAAGTATTTGGATTAGAATAACGGCTATACACATTACCTTCTTTTTCGTTGGCAAACAAAGCACGCATCTCTTCCGCGTCATCAAACTTATAACTAGAAGTTAAATAAATTGGTGCAGAGTGTTCCTTATGTAAACTTCTTTCGGTTTGAGTGCGTATAGCGATGGTTTCAAAATTTTCAGACATTGTAGTAATAGTATTGGATATAATGCCTCCCCCTACCCCTCCAAAGGAGGGGAGTTTAAATTATGCTCTCCTTCCCTTTGGGGAGGTTGGGTGGGGCTAATTTATGGTATATGTAAAATTTATAGTTGCTGATCTGCCTAAAATATTAGAAACAGAGCAGTATTTATCAAAGGTCATTTGCAAAGCACGCTCAACCTTAGCTACGCTTAATTCGCCAAATAAGTTGAATTGAATATCAATATTTTCGAAAATCGCTGGAGTTTCATCTTCTCTCCTTGTGGCTTTGATATTGATTTTGATGTCTTTTAAATCTTCCTTTTGCTTGGTAAGGATATTCACCATATCAATGCCGCTGCAACCGCCCAAGCCAACAAGCAGCGTTTCCATGGGTCTAAATCCCTTTCCAGTTCCGCCAATGGCAGGGTTGGCGTCTAGTTCTACCGAAAAACCACCACTATTTGTAGCTTTAAAATTAAATTTTCCGCTTTTGCGGATCAGGTTGATTTCCATTTCTGTAGTATTGAGTATTGGGATATGAGATGTGAGATCTTATGCCCTACATCTCATGCCTAATACCTCATAAATCGTAAAAAACTAAATTATCTTTTTCCAAGTCTGGCAATTTCACCTCATTTTCAAAAATTCCAAAAACAGATGATCCGCTTCCACTCATCAGTGCAAATTTAGCTCCTGCTTGGTAAAGCTTTGTCTTTATTTGTTCAATTTGTGGATATTGTTGGAACACTGATGGCTCGAAATCATTGAAAATATGAGCTTGCCAGTCTTGTAAGGGCAAATGTATCAAATCTTTTAAAGAAGTAGAAGGTTGCTTTACATTTACTTTGCTGTAAGCCTGCGCCGTAGAAACGTGTACGGGAGGTTTAACCAACACCAAGTAATATGCCGATAAATCAACGGATAACTCCTCAAATTCATCGCCTTTGGCAAAAGCATAAGTAGGTTTGTTTTTTACAAAAAATGCGCAATCAGCTCCAAGAGGCCTTACATAGGCTTCCATTTGTTCAACAGATAAGCCTAAATTAAATTTCTGGTTAACGAGTTTAACTAAAAAAGCAGCGTCCGAACTTCCACCTCCTAATCCAGCACCAACTGGTATATTTTTAAGCAACACAATTTGTTGGTTAGGCAGGTCAAAATCTTTCTGCAGAATTTTAAACGCCTTGATGCAGATATTATCACCAGCATCACCTGGAATATCAACGCCTTTAATCAACATCGAAGTTTCCTCCGCATCTATCAACTCTACCACGTCATTTATCCGGATGGGATAAAAAACAGTTTGCAAGTTATGATAGCCATCAGCACGTTTTTCTGTAAGGAATAAGCCCAGATTTATTTTTGCGTTTGCAAATGTTAACATCTTTTTGATTTTAGATTGTAGAAGTACGATTTTAGATTTAATTTAAACACAATGACACAAAAAGCACTAAGTTTTGAATTTTTGTGTCTATGGCAACGAAGATACGAAGAGCACTAAACTTTAAGTCCTATAAATCGTAAATCTAAATTCCTATTATTAAACATTAAGTCACGGAGAGCATTAAGGTTATTTTTTATGACTTATCGCCACTAATATAAAGAGCACTAAACTTTCAGACTTACAAATCGTAAATCTAAAATCGTAACTCGTAAATCACTATAACCTATAACTATAGTGTCCAATAATTTTCCAAACAAATAGCACATCTTCCATTACCTGACCCGAGCCTATATTATGTACAATCAAATAACGCTTACCGTCTCCTGATTTCCTGTCGACCACTAAACCTATATGTAATTGTCGGCCGTTTAAATCCCAACAAACAATATCTCCTGGCAGGTAGTCTTCCAATTTTTTTGTCATCGGTTTTACCTTACCCTTACGTTTAAAAAACACCATCAAGTTAGGCACACGCCTGTGATCAATATTTTTATCAGTAGTTTTCATGCCCCAATTGTTTGGATACAACCTGAAATTGGCCTTCATATCTTCATGTACTTCTTTCTGCAAGTCAATACCCAACTTCCGATAAGCTCTAATCACTACATCGGTGCAAACTCCCCTATCCGCTGGCACATCGCCATTAGGATACGCTATTCTAAAATAAGCAGGGTCGTAAACTACTTTATCTCTGGTTAAGGTAATGGTAGCATCAGAAAGCTTTTGAGGGGTTAACGATTGCGCAAAGCTTGCCGTAAAAAACAAACTGCTTAAAACAACAAAATGTACTATTTTTCTAAACATCATGGTTGAACAAATCTAGTTGATTTTGAAGATAAAATCTCGATTTTGATCATAGAATTCCAACAATCATCAACACTGTTGAAAAACATAAATACGAGGTTGAGTTTTAATAGCTAGATTTGTATTTTACATTTTAGGCATGTTATATTGGCCATCATTTGGAGCGTAGCGAAGAATCTATTTTTAATTGTTAGATCCTTCCTGCCGTTAGGATGAAAAAGCGTAGCGTTATATGAAACAGTATTTAGATTTGATGCAGCATGTGCTTGATAACGGCACACAAAAACACGATAGAACGGGAACAGGTACCATCAGCGTATTTGGTTATCAAATGCGTTTCAATTTGCAAGAGGGTTTCCCAATGGTGACCACTAAAAAACTGCACTTAAAATCTATCATCCACGAGTTGATTTGGTTTTTAAAAGGCGATACCAACATCAAGTATTTAAAAGACAATGGCGTTCGTATATGGGATGAATGGGCAGATGAGAATGGAAATTTAGGACCTGTGTACGGTTCGCAATGGCGCAGCTGGCCAACCCCAAATGGTGGCCATATTGACCAAATTACTCAAATCATCAACACCATTAAAAACAATCCGGACTCTAGGAGAATTATTGTTTCAGCTTGGAACGTTGCTGAAATTGAAAACATGGCGCTACCTCCATGCCATGCCTTTTTTCAGTTTTATGTAGCAGATGGCAAGTTAAGCTGTCAGTTATACCAACGCAGTGCAGATATTTTTCTAGGTGTACCTTTCAACATTGCGTCCTACGCTTTACTCACGATGATGGTTGCGCAAGTTTGCGGCTTAGAGGCTGGAGATTTCATTCATACCTTTGGCGATGCACATATTTACAACAACCATTTGGAGCAGGTAAAATTACAGTTGAGCAGAGATCCTAAACCATTGCCAACCATGAAAATCAATCCTGAGGTGAAAGATATCTTCGATTTCAAATTTGAAGATTTTGAATTGTTAAATTACGAAGCACATCCACATATTAAAGGTATAGTAGCGGTTTAAATTATATCGTCATTGCGAGGCACGAAGCAATCTTAAAGTGGAAGAGATTGCTTCGTGCCTCGCAATGACGCAACTCTGAAAGAATGCACCAAACCACCATCGTTGTCGCCATAGCAGAAAATAACGCCATTGGCAAAAACAACCAATTACTTTGGCACTTACCTGCCGATTTAAAACATTTTAAAAACATCACCTCTGGGCATGCCATCATTATGGGGCGTAAAACCTACGGTTCCATTGGAAAACCACTGCCAAACAGAAGAAACATCGTTATCACCAGACAAACAGACTTAAATTTGGATGGTGCGGAGGTGGTGAACTCTTTAGATGAAGCTTTGAAATTATGCCAAAATGAAGAGAAGGCATTCATTATTGGTGGTGCTGAGATTTACAGGCAAGCCATCTCGCTTTGCGATAAAATTGAATTGACCCGTGTGCACCAAGAATTTGACGCTGATGCTTTTTTTCCGGAATTGGACAACGAAACTTGGGTAGAAATATGGAAAGAAGATCATTTGCCCGACGAAAAAAACAAATTCGCTTATACTTTTTCAACTTTGGAGCGGCGTTAAGGGTGCCGCAAATAGATAAGATGAACTATGGGCACTGCAATTAAAATCATTTGTGCCCCTGTGGCTTAATATAATTTCCACATCCCAATAAAATTACATTTAGCAGTTCTATTATTTAAAAAAATAATTAGATTTGCCGACTTGTTAAAAAACAGCTTATTATAAAATAGATTTAAACAAACAATGCAAGGTAAAGGTTTTATAAAATTTATGGCGATACTTTTGGGTATTGTCTGTCTGTATTCACTTTCTTTCAACATCATTACTTACAACGTAGAGAAAAAGGCTAAGGAATTTGCAAAAGGCGATGAAGCTAAAGAAAAAGCATACTTAGACTCGATGGCTACCGAAAAGGTATATCCTCTTTTGGGCCTTACCTATCAGCAAGTAAAAGGCAAAGAAATCAATTTAGGTCTTGACCTTAAAGGTGGTATGAACGTTACCATGGAAATTTCTTTAGCGGAGTTGACTAAATCATTAGCCAACAATACTTCTGACGAGAATTTCAATAAAGCCTTATCAAATGCGCAAACGCAGATGAATGCCGGTGGAAAAGATTTCATCTCATTGTTTGTAAGCGAATACGAGAAACTTGTTCCAAACGGAAAGTTGGCTGATTTCTTCGCTAACCAAGATAACTCAGCACAGTTAAAAGCAACTGCAAGCAACTCTGAAGTTAAATCTTACTTAAGCAAAGAGGCTACTAGCGCCATCGACAGATCGTTCATCATCTTACGTAGCCGTATTGATGGTTTTGGTGTAGTAAGTCCTAACATGCAAAAACAAGAAGGTTCTAACAGGATCTTCATCGAGATGCCAGGTATTCAGGATAAAGAACGTGTTCGCAAATTATTACAAGGTTCTGCTGAATTACAATTTTGGCAAGTTTACCAATCGCAGGAAGTTTATCCTGTGTTGGATAACATCAATAAAACCCTTGCTTCAACTTTAAAAGATACTGTTGCTAAAGCAGCAGTTACTGATACTACTGCTAAAGGCGGTAAATTAGCTGGTTTAACAAAAGGTGCTGCAGCTAAACCTGCCGACACTTCTAAAGACGCCAAAGCTGCTGAAGCGGTAAAAAACAATCCTTTATTTGCAGTTTTAAATTTACCAGTTGGCATGGATGCTAACGGACAACAACAGTTTATCCCTGGTCCGGTAGTTGGTTTTGCACAACAAAAAGATACAGCTAGAGTAAACGCTTACTTGGCTAAGCCAGAAATCAAATCTTTAGTTCCAACTACCATGAGGTTCATGTGGGGATTAAAACCTAGAGCTGGTTCAAAAACTTTCGAACTTTATGCGATTAAAGTTACTTCATTGGATGGCCGTCCTGATTTAAGCGGTGATGCTGTAGCTAACGCTCGTGCTGGTTTCGATCAAAAGAACAATCCTGATGTAACCATGTTCATGACTAGTGAAGGTGCTGCAAAATGGAAAAAAATGACTGCTGAAGCTTCAGCAGATCCTAATAACAAAAAAGCAATTGCAATTGTATTAGATAACACAGTTTATTCCGCTCCTACCGTACAAAACGAAATTCCTAACGGTGTTTCTTCTATCACTGGCAGCTTCACTGCCGAAGACACTAAAGATTTAGCTAACGTATTGAAGGCTGGTAAGTTACCTGCTCCTGCTAAAATCGTTTCGGATTTCGTTGTAGGTCCTTCATTGGGTCAACAAGCTATTGACAGCGGTTTGTTATCTTTCGTATTAGCGTTCGTAGTAATTCTTGCTTTCATGGCATTTTACTACAATAAAGCTGGTTGGGTAGCTAACATCGCTCTGTTAATCAACGTATTCTTTATCATGGGAGTTTTAGCTGCATTTGGTGCGGTATTAACGCTTCCTGGTATTGCAGGTATCGTATTAACCATCGGTTTATCGGTTGATGCCAACATCCTGATTTTTGAACGTGTACGTGAAGAGTTGGCGCAAGGGAAATCAACTAATTTAGCGATAAGAGAAGGTTTTAAACATGCAATGTCTTCTATCCTAGATTCAAACATTACCGTATTCATCTTAGGTATTATCTTATTTGTATTCGGTTCTGGACCAGTACAAGGTTTTGCTACTACCTTGTGTGTAGGTATCGTTACTTCATTATTCGCAGCGGTATTAATTTCTCGTTTGATTTTCGAATCAATGATGGATAAAAAAGCTAACATCACTTTCGATAATAGTATGACTAGAAACGCATTCAAAAACTTAGCCTTCAACTTCGTTGGTCGCAGAAAGTTATATTATGTGATTTCAAGTGTAATTATCATTGCTGGTGTGGCCATGTACTTTAAAAATGGTGGTTTACACTTAGGTGTTGATTTTAAAGGTGGTAGAACTTACATGGTGAAGTTCGACAAACAAATGAACACTGAAGATGTTGCTAAGACTCTTTCTGCTAATTTTGAAGGCGAAGAGGCTTTGGTAAAAACCATTGGAACTGATAACTCATTAAAAATCACTACACCTTACCATATCACTGATCAAGCTGCTGATGCTGATAAAGTGGTAGAATCTGCTTTGCGTAAAGGCTTAGATGGTATGGGTGCAAAATATACCATTGAAAGTTCACAAAAAGTAACACCAACTATTGCAAGCGATATCATTACTAGCGCAGTTTACGCGGTATTGTTCTCTTGTTTAGTGATGTTTATTTACATCTTGGTACGTTTCAAAAAATGGCAATATGGTTTAGGTGCGGTAATCGCATTATTCCACGATGTGCTTTTAGTACTTTCTTTCTACACCATTTTAGATGGCGTGCTTCCTTTCCCTCTAGAGATTGGTCAAGATTTTATCGCAGCAATTTTAACGGTAATGGGTTACACCATGACTGAAACGGTAATCGTATTTGACCGTATCCGTGAGCGTTTAGAGCACACTGGTAAAGATGATGCTTACGGCGAAGAACGCAACAAGTTAATCAACTTTGCGTTGAACAGCACGTTAAGCCGTACCATCTTAACTTCATTGTCAGTATTCTTCGTATTGATCGTGATCTTTATTTTCGGTGGCGATAGCATCCGTGGTTTCATCTTCGCATTGTTAATTGGTCGTATCATTGGTACTTATTCATCATTATGTATCTCTACGCCAATCGTAATCGACTTATCAAACGACGATAAGGCTACTAAGTAGAACTTAAAAACCAAATTATAAATCAACAGGTCCCGGAGTTATTCGGGACCTTTGTTTTTTATACCATCTGGTAAACTCAACAGATTACAATTAAATAACGCAACTAAAACGAAACAACTAAATATCCAACAAAGCAATTCACTATATTTACCG
Organism: Pedobacter zeaxanthinifaciens; assembly: GCF_003313335.1. Lineage (GTDB taxonomy): Bacteria > Bacteroidota > Bacteroidia > Sphingobacteriales > Sphingobacteriaceae > Pedobacter > Pedobacter zeaxanthinifaciens. Next base: position 29,423 of record NZ_QMHP01000014.1, read on the forward strand.
CAAACCAAATGGGCCTTTACTTAGTTTATTTACTATGGAAAAGAGAAAGAAAATTGTAATTATTGGTGGCGGTTTTGGCGGCATTGAGCTGGCAAAAAAGCTGAAGCATCAAAATGTTGATATTGTTATTCTTGACAAACATAATTACCACACTTTTCAGCCCCTACTCTACCAAGTAGCAACGGGCGGCTTAGAAGCGGATTCCATTGCTTTTCCTATCCGAAAGATTTTCAAAGGTCAAAAAAACCTTAAGTTTAGAGTAACGGAAGTGAAAAAAGTTATTCCCGAACTTAACCGTTTAGAAACTACTATTGGCGAATGCGAGTACGATTATTTGGTAATCGCTACCGGATCAACCAGTAACTTTTTTGGCCAAACAGAGATTGCTCAAAATGCCATGCCGATGAAATCTATTCCGGAGGCACTTAACTTAAGGAGCTTAATTCTGCAAAACTTAGAAGCTGCCATTATTGCGCAAGATCCGGTTAAGGAAAACGAGCTGTTAAACTTCGTTGTAGTTGGTGGCGGACCAACCGGTGTAGAAACCGCCGGAGCTATTGCCGAACTTAAAAAGCATGTACTTAAAAATGATTATCCAGAACTGGATTTAAATAAAGTAAACATCTATCTAATTGAAGGTTCAGCAGAGCTACTTGGCGCCATGTCGGTACAGGCACAACAAAAATCAAAACAGTTTTTGGAAGAGCTTGGCGTAACCGTTTACACGGAAACTAGAGTACAAGGCTATGATGGGCAAACACTTTCTTTGGTTGATGGCAGAAAAATTGGCTCTGCAACTGTGATTTGGAGTGCAGGTGTAAAAGGCGTAGTGCTTGATGGCTTAAGTACCGAAGCAGTAGTACGCGGAAATAGGTTAAAAGTGAACGAAATCAACTTGGTGGAAGGTTACCAAAACGTTTTTGCCATTGGCGATGTAGCAGCTATGATTACACCACAAACCCCAAATGGTCACCCCGGCGTTGCACCAGCAGCCATCCAACAGGGTAAAAATCTGGCAAAAAACATCATTAACCTCATTGAAAATAAACCAACTACAGCTTTCAAATATTTTGATAAAGGTGCCATGGCTACTGTTGGAAGAAACAGAGCAGTAGTTGATATCAACAAAATAAGATTTCAAGGAATATTTGCTTGGTTTACTTGGATGTTTGTACATTTAATGACTTTAGTAGGCTTCAGAAATAAATTGGTGGTTTTTGTAAATTGGGTTTGGAGTTACTTTAGCTATGATAGAGGCACACGTTTAATCATCAGAACCTTTAAACCTTACAAAGAATACAAACGAATACATGACCCAGAAACAGCTTCAAGCGAATAAAACCATTGCCCTTGTGGCGCATGACCATAGGAAAGATGACTTAATTAAGTGGGCGACAGTCAATCGAGAAGCACTTAGCTCACATAACTTAGTAGCTACTGGAACCACTGGCAGGCTACTGGAAGAAAACTTACAGCTGCCCGTTAAAAAATTATTGAGCGGCCCGCTTGGTGGCGACCAACAAATTGGTGCCTTGATAGCGCAGAGTGAAATTGATGTACTCATTTTCTTTTGGGATCCGATGGAAGCACAACCGCATGACCCTGATGTAAAAGCGCTATTGCGTGTGGGCATTGTTTGGAATATCCCTATGGCTTGCGATGTAGCTACCGCCGATTTTTTAATATCATCGCCCTACATGAAAGGCACTTACACTGCAGCGCTTACCGATTACGATGAATACAAAAACAGAAAAGTCTAACCACATTAAGTTAATTGAATGCCCTCGTGATGCCATGCAGGGCTTGCATGATTTTGTGCCTACCAATTTGAAAGTGGCCTATCTCAATTTGTTGCTTCAAGTGGGCTTTGATACTTTGGATTTCGGAAGTTTTGTATCACCGAAAGCGATACCTCAAATGAGAGATACAGAGGAGGTTTTAGCGCAACTAGACCTAAGTAGCAATACGAAATTATTAGCCATTGTTGCTAATTTGAAAGGGGTTGAAAATGCGGTGAAACATAAAGAAATTAACTATTTAGGATTTCCATTTTCTATATCTGAAACCTTTCAACAGCGCAATACCAATTCAAGTATAGCACAATCACTAGTAACTGTTGAGCAAATGCTAGAAATTTGCGATAAGCATCAAAAAGAAGCCGTTATTTACCTATCTATGGGCTTTGGCAATCCTTACGGGGATGAGTGGAATACTGATATCATTTCACATTGGACTGAGGAGTTAGTAAAAAAGGGAGCAAAAATTATAGCCGTTGCTGATACCGTTGGCGTATCTACTCCTGAAAAAATCAAAACAATACTTCCTCCCCTAGTCAATGAATTTCCAAACGTTGAATTTGGTTTACACTTACACAGCACGCCACAGCAACGTTTAGAGAAAATTGCAGCAGCGTTTGAAGCAGGTTGCACCCGTATGGATAGCGCTTTAAAGGGTTACGGTGGCTGCCCTATGGCTGCAGATGATTTAACAGGAAACATTGCAACAGAAGACGTGATCGACTACCTAGCTACACAAGGTTTAAATCCTCACTTAAATACGGAAAAATGGCAAGAGGCGATGTTATTTTCAACGCATATTTTTAATGGTGGCTAAAGCCTTTCAACGCCCTGTTCAAACTTCTTAACGTAATACCCAAATAGGCAGCCATATCTTCTTTACTGAGTTGTAGTTGCTGCTTATCTCGTAATTCCAATAGTTTTGCCAAACCATGCTCCACGGTATAAAGTTGCTGAAATGAAGCCCTGCTAGAGGTATTCACCATGCGTTCGGCCAATTCCTTCAGCAACAACTTATTTAAACGCATATCCTTATCCATCAAGTCATTAAACAGTTTAATGGATATGCTATAAACTTCTAGCGTGGTCACCGCTGCTACGTTACATAAGCACGGCATTTCTCTAATCGCTTCTATCTCGCCTAATATTTCACCTTTGCCCAAAAATTCCAAGATATAATCTTTGCCGTTTTCTTCCGAGAAAAAACATTTCGCTATGCCTTCCTTAATGATATAAATTTGGTGTACACGTTCGCCTTGGGTTAAAAATTGGGCATCAACTGTCAATTGCTGCACTTTGATGTAACGGGTGTAAGCATCATCACTATACAACTCTTTGATGTAAGATAAAAACTCGTTATTGGTTCTTAACATGGAACTGGGGACATTTGTCCTTTTTTACTTCTAAAATTTAAGCCACTTTTGCAGCACAACAAAGATAAACGATGAAAAATCAAATCAAAACTATAGCATTTGATGCTGACGATACACTTTGGCAAAACGAAGAATATTTTAGGGAGGCAGAGCTGAAGTTTAGCGAACTCGTAGCTGCTAAAAATCCTGATCAAGTGATTCAATCGCTATTTGAAATTGAGATGAAAAACTTACCGATGTATGGTTACGGCATAAAGGGTTTCATGCTTTGTATGATAGAAACTTTACATCAACTTTATCCAGAAAACCTGAGTAGTAAACTAATTGAAGGAGCTTTTAAAATAGGGCATCAACTACTTCAAAAGCCGGTAATTTTATTGGATGGTATTGAAGAAACCCTTTCGCACTTGTTCGGCAAATACCGATTGGTGATGGCCACTAAAGGCGATTTATTAGATCAAGAAAGGAAACTGGAAAAATCCGGATTGGCAAAGTATTTCCATCATATCGAAATCATGAGCGATAAAAAGCCGGCGAACTACCAAAAACTGATTAAGCACCTGGATTGTAAACCTGAAAATTTTTTGATGGTTGGCAACTCATTAAAATCAGATATTTTACCGGTGCTTGCCATTAATGGTCTTGCTGTAGAAGTGCCTTACCATACCACTTGGCAACACGAAATACACGATGAACCTATTGATCATCCCAATTTCTATTCCGTACGCAGTATGGATCAAATCATCCATTTGTTGTAAAAGCTCCCAATTTCGGGATCAAAATTTTAGATTTTTTGAAAACTCCGACATAAAATGAAAAAAATTAACATAGACACTTGGAAGCGTAAAGATCATTTTCGATTTTTTAGTCAGTTTGAAGAGCCCTTTTTTGGCGTTGTGGTAAACATTGATTGTACTACTGCTTACGCTAAAGCAAAAAAATTAGGCCATTCATTTTTTTTGTATTACCTGTACAGGGCCATGAAGGCCGCTAACCAAATAGAGGAGTTTCGCTACCGCATTGAAGGTGAGGATATTATAATCCACGATCAAATTAACGTTTCTACCACCATCAACAGAAAAGATGATACTTTTGGTTTTGCCTACTTTGATTACCATACAAATGAAGAAATTTTTATAGCTAATGCAAAAAAAGCAATAGAAGAAGTTCAACAATCGGAAGGATTAAAGCTTGCACAGCCTGGTTCCTGCGATATGCATTTTTCTGCTATTCCATGGGTTGATTTTACTTCCTTATCACATGCTCGTAGCTTCAGCTTCCCCGACAGCTCTCCTAAAATATCAGTTGGCAAAATGATAGAGAAAGATGGCACCCAACAGTTTGCTGTTTCTGTACATATCCACCATGGTCTTGCCGATGGCCTACACGTGGGTAAATTTGTCTCTTTGTTTCAAGAACTGATGAACAAATAAATATTTGTCAGCGGTTTGAAATATTAATTGCAATATAATTGCAATAACAAAACTATGCTTAAATTCGTTTAGTTAATAACCGAAAAAGATATTGTTATGCAAAAAGAATACGATGTGATTATTATTGGAGGCAGTTACGCCGGACTTTCAGCCGCTTTGTCGCTGGCTAGAGCGCTGAAACAAGTATTGGTTATTGATGGCGGCAAGCCTTGTAATTGGCAAACACCGCACTCTCATAATTTTCTAACACAGGATGGTCAAAGTCCAAAAGCTATTAGCGATTTAGCGAAATCACAGGTATTGGCGTATGATAATGTAGCTCTGTTGGAGGATTTTGCGGTCAGCGGACGGCAAACTGATCATGGATTTGAAATAGTAACTGAAAAAAACAACGTATTTCATGCACAAAAATTGATTTTTGCTAATGGAATTAAAGATCAATTTCCAGATATCGTAGGTTTTGGCGAATGCTGGGGTATCAGCGTAATCCACTGCCCGTATTGCCATGGTTATGAGGTACGAAATCAAAAAACTGGTTTGCTGGGCAATGGCGAAGATGCTTTTGAATTTGCTAAACTGCTTTGGAACTGGACTAAAGAGCTTACCTTGTTCACCAATGGCAAATGTGCTTTAAACGGCGATCAAAAGCAGTCACTCACCGATAAGGGAATCCAAATCAACGAGCAAGAAATTGTAGAAATTGTACACGATAAAGGTAAAATAAAGCATTTAGTGTTTTCCGATGGCAGTGCCGAAAAATTGAATGCCCTGTATGCCAGAATTAAATTTGAACAGCACTGCGGTATTCCTCAACAATTGGGTTGCGAATTTACCGAGGCAGGATTAATCGCGTCAGATCATTTTCAGAAAACTACTGTTGAAGGTGTTTATGCCTGCGGCGACAATACCAGCATGATGCGATCCGTTGCCAATGCAGTATACAGCGGCAACATGGCGGGTGCAGCCGTAAGTAAAGAATTAATTGCTGCCGAAATTAAAAAAGAAGCACTACAAGATTAATTGAATAAATTGAGCTAAGTTATGCTTTAGTCTTCTTTTTCGGCATCTTTCATTAGCCTGTATACACCTTTCAGCTTACGTTGATGATTTTCTTTAGCTACATCAATGGAGTGTGAACAATGTATGTCTGTTTCTTCGTCGGCCATTTTTGCAAGCAATGCATAAAATTTGTGAAACTGGTCCAACTCCTCCTCGGTTAAGTCCTCAATGTCAACCATGCGGTTACTGGCCTTATCGTGTGATGCAATGAGCTCGTTTAATTTCAACTGAATGGCCTTGCTGTCTTTATTTTGGGATTTCTGTATCAAAAAAACCATTAAAAAAGTGATGATTGTAGTGCCGGTGTTAATTACCAACTGCCACGTTTCGGAGTAATTAAACAAAGGGCCAGTAACTGCCCAAATCAATACAATAGTCACTGCAATAATAAAAGCAGACGAACTTCCGGTAAATTTTGTAGCAGCATTCGCAAAACGCTCAAAAAAACCAACTTTTTTTCTTTCGCTCATAACATTTGTTTTTATTCAGAAATCAAAACTAATCATCAATAACTTGTTAAAGATAACGATATGACTTCAAAAGCGACGCCTTTTTACCAACACGTCAATTAGCGTAATTTCTTTGGTTTTATTGATGGTATGTGTAGCAAGTAAGTTCGGTTGCCAATGAGGAGGAAAATGGGAAATTCGTTCTTCTACATACTCATTTTCATTCAGCGTAATAATTTTATTGATTACCAAAGCCCAGCCATAACGCTCAGTGCAATCTTGAGACGGCCTGTATAAAACGCCATCTTCTTCAAAAATACTACCAGCGGGTCGGGCGCTACTCATATCCACAATCACCGGATTAGCGGCATGTGCCACCCAATTGTTAGAAAGCATATCTTCGCTATAAAAAATATGCAGGTTGGTGTTTATTTTTTCCTCCGTATTTGATTCTAGCAATGTAAACAACCAGTACTTCCCGTTATAATATTTTACTGTGGCATCAGCCGCGTTAACATTACGCATTAGGGTGGTTTGGTAAACCCATTTAAGCGGAAATTGCTCACAGTGGTATAAATCTATTGTTCTGTTGCCACTACTTTCGGGAATCATGTAATGAGTTCCCATTAATTCAAAAATAAAAGGATAAGATAAATGATAGGGTTGCTCTAAAATCTTCCGACTAGTTTGTTTTTGGCTATCAGGATTAAACTCAATCACCGAGATATACCCTTTTCCGTCTTTGTACTCTAGCTCTTCTATAAAGAAATAATAGTTGCCTTCTTTTTCTACAATAAATGGATCTGCCCAAAACCTGTCTTTTGGAGGGATAATTTTGCTGTAGTTTTTAAAGTTGGTGTCAAATACGCCTGCAGCGCCATTTTTAAACTGATATCTTAATTGCCATTGCTCAATATACAACAACTCGTATACGTGTTTTTTTACAGCATTTACAACGCTTTTAAAGGCAGATAGCAGCATTAGCACAAATTCAGTTTAATCAAAAATAACGGGCGTAAGTAATTGGCATATTCAAAACTACAATCTATAAAAAAGACCAATCAATCATTATTCGTTTTTTTTCTCTTCCCGAAGATAAACGAATTTGGCAAAAAACCATAAGCAAAAAAAAAGCTGCCACACTTTTAATGTGGCAGCTTTAAAAAAAATATTTGGTATCGATTATAATTTATCGTTTACGTTTACACAGTTCAAATCTTCAAAAGCAACTTTCAAACGAGCAACAAAAGCTTCTTCTGATTTACGTAACCAAACACGTGGATCATAGAATTTCTTGTTAGGCTTGTCATCACCCTCTGGATTACCAATTTGGCCTTGTAAGTAAGCTTCATTCTTTTTGTAGTAACCTAAAATACCGTCCCAAAATGCCCACTGCAAATCGGTATCAATATTCATTTTTATAGCACCGTATGAAATAGCTTCTCTAATTTCTTCTTGAGAAGAGCCTGAACCGCCGTGGAACACAAAATTGATTGGTTTTTCCGCAGTTAAGTTATATTTCTCTTTGATGTAATCTTGAGAATTTTTTAAGATAACAGGTTGCAATTTAACGTTACCTGGCTTGTAAACACCATGTACGTTACCAAAGGCAGCTGCTACTGTAAACTGATCACTTACTTTGCTCAATTCTTCGTAAGCATAAGCTACTTCACTAGGTTGTGTATATAATTTTGAGCTATCTACATCGCTATTGTCTACTCCATCTTCTTCTCCGCCGGTTACGCCCAACTCAATTTCGATGGTCATTCCAAGCTTGCTCATACGCTCCAAATATTTTGCTGAAATTTCTAAGTTTTCTTCAATTGGCTCCTCAGAAAGGTCTAACATGTGCGATGAAAACAAAGGTTTACCGGTTTCAGCGAAGAATTTCTCACCGTGATCCAACAAACCATCAATCCAAGGCAATAATTTTTTTGCAGCATGGTCGGTATGTAAAATTACAGGAACGCCATAATGCTCAGCCAATAAGTGTACGTGTTTAGCTGCCGAAACTGCACCTAATACACAAGCTTGTAAGTTATCGTTATTTAAGGTTTTACCAGCATAAAACTGTGCACCACCATTTGATAATTGAATAATTACTGGCGAATTTACCGCCTTTGCTGTTTCCATTACCGCATTAATCGTGTTGGTTCCTGTAACGTTTACTGCTGGAAGTGCAAATTGATGTTTTTTGGCCTGCTCAAACAATTCTTGTACTGCAGCACCATGGATTACGCCTTTGTAGCCTTTTAAACTCATTTTATATTTAGTTTTATTATGTTTCGAAGTTAGGAAAATTAATCTAACAACCGTTGATTAATCACAAATGTAATCAAAATTTACTTATTGTCAAAAGTACACTAAGGTCGATTTTGTTGGTTCATTTGTTCATTCGTTCAATAGTTCACTTTTGATTAATCGTTGAAACTGTTTAGTTGGTCGGTTATTTGGTTATTTGGTTAACTGGTTATTTGGTTAACTGGTTATTTTATTATTTAGTTATTTGATTGTTAAATGGAAAGCTATTTCTGTGTTCTAAACGTTACGCAGTCCCGCTTTTCGCTGCAATCTTTTTGTTTATTAGGAGCTGTCATCCTGAACGCTAGTGAAGGATCTGTTAAATTAGAGCAGTGCGCAACATAGATCCCTCGGAGCTCGGGATGACAAAACGCATAAAAACAAAGAGTATTTTCACTGCTATCGGGTTTGGAGTACTTTAACCTTTGCACAGCACTTGCATCTTAAACCCGACATTAGCGGATACCGGCCATGTGGTTAAGGCCAGCGTAGGGCTTTGGCTACGGCAGCGCAGTATGAGCGTTTGGCGGGACTGAACTTTAATAGCAGCAATGCAACTGCTTTTCTAAAACCAATAACTTAATCCCAACACCTAACCACTAATACCTGCAACCTGATATGCAAGACAGATCCCTCGGAGCTCGGGATGACAAAACGAATAAAAACAAAAAGTATTTTCACTGCTATCAGTTTTGGAGTACTTAAACCTTTGCACAGCACTTGCATTTTAAACCCGAAGTTAGCGGATACCGGCCATGTGGTTAAGGCCAGCATGGGCTTGGGGCGGGCAGCGCAGTATGAGCGTTTGGCGGGACTGAACTTAAATAGCAGCAATGCAACCGCTTTTCTAAAACTAATAACTTAATCCCAACACCTAACCCCTAATACCTAACCACTGATACCTGACCACTGATACCTGACCACTAATACCTGACCCCTGTTACCTACCCCCTAACACCTATCCACTAAAAACACTTTGCGTTAATTATTTTTTTCGTTTCTTTGTAGTCGCATTTTTAAAAAATACACATGTCTTGGTTTAGAAGAGAGAAAAAAGGAATCAGCACTAGTACCGAAGAGAAGAAAGAGGCGCCAGATGGTTTATGGAATAAATGTCCTAACTGTAAAAAAGCCCTTCACAGTGCCGACCTTCAAGAAAGCAAGTGGGTTTGTCAATACTGCAGCTACCACCTACGCGTAGGTTCAAAAGAATATTTCCACGTACTTTTTGATAATAATGAATTTACGGAGCTTGATGCTAATTTAACTTCGGGCGATCCGCTTCATTTTATAGACAGCAAGCCTTACACGGATAGAATTGTTGAAACCACCAAAAAAACGGGCCTTAAGGATGCCATTAGAGCTGCCTATGGCAAAATTGATGGTGAAGATATTGTGATTGCCTGTATGGACTTCAACTTTATTGGCGGTTCAATGGGCTCTGTAGTTGGCGAGAAAATTGCCCGTTCCATTGATTATAGCTTGAAAAAGAAAGTTCCTTTCCTGATGATTTCTAAATCAGGCGGTGCACGTATGATGGAAGCGGCATTTTCACTAATGCAGATGGCTAAAACATCAGCTAAGTTGGCCTTGTTGAGCCAAGCTAAAATTCCATACATTTCTTTACTTACAGACCCTACTACGGGTGGTGTTACTGCATCGTATGCGATGTTAGGCGATATCAATATTGCGGAACCCGGTGCATTAATTGGCTTTGCAGGACCAAGGGTAATTAAAGAAACCATTAAAAAAGATTTGCCAAAGGGTTTCCAAACTTCAGAATTTGTATTGGAGCATGGTTTCCTTGATTTCATTGTTGACCGCAGAGAAATGAAAGCTAAATTGGCTACTTTCTTGAAGATGATGAAGAAATAGGATTAGTTGTTAATGATTAATTGTTAATGGTTAATGATTAACGGTTACCTAGTTAATCGATAATATGAAAAGCAGGGTTGTGCAATAAATGCCAACCCTGCTTTTTTTGTTAACACTCAGATGTAGAAGTGCTGTAAACCATATTTTGAATGAAAAAAATGCACTTAAACCAAGTGTTAAACCGCCGATAAGAAGTTTTTATAAAACAGTTACATTTTAAATGAAATTACTATTGGCATAAAGCGTTTGAAATTGTAGATTTGGGCAAATTTTTAATCAGATGTACCGTAAGCTCCATTTGACGACTAAAAGAAAAAAAATCATAATCAAATGAATATCCACGAATACCAAGGTAAACAAATTCTAAAGAGTTTTGGCGTTGCTATACAAGAAGGCATTGTTGCTGATACAGTTGACCAAGCTGTTGAGGCCGCTAAACAAATGAAAACTGATTTTAACTCTGACTGGGTTGTGATTAAAGCGCAAATCCATGCTGGAGGCAGAGGAAAAGGTGGCGGTGTGAAGTTGGCCAAAAACTTAGATGAAGTGAAGCAAAGAGCTACGGATATTTTGGGAATGCAATTGATTACACCTCAAACAGGCCCAGAAGGTAAAAAAGTGAACAAAGTGTTAGTAGCACAAGATGTTTACTATCCAGGTCCTTCGGAAACTAAAGAATTTTACATGAGCGTACTTTTGGACCGTGCTGCTGGACGCAACATTATCATGTACAGTACTGAAGGTGGTATGGATATCGAAGAAGTAGCTGAGCATACGCCACATTTGATTTTCAAAGAAGAAGTTGATCCTAAAGTTGGTCTTCAAGGTTTCCAAGCTCGTAAAGTTGCCTTTAACCTAGGTTTAAGTGGTGCAGCTCATAAAGAAATGGTGAAGTTTGTTACTGCTTTATACAAAGCTTATGACCAAACCGACTCATCAATGTTTGAAATTAACCCGGTTTTAAAAACTAGTGATGATAAAATTATTGCTGTTGATGCTAAAGTAAACTTAGACGAGAATGCTTTGTATCGTCATGCTGATTACGCTGCAATGCGTGATGTAACGGAAGAAGATCCTACTGAAGTTGAAGCTGGAAAAAGTAACCTTAACTATGTGAAGCTAGATGGCAACGTTGGCTGTATGGTTAACGGCGCTGGTTTAGCAATGGCTACAATGGATATCATTAAAATTGCTGGCGGCGAGCCTGCTAACTTCCTTGATGTTGGTGGTACTGCTAATGCAACTACTGTAAAAGCGGCCTTCAACATTATTTTGCAAGATCCTAACGTAAAAGCGATTTTAATTAACATTTTTGGTGGCATTGTACGTTGCGACAGAGTAGCGCAAGGTGTAATTGATGCCTATAAAGAAATTGGCGATATCAGAGTTCCAATCATCGTACGTTTACAAGGAACTAACGCTGAAGAAGCTAAAAAATTAATTGATGAATCAGGATTGAAAGTTTACTCAGCAATTTTATTAAAAGAAGCAGCTGATTTAGTGACTAAAGTATTGGCTTAATCCAAAATTTAATATTATTATAAAAACCAGCTGAAATCAGCTGGTTTTTTTTTGCGAAATAGTTGGCATTATTTACCTTGAGCGTATTACAGTTTAAAACCAATAGTTTGATGTAGATTTAATTCATGAGCCAGTACAACGAAACATTTAATACTTGGAACAAGATTGCGAAAACATATGAAGAAAAGTTCATGCATTTGGATTTGTACAACGAAACTTACGATGTTTTCTGCGACGCTCTAACTGAAAAGCATGCCAAAATCCTGGAGGTTGGTTGTGGGCCGGGTAACATTACCAAGTATATACTTGATCGGCACGTTAATTTTAAGATTTTAGGAGTAGACATAGCTCCGAACATGATCGAACTGGCCAAGCAAAACAATCCCAAAGCTACTTTTGAAGTATGGGATGCGAGAGCAATTGGTCAGTTAACGACAAAATTTGATGGAGTTATCGCTGGCTTCTGTATTCCCTATTTATCTTTAAACGAAACTCGAAAGCTCATTTCAGATGCCTATCAATTACTTAACAAAGAGGGGCAGCTATATATTAGTTTCGTAGAAGGGCAACACACACAATCTGGTTTTAAAACGAACAGCTTTGGAGATAGCGTTTATTTCTATTATCACGAATTAGCAAACATCACGTACGAAATGGAGAGATTAGGTTTCCGAAAAGCTCAAATTTTCAAAGTTAATTTTGAAAGATCGGCCACAGAAATAGAAGAGCATACTATAATTGTTGCAAGCAAGTAAAAAAAGTTATCATTAATTTGATATAGGAAATAAAAAAAGCCAATCTAAAAATAGATCGGCTTATATAGGTTGTTTAGGTTTAGTTTAAATCTTTTTCTAAGTTCATTTGTTTTTATGAAAAAGCTCTGGCCATCCAACCAGAGCTTTAATCAAACCAAATATAAATGTACTTTTTTGTATGAACACAACAAATATATAGCTATTATTTTAATTTTAAAACAAAAAATGAATTTTTTTATAAAAATTTTAACAAAAATTAATTTTATCATATAAAAATTCAATACAAAACTTAAATAAGACAATAAATACGCAATAAAAAGATATAAATTATTAACAAAAGCCAATTTTTTATACAAAAACACAAAAATCATTCACTAAAAACTACATATTTTTACAAAATGAGTGAAAAATTATCAGAAAATCAGTTAAAATTTAAAATAAAACAATTATTTAAGCCTATCTTAATCATATTTAACATCAGTAAAGCAGAAATTCACATTACAGACGAAGATAAGCTAGTAGTTGTAATTGGCGATGAATTACAGTGGGATGCCGTTGATATGGAGCAGTTGCCACCAAACGAAATGCAATTATTAAAGCGTAAGGAGACGGGTATTGAGGCGCAAAAGACTTATGCAGCGGCAAAGCTAACAACCAATGATAGTTTAACAAGAGGCTATTTTTTCATCTCTAAAAGTGACGATAGCGAATTTTCTGAGAAAGATTTTACTTTGTTGAACTCTTTCCTCCAATTAATTAACGAAACAATTGACGATTATGAAGAGCAAGATAAATTAACTGACGTTTTTAATGATTTTGTACACAAATCGGTACATGATTTGAAAAACCCACTTACCTCTATTTTGCTGACAACAGAATTGTTAAAAAGAAAGAATGATGACCCTACCATCGTGATGAAATTTGCTGATAAATTGGAAAATGCTAGCAAACGATTATTCGAAAACTTGGATCACCTGAAAGCTGCATTCCCAACAGACGACAGGAGTTTCAAATTGGCTATTAATGAGGTGGATTTAAAAAAACTACTTAGTGAAGTAACTGCAAATCAAAATACAGCATTAGTTTTTAATGCGGAGAAAACAGTTATTTATGCAGATGCGAATAGGCTTAAGCAGGCCTTCGGGAATCTCATTTCCATTATTCCACAGCATTTAGAACAATCGATCATGGTAGAAACGGCTGCAGACGAAATAAAGATTAGCTTGAAGCATCATGGCCTACATCACCATAAACAAACCAAATTTTTGATAGCGAGAACACTGATAGAAATGCATAAAGGAAAAATCACCGACGGTGAAGATACTTATTATATTTCCCTTCCTTTAGCAACGCCATAGCGATTAAATGAAACTACAAAAGTACTTCCTTTCACAGCATCATTGGCCTCAAACCAGATTTTACCATCTTGCAGCTCAGTAAATTCTTTACATAACAGCAGTCCCAGCCCTACCCCCTTCTCGTTGTTGGTGCCGAAGGTTGATAAAGCCCTGAGTTTGAATAAACCTTGCTGCTCGTGTTCTGGCACACCGGTACCATCATCTTTTACTTTGATGAAGCAATTTTCATGGTTAACCTCCATTGATACTATTACATTGCCGCCATCAGGAGTAAATTTAATGGCATTATTCACCAAATTCCGCACTACAATTTGAAACATATTCAAATCAGCAGCGATAAACACCTGTTCCACTAAATCCAGTTTTAGGGTGATGTTTTTCCTACTGGCAATATTTCTTTCCAAATTCAATCCACGCTGCAATTCCTTCGCCACATCTACCGATACAATCTCAACCCTAGCGCCATCCATTTGTGATTTGGACCAAGCCAACACGTTAGATAACATTTCCGAGGTATCTCTGGTTGCTTGTAATAGTTTGTGTTTAATTTGATGATTTTCGAGCTCACTTAATTCTGTTTCGGCCAATACTTCTAAATAGCCAAGTATCGAACTCAAAGGCGACCTGATATCATGAGCAACAATAGAAAAGAGTTTCGCCTTTTCCGAATTCAGCTTCTCGAGCTCTTTGTTTTGTTGAAGGATACGAAAACTTTGAGCTTCAATTTCAGCGTTTTTCTGATTTACTACGTTTCGCTCTTTATCGTAACTATTTCTAATAAAACTGATGCTCAAACAAATCAACAATGCAGCCACGCCATAAGTAACGGCAAAATCTACAACTCTTGAAAGTTCGTCGGTATAAGCAGGCCTAATCACATCCGGCTGTAAATACTCGAAAGCAAGCACCCCGAAAACAGTAGTTATATTTAAGCTGATCCAAAAACCTAGTTCTTTTTTTGGAACTACCACAATGGTAACCAATAGAACCAAACAAAACAGTAACAAATTTGGACCGTAAATACCCGAATTAAGGAAATAATTGATTAAAAATGTAAAATTCGCCGCTATGCCTAAGCTACGTATAGCCAACCCTGTACTTCGCTTTATACGAGATAGGTAATAAAGGGAAGCCGCGAAAAAAGTTCCAAAACCGCACAAAATTGCCACATATTTTAAACCAATATAGTAGTTGAAAAAAATCTCGATGAAGAATGCGACTATTGCAATGGAACAAAACGTATTGAAAATTCTTTCTTCGAGTGAAAACTTATTTGGATTACCGATAATATGATTGGCACTTAGCCAAGAACGTAAACTCGCCACCTTTATTTAGAATAAGATTAAGCAAACATAATGATATTCGTTGGGAATTTAAGGAGCTAAGTTAATTTTAGCGATTAGATGCAGAAAGTGAATAGACAATTGTTTATTTTTGCGGCTTTTATAACTCATAGATATGATTAAAAGACAACAAATTAAGGACTTATTAAAATCGACAGATTTCAACACTGAAGTAACTGTAATGGGCTGGGTAAAAACCTTCCGTAATAATCAGTTTATTGCTTTAAACGATGGATCATGCATGGGCAATATCCAAGTGGTTGTTGATTTTAATAATACCGCCGAAGATTTGTTGAAAAGAATAACTACAGGAGCGGCTGTAAAGGTAGTTGGTACGCTGGTTGAATCATTGGGAAAAGGACAAACTGTAGAAATAAAAGCAACAACAGTTGAGATTTTAGGAGATAGCGACCCGGAGAAATTTCCGTTGCAACCTAAAAAACACAGTTTAGAGTTTTTGAGGGAAATTGCGCACTTGCGTTTCAGGACAAACACTTTTAACGCGGTGTTCAAAGTACGTCATGCCCTGGCTTTCGCTATTCATCAGTTTTACAACGAAAGAGGCTTCGTTTACATGCATACACCGGTAATTACCGCAAGTGATGCGGAAGGTGCTGGAGAGATGTTTAGGGTTACTACCTTGGATTTCGACAATCCGCCTCGCACCGAAGACGGAGCCGTTGATTTTAAAGAAGATTTCTTCGGAAAATCAACCAACTTAACAGTTTCAGGACAGCTAGAAGGTGAACTTGCAGCTATGGCATTTGGCCAGATTTACACTTTTGGACCAACTTTTAGAGCCGAAAACTCAAATACCACTCGCCACTTGGCTGAATTTTGGATGATTGAGCCAGAAGTTGCTTTTGCAGATTTAGAAAACAACATGCAGTTAGCTGAAGACATGATGAAGTATGTGATCAGCTATGCAAAAGAAAACTGCAAAGAAGAGTTGGAATTTTTGAACGGCAGATTGCTAGAGGAGGAAAAACAAAAACCACAAAACGAACGTAGCGAACTGAGCTTGCTAGAAAAACTTGATTTTTGCTTAGCTAACGATTTCCAACGCTTAACTTATACTGAAGCAATAGACATTTTAAAAGCCTCAAAGCCTAATCAGAAAAAACAATTTAAATATCTGATTGATAGCTGGGGTGCAGATTTACAGAGCGAACATGAGCGTTACCTTGTAGAGAAACACTTTAAACGTCCGGTTATTTTAACTGACTACCCTAAAGACATCAAATCATTTTACATGCGTTTAAATGATGATGGAAAAACGGTAGCTGCCATGGATATTTTATTTCCAGGAATTGGTGAAATGATTGGCGGTTCGCAGCGTGAGGAACGTATGGAGGTTTTAAAACAACGTATGGACGAGATGGGCGTACCTCAGGACGAACTTTGGTGGTATTTAGACACACGCCGTTTTGGCTCGGCGCCACATGCTGGTTTTGGCTTAGGTTTTGAACGTTTGGTACTATTTGTAACTGGAATGACCAACATTCGCGACGTAATTGCTTTCCCTCGTTTCCCTAACAGTGCAGAGTTTTAACGGCAAGCAGGCGATAAGGAGTAAGAACAAACTTATAAATACCTAACAGAAAAGTCCCGAAATTTTCGGGACTTTTCTGTTTACAGTTAACTTGACTATTATTTTTAGAAAATGTGTTTATCTAGCCCAACTTACCTTGACCGAACACAGTCACATTAGTTTTATCAAAAGCAATTACTCATGGTAAGGATTAGCGTTTTGATAATCTACTTCAGTAACTACGTAATCTGTAGGTAAGAAACTTTTAGCCGTACTTAAAGTCATGCCCAACTCGAAACGAGCTGGATATGGTGTTTTAAGCAATGAACCAGCAGGAATGTAAGGATAAGTTTCCCTATAGTTTTGGATAATGTTAGGACTTACTCTTCTATTGATGTAAGCTCTAGTAAGCTGATTTGGCTCTCTTAAACCCGCAGCCCCCAAAAGTTCAACGGCGCTAGCCACTGTAAGGTTATGGAAATTTTTAACACGTACTTTTTTATCTTCCACCACCAAGCCTTTCATTAAACTTGGATCTTGTGTAGCTACTCCCGTTGGACAAGTATTGCTGTTGCATTCCAAGGCTTGAATACAACCCAAAGCGAACATCATGCCCCTTGCTGCGTTACACATATCAGCACCTAAGGCAATATTTTTAACAATATCAAAACCTGTAGAAACTTTTCCAGAAGCGATAATTTTAATGTGTTTCTTCAAATCAAAACCCACCAACACATCGTAAACAAACGCCACCCCATCTCTTAAGGGCATACCTACCGAGTTTGAAAATTCCTGAGGTGCAGCACCTGTACCACCTTCTCCCCCATCAACGGTAATAAAATCTGGAATAATGCCAGTTTCAACTATCGCTTTACAAATGGCAATAAATTCGCTTTTACGACCAATGCACAACTTAAAGCCTACTGGCTTACCACCCGATAAATCTCTAAGTTTCTTAACGAATTGCATCAACTCAATTGGCGTACTAAAAGCTGAATGCGCTGGTGGAGATAACACATCTTTCCCTTCTTCCACTAAACGGATACGTGCTACTTCGGCAGTTACTTTTTTACCAGGTAGCATCCCTCCGTGCCCTGGTTTAGCACCTTGCGAAAGTTTAATTTCAACCATCTTCACCTGATCCGAATGGGCTCTTTCAGCAAAAGATTCTTCGTTGAACGTTCCATCCAAATTACGACAACCGAAATAACCAGTACCAATTTGCCAAATTAAATCTCCTCCCAATTCCCTATGATAATCGCTAATGCCACCCTCACCTGTATTATGTGCGAAATTGCCCAATTTAGCCCCACCATTAAGTGCCAACACTGCATTTTGACTCAAGGAACCAAAACTCATTGCAGAAATATTGTAAATACTTGATGAGTACGGCTGTTTGCAATCGGGACCACCTACTAAAATTCGAGGGTGCAGGTTTAAATCGTGGTGACTAATTGCCATGATGCTATGACTGAGCCACTCGTAACCATTGTCATATACATTAAGCTGCGTACCAAATGGAATGGTATCTAATTCCCTTTTTGCCCTTTGATAAATTAACGAACGATTTAAACGATTGTACGGTGTGCCGTTAGTATCGCTTTCTACGAAATATTGGTAAACTTTAGGCCTTAATTCTTCCATGAAGTACCTTAACCTTCCAACTACTGGATAATTACGTACAATACTTCTTTTTGGCTGAAACATATCATAAAAACCTAGTAAAACTACTGGTCCGGTGAAAAGAAAAGTCCACCACAAAAACGGATGGTACAAACCCAGCATAATGGTAAATGCAACCAAAAAAGCGGCAACAGCAACAAATGCTTTTCTCATATTTATACAATTAAGTTAAACGTTCGTTTTTTGCTAAAATAGCGATATAAAATACTAGTTTGAAACAACTACAGTATCAATTTGTTATTTTTACGAAATGCTTATCAAGATATATCCAGAAAATCCGAATCCGAAGGCGATAGACCAAGCTGTGGAAGTATTAAAAAAAGGGGGGCTAATTATTTACCCTACTGATACTGTATATGGTTTAGGCTGCGACATCACCAATCAAAAGGCAATAGAAAAAATTTGCAGAATTAGGGGAATAAAACCCGAAAAAGCTAACTTTTCATTCATCTGTTCAGATTTAAGGCATATTTCTGATTTTATCAAACCTATTGATACTACGGTTTTCAGGTTATTGAAAAAAGCACTTCCGGGTCCGTTTACGTTTATTTTTAATGCCAATAACAACGTTCCAAAGTTGTTAAGCTCCAATAAAAAAACGGTAGGTATCCGTGTTCCCGATAATGCTATAGCCCGTCAAATTGTTGAGGCGTTGGGAAATCCAATTATCTCAACTTCTATAAAAGATGACGATGAAGTAATAGAATATTCTACAGATCCAGAGTTGATTCACGAGAAATACGAAACTTTAGTTGATTTAGTAATTGACGGAGGTTTTGGTGGAAACGAAGCGTCAACCATTGTAGATTGCACAAGTGGAGATTTCGAAGTTATTCGTGAAGGAAAAGGGAATATTGAAGATTATCTTTAACAAATGACGCATTGTAGTTGTACGATTTTTCCTAAGCCTTAACGAGAGGTTAACAAAGTAGTAACAATAAACATATAAATTTGCTGCGTCCAAAATAATTTGGGCAGCAAAACTTATTATATGAAAAGATTTCTACTTTTTATTGGCTTTTTTAGCTTGTTGACCTTTAAGCTAACAGCCCAAATTGTATTAACCAATTCACCTTACCAGGAGAACTTCAACGGTTTAGGCAGTGGATTGCCAACTGGATTTAGTGTTTACTTCGGCGCTTCTTCATCGTCAATAGGAACCGCAGCAACTTATGTGTCTGCTCATACTGGGCGTACCAACACCACCGCTCGATTTAACAACTATGCGTCACTTAATTCTGGCACTGACATTTCTACCAATACAGATAGGGCCTTGGGGGTAAGACAGTCAAGTAGCACTGGCGATCCAGGTTCTTCATTTGTTGCGCAATTAGCTAACACCACCAATAAAAGCAATCTAAAGTTAAGCTTCAAGCTGCAATCGTTAGATGGAGCCTCACCTAGAATTGCAACTTGGCTAGTTGAATATGCCATTGGCGATGCCACGCCAAGTACTTTTACATCTATTGCGACAAGTCCTACCAGTATAACTACAGGCGGATCTACAACAAGCAATACGACTGTGAATGTCGATTTTGGAAGTGCCCTAGACAATATCAGCTCTAAAGTTTGGATCAGAATTGTAACATTAACTTCAACTACTGGAACAGGTAACCGACCGACTTCTGCCATTGATGATTTCAGTTTAACATTTGACGCCAGTGGGGCACCATCACCTATGATTGCCGCTAGTCCAACAATTGTAGCTTTTGGCAACCAAAACATCAACACTACTGCTACAGAAAAACCTTTAGCGCTAACTTACAGCAATTTAACTACAGATGATTTAGTACTAACTACCGCTGCACCTTTTAGCATCTCTAAAACTAGCAATGGTACTTACGGCACATCGCTCACTTATACCAATGCTGAACTTACAAGTCCTACCACACTTTATGTTAGATATACGCCTACCGCAGCTGGAATTTCAAACGGCAGCGTAACTATTTCTGGCGGCGGCTTAGCGAGCAACGCTACGGTAAGTTTAAGCGGTACAGGCATCGATCCAAACGCCACCTCATTTAACTTTGAAAGCTGCAGCACAAATGGTAGTTCAAGTTTATCTGACGGATTTTATCAATACAGTGTTATTGGTGCACAAACTTGGGGCTGTGCCACTACGTTTGGTCACAACAATAGCGACGCTTCAGGTGCATCAAACTCAGGTAATGGCTTGCAAATTAATGGATATTCAGGCGGAAACATCCAAAATGAAGACTGGTTAATTTCTCCATCATTCAATATCAGCAGCTACAATTATCCTTTGCTTTCATTTTGGAGTAGAAATAAATTTACAGGCCCTCAATTGAAGTTAATGATTAGCACCAATTACAGCGGTACAGGAGATCCTTACGCTTCGGGAGTTACCTGGACAGAAATTGATGGTAAATTCCCGGCAGGAAATACTGATGTGTGGACAAAATCCGAAAATATCGATTTATCTGCCTTCAAAACTAGTGGCAGTAACCTTTACATTGCCTTTGTATATACGTCTACCACTGTTGACGGTGCTCGTTGGAGTTTAGATGATTTTAACTTAGTTAATTCACCTGCCCCTGCACCAGCTGAAATTGCTACAAATCCGAGTTCACTAGAGTTTGGTTACCAAGCCAATGGAACTACTTCCACCGCTAAAACGGTAGTGGTTTCTTTTAGCAATTTAACTAATGACGCATCGTTGAATGTTACTGGCGATTTCAGCATCTCGTTGGATAATAATACTTACAGCCAGAGCTTAAACATCACTAGCCCTGGTACTGCCAACCAAACAGTATATGTTAAGTTTAGTCCCACAGCGGCCAACAGTAACCTGCAGGGCAACTTAACCATTGCAAGTACCGGTGCGGCTTCAAAAACAATTGCTTTAAGCGGCTCTACCTTGTCGTTCGACAATACGCTAGAAGTAGTTAACTGGAATATCGAATGGTTTGGACATACCGGCAATGGTCCTTCTGACGAAGCTAAGCAAAAAGCTAACGTGATTAAGGTAATGAAATCAATCAACGCAGATATTTACTGTTTGGGTGAGATTGTGAACACCGCTGCACTCGCAGATGTAGCGCAACAAATTGGTGTAGATGCTAATGAATATGGCTATTTTGTATCTACCTACGCCTCTTATGCGCAAAACACCTCTGATCCCGACTATGCAAATGCACAGAAATTAGCGTTCGTATATCGTAAATCTGTAATTTCTCCAATTGGTACACCTAGCGGACTACTTTACACTACAAATGAGAGCGATGCCGTATTTAACTACTGGGCTTCGGGGCGTTTCCCTTATGAAATGAAAGCTAATGTAACATTGAACGGCATAACCAAACAGGTAAACTTCATCATGATACACGCAAAAGCTGAAACTAGCAGCGGCTCATATGCTCGCCGAAAAAATGCGGCTATCGCTTTGAAAAGCTATTTAGATGCTAACGAAAGCACTGATAATTTTATCATTTTAGGCGATTACAATGATGATTTAGACGCTACCATTTCTACCGCTTCTGAGGCCGGAGCCGACTATCCAAAATCATCCTACCAAGTGTGGCTTGATGACAATGCTAAATATATCTCACCTACGTTACCGTTGAGTCAATCAGGTAAAAAATCCACTGTGAGTTATAACGATGTGATTGACCATGTAACTTTATCTAACGAGATGAACGATAATTACATCAGCGGATCAGCGCAAATTTTAACTTCGGTAACTGGAACAGTATCTCCTGATAATTATGGCTCAACAACTTCAGATCACTATCCTGTATTAACAAGATACAGCTTCACAAATAGTACCTTGCCAGTTAAGTTTGATGAATTTACCGCAAAACAAGAAGGCAGCAATGTGGTATTGAAATGGGCTACACAAACCGAAACTAACAATCAATATTTCACCGTTGAGCGTTCTAATGACGGCGCTACATTTGTTAAAGTGAAAGAAGTAACGGCCAAAGGTAACTCCAACCAAAAAATCAATTACAGTATCATTGATAACAATGTTAAAGCTGGCATAACTTATTACCGTTTGAAGCAAACAGATTTTGATGGAAAATTTAGCTACTACCCAGAATTAAGATCAGTAAATGTATTGGCAAATGATTCGAAACTATTGATCTACCCAAATCCAACAAAAGGCAAAGCTTTCATTAATTATAGCAGCAGTTCAACCAATATAGTAGTAAATGTTTTGAGTACAGATGGAAAAGTACTGTTAAAATTGAAAGGCAGTGTAAAATCAATTGAGCAGGAGTTAAATAACAAACTACATTACCTTAAACCTGGAACCTATGTTGTTCAGTTGACAGATAATGAAATTTTTGTAGCCAGCGAAAAACTGATTAAAGAATAAAAAGCGTAAAAAACAGCTTAAGCCTAGCCATCATTGGCTAGGCTTTTGTATTTTAGCGGTTATGAAAAAACGAATTAACCTAAGCATATTTAAAGCCTTTTTCAACTCCAAAAAATTGGGAAGTGTACTACTGCTCGTTTGCGTTGTTGCTTCTTTAATTATCGCCAATTCTGGGTATGCTGTAAGCTTCGCTGATTTTTTGGCCAAAACCATTGGTTTTAAAATTTCAGCCTTTCATTTAGACTATAGTATTGCTACTTGGATTAATGATGGATTGATGGCTATTTTTTTCTTGTTAGTTGGTTTAGAAATTAAACGCGAACTGATTGAAGGTGAACTTTCCTCTTTAAAAAAAGCGTCGTTACCGGTTTTAGCGGCAATTGGAGGAATGTTAGTACCAGCTTTAATTTATGCGTTGTTCAACAAAAATACAGTAACTGCAAACGGTTGGGGCATTCCCATGGCTACAGATATTGCCTTTGCCTTGGCGATAGTTGCGCTACTTGAAAAAAATGTACCGAGCTCATTAAAAATCTTTCTAGCGGCTTTAGCTATCGTAGATGATTTAGGTGCTATTTTAGTAATTGCGTTTTTTTATACAGAACAAATCCATTGGAATCAGCTTTTTATAGCGGCTGGAATTTTTGCTTTGCTGTTGGTGTTTAACTTCTTTAAGTTGAAAAACTTATTGCTTTATCTCATCCCTGGCGTATTTCTTTGGTATTTTGTGCATCATTCGGGCATACATGCTACCATTGCAGGCGTTTTACTTGCGTTTACCATCCCAACCAATGATACAGCTGAATTATCTCCATTGGAAAAACTAGAACATGCACTAACCCAACCAGTAGCTTTAGTTATTATGCCTGTTTTTGCGCTTGCCAACACTAATATCACTTTCGTAAACGGTATGGTTGAGGGGCTGGCATCGCCTTTAGGTTTAGGCATTATATTGGGTTTATTTTTAGGAAAAACGATTGGTATTACCTTAATGTCGTTTATAGCCGTTAAGTTGAAGCTGGCGAAATTACCAACAGGTGCCAACTGGAAGCATATCACCGGCATGGGCATGTTGGCAGGCATCGGTTTTACCATGTCCATTTTTATTGCCATGCTATCCTTTAACGATGCAGCGCACATTATCGAATCTAAATTTGCCATCCTTTGTGCTTCTGTGATTTCCGGAGTAATAGGTTATCTATTTTTAAAATCAGTATCGAAAAAACATGCTAAAACAGCCATTGGAAACTGAAAGGTTTTGGATTAGAGAGTTAAATGAGCAAGATGTAGATGGGATGTTTGAATTGGATAGTAATCCTAATGTGCATGCTTTTTTATGGAAAAATCCGATAAAAACAAAAGAAGAAGCGCTGCAAACAATCCGGTTTATCCAGCAACAATACATCGAACACGGAATTGGAAGATGGGCTATTATTGATAAGCAAACCAATGAATTTGTTGGCTGGACGGGCTTTAAGTTCATCACCACTCCTATTAATGGGCATGTTAATTTTTATGATGTAGGTTACAGATTGATAGAACGCTATTGGGAAAAAGGGGTAGCTACGGAAACCACAAGAGCGTGTTTAAGCTATGGGTGGGCGCACCTAAAATTAACCGAAGTATACGGAATGTGCCACATAGACAATTTGGCGTCTAAAAATGTACTTCAAAAGTGTGGTTTAAAGCTAATTGAAAAATTTATTTTAGATGAGATGCCCTGTTATTGGTTTAAAACCACCAAATTAGCAACTGCAAACTATTAATTATCAAACCTATGACCATCTCTCGCTCCGCCTCCATTGCCTTGGTTATTTTAGTTCCACTAACTTTAATTGTGGTGGCATCTGTGTTAGTATCCAAAAATATCGACAAAATAAAGTTTACTAAGCGCACTAAAAAAAGCAAAATTATTGAGCTTAAAAAAGATTCATTTTTTTCAGACAACAAACGCTTTAATGAAGTGATGATCGATTTTTATTCCATGTCTGATATGGCAAGGGGCATATTTCCAATTGACACTACCTTAGCTGGAAGAGAAAAATCAATGTCGGATATTAAAGATATTGGAATTTACTACTGGAATAGAAATTTGGAAGTATTAGATAGCGCAAAAAAATTTAGCGACAATATGGAAACTGAACGTAAAATTGCAGTTTACAGGGAATATTGCAAACTCAACATCAGTTGTTATGAATTGATTTACAAGGCCGTTGATCAGCATACTAAGGCTTATGACAATGAAATCAATAAAAAATTTGCTTTGATAGATGAGAAATCTAAAGAAATTAGGGGCGAATAACACCCCTTTATTTTTTGCTTAACCTTTAAATTGCACCATAAAGTTTTGGATGCTTTGATCCAGATTGTTTTGATCCAAAGCTTTTACAAATGCGCTCCCAATAATTGCCCCGCTAGCAAAGTTACACGCCGCTTGATAGGTTGCCTTATCTGAGATTCCAAAGCCAATCATCACTGGAGTTTGAAGATTCATTTTTGAAATGCGCTCAAAATAGGCGCTAGCACTACCAGAAACCGAAAGGTTACTTCCAGTGGTTGCAGAAGAAGAAACCAAGTAAATAAAGGCATTACTTAATCCATCAATTTTGCGAATACGCTCTTCGGAAGTCTGCGGCGTAACCAAAAAGATATTGCTTAGCCCATATTTCTCAAAAGTACTTCTGTACATCTCTTCGTATTCATACATTGGCAAATCAGGAATGATACATCCATCAACCCCTACCTCTTTACATTTTTCGCAAAACGATTCCACACCGTATTGCAGCATTACATTTACATACCCCATTAATAAAATTGGGATCTTCACTTGCTTTCTTAAATCTTTCAATTGATCAAAAAGTACACTTAGTGTCATACCGCTATCCAAAGCCTGTTTGCTGCTAGCCTGTATCACAGGACCATCGGCCACTGGATCGGAGTATGGGAAACCTATTTCCAGGAAATCGGCACCACATTTTTCTAAAGTTTCAGCTATTGTTAAGGTATCATTTAATTTTGGATAGCCCGCTGTATAATATATCGAAAGTAAACCTGTTGGCTTTTTTTCAAATAATTTTTGTAATCTGTTCATTTAAATAGTATTGCGTAATAAGTATTGCGATAAGCACAAGAAAATGCAATTAGTAAGCGTATTGAAATCAAATCTCAATGTGCCAATCTCAAATCTATAAATTAAAATACTTCATGTAAGTTTCCATGTCCTTATCCCCTCTACCAGAAAGGCAAATTACCACGTTTTCACCACCTTTGAACGTCATTTTCTCTAAGTAGGCTATAGCGTGTGCACTTTCTATGGCAGGGATAATTCCTTCGTATTGCGTTAACAACCTTCCTGCTAGTAAAGCTTCGTCATCGGTAATGCTAGCGTACAAACCCCTTCCCGTTTTGAACAAGTGTGCATGTTGAGGACCAATACCTGGATAGTCTAAGCCCGCCGATACCGAGTGGGGTTCCACTACCTGACCATCATCCGTTTGCATTAAAATACTCCTGCTTCCATGTAAAACACCTTCCTTGCCAAGGGTGGTTGTTGCTGCAGAAAAGCCGCTACTTACTCCTTTTCCTGCCGCCTCAATGGCAACAAGCTTCACACTTTCATCATTAATAAAATGATAGAACATCCCCATGGCGTTGCTGCCGCCACCCACGCAAGCCAAAACATAATCAGCAAGCTCGCTTCCTGTTTGTTCCTTCAATTGCTTTTTAGTTTCAAATGATATGATGGATTGGAATTGCGCCACCATATCAGGATAAGGATGCGGTCCTACTACCGAACCGATGATATAATGGGTGTCTACTGGATTATTGATCCAATCACGCATGGCTTCGTTGGTAGCATCTTTTAAGGTTTTACTACCGGAAGTTGCCGCTACAACCGTGGCGCCCAACATTTTCATACGGGCTACATTTGGTGCCTGACGTTTGATATCCACTTCGCCCATGTACACTACGCACTCCAAACCACGCAAGGCACAAACGGTAGCAGTTGCCACGCCATGTTGGCCAGCGCCAGTTTCGGCAATGATGCGCTTTTTACCTAATTTTTCGGCAAGTAAAATTTGACCAATGGTATTATTGATTTTATGCGCTCCAGTATGGTTCAAATCTTCTCTTTTCAAGAAAATGTTAGCCCCATATTTTTCTGAAAGTCGTTTTGCTAAGTACAAAGGCGATGGCCTGCCAACGTAATCTTTCAATAACGCTTTAAATTCGGCTTGAAAATGTTCGTCATCTATAATAGCTTGATATTTTTGTCTAAGCTCCTCTACGTTTGGATAAAGCATTTCGGGAATGTAAGCTCCTCCAAAATCTCCGTAATAACCTCTTTCGTCTACAAAATAATTCATATTTATTTTTATTTCTAATTGCTATTGGCTGGGGCCAACGGCAGTGAATTCAATTCTTTAAAAAACGTTTTCAATCGATCTACATCCTTCAACCCCGGCTCCAATTCAAACTTACTATTAACATCAACCGCATATAATCTTTCATCATTAATTTGCTTGATCTCGTTCGTATGGGCTAAATCGATTCCACCACTTAAAAAATAAGGCTTTTTCAAATGATAATTTTGTAGCAATCTCCAGTCGAAAACTTTTCCTGAGCCTCCGTGAGCTGCAGTTTGTGTATCAAACAAGAAATAAGCCACATGTGGTTGGTAACTTTCTAAGGTGGCAAAATCAAACTTTTCATGTATGCCAAATGCCTTAATCACTTCCACATTATAGTTATTCAACTCTTCGCAATACGAAACGCTTTCGCTGCCATGAAGTTGTACTGCTTTGAGCTGATGCTTTTTAATTAACGATTTTACCACTTCCAAATCCTCGTTCACGAATACGCCCGTTGTCTTAATTTCTGCCGGCACATACTTGATCAATTCGGCAGAAACATCGCTAATAAACCTCGGTGATTCACTGTAAAATATAAAACCCAAATAATCTGGATGTAAGTTGGCCACTTCAGCTACATTAGCTGCTTGCCGCATTCCACAAACTTTGATTTTTAATTTCATGTTACTTTTTTAAACCAGCTGACTTATTAAGTTGAGCTAAAGTGTTAAATCTAACTCACTATCTATTTTTAACCACCTAAGACACCTAAGTTTTGTTCCTACTTAGTTGAACTAAGGTGAGCTAAAGTGTTAAATCTAACTCACTATCTATTTTTAACCACCTAAGACACCTAAGCTCTTCTGCCCTACTTAGTTGAACTGAGGTGACTAAGGTGTTAAATCTATAATCTAACTAACTGTTTTTTAACCACTTAAGACACCTAAGTTTTTTGTCCTATCTAAGCTAGTATAGAACGCTACTAACCATTAATTAGATTTTTAAAACTGTTCAATGCCCTTTTGCTCATTAGTGATTCCTCTGCCTCGTAATAGCAATCTGCAAATGTTTTATCCTGTTTAATGGTTTGTATGGCTAAAGCAGCATTACACAATACCACGTTAGTTTGAGCATCGGTAGCGTTTCCTTCCAACACATCCATAAATATTTTCGCTGACGATTCAATAGTATCTCCACCTTGGATTTCGTTCTCATTCAACTCGGTGAAACCCAGATCACTTATTTTTACCAAGGCCTCCCCTTTTTTACTGAAAGTTTTAAAGTCGCAGGTTAGCGAAACCTCATCAAACCCATCAATGGCGTGTACTATACTGTAGTTCTTATCCGTTTGCTGATAGAGATAGGCATAAATCCTGGCCAATTCTAAACTAAACACGCCCACCATTTGATTTTTCGGCTTTGCCGGATTGCACATTGGACCAAGCATGTTAAAGAATGTTTTCACTCCTAATTCACGTCTGATTGGCGCCACAGTTTTCATTGCTGGGTGAAATAGCGGCGCATGGATGAAACAAATCCCTGCATCATCCAAACTTCTTTTGAGCTTGCCTTCATCATTGTTAAATTGATAGCCGAGGTACTCCATAACATTGCTTGAACCGCAGCCAGAAGAAACACCATAGTTGCCATGCTTAGCCACTTTATGTCCTGCGCCAGCCACCACAAAAGAAGCCAAAGTGGAAATGTTGAACGTATCTTTACCATCGCCTCCAGTGCCACACAAGTCAATCAACTCAAAATCCGAAAAATCTACTTTGAGGCACAGATCTAACATGGCATCTCTAAAGCCCTGCAACTCTTCCACGGTGATGTTGCGCATACCATAAGCAGTAATAAATGCCGCTATTTGCGAATTATTAAAAGTTCCGGAAGCAATATCTGTCAATATTTTTTGAGCTTCCTGTCTCGTAAATGTTTTGTTTTCAAAAAGATGATTTAGTATTTTCTTCATTACCGTATAACAAAAAAGGTTGCCTCATCAGCAACCTCTTCAAATTTTTATTTAAAAAATAAACGCACAAAAGGTTACATCACGCTATTGCGTTATGCCACCACCAATTTGTATTTACGTTTACTTGTACCATTCTGTAGGCAAATATGTGATTGTTTTTAATTAAATGCAACTAGTTTTTGTAATTATGTTGTCTTTTTTAAATAACCTTTCATGGTGAAGTAAAAAGTAGTTCCTTGTCCAACTCTACTTTCCACTTTTAATTTCCCTTCGTTAGCTAATACAAATTCCTTACAAATTACTAAGCCCAAACTTGTGCCCTCCTCTGATGAGGTACCTTTAGTGCCCATTGCAGAAAGTTCGAAGAGCTTGTCCAATCTTACGTCGCTAATTCCTACGCCAGTGTCGCTTAAAGCAAACTGAACGGTATCCTTATCAATTGCTTGCGCAGACAAACTAATTTTTCCATGCGTTTCAGTGAATTTGATGGCATTGGCTAACAAATTCCTAACGATAAAATCAAAATGGTCCGTATCTGCCTTGAGTACCAAATCATCGGAAACACTAACGTTAATTTCAATTTGCTTTTTATCTGCTGCTTCCCGTAACAATCCCAAATTTCGCTTAATGCTACTAGCCGGACTAAACTCCTGTACATGCAAGCGTACACCCTTGATTTGCATTTGCCCCCATTTAAGCAGCTTATCTAAAATTTCAAGACTGCTATTACAATGCGACAGCAACTTGGCAACCATCAACTTCTGCGTATTTTCATCAAGTTCGTTATCGCCAATTAGCTTTAAAATACTTATTGTTGATACCAATGGAGAACGAATATCATGCGCAATAATGGAGAAAAACTTATCCTTTACTTCGTTACTTTCTTCCAACTCTCGGTTAGCTTTGGTAAGCAGTTGATTAAGGTGCCGTGAACGCAAATAGTTAATTAGCGTAAATACCAGAACTACAAAAATGGTAATGGCAACCGAAAGAATGACGTTTTTAAGAATTTTCTGTTCCTTATTTTTCGTAGCAAGTTCATTTAGCTGCGCTTTAGATTTTTCGAGTTCATAAGCAGATTCCAAACTGAAAACTTGCTTCATCATATCTTTATAAAAAACCTGCTCCGCTAACGAGCTGCTCACTTCCTTCGCCTTTAACGCTTCGGCTAAATTTCCAGTTTGTTTATGTATGGCCGCTATCTTATCTAAAATGGTAATTTGTTGGCGATACATTTTATACTTTGAAACAATGGCCAAGGCCTGATTAAGATATTTTAGTGCCGTATCCGGCTGCTTTTTATCGTAAATACTAGCCAATTCTGTTAGTATGGCGTGCTCTCGTAATATGTTTTTGATTTGCCGAGAAAATGCCAAAGCATCCTTAAATGTTTTTTCAGCCCTTTTAACATCTCCTTTTAACTGGTAAGCACGTCCTAAAGTTTTCATCAAACTAATGCGCAAACCATTATATTCAATCCTATTACTTTTTGATAATCCGATTTTAACGTACTGAATGGCAGTGTCAAAATCCTTCATCTTATTATAAACCGCACCAAAATCATCGTACATGTTTAAAGTAAGGTTATTTAGCGGCAGTTGCTTTTCCAACTCACGTGCTAGTCGTAAGTTTTGCAGGGCATTTGGATAGTCATTAAGATCGTAATATGTTTCAGCAAGCACCACCCTAGCCTCCATGATACCCAGTTTATGCTTATTGTTTTCGCTCACTTTAAGGGCCTTCATGGCATATGCAAACGATTTGTCGTAATTTCCCTTTCTACGTTCTACCACAGCCAGCCTAATAAGCACCATCGCCAAACCCACTTGATCGTGTTGTTGCCTGTAAATCGCTTCGGCCTCCAAATATTTTTGTCGGGACTCGCGGTATCTCGCAAAATTATCATCAATCATTCCGTATTGGTTAAGCAATGCTGCCTTCCCTAACTGATCACCTTGCTTTTCAGCCACGGTTAAACCCAATTGTACGTAATGTGTTGCAGAATCGGGATCGAGATACCGAAAGTGCTTGATAATGTTGATGTAATCTTTGCTGTTACTTAGCTTTTTTTGAGTTTGAGCAAGTAGATGAACCGGAAAAAAGTAACTCAGCAATAAACTTCCAAACAAAACAAAAATTAACTTTTTGTAGTTGAAATGCCTCATTATTTAATTAATGGATTTTTTTCTTTAGTGAAAAGCTCAAATACTTTTTTATCAGCAAATGCTGGAAATAATTTATTAACCCAAACCGCCAATTTACCCTGACCAGTCATAATCAAAGTACGTTTACGCTGCACTATGCCATCGCAAATACGCTGCGCAACTTCTTCGGCGCTCATCATTTTTCCTTCTTCCATACTGGTTTCACCGTGGGCCTTTCCATCCTGTGATAATGCTGCCACCCTAATATTAGAGGTAGTAAAACCCGGACAAGCCACCATTACATGAACGCCAGTTTTAAGCAGTTCAGTACGTAACGACTCCATAAAACCATTCATCGCAAATTTTGATGAAGAATAGCCCGTACGCCCCGGCAAACCTCTGTAGCCTGCAATTGACGATACAGCTACCACACTTCCGTTGGTTTTTAAAATTTCTGGCAACGCGTACTTGGTGCAGTAAACTGTTCCCCAAAAATTCACGTCCATTAAGTTTTTAAGTACAGCTAAATCCAAATCTTTAAATAATGCCCGCATTGAAAGCCCAGCGTTATTGATCAGCACATCAATTTTACCAAAAGTTAGTGTAGCCTGATTAATCAAAGTTTTACAATCCTCCTCCACACTTACATCCGCCTGTACTGCAAGTGCCTTTATCTGATATTTCTGCTCCAGTTCGGCTGTAATTTCGCATAAAGTCACATATTGACGGGCACCTAAAACTAAATTAGCGCCCCGCTTTGCCAACTCTTCAGCCAATGCTTTACCAATACCTGAAGAAGCACCGGTAATTACAACAATTTTATCTCTCAAACTCATTTTCAAATTTCTTTATGGCGTTTAACGGTGATTTCATGGTGTTGAAGTTCCAAGAAGCTATTTCATTAAAGATGGTTCGTAAGGAACACGGGTAATGATTGATCGTCCCAAAGTTACTTCATCTGCATATTCCAGCTCTCCGCCAAAGGCAATTCCTCTTGCAATAGTGGTAATGGGGATATTGAATTCTTTTAATTTTTTATGGAGATAAAATAATGTAGTATCGCCCTCCATATTAGCGCTTAACGCCAAAATAACTTCTTTCACTTCGGTAGTTTTTACACGATCCACCAAACTTTCAATATTCAAATCTGATGGACCAACACCATCCATTGGAGAAATTAAACCTCCCAAAACGTGGTAAACTCCAAAATATTGATGCGTATTTTCAATGGCCATCACATCACGAGTATCTTCTACCACACAAATCACATCTTTCTCTCGTTTAAACGATGCACAAATACTGCACGTTGCTTGATCGGAAATGTTATGGCAAACTATGCAATGTTTGATGTCGTTTTTAAGTTTGATCAGCGTGTTTCCGAACTGCGCCACCTCAGCATGTTCTTTTCCCAACAAATGCAACACCAAACGTAAGGCCGTTTTTTGGCCAATGCCCGGCAACTTGCCAAATTCGTTCACTGCATCTTCAAGCAACTTGGAAGAAAAATTCATAATGCAAATTTATCAGTTATTTGCCACACATTCACAGATTATTTTATCTCTTGTTGACGATTACCGAGCATACATTCAACTGTTGCAAATCCAGTATCTAACAACGCATTGTTGTGCGTTCATGCAAATCAATTTTATTTTACTAACTTCTGCCGTTTTTAACCAAGTATTTTGCAAGTTTTAGCAAGTTTTTGCTACTTTTAGCAACTAATCAAATTATTATATGAGTTCAACAGTATTATTGTGTTTTTTAATTGGCTACTTTGCGGTGCTAATTGGTATCGCATTTGCAACGTCAAAAAACTCGTCGGACAATTCGACTTTCTTTTTGGCAAACAAAAATTCTAAATGGTATTTGGTGGCATTTGGGATGATTGGAACCGCATTATCAGGCGTAACTTTCATTTCAGTTCCTGGCGAGGTAGGTTCGGAAGGAGGAAATCAGTTTCAGTACTTTCAGTTTGTACTGGGCAATGCTGTTGGTTTTATCATCATTGCTACCGTTTTGCTCCCGCTATATTATCGGATGAATTTAACATCGATTTATAGTTATATTGAACAACGCCTGGGTTATTACAGCTACAAAACCGCTGCGTTTATTTTCTTGGTTAGCCGTACTTTGGGCTCGGCAACTAGGCTTTATTTGGTAGTAATTGTTTTACAGCGCTTTATTTTCGACTCTTATCATATTCCTTTTTGGGCAACCGTATTAATTTCACTGGGCCTCATTTGGTCGTACACCTTTAAAGGAGGTTTAAAAACCATCATCATTACTGATACGCTACAGACGTTTTTCCTAGTACTTTCGGTATTCTTAACCATTTATTTCATTTGCGATAGCTTGAGTTTAAGCATACCACAAGCTTTCGAAACTGTTAAAAGCAGCAGTTACTCAAAAATCTTTTTCTTTGAAGATTTCTTAACCAGCAAATTTTACTTCAGCAAACAGTTTATAGGCGGTATTTTCGTTACCATTGCCATGACTGGCTTAGACCAAGATTTAATGCAAAAAAACTTGAGTATGAAGACGATAGGTGAAGCGCAGACGAACATGTTCACTTTCACCGGTATCTTCGTGGTGTTAAATATATTCTTCTTAAGCGTTGGTGCTTTACTTTACATTTTCGCTACTAAAAATGGTGTCGAAATTCCATTAGACCATATTACCGGTAAGCCACGTACCGATTTGCTATTTCCTGAAATTGCTTTGAAGCACCTAAGCACGCTGCCGGCAATTGTATTTATGCTAGGTTTAACGGCAGCCACTTTTGCTACAACTGATAGTGCGCTAACCGCGTTAACCACATCATTTTGTGTGGATTTCTTAGGGATGAACAAGAAAGAAAATGCCGAAAAACCTAATGCAGTTAAAAAAAGACATCAGGTACACGTAGTGTTCTCGCTCATTATGTTCGCTGTAATTGTAGTGATTAACTCGCTTAATAGTTCATCGGTAGTTAGCCTGATTTTCTTAATTGCATCTTACACCTACGGACCACTTTTAGGTTTGTACTCGTTCGGACTGTTTGTAAAATCACGTGGTTTACACGACAAATTAGTACCAATCGTTTGTATCATTTCCCCTATTTTATGTTATTTATTGTCCACCAATTCGGCAAAACTATTAGGTGGATATATTTTTAGCGTCGAATTAATTTTAATCAACGGATTCATTACTTTTATGGGCTTATTGCTGATCAGCAAAAAAACAGATCAGCAAACTAGATTTTAACCATAATTAATAAAGTATGAATAGTGATGAGAAGATAAGAAGTGCTTTTGCCAACAAGGATTGGCAAGAAATTAAGACAACAGACAGCTGGCAGATTTTTAAGATCATGGCAGAGTTTGTTGATGGATTTGAAAAATTGGCAAAGATTGGCCCGTGTGTAAGTATATTTGGATCAGCGAGAACAGCGGAAACCAACCCTTACTATCAAATTGCGGTTGAATGTGGCAGGTTGCTTACAGAAAGAGGTTACGGTGTGATTACAGGCGGTGGCCCGGGTATCATGGAAGCAGGTAATAAAGGTGCTCACATGAACGGTGGTAAATCCGTGGGCTTAAATATCGACTTGCCGTTTGAGCAATTCCACAACAAATACATTGAGCCTAACCGATTATTAGAATTCGATTATTTCTTTGTGCGCAAAGTGATGTTCATGAAATACTCACAAGGTTTTATCGTATTACCTGGCGGTATGGGAACAATGGACGAACTATTTGAGGCTTTAACGCTAATTCAAACTGGTAAAATTGCTCGTTTCCCAATTGTTTTGGTGGGATCTGATTACTGGGGTGGATTGGTAGATTGGCTTAAAAATACAATGTTGGAAAAGGAACATAATATCCACGCTGAAGATTTAAACTTATTTAGGTTGGTTGATACAGCTGAGGAAGCCGCCGAACATATTTTCCGTTTCTACGATAAATACGTATTGAAACCAAACTTTTAATTAAGTTAAATTGTGGGCATGGCATAGCACACGATGAAAGAACCTGTTAGGCTTACTAGCAGGTTTTTTTATGACTAATCCTAGCGTTAAAAACATACATCAAACCAAATAGCTATAACGATGTTATGTAATTTTAAAGTCAATTGGCATTTCAAAAGCTAAAATGGCTGTAACTATCTACGGCTTACCACATCTAAAAAACATGGAAAAAGTAGTAAATTGGACAAAAGGCATCTTTGATAGCTCTTATCAGATTTTCTGTAACGGACAAATTTGCGGCAACCTGATGTTCGAAACATGGAACAACAACGCCCTGGGCATCATGTCGCAAAAAAACTACCATTTCAAATGCAATGGATGGTTTAACACTACCACCACCATTTACGATGATACCCATGCCGTTCTCGGAACCATTCAATTTAACTTTTGGCAGCTTAGGGCAGTGGCTAGTTTAAAAGATGCAACACCTCTTTCTTGGAACTACACCAATAGCTGGCTCAGTAAGTGGACTATTAGCAACTACCAAAACACCAACTTACAATACAAAGCTAATAGCGGCACAGGCACTGTGATAGGGCAAAATATTGATCACGAATTAGCGTTAATTGTTGGACTTTACATCAAGGAGTTTTTCGCCAGAATTTTAGTAGCCTTCATCATGTTTGTAGCCATTATGGTTATCGTAAGAGGAGTTTAACTTACAAATGGCTCACGCCTCCGCTCACCACCAATTTCATGGCATCAGCAGCGGTCATATTCAATGGCTTTATCTTCTCCTTTTTCACAATATAAACCTGTCCGGCAAAAGAATAAGAGAAAGGGAAATAAACAATTGCTTCGCCTGGCAAATCCAGTTTAGACAAATCGTTCTGTGTTAAAAAACCAATGCGTTTCATATCGCCTTCGGTTTCAACCAATACCGGATGATTAAATTTTTTCTCATCACCTACAAAAGCTTCGGTTAAATCCTTAATAGAAGTATAAATGAAATTAAAAAGTGGCAGTTTATTGAGCCAGCGCTGAAACCAATTGTACATTGGCTCAGTAACGAAATAGGTTACAAAAATTCCAGCTCCCAAAATAATCCCAACAACTAAAGCCAAGCCTAAACCAGGTATGTTTCTACTCTCTCCCGTTTTTGGATCTACCCCCAAAATACTATTGATATTTACCCAGCTATCTACCGTGGTAACCGCCCAAACCACAATGAAAACGCTCACCGCAATAGGCACTACAATCAACAATCCTCTAATAAGGTAGCTCAATAAGGCCTTTCCAATTCTATTCATAACGCAAAGCTATCATATCTGCATAAATTAGCCAAGAAACCATCTTGTTTAAAAATAACTTATTCGTAATAGTACACCCGCTTTACTCGTTGCGATACGTTAGTGAGTATTTCGTAAGGGATAGTGCCAATTTCCTTTGCCAAATCTGAAATGCTATGGTTATGATCAAAAACAATCACCTCATCGCCCACTTTCACCTCTAAACCAGTAACATCAAGCATACACATGTCCATACAAATAGCACCCACTGTGGGAGCAAGCTGTCCATCAACCAACATTTTACCTACACCATTGCCAAAAGCTCTGCTGTAGCCATCAGCATAACCAATTTTGACTGTGGCAATTTCACCTCCGTTAATCAAAACACCACGCCTACCATAACCCACTGTTTCTCCAGCCGCAATAGTTTTAATTTGCGTAATGGTAGTTTTCAAAGCAGCTACTGTTTGTAAGGTATTTTTTGGCAAAGCCGAATCAAACCCGTACAAGCCTATTCCCAAGCGCACCATATCAAATTGGTATGCCGACCAGCGGGTGATTCCCGATGTATTAAGCAAATGTCTGACCGGCTGATAACCTAAAGTTTTAACCAACTGCTGATACATCTGCTCATAGCTCGTTACTTGAGTTTGTGTAAAAGCATCATGTATGGGGTCATCACTGGCCACCAAATGGGTAAAAACAGTTACCACATTTAACCTTGTGTTATTGCTTAGCAACGTACATAGTTCGGATATTTGATGAGGCTCAAACCCCAAACGATGCATCCCGGTGTCGAGTTTCAAATGGATTGGAAACGGTTTATCTTCCGAAGGAATGAAGCGTAGTAATTGCTGCAACAACTCCAAACTGTAAACTTCAGGCTCAAGCTGGTAGCGGAACATGGCATCAAATGCAGAAGGCTCTGGACTCATCACCATAATAGGTAAGCTGATACCTGATTTACGCAGCGCAACACCTTCATCGGCATAAGCTACCGCCAAATAATCAACCTTGTGGTGTTGTAGCAAATTAGCAATTTCGAAGGTGCCACTGCCGTAGGAAAAGGCTTTAACCATTGCCATTGTTTTTACTTGAGCAACCAGTTTAGATTTATAGTATTGTAAATTAGCCTGCAAAGCATTGAGGTTAATTTCTAAAACGGTATCATGTATTTTTTGAGCCAGGCGCTTTACTATACGCTCAAAACCGAATTTACGAGCGCCTTTCACCAAAATGGTTTCTTTACTGAAATTTAGTTGTGCTACATGAGCTAAAAATTCCTCCGTATCGGAAAAGAAAGACTTTTCTATCTTAAACAACTCAGCATGTGCCGTGATATCATTCCCGATTCCAATAAGCCTATCAACCTTTTTTTGCTGAAGTAAGGATGCGATTTCTTGATAGAGTTCTTCAGCGGTTTTACCAGTTTCTTGCAAATCAGAAAGTATCAGGGTACGTTTTGGATGTTGATTTTGCTGATTTAAAAAATCCAATGCAATACTTAGGGAAGAAATATCGGCACTGTAACTATCATCGATGATAGAACATTGCTCTATGCCGTTCACCAATTGCAAACGCATGCCCACACGCTGAAGTGCAGCCAGACGTTCCGCAGCATCTTCAATAGCGTAGCCCATGACTAACAAAGTAGCCCAACAAATCACTGCATTTTCTATGGCAGCGGCATCGGTGAAATTAACCCTAGCTACAGCCGTTTCTCCATTAAAGCTTCCTTTAATCAGCGAGAAACCCGTATGGGAATCAACTTCTTTAATTTGCAGATCAGCAGGTTGAGTAAAGCTCCAAGTAAACTGTTCTGCACAAGGTAACTGCACATCTTCTACCAAATGATCTGGCGAATAAATCAATAAGGTTGCTCCACTAAAAAGCTGTAGTTTTTCAGCTAATTTTTGCCTTCTACTTTGAAATCCCTCATCATGCGCTTCCCTAATATTAGTTAACACCCCAATTTTAGGCGCAATTATTTGGGCAAGCTTTGACATTTCATCGGGTGCAGAAACGCCAGCTTCAAAAATTCCCAAGGTATCCTTTTCATCTATCTGCCAAACAGAAAGCGGCACACCAATTTGAGAGTTGTAGCTTTTTGGACTGCGTACAATTTGGAAATCAGCATTCAGCAGCTGATAAAGCCACTCTTTCACTATAGTTTTACCATTGCTTCCCGTAATCCCAATCACATCAAGTGCAAATTGGCTACGATGAAAAGTGGCTAGTTTTTGTAAAGCCTTTAAAGTATCGTCCACAACGATATAATTTGCTTCAGGATAATTTTGCCAGTTTACATCTTCAGAAACTAGGAAATTACGGATCCCATTTTGGTAGGCATGAGCAATAAATTGATGTCCATTGCGTTGCGCTTTAATGGCAAAAAACAAAGTCTGAGATGCCTCACCAAGAATTCTACTATCAATTGCCAGGTGTTTAATTACAGCATTTTTATCTACGCCAATACATTTACCGCCCGTAATTTCTGCAATGTTGTTGATGGTATATGTACGGTGTTTGATCATGAGGCTGCCTTGTTTCAGTTTTTTTTACGAATTTCAACAAATATTTATGAATTCGGAGAAAGAAAAAAAATACAATTACGATAAAAAGACAGCTTTGCACAAAGCGGCCAATTGGTGCGCCTATCAAGAGCGTTCGCAGCAGGAAGTAAGGGATAAACTTTACGAATGGCAAATGAAAACAGCGGAAGTGGAAGAGATTATTTCGAGTTTAATTGCCGAAAATTTTTTAAATGAAGAAAGATTCGCCTTTGCCTATGTATCTGGCAAGTTCAAAATTAAAAAATGGGGTAAAATAAAGATTAAGCAGGGATTAAAATTAAAACGCGTTCCGGAGCAGATGATTAAAAAAGCGCTAAACAGTATTGCTGATGATGATTATTTGGAAACGATACAACAGTTACTAGAAAAAAAGCAGCGAACGGAAAAAGAGAGCCACCCAATTAAACGTCAGTTTAAACTGCTCACGTACCTACACAGTAAAGGTTTTGAAAAAGATTTGGTGATGGGAATACTAAAAAAGTAATAAATTAACTAACAGAGATGCCAAAAAATAAGTCGGCAGTAATAATTGTGAAAATTTATAAATATGAAAAACAAGGACTTAGAAGATCTTGTTAAATTTTTATTAAATTTTTCTTGGCAGAAATAGATTTGTGCGTATATTTGCATCACCAAAACGGAACGAGATACTTAAAAAGCTCAAACGTTTTGAAAACATTGGAGAATGTTAACATGCGAAAGTAGCTCAGTTGGTAGAGCACAACCTTGCCAAGGTTGGGGTCGCGAGTTCGAATCTCGTCTTTCGCTCTAAATGCCTTCCTACCAGGAGGCATTTAATTTTAAAAAGCAATTATTTGCTTGCTGAAGTGGTGGAACTGGTAGACACGCAGGACTTAAAATCCTGTGCCCTCAACAGGCGTGCGGGTTCGATTCCCGCCTTCAGTACGAAAACCCTCTTTACGAATTGTAGAGAGGGTTTTTAGTTTTGGCAAATTTCAAAATTGCTTTAAGGTGTTTCTCGTATT
The DNA here is from genome assembly GCF_003313335.1 of Pedobacter zeaxanthinifaciens. Lineage (GTDB taxonomy): Bacteria > Bacteroidota > Bacteroidia > Sphingobacteriales > Sphingobacteriaceae > Pedobacter > Pedobacter zeaxanthinifaciens. The sequence continues at coordinate 69,501 of NZ_QMHP01000014.1, forward strand.
CGTTTCCCATTGCCAAAATTCAACATCAACGTCTAGATTTTCTGTTTACTAGCGAATTATTCGCTAGGCTGCAAAAGCTATTTTGATGTTTGGCTAATCTTGATAATTGTTACTATTTTGTCGTTTATTAAATTAACACTTTTATAAGCAATGAATGATTTTATAGAATGGTTGTCTAAATATCTCGGGATAGAAAAAAATCCAACCGCTACCATCATAGTTTCGCTATCGGTGTTCGTGTTGGGTATAACTGTAAACGAAGTTTTAAAGGTGATTGGAAGATTTAGAGAAAGACGGGCAATCAGGGAGCTTGTGCGCAGGAATTACCTGATTTTCAAAAAGTATCTTTACGATCAGTCATCATCACTGAAACTGTATGGAAGCTTCATTACCTTGGAAGGCAGTGCTCCCAACTTTAGCCTATATGTCCGGCCTTGTTCGGCACTTGACAACTTCAAGGAAATTTCATACAGCAGCTCATTTAAAGCCTTTTTCACAGGCTTTGAAAACATCAGACTTAAAGGTAGGATCAAACGCATACAGGCTTTTGATAACCTATACAACAGTCTGTCAATTGTCAAAAGCGAACATGAAAAAATGTTTCCGATACTAGCGGGATTTCAAAAAGAAGATGCTACAATGACTTCTGCAACAAATTTAAGTATGAAAGAAGCTTTTGAAGCCGCAACTGATGTTTTCATTAACTTAAATAAAAAGCCATTGGACAACTATTTACAATCTTGGCTGAAAAGCAGAGACGAAATATTTCAGACCTACGCAAAGGTAAATCCTAATGATTTAATAGAGGCAAGAAAGTTCCTTACCGCAATACTGAAGTTCGATATGTTTAATGGAAAACCGATTGCTACCATCCTAACCGCTAAAGAATTTTGGCATTATCAACTTAAGTTACATTCAGCCATTGAAGATATCAATCGACTTGATATGTCAATAAAAATGACCAATTCGTACTGCAAAAGTATAAGTGAGAAATTTGAGCATATTGCAAAGGATTTAGAAACCTATTACAAAGCGCTTTTTAATCGTAAATTGGTATAGTTATCTATTCAATGTATTGTTAAAATAGTCGTAAATTATATAAGCCCTGGTACTGACACGACTTTACTAACTTTCAAGATTAATAAGAGTTAAATGCTATAAAAATTATAAACAACATTGGATATTCTTCTGTTTTCTTTATCAAAGTCCGTTCCAAGTCTTTAATTAGATAAAACTCTATATTTATATAGAAGCGCTACGGAATTCATACGTCCAACATTAAACTCAATCTTCCTCTACTCTCCTACACCGCAAGCTTATAACCTTTACCGCGTACCACCACAATATTGATATTTGGATCAGGTTCGAGTTTTTTTCTAAGTTTTGATATAAACATGTCCAAGCTGCGACCAACAATCACACCTTCGTCTTCCCATATTTCTTTCTGCAAGCGGTTTCGCTCTATCACCATGTTGGGAGAAGAAGCAAAAATAAGCAGTAGCCTAGTTTCAGTTGCGGTTAAGTCAGCCTGCTCACCGTTAATAGTTAGCTTACGGTTTTTCGCATCAAACAGCACTTTGCCTAATGTAAAAAGGGATGTATCCTCAACTTTAGCATTTGGTTTCCTGTTTTTAGCAGAACTGAAGAAAATTAAACCTACGAACGCTAACAAAGGTAATCCTCCCAACAGATACGTTTCTTTCTTTGCAATTACACTTTCCGATTTAAACTTAACGTTGATCATGTAGTTGGCCGAAGGCTGCTTTCTTCCATTGCATGAAATGATATCATCTTTCTTATTTTCGGCGATGGCAAAACCATAAATTACGTTGTTGGTACCATGTTTTAACACATTTACCACATAACTTTTTGACATCGGATCATTTGCCAAAGTTTTACTGGCAACATCCATCATGAGCTCTGGTTGAAAGCTAAATTGGTGCTCAAAACTGATTTGATATTCGTCGGTAGCAATTTTTTGAATTGGCAGCACCCTTGAAGTGCTATCACCTGATTGCAAAAGAATTTGATGTCCTACTCTCCGCAGCAGAACTTCCCTCCTAGCAAAATCAAAATCATCATTTCCCGATGAAGCCAAAGCAACACTCATAACAGCAACAAAAAACAATAACACTAGTGCAAAAGCGTATTTTCTGTTTGCAGAACTCAGATTTAGTCGATTAAACATTGTGTCAAGTTTTAATTTACAAAGTTTACATTTTTATTTACAAAGCAGATGATTGCGCTGCTACAATATCACTTTACTTTCGCTTTATCGATTCAATAAAACTTAAAAGTATGAAAAAAATCACTTATGCACTGATCCTACCATTGGTTGTGGTAGGCGGACTGGTATTCGCAAACATGGTAGTTAAAAATCATCCCGCCGAAAAGATCATTCGTAAACCTGCTTCGGCTTCGGAAAGAGAAGTGGAACTTAAAAGATGGAAAGCTAGTCCGGATGGAGTGAAGTATGAAAAATGGAAAGCATCGCCCAATGGCAAAAAAGTATTTTCAAGTGCTGCTAAAATTAGTAAGGAAGTAAAAAATTTCACCGATATGGAAGCTGTGGTCACTTCGCTTTCGTTACCCACAGGGTCAGCTTTAGGCTTTGGAATGATGGTGAAAATTAATGGCGAGGAGTTTATTCTTTGCTTCAGATCTAACGAACCGAACAAGAACTTTCTAATTTATAATGACGAATTTAAGCACTTATACGGCTTAAAGGTTAACGATAAAATCATGATTAGAAGCCGAAATATAATGCATGCACCTAAATATTCATATCCTATTTTATTTGGAGATTTGGTAAAATTTGACAACAAGGTCATCTATCAACACAAGTCAAGCGAAGATGGTTGCTAATTGCCATTACCGAAATATTTGGAGTTAATAATAATTATGCAAATCCCTTAATCTATCAGGTTAGGGGATTTGACTTTTTGGCGACATGCGGAGGGCAAACAATCGCCCATAAAGTATGTTTAACGACTGGCGCCATCAAATTAACAGATGGCAAAAAGTTATGCGAAACAAGATTATTTTACTGACAACAGCTGGCATAATCGCTACCTCGTTGTTCATGTCCTGCTCATCTATTCCTAAAAATGCAAAGCCAGTTACCGGTTTTCAACCTAAACGTTATCTTGGTAATTGGTACGAAATTGCAAGGTTCGACTACAGATTTGAGAAAAATCTTAGCAATGTGATGGCACAATATAGTTTTTTAGATAACGGCGATATCAAAGTGCTTAACAGCGGATTTGATACGAAAAAGAAAAAATGGAAGTCATCTACTGGAAGTGCAAAATTTACAAAATCAAGTGACGTTGCCGCGTTAAAAGTAAGCTTCTTCAAGCCTTTTTATGCCGGGTATAATGTCATTGCCATCGACGATAATTACCAATATGCCTTGGTTGCCGGACGTAATTTGAATTATTTATGGCTGCTATCGAGAGAGAAAACAATACCCGAAAAAGTGAAACAACAATTTTTGGGTTTGGCCAAAGAGATAGGTTATGATGTGAGCCAGCTGATTTGGGTTGAGCATGATATGGTTAGTCCTTATGCTTCAAACAGCAAATAGTGAAGTTTAAACAGAGCGAAACTAATGTTAGCAAAGGCCTTAGTACTGCGCATCTCTCGATAATTTCGTATTTTTAACCTTATACCCATCATGAAAATCTTACTTACTGGCGCTACTGGCTATATTGGCAAAAGATTGCTTCCTGTCCTTTTAGAAATGGGACATGAAGTTTGTTGTGTGGTAAGAGATGCAGCTCGACTGGATGTTAAAGATTACAAGAAACACAAGCTGGAGATTATAGAAGCAGATTTATTGCGGCCAGCTACGCTAAAAAAACTTCCAAACGACATTGATGCTGCTTATTATTTGGTGCACTCGATGAGTTCGAGCGGTGACTTTAGCAAAAGAGAACAAGCTTCGGCCAAAAATTTCACGCAATACATTAATCAAACTACGGCCAAGCAGTTGATTTACCTTTCTGGGATTGTAAACAACAGCGAATTGAGTAGGCATTTGGAAAGCCGCAAGGCTGTAGAAGATCAGCTGCGCCAAGCGCAATGCCCGGTAACCACGTTACGTGCTGGAATCATTATAGGTTCTGGCAGTGCTTCTTTTGAAATTATACGTGATATTGTGGAGAAACTTCCCATAATGGTTGCTCCCAAATGGCTTAAAACCAAGTGCCAGCCCATTGCCATCCGAAATGTAGTTCAGTTTTTAACTGGCGTGCTGGATAGAGAAGAAACTTTTGGCAGGCATTTCGACATTTATGGCCCAGATTTATTGAGTTATAAGCAAATGCTCCTACAATTTGCAGAGGTTAGGAAACTGAAGCGTACAATTATCATAGTGCCGGTTTTCACACCAAAGCTGTCTTCCTATTGGCTGTATTTCATGACATCAACCACATATGAACTTGCGAAAAATTTGGTAGACAGCATGAAAGTGGATGTAATTCCTGTGGAAAACGAGCTTCACAAGCTATTAAACATCACGCTAATTCCTTACAAAAAAGCCATTGCGATGGCCTTTGAAAAAATAGAGCAAAACTTAGTGCTTTCCAGCTGGAGCGATGCACCTTATAATCACATTTTTAGGAAAGGACTTTCGAGCCATATTGAGGTGCCAAAATTTGGGGTACTTACCGATAAACAAGCGATGAAGGCAGAAAATCCTGAACAGGCCTTGGATCGAATCTTTTCCATTGGCGGCAAAAATGGATGGTATTATGGCAATTGGTTGTGGGAATTCCGTGGTTTTTTAGACAGACTTTTTGGTGGCGTTGGTTTAAGGCGAGGTCGCAAAAATGCAACATCCGCATCTCCCGGCGATGCCCTTGATTTTTGGAGAGTGATCCTATCCTCTCCAACGCAAAAACGGCTTTTACTCTACGCTGAAATGAAGCTTCCCGGCGAAGCATGGCTAGAATTTTGCATGGACGATAAGGGCGTAGTAAAACAAACGGCAACATTTAGGCCTTTAGGTATTCCCGGCAGGCTATATTGGATTGCCATGTTGCCTTTTCACTACTTTATTTTTAGAGGTATGCTCAAAAAAATCACCGCTGGATAATTGATGGCACGCCAAAAAATCCATCAAAACTTTACGATTATTAAAATTATTGAGATATGGAGACAGTTCAAATAGCAAAGCCTAGCACTAATAAGTGGCAAAAAGCAGGACGTATTGTATTGGGCCTGTTTATGGTATTGGCGGGTATAGGACATCTTACTTTTCAACGAAAGGAATTTCAGGCTCAAGTGCCTAATTGGGTTCCGGTAGATAAAGATATTACTGTATTATTATCCGGCGTAGCCGAAATTATGTTAGGCTTAGCCTTAATTGCTTATGCCAAACAGCGTGCAAAAGTTGGAATTTTGTTAGCCTTGTTTTTCATCGCGGTATTTCCGGGAAATGTGGCCCAATACCTTAACCATAGAGATGCTTTTGGCTTAAATAGCGATAAAGCGAGGTTGGCGAGGTTATTTTTTCAGCCTGTTTTAATCATTTGGGCATTGTGGAGTTCAGGAGCATTTAGCTACTTAAAAAATCGAAAAAATCAGATCAATCAAACTGGCGATAGCCATTAACCCTCCGTTAACACTACATTAACCGTGAGTGCTAAAAAGTGCCTTTACCTTTGAAAAAAAAAACAAATGAAAAGGTATTTATTTATTTTAATGATGACATTAGGTAGCTGGGCTGCTTACGGTCAAACTACAAGCACCACTAAATCAGAGAAAACTGGTTTTTATGTACACGAAACGGACACCGAGTATCTGCTAAAGGCTAATTTCTCTACCGAACGGTCTAAGCGTTTCCTCGAAGTATTGAAAGCTCACTTGGGAAATCCGGCACAAGTTAATGAGAAAACAACATTTTGGGAAGGTGCTAATTACAGTGCCATGTTTACCAACGAAAGTTTTAAGGCTAGCTTGGACAAAGAGAAAGCAAGTTCGAAACAGCTGGCTTCTTTTAAAAAACTCACAGAGGAGCTTCAAGCTGCATTAGGTCAAGCAAAAACCCCGACACCTCCAACTCCACCCTCGCCCAATTGGTAACATGACAATAAACAAGGGCTGCCTAATAGTAAAATCGCATAATAGCTAACGTAAAAGTAGGCAGTCCTTCTTCATCATTTAAGTAATTAAAATCAGATAACTTGATTCTATCGGCAATACTAAAAACTGCTCTGTAACAAAAGTAGCTGTGGAGCTATTTCCATTCACTTAGCTTTGAACTCACAATTTAAAGCAATGGAAATTACAGGATATTCGGCTTCAATACTCATTGGCATTTCACTGGGCCTCATTGGCGGTGGTGGCAGCATTTTAACTGTACCAGTTCTAGTTTATCTCTTTGCGGTTGATACAGTATTGGCCACAACTTATTCACTCTTTATCGTAGGCTCAACTAGTTTAGTAGGCTCGTTTTCGTACTTCAAAAAAAGATGGATTGATATTCAAACTGCCATTTACTTTGGCATTCCATCCATCATTTCAGTGTTTTTAACACGTCATTACATTCTTCTTGCAATCCCCGAAAAAATCTTACAAATGGGCAGTTTTTCCTTAAGTAAATCTGTTTTACTGATGGTAATTTTTGCTGTGCTTATGATCTTCGCTTCTTACAGCATGATTAAAAAAGATACGGCTGCTACGAACCCTCAAAAAAACACCTCGTTAACTGCAGTAATTTTACAAGGCACCGTGGTTGGACTGGTTACGGGTTTAATTGGTGCTGGTGGTGGCTTTCTCATTATCCCTGCCTTAGTGAATTTCCTTAAGCTACCAATGAAAACTGCTATTGGCACTTCCTTGTTAATTATAGCGGTAAACTCTATTGCTGGCTTCGGATTTTCAATTGGACAAAATCATATCGAATGGAAATTTTTGCTCAGCGTTACCCTCATCGCCATCGTTGGGATCTTCATTGGAAGTTATCTTTCTACCAAAATAGAAGGCTATAAGCTAAAGCCTGCGTTCGGCTGGTTTGTACTGGTAATGGGTGTTTATATTTTATTTAAGGAAACCTTGATCAACCAGCTAATGTAACAAAAGTAGCTGTTCCATAAATTTAAACAGCCGAACTTTGACATATTAAATCTAACTTTTTAACATTTTAACACATAAAAAATCATGTTTTTTCAACACGTTTACGATAAAAGTTTAGCTCAAGCAAGCTATTTTATCGGTTGTCAAGCCAAAGGCGAAGCTATTGTGATAGATGCACAACGCGATATCGATGTGTATTTAAAAATAGCTGCTCAAAACAATCTAAAAATTACACACATTACCGAAACACATATCCACGCTGATTTCTTAGCTGGTTCGAGAGAATTGGCAGCAGTAACTGGAGCCAAATTATATCTATCTGATGAAGGTGGCGAAGATTGGCAATATCAGTTCAACCACATTGGTTTAAAGCATGGCGATGTAATTAGGGTGGGAAATCTCACTTTGGAAGTGCTGCATACACCAGGCCATACGCCCGAAAGCATCAGCTTTTTACTGACCGATCATCCGGCAAGCAGCGAACCTGTAATGATTTTCACCGGTGATTTCGTTTTTGTGGGCGACATTGGCAGGCCAGATTTATTAGAAAAAGCAGCTGGTATGTTGGGCACGCAGGAAAAGGGAGCCAAACAAATGTATCAATCGGTACAACGTTTTGCTTCGCTTGCCCCTTTCATTCAAGTTTGGCCGGGGCATGGCGCTGGCTCAGCCTGTGGCAAAGCCCTGGGCGCTGTACCAAGTACTACTGTAGGTTATGAGAAAATTAGAAATTGGGCATTCCAGTACGAAAATGACGAGATCGGATTTGTCAACGAATTGCTAGCCGGACAACCCGAACCTCCTAAATACTTTGCCATGATGAAACACTTGAACAAAGTGGATCGACCGTTGCTAGTTGAGGTGCCGCAACATCCCAAATTATCAAATGAAGCATTTAAAAAGGCTTATCATGATGGCATAAAGGTGATTGATACTCGAAATAAAGTGGATTTCGCCAAAGGGTTTTTACCTCACAGCATTAACATCCAACATAATAATAGCTTGGCAACTTGGGCAGGTTGGATATTAAACTATCGGGAGCAATTCATACTGGTTGCAAATGCGGAAGAAATGGAAGAAATTACCAGAAAGTTAATGCGCATTGGGCTAGACAATATTTATGGTTTTATTGAAGATGTAAATGATTTGGGTATCGAATTACTAACTGCTGACGTGATTGACTTGGAAAGTTTCAAATCTTACTTACACAGAGATGATGTGCAAATAGTAGATGTACGTAACCTGAGCGAATTCAAAAGTGGGCATATCAAAGGTGCTGAACACATTTTTGTAGGCACTTTGCAAGATAACTTGGATAGAATTAGTAAAGATAAACAGGTGGTGATCCATTGTCAAAGTGGCGACCGTGCTGCAATTGCTTATTCGCTTTTAAGGAGAAATGGCTTTGATAAGGTAAAGAACTATTCAGGTGGGATGAAAGAATGGTTAGCAAATGGCGAACCAACGGAGTAATCTTTTAGCGAAGTTGGCAGCTTACGAAATTTCAAACAGTAATTAGCGATATTTGTAACTACTCAATAAAACAACATGCAGGAAGCAAATCAACTGGATCAAGAGTTTTGGAACAAGCGTTGGGAAAACAACCAAACTGGCTGGGATATTGGCATGGCTTCACCGGCAATAACCGGTTATATGGAAACATATCCCAACAAAAATGCAGCAATTCTGATTCCAGGTTGTGGCAATGCTCACGAGGCTAGCTGGCTATTGCAAAATGGTTTTACCAATATCACCGTGATTGATATCGCTCCCAAAGCAGTTGAAATTTTAAAGGAAAGAAATGCCAATCAACCTGAAATTAACATCATCCTAGGCGATTTTTTCGATCATCAGGGCCAGTATGATTTATTGATAGAACAAACTTTCTTTTGTGCTATTTCTCCTAGCCTACGGCCAAATTATGTCGCAAAAGCGGCTTCTCTATTGAAGGGTGGCGGTAGCATCATTGGCCTATTATTTAGCATCGATTTTGAGAGAGAAGGGCCGCCTTTCGGGGGACAAAAAACGGCCTACCTTTCTCTTTTTGAGAAATACTTTACCATTAAAACGATGGAAGATTGTTATAACAGCATCAAGCCGAGAGCAAATACCGAACTCTTCATCAACCTAATAAAAGGATAGAAAAACGACACGATTAGCTTCTTCTCGCTGTATCTTTGTAAATTGAATTTAACACCATTGCGTATGACTTTTCAAGAAATTATCAATCAAGATAAACCCGTACTGATAGACTTTTTTGCCGAATGGTGCGGCCCTTGCAAAATGATGTCGCCAATGTTGGAAGACTTAAAAAAACGTGTAGGCGATAAGGCTAGCATCATCAAAATAGACGTCGATAAAAATCAACAAGCAGCGGCAGCTTATCGCGTTAGCGGTGTTCCAACATTAATTTTATTTAAAAAAGGACAAATCCGCTGGCGTCAATCAGGCGTAGTTCCTGTATCAGATTTAGAAAGATTGATCAACGAAAACCAATAATACATGTACAAAAGTTTCTTTTCCTTCGTCTGCTGCTTCTTGTTGCTGTGTGGCTGTAGCAATGCTCAAACTTCTCATCAGGCAAGCCAAATTAAAGCCACCACACTGGCATCAACTTTAAAAAACGAGCAAAATATACAACTGCTTGATGTTAGAACGCCAGCAGAATTTAGTAATGGACATGTTGCAGGCGCTGTAAATGCTAACATCAACAGCAAGGAATTTCAAACTAAAATTACCGCCCTAGATAAAAGCAAACCTGTATACGTGTATTGCTTAAGTGGCGGGCGAAGTAGCAATGCTGTTAAACAATTGCTTGCTTCTGGCTTTGAAAAAGTAGTTGAAATGCCAGGTGGAATAATGGAGTGGAGAGCAGCCAACTTACCTGAAGTTAAAAATACAGTTACTTCAAATGCAAAAACTATCAGCCTTTCGCAATATCAGGCCTTAGTTAAATCTGACAAATTGGTTTTGGTTGATTTTTATGCAGATTGGTGTGCCCCTTGTAAAGAAATGAAGCCTTATTTGGATAAAATTTCCAACGATATGGCCAACAAAGTAGTGGTGGTTAGAATTGATGCAGATGCAAACCCAGAGCTATGTAAAACGTTAAAAATAAATGCGTTACCAGTATTAAAGCTTTACAAAAACGAACAATTGATTTGGGAGAACCTAGGCTTCATTGAAGAAGCAGCAGTACGTAAAAAACTCAAATAAAATTTGCTTGTGTAACTAAAGTAGCTGAAACTTACTCCCAAACGCTCCAAATTTGCATTATTAAATATACACTGCAAAACATGTTAGATTTTTTAAGACAACCTTGGCCTTGGTATGTGGCCGGCCCGCTTATTGGCTTAACAGTACCAGCACTTTTGATTTTGGGCAACAAGTCATTTGGGATCAGCTCATCGTTAAGGCATATTTGCGCCGCCTGTTTACCTGCCAACATCCCGTTTTTTAAGTACGATTGGAAAAAAGAAATCTGGAACCTATTCTTCGTTTTCGGTATTTTATTAGGTGGAGCAATTGCAATTCATTTCCTTGCAAATCCACAGCCTATTCAGGTTAATCCAAAACTAGCTACAGAGTTGGCCGGGTATGGTATCACCAATTATAATGATTTAGTTCCCCAGGAAATTATGAATTGGCCTGCATTACTAACCTTAAAAGGCTTTTTGCTAATGGTAGTAGGTGGATTTTTAGTTGGTTTTGGCACCAGATATGCCGGCGGCTGCACTAGCGGACATGCTATTATGGGCTTGTCTAACCTGCAATGGCCATCTTTAATCGCTACCATTTGTTTTATGGTTGGTGGCTTTATCATGGCAAATTTAATTCTACCGCTTATCCTCAACCTTTAATTGATCATCATGCAACAACACCAAAATACAGATTTCGAAACCCGCTCATTGGATGCCATTTGCATTAATGAAAGTCAGTTGAGCCACAAATGGTATCACAATATCAAATACCTAATTGTAGGTGTGCTATTTGGCATTGTGTTCGTTAAATCAGAAGTAGTGAGCTGGTTCCGCATTCAAGAAATGTTCCGTTTACAATCGTTCCATATGTACGGTATCATCGGAAGTGCCATCGCAGTAGGCATGCTATCCATTTGGTTAATCAAAAAATTCAACATTAAAACCATTTACGGCGAAAAAATTGAGTTTCATGATAAAACCTTCAATAAAGGTCAAATTTTTGGCGGACTACTTTTTGGCTTAGGTTGGGCAATTACGGGTGCCTGCCCGGGACCACTGTTTGCGCAAATTGGCACAGGTGCTACGGTAATTATGGTAACCTTGCTAAGCGCAATTGCTGGAACTTGGGTTTATGGCTTGCTTAGAGATAAACTACCGCATTAAAATCAAATTCCCAAAGCTGCCTTTAATTTAACATAACCTGTTTTACTTACGGGCAGCCATATTCCTGATTTTAAAAGGACCACGTAATTATCTTTTTCTTTCAATTCTATTTTGGTTACTTCAGCCAAATTGATGATATATGAACGATGGATGCGAATGAACTGCGTTTGATCTAAAGTTTGCTCAAAGAAGCTCATCGTTTTGTTCTTTTGGAAATTACCTTCCGTAGTACTCAATTTAACGTAGTCGTCATCTGCTTCCAAATACTGAATGGCTTCTACCGGAATAATTTTTATTACGCCCGCATTTTTAACCACTACCCTATTGTTTTGCGCTGGCGACAGCGAAGCGGTTTCCAACAATTCCTGACTGTCATCGCCTTTGGCTAATTTAGTAGGTAATTTTTGCATGGCTTGTTCAAAGCGGGACTGCTCAATAGGTTTAAGCAAATAATCAACCGCATTTACTTCGAAGGCTTTGATGGCATACTCGTCAAAAGCTGTGGTAAAAATAACTGCTGGGCGCTTTTCTACCAGTTCAAGCATTTCAAAACCGCTAATTTTAGGCATCTGGATATCCAAAAAAATCAAATCAGGTTGATGCTGGGCTATTGCCTTTAAGCCCTCGAAACCATCACTACACTCGGCAACCACCTCAATAGTTGGAAAAGCTTTCAGGTAGTGCTTCACAATATCTCTGGCAAGGGCTTCATCATCAATTAGTATCGTTCTGATCATCTTTTTGTGGTATTTTAAGCGTAGTAATGTACAAATTATTGTCTTTAGATTCAGTTTGCAATAAACTGCTATCAGCAAAAAGCAAATATAAACGGCGGCGTATGGCCGATAAACCGAAGCCAGTACCTTTGGAAGCTTTCATTTCCGGATCATAAGGATTGCTCACGGTAATCACCAGCATGTTGTTTTCCAGTTTTACATCAACGGTAATGGTAATTGCTGTAGAAGTGTTGTACAGGCCAAACTTGATGGCGTTTTCTACAATTGGCTGCAGAAGTGTACCCGGTAAGCACAGCGATAAAGTATCTTCGGCAATGCTAACTGCCACGTTTAACCGGTGACTGAAACGTACTTTTTCAATATCTAAATACAACTGAATGTACTCCATTTCATCAGCTACGCTCACCCAAACTTCATCGTCTCGTTTTAGCGTACCACGTAAAAAGGCGGCCAGTTTGGTAATCATTGTGCCCGCTTCTGTTGGATTAACAATAGTTAGCGCATAAACAGAATTTAAACTATTGAACAAAAAGTGCGGCTGTAATTGGTGACGAAGTTTATTGAGCTCAGCTTCCTTGGCCAAATTCTGCGTAGCAAGCATCCTCTCCTGCATTTCCGATTGTTCGGCCAAACGATACCACAAAATATTGGTTAAGGCGCACCAGCCCAAGCAAACAAAGGCAATGGCTGTTTTAAAAACCAATGCCAATTCCAAAAATAAGAGGTAACTAGCATCAGTAGTAAACAAAAAACTCAGGCTATAAAAACTTGCAATTACAACAGCAGCAGTTACAGCCAAAGTCACTAAAAATATGTACGCTATCTTTTGATTTTTAGGTTGATAATAGGCCAGCATATTGCTGATTACGATACATCCTAATGCCAAACATAAATTGCTGATTACACTATCTGCAAGCGCTATTTGCCACGAATAATTGAAAAAGTAATACAGCACCGCAGCGCAAACAGCCTGCCAGCAAAGTAAAATTATGCCGGCAGTGTTTTTAATTGATGGTTTTGATAGTGGTGTGGTTGTCAAGGTGTTTAGTTTTTAGTTAGTGGAACTTTTACTAATAACTCTTAAACTCTACACCTCCCAGTAACACTACTCCTCTCACAATCACCTGCTTGGTTGGTTGCTCGGCAGTAGCGTAAATCGTTCTCTTGTCATCTACACCGCCTAAAATTGCAGTAACTTCCGATTTTATTTGCCACGTAGGTGGAACAACGATCTTGATGCCACCAAATATTGCAGTAACGTCGATAATAATTTGTCCATCGAAATCAGCTTGGGTAAGGTTAATATCGCCACCGCCAAAAACCGCAGTAACTTCGCCTCCTTTTAAATTCTTTGAATAAATTACTTGGTTGCTTCCGCCAAATACATTTACGGAACTGATGTAATCACTAGCGTTGAACTCGGCGTTATTATCGTTAATTTTCGAATCATCTGTTTCACCCAAAGGAGTTGTTTGATCAAATTCTTTATAACCTTGGTATTTTCTTTTCCAAGATTTTTTTCCAAAATGAGATGTGCTTTTTGGTTTAACGATTAAAAATAATCCCAAAGCCAACAACATGATAGGAAATGCCACATCTCCAATATTATATTGTCCTAAAGCCTCATCTAAAGTAAAATAAGAGCCAATTAAAACCATTACAAACCAGCCGCTATTTTTAAAATTACTGCGAGCTCCAACAAAGAGACCAATCACAATTAGCCATGTGCTCCAGCTAAATGTCCAACTTGGGATAAACAACCCAACGTTTCTTAATAATAAAAGCGACCCAATTGCTACGATAATTAAGCCTGCCCAAACTTTTCCTGAGCGATTAACCATTTCTTTATGATTTGTATTTTCCATTGCCTTGTGTTTTAATGATATGCTCAAAAGTATCTCTACAATGAAAATCACACAACACAAGACCGTTATTTGCTATCCAATTATCGGTAAAATGCATTAATTTATCGGTAAAAAATTTCGTTAATTTGAAAACAAACTTAAATCGATGAAAAAACTGATCATTTTTATCCTTGCCCTCTTGCCATTTTTAGCCAGTAGTCAGGATATTGATAAGCACTACAAAATATACGATGTTAAAAAGCAGAAATTAATTAGCATTGATGCAATTGCTGCCGATATGGCCAAAGCTGATGTATTATTTTTTGGCGAAGAACACAACGATTCCATAGGACATTACCTTGAAGCTAGCCTACTTAAAAAACTCGCTGCTAATTATCCTAATCAAGTGGCCCTCACTATGGAAATGTTTCACACTGATGTACAACCCATTATCAATGAATATCTACAAGGCATTATCAGCGAAAAGAATTTCATCAAAGAAGCCAGGGCATGGAATAACTACAAAGATTATAGGCCGATGATAGAGCTGGCTAAAGCACAAAAATTTGAAGTAATTGGCGCCAATGCTGCTGCCAGATATAGCAACGCTGTAACAAGAAGTGGCTTGCAAGTGTTGGCAGATTTGCCCGCTAGCTCGAAACAGTTTTTACCGCCACTGCCTATTGATACATTAACCGGGCGTTATTATGAAAAGTTCATCGATTTACTTGGTGGCCATGGCATGGGACCAATGAAAGTATATCAATCGCAAAATTTTTGGGACGCCACCATGGCTTGGTCTATTGCTAAGTTTGCGAAAGCCAATAAAGGAAAGAAAATATTCCAAGTAAACGGCAGATTCCATAGCGATGAGCGTTTAGGAACTTATGCACAGCTGCAAAAAATTGCGCCTAAATTGAAGGTGTTAAATATTGCTTGTTTTTCTGCTGATGATTTTGCTAATCCCAATTGGGAAAAACACCAAGCTTTGGGAGATTACGTGATACTAACCGATCCAACGGTGAAAAGGACTTTTTAGTTGAGTAGGTAAGCAAGTCGGAATCACCTGAACGAATGTAAATCTGTTTATTGCTTGCAAAACAACCCGGTTAGCGCTTTAACCACGAAAGCTTGAAGCCCAAATAAAAGCTACGACCAGGAGCCAAGTTGTAGTATCTGCCACCGAAGCCGTTGATGTCATTACCCAAACTGTAATTTTCATCCAAAATATTATCAGCGCCAGCAAAAAACTGAAAAGGCAAGCCTAATAATTGGCGTTGATAACCTAACTTCATTGAAAGCAGTTGAAAGGCATTTGCATAATCACTATTGGCATCATTTAAAGCAATTTTACTTTGATGATTCCACGTAATGAAACCAAAAAAGCCACTTTTATGCTTTAAATCCAGGGCTAAGGCAAGACTGTTAGTAGGTACACCCGGCAATCGATTTCCCGAAAAATCCTGATCAAGTTGCACAAAATCTACATATTTAAAATAATGCCAAGTGTAAGCACCCTGGATGCCAATAGATAACGGCTTTTTATTTCCCATTAACTGATAAAAGGCACTAGTTTCAAACCCTTGCTGCCTAGTTTTTCCAGCATTTATAAAATAATTTGCACCAGCCGCATCCCTACGGGTAACAATAGCATTGCCCAACAATTGATGGAAATAACTCGCTTCCAAAAACAAGCGTTCTTTAAGCAACTTCCACCTCATCCCAGGTTCCAAGTTCCAGCCTTTCTCTGCTTGTAAAGCCAAATTATAGCTGTTATTATCGGCAAAAATTTCGCTACTTGCCGGCGGCGAAAATCCTTTAGCTACATTGAAATATGCAGAAAAATTAGGGCTTGTTTGATAAAGTGCTGAAAATCTCGGCTGTAATTGAGCATTGAAATCTTTCTCCGCCTGTACAGGAGCCGTAGCAGTCCTTAAGAAATTCAAACTTAAGCTATTTATACTGGCTCCAGCCGTAAAAATCCATCGGCTTACTTTCCAATTCAATTGCGTAAATGCTAACCACTGCCATAAATCTAATTGGTCATCGGTGAGCTGGATACCCTGTTGCCCCTGCAAATTACGATAGGTTTTGGAAGTAAAATTCCCTCGTTGCAGCTCTCCCCCGGTTTGTAAAGTAACATCCCCTTTGATGAATAAAAAAGTGGTTCGAGCGCCCCAATGTGGCTCTTTTTTGAGTTCAATATTTTGTATGGCTGGATTTTCAGTACTGTTATAAAAACCGTAAATACTTGTGCTATTGCTCCAATTTTTGGCAAACGCATAGCGATGAGTTAAACCCAAAAATAGGGCCTCCTGCTCAATACTTGCATTCGCTACCTCTGCCCCTTGTGTAGCACCAACGCTTGGTCGGGCCTGTTTTGGGTTAGCTAAATATTCCTTTAACGTGAGCGCTCCGGGTGTTTGGTAGTTTAAGTTGCTATAAATGAGATTCAGAGATAAGCTTGCCTGATGAAACGTATTGATTTTACTTTGATATGCCGCTACCCGGCGTTGCATGGCGGTGTGTGTCCTATAACCATCCGAACGATTTTCTTCGTAAACAACCCGATGCTTAGGCAATTGGGCAATAAAATGATAGTTTGCACTGCCAAAACTCCCTAAGTTAGTCCCTATTTCGAATGCTGTTTTGCCGGTAACAACAGCTGGCTCGAAGAGGATAACGCCACCCGTACCGGCGCCATACAAACTACTTCCCGGTCCTTTAATAACTTCCACCCCGCCTATCTGCTGTAAAGCAAGCATATTTAACATGGTATTGCCACCGGGAGCCGTAAACGGAATTTCATCGTAATACACTTTTACGTTGCGTACACCATACGGACTACGCACAGCACTTCCTCTAATATTAAATCGGTAACTTCCTGGCGAGCGCTCTTCCATCCTTACCCCTGCGGTAGTGTTTACTGCCTGCAAAATGCTTGCACCGCTAAAACGCTGTAATTGGGCTGTACCGATTTTATTGATTGCCGCAGCGGTAGACATTAAACTTTTACTACTATAAGCACTAATTACAACACTGTCCAATGAAACTTTGCCTAAGCTATCAACCTCTTGCGCTTTTAATTGAGATGAAATACAGGTTAAAAGCATAAAGCAAAAAATGATGCGCATATGCTTGATAACAAAGTTGATCATCAATTGTTGCTTGTTCAGTTGAAATAATCGCCAGAAAAATAATACCAACGACCATCTTCTTTTTTAAAAGTAGACCGCTCGTGATGTACATACTTAGCTAATCCTTTTTGATAATGAGCTTTAAATTCTACCACTTTTTTATCTGCATGTACAATTTCCAAATCAATCCAATGGTTAGCTTTTGCCCATTGTTCCATCGCTGTTTTATCGTACAAATTTCTTTTAGTTGGATGTGTAGTTTCCCACAAATAATCAATCAAATGCAGGGCATAGGCGCAATATCTAGATCTCATTAGCTGTTCGGCCGTTTGTGGAACAGCAGTATTTTGATGATAGCTTTGGCAGCAATTATCATAGGTTTTGCCTGATGAGCAAGCACAAATCAAATTCGACGTCATGTCCGCAAATTATCAAAAGAACATTTAGTAAAGAAATCTATACTCCTAAAAGTTGTTAATTGTTGTGCTAATTTTATATTTGTGTGATCCAAATACGCATCGTTTTTATTTATTCTGTACGCATTTGCTATGTCCAAAAATGAATTAGAAAGATTATCGAGTCTTTTCGACCTCGATTTAGATTATACGAACTTACACGATAGTTTTAAAGATCTAACCTTACTTGCCGCCAAAATAACTGGAACACAGATCTCATTGATATCATTTATTGATGCGTATACGCAATGGATCATCTCAAGATTTGGACTAGAAATGAACTATCTCAACCTAGAAAATACCGTTTGTCAGTATATTTTAGATGAAGATGATCATTTGGAGATAGAAGATTTATCGAAAGATGCCCGTTTCTTCGATCAATCCTTTATAAGAGAACCCATGCAGTTGCGCTATTATATGGGCATTCCGCTTAAATCTAGTAATGGTTACAACATTGGATCGCTTTGCGTAATGGACAGAAACCATCAAAAACTTAGCGATGAAAAGATTGAACAGCTTAAGGTAATTGCCCGACAAATCATCGACAGGATCAATGATGCGAACATGATTAAGTCGTTGGAGAAGAAGCTTAACGTACAAACTGATGCCTACAATAAAGTGGCACACGATATTAGAGGACCAATTGCCGGAATTGTAGGTTTAGCAGAAATGATTGCTTCCGACGAAGAAAACTACCCTAACATGGAGCTATTGCAAATTGTAGATATGATGGGAAAAAGTGGCCAATCGGTACTGGAATTAGCCGACGAAATCCTAAAAAATGCACAGGCTAATGTGCCGATGCCCTCTGAAATGTTCAATCTAAATATCTTTAAGGAAAAGTTAGAAACGCTCTACAAATCGCAGGCATTTAATAAAAACATCGACTTAACTATTGCAGCTAACAATGCCATGGCAAATGTGCAAATCAAGAAAGACAAGCTTATGCAAATTGCCGGTAATTTGATTTCAAATGCCATTAAATTTACTCCTAAAGGTGGTGCTATTAAGATTTCATTGGATTTAATGGTGGAAACCGATAGGAAAACTTTGCTTTTAGAAGTGAAGGATACTGGTTTGGGACTCAGCGAAAGCACAATTGCAGAAATTTTAAATCAGGGCACCAAAAGTACCAGCGGCACTACAGGCGAACAAGGGTATGGCCTAGGACTTCCGTCGGTAATGAAATTATTGGATAATTTGGGCGGTCAAATGAGCATTCAATCTGATTTAGGCAAAGGCAGCACTTTCAAAGTTCGAGTACAAGTGTAACTTCCTTTTTTCAAGTTGTTTATCAATTTTTATTGTTTTTATCCCTCAGTGCGGCAACTACGCATTGCGGCTGGGTGAAATACGTATTGCCCAAAAAAGAGAAAACCAAGTTCGAAACTGGCTGTTATCTCTCCTGAACATTTAAAAATTAGACATCATGAAAAAACATTTTAAATTTTTAGCATTCTTACTAATTATACCATTAGCATTTGTAGCATGTAGTAAAGATGACGATCCGGCAGATAACGACGTATTTGTGGGAACTTACAACGGAACGATTAGCTACAACAACGGTAGCACTTCTATTAGAACTGAGACCGGTAAAGTGACTGTGGTAAAAACTGGAAACAACTACGATTTCAAATTTTCTGATGGAATTCCAGATTTGAATGGCGTACAGTTCCAAAAAAATGAAAACGAAGCTATTTCTATTGGCAGTGATGAAAGTAAGTACATTAAAATTACCGCTGGCACTTTAAAAATTGCGTACTTGAACAATAACGCTACTTGGACTGCAGATTGTAAGCGATAAGCAGCGCCATTAAAAAAACAAAGGGTTATATCAAAGCTTAACGTTGCCACCAATAATTTGGAGCATTGTTAATCATAGCTTTAAGATAGCCCTTTTATTATTTTGCTAACTTTAACTGTTTTGGATCATTAACTACAATTTGCAGCTTTTCTTTATACAGGGTTACTGTTCCTGTAATGCAAATGCGCTGATGTTCGAAAATCTCCACTGGCTCTTTTTCAAACTTTGCTCTATCGGCTTTGAAAACAACTACCGTGAGTAACTCTTTAGGAAACTTGCCTCCTAAATTCATTAAGCTTAGGTTATCCATAGCACGGGCACTATACACCGAATCGCAAATAGTAACTTGCTTACCAACGTGATTTACAGCATCTTTAATGGATATGGTAGTTTGAGTACGACCCGCTACCGCAAATAAACCAAAAGCAAAAAACAACAAAAATTTCTTCATAAAGTGAAGATAGCGATTACAACTAAAAGCTATAGAATTAGTGTTGATTTTTATTTGTATTACTTCAACTCTTACTGACTAGCTGAAGGTCAACCGCTCAGCTTTTATCTTTATTTGATTGACATCTTTTACTGCAATACACTACATTTTCCCAGTCTCTCTCCCACTTCTTTCTCCAGCTAAACGGTCGTTGGCATACTGGGCAAATTTTTGATGGTAAGTTTTGCTTTTTAACGGATTTCATTAAGGGGGTGGAGGTTGATGGTTATTTTCCGATACAGAAAGTAAAAAACCACTAATTATCAATTAATTAACATAAAAAAATATCTATTTAGACATCATTTTTAAAGACATCAAATGAAACTAAATAATACACTAAGCAGATTTTAACCATGTTGAAAAAAAAAATATTTAATTAGAGCATTGGAAATAATTTTAGAGAAATTAATATGATGAGAAATTTCGGCTTTTGCAACCTTTACTCATGCAATAAAGAAATTTTAAAATAAAGCTTGAATAACACTATGTGCTAATAACTTCATCAATAATTTGTTTAATTTTGTTATTTTTTAACTGCTCTTTAAACTCTACTTTGTAACCATCTATAGTCAGTTGATTAAAAAAGGTTTTTGCACTGTTAATTTTGGCTTGCTCTATTACTCGTAGTGTACTCTGATCCTCTACATCTTTAGTTTCAACGATTACATTCAGAATCTTATCTCCATTGGCTTTTTTTACTACATACATAAAGTCAGGACTGTATGATTGGCCAGTAATGGTAGGTATGGCTATACTATTTTTTGGAATTTTACCGTACACAATAATTTCTTGAATATCTCCTGCTAAAATATTCTCTTTCTCTAGCGGAGAGTCAAAAGCATATACATCATATAGGTATTTATCACTTGGTGTACCTTCTATTAACTTTGTGCCTATGATGCCTTGAGTTATTTCTGATTTTACTGTGCCATCAGCATAGGTTAAAGTAGTTGCTTTTAAAGGTAAGTTTGCTTTTGAGTAGCTAAATCTACCATTGAGCTTTTCTACTTTCCAGTCGCTAAATTGTTTAACAAAGTTAGATGCACTGTATTCGTTAAACTTTTCAGGTGTTAAGGTGTTGTTTTCTGAATAGATAACCAATGCATTATGAAGTAATTGTATTGATAAATTGGTCTGGCGGTTAATGCGTTTCAGAAACTCACTATATTTCAACGGCTTGTTTACCTTAAACTGTACACCTGAGCCCTCATTGAGCGTGGCAACTGACCCTGTTGTATTTAACTCCGAACGAGAACTTGCAATATACATATCGGCAAATACACCTTGTTGGCACAGATTAACCACTTCGTTCAGTAAAAAGTTATCCTCTTCTACTTTTTCATAATGTAAGATATACTTGCTGTTTATTTTTTGCCACAATGTTTTAAGCTCGTCAAAAACGGCTTTCCTTACTGTAATTTTTTGCTCTTTCTTTTTGTTTCTATCTTCAATTTTACCCTGCTGCAAACCAACTGTAAACTCTGGATATTCATTAAAGAAGGCTACACTGTTTTCAGTTTTGATGTTTTTGTTTCTGTCAATGAATTTCTTGGTCAATAATTCTACAAACAAATCATCAGCATCCATGTTTCTTTTTTGAGCAATATCAGCAATTTGCTCATCGGTAATCACAAAGCCTTTAGGTAGGTCTGCATTTATCTCACTGATTAGTTTTTCAGCGAAGTCGGCATCTGTAAAGTCGATGATATAATTGAGTTTAAACTCTTCATTAGAAATCCGATTACCAAATTCATCTACAGGCAAACGTAATCCACGACCCACCTCTTGTATTTTGCTATTCTCGCTTCCGCTACTTCGTAGTTTGGCAATGGTAAATACGTTTGGATTATCCCAGCCCTCTTTCAATGTCCATTTAGAGAAAAGAAATCTACGGGTATTATAGCCGCCCTCTTTGTTTTTGATGGAAAGCAGTTTTTTCTTTTCGAATAAAATCTCTTGTACTTCCTGTGCTATGGCATCATCAGAGCTACTGTTATCTTGTGAGAAATAACCCGCATGGGAAGCGTTTAGGTCTGCTTTAGTAGCTTGCAAATACGCTTTGTACTCTTTTTCCTGCTCGTTTAGTTCGGGAAGAATAGTATCTATTTTTTCGGCAAGTAAGCGTTCAAAAGTTTCTTTTAGATAAGGTTGTTTTTCTTGGGCTTCGGTAGTTCTGTACGAGTAAATGTCATCTATAAAAAACAAAGCCAGTGTTTTAACCTTGTTGTTTCTACTAAAATTGGCTCTTTCAGTATTGAAATGACGCTCCAAAGCTAGGCGTATCATGCTTTCTTGGTATGATGACGAGTAAATATCGGTACTGAATTCTTCGCCTGTAGATTTGGTTTGCCCGTTAGATAGTTCAATCGTGCTATTGGTGATGGCATCAATTACAATACCGTCTAAGTCGCTAGCTACAAGCCCTAAACTATCACCTTTTTTAAGCTCAAATGTTTTAGTGGGATCGTCTTTTTTTATGAGTTGTAAATGAACCGCCAGCTTACTTTGTATTCTTGTAATTTTTATTTTTTCTTGCTTTTGAGAAATCGGCTCAAAATGTTCTTTGGCTATGCCTTTTATCAGATTAAGATTAAAAGCCTGAAACGAGTTTAAGTCGTACAAGAGGTTTTGGTAGTCTTTGCGTTTTACTTTGGCTTTTCCTTTGCCTATTTCTATATCTGGAAATGTAGCACCAAAACGAATAATAGCCTGCGGGCAGATGTTTTTCTCAATAAACTCATACGCTTTTTGTGACTTATTGAAGCGGTGTGGTTCGTCTATTATTACAAAAGGTTGAGTAGCTTTTATGCCTTCTACGGGCTTGTAAAAACCTTCTACACCATAGTCGTAAGTATCTGTAAGTAATTTAGATGTACCACCCAAAAGGCTCATATTGGTGAGCAAAACGTATATTTTATTGGTGTTTTGGCTACTGCCTGCCACAAACTCACGTATTACACTGGGAAAAAAGTTTTTCCCTTTTTTCTTTTTGGTAGCTTCTAGCACCAACACGTCCAGTTCAGTACGGTAGCCACACTGATCTTTAAAATGGCGGGTGGTGTAACCGTCTTGCATAAACTGTTTTGCACCTGCTTTTATGGCAAGCGTAGGCACAGCTACGATAAACTTATTAATGCCGTAACGTTTGTGCAGTTCAAACATAGCCGCTGTGTACACGTACGTTTTACCTGTACCTGTTTCCATCTTAATATCAAGATTAAGATAGCTGCCTATTTCGTTGAGCGACTTAAACTCATGGGGTACGTCAGTTTCTTTTTGCACCTTTGCTATTTGGGTCATAATAGCAGGGCGGTCTAGAACCAATGTAGGGTTTTGGTAGTAGAACGTATTTTTCTCTATCAACTCGGGTGTAAACACATCGGCTATGGCTTGATACGCTTTTACCTGATGGGGCAAATCATTTTTAAGAATAATCTCCATAGCTACTTAGTATCTTACGTGAAAGTTGATTTTTAAATTCTTCTCACTATCGTTTAAAATACGGAGATTTTTATCTACCATTTCGCTGATACTCCAGTCAGGGAAACTATAGCCAAATAGCACCAAGTTTTCGGGATTAAAACTGCCCTCGCTATCGTATTTGCTCAATAGAGCTTTCATGCTATCGAGCGTGAAGTTGGGATCTATTAGGTACAAATGTTTTTGGCAATAATAGGCCGTATAATCTGCTAAACCTATGCTTTCTGCTGGGGCACTCAATCCATAACCATCGGCATTGAGCCAAGTGGCCAATATGGTAGGTTTACCAAAATCTTCCAGAATAGTGGTATCTGCCAGTAATGCCACTTTGTCAAAACTATCCAGTTTGTCTAGGGTGTTTTGGTTGGGTTCTACCAGCGTAAAATGCTTGAAACCTAAATCTAACTCTGTAGTGCTTTCTTCTTTAAATAAATCTGCTTCGGTGGCTTTGCGTTTCTTTTCCTGTACTTCTTTTATTTTAGCTGCGGCACGTTTTATACGCTCAATGCCTATATAGTCTAAGGTTTTGGGTAGGCCTTGCTCTGTCAAAAAATCAAACGCTGCTTTTTGAGACGGATTATTTGCACTGATTACCTCAGGCAGCTGCAGCGATATAAATTTTCTGTTACCGCCATCTTCTGCATTGAGTTGCATCACAGCATGAGCAGTAGTTGCTGAACCTGAGAAGAAGTCGAGCACAACGCTATTTTCATCTCTTACGCTAGCAACTAATTTTTTAATTAGCTTTGAAGGTTTTGGATTACTGAATATACCAATCTTTGACATCAATAAACGTAATTCTTCTTCCGCATCTTCATTAGAACCCCATCCATCTTCATGAAGATTATCAATATTAAAATTAGCATATTTCAATTCTCTATTTTTACCTTCTCTAAGAAGTAGATCCTTCAAGGTTTTACTTCTTGGCTCATCAACAATTCTTCTTACATACAAATCTTGTGTAATGTAAATGTTGCTGTCTTTTGAAAACAGGTCCATATTCTCTTGTGTATATCGCCAATTGCCCTCAATAACAACATCATCAACTAAAATCTGATTTTCAATTTTCAAATCAGTATGCAAAACTATACTCATGGTAGTATCCGAAATCTCGCTACCTGCTTTGAGATAAAAATTGGGTTCTCTGTATTTACTTTTTGTTCCTTTTCTAATTATTCTATTTTCTCTTTTATTGGAAGAATTTATGCATGGATAAGTTTCTATATCAGTTTTTATTTCAGCAATAAGACCATTGAACTCAATTTTGTTCTTTGAAAAAGTTAAAATTGATTCTTTAATATTTGTTAAACTGTTTGACAAGAATGTGCCTTTCTTTTTTTTCTCCCAAACCAAATCTCCAACAAAATTCTCCTCACCAAACACATCGTCGCAAAGGAGTTTGAGGTTAGCTTGTTCATTGTCGTCAATAGAAATAAAAATAACGCCATCGTCTGTCAGTACATCTCTAGCAAGTAGTAGGCGGCAATACATAAACATGAGCCAAGCCGAGTGAGAAGAAGAACCACGGCGGGTGAGGTCAAGTATACGTTGGGCTTCGTCTTCGCTTATGCTCAGTTTTTCTTGCAGGTTTTCTAGTGTATAGTTAAAATTATCTTGGTACACAAAGCCGTCAGAGCCTGTATTGTAAGGTGGGTCTATGTATATGCATTTTATGCTTTTGCTGTAGCTTTTTAGCAGGTGCTTAAGTCCGTCAAGATTATCGCCACTAATGTAAATGTTTTGGCTGTTGGCGTTTTCGGGTAGGTTGTTATGCTCGGTGTTGGGTTGTATCACCGTGGTTGTATCTGTACTTGCCATTAGCTTGGCATAGCTTTTCCCTAAAAACTTTAATTCATAACCTTCATTAACAACGTCTGTCTTCTCACTTATTTCGGTCTTAAATTTTTCTATATCAAAACTACCATCTGACTTAAAACAAGAAGGAAAATGTTCACGTAAAGCTACTAATTGTTTATCATTCACATTTCTATTTTCGTTTTGCGCTAATATATCTTGTATCATTTATTGAAGATTAATCCGTTAACCAAAAAGATAATCCCTATTCACAGTCATGGTTTTTTATTTAAACCACTTGTCAAGGCATAAATTCTAGTTAATGCAATAATAACTAATTATAAACAGTTAAAAAATTCATTTCTATTAAACCCTATGAGATTAAAGTTATAAATCTTTCAATAAAATTGAGCTTGCAGGATTAGACGAGGTTACAACCCACCAGCATGCTACCTATTTCTTATTAAAATCATTCTTTAAAATATATCCTTTAGTAATAACATATCAACTTTTATTCGCTTATCTACAATATAGTTATCACTATAATACGCCCACTCTTCAGACACTTACTATCATTTAAAGTTCTAAGAACTGACTTAAAATGCCAACTAATATCACAAGAGGTAGCACATAATATTATATCTCAAAATTTTTAAGGGTACTTAATATCCAATTATCTGTAAAAAACTCCCCGGGCACCACCCCACTCCAAACAGCCCCTACCGGATTTTGGCAAGCAACCCCCCGCCTCGAACTAGAGTGTGGGTAATTAACAAATCCAATTACATTAAAAAAAACGTGGCGACGTAGTACGTAAAACTTTATGAACAGAGCTGAAAGCAATGCTGCACTAACTGCGGCAGAAAAAGCAGGTTTCAAACCTATCAGAACAGGAATTGGTGTTCCCGATGGCAAGTATCATTTCGCAACTCCTGATAATCTCGACATCTTCTTGGTTAAGGAAATTTCTTCAGCAAAGGGAAACTTTGCGTTGACCTTTGTAGCAGGCACGCTCAAAGGTGCGGAGGATAACAACAAACACATTTCTAAAACTTTTGGTATCGGAAGTAGTGATGCTCAAATGATGGTCACAGTCGAGCATTTCAACAACATTGAGCCAAATCAGCTATACTCAATTGAGATTGCCAACGGAAGGGCAAAGAGCCTATCATTGTTCAATGCGAACATTGTTAACTCTTCGGAGGTAGTAACAAAATCTAAACAAAAAGTAGTAGCGTGATAAGGAGGGAACATCCCTCTTTATTTTTTTAAACGAACTACCGAAAACCTGCGTTCGGCAGGTTTTATTACATATTAAAAACATAATTTATGAATTTAAGAAAAGCCGAAAGGCATCAAGCTCGTATACGTATGGGTTTACAAGGTCCTTCAGGTTCGGGCAAAACAATGGGTGCATTACTTATAGCGTTCGGACTTACGGGGGATTGGTCTAAAGTTGCAGTTATAGATACGGAAAACAATAGCGCAGATTTATACGCCCATTTAGGCAATTATTATGTATTGAGCTTAAATGCACCATTTTCACCCGAAAGATATATTGAAGCTGTAGGGGTTTGTGAGGCTTCTGGCATTGAGGTAATCATAATTGATAGTATCTCACACGAATGGGAAGGTTCGGGCGGCATATTGGAAACACATAGTAATATGGCGGGCAATAGTTTTACCAACTGGGCTAAATTAACACCTAGACATAACCAATTTATCAATGTCATGCTATCTTCCAAATGCCATATCATCGGTACGATCAGAAGTAAGCAAGACTACGTGCTAACAGAGAAAAACGGGAAAATGGTTCCAGAAAAAGTTGGTCTAAAGGGTGTACAGCGTGAGGGGATGGATTACGAGCTTACCCTTGTCCTTGAAATAGACATCAAACAAAATGCTTCTGCAACTAAAGATAGAACCGGACTGTTCATGAACAAACCAGAGTTTCGTATAAGTTCGGTCATAGGAGAAAAAATCCTATCCTGGTGCAGCAATGGAGTAGATGCCACTACTGTACAGAAGCTCATTACCAAAAGTAAGGATGTAAAAACCTTACGTGAAATATTCAACTCCTATCCAGAATTTCAAGTCCTCCTCAACGAAGATTTTCAAACAAAGAAAAAACAATTGATAGGAACGAAATCAGAAGAAACCAATTTCATTAGAAAAACAGTTAAAAATGAAGAAAGCTAAATTGAAACCACAGACCGTCAATACCGACATAGCTGTAATAGAGCCTATAGTTGAAAATGGCTTACAAATATCATCCGACAAACCGTTTATAATTTCGAATACATCGTTCTGTGAACTTACAGAGATGAAGGAAAAGCATATTATCCCCGTTTTCGTTAAGGACAATGAACCTGCTATAAACCATACCGATTTTATAGAGGTAACAGAGGAAGTAGTTCGAACATTCTATCGCGGAGAAAAGATCCTTTCCCCAAATATTAGGGTAAGCCATCCTATCAAGGGCAGAATACCCGAAGCCCGTAGTAAACAAGCCAAGGATTTGACCGAACAAGAGAAAACCATATACTATGAAAGAATGGCTTTTATTATAGACATACCATCCGTAATGGCTGACGTTTCGGGAAATATGCTTACCCTTACTATAGGTGGTGTAAAAGCCTACAACCTAGATAACCTTTACAATAGAAAAGGTGTTGATGTGTGTATTTCGGAAATACTATCCATCCCTGTACGTTCCAAACTGTTCAGTA
>NZ_QMHP01000015.1:0-6339 GCF_003313335.1 Pedobacter zeaxanthinifaciens
GATGTGGCCAGTTCGCAAAAAAAGGAGTGGCCAGTTTTGGAATAATCTACAGAAACAAATGGTATGAAGCCGAAAAAGCAACGTGTACAAGCTGGCCGGGAACCTATTGGTATCCCGGTTCAAAGTCCAGTTTCTTGGGCCTTACCTTTCTCATAGACTCCCCGACAGCCTCAATACGATGCGCATCATGCACGATCCTATCCAGTACCGCGTCGGCGATTGTCTTTTCTCCTATCATTTCGAACCATGCACTGACTGGGAGCTGTGAGGTGAAGATCATTGATGTCTTTCCATGAAGGTCCTCAACAATCTCCATCAGGATAAGGCGACTTTGATTGTCCAGAGGATAAAGTCCAAAATCATCCAGAATAAGTACTTCGGCACGTAATATCCTGGAAATTTCTTTTCCATAGCTGTTGTCGGCCTTTGCCTGTTTTAACTTTGCAAACAGCTTGGGAGTGCTCCAATATACAACCTTATAGCCCTTTGCGCAGGCTTGATGTCCTATTGCAGAGGCAATGTAGCTTTTGCCTATACCCGTTGGACCAGTGATCAGTATGTTGTCATGGGTATCAATGAATGCACATTCGGCAAGACGCAGAACCTGGTTGCGGTCGATGTTCCGCTGCTTGTTGAAGTTGATCAGCTCTATTGAAGCCTTGTACCTGAACTTGGCATTCTCTACCAGCCTATCAATCTTTCGGTTCATCCTGTCCTCATATTCCGCATCGACGAGTTCGGCAAGCAACTGGTCAGGGGTATAGCCCACCGTACTTCCGGTGTCAAGATTCGTCTTAAAGGCATGGAACATGCCGTGTAGCTTAAGTGACTTTAGTTTATCTAGGGTGTCTGAATTGTTCATTTTTTTCAGGATTATTTATAGTAATTTTCTCCTCTAATGTTATGGTGGGAAGGCATATCAAGCTCCGTAGAGAAGACATTCTCACGCTGCCCGTCCAAGTTGTTCTCCAAGATCGATTCGATGGTCCGAAAAACCTTTGTATCGATACCGAAGTCCATAGCGCGACGGCATGCACCACAGAGCCGTTCCGCTCCGTATTTCCGAACTAGGCTAAGTATCGCTTCGCAGCTCTTGATCTTCTGGTCCTCGTGCCTTTGACTGTCCAAAATGGATTTTATCACAAACACGACATCTTCCCCGATTGCTTCGGCCCTTTCCATAAAGGTTTCAGGGGTGCGTTCAGCAGAATACCTGTGCGAACTGCTGAGATGACTGTTGTTCGTAGTGTAGGCATGGGGAACCTTGCTGCGTTTGTGGATGGCTATACGTTCGAATTTTGAGAAGATTTCTACGATGGAATTCGAGTAGATTATCTTCACTTTTTTACTGAGGAACCTAACCGGGACACTATAGTAGTGCCTGTCTGGCCCCAGAAGTATATGGCTATCCTTATTGACCTTTGCATGGAAGGTTTGCTTTAGTTCGAATCGGTCTATTGGCAAAGCCTTCAGTTCCTTTCGCTCAATTTCTTCAAACTGCATCCTGCGGCTATATGTCCTCCCCTTTAGAAGCTGGTTGTTGTGCAGTGCAAGATACTCCCTTATGGCAACGTTCAGCTCCGAAAGGGAGGAGTACTGTTTCTGGCGAATTGGTACATATAGCCGGGTGTATATGATCCGGACGGCACCTTCAACCAATGCCTTATCCCTTGGCTTATAAGCTCTTGCGGGTAATACAACGGTGTCATAATGCTGGGCGAAATCCTCGAAAGCCTGGTTGAGGGTTGGCTCGTAGCGGTGACTTTTTGTGACGGCTGCCTTGAGGTTATCGGGAACAATAGCAGAAGGGGCACCTCCAAGGAAATGGAGCGTGTTTTCACAGGCAGATATGAAGTCCTCCTTTTGCTGGGAAGGTACCGCTTCGACATATGTTAGCTGGCTTGCTCCCAGGATGGCAACGAACACCTCCACGCTGACGACTTCTCCCGTAGCTTTGTCGGTATAGGAAAGCTTTTCTCCAGCAAAGTCCACAAATAGCTTGTCGCCTACTTTGTGTGTACGATGCATCGTAGGGTTCACCTTTGCCTGCCAATCTGTAAAATGCTTGCAGAACTGGGTATATTTATAACCATCTGGAAATTCCTTGATGTAGTCCTCCCAGAGTAGGCCCTTAGTCACCCCCGTACGCTTGAGCTCGCGTTCCATCTTGGGGAAACATCTCTGAAGTGCGAGCATCTTTTGGCTTTCGTATCTGGGCTTATCCTTGATCTTTCCAAAGAGCTCGTCAAGCTCCGAATCAGATAGTGAATCGACCTCCCTCTCAGAGAGACCACAGTTTTCCAGGGATGTGATGTACTTGCGCACAGTGGTGCGGGATATGTCAAGGTATGCCGCAATGGTGAGTTTTGACTTTCCCTGGTCATAGAGCCGTAGGATTTGTCTGATCTTGTTCATGCTTATGGTTATGTTGGCCATCAATAATTTTGTAATGTCTGCCCGCTAGGGTTGCCTTCATAAATACTTTCGCGAGATCAGGTGGACATTATTGATCGAGACTTGCTGTCAATAATCCAAGCGTACGATGTGCACAGCTTGCACCACCTACATGTGACCAGCTTCAGCATAATTTCCAAAAAATGAAGATAATTTTTGAACTCCTCTGTTATTTGCTTTTAATTCTATTATTTATCCAAATAGACTGGCCAAAAAGTGATCTTTATAAATTGCTCTCTGTCATAATTGTAATACTTTATTGCAAATATCTAGTGCCGCTAGTGACAAGCAAATTAATGACACTGTTACGTAAAGATAGATACAGGCAGTAATTTGGTTCTGCTCTTCGGAATTTTTAATTCCGATGTTCGGTCAAGGTTTTCAAAACAGACTTACAAATGTGTGCTAGCCTAAAGAATTGGAATAAAAATCCTCGATAGGTAAGTTCGACATTACAAATGTGGAACAGTGTAAAAATAGCGGTTGGATGTCAAAAGCTTCGGCCGCTAGATTTCAATAAGGATTAAGTCAAGATTTTTTATTTTTGAATACCCTTTATCTGCGGAAATTAATGGTATATCGAAAACCAAAGAGGTAGCTGCAATTATTGCATCTGGAAGTTTAATAGCATAGTTTTTTCTAAGTTCAATAGTTTGTTCTTTAATCTTGCTATTCCAATCAATACAAAAGCAATCGGCAATAAGAGATTTAAGTTTTACCTCTTCTGTTTTATTTAATCCATTAAAACCTAAAAGCTCTACCTCAGAAATAAAAGAAATAGCAAAATTATACTCAAGAAAAGGCGCAATGAGTTCTTTGCCTTCATGTACATATATCAAGAAATTACTATCTGCAATAAAATCAATCTTCATCTTTTCTCATCGTTAACTGATAATCTAGTCCGTCAATATTTCTCTTTAACTTCCCAAAATGTTTAGCTAAATTTCCATTTTTTTGCATAGCTTTATTCAGCTTTTTAGAAAGAATTTCCGAAATGTTTTTGGCATTATTTTTATCGATGATTACTGTCATAATATCTTTTTTAACCTAAATCAAATTTAACATTTGTTTATTAAATAGTCAAATACGCCGATTAATCAAACAAACCCGCCTGCATACCCGTTAAACCCAAGCCTGGCAAATCATTCAACACATATTTTCCGTCTGCAAAAGCTGGTTGATCAAAAGGATTGTTAACCGTTAAGAAAGGTCCATCCAAATCAGCCCAATCGCAAAGAGGGGCCAAATGCGCACCAGCCAAAGTGGCAATTGATGTTTCGCTCATGCAACCAATCAGCACTTTCATACCCAACTGCCTAGCTCTTAAAATCGTTTGGTGTCCTTCATACATGCCGGTACTTTTCATCAGCTTAATGTTAATCCCGTGGTAAGCACCTTTCAAGCTATCCAAATCTTTCAAGCGTTGCATGGCCTCATCGGCCAACAAAGGAATTGGACTGCGTTCAGTAAGCCAAGCATTTCCTTCCAAATCATTTTTATCCATCGGCTGCTCAATTAACACTACGCCTTGGCTATGCAGCCAGTAAATCAGGTCTATAGCTTTAATCCTATCGTTCCAGCCTTGGTTGGCATCTACATACAAAGGCACATTAGTAACGCTGCGGATAGTTTCAATAATTTCTTGATCGTTATCTCTTCCCAATTTTACTTTCACCACTTTAAAATCAGCAGCATCCTCCAGTTTTTTACGTAAAACTTCAGGCGTATCAATGCCAACTGTAAACGAAGTTACTGGCATTTTTGCGGGGTCGGCACCAAAAATTTCGTAGCAAGGTTTATTGAGTAATTTTCCATTTAAATCATGCAGTGCAATATCAATAGCTGCTTTAATTGCCGGGTTGCCCTCCGCTAAGCTGTCCAAATAACTATTAATTGATGCAAAATCAAACGGAAATTGAAATCTGTTCCAGTCTACCTTCTTTAAAAAGGCATGAGCCGTTTCGTAGCTTTCTCCCATGTAGGGCACCATACTTGCTTCACCATAGCCCGTTTGTCCTTCAAAATCAATTTTTAAAAGCAAAAGCGGTGTGCTTGTACGGGTAAATTTTGCAATCGAAAATGCATGTTTTAATTCTAATTGAAACTCCTTGCAACTAATTTTCATTATAAATCGTCTATTACTTTAAAAGCATACATAGCCTATATTATATTTGTCAAATTTTAAATTCGGAGGTGGCCATGAAAACTATTTCAAGATTACGGTATTTTCTTTATTTATCCATATTATTTGTTGGATGTACCACTGGAAAAAATGCATTACAAAAAGGTGATTACGATGCTGCCGTTGAAAAAGCAGTAGATCGGCTGCGCAGCTCGCCTCAAAACAAAGAAGCCATGCAGGTATTGCCTGCCGCTTTTGATTTGGCAATTAAAACACACTTACGCAAAGTTGATGAAGCTAAACTTTCAGCCGATGCATTAAAGTGGGAAAGCATTTTATATCACTACCAAAAAATCAATCAGCTGAGCGATGATGTGAACGCCTGCCCAAGTTGTTTGAATTTGGTTCCTAATCCGCCAAAATATGTAAAAGCTTATGAAGATGCGGTATATCAAGCTGCCGAAGCACGCTACTTGTTGGGCGAAAAAGCCTTGAGGGTAGGCACTAGAGAAAGTGCAAAAGTAGCCTACAACCACTTTTTGAAAGCGCAAAATTTATATCCGGCAATGAAGGGACTGAACGAAAAAATAGATGATGCTTATTGGGCTGCGGTTTTGAAAGTGGTGGTGCAACCTGCTCGTATTAACAGCAATACGTACAAGCTTAGCAACGATTATTTTCAGCAACAAATCAGTAATTATTTGGCAACTTACCGCGGCAACACTTTTGTGCGTTTTTATACCGAAGAGGAAGCTTACAAGCAAAAACTACGTGCCGACCAACTTGTTGAACTCCATTTTGACGACTTTGTGGTAGGCCAAACTTACGTTAAAGAGCGTGTAGAAAAATTAAAAAGAGATAGCGTAGTTATTGGCGAGGACAGAAGGGGCAAAATTTATGGCACTGTTACTGCAACTTACAGCGTTTTCGAAAAGCAGGTAAGCTCATCCGGACTGCTTAACTTTGCGGTAATTGACTTAAATACCAACAAAGTGTTGCGTAACCAAAAGTTGGCTGGCACTTATGTTTGGGTAGATAATTGGGCATCCTACAAAGGTGACGACCGTGCTTTGGATAAGCAACAATATGCACTTACCAGAAAGCGTGAAACAATGCCGCCGCCTCCAGGAAATCTGTTTGTTGAATTTACCAAGCCTATTTATGCGCAACTGATAGATCAAATTAGTGGTTTCTACAGTAGGTATTAGCGATAAATTGATTTGAAAAGCAGGGCTAATGGTACTATCATCGTTAGTCCTGCTGTACGCTATTATCTTTTTGTTTTTTTCTGTGTTATCCGCGGGCTAGCCTAACTCGAACTTTGGGATAATCTATTTCTAAACTGCTCCATCTTACAGATAAAACAAAAAGTATAACCGCTTCCATCAGGTTTATTGTTCAACGGCGCTGCTAATGAAGAGGGTTGCCCTCTCTGCCCTTTGGGCATCTCTCCCAAAGGGAGAGAAAAGCGTGCGGCAAAGGTAGTGCTTTAACGAAAACTTTTGGAAAACCAACTTTGCGCCCTTTGCGTGTCTTTTATTTTTCTTCGGTTAATTTCTTTTTTTGTCGCAAAGGTTTTAGAGTATTCGCAAAGAACGCAAAGGCTTTCTAAAGAATGCTAAAAACCAGTTAGCTATGCACTGCATTCTTCTAGTTATCCTAATTGCTAGTAACCGCCTACTCCGATAGTTAGGAAAAGCAATCTCCTTTAGAAAATCAACTTTGCGCACTTTGCGTGTCTTTTATTTTACTTTGCGGTTAAT
>NZ_QMHP01000015.1:6439-63675 GCF_003313335.1 Pedobacter zeaxanthinifaciens
AAAATCAACTTTGCGCACTTTGCGTGTCTTTTATTTTACTTTGCGGTTAATTTCTTTTGTCGCAAAGGTTTTTGGAGTATTCGCAAAGTCTTTCTACAGAATAGTAAAAAGCAGTTCGCTAGGCGCTATATTCTTCTAGTTATCTTAGTTAGGAAATGCAATCTCCTTTAGAAAACCAACTTTCCGCACTTTTCGTGGTTCTTATTTTTCTTTGCGGTTAATTTCTTTTTGTCGCAAAGGTTTTGGAGCATTCGCAAAGAACGCAAAGGCTTTCTACAGAATAGTAAAAAGCAGTTCGCTAGGCACCGCATTCTTCTAGTTATGTTAGGAAAAGCAATCTTTTTTGAAAAATCAACTTTGCGCACTTTGCGTGTCTTTTATTTTACTTTGCGGTTAATTTCTTTTTGTCGCAAAAATTTTGGAGTATTCGCAAGGAACGCAAAGGCTTTCTAAAACAAACTCGTTGCGTTAATTATGACAATTAAATAATTCTAATTATCTGTAATATTGCAGCAAATGAATCATAGCCTTTATAATCCCTTCAAAACCTTTGATTTTAGGAACGAAAAATGCTTTTTAAGTGGTAACAGTGCGCAGCCGTTAGCTATCCGAGTACTTCCAAATTGGCTCATCGAGATGGCTGGCTTAACTGGGCAGGAGCAAATCAAGCTGTTGGACGAAAGCATTAGAACTTACGAAAGTTTGGTTGTTCCAGTAAGCTCGGAAGTTTATGCTAGCGCCATCTTACCATTGGAACAAACAATAGAAGCTGCTTTTGAAAAAGGCTATGAAGGCGTTTCTGCTTTGCCAGAGTTAGCATTATTTCAGTGGATTGGCAAATTAATGTACAGCTTTTTGTATATCGAAATGCAAGGCGCCATCCGCTTAAAACAACTTAGCGGTGATGGCATGAACATGTCGCAAGGCTTGATGCATAAATTCGGAAATCTGCACTTAATGTTGCAGAGCATCTATCGTGAGGTGGAGTTTGAAAATTTCCAACCATGGTCTATCAAGGTAGTGTCGTTGGAAAATGCGGAAACTGGATTCAGCTTCAGAGATGAAATTAACACTTTAATCTTCTCGCTTAAATTTAAAGATTTTGGCATTGTAGCTTGCCTACAAGATAATGGCGCAAATAAAAGATATCATCAGCCACTGCTTAATACAATTGAAGGTAAAGCATTGAGCGACCAACAATTTGAGGAATTGGCCGCCCGTTTTTTCTATTCGGCTTACTTATTTAATCGCTTGCCGGAGTATAACGTAATTGAAGCTAATGGCGTAGCCTACATTGATCCTATGCCATTAAGAGGCATACAAAACAAGCCTATTTTTGACGAATGGCAGCATAAAACCTATGGGCAGGTGCTCGAAAATTTTTGGAAGCCTTACGGGTTAACTTTATTCGAAATCATTAAAAACCCGCAGGCGCCAATGAGTTTTTTTGAAGAGCCTTTATTGCCAGATGCTTGATAATTGCCCAATAAAATGAGGGACGATACCTGGTACTAAAATCACAGTTAAAATTAATCCAGCTAATGCGCCGAAAAAGTGGGCATCGTGGTTAATGCCATCCCTCGCATTTTTGGACATATACATGCAGTAGGCTAAATAAAGCACGCCAAACAAAATTGCATGCATTGGGATAAACATTACGCCGATCATGCTTAGAGGGGCGAAAAGGATGTAGCTAAAAAGTACGGCACTGATAGCTCCCGAAGCGCCTAAACTACCATAGCCTAAATCATGCTTATGGCGCATTGCTGTAGGGATATCACTTACTACTAAAGAAACGAAATATAACACGGCAAACTGCCAATGCCCAACGGCGGCCTCTAATTGGAATGCGAAAAAATAAAAGGTGAACATGTTAAAAAACAGGTGCATCCAATCTGCATGAATTAATCCGCTGGTGATAAACGTATACAGCTTTTTGCCCCTGGCCACGCTGTAGGGATGCAACATAAATTTGCCGTACAACTGGTTATCATTAAAAGCGTAGATGCTGGTAATAATGGTGAAAACAAAAATTATTGAGGCTACAGGAGCGGCGTTCCAATATTCTAA
Source organism: Pedobacter zeaxanthinifaciens (assembly GCF_003313335.1). Taxonomy (GTDB): domain Bacteria; phylum Bacteroidota; class Bacteroidia; order Sphingobacteriales; family Sphingobacteriaceae; genus Pedobacter; species Pedobacter zeaxanthinifaciens. The sequence continues at coordinate 8,510 of NZ_QMHP01000015.1, forward strand.
AATCGTCATTGAGGTCAATTTTTTTTTAAGTAGTAATTAAATTATTTTGGCATATCGTCCAACAATTTCAAATACACGGCTAAATGTTGCTCGGCCACAACCGTTGGCGAAAAGTGGGTTAAAATGCTGCGGCGTGCTTCCTTCTGCACTTCTTCTTTTTGTTCATGCAGAAAAAGCCATTCAATACCATCGGCAAGGTCGCTGGCATCTTCATACTTGGCAAGGTAACCGTTTTGCAAATGCTTCACCATATCGGGTATGCCACCGGTGGTGAATGCTATTACCGGAGTTGCACAAGCTAAGCTTTCCATCACCGTATTAGGAAGGTTGTCCTCTAATGATGGCGTAATAAAAGCATCAGCCGCAGCATAACATTTGGCTAAATGCTCATCTTTATTAATGGTTCCTAAAAAAGTGGTTTTAAATGGAAATTTCGGCACGTTTTCTTCATCCTTATTGCCAAAAATTACCAGCTCAATTTGATCTTTAGGAATTTCTGGTCTGCGGGAAAGCTCAAACAAAGCATCAACTAAAAACTGTGTCCCTTTATGTTTGTCGTTTTTTGAAGGCATAAAACCGCTCATGATCACGAACTTTTCGGGCGCTATTTTCAGTATTTTTTTGGCCTCACTTTTCACATAAGGTTTAAATACATCTACTTCAATCGTGTTAGGGATTACATTTACCTTTCTTAAACCCAATAAACTGCTTTCTTTTACTGATTGTGCCATCCAATGGCTTGGTGCTACCACGTGAAAATTTACTTGCGAATAGGCTTTTTGCTTGCGCTTCCAAGTTTGGTGAGAGATATCTTTTGGGCCGCTCATTTTCAGCAAAGGGCAGTTACCACATTGCCGATGGAAATTTTCGCAGCTGTAACGTACGTGACAACCTCCCGTAAAAGCGTTGCTATCATGAAAAGTCCAAACAATAGGTTTGTCTAAATCCGCCAATTCGGCTAAAAATTTAGGGTTTAAAAAACCGTGGTTTACCCAATGGATATGAATTACATCAGCTTCCTTAACCAACTTGTTTTTAACTACACTTTTACCAAACCACTGCAAGGAAAACGGCGTTTTTACAGCTTTAGCAAAGGCTTTTGATAGATAGCGCTCGGCCATAATGTTAAACACGGCTTTGGCCTTTGCGAATGGACTTTTGCTGAGGTTGGTGATGTTGGGGTTATTGCCAAATTGATAGTAAACCAATACTTTCGAATCCACGCCAATTGCGTTCAAGGCATCGCTTAAACGTAAGCAGGCTCTTCCAGCACCGCCATTACCATCGTATGTGTTAAGGTGTACAATTTTCAAAGCAATCAAAAATACATTTTATTGTTTAGGTTTGTAAAAACGTAGCAGAATTTAACTAACTATTTAAAAATAAAATCGTCTTATTTAGTTGCGCTTTTCTAATTTAAGCCTAACTATTTAATTGATTAATCTGTATTAAAAATGAAGATAAAAGTTTTTTTTGGTCGCTTGGCCATGGGCTTTTTGTTGCTGCCATCTTTGGCGAAGGCTCAAAATCAAACCTATTTTGCAAGTTATCCAGCCTTATCTCCTGATGCGCAAACCATTGTGTTCAGTTATGATGGGGATATATGGAAAGTACCGACCAAAGGCGGTTTAGCCTCAAGAATTACGGCGATGCAGGGAGAAGAAATCAATCCTAAAATTTCACCTGATGGCAAGTGGCTAGCTTTTTCTTCAAATCAATACGGTAATTTTGATGTGTATTTAATGCCAATGGCTGGTGGCGAAATTAAGCAGCTAACTTTTAATGAAGCCACCGATGAGGTAGATAATTGGAGCTGGGATTCAAAAACAATTTACTTTACCTCAGGGCGATATAACAATTACTCCAGCTATAAAGTGGGCATTAATGGTGGTACAGCGGTGCGTTTGTTTGATAATTACTTTAACACTACACACAACATCGCCGAAGCTCCAGACGGTAGCTTGTTTTTTAACGATACTTGGGAGAGTAGAAACTTTGCTAACAGAAAGCATTACAAAGGGGCTTTTAATCCAGATATCCAATCGTACAACCCAAAAACTAAATCTTACAAACGCTATACAGCATATTTAGGTAAAGATTTTTGGACAAGCATCGATCAAAAGGGGAATATCTACTTTGTTTCTGATGAGCTAAATAACGAATATAACCTTTACACCTTTACTAACGGGAAGAAAACCGCATTGACCAAATTTGACACTTCAATTAAGCGTCCTTTTGTTTCGGCCAACGGTAGCACCATCGTTTTTGAAAAGGATTATCAGCTGTTTGTTTATGATGTTGCTTCGAAAAAGGCAGAGAAAGTAAATATCAGCTCCTTTAGAAATCAGGTGTTAACCAAAGAACAAGAGTATGAAGTGAAGGCCAATATTTCGAATTTTGATGTATCGCCTGATGGCAAAAAAATAGCATTTGTTTCCAGAGGCGATTTATTTGTGAGCGACGCTGAAGGGAAATTCATTCGCCAAATTAGCACCAATGTTGGTGGTGTTTTCGAACGTGTAATGGAGTTAAAGTGGCTATCGGACAATAAAACCATTCTTTTCAATCAAACTGTGGATGGCTACCAAAATTGGTTTACGGTGGTTGGCGATGGTAAATCGGTAGCTAAACAAATCACTAAAGACAAGGCGAACAATCACGATATTTCTTTCAATAAAACTAAAACTCAGGCAGTTTATTTAAGCGGTCGTAACCAATTGCGCTTAATGGACTTGAAAACATTGCAAAGCAAAACTGTAGTTACCGATGAGTTTTGGGCAATTCAAAATTCGGCACCAAGCTTTTCTCCAAACGATCAGTATGTGCTTTTTACGGCCTATCGTAATTTTGAACAGGACATTTTTGTTCACGACATTAAGGCAAACAAAACCATAAATTTAACCAATACAGGTGTTACAGAAGCTAGCCCGGTGTGGTCGTCGGATGGTAAGTACATTTATTTTACTAGCAATAGAACCAAGCCTTCTTATCCTTTTGGTATGCAGGATGCCCACGTTTATCGCATGGCTTTGGATTTTTACGATGCGCCTTACAAAGCTGATAAATTTGATGAGTTGTTTAAGGAAAACACACCTGCAACACCAGTTACCGCACCTGCAAAAGACGTTAAACAAGCCGATACAGCAAAAAAGAAAGCGGTTACGCCACCTAGCCCTAAACTAATTACCATCAATACAGATAGGATTTTGGATAGGGTAGAAACTGTTAGTCCGCTTTACGGCACACAGTACTTAATTGATGTTTTTGCCAAAGGCGATAAAACTTATGTCATTTATGCATCCAGCCATGAAGGGATGCCAATGAGCACCTACAGAACGATCATAGAGCCATTTGAAGCTAACAAGACTGAAAAAATAGCGCCTGGTACGTTGAGTACGGTAGAGTCGGCAGGCAAGTATTTTGCCTTGGTGCGTGGTGCAATTAATAAATACAATGTTGAAGCCAATAAGCTTGATGCCATTGAGCACAGCTATAAATTTAGCAGGAACCTAAATGCTGAATTTACCCAAATGTTTTATGAAACCTGGGTTGGTTTGGATGAGAATTTTTATGATGATGATTTTCATGGCGTAGATTGGAACAACATGAAAAACCGATATGCTGCTTATTTGCCTTACGTGAACAACAGGTCTGATTTGAGGATTTTGCTAAACGACATGCTGGGCGAACTTAATTCATCGCACATGGGTTTTAACAGTTTTGGTGCCGAAGAACGTAAAAACATGAACTATGTGACTAACGAAACAGGTTTGATATTCAACAATGAGCGACCTTACAAAGTAGAAAGTATCGTTGCCCGTAGTAGTGCATCATTGCTTGGCGGTAAAGTTGCCATAGGCGATGTTTTAACTCACGTAAATGGTATTAAAGTAGATCAAACGGTGGATAGAGAATATTATTTCAGTAAGCCATCGCTTGATAAAGAAATGAGTTTGACTTTTTCCCGTAATGGTAAATCATTCGATGTAAACATCCATCCTCAAAGTGCTGCTACACTTAAAATGAACTTGTATGATGAGTGGATAGCCAACAACAGGAAAAACGTAGAGAATTGGGGCAAAAATCGAATTGCTTATTCTTACATGAAAAATATGAGCACCGGCGAATTGCAGAGCTTTTTGCTAGATATGGTAGAGCAAGAGAACAACAAGGATGGCATCATTTTAGATTTACGTTACAACACCGGCGGTAATGTGCATGATGAGGTGCTGAAGTTTTTATCGCAGCGCCCTTATTTGAAATGGAAATATCGTGGCGGTACACTTACTACACAAAGTAATTTTGCGCCTGCAGTGAAACCTATTGTGTTATTGATCAACGAACAGTCTTTAAGTGATGCAGAGATGACTGCAGCCGGATTTAAGCAGCTTAAACTCGGGAAAATTATTGGTACGGAAACTTATCGTTGGATTATCTTCACTTCGGCAAAGGGTTTGGTTGATGGTTCCTCTTATCGCTTGCCATCTTGGGGTTGCTATACAATGGATGGCAAAAATTTGGAAAAAGAAGGCGTGGCGCCTGATATCTTCATAAAAAACACATTTGAAGATAGATTGGCCGGTAAAGATCCTCAGCTGGAGCGTGCCGTAGCCGAAATCATGAAAGAACTGAAATAACTAATTGAGCAATAAAATAAACTTACGAAGTTTAGAACGGCGAAGCCCTCAACTTTGCCGTTGAAACAATAATAGTTAAGGTTAAACTTCGTAAGTTTACCCCTGCAAAATGGACAACTTATTAACCGACAGAAATTTTTGGGTCAATTATTGGGAAAGCAAAACGGGGCTTTCCGTAGCTATCCCAGCCAACTATTTATTTCACCAACAGCTAAGCAACATCGTTAAAAGCAATAATGTGAAAAGCGCAATTGAACTGGGAGGATTTCCTGGTTATTACGCAGTTTTTTTAAGGAAGTACTTGAAGTTGGATGTGACTTTACTTGATTATTTTGTTCACCAGCCCATTACGCACCAGCTTTTAAAAACCAATAATTTACAAAGTGATGATATCCACATCATTGAGACGGATTTGTTCAATTACACGCCAGAGAAACAGTATGATTTAGTGCTAAGCTGCGGGTTAATTGAGCATTTTAACGATACAGCAGATATCATTAATAGACATATCGCTTTTTTAAAACCCGGCGGAACTTTATTTATTACACTGCCAAATTTTAAGGCGTTAAATGGCTGGTTTCAAAAAAACTTTGATCGTGAAAATTACGATAAGCATAATATCAATTGCATGGATCCTGCGTTATTAAAAACCATTGTGGAAAATGCAGGGTTACAGGTAAAACAAGCAGGCTACTTCGGAAAATTTAGCTTGTGGTTAGAAAATGAAAAAGAGAAATCTGCCAGTGTAAAACTGTTCAAGAAAACTACTTGGCTGGTGGGTAAGGTGCTTACAAAAATATTCCCTTTCGAGTCAAGGCAATTATCGCCTTACATTATTATTGAAGCGAAAAAAGTTAGCTAAAGCGTTGTTTAAGGTAACGTTTAACCCTATCCCATAAATTACCTTTTCTATTGGCTAAAAAGGCTTTAATGGCCTGATAAGCTTCTTTGTTTTCCGTTATTTCTGTTGGAAATTGTGTAATTGGTTTCGGATTAATGATGACGTTGTAGATATCGTTAATGCCTGAGTGTACGCCTGTGCCATCGTGGCCAATGTTGTTCACTAAGGATTGCGATGGGTTTAAGGTTAATCCGCCACGTAAAAAGATGGAGGCGTACCAACGAATGGCCCAAGAGTTGTTTTTGCCCTTCTTAAAGTCTTGCATTTGCTTCCAGAAGTTCATGGTGCCTTCAATAGCAAATTGGTTTATTTTCTGCCTATCAAATTGAGCAATTAACTTATCAATATTAGGTTCGAAATGTTGCCAAGCGCTTTGCCAAGTGGCCCATCCCCAGCTTGTTGCAGCTCTGTAGAAGAAGCTTTCAGGCAGGTTGCTATCTTTTAAATGATACATGTAAGCGCCAATGTGCATTACTTTGTCGTCATTTCGATAACGGTTTAGTGCCTCATTAAAGTAGGTTAGCGTGTGTGGCGATGAAACCAAGTCATCCTCAAATACAATCACCTGCCCATAATTGTTGTTGAGTTGCGTTACACCTTCAATTACCGAATTTGCCAAGCCTTTATTGGTTTTGCTTTCAATAACTTTAACTGATTTGAAACCATCTACCGTTTTAATGAAGTTGCGCACCTCATTTACCTGCTCTTCGTCTGAGTTGTTCTTTGGACCATCGGAGAAAATATAAAGCCGACTATCCGGAGCTAGAAGATTTTGCTGTAAGAACTTAATAGTACGCTCAGTGTGCTTCGGACGGTTATAAACAAATAAGGCGATAGGAGCTAAGGCTTGCATTGGGCAAAAATACGTTAATAAACGAGATGGAGGGAAATTTTATGATGATTAAAACCATGTAAGGCACATAAGTTCATTGAAGGCTCCTGCATTTTCCACTTTTTAGATAGGACATGTTAATAGTTAAACCATATAAGGCATATAAGTTCATTTAAGGAAATCTGCATTTTCACTTTTTGATAGGACACGTTATTACTTAAACGATGTAAGTCATATAAATCATTGGAAAAACTTCTATGCTCTTACATGCCTTATATGGTAAGTTAAAAACATTTAAAATAATTTCATTGAAGGCTACTCGTTTAAGCCATATAAAACATATAAGTTCATTCAAGGAAACCTGCATTTTCCACTTTTTGATAGGACACGTTATTATTTAAACGATGTAAGTCATATAAATCATTAGAAAAAAACTTCTATGCTCTTACATGCCTTATATGGTAAATTAAAACCATATACCATAATATGGCGAAAAAAAATCAAAATAACTCTTCGAAGAACTCATTTACATATGTCTTTTGCCCTTCTGAATAAATATGTGTGCAATTGAAGTTCAGCATTAGGCCCATAGGCTTGCGGAGCAATTTCATATACGTAAGTAATTGCGCTTTGTGAATGGGAAGTACAGTCTCCACGGCTTTTAACTCAACCACCAGCATATCTTCGATGATGAAATCACAACGCAGCGAAGCATCGATTTCTGCGCCTTTGTAATAAATGGGCAAATTTACCTCACTTTTAAAGTTGATTTCTCGCAACGAAAGCTCATGTGCGAAACAGCGATGATAAATGTTTTCTAATAATCCTGGGCCTAAGGCCTTGTGCACTTCAATAGCTGCACCATTTACCTGGTAAACCAAGTCTTTAAGGTATTCTCTTTGCGTCATCATAGGAGGGATGTTTCTCCTAAAATACAAAACTCAACGCATTGATTTACGTAGTGCTAGAAAATCTTTACTTCCTCATCTGTCTTTTTTACTAAAACGGTATAGGCATTTGCTAAATCTTCTTGTTTCTTTTTACCAAACAGCTTACCAATTGTAATTTTGAGCATATACTCAAGCTTCACCTTTAAAGATTTAATCGGGCTTTTTTTAATGTTTCTGTTGATGTAATCGTTGAACAAAGTAACCTCAGGAGTAATTATCGAAGTTTGATCAGCTATGATAGCAAGTCCTTCACTTTTCAGCAAAAAACGAAGTGAAGTTGGGGTATACATGTTAATATGTCCGTAAGCTAAAAAGTGATTAATACGCTCATCCACGCCAAATTTATAGTCTCTAGGCACTTCAATTACAAGATGTTTAGCTACGCGTTTAAGCTCTCTAATTAGTAGCCTTTCATGCTCCACATGTTCTAATACATGAGCTAGGATAATCAAGTCGAAACTGTCATCGGGATAAGGAATAGTGTATCCATCAAAAACTTGTACCTCTTTTACGCTTTTTAATTTCCTTTCTTTAATTTTTTCAACACCGGAAGCTGCAATTTCTAAGGCGTAAATTTCTGGAGCAAAGGCATATTGATCTAAAAAATGCAGTATGCTACCATCGCCAGCACCTACTTCAAGTACTTTTTGGGGCTTCATGCTTTTGCAAACGTTGATGATGTTCTGTGCCTTATATTTAGCACCCAGCATGCGCCAAGCTACATCATTATCAGTGTAGAAATTTTGATAAGCTTTTTGGAAATCGGTGTTTAACATATTTGTAAATATAACAACTATCTCAAAATTGTGACGCTTCCGGCATCCCTAGTTTTTTGATTTGCAGATTAACCGTAGGGTTTTTACTGTGGGATTATTTAATTTGGTGATGTTAATGTGGTAAGAAATAAAATTAGCATTAATTACATTTCTTAATTATATTTGGTTTATGAAAACAAAATTAACTCTCTCTCTATCTATCCTATTGATTTTTATTTTTTTTGCTGGATGTAAAAAAGAGCCTATCAATAGTGATACCGATCAAAACAATAACTTGTCTAGGGATAAGGATATTTCAGCGCTAAGTTCAACATCACCATACATAGTTGGCATCGATTTCGGGCCTGATAATATTGTGTACTATTGGGAATCGTCAAACGTAGTTACCAAGGGCTGGGCTGATCAAATTTGCGGTACATTTTCGGAATATTTTATTGATGGCAATCATGCAGACGTTCTTTCGGTAGCAACTGCAAGTGATGGAAGAGGCTACGTTTGGTATAGTGATGGTACAGTCTCGGCCGGAGATAACTACATATGGATGAGAGATTATATCGTTTCACAACCTTTTGCTCTTCCGAGTGGAAAAAGCCCTTCAGACATTGTAGGGATAGCGGTTGATAAAAATACCGACTACTGCTATGCTTTTTACGACGATGGTACGTATTCGGTTGGCTCTCCTACCGACTTAGCAGCATATTCAGGAATTCAAAGTTATCTAATAGCTCCAGGCGAAACTTATGCTAACATTGTAGACGTAGCATATTCGAATAATAACGGTATGTTCTACGTTTGGTATAACGACGATAAACTGTCTGCAGGTACGGAATCTGATTTAAATGCCTACATCCCTTTAAAAGATATGAGAGCTGGTTGCGGGTCAATAATGTCGCCAATGGCCGGTATTGATATTGGATCTGATGATGGAGTTTATTTTTGGAGAACAGATGGTCAAGTAAGTAAAGGTGTTTCCACAAATCCTACCGGTTTTACTACGTCTTATGTGCTTCCTTTTGGAAAGAGCATGAGTCAGGTGGTAGATATGGGAATTTCAATTAGTGGAAAAGGCTATGTATGGTATAAAGATGGAACAATGTCTGTAGGATATGGACTATATAATTTTGGAGATTTTGTTTCGCCCAAGCCTTATGTACTACCGTATGGAAAAAGTCCCTCAAATATTGTAGGCATTGCTATTAGAAGAACTGATGACCATTGTTTCGCATTTTATGATGATGGCACTTTTTCCGAAGGAAACTCTACAGATTTGGGCGCATATGCTGGCCTACAAAGTTATGCTATTTCACCTCACGAGGAATACTACAGCATTAAAGATATTGGAATTGCGCCATCATCTGGTAAATTTTATGTTTGGTTTGCAGACGATAAGATGTCCGTTGGCAGTCAATACAACTTAAATGATTTTATTCCACTTAAGCCAATGCAGCAATAAAATTTGCTAATATTGCAATTCAAAACAGATATTTATAAAATTGAATAAAAACTTAAAAAGCATTTTTCAGAAGTTATTTTATTATCTACAATATAGCAAATCATACTCTCAAGATGGTGAGGATATGATTTTGAAAGCGCTTTTCGAATCAAAAAAAGGTTACAAGGGTTTTTTTGTGGATGTTGGTGCGCATCACCCAGTTAGGTTTTCTAATACCAAATATTTTTACGACAGAGGTTGGAAAGGCATCAATATAGAGCCTACACCTAACGCAATTAAGGCGTTTAAGCTATTTCGAAAGAGAGATATCAACCTGAATATAGGAATTGGTACAACTGAAGGTAGCCTCACTTTTTATTGCTTTAATGAGCCTGCATTAAACAGCTTTTCGAAAGAGGTGTCCGAAAAGATACATCAAAGCGGCGGAAAATATCGGATAATTAAAGAAGAGAAAATTGAAGTGCTGCCTTTGTCAAAAGTATTTGATAAGTATTTGCCAAAAGGTCAAACAATAGATTTTATCTCTATCGATGTTGAAGGTTTAGATTACAACGTGCTTTTGTCAAATGATTGGGAAAAATATCAGCCTCAGATAATTTTAGTGGAAGAAAATGTGAACGTAGATGAACTAGGGAATTCTCCAATATACCAATTCTTAAAATCTAAAGGTTATAGTTTCTTCGCTAAAACTTTAAGAACCTGCATCTACAAAAAGTAAAGCTTAACGTTTAACAAGTTTTTGAAATAGTGTAACCAAAAATAATGATTTTAACATCATTAGGCCCTGCTTACTGGTTTTAGGAATAAGTAAAATCAAAAAGGTAGCAGAAAAATACGCCGCTAAAGTAGCAATTGCCGCACCCATAATGCCATATTTTGGGATTAGAAAGATATTTAAACCGATATTAACTATTGCCCCAAAAGCGGTGCGGGCTAAAGAAATTTTGGTATAGCCTTCAGCAATCAGGTATTGGCCGCTAGCCGAGCCTAAAAATACAAAAATGCCAGCCCAAACATGTACCGAAAGCACATGAGCGCCACTCCAAAATTCACTAGTATAAATAATTTTATAGGCCAAAGGCGATATAAATGTAGTCACAATGGCGATGCTCAGGCTAAGCCAAACCATTAAGTCGTACATGTTTTGTAGCCGCTTTTGATAACGTTGTTGGTCATCTCTCCTGGCATTCATAATGGCAGGGAAAACGGAAGTAACAATAGCTACCGGGATAAAATACCAACTTTCGCTCAATTGCACCACGGTAGAGTAAATGCCCAATTCGCCCGAACCTAAATAATTATCAACCATCAGCTGGTCTATCTTCATGTATAATGAAACCAAAATAGCGGAAAAAGCCAAAGGCCAAGAATTGGCTAGCAGATGTTTTGCTACCGATTTTTGATAATTCCAGTGGGACAAGCTGCCAACCTTCTTGAAATAAAAATAAAGATAGCCAACCGACAAAATTACTGTATCAAAGAAAATGGCCCAAATGAACCAGCCTAATGGGGCGTGGTTGATAATGAGTATGAGCTTAACTAAAGCAGATAAGATGTTTCCAAAAATTTGTGTAAAGGTTACATATTTAGCCTGTACTGTGGCTTGAAAATAACTATCAGTAATATAAAAAGCTTGTGTAATTCCACTTAAACCAACAATTAGAATGTAGTTTAAGGGCGTTTGCGTAGGCGTAAAAAAATGCTGGTTTACCCAGTAGCCTAAGTAAATTAAAGGCAATGCCATTAATCCACCTATCAATTTTAGCCTTAAGGCGGTTCCTAAAAGTTCATTTCGTTTTTCAGGATGCTTTAAAAGTTCTCTTGTAGTAAATCCATCTAATCCAAGTGCTGCAGCGGCTATAAAAAATGCAACAAAAGCTTGTGGATAGTTGAGTAGGCCATTTTGGTCTTTACCTAAATAGTTGGCAATAGCAAAGCCAACCAAAACCTTAATTAACAAACTGCCGACACGTGCCAAAATTAGCCAGCCAGTATTTTTTAAATACTTTTGTAGGGCATCTTGGTCAAAACCTTTAATGTGTGGCAGTTTCATCGGCTCAAAGATGCGAAATTAGCGCTGTAGCAAAAAACTATTTTCAATGCGTTGCAGTTGCTGGTAGTGGTGTTTCAAGTGAATTTCAATAAAACGTAACCACTGCTTGGCATTTAGATAGCCTAGCACAGGATGTTTCACTTTCATTTTAGGGTCAGCATCCTTGATTTTCGACTGCACATTTGCGAGTTGAAGTTCAAAATCTGTAATAAGTTGCTGGGCAGCAGTAATGCTGATTTTCTTTACCCTAGCTGCTATTTTTGGCGGCGCTTTGTACTTTTTCCTAGGAGGGAACATTCCAAAAAACAGCACTAACTTTACCAAAAAAGCGGTTGGCTTTAGCTTGCCTTCGTTTTTTATACAGCTGTTAATCGCCAATACCGATAGCAAACTGGCATCAAAAATATGCGAATAAACTTCGCTGTAGCTCCAGCCGCCAATAGGTGGTGCCAACTCAAATTGATCAGTACCTAAAGCACCTAGCTTTTTGCGGTAGGCTTCAGCTATGCTTAAAACAGATTGATATATTTTGTCGCTATTCATTAGCACATTTAACGTTTCTGCAGTGAAAATCTTTTATCTGAAATTAGAAGTGGTTCATTAACTCTTCTAAATGGTGGATTTGTTCCTGCACATCACTAGGTTTTTGTGCTTTAAAAGGGTTGAAATAAATTGCCTTTATGCCAAAGTTTTGAGCGCCGTACACATCAGCTTCAATGCTATCTCCAATCATCACGCTCTCGTGTTTTTGTGCTTTTGCCAAGTTAAGTGCATACTCAAAAATTGCCTTGTCGGGCTTGTTAACACCCACATCTTCAGAAATCACAACGTTTTTGAAATAGGGATTTAGGTTAGATACACTCATTTTCGTAGTCACCGCTTCCTTAAATCCGTTCGAAATAATGTGCAAATGATACTTTTCTTTAAGATAAGTGAGCACTTTCTCCGCACCATCGAAAAGGTTTGTTTTAGTGGGGCCTAATCGTACATACTCGTCTTCAAAATCAAGCGGTATTAAATCTGGTTTTACTCCAAGGTCGATGAAGGTTTTTCTAAATCTTTCCTGGCGTAAGGCCTCCTTGGAGATTTTGCCAAGGTGATATTGCGCCCACAGCTGGTGGTTATTGATGGTGTAAGTAGCAATAAAATTCTCCGCCGATGTTAAACCAATATTTTCGAGTTGATAGGTTTCGTATAGTTCTAAAAGCGTTTCGCGGGCATTACGGTCAAAATCCCAAATGGTATGGTCTAGGTCGAAGAAAATGTGCTTAATCAAAATTTAAAGTTGAGCTATTTTAAAGTTGGTGAGTTAAATGGTTCCCTCATGTAAATCCCAAATCGGAAAGCACATCTCATAGTCGTTCCAAACAATATCGCCGTATTCTATTTTAAAATTTTTAAATTCAGTTACATCTAAAAATTTTTTGGTCATTGGACTTTTTGCTGATTTCAAAAAGTTGGCAAAATCAATAGTACGTACTTCTCCATCGGAAAACTCAAATTCAATTTTATAATTTTCCAGATAATTCGCTTTATTAATTGCTATAACCATAATTATAATTTTTTATTAATGATTTCCGGTTCTATTGCTTTATTGTAAACGAAAAACTCAATCCATTTGTTTACGATATCAAACTTATATGCATTTACAAAAATAGTGAAATTCTTAAGGTTTTTCTTGTCCAATGGTTTCTTGCCTTTTACATCTGAAACTCTAATTTCCTTGAAAATACCGTTTTCAAAAATTATTTCTGCTTTACTTTCCATTCCTTGAAATTTTCCATGAACGTGAATAGGCTCATGTTCATTTGAATAAAAAAGTATAATCAACCCTTAATATTCATAAAGCTTTGGCATATATCTTTAATTGGGTATTCTTTTGAACCTTTCCGACTTTTTTTCTTTATTGAGGTTTATACAATGATTTATTGCTTTACACCATAAGCCAAATCTCCGGCGTCGCCTAGGCCAGGTACAATATAACTTTTACTGGTCATTTCGTCATCAATAGCGCCTAGCCACAAATCTGCTTTTGGTAAATTGGCTCTCACATGTTTTACACCCTCGGCGCTCGCAATAGCGGCAACAATGTGTAACTTATCAATTTTATAAGCACTTATTAACTGTTTGGCACAAAGCACCACGCTTAGTCCGGTGGCTAGCATTGGGTCAACCAAAATAACTGTTTTACCTTCTAAATCTGGTGCAGAGATATGCTCCATTTGAATAATGAAATCTCCGTTTTTTTTGGATTTACGGTAGGCGGTAATAAACGCAGATTCTGCTTGGTCAAATACGTTGAGCATGCCTTGGTGCATAGGCAAGCCTGCCCGTAAAATGGTAGCCAGCACAGGCTGTTGTACTAATACCGAACTGTTGGCTATACCAAGTGGCGTTTGTGTTTCAACCTCCTTGTATTTTAATGTTTTGCTGATTTCGAAAGCAAAAAAAGCGCCTAGCCGTTCCATATTCTTTCTAAAACGCATGGCATCTTTCTGGATTTGCTCGTCCCTCATTTCGGCAATAAAAGTGCGGGCAATGGAATTGTTTTTGCTTAGGTCGTATATCATACCTTAAACTTACGATTTTTAAGTTAAATTATGAGATAAACGCAGGGCTTGCTAAAATGTTCCAGTTGCCAGCTGCCAACTAATTATTGTGAGGCCGCCGCCAACATGTGCTCGTAAACCTGTTTCCAGCCCTTCCAATGGCCAGTTTCAGATAAGCTTTCGTTGTGCCACAAGCTGTAAAAACTGCCGTCAACCATCTTCACGCAATTCACTAGTTCCTCAATAAGTAAGGTGGCTTGTTTTGGGGATAATTTGAGGTATTTATGTAGCGTTGCATCCATCACGGCAAAAGGATAAACTTTAAGGTGTGATTGCTTTTCCAACTGTAAATCGTACCAAAAAAATGGCGTACAGGTGCCAGCTCTAAAGCCAACTTCCGAGGCGTAGCCCATTGTATAATCGTGGTTGATGCCAACTTTAATGAGCTGTAAATAAGTTTTGGGCAAATGGAGTTTTAAGTAATGCTGTCGCGATAAATCGGTGGTTTTTTTTAACAAAGTGTCCAACACCATTTTTTCTTCCTTCAACTTTAACACGTTGCTATTGGATGCGTATGAAGGATGGATTCCAACCTTGCCCTGTTTGGCCGTTGCCACAATCAAATCCTGCAGAAGCTCATCATTGGGATGGATATTAACATCGTGATTTTTATCTCCCTGATGGGATAATAGGAAAAAGAAAATAGGCTTTAAATGATATCGCTGATGGATTTGTTGCAGAAATTGGTAGGTGTCAAAAGGATCTTTGCGTTTGCCTAAGCCAGTGGTGATAATATTTTTAAGTCGTTCGGTATCGCCTTTGGCCAACGCCTTTAAAAGCCTGGCGGTGTTTTTTACTATGCCGCTTGATTTAAAATGATAAGCCCGATCAATATCTATGGTTGGTACGAACTCAAATTTGCGTGTGCCAAAATGCAAGTTTTCCAGTTTGCTAGCCAGTAAGTTTTTAAGGATAATGGCCCATTGGTCAACTACGGGAGTTCTAAGCAATCCAAGTTCAAATTGTAAACTAGCTTTGGGCGGAAAGCGCAAATGCTCATCAGGAGTGTAAGGCAAATACTCTTCATATCTGCTTACAAAGTAAAACGAAGCGGCAAAAACATCAAAAGGCAATGTGCTATCTTCTACCGCAAATGGCACTTTTTCTCCACCAAATGCTGATATTTTAATGCTTGGCTTTTCAATATTGTTTTTGGAAAGGAAACCCGATGCTTTGAAAAAAAGCTCTTTTCCGGTTGGCCGCTCTGCATAACTAAATTTGGGACCTTGATAAGCTTCAAATTGATTGGTAACACTGGTAAGTTCTATGTCGCATCGTAATACTTCCCTAAACATGAAGTTGAAAATATACTTGATGCGTGGCGTAACCTGTGGCGTATAAATGAGCAGTTGCATTATACTAAGATAGCTAATCTTTAAAAATTAATGATCATTTGCTTATCTGGAAAGTTAACTTTTGTGCTTTTTCTCGCAGCATTTTTTTCTACGTGGAGGATGTTCATTTGGTCATCAAACAAATCATACAAAATGCCATTGCTTACCGCTAACTTTTTAAATGCGGCTATATTTTCTATCTCTAGGTAGATATTGGTTGCTTCGTGATCATTTTCAAATCCTATGTAGTTTGGTTCAACGGATTTTCCATCAACTACAAATTTCAAATTGGTAGTTACGTAACTTTTTACCAAGGCATTCATTTCTTTAGCCTGTTTTTTTGCGCTTAGGTCAATTTTTTTCTTGAAACGCTGGTTTAAAATGGTTTCAAAGTCATCTGTAAATATGCGGCAGGTAATTTCCAGCGATTTGCTTTTCGTATTGTAGGCAATTTCTGTAGTGCTTACGTGAAAAGGGTGTTTGTATTCGTGGGGTTTTCCGTAAAACAATACGGGGATACTGATAAAAAGTAACAATTTTGACAATAACGCACTCATTTCCTAAACAACTTCTTAAAAATTAAACGAAACAATTTAACTTAGCTAACATTACGACGCTAAACTAAGTTTTATTATGCCCTTTTCCGATTTTTTGTTTTATTTTAAACTAGGCTGGTCACATATAGTTAGTTTAGATGCGCTAGATCACCAACTTTTTATTTTAGCATTAGTTGCAGTTTACACCACGCGGCACTTAAAACAAATTTTAATTTTAGTTACGGCATTTACCATTGGGCACTCGGTTACTTTGGCACTTAGTGTTTTTGATATAATTCGGTTTAGTAGCAAATGGGTGGAGTTTTTAATTCCGTGTACTATTTTTCTCACCGCTTTATTTAATCTCTTCCGTAAGGAAAAAATACAAAAAAAAATAGCTTTAAATTACTACTTGGCACTTATATTCGGTTTAATTCATGGTATGGGCTTTGCCAATTCGGTGCGCATGATGCTGGCTAAAGATCAAAATATTGGTTGGGGCCTGTTTGGTTTTAACGTGGGACTGGAGGTTGGTCAAGTGGTTTTCGTGATTTTAATATTGGCAGTATCATGGTCAATGCTTAACTTGTTCAAAACCAAAAGAAGAGATTGGATTATATTTGTTTCATCGGCAGTTTTTGCTTTAGCTTTGCAGATGGCCATACAAAGAATACCTTTTTAAAAGAAAGATGATGAAGAAATTTTCTTATTTATCGCTTTGCGCAGTATTACTGATGCAAACAGCAGTAGCTCAAAACATTCAAAATAATCCGGGTAGCAACCACGGAAATAAGTTTGAGCAATTGGGCACCATTTTGCCAACGCCTAATGAGCAGCGCACAGCTAGTGGAGCGCCCGGCGTAAAATATTGGCAACAACGTGCTGATTACGACATCAAATGCGAATTGGATGAAACGACACAAACTTTAAAAGGTAGCGAAACAGTTACTTATACCAATAATTCGCCCGACCCGTTAACCTACATTTGGTTGCAGCTAGATGAAAACCAGCACAGCAGCGTGAACAACGCCAATTACCAAAGTGCAAGTAAAATGCCGGAGCGTACAACCGATAAACAAATTAGCGGCTTTGAGTTAAGCAATGCTGATAATGGCTACGGTTTCCGTATTTTGAAATTAACAGATGCTTTAGGCAAAAGCCTGAAATATACCATCAACAAAACGATGATGAGGATAGAAGTTCCAACCTTAAAGTCGGGACAAAAATTTGTGTTTAAGTTAGATTGGAGCTATAAAATTGCCGATAGGATTGCGATGGGCGGCCGCGGGGGTTATGAATATTTCCCAACTGATGGCAATTACTTATTTACGATGGCGCAATGGTATCCTCGTTTGTGCGTATACAGCGATTTTCAAGGTTGGCAAAACCACCAATTTACTGGTCGCGGAGAGTTTGCATTAACCTTTGGTGATTTTAAAGTGCAAATGACCGTTCCTGCGGATCACGTGGTTGGTTCAACAGGGGAGTGCCAAAACTACGCACAAGTACTATCAGCAGGGCAACTGGCAAAATTCAACAAAGCGAAAGTGGCTACATCGCCAGTAGAAATTGTAACATTAGCTGAGGCTAAAGCTGCAGAAGCAAAAAAATCAACCGCAAAAAAAACTTGGATTTTTTATGCTAAAGATGTGAGAGACTTTGCTTGGACATCATCACGCAAGTATATTTGGGATGCCATGAATCAAAAGGTAGATGGCAAAAATGTGCTTTGCATGAGTTTCTACGGTAAAGAAGCCTACAATTTATACAGTAAGTTTTCGACAAAGGCAGTTGCTCATACCATCAAAACTTATTCTGATTTCACCATTCCTTATCCTTACCCTGTTGCGCAAAGTATTGAAGCTGCAAATGGTATGGAGTATCCGATGATTTGCTTTAACTACGGCCGTACCAACGAAGATGGAACTTATAGCGAAACCGTAAAAAATGGCATGCTAGGCGTAATTATTCACGAAGTTGGACATAACTTCTTCCCGATGATTATCAATAGTGATGAGCGCCAGTGGAGTTGGATGGACGAAGGTTTAAACACTTTTGTAGAGTACCTTACCGAGGAGCTTTGGGATAACAAGTTCCCTAGCAAACGAGGGCCAGCTTATACCATTGTACCTTACATGAAGTTGCCAAAAGATCAATTGGAGCCTATCATGTCTAACTCCGAAAACATTGTTCAGTTTGGACCTAATGCTTATTCAAAACCGGCTACAGGCTTAAATATTTTACGCGAAACCATCATGGGGCGTGAGTTGTTCGACTATGCGTTTAAAGAATACGCAAAGCGATGGGCTTTTAAACATCCAACGCCGGCCGACTTTTTTAGAACTATGGAAGATGCCAGTGGAGAAGATTTAGATTGGTTTTGGAGAGGCTGGTTTTACAGCACTGATGCTTGCGATATCTCGTTAGATGAAGTACGTTACGCTAAAGCTGATTTTCCTAAGCCTGCAAAAACAATGAAGCAACAAGCAAAAGTGGAGAAGCCGTTGCTAACTTATGATGATATCAGTAAAATTCGCAATAGAGAAGATAAACGCATTAAATTCTATACTGATCAGGATTTAGAGGCAAGGGATTTTTATTGGAAATATGCCCGCGGCTTGGTACAGGTTGATAGCACTAAGGCCAAAACTATTGAAGTAACCTTGCCTTTAGACGAGTTTACGGCTGATGAAAAAGCAAAGTACGCCAATAAACATTTCTACGAGTTGAACTTCAGCAATAAGGGCGGTTTGGTAATGCCAATTATTGTAGAGTTTACGTTTAAAGATGGCACTAAAACTTTGGATAGAATTCCGGCACAAATTTGGCGCTTAAATGAAGTGAAAACGTCTAAGTTTTATGCACTTGATAAAGAAGTGGCCAGCATCAAGGTTGATCCTTTTAGAGAAACAGCTGACATTGATGAAAGCAATAATACTTGGGGTGCAACTGAAGCTTCGCCTTCTAAGTTCCAATTGTTTAAGTCAAAACAAATGGCTGGCAGAGGTCAATCAGAAGGTATTAATCCAATGCAGCTAGAAGTAAAGAAAAGTAAGTAATGTACAGCATCTTGCCAGCGCACTACAGTGTTGGCAAGATGCTGTTTAAAAAATGACTTAAGTTAGTTACCTCTATTGTTTTCGACTGATAGGTTTCGCTTTTTGGTGTAATGATGAAGCTCTTGGTAGGTTCTAAATCTTCAATACAATTCAAAAAACCTTTTGATACAGTAGGGCTATTCGACAATTTAATTTCTACACAAGCTATTGGTTTAAGCCCCTCCACCAAAACCAAATCACATTCTGCTCCGGCCTGTGTTCTGTAAAAAAACAATTCCAGGCCTTGTCGTTTGAGTTGATATACCTGTTCTATCACGTAACCATTTATGCATTTACCTAGTAAATCAAAAACTAAACTTTTGATTTACTAGGTAAATAAACGTGTTTGTGTTTTTATAAACCTTCTTTAAGCTAAAAATTGTTTAGCTTGATATCTTATCTTTGTAATAATGAAGTTCAAACTCATATCAGAATATAAACCTACTGGCGATCAGCCGGGAGCGATAGATCAGTTAGTGCAAGGCGTTAATGCAGGCGAGCATTATCAAACGCTGTTGGGCGTAACCGGCTCGGGTAAAACTTTTACGGTGGCTAATGTAATTGAGCAAACTCAAAAGCCTACGCTTATTTTAAGCCACAATAAAACTTTGGCGGCGCAGCTGTATGGTGAAATGAAGCAGTTTTTCCCCGAAAATGCGGTAAATTATTTCGTTTCCTATTACGATTACTACCAGCCCGAGGCGTATATGCCTACTACCAATACCTATATCGAAAAGGATTTACAAATTAACGAGGAAATTGAGAAACTACGTTTACGCTCTACTTCTTCCTTAATTTCGGGACGTAGGGATGTCATCATCGTTTCGTCTATTTCTTGTATTTACGGTATGGGAAACCCTGATGATTTTTCCAAATCAGTGTATCGTTTTGGGGTTGGAACGAGAGTGAGTAGAAATGCATTTTTACATCATTTGGTTGAAATTTTATATGCCAGAACGATCAATGATTTTAAACGAGGAACTTTCCGTGTAAAAGGGGATACGGTAGATATTTATCCTGCCTACATGGATTATGCCTATCGCATTTCTTTCTTTGGAGATGATATAGAAGAACTATCAGCTATTGATCCTGTAACTGGAAAAACGTTAGAGAAGTTGGAAGATATTGCCATCTACCCAGCCAATCTTTTCGTAACACCTAAAGACAGGTTTAACCAATCCATTTGGGGCATACAAGAAGAGTTAGAAGTTCGTAAAAATCAGTTGCTTGGTGATGGTTTGCTTTTAGAGGCAAAACGTTTGGAAGAAAGGGTGAATTTCGATATTGAGATGATGAAGGAATTGGGTTATTGCTCTGGAATTGAGAACTACTCACGTTTTTTTGACGGCCGTACCCCCGGAATGCGCCCCTTCTGTTTACTTGATTACTTTCCTGATGATTACCTAATGGTGATTGATGAAAGTCACGTAACTGTACCGCAAATTAGAGCTATGTACGGCGGAGATAGATCACGTAAGTTATCTTTAGTGGAATATGGCTTCCGTTTGCCTTCAGCTTTGGATAACCGTCCACTCAACTTTGAGGAGTTTGAACGTTTAGCACCTCAAACTATTTACGTAAGCGCAACTCCGGCCGATTACGAATTGCAAAAATCGGGTGGTGTGGTAATTGAGCAGGTAATTAGGCCTACCGGATTATTAGATCCGCTGATTGAAGTGAGACCTGCCATTAACCAAGTGGATGATTTGTTAGATGAGGTGGATAAAACCATCAAACAAGGCGATAGGGTATTGGTAACCACGTTAACTAAGCGCATGGCCGAAGAGCTTACCAAATACATGGATAGGCTTAACATTAAATGCCGATACATCCACTCGGAAGTAAAAACGTTGGAACGTGTAGAAATACTACGCGGCTTACGTTTGGGCGAGTTTGATGTTTTGGTTGGAATCAACTTACTGCGTGAGGGTTTGGATTTACCAGAGGTGAGTTTAGTAGCTATTTTGGATGCCGATAAAGAAGGCTTCTTACGTTCTGACAGGGCCCTGATTCAAACTATTGGTCGTGCTGCCCGTAATGATCGGGGTCGGGTAATCATGTATGCCGATGACATTACCGAATCTATGGAACGTACGATAAGCGAAACTAACCGACGCAGGGAAAAACAAATTGCCTATAACTTAGAGCATGGCATTGTTCCAAAAACAGTCGGAAAATCTAAGGAAGAAATCTTAGAGCAAACATCCGTTTTAGAGGTTTCGGAAAAACAAAAAGCCAGGGCAAAAGCGTATGTAGAAGTTGATGAAGTTAGCGTAGCTGCTGATCCGGTGGTGCAATACATGACCAAACCCGAAATGCAAAAAGCCATTGATAAATCACGTAAGGAAATGCAAAAAGCAGCCAAAGAAATGGACTTTTTGCTGGCAGCACGCCTACGCGATGAAATGTTTGCCTTAGAAAAAGTATTTGAAGAAAGGTTTGGAAAGGCTTAATTATCAGCTGTTAATGTAAAAATATTGGCATTGGCTTGTCCATTGCTTTGCGTGTATTTCTTCATTTGGTGCAACATTGGGCGCTGGGTTGCGTCTTTTGACTAAAACCATTCAAATGAAGAAAATTTTACCGCTGTTACTTTTCGTTTTTATTTTTCAAATCTCTAACGCTCAAAAAGGAACCATTACTGGTGTGCTGTTAGATAGTGCCAACAAAAAAACGACCCTCAATTTTGCTACAATTTCTGTTTTTAAGGGTGCAGATACCGTGTTGCATACCTACAAGCTGTCTGATGATAAAGGAGTTTTCAAACTCGCCAATCTGGAAGCGAACACCAAATACCGCTTGGTAATTAATGCTTGGATGTACAATGTGGTTCGTAAGGAAGTTTCCATTGATCCGGCGCAGCTGAATGTAAACTTGGGCAATATCTATCTCTCTGAGAAAACAAATAATTTGAACGAGGTGGTGATCCAATCCGAGCGACCACCAATTATAGTTCGTAAAGATACCATCGAATTTAATGCCGAATCTTTTAAAACTTTGCCAAGTGCCGTAGTAGAAGATTTGTTGAAAAAGCTGCCAGGAGTAACTATTGATGGAGATGGAGGCATTTTAGTGAATGGAAAATCAGTAAGTAAAATTTTAGTTGATGGAAAGGAGTTTTTTGGAGGCGACCAGCAAATTGCTACTAAAAATCTTCCTGCAAATATCATTGATAAAGTGCAGCTCACCGACGATCCTGAGGCTAAGCGTAGAGATCCGGATATTGTTGCTGGGAACATTCCTCAAATTATCAATCTAAAACTTAAAAAGGCCATTAAAAGCGGTGCATTTGGAAAGTTGTATGCTGGTGCTGGTCCTAGGGAATTGTTTGAAGCCGGCGGTATTATGAACTTTTTCAGAGATACCACACAAGTAAGTGTTTTAGCTTACGGTAACAATGCAAATAAGCCGGGCTTTAGCATTTCTGACGTAATGCGCATTGGTGGTTTTCAACGTTCGGGAGTTAACTCTACCTCTATTAATTCCGATGGTGCTTTCAGTTTAAATGGAATTTCCTTTGGAGGCTCAATGAACGGCGGTATCCAAAAATCTGCGGGCGGTGGTGCTAACTTTAATACCATCACCAAAAAAGGTGTTAAAATTAATGGCAAGTACTTTTTAGGTTACAGCGATAACTTTACTGATCAGCAGACAGACGTGGATCAAACACTGGCGAATAGGCGAGTGTTTACCAATTCCATTTCTCAGCAAACTAGCCGAAATTATAGTCACAATTTTGGCGGGCGCATAGAGGCAAAATTAGATAGCTTAACCAAGCTTACCATAGAGCCAAATATTTCCATTGGCATTTTGAATACCAGCGGCTTGCTCAAAACATCAACCTTTAATAATCAATTACTATTAGAAAGTAATGGCGATAACAGTTCTAAAGTTAAAGGTAATGCTGCCGATATTAACTTAAGTACAAGTATTTGGAAAGATTTCAAGAAAACAGGCCGCTCCTTAAATTTAACATTCAATTTTTCTAAAAGAGAAAACTTAACGGATAGTTACAATATTAATGAAAGCAATTTTTTCATTCCAACAAAGCCAAGCGAGTATTTGGATCAATGGAGGGATAACAACATTTCAAACTTAAATCTTAACATTAACGGAAATTATAGCGAGCCAATTAGTAAAGTGCTAACACTTAGTATTGCTAGTAGTGCTAACTTTTTAGATAATGAAAATGCATTGGCTACCTTTATTAAAAATCCTAACAACCAAGCATACGATATTCCTGTTCCGCTACTTAGCGAAACGGTGAACCAAAGTGGTTTCAAAACTAATAACCGACTAAGTTTGAGATGGAAAATCACCAAAGATTTAAATGTACAGCCGGGTTTTGTTTTCAACACCATCGATTTAAAAAATGAATTTGCCAACAACCAAGGGTTTGATCAGCATTTCCAATTTTTTGCACCTCAACTAACTATCAGGTATAAAAGCTTAAACTTTAGCTATTCTCCATCTTTTAGAGAGGCCGATGTAAGGTACCTGCAACCGGTTGCAAACAATACCAATCCTTTTTTCATCCAAAATGGAAATCCAAATTTAAAGCCTTCAAAAACACATCAGGTAAATATGAACCTGTATAAGTACGATACACAAAAAACACTAAGTTATAACCTATACTTGGGCGGTAGCGTACAAAATGATGGAATAATCATGTCCAGAACAGTAAGCGATGGTGGTGTGCAAACTACTACGCCTGTTAACCAAAATGGCATTTGGCAGTTCCATAGCAACGGTAACATTTCAAAGGATTTTAAAGGAACTAAAAGACAATTTACTTTAAGCACAGGCTATTGGGGAAATTACAATCAAAGTTATGTGATTGTAAACAGCGTGAAAAGTAAAAGTGTACTTATTAATGGCGGTCCTCGTTTAGGAGGTCGCCTTAACTTAAACGACAAGTTTGAGCTTGGCGAAACTTACAGCTTTGGTTTTAATAGCAGCAATTACGAAAGTGATTTCTTTAGAGATTTAAATTACTACAACCACAACAGCGATACAGAGTTGATTATCCGCTTTCCAAAAAAGGTAGTTTGGGAAACCAATTACAAACTACAGTATAACACCCAAACACTCAACGGACAAAGCAATACGCTCAACTATTGGAATGCTGCAGTTACATTGCTATTCCTTAAAAATGATAGGCTGCAACTGAAATGTAGCTTCAACGATATTTTAAATACCAATAACCGCCGCTACGTTTACATTACCGAGAATACCGCTAGGGATTTAAGGATAAACAATATTGGTAGGCACGGACTCTTTACCTTCACCTACAACATTCAAAATTTTGGAGGAAAGGTTGGCGGTAAAGATACCATGTTTAGATTTTAGGATGGTTAATAGTTAATTAAATGAAAAAAGGCCGTGGATGCGGCCTTTTTCATTTTAAATTCAACTGCGTTAAACGCCTTTAAAATTGCTTATAACAATTCAGACTCTAACGTAATATCTGTATTTAACAATTTGGAAATAGGGCAGTTAGCTTTGGCGTCAGCTACTAGCTCATCAAATTTTTCTTGAGATAAACCTTCAGCCTTTACCTTTACCACCAAGTGGATATTGTCAATTGCACCTTTTTCGGGGTTGAGGTTAACCGTAGCCTTGGTTTCGATGCTTTCTGGAGTAATGCCTTCGCCTGAAATGTTGAAGCTTAATTTCATGCTAAAACAGCCGGCATGCGCCGCAGCTACTAACTCTTCAGGGTTGGTGCCAACACCTTCTTCAAACCTGCTCTTGAATGAATACTGCGTATCTTGTAAGGTAGTGCTTTGTGTAGTTAAAGTACCTTTACCATCTTTTCCAGTGCCATTCCACATGGCAGTTGCGTGTCTTTTCATATTTTTTAATTATTTAGAATGATATATGTTTGTGAGCAATAAAGCTATACAAATTTAATGAGCGTTTTTTCAACTAATGTTTTTGCAGCGTTAATTGTTTTTTAAATTTAACTTTAATCTTTTAAAACCTAAAATCATGACGGCTAACGAACAATTGATTACCCAATTTTATACCGCCTTTCAGCAAAAGGACTTTAAAACAATGCAAAATAGTTATGCCGACAATGCCATTTTTAACGATGCGGTGTTCAGCAACCTCAATGCTACAGAGGTAAGGGCCATGTGGCAAATGCTGATTTCAAGAGGTGCAGATATGAAGTTAAGTTTTGGCGATGTAAAACAAAGTGGCGATCAAGTTACAGCTTATTGGGAAGCGCATTACACCTTTACAGCAACCGGAAAAAAAGTGGTTAACAAAATCAACGCTCAGTTTCAAATCAACAACGGCAAAATTGTAAAACATACCGATAATTTCGATTTCTACAAGTGGGCAAAGCAAGCCTTTGGTTTTGGCGGTTTTATTTTAGGATGGACCAACGCTTTCAAAGGAAAAGTGCGCCAAACCGCAAAGAAAAAATTAGATGATTATCTTCAAAAAACTAATCTACAGTAACCGTTAGGCCTTCTTGCTGTAAAATTTTTCTGTACACTTCCATTTCAGTAAACGAGCCCTCTAACACGGCGCATTTACCTTTGTTATGCACTTCCCAAGCAATTTTTTCGGCTTGGGTTTCACTGTAGTCCAAATAACGCATCATACACCAAATCACATGGTCAAAAGTATTCACATCATCGTTCCACAAAATTAAACGATGCACCGTTTTCAGTGAAGTTAATATTTCCTCAAGTGTGAAGGTTTCTTCTTTGGTTTCTGTTGACATGCTGCAAAAATACAAATTGATTTACGAAATACGATTGTAGATTTACGATTTGGTTGAGGAACATTTGATTAAGATGTTGTTTTATATTTTTTGAAAAGCAAAACCTATGGTTCTTCGGTTGCGCCAGTCCCGCTTTTCGTTAAAATCTTTTTGTTAGGCACTACAGTTAAATAGTTGTCATGCTGAGCTTGTCGAAGCATCTATTAGGCAAAATGCTTCGACAAGCTCAGCATGACAGGAACAAAAAGTATTTCCACTACAATCGGGTTTGTAGAACCAAGACTTGTACTAATTGCAAACTTTGACAAACCTCAAGCAAGAAGGATAGACTTTGCGTTCTTTGCTAAACTCTTTCTTGTCTTTGCGTGAATAATAACCGTAAAGGTTTTAAAGCTTTCGCAAAGTGGCGCAAAGGGAAAACCGACGTTGCAGTCTTTCGTTTGTGCCGGTCAATCGTAATTCGTCAAACTAAAATCGTAAATTAACCTATCTTTGAAAATCAAACCACCCAAAATATGTACAGGTCAAAAATAGCTGGTATTGGTCATTACGTACCTAACAACGTGTATACAAATAACGATTTGTCCAAGTTCATGGAAACTAGCGACGAGTGGATTCAAGAGCGTACCGGGATCAAGGAACGTCGTTTTGCCGACAGGTACGAAGAAACCACCACTACAATGGGCATTGAGGCCGCTAAAGTGGCAATGGAAAGGGCAGGCGTAACTACAGCCGATATCGATTTTATTATCTTCGCTACCCTCAGTCCAGATTATTACTTTCCGGGCTGCGGTGTATTGCTCCAACGAGAAATGGGCATGAAAGAAATAGGTGCTTTAGATATCCGTAACCAATGCTCGGGTTTTGTGTATGCCTTGTCAGTGGCTGATCAGTTCATTAAAACAGGAATGTATCAAAATATTTTGGTGGTAGGCAGCGAGAAACATTCGTTTGCAATGGATTTTGAAACACGCAGTCGCAATGTATCTGTAATTTTTGGCGATGGCGCCGGAGCTGCAGTTTTACAAAGAGCAAACAAGGATGGACAAGGTATTTTGAGCACACATTTGCATAGTGATGGCGCCGATGCCGAAATTTTAGCAATGCACTATCCGGGAGCGCATGCCAACAAGTGGTTGAAAGATAAACCTGCATTTCCGGATCAGGAATTGGGCGGGCTTTTTATCACCAACGAACAGTTGGAAAGTGGTGCGGCATTGCCTTACATGGATGGCCCTGCGGTTTTCAAAAAAGCAGTAGTTAAGTTCCCAGAAGTAATTAACGAAGCGCTTAACGCAAATAATTATACTGCAAAGGACATTGATTTGCTAGTGCCTCATCAGGCTAATTTGCGCATTAGCCAGTACGTACAACAGCTATTAGGTTTAAGCGATGATAAAGTGTTCAATAATATTCAAAAGTATGGAAATACCACTGCCGCTTCTGTTCCTATTGCACTAAGCGAAGCTTGGGAAGCAGGAAAAGTAAAAGAAGGCGACTTAATCTGCCTCGCTGCATTTGGCTCTGGTTTTACCTGGGCAAGTGCGCTAATAAAATGGTAATTTGATTGACGATTTTAGACTTACGAATTTCGATTGTTGAACTAAAATCGCCTGCTATTTTCCGAGCTTTCTTATCTTTATGCAATCATAAGAAATTATATCTTCCGACTTTGCACATCCAACTTTCGTTTGCTTATCTTTATGCAATTCGTAAGAAATATATCTTCCGACTTCGGACATCCGACTTCCGGACTAAATCTAAATACTAAAATCTAACTACTAACTACTAAAAATGTTCAAAATAGGGGATTACGTCCGTTTCATCGACGAAAAAAGAGAAGGTTATATTACCAGAATTATCGATAGTGCGTCAGTAGGTGTTACCGATGAAGACGGCTTTGAAATTCCGGTAGCGGTAGGTAATTTGACCTATGTACATGGGCATCACAGCAATGCGGATACTGCAAATAATGCAATGCCTGTCGCAAAAGTGGATGATCAGTTTGTTGAAAACGGCGTTTATTTAGCCGTTGCAGAAGACAATAAAGGATCAGTAGTTGCTCATTTCACCTTGGTAAATCGTAGTTCATTTCAGCTATTGCTTACATTAAAAACTGAAAAAGGAGGCGTCTTCAAAGGAGATTTTGCCGGTGTAATTCAGCCAAAAAGTAGTGTGCAAGTTTACACGGCCAATCTCGGCGATTTAGATAACTGGCCTAGCTTCACCTTTCAATCGTTATTTTTTAGTACTGGTAATGTTGCACCTAAAAAGCCTTTTGAATTGCACAAGCGATTTAAGTCGAAAGATTTTAGTGGTGCAAAAAGTCAAATCAACGAAATCAATAAATACGGTTGGCTAATCCGATTAGATGAAGCGCCATTGGTAATTGACGCACAAAAATTGAAAGAAAGTTTTTTCAGTGTAAAACAAGAAAAACCAAAGGTGTTTAAGCCAGCACAAGAGGTTGATTTACATATTGAAAAGCTACGTGATGACCACCACTTTCTATCGCAGAGTGAGATTTTAGAAATACAATTGAAGAAATTTCAGGAAATATTAGATGCGGCTATTGTACACCAAATGCAGTCGATTGTTTTTATTCATGGGGTGGGCAACGGCACATTGCGCAATCAGATCCATAAGCTAATTAGCAAGCACCCGCAAGTGCGCACCTTTATGGATGCCAGAAAAGAGAAGTTTGGATATGGCGCTACGGAGGTGATTTTTAAAGTGTGAGTGAGTGCCGTATCATCTGCATTAACTCCCCTTAGCATTTCTAGTCATTTGCTCCAACATATCCCACATTTCAGATGGAATTGCCTCTAAGCCGTTCATTTGTCCGGCACCTTGCAACCATTCGCCGCCATCAATAGTAATTACTTCACCATTAATGTAGTTGGAGAAATCACTTACCAAAAAGGCAGCTAAATTGGCTAGCTCTTGATGGTCTCCTACACGTTTTAGAGGTACACGGTTTTTGAAATCGAATTTTGCAGCTAAGTCTCCGGGAAGCAACCTATCCCAAGCACCTTTAGTGGGGAATGGCCCCGGAGCAATAGCATTGGTACGGATTCCATATTTACCCCATTCTACCGCTAATGATCTGGTTAGAGCAAGCACCCCACCTTTGGCACACGCAGATGGAACTACATAAGCAGAACCAGTAAACGCATAAGTAGTGACAATATTTAATACGCTTGCCGCCTGTTTTTGCTTGATCCAATGTTTCCCGAAAGCTAAGGTACAATTTACAGTGCCTTTAAGTACAATATCAATAATGCTAGAAAATGCGTTAGCTGAAAGACGCTCGGTAGGTGAAATAAAATTGCCAGCGGCATTATTTACCAATACATCAACGCTACCAAATTTCGCTAAAGTTTCTGCCAATACGTTTTCAACCTGAGCGTTATCACGAACATCGCACTGTACCGCTAAAACTTTGCCGCCAGTTGCCTCTTCCATTTCCTGAGCGGTTTTTTGCAAAACATCTAACTTCCTGCTGGTAATTACCAAGTTGGCGCCTAATTTTAGGAAATAGCTGCCCATTGCTTTGCCAAGCCCAGTTCCGCCGCCTGTAACTACAATAGTTTTACCCTTAAGGGCATCATCTTTTAACATTGGTTGGTTGTACATTTGTTAGTATTTAGTAGTTAGATATTAGCAGTTAGAAAGCCGCTTTTTAATTTTTAATTTAACTTTTCGATTTAAGCCCGTCTATCAAAGATTTTAAAATGGCTCTTGTAGCTGGCGACCACCATTGCTTGAGCATCAGCTCTAAGTCTTCACTTTGGTCGGCACTTGTAGCATCAATAATCTCCTTACGTAGGTTTAACTTGCTTTGTTGCCAAGTGTTTGCCTCAAAGGACATATATTTGCGCACCTTTCTTTCGGCGGCAGTTAAAATACTTTCTGATTTTACCAGCTCATCAACTAAGCCAACTGTTAAAGCTTCGTCAGGAGAAAATAGTTTGCCTTCTAATAAGTTTTTATAAGCGTTAGCCTTTCCAAGCCAAAAGGAATACAGAGAGAATATGCTATTTGGAACAATAATGCCAACTGGAACCTCATTTAAGCCTATAATGTACCTGCCTTCGGCCATCACTCTGGCATCACAAGCTAAGGCAATTACGCAACCGCCAGCTGGGCTATGGCCATTAATTGCAGCCACTAAAGGTTTTTTGAAGGCAGTGATTTTAGCAACAAAATCTAGAAATAAATACCAGAAGCTTTTTGCCTCTTCTTCGTTGTAATGATAAAGCTCAATTAAATCTAAACCCGCCGAAAAAAAACTCTCCCTTCCAGTTATAATGGCACCGCCGATATTGTCATCTTGCTCAATGTTGTGCAGCATAGCAGTTAATTCGGTTACCATTTCGCGGTTTAGCGAATTAGATTTGCCTCTGTTTAAAGTAATAATTGCAAGTCTATCTTTAACAGATGTTGAAATTGTATTCATACCCCTTAGCTCATTTTTAGTTTCATAAAGCTAAGAGGTTTGACTTTATTATGCAAGCATAATTTATTTTGTGTTTTATTTTACTTCGTAAGTTAATACTTTCCTGGCCAAATTACCATCGGCATCAATGCCTTCAATTACGATACGTTGTTTTCCTTTACGATCAGAATTGTAAAATGAAAACGAAGCCAGCCCTTTGGCGTCAGTAAATATTTGCGGGTTCCAGTACGTTGTGGTACGTAAATCGGCAGTCTCGGTTTTTACATCGTATTTTGGAGAGTAGAACTGTTTGATAGGGGTATATCCCTTTAAAGTGGAAGCAACTAAGCCTGGGGTATAAATATCTGCCATTGTTAGGCTTTTGCCCCGTTTGCTGCTTACTACCAATAAACCATCATTCACTTGTGTGCCGTAAATGGTTAGTAAAGAAGGCGTGGTAATTACTTCTATGCTCTCAATATTTGCAACAGGTATATCTTCTAATTTTAAGTTTTGCAATATCATCCCGTCAAGTGAAACGGACAAAACTGGATGGTAGATGTTACCGGTTTCATCTAACTTACTGCGAGTGCTGATGGCATAGCCAGCGCTATCAGCAACGCCTCTTACCCTGCCTTGTGCAATAAAATTTGCTAAGGATGGTGTCATGCCTAAATCGGCTTCAGTAATTACTTGGTCGGCCCGGCCCCTACCGTTCAAGTTGAGCGAATGTGGCGCCGCCATATCCTCTTTCGTTATTTTTTTGCCTACAATATCTACAGTTTTGAGGACGTTGGTTCGCTCCAAAAATCCACTTTTCATCTGCTGCTCAAAGTAGGCATCGCTTGAGCTGAGGTAACTCATCAAGGTTACATTTACATCCTTTTCTTGCGGATATTTACGTACGTCAATTTCTTCCGAAGTTACTTTGTCTAATCGTACATTTACGTTCTTTTTACCCTCGGGAGTTGCTGCCTGAACAATGAACTTATTGTCATCTTCCAAGTAAATCTCATCGAATTTAAAACTCCCTTTTTCATTAGTCTCTGTATTGGCAATTACCATTTTATTGTTGGGAAAAAGCAAAGTAACCTTAGCCTTATTTACCGGTTTTTTACCTATTGTAGTTACCGTTCCCTGTATCGATATGCCTTTTTCTGGCTGGTATTTTTGGGTATTAGCTGTAGCAGCCCAATCAATATTTCTCCAAGCTTGTGTGAGCATTAAATTATCAATACGTTCTCTGTTTATAGCGGCATCACCAATAAAATAGGCGCCAACATTTTCGATGAATCCTTTTGCTTCGGATTTAACCAAAAGGCTGCTAAAAAGATTGCTTTCATTGTTTTCGTCGGCATTAACTGCATCTAAATTAGTTATTGCCACTGATAAGCTGCCTTGTGTTGGTAAACCATCGTTTGTAGCATTCAGGTTAATATCTACCTTTTCTCGGGTATGATATACATTTTTCAGGCCTTCGGTTGCTAAAGCGATGTACGTTTGCGGATTGTTATTAAATACTATACGTTCAGCTGCGGCTTTTCCTTGAGGGTCAAATAAAGTGAGTTGGATTGTTCCGCTTGGGAGCTTGCTGCGAGGGATGCTAACCGAAGAAATTTGTCGTTGGGTAGGTATTGCGATATCAAACAACACACTACCTAGCCTATGTCCAATTAAACGGAGCTGCCCATTGTTAACCAAAGATTCGCTCATCAAAACTTTGACATCAATCTTTGTGCTATCGAGTGCTGTTGCGGCAAGTGCGTATCCAGAGGCAACAACTTTAGGCAAAGGGAAGGTTTTTACACCACCGTTGTGCTTAACCTTTGCGCTGTAGGTTTTAGAAGCATCGGGTGTTAAAAAACAGTTGCCCATGCCCAGGTATAGGGTTTCAAAAGCAGTTACTTCATTACCGTCATTATCTACAATAGTACCAGTAATATTTTCGCCAAGCCCCAAGCTATTAATGGCCTTTATACCTATTTTGCATGGCAGTCCACTTACTAAATTACCGCCTTCAGGTAAAAATTGAACATCAATATTGTTGTTATTCAATACAATTGGAATAGATTTCAGCACATTAAAGCCATTAGTTAATTGCGTTGATAAATTGATGTATGGGTTAAAGCTTTGAGCCGCTTTAGGCTCTTCAAAAGATAAGGTGATTTCTCCATTAGCGTTGGCATTGGTTATCCCTTCCAGTGGTTTTTTGTCAGTTAGAAATATCTGGTAAGTGAATTTGCTCCCTGCCAATGGCTTCTTATCCTTATCTGTAATTTTAATTATTGCCTTTACCGTAGTAGTATTATCTTTTGAAAAAGTGGTTTGAGTATAGATATTATTATTAAGTGAATTACCTATTTTGATGTTTTGATCGTAAAAATAATTTGGCCCAGCATTACGCATTAAATTGGTATAGGCTCTTAACCGATAGTTACCTTCGCTTAGCGTATCAGGCAGTTCAATACTGCCCCAAGTTGTACCTCCTTTAATAGGCAAGGTTAACTGTTTAGTAAGCTGATTTTTTCCATTAATAAGATCGGCGTGTAATACACCACTGTTTGAAGACGGTTTATTGCTGCTGTAATCAACTACGTAAGCCTTTAACCAAATAACGTCGCCGGCAGCGTAATAAGGCTTATCTAAATGCAGGTGAACCTTTTCATTGGGTAATGAGGCAATTGATTTCAGGCGTTCATCAGCCGAATTTAAGGTTTGAGCATTTACATTACTACCACAAAAATAGGCAAGTGCAATCAACGAAAGCATCATGCCAATTTTAATGTTCAGTTTCTTCATTGTATATTTTTTACTTGATAATTCAGTATTTTTCTGGCTAAATTTCCATCGGCATCAATGCCCTCAATTACAATACGGTGTTTACCTTCTTTATCTCCATTGTAAAAAGAAATACTCATTTTTCCATCTTCACCACTGGTTAAATTTGGATTCCAGTAAACGGTTGTTCTTAAATCAGGGGAACTGTTTTGATCTGTAACATCATATTTTGGAGCATAAAAAAGTTTTGCAGGAGAATATCCTTTTATTGATGATGCGACTAATCCGGGAGCATGGATATCTGCTAGAGATTTTGATTTTCCCCTTTTGGTGCTTATTACTAGTAACGCATCGGATATGGTTGTTCCGTACATTACAAGTAGGGCTGGGTTTAACAGTACTTCAATACTTTCAATGTCATCAACTGCAACTTGTTCTACGTCAAACTCTCTAATAAGCACCCCATCAATTTCTGCAGAAACCTCTGAATAAGGATACCTTGTAATTTGTAGCGCGTTATCCGAACTGGATCCTGATGCTATCGTTACACCTCTGATACGCCCTGCCAAAATAAACTGTTTGAGAGAGCTTGCGAACTCTAAATCTTTGGCCGAAATTACCTGATCAGCTCTTCCAGGGCCATTTCTATTGGTAGAGTATGGCGCTGTCATTTCTTCCATTTTAGTCTTCTTTTCTACAATGGTTACCGTTTTCAGCAAATTTGTTTTGTTGAGCATTCCATTTTTATACAGCTCTTTAAAGTAGTCCTGGTTATCGTTTAAATAGTTGCTCAGTTCTGAGTTAACGTCAGTTTCTAGTGCTAATCTAGTTAGCGCTTGAACCTGTTGATCATCTATTTTATTGATATTGACGTCAACATTTTTTTTGCCCTCCTTGGTACTGGCTTGTATTACGAATTTGTTCTCGCCTTCTATATAAATGTCTTGGAAGCTGAATTTTCCTTCATCATCGGTTTCCGTATTAGCTACTAGCATTTTGTTGTTAGGGAACATAAGTACAGTACTTGCCGATGGAAGGGGCTTTTTTCCTAAAGTTGTAACTCTACCGTTAATTTGCAGGTTTTTTTCGGGCAAATATTTGATGTTATAAAGTGTGTCTTGCTTGCTCCAATCGAATTTACGCCACGCTTGGGTGAGCATTAAGTTATCAAGGCGCAATCGAGATTCCTCGTTATTTGCTGCAAAATAGGCATTAGGCTTTTCAATGTGGCCTCTTAAGTCTGATTTGAGCAGCAAACTTGTTAAAATATTAGTTTCATTATCTTCATCGGCCCCATCATTGTTAACGTTAACCGAGCTAATGGAAAAACTGCCAGCAACTGGCGTCCCGTTATTCAGCGCATCAATATCAATGGTAACTTTATCTCTCTTTTTGTATTGGTTTTTAAGCTGATGTACGTTCAATTTAATTTCGCCGATTGATTGGCTGTTGTTGATGAAAACCATTCGTTCACTCAGTGGCTGTTCCGTAGCACTGTACAGGTTAAACTGGATGATGCCAGACGGGAACATGTCTTTTGGAATAGATAGCGAGGAGATTTGCTGATCTGTAGAAATTGCCATATCAAACAGTAGTTTTGCTCCACGGCGTGCCACTAATTTTAAAGGTGCTGTGTTAAGAAGCAACTTGCTTGTAAAAACTTTGATGTCAATTTTGGTGCTATCTAAGGAATTAATGGCTAACTGATAGCCCGATTTTTCGATGCTTGGCAGGTTGTATGTTGAGGTGTTACCGTCTGCTAATTTGATTTTTGCAGTGTATGTTTTGTTTACATCAGGCGTAAGTATACAATAGCCCATGCCCAAGTAAGGCGCTTCAAATGTAGTAACTTCTAAACCTTCATTATCTGTAATAACACCCTTTATATTTTCGCCCAAACCATTTTCGTTAATGGCTTTTATACCAATTTTGCAAGGAAGCCCATCAATTAAATGGCCGCCTTCAGGCAAAAACTGCACATCGGGTTTTATTGCTTTTAGCTTAATTGGAATGGTTTTTTTGTTTTGAAAACCGCTTTGTTGCGGAAGCGTAATGGCAATGTACTGCGGTAAGCTCTCATCAACAGTTGCCAGCTGGTTGAAATTGATTTTTAGCACACCGTTAGCATCAGTTACCACATTGCCTAGGCCTTTAATTTTATCGCCCGCCATCACTTGATAGGCAACTTTTGTATTTGCGTAAGGTTTTCCGTCGCGTTTGGTTAGCTTGATGCTGCTTTTAACTAAAGCACTGCTTTTATCGGTACCTTTGGTAAAGGTGGTTTGGGTAACTAAATTGCTTGTAAGCGAGTTGCCTATTTTTACATCTTGGTTAAAGAAGTAGTCTTTCCCAAAATTCCTCATCCATTGTGTGTAGGCGCTTATGCGATAATTCCCCTCCGAAAGTGTATCTGCTAATTCTATATTGCCCCAAGAGGTACCGCCCTTGATAGGGAATTTCAGCTGCTGTGTGATTTTGTTCTTTTCGTTGATTAAATCAACATACAGTACACCGCTTGTAGCACTTGGTTTATTGCTAACATAGTCGGTAACGTAAGCTTTCAGCCAAATAATATCTCCAGCTGCATAATGTGGTTTATCAAGTTGTAAATGTATTTTTTCATCTTGAAAACTCTTATAGTTCACATTTAATTTTGATGATTGCGCTGTTACTAATAGCGGACTAAGAAGCGTTATTAAACTAGCTATAGCTTTAAGTGTTTTCATTTCAGGAGGTTAATTAGTGGCAAAAGCAATTTAGGTGAATTATTTTAAATTAAATGGCAACCGTAAATTTATTTTACTTCGTAGTTGATTACTTTTCTAGCCAAGTTCCCTGTCCCGTCAATACCTTCAATAACTATTCGATACATGCCAGGTAAATCGGTATTAAAGTAACTTATGTTAGCTTTTCCGTTGCTGTCGGTAATAATTTTTGGTTCCCAAAATACGGTGGTTCTTAAATCAGGGTCGGTGTTTGGCGTAACATCGTATTTAGGTGAATAAAACGTTTTTACGGTGTCGTAGCCAATGAGCATATTTTTAACAACACCGGGTGTATATTGTGAGGTAGAACTTAAGCCAGTGCCAGTTTTTGTAGTAATCACAACAACGAAACTGTCTGGGCCTACTCCGTTTGCGGCGTAGCCTTGTGATTGTTTGAGTATTTCGAGGGTTTTAATATTCGTGACGTCAATGTTGTCGATATCATAATCACTTCCGTTTAAATTATAACGTAAACCGTCTATAAATATCACAACTGATCGCCTTGGAACTTGTAATTGACCACGTGTAACGGTCAAATTGGGCACTATTGACATGAGGTATCTCGATAGTAACACCGCCTTTTCTAAATCTTTTGCATTCACGGAAATATCTATGATGCCAGGTAACATTAGCTCTTCAAACTGTTTGCTTGTTGGGCGGCGTTTAACGATATTAACTTGATTAAGTTGGATGGTTTTGTTTAGAAATCCCTTTTTCGTTTGATCATCGAGATATTTTTTGCTAGCGGATAAATAATTGTTTAAAGTTTGGTTAATATTTACCTCTATATCGCCAGTGTTGGGATTGGGAGTAACTGTTTGCTCGGTGCTAGCATCTAAAGTTATAGTGACAAATTTTTTATCTTTTTCCGTTCGGGCTTGTACCACATATCTCAAAGTATCCGTAAGTTCAATTTGGTCGAAAACAAAGTGACCGTTTTTGTCAGTTAGGGTATCAACAGCAAAAACTTTTCCTTTTAACGAGGCTAAGGTAACCTTTCCATTGATAACGGGCTTTCCACCCTTAGTTACCGTGCCACTTATTTGTAGTGATTTTTCAGGTTTGAACAACGGAATGTCCTTATTGTCGGCATTGATTTTATTCCAATCTATTTTGCGCCAACCTTGGCTTAGCATGAGGTTGTCTAAATCTGTCAGTGTGTTTTTATCCTGGTTAAGAAAATAATAATTTGGCTTTTCTACGTAACCCTTCAAGTCAGCAGTTAATAGTAACTGGGTCCATATGTTGCTTTCATTTTCTGGGTCGGGCTTTATTGCCGATGTGTTGGTAACCGCAATAGAAAAACTGCCTTGTACCGGTTCTTCCTTGTTTGTGGCTAATAGGCTAAAATCAACTTTTTGTCGGGTGCCATAGGTAGCGTTTAGCTGCTCGGTAGCGATGGCAATTTTATCTTGAAAATTATTAACGAAAACAATCCTTTCGCTTAGCGGAGTAAGGTTAGCTGAAAATAAGGTTAAGGTAAGCACTCCAGATGGGAAGTTGTTTTTAGGAACGCTCAATGAAACCACCTGCTTATCAGAGGCTATCTTTTTAGAGAAATAAACGATGCCGTTTTTCTGTGCTACTAAATAATAATCGTCCTTATTTAAGAGGCTTTCCGATAAGTAAACCTTTACACCCATTACGCTGGTTTCCAAATTGTTTACCGAAAGTACGATACCATTTTTATCTGCCAAGGGAAGTTTCACGGTACGCTGTACGTTATCCTTAAAGCTGATGTTGGCGGTATATATTTCGTTAAGCAGCGGATTTAATACAAAAGCGCCAATACCCACCTTATTAGTTTCAAATTTGGCTACTTCTGTTCCATTTTTATCAGTGAGGGTGCCACTTGCCGTTACGCCAAGTCCATTGCTTCCTACAATTTTTACTGCCATTTTATTAGGTAAGTTGGCAACATAACTTCCACCTTCAGGCAAAATTTGGATATCTACATCCTTTGAGATGCCTATGAGTGGTATTTCCTTGCGTACTACATCGTTATTGGGCAGTTTCAGTGAAGCAATTAAGAAACTTTTTTGGTTAAGTTGAAGCGTTTTATAGTTGATGTTTAGCGTGATTTTGCCTTCGTTATTAGTAGTTGCCTTACCACTAAGCGCTGTTTGCGTTCCTATTTTCACCTCATAACTCACATTGTTTCCGATGTAAGGCGTATTAAATTTATCAGTAAATTGAATGGTGGTACTTACTTTTTGCTGTTCGTTTTCCTTGTTTACCACGTGGCTTACCATTGTAAATACATTGTTGGCCCACGAATTTCCAATTTTGATGGTTTTATCAAATAAAAAATCAGCTCCGTTGTTACGCATCCATTGTGTGTATGCTCTTATGCGATAATTCCCTTCTTTAAGCGAATCAATAAGGTTAAAATTACCCCAACTTATGCCGCGGGTTAAGGGTAGTTTCAATGCTTTAGCAACGTTATCTGTTTCATTAATCAACTCCACGTATAACACATTGCTGATATTAGAAGGAAACCCTGTTTTTGCATTAACCACATATGCTTTGAACCAAATATCATCGCCTATGGCATAGTAAGGTTTGTCCAAATGCAAGTGCACTTTTTCTTGTGCATTTGCAGTGGTATATTGGGCTAATCGTTGTAGTAGCGCATCAATATTTTTTTCTTGTGCATTTGCAAGTTGCGTGCAGAGTAGTAATAATATGAAGTATAGAGAACGTTTGTGGATCATGATTTTCTATTTTACATCGTAAGTTAATACTTTCCTGGCTAAATTTCCCTGCACATCAATACCTTCAATCACCAATCTATAAGTGCCAGGTACATCTGCATTGAAATAGCTAATTTTCGCTTTACCATCAGTATCGGTGTTCAAATTGGGCTCCCAAAAGATAGTTGTTCTTAAGTCGGGTTTTTCATTTTCCGTCGTATCGTATTTTGGTACGTAAAATGTTCTTGTTGCTGAGTATCCTTTAGCTTTAAATGCAGTAATGCCAAGTGGAGGTGTCGCGTTTTTAGATGGATCATAAATCTTAGTAGTTATAATCATTACGCCGCCGGCACCTCGCCCACCATAGGCAGAAGTGAGGCCTGCATTTTTTAAAATCTCAATCGATTCTATATTTTCTACATTCTTTAACACATCATTATTCATCATCCCTTCAACTATCAACAGCATAGGGTAGCGATTATTATACAAGTAAAATGGGCCGTCGCCGGCAAGTCCTGCAACCCTTGCTTTTAAAAAATTCGCCAAATGGGTTACCCCCTTCAAGTCTTTTTCGGTAAATATCTTATCAGCGTTGCCAGCACCATTAATATTTTTTGATCGTGATGGTTCTGGTTTCTTAGCAGTAATTGATACCTCTTTAAGTAAATTAGTTTTAGAAAGGAATCCTTTTTTTTCTTGGTCTAAAAAATGCTTTTCACTTTCTTGCAGATATTTTTTTAGCGTTTGGTGAACGTTTTGATCCATTTCGCCGATGTATTCGTTGTTTGCCGTTAATGGCGGCGAAATAGTATCAACCAATATTTTGATTTGTTTCTGTTTTGTTTCTGTTTGTAATAAAAAGTTCCTTTCCTCTTCAAAATCAATGTCGTCAAATACAAACAATCCATTTTTATCTGTAATCGTATCTAACTTTAAAAAGCCGTTAGATACGGACAGTAGGCTTATCTTTTCGGCAGGCTTTGGCTTGGAACCCAGGCTAACTTTACCACTTAATTTCAAGGTTTTTTCAACAGGGAAAGTATGAGTTTTTTCGTTATCGCTTGTCAGTTCTTGCCAATTTATCTTTCTCCAACCTTGAGTAAGCAAAAGGTTGTCCAAATCAAATCTTCTTTCCCAATCATCTTTTAAAAAGTAGTAGTTGGGTTTTTCTACATGTCCTGCTAAATCGGAAGTAAGCAGAAGCCTAGTTAAAATGTTAGTTTCGTTTTCAAAATCAGGTTCTACAGCAGCTGCATTGGTAACAGCAATGGATAAATTAGTCAAACGAGCCATATCATTTTTTTTGGCTGTTAACACCAAATTTACAAGTCCCTTTTTGCCCTGTGAAATAGTTGCGCTATCTAACGCTATGTCAATTTTTTGTTTAGAGGAACTGATAAATGCAATACGTTCATTTAACGGAATGAGGTTTTCTGAAAGTAAAGTAATTTGGACAATACCGACAGGAAGACTATCCTTTGGAATAGTAACAAAATTTACTTGACTTTTTGAGAGGATAGGAGAAGAAAAATACACTCTCCCATTTTGGTGGATAATTAAGTTATATTTTTGGTTGTTTACCAATGTTTCAGAAAAATAAACATGAACAGACAGCTTTTGTTCATCTAGATTTCTGACAGTTAGTACGGTGCCCTGCCTTGATGTGTTGGGAAGATTTACAACCTTTTTTGATCCATCGTTGAATATTAACTCGGCAGTGTAGCGCTCGTTATTTTCCGGAGTTAAAAAAAACGAACCCATGCCTAATTTATTGGTTTCCGCTTTTGCAACAATCATTCTTTGGCTGTTGAATACAATAAATGATGCAGGTTCGCCCAGTCCCTTTTGGTTAATTATTTTTATAGCGATGTTGTTAGGAATACATTCAACAAATTGTCCTCCCTCAGGGAAAAATTGAATATCTCTATCTTTGATATTTGCTTTTAAAGCATATTCTTTATGGATTACTTTTTTGTTAGGCAGCACAATATCGGCCAAAATTTTACCGTCTAACTTAACGTTAAGTTTAGTAGTGGTTACTATAGTGATTTCGCCCTCAGTATTGGTTTTTGCTCTACCTCTTTCTGTATTATCATTTGTTTTTACAAAATAAGTAACGGCGGCATTTTCAATAGGAACTTCCTTTTTGTCAGTAAATTTTATAGTGGTAGTAATTTTTTGCAGATTGCCATTAATTTCAATTGAGTGGCTGGCAGAAGTGAACAAATCATTTGCCCACGAATTACCAATTTTAACTGTTTTATTAAAGAAAAACTCCGGGCTACTATTCCTCATCCATTGAGTATATGCCCTGATCCTATAATTTCCCTCAGCATATAAATCGCTAAGTTTGAAATCGCCCCAGGCAATGCCATTTCGCATTGGTAACGTTAGCCGTGTTAATAGAGAATCTGTTTCATTGATCAACTCCACGTATAATATGTTGCTGATATTAGAAGGAAAGCCTGTTTTTGCATTAACCACATAGGCTTTGAACCAAATATCATCGCCTATGGCATAGTAAGGTTTGTCCAAATGCAAATGCACTTTTTCTTGTGCATTTGCAGTAGTATATTGGTCTAGCCGTTGTAACAGGGCATCGATATTTTTTTCTTGTGCATTTACGATTTGCGTGCAGAGTAGTAATAATATGAGGTATAGAGAACGTTTGTGGATCATGATTTTCTATTTTACATCATAGGTTAATACTTTCCTGGCTAAATTTCCCTGCACATCAATACCTTCAATCACCAATCTATAAGTGCCAGGTACATCTGCATTGAAATAGCTAATTTTCGCTTTACCACTGGCATCGCTCACCATTTGTGGCTCCCAGAATATGGTAGTACGCAGGTCAGGTCTGCTGTCTGGTTTAACATCATACTTTGGAGCATAAAATTCTCTCACAACTGCATAGCCTTTTGGCACATAGTTAACTAAACCCGGTGTGTAAGGGTTTACCGACCTTGCTCCATCACCACGTTTGGTGTTAATTACAATTACGCCAGCCCCGCCCTGCATGCCATAAATCGCAGTTGTCCCGATGCTTTTTAAAATCTCTACTGTTTCAATATCCTGTACAACGATATCATCTAGGTCGAAACTATCTCCGTCCATCATCATTCCATCTAAAGATATGCGCATTGGACTTTGACTACCTCTAGCAAAAGCCTGCCCGTTACGTATTTGTACGCCAGCTACACGTCCCTGCAAGTACTGCGATAAAGAAAATGCAGTTTCCAATTCCTTGGCGGTAATTACAGCATCGGCATTGCCAGCCCCGCCAATGTTTGATGAGTTGTAAGTAGGTTTGCGCTTCTCTACAATGTTTACTTCATCCAACAAAATAGTTCTGTTAAGCAAGCCTCTTTTGGTCTGATCTTCGAAAAATTTGCCACTTGCATCTAAATAGCCAGCAAGTGCTTGGTTAATATTCACTTCAATATCGCCAGTATTTGGATTTTTGCTTACCGTTTGCCCGGGGATATTGTCCATCACAATGTCAACAAACTTTTTGTCTTTTTCGGTACGGGCTTGCACTACAAATTTAGTGCTATCTAAAAACTCAATCTGATCAAAGTTGAAACGGCCTTTGTCATCAGTTAAAGTATCAGTCATGAAAAAACCACCTGTAAATGAAACTAAAGTGATTTTCCCTTTCACAACAGGTTTTCCACCTTTAGTAACGGTTCCGCTTATTTGTAACTTTTTCTCCGCAGGAAACTTTTCTGCTAGTGGCCCGCTTTCCACCTGTTTCCAATCAATTTTGCGCCACCCTTGAGTAAGCAACAGGTTGTCAAGATCAAACCTCGTATTTCTATCATTATTTAAAAAATAGTAGTTCGGTTTTTCTACATAACCACTTAAATCGGATGTTAACAAAAGTTTGGTAAGGATGTTCGTTTCATTTTCCGGATCGGGCTTAACTGCAGCGGTATTGGTAACAGCAACCGAGAAACTTCCTTGCACAGGTTTACCATCATGCGTAGTGGCCAATGTTAAATCCATTTTTCCACGCTTTCCATAGCTGTCTTTGAGATTTTCGGGCTTAACCTCAATTTTATCGTTAACGTTGTTTACAAAAACAATACGCTCATTTAATGGCACAAATGTAGATGATAATAGCGAAAGCTGAACGATTCCCGAAGGCAAACTATCCTTAGGAACAGTTAACGAAGTAACTTGCTTTGCCGATGAAACTTTGGTTGAAAAATATACAGTACCATTGTGTTGTGCCAAAAGATTGTAATCGCTTTTGTTCAATAAATCTTCAGTTAGATAAATTTTCAACGACATTTTATTGCTGTCTAAATTACCTACCGAAAGCACCGTGCCACTTCTTTCAGCCGTTGGAAGATCCATGGTTTTTTTAGCGCCGTTGGCAAAAGTTAGGTTAACCTTACAGGTTTGTCCTACAACAGGGTTGATGAAAAAAGAGCCAATGCCAAGTTTGTTGGTTTCAAATCTTGATATTTCGGTTCCATCATTACCCACAATTACGCCACTAGTTAACTCGCCTAGGCCACTGCTATTGATTGCCTTAACACCCAATTTATTAGGTAAGCCAGCTACCATTTTACCGCTTTCTGGTAAAAACTGAACGTCAATATCGTTTGAAGTGGTTTTAAGTGGGATTTCCTTAGTAATAACCTGCTTATTAGGTAATGTAATAGTGGCGGAAATATGGCCGCTTTTCAGCGCTTCAGGCTGTTTATTGGTGGTAGCAATTATAATTTCGCCGCGGGTATTCGTGTTTCCCTTGCCTCGCTCCACCGTTTTGTTGTTTAATTTTACCTCGTAACTTACAGCGGCATTAGCATAAGGTAAATCTTGTTTATCCGTAAACTGAAT
The DNA here is from genome assembly GCF_003313335.1 of Pedobacter zeaxanthinifaciens. Classification (GTDB taxonomy): domain Bacteria; phylum Bacteroidota; class Bacteroidia; order Sphingobacteriales; family Sphingobacteriaceae; genus Pedobacter; species Pedobacter zeaxanthinifaciens. Next base: position 51,950 of record NZ_QMHP01000015.1, read on the forward strand.
AGTTGTAGTTACTTTTTGTTGGTTGTTTTCGGTACTGAGTACATTATTTGATTTGGTGAAAACCTTGTTGGCCCAAGAATTTCCAATCTTGATGGTTTTATCGAAAAAGAATTCTGGACCTGCGTTACGCATCCATTGCGTGTAGGCTCTAACCCTGTAGTTGCCTTCCTGTAAAGAATCGGTTAATTTGAAATCTCCCCAGGTAATACCGCTTTTCATTGGAAGTTTAAGCTGTTTGGCAATGGAGTCTTTCTCGTTAATTAACTCCACATAAAGCAAACCGCTAATGGTTGATGGCATACCTGTTTTGGCATTTACGGTATACGCTTTAAACCAAATGTTATCGCCTATGGCATAATAAGGCTTATCCATATGGAGATACACTTTCTCCTGGGCGGTCTTATTGGTTAAATCATCAAGTTTTTTTACAAAGTTGTTTAAGTTCGCATCCTGTGCCCAAGTTAAAGAAGAGCTCAGTACGCAAAAAAGCGCCAAGCCCAGTTTGAAAAATTTAGTTTTCATTCAGGTGTTTCATGTTAATAGCTATGAAACTACTGGACTTTGGAGTGCGTGAATCCGTTGGTTTCATTATAAAATAAATTAAATCCTTGCCAAAAAAGGCATTCTTCGGTTTGTTTGGTTGAGGTTTACGAACTTAATTTACGAGTTGATTTTGTTAAGTTACTAAATATAGACTATCATTTTGGTTACAAGGTTCAAAAAGTTTTTAAAAATTGTTTTTCCACATCATACTTTCCACGGGGCGAGTAGTTTTGTTGTTGTATTTAGCATTGGTTTTGGTGTTGTACATGTTGTCAATTTGGCCTTCAACAACGAAATAAATCAGTTGTCCCACTGGCATTCCGGCATAAATTCTAACTGGTTGTACACAAGATATTTCTAGGGTCCAGGTGTTGCAAAAACCCACATCGCCTTTACCAGCGGTAGCGTGTATGTCTATCCCTAAGCGTCCGGTACTGCTTTTGCCTTCCAAAAATGGTACGTGTCCGTGTGTTTCGGTATATTCTACAGTAACGCCAAGGTATAAGGTGCCAGGCTGCAATACAAATCCATCTTTCGGAATCTCGAAATGTTCTATCTTATTGTGGCTTTTTGCATCCAACACACGATCTTTATAAGTAGCCAAATATTTACCCAAGTGTACGTCATAGGAGTTAGTACCTAAACATTCTGGCTTAAAAGGTTCAATAATAATGGTGCCCTTTTCAATTTCCTCAAGTATCCGTTTGTCTGATAGTATCATTTAAAAGTTTTTTGGACTAAATTAGATTAAAATTAGCAAAGGGCAAAGGACATATTGCCAGCAATTTGGATGTTTTGTTTCGGTGTTAAACATTCGTGCTGGTTTAAATCTATTCCGCATGTGCTGTGTTAAATTTTCATTACTTTTGTACTGATTTTCTAAATAGAGGATGCCCATAGTTTTTGATTTAAAAATTGATGAACATACCGAGCTTTCGGTGTGGAAAATAGAGGAAAGCCACGAACAGCTAATGGCAGGCCTACAGCTCAAGCAGCACGAAATCGATATCATTGAATCCTTTAAAAGTGAGAAGAGGGCATTGCAGTGGTTGAGTACGCGATTATTGCTTAGAACCATGTTAGATACCAAGGAATACATTGACTGCCAAATGGATGACCACGGCAAGCCTTACTTGGTAAATTACGATTATCACATTTCCTTAAGCCATTCTTATGATTATGCTGCCGTGATGATTAGCAGAGATAGCAATAAAAAAGTGGGGTTGGATATGGAGATGATCAAGCATAAAATTAAACTGGTGCGCCATAAATTCCTATCGGATATTGAGCTATCGCAAAAGCAAATTGGTAATAATATTAACGGTTTGTACGTTTGCTGGTGCGCTAAAGAGGCTATCTATAAATGGCATGGAAAAAAAGAATTAGAATTTAAAAGAGATATCCATATTAAACCTTTTAAGTTGCGTGACGAGGGCGGCCTCAATGCACTGGTTGAACTGCCCGAAGGCACTAAAGAGTTGGAGATAGATTATTTTAAAACGGCTGATGGCTATATGCTTGCTTACGTAATTGGGTAGGAAATGAATGAATTTTGAATGAGTAAATTAGAGAATGACCAAACGTGCATCTGCAATAGGTCTAACTACTAATGTCTAACTACTAAATACTCAACAAAAAATGAACAAAAAAGTAAAATATATTGATTGGGGCTTAACTGATTATCAGGAAGCGTGGGACAGGCAAGAGGCAATTTTTAATGAAACGGTTGCGTTGAAAACCAAAAACAGAACCGAAAACACGCAAATTGAAACACCTAACTATTTGATTTTTAATGAGCATCCACATGTTTATACGTTAGGTAAAAGTGGTAAGCCCGAAAATTTGTTGCTGGATGAGCAGGGGCTGAAAGACAAGCATGCTACTTATTACAAAATTAACAGAGGCGGAGATATTACCTATCACGGACCAGGGCAAATTGTAGGCTATCCCATTTTGGATCTTGATAATTTCTTTACAGATATTCATTTATATCTCCGTACGTTGGAGGAAGCCATTATTTTAACCTTGGCAGATTATGGCATCAAAGCAGGTAGGTACGAAGGTTACACGGGTGTTTGGCTAGATGCCGACAACGAAAAAGCCAGGAAAATTTGCGCCATGGGCGTACGTTGCAGCAGATGGGTTACCATGCATGGTTTTGCCTTTAATGTAAATGCGGATTTAGCTTACTTTAAAAATATTGTGCCCTGCGGTATTGATGATAAAGATGTAACTTCCATGCAACGAGAGTTAGGCTATGAGCTGGATATGGAAGAGGTAAAATCAAAATTAAAAGGAAATATTGCCAAGCTTTTTGAAATGGTGGTGATCTAATAAAGATTGTTTAGCTTCCATGCAGGTCGGAATCTTTAAATGAAATAGTTTTAAGAAAGTCAAACGATTAATTTTGATTTCAATTGGTAATCTATAATTTTAGTCATTAAACTAAACCAACTAAATTATGGATTATTCTTCTCAGTATCCTTCAGAAAGCGTAGGCATTTTGGCAGCCGGAATTTTTGGCACTATTTTATTAGTTTCCTTTATTTTTACTTTGCCTTTCATTGCTGGCATGTGGAAGACTTTCACAAAAGCAGGTAAACCTGGCTGGGCGGCCCTCATTCCTATTTATAACACGTATGTTATGATTGAAATTGTTGGAAAACCAAGCATCTGGTTGCTATGGTGTTTGCTACCCTGTGTAAATTTTGTCTTTGCTATTTGGTTAACTAACCTAATCAGTAAAAGCTTTGGTAAGGATGAAGGCTTCACTGTTGGCCTTTTGTTGTTAGGATTTATCTTCTGGCCTATCTTGGGTTTCGGAAGTGCAAAATATCTAGGTCCGTCGGCCGCAGAGGCTCAACAAGGTCGCTTTGGGGGTAATTTTAACAATCCTAATGATCCTTTCAATCAACCTCCGGCAAATCAATTTTAATTGTTGCTAGTGTTAAACATTTACAAAATATCCGCTTTGCTATTTATAGGCAGAGCGGATATTTTTTTGATTCCCTGCCCATTTAAGTACTTATTTAAAATAGATTGCCCAGGTTGTGGGTTTCAGCGTTCGGTTTTGGCTTTAATTAAAGGCGACTTTCCTGCTAGCTTTGAATTATACCCTCCAACAGTTCCTTTTTTATTGAGCGTATTGTTAGGAGTTGGCACTTGGGTGCTAAAGTTGGATACTAATGCAAAATGGTTAAAAGCAATGTACTTTTTCACTGGTTTTGTAATGCTAGGGAATTATCTTTACAAAATCGTTTTTCATCAGTTACACTAAAATATGGCACAGCAAATTTCCTATCTAGCACTTGGCGATTCTTATACTATTGGAGAGGCAGTCGAACAATCGGCTTCGTTTCCGCATCAGTTGGTAGCGCTACTTAAAGAAAAAGGATTAGACGTTAGCGAACCAAAAGTAATTGCTAAAACCGGCTGGACCACCGATGAACTCAAGGCGGCTATAGAGCAGGAAAAGATCAACGAAACTTTCGATTTAGTGACCTTGCTAATTGGGGTAAATAATCAATATCGTGGCTACTCGCCAGAAGTTTACAAAAAAGAATTTACCGAATTGTTAGAAATGGCTATTGGATTTGCTAAGGGTGAGCAGCAAAGGGTGTACGTGGTTTCTATTCCAGATTGGGGCGTTACGGAGTTTGCTCAACAAAGCGGTAGAAACCAGCAAACCATAAGTGAGGAAATTGATGTTTTCAATGAAATCAATAAGCAAATTACCGTAGCGAAACAGGTTAGCTATTTAGACATTACACCTGCTTCTAGAGAGGCGGTGAACGATAATTCGCTTATTGCGAAAGACGGACTACATCCTTCAGAAAAAATGTACCAGCAGTGGGCACAACGCTTAGCAGCCTCAATTAAACTGCCTTCGAAGTAATTTGAATATAATCGGCAGAAACGGTTTTTAAAAATTGCATTTCATTCATTCCCTCCGGAATTGTGATGCCCAAAAATTCAGCTACTTTAGCCGACATGGTGTAAATCAATTCTGCATTGTAGGTGCGGTAATAGGTTCTAATTACCTCATGCACCAACTCAATATCCCTGTCTGCTAATAGGTGTACGCTAGCAAATTGCGGCACATAATCTTCATCACCGGGATGAAAAGCAATATGTTCAATTTTGGTAGCTGGTTGAGTTTTAATTACTGTAGTGCCGGCTACAATATCGCCAACACGTTGTTTCTTTTCCGAAACGGCCACACATAAAAAACCTAGTAAGTTGGCAGTTAAGGTAAAATCAATTATTCGGAAAACCCATCTAATAAAATATTGGCCTGTACTTGCTTGTGCGCCATCAATGCTCACAACTTTGATCTTCATTAACTTTTTGCCTAAACTTTGCCCATTGAAAAGTACTTCGCAAGTTAAATCATAAAAAGCATATGACGCTAAATATATGATAACAGCGATAATAATGGCCTTTTCACCTAAGCCACTAAACGAACCCACAATACTGCCAAAAATAACAACGAGATAAATTGCCATGAAAATAGCGAGGTCGATAAGATAGGCGGCAACTCTTTCGCCTAAGCCCGCTACCGGATAATCAATATCTACATGCTGGCTAGTGTTAATTTTTACGGTCTCCATGTTCAAATATAAAAATTATGCTTTCACTATAACTGCTGATGTAAATAATTTTAAACTCCAAATTCATTTAACTTGATTCCCCATGTTTGAAACCAATACGACGATAAAAATAGAGATAAGTTGCTACACTGTAGATTTTTTAGTTGTAATGCTTTTTTTGCAGGTTGATTTTTTTATTTTATTTTAACGGCAAATAAGCAACTGTCTGATGAAAGAAGCGCTCTTCGTTAAACAAAATTCGGAAAAATGGAAAAGTTATGAGGGATTAAAAACTGATAACCCTGATGAACTTGCACAGCGTTTTGTGGACATTACCAATGATTTGGCTTATGCTAAAACTTTTTATCCGAAGTCTAAAACTACTGCTTATTTGAACGGTTTGGCAGCTACCCTGCACCAATCCATCTATAAAAATAAAAAAGAAGAAACCGGGCGCATTGCCAGGTATTGGAAATATGAGCTGCCTACGTTGTTTTACACGTATCGAAGGCAAATTCTTTACGCATTCCTTTTCTTTGTTGTGGCCATGTCCATAGGTGTACTTTCGGCAAAATACGATGATAGGTTTGTGCGCCTAATACTGGGCGATCAGTACGTTGACATGACTAACGAGAACATTGCTGAGGGCAATCCGTTTGGGGTTTACAAAAAAGATAACGAAGCTTGGATGTTCCTTTATATTGCCATAAATAATACTTGGGTTTGCTTTGTGACCTATGTAAGTGGCGTATTTTTTTCCATTGGCCCGGTTTATAATTTGTTGCGAAACGGCATTATGGTTGGCGCTTTTGAGTATTACTTTTTTAGCAAAGGCTTAGGCTTACAGTCTGTTTTAGTAATCTGGATACATGGCACTTTGGAGATTTTATCCATCGTAGTTGTTGGTGGCGCCGGTTTGGTGCTGGGCCACGGCTTGCTGTTCCCCAAAACTTACACCCGCTTGCAGGCATTTCGAAGAAGCGCAAAAGATGCTTCAAAAATTGCAATTGGCATTATCCCAATTATTTTGCTGGCTGCTTTTTTCGAAGGTTTTGTAACCAGGCATACTGAAATGCCAGTTTGGCTTAGTGTATTTATTTTAGCAGCCTCATTAAGTTTTATGGTATGGTACGTGGTAATTTATCCATACCTGCTCCATCAAAAAACAAAAAAATTAAATTAACGCAGTTGATATATGAACGATAAAATTGAATTTAGGCAAATCAGAGAGTTTGATGGGATCATATCTGGAACACTGCTATTCATCAAGCAAAATTTTAAACCATTACTTAAATCTGTATTTTATCTATGCGGCTTTTTTATGCTTGCTGGAATCATTTCAGCCGTATTTACAGAAAATGAAATCAGCGGTTTATCCCAAAATTTTGAGGATGGTGATTACAATGAAAATGTATCATCATGGAGTACACTCCACATGCTAAGGTTGGTTTTAACATTAGTTTTTATGGTGTTAAACTACACAGCGCTTTACACTAGCGTACTGAGTTATGTGGCCCTTTATGTAGAAAAAGGTAACATAGCACCTAGCGTAGATGAGGTTTGGAGCTATTTTAAATATTATTTCTTCAGGGTAATGTGGGGCGGCATTGTGGTGTCTATTTTATGGGTAATCTGTTTCGTATGCTGTTTTATTCCGGGGCTTTATGTAACGCCTGCCTTGTTTGTTTTTTACGGCGTAATCGTGTTAGAAAATCAAGACTTTTCTACTGCGTTTAGTAGGGCATTTGCCTTAGTAAAAAACAACTGGTGGATTACCTTTGCTACCATTTTTGTAACCTTGGTGGTTACCACTTTGTTTACCAGTATTACCCTTATCCCAACGTATGTCATTATTTTCGGCGGTTATTTTTATGAAAAGGCCGAAGTTTTACAACAGGGTTTTCAAATATTCATCGCATTGTCGCAGCAACTCAGTCAAATATTTATGATCATTCCCTTGGTAACCACTGCGTTTGTTTATTACAGTTTGGTAGAGAGAAAGGAAAGCGTTGGTTTAACGAAGCGTATTTCTGAATTCGGAAACGGCTCAAACCAAGTAGCACAAACTGATGAAGAATATTAGCAAGCGTTTTTCGGTAGTTCTGTTGTTAGCCGCTTTTTTGCTGCTTACTTCAACTTTATTGGCGCAAAAACCCAAGGCAAACGCGTTTAAAAAAGTAGCTAAAGATACCATTGCTTTGCGTTTGGATAGCAGTAAAACCAAAGTACGACAATTTGATGGGCAGGCAATTGAAAGATACAAGGCAGAGAAAGAATTCCAGTATGGCGAATCTGATACTCAGCAATTAAATTGGTGGGAACGATTTTGGAAGAACTTTTGGGCTTGGATAGATCGGCTTTTCGGAAGCGATGAAGCACCCAAAAAATCAAAAAGCTGGCCAGCTTTCGTTAAGTACGGGGTGATAGCTATTGTCGTGTTAGGCATTATCTTCGTTATTTTTAAGCTAGTGGGTGTCGACTGGAAAATTTTCTCCAAAAAGTCGAAGGAGATAGAAGTACCCTACGATGAAAGTTTAGAGAACATTCATGAAATTAGCTTTGAAGATGAACTTTTGAACGCCACGCAAAGCCAAAATTACCGATTGGCAGTGCGTTTACTTTACCTGCAAACGTTAAAACTGCTTAGCGATAAGGAGTTAATTGATTGGGAGGTAAATAAAACTAATGCGATTTATGTGAAAGAGTTTAAGCAAAACGGTGGAAACGATGTTTTTGCCAACTTAACCTATCAGTTTGAATACGTTTGGTACGGCGATTTCCCAATAGATAAATCCATTTTCGACATGATTCAGGCTTCTTTTGAACAATTTAAAAATCAAATCAAATGAGCGGACTAAGAAGATACCTGATTTTTGGCGCCATTTTGTTGGGCTTGTATTTTGTGGCGCAGTATACTAAACCAAAACCAATTAATTGGGAAAAAACCTTATTGCCAGAAGATAAAATTCCTTTCGGAACCTATGTTCTTCGTCAACAAATTGCTGATGTTTTTCCGAAATCAACACAAACTATAGCTAAGCGAGATGTCCTTGCTACATTAAATACTGCTGCCGAAACAAGGTCAAATTACCTCATCATTGCCCCAAGTGTACAGCTAAATGCTGAAGAGCTAAAAGCAATGATAAAGTACATACAGGCAGGCAATCATGTGCTAATTGCGGCCTTTGAAATGACTGGGGCTCTCGAAGATTCACTGAAAGTTAGCCTGGCCGGGTCATTTAGATTTACTAAAAAGAAATATCCTGTCAACTTTACATCGCCTTATTTAAAAAGAGAGCTTGATTACTATTTTGAAAAAGGTATTTCGGCCAATTATTTTACCAGTATTGATACTGCTAAAGCGATGGTATTGGGCAGGAAATATGAGGAGCTTCCTAACTTGGTTCAATACCGTTTTGGCAAGGGGAGTTTAGTATTATGCGCCAATCCTCAACTTTTTACAAATTATAGCTTGTTGAACGAAAATGGTGCTGATTATGCAGCAAAAGTGCTATCGTATTTGCCGCAGGCTAAAATGCTAATTTGGGATGAGCACTTCTCTCGGCCAGTGGTAAATAGTGAGTCACATTTTAGGGTGCTTTTCAGCTACGAGCAGTTGCGCTGGGCCTATTATTTAGCGTTGATAGGACTCATTGTTTTCGTGCTTTACGAGATGAAACGCAGGCAGCGCATCATCCCTATTATCGACCCTTTAAAAAATACTTCGGTTGAATTTGCCAAAGTAGTTGGAAGGGTCTACTATCAGCAACGAAATCACAATGATATCATCGATAAAAAGATCAATTATTTTTTGGCCTATCTCAGAAATAAGTATAGGTTGAAAACTACCATTTTAGATGAAGAATTTACATCGAGCTTAATTAAAATTACAAGTATTGATGAAATGCTAATTCAACAAATCATTGCATTTATAAACGCTTTTCAAAAACAGGATAAAAAAACTAAAACTAACGACAATTATTTAATACAATTTAATAAACTAATAGAACAATTTTATAAGCTGGATAGGTAGTAAGATTTCTCGTCATTGCGAAGCAATCTCTAGCAGATGATAAAAACAATATAAACATGGAACAAGAACAAGAAATGTTTAACCAACGTACTGATTTAAGTGAGCTAAGCCAAGCCGTTGAACAAATTAGAACGCAGTTGGGAAAAATTATAGTGGGCCAAACCGCAACTATCGATTTACTGATAGCTGGCTTGTTAGCTAACGGACATCTTTTATTGGAAGGGGTGCCTGGTGTGGCTAAAACACTGAGTGCAAAATTGGTGGCAAAAAGCATCTCGGCTACATTTTCAAGAATTCAATTTACACCCGATTTGATGCCTTCAGATGTTTTAGGTACGGCTGTTTTCAGTCCAAAAACTGCGGAGTTTCAATTTAGGCAAGGACCAATTTTTGGCAACATCATTTTGGTTGACGAGATTAACCGAGCACCAGCTAAAACACAATCTGCATTGTTTGAAGCTATGGAGGAACGCCAGGTAACTGTAGATGGCAACACCTACAAAATGGAAGAGCCTTTTATGGTTTTGGCTACACAAAATCCAATTGAACAGGAGGGAACGTATCGCTTGCCAGAAGCGCAGCTAGACCGTTTCTTGTTTAAAATTGAAATTCAATATCCATCCCTTGAAGAAGAAATTGAAATTTTAACCCAACAGCACCAAACGGATACATTGCACCAGCTTGAAGATATTAAGCCAGTACTTAATGTGGCACAAATTACAGCCTTAAGGGCCACAATTAAGGCGCTACATGTGGAAGCTAAGCTGTTGGCCTACGCCGCTCAAATAGTTAACGAAACCCGCCAAAATAAAGCCTTGTATTTAGGGGCGTCACCTAGGGCATCTTTAGCAATCGTCAATAGTGCTAAAGCTATTGCCGCTATGGCGGGCAGGGATTTTGTAACACCAGATGATATTGTAAAGGTAGCTACACCAGTATTAGCCCACAGGGTAATGCTTAGCCCAGAAAAAGAAATGGAAGGGTTAACTACAGCAGATATTATTGCACAAATTATTAAGAAGATCGAGGTGCCTAGGTAAGTCCTTTCGTCATTGCGAGGCACGAAGCAATCTTACAACTAAAGTTATAGCCGCTTTAGGATTACTTCGTGCCTCGTAATGACGGCAAAATGAAAACAATGAAAAAACTATTTAAACAGTTCTACACCAATCTGTTTTTAGAGAACAGGCTTTTTATAGCGTTGGGTACTTGCTCAGCATTGTTTCTTTTTGCTTTTTTTTTGCCCATCTTGGGCGATATACCCTATATTGCCTTTAGCGTTTTAGTTGCCTTATTACTTATTGATGTTTACCTGTTGCACGCCGTTAAAAAGACTGTTTTTTTGAGGAGAGATGTGCCTGAAAGATTAAGTAATGGAGATGATAACGAACTTAAAATCTACCTCGAAAATTTTTATCCTTTTCCAATATCCGTAGGTATTATAGACGAAATTCCTTTTCAATTTCAAAAAAGAAATTTGTGGTTTAACGCCAGCTTAAAACCTAAAGAGCAAAAAATTATTAGCTACCTTTTGCGGCCAACTAAACGGGGCGAGTACGAATTTGGATTTACCCGCCTGTTCATTAAATCTCCCTTGGGCTTGGTAAGCAGGAGGTTTAATGTGGAGGGAACTGGAATGGTTCCAGTTTATCCATCTTTTTTAAAGCTGCGAGAATATGAATTAATGGCCATCTCCAACCGATTGGTTGATGTAGGGATAAAAAAAGTGAGAAGAGTTGGTAACAGCATGGAATTTGACCAAGTAAAAAACTATGTTGCTGGAGATGATATTAGAACCATCAATTGGAAGGCAACCGCACGTAAAGCGGATTTTATGGTGAACTCCTACATCGAAGAAAGATCACAGCATATTTATTGCGTTATTGATAAATCGAGGGCGATGAAAATGCCTTTCGAAGAGATGAGTTTGCTAGATTATGCCATTAATGCCAGTTTGATTTTATCTAGCGTAGCCTTATTGAAACAAGATAAAGCAGGTTTAATCACCATTGCCGAAAAAACCAAAAATGTGGTGCTTGCTGATCGTAGGCCCACGCAGCTGAATAAAATTATGGAAGTGCTTTACAAAGAAAAAACCCGTTATCTGGAAACAGATATGGAAGCACTTTTTGTAAGTTTACGCTCTGCGCTAAAGCAACGCAGTTTGGTGGTGTTCTTCACTAATTTCGAAAGTATGTCTGCTTTGGAAAGGCAGCTTCCTTACCTTAAACGTATTGCTAAATATCACCTGCTGCTGGTGGTGTTTTTTGAGAATACCACGTTGAAAAGTTTAAGCGATGATGATGCAAAGGATGTGGAGGGGATTTACATCAAAACCATCGCCGAAAAATTTGCTTACGAAAAACGTTTAATGGTAAAAGAGTTAACTAAGCACGGGATTTTGAGTTTACTTACTGCCCCACAAAATTTAACTGTTAACGTTGTAAACAGGTATTTGGCAATTAAAGCAAGGCAGCAGATATAATAGTTCGATTGTATTTTTAACACCTTGTCATCGTAAGTTTGTAGAGAAAAGTTTGGATAGGATTAAACGGAATATA
>NZ_QMHP01000016.1 GCF_003313335.1 Pedobacter zeaxanthinifaciens
TATATTCCGTTTAATCCTATCCAAACTTTTCTCTACAAACTTACGATGACAAGAAGCCCCCTCTCTACCTGCGGCATCTCTCCCCAAAAGGGAGAGAATAGCGATGAGGAAACGGTTGAGGTTGTCTAAGGTTCAGACATGATAAGAAAGCAAAATAAAAAGGCCTAATAAGTTTTCACAACTTTTTAAGCCTTAATTATCATTTTAAATCTAAAACATTATTCGAAAAACATTCTGCGGATACCCATTTCCAATCCGCGGAGTTCGGCTAGGCCTTTTAAGCGGCCTATTATTGAGTAGCCTGGATAAGTATTGCGATTAAAATCATCCAGTATTTTATGTCCATGGTCTGGCCTCATTGGAATAGCTACATCTTTACGACCATCTTTTAATCGCCTATACTGCTCTCTTATCACCGCCTTCATCACGGCAAACATGTCAGTACTTGCACTCAAATGCTCTCCCTCATGAAAGCTTCCATCAGTTTCATGTTGCACATTTCTTAAGTGCAGAAAGTGAATATGCTTACCCAATTGATCAATCATCTTCGGTAAATCATTATTTAAATTGGCACCTAAAGAGCCTGTACAAAAAGTGATGCCGTTACTTGGTGAAGGAACCGCATTGACAAGATCCAATAAATCATTTTTTGTGGAAACTACTCGTGGCAAACCCAGTATAGAAAACGGTGGATCATCTGGATGAATACACATCTTGATGCCCATTTTTTCAGCTTCTGGAATGATTGCCCTTAAAAAATAATACAAGTTTTGCTTTAATTTATTGGCATCAACATCGGCATATCTTTCCAAGTAACCTCTAAATTCTGCTACAGTAAATACTTCATCAGTACCCGGTAAACCTGCCATAATGGTATTACATAACAGGTTTTTTTCTTCAAGAGAAATATTTTCCAAATAAGCTAATGCCTTTTGTTGTATAGCAGGAGAAAAATCTGCCTTAGCTCCCTCCCTTTCCAAGATAAACAGATCGAAAGCAGCAAGTGCTATGGCATCATAACGTAAAGAGCTGGCACCATTTGGTAAACGATAATCTAAATGAGTACGTGTCCAGTCTAGTACCGGCATAAAATTATAGCAAACTATTTTGATACCATTATCAGCCAAGTTTCTTAGCGAAACGATGTATTTTTCGATGTATTCATCGCGGTTGGCTTCACCTATTTTGATACTCTCGTGGATATTGACACTTTCCACTACGCTCCATTTCAGTCCAGCATTTTCAATAATAGCTTTCCTTTTCCTGATTTCTTCTGCTGTCCAAATTTCTCCGCATGGAATATGATGTAGTGCAGTTACTATGCCCGTTGCACCAGTTTGTTTAATGTCATTAAGCGTTACTTCATCTGCGGGTCCAAACCACCTAAAAGTTTGTTCTAAATTAGCTATCATTAAGTTTATCGGTCAGTTTTTAAAATTGCAATTTATCGTTAAGCACTTATTGTGGATTTAGTACAATTAAGGCAACAGCATTTCCTTCTAATGTTAACGGTATTGATAATGATGCTGAATAGTTATAAGCCTGTTCCGTTGTAGATTTTAAAGAAGTTTGCGAAGGGTTATTGTAAACGTTATTATTTTTAGAATCTACATAATAGATTTTTGCGTTCATTTTATCGTTAAACAAGGCCTTTGGAATATTATTGATTTTAACTTCGATGTTTTGGTCGGCCACATAATTAGTGTAGTTATAGTTCCAAACCAGTATTGCTATTCCTTTATTATTTCCTGCTGAGGCTAAGGCATTTATTCCTAAACCAGCGTTGCTAAGTTTTGTAGAAGTCACTTTAACTCTTGTACCCCTGTCAGATACTTCTTTAGCAAACATCAGAGCGTAACCATAAGGATTTGGATAAGCGTTATTAGCTACATCAGTTAACTCGCTTTTATGTAAAATTTCTCCATGACTAATTGACCAATTGAATACCCTATCAACACCGCCTTCATACATATAAAATGCTTTCGCTAATTGTCCGGGAGCCCAAGCCGTCATGGTTTGCGCTTGCGTCCAGGCAGCTGGTATAAATGTTCCACCAACTAAACCATATTCAGTAGCAAAAACCTGTCTGGCGTCCAAACCTTTACTGCTTAAAGCCGTAATAATTTGCGATTTAGCAGTTTCAAATAATTTCGGGTTAGTTTGCTCTGTATAACAGTTCATACTAAAAAAATCAAGTCGTTTTGCTGGGTCGGGGTCAGCAGCGTAAAGTGCAAAAAACTGAGATGCGTAACTCACCAATGCCGAAAAATTGGTAGTACTTGTGAAAGCCCCGTTACTCAACATAATGCGATTATTGCCCGCTAATCCCATTTCGGCGTTAGCAGCATTTACTGCCTTGTAGTAATCTTTATAAACTTCATAATACTCAGCTGCTGTTTCTCCGTTATAATCGGGCTCATTACCAGCTTGTATATATTTAATTTTAGGATATTTGGTTTTGTAGTAAATCAGCGTTTGTTTGATGAAATTTTGAAAGAGTGTGCCTTTACCATCACCTGGCAAGGGACTAGCAACGGATGGTTTGTAGGCCGTTAAAGCCACCAACAAAGAATCTGCGCAAGTTGAATAAAAATCTAAAGATGGCTCTACACGCACACTACCTTGGTAATTATAATTGTACCCTTGATTATAAATTGTTCGCAAGGCCAGCCAAGTACGTATCGTTTTATGGTTCATTGCTTGCAACCACGTTCTAGCTTTTTCTCCCGGCATGGCCGAAGTTGAAGAATGCACATTTGATTGTTCCAAACGCATCACGTTGCCCTGCTGTTGAGAGCAATCTACGGTAATAGCTGAAGTAGTAGTAATTGGCGGTAAAGTGGGCATTGCTGGCACTAAAGGCTGAGCTGATTTTTTAGTGCATGCTGAAAGGCCAAAAAAGGCGGCACCAAGTAGGGCAATTTCAAAATATCTTTTCATCATTCTTTATTAAATGGAAATACTTTAACTATTTTTTAATTTCGAAAAGCGCTTTTTGCACCCCATAATAGGCTGGTTTACGCTTGTAGTTTTCATCGTACAGCAACGGACTTTGCCCAAATTTCCAAGAGGCATCATTATTATCTCTCGCACCCCAAACAGAAATCAAGCGAATTCCGGCATCATAAGCTGTCTTTATCAAATTATAATAATCGTTCTTTTGCTGATCAGCAAGTGCTGCAGTCCACGGCTGTATGGTATTGTTAACTTTTGGTAAAGCAATATCCAATTCGGTGATATAAACTTTTACACCTAAATCAGTAAACTTTTTAACTGTTTGTTTGAACAGATCGTTACCGCCAGCAAAACCTATCCCGATGGTATAATGCGCTTGTATACCTACTGCATCTATTGGATATCCCTTCACTTTCATGTGCTTAACTAGCTGATAAAATGCCTTATGCTTGTGATAATAAGGAGATGCGCTAGTGTTGAATTCGAAATTATAATCACGTAATTCGAGCATTGCATTGGTGTATTGCCTTGCATATTGAAACAGCTTACCGATAAATACGGGATGTTTTGTGTTGACCTTATCAGCACCAGTTAAGCCAGAAGCGTCATCTTCCCAACCCATATCATTCCACTTCATGGTTTCATAAAGTCCGTTAGTGTCAAATAACTCATTAGCTACATTCCAATAATCTACTTTGGTTTTATTGTCGTTGGTAGTCATCACTTCTGTCACCAAGTTCTTCAACATTACATCCATTTCAGTGGGCGTAAAAGTGCCCGTGGTAAACCAAGTTGGCATGTAAGCGTCCCTTCCGGCAATTAAGTGCAAAAACACTTTCCCATAATTGGTTTTACTCCAATTAACTACGGCATTAGCATCATTAAAATCAGAACCTCCTTCGCGTTTCCAACGTGAAGGCCCCCAAGCTGCCTGACCAAAATTGAACATGTTTTGGCAAATATTTTTGTAAATGCCATTGGGCGAAGGATCGTTAACCACACCGTGAGTTGCAGCAAAATTGCCATAGCTAATTAAGCTACCGAATGACAAGTCCTTCGCAGAAGCCAATGCTTTTAAGCTTCCGGTAATTACGGCCTGCTCCTTAGGTGCGGCATAAAAAGTGTCAATGCAGTTCGGTGGCAGATAAGCCGTTTTGTAACTGATATTGGCAGATAGCTCACCTGGCTTAAGCTTCACCAACTGTGTGGTATCGGCGGTGGATGGCCTTACCACCTTGCGCAATACATCCGATTGATCGGTATAGTTCAGCTGCATTTCCAGTGCCTGCCCTGCTGCGTCCCAGCTAATTACCGCCGTACCGTTCTCATCGTAGTACAAATCTTTAATGCCCCTGTTGGCCAATGTTGCCTCGAAGCTTGCTCCTAGAGCTGTTCCAGAAAGTTTGTAAGGAACCGAGGCATTGCCCGCAGCATCGTAGCCTATCAGTTCAAAGTTGTAACTGCCCTCGGCCAAAGGCGAAATAATAGTACTTAAACTACCCGTTCCTGTTACCTGCACCTCCTTAACATTCTGGCGGTTGTTCCAATAGATCTTCACCATCTTGACTGAAACGTTGGGAACGGCAAAGTTGATCTGTACCCTGTTTCGGCCTGAAAGTACCGAACTGCTGGCACTTCCCTGGATATACTCACGCTTGCCATCCAGTTCAAAAAGATCATGCTCTTTACAGGAAGATAATAATGTCATCACCAGCAACAAGGCGCAACTAATTTGAGTCAAATGCTTATTCATCGGTACTTATTTCTTAAATTCAAACAATGCTTTTTGAACGCCATAATATGCGGGCTTACGTTTAAAATCGGCATCGAACAATAAAGGGAACTGTCCAACCTTCCATGTAGGGTCGTTATCATCCCTAACTCCCCAAAGCGAGATATGAGTAACGCCTGCATCCAAAGCAGCCTTAATAATGTTATAGTAATCTGTTTTTTGCTGAATAGCGAGGTTATTGTTCCAAGGTTGCAACGCATTATTCACTTTAGCCGCAGCCACATCTAATTCGGTAAGCATTACCTTTACTCCCAGCGCTTTAAATTTGGCCACTGCTTCCTTGAATTTATCATATCCGCCGGGTATACCTTCGCCTAGGGTGTAATGTGCTTGTATACCAACTGCATCAATCGGATAACCTTTTGCCTTTAAATGTTTCACCAGCTGAAACAATGCTTTTTGCTTATGATAGTAAGGTTGCGTTGGTAGAATTTGTTCAAAGTTATAGTCTCGCAGTTCTAGTATCGCTTTTGTTTTTTCTCTGCAATACTGAAAGGCCTTCCCTACAAATGCCGGATGTTTAAGGTTGATTTTGTCAGTGCCGCTCAGGGCAGACGCATCATCTTCCCAACCCATATCATTCCAACGCATATTTGTACGATAAGTGCCATCATTATTGAATAACTCGTTAGCGACGTTAATGATGTCTATTTTATTTTTATTGTCGTTACTTTCCATCATTTCGTTTACGAGGTTACGCAACATCAAATCCATTTCAGCAGGTGTAAAAGCGCCATTTACAAACCAATCTGGCATATAGTTATCTGGACCGGTTAACAATGTAACCCAAGCTTTGCCATTGTTGGCTTTAAACCAATTGATGCAGGTATTGAGCTGACTAAAATCTGACCCACCGACTCTCACCCAACGTGTAGCGCCCCAATAAGCTTGTCCCATATTATATTCCTTTTTACTTAAGGCGGTATAAATTCCATTAGGCGAACCATCTACAGCAATGCCGTAATTAGTACCTCCGTAACCATAAAAAATACGATTACCCAAGTCAATTCCTTTTGCGGCGGCTAATGCTTTTAAGCTTCCGGTAATTACGGCCTGCTCCTTAGGTGCGGCATAAAAGGTATCAATGCAGTTAGTTGGCAGATAAGCCGTTTTGTAACTGATGTTGACCGATAGCTCACTTGGCTTAAGCTTCACCAACTGTGTGGTATCGGCGGTGGATGGCCTTACCACCTTGCGCAACACATCCGATTGATCGGTATAGTTCAGCTGCATTTCCAGTGCCTGCCCTGCTGCGTCCCAGCTAATTACCGCCGTACCGTTCTCATCGTAGTACAAATCTTTAATGCCCCTGTTGGCCAATGTTGCCTCGAAGCTTGCTCCTAGAGCTGTTCCAGAAAGTTTGTAAGGAACCGAGGCATTGCCCGCAGCATCGTAGCCTATCAGTTCAAAGTTGTAACTGCCCTCGGCCAAAGGCGAAATAATGGTACTTAAGTTACCCGTTCCTGTTACCTGTACCTCCTTAACACTTTGGCGGTTGTTCCAGTAGATCTTCACCAATTTGACAGCACTATTCGGAACAGCAAAATTGATCTTTACCCTGTTGCGGCCTGAAAGTACCGAACTGCTGGCACTTCCCTGGATATACTCACGCTTGCCATCCAGTTCAAAAAGATCATGCTCTTTACAGGAAGACAGCAATGCCAGCAGGATAACCGTGATATTTAAAACGTTCTTCAATGTCTTCATTAGTTAGTTAATCCTAAAACACCCTTCCAAGTGGTTGCAATCCTGATGCCGTCGATGGTGCCGGAAAGTTCGCCATCAGCCTGGCGGATGATAATATCGTTTAAGCTGGTTGGAGAAGTACCCGTTGCAGCCGAAGCAATAGTTGCCGTAGTTGGTTCTGTGGCTGGAATTGTGCTATCTAAAATGTACATACTTGATATTTTGGTGGCAAAATCATGCTTAATCACGAGTAGATAACTGGTATTGTACTTGTAATTAGCTGTGCCATAAACCGCCGTCGAATTTTTACCCATGCCTAAAATCAAATTGCCTTTTCCATCATCTTTAGCATATAGCCTATTAAAAAAAGCACCGGCACCATCTCTCAAAGCACAATAGAAATCACCTGCACCCGCGGTTTTTAAGTTGATCATCATCGTGGTATAAACAGTGCCACTAGTTTGCGGCGTAAAGGCCGACATGACATCTTCCCTAGAAAAATCACCGTGTTGGAAAGTTATTGCTCCTCCAATGCCTGAATTGACATAACCAGCAAATGACAGTCCTCGCGGAATGTAATAAACTGGTATAGAGCCTGCCGCAGAATAGGCAGTCCAGGTGTTGGTTACACGAGCGAGGAAATCTTCAGCATTACCGTAGGAGAAATTCTCATTCATCAATGGAACTTCAGCAACTGGAGCTACGTTACCTGTCTCGGTACCATTTACACTCACCGTTATATTCTGCAATCCTGAAACGCTGTGGGTAATGGTGCCTAGTAAATCTTTGTTTTGTTTAGAAGATGGAGCAAATTTCACATAAATGGTAGCTGTTTTATTATTTGCATCAACGGATAATGAAGAACTGAAAGACGTATTGTTTGTGGAAACTTTGAAATAGTCAGAAGCAGTGATAGTTACGTTTCCACTCAAATTAGCACCCGTAATGGTGTATGATTGGGATGGCGTCTCGGTACCGGTGGCTACACTTCCGAAATTGGATAGTGCTGTTAGTGAAGCTACCAAACTAGGTTCTACCCAGTTTCTGCCCCTCAAAGTTAAGCTTGCGGTCAAAACACTTTCTCCCAAAACAGCGCCGCCACTTGCACTCACAATCTTTAAACTAATTGTTTTACTGTCGTCGAAATTTTTGCTTGAGGTGATGTTAAAAGAAGCGCTGGTTGCACCTTTGGGCAAGTCCAAAGTAAATTTATCTCCTGAAAGTTGAGGATTGACGCTATACTCGCTAGTTAAAGCTGTAGTTCCGCTACTTTGCACTTGGATGGTCACTTTCCCATCTTTTTCTAAAGGACGGGCTAGTTTCAATTGAACTGGAAAAGATGTAGCATCCTTTGGAATGTTATAGGTAGCTGCATTGAAACTAACTTTAGTTGGGATTACCATTTCTGGCCATTCCTTATCTTTTTTACAAGCATTAAATACCAAAGTCAGTAGCACAACAATGTATCCCAATGCGTTGTAATTAATTTGTTTATTTAAGTTCTTCATCATTAACTAAAAAATCAAAAAATAACTATAAGCCTACGGCCTCTCTCCATGAAGTAGCCACTCTTAATCCGTCGAAAGTGCCAAGCAATGGTGTTTCAGTATTTTGTCTCAAGCCGATGCCCAATAAAGTGGTAGCACCGGTTCCTGCCGAGTTAGTAATATCGGCTGTGGCGGGCTCAATAGCCGAAACAGCTCCTGGAGATAAGATGTACATGTAAGATGCGCCAGAGAAATCATATCTGGTGATTACCAAGTAGGTGGTACCAAAACTATAGTTTGTTGGAGCATAAATGGTACTCGTACTTGTTCTACCTAAGCCAAAATTTAGTGAACCTCCATTATCTTTCATGAACACCCTGTTATAAAATGTGGGCGATGCAGTTGCATTTACCAAAGAGAGGAAAAAGCCACCGCCTGTAGGCGCCGAAGCCATATTAACTAATTGTGCCACATATACACTACCAGAGTTTTGCGAGGTAAAAGTACGTACCATGTCTTCTCTAGAACCCGAGCCATTCTCTATCACTGCAGAACCGCCTACTCCAGAACCAGCGTAACCAGAAAATGATAGTCCAGCAACGGCATATTTTACAGGATTTACCGTACCAGAATAAACCGTCCAGTTAGAAGTTACGGTCTTCAAATCGCCGGCAGTACTTCCATAACTGAAATCATCTTTCATCAGTAATATTCCAGAAGCCGCATTACCATACTCTACACCGCTTACCGCTAAGTTGACATCGCTGGCTCCGGCAGAAGTATGCGTAATGTTTCCAGTGATAGTTTGGTTAGCTCCAGTAGTAGCTAAAAACCGCACATAAACCGTTACCCCACCAGCATTAGCATCAGCAAAAGGAACCGTTAAACTATTACCAAAACTTACATTATCTAAAGAAATTTGAAAGTTTGCGCCAACAGTTAAGTTGATATTAGCAGTTAATTTAGTTCCAGTTACTGAATAAGAAGTAGCCGAAGTGGTTGTGCCGGCAATAACATTACCAAAGGCAATTCCTGTTTCGGAAAGCCTGATTTCTGGCAAAATAATTGGATTTCCTTTGATAGTAACGACAGTAGATGCGTTTGTATTTGCCACCGTTAACCCGCCGGTAGCGCTAGTTATTTTAAGCACCAAGGTACGCTCTCCTTCAAAATTATTGAGAGAACTTAGGTCAAAAGATGCTTCAGTGGCACCTTTAGCTAATTTCACCACTAAACCCGTATTTGGAATCCCAGGGTTAGTGGTATACTCCGTAGATTGGATGGTGCTCTGACCGTCAACCATGATTACGGCCGTTGCATCTTCCTCTAAAGGCAAGGACAATGGAAGCACAATTTTTAGAGGATCTTGCGTATTATTTTCTATCGTATAGCTAGTAGCTGCAAAACGTATAGTACCTACATTATTAGGCTTAAATAAATTACCTTTTTTACATGAAACAAATAATATCCCGATGGCGAAAAACAGCCATGCAACACTTTTAAGTACTCGGGAAAAATCAATAGTCAAATTCTTCATATTGGATCTATTTTTATTACCAACCTGGATTTTGTTGTAAGTCGAGAGATTTATTTACTTCGCCTTGCGGAATAGGCCACAAATACCATTTTGGTGCAGTAAACACTGGCGTACGTACCGTTACTAGCTCGTAAGTGTAAGTATTTCCTACCTTGGTAATCTTCATACCATGCAGTGGTTTGTTAGCTATGTTTTCAGCAATTTTCCATCGCCTAACGTCCCAATACCTGTGTTCTTCAATTGCCAGTTCTACCCTACGCTCGTTTTGGATAACTGTCCTCATTTGGTCTTTGGTCATGCCATCTGCCAAGCCGTAGTTGCCATCGTTTCCAGCAACTATTCCTGCCCGTTTCCTGATGGCTTTAAGTTGCTCGTAGGCTGTTGCTATATCCCCCGCTTCGTTACTGGCCTCGGCATAGTTCAATAATATTTCCGCATAGCGGATTAATGGAAAACAGCGCTCAGTTGCCGATGAAGTAGTGCTGGCAATCGTATTATCATCGCACATTTTACGTAGATAATAGCCTGTACGTGTTCCAGCGTTTGGCGCATAGCCATCTTGTGGCGCTCCTACGTAGGTAAACACCTGACTTACGGTTCTACTTACATTTAGCCTTGTGCCTTCGTTGAATAATACCGTATAAGCTAGGCGTGGATCGCGGTTAACATATGGGTTTGCCGCGTCGTACCCCGTTGGATTGCTAC
Organism: Pedobacter zeaxanthinifaciens; assembly: GCF_003313335.1. Lineage (GTDB taxonomy): Bacteria > Bacteroidota > Bacteroidia > Sphingobacteriales > Sphingobacteriaceae > Pedobacter > Pedobacter zeaxanthinifaciens. The sequence goes on from NZ_QMHP01000016.1 coordinate 10,163, forward strand.
CTGATTTTACATCTTCACTAATTGGCTTCCCATTCACGGTGCCAAAAGCATCTACCAATTCTTGATAAGGCAAGGAGTTACCAGAACCTGTGCGACTAGGTGGATCCCACATTGATTCTAATGTTCGGTTATTTCCAGCCATAGAAGCTAGAATATATTCGTTGTTCTTTCTGGTAACAAACACTTTTTGAAATCCGTAACCCGGTTGCGTTGGAAGATCAAACAGCGCATATAAATTCAAATCTATTACATCTTTAGCGGCCCTTGCTGCCTTAGTCCATCTCGTAGCATCAAAGCTCGGATAACCTAATACACCATCCATATTATCGGCCCTGCCGTTAAATAATGGACTTGCTGCATATAACAACAACCTCGCTTTTAAAGCTAAAGCTGCACCTCTAGTTACCCTGCCATAATCTAAGCCGCTATAGCTAGGAGGCAAAAGTGTAGCTACGGCGTTGCATTCATTTTCAATGTAGGTTACGCATTCAGCATAGGTATTTCTTTTTCCGGATATTTCATCCGTAGGTCCGTAAACAACATCGCCTATTAATGGTACGCCAGCGTAGTGTTTAATTAAAATGAAATAGTACCAAGCCCTTAAAAACCTAGCTTCTCCCTCCATTCTGCTGCGTAGTTTTGCAGAAAGTGGCGTTGTAGGCAGGTGCTTCAACAGCACATTCACCCTTCGGATGTTCGCGTAGGTTTTTACCCAAGCATCATCAGGAATGTTGAGTGCGCTTACTGCACCCGATTGGAAGATAATGTTGTAGGCTGATGCACTTTGCAAGGTACTCTCCACCTCGTCGCCTATGGAATATATCCCTACGCTACTTCCATCACCAAAACGTTTTGGCTCAGCACTAAAGCCAATATCAGTATAAATACGAGTTAAAAATTGTAAAGTGCGGGCACTGTCGGCAAAAGTGGTTTCTTCATTCAAATCGGTAGTTTTAACTTGATCTAAAACTCCACCCTTTTTACAGGCAACTAGCGCAGTTAAGCTTAAGCAGCTTATTATGAATATCGCTTTTTTCATCATGGTCTTCATCGTCTTAAAATCCTATTTGTAAACCTAGATTGTAAACTTTTTGAACTGGGTAAACACCACCACTACCGCCGCTGGCAATTTCAGGGTCTTGTGGGTATAAATCAAAGTTTGCCCAAGTGTGTAAGTCGTAGCCGCTTAGATAAATACGAGCAGTACTGATTTTAACCCTACTTAACCATTTCTTTGGCAAGGTGTACCCCATTTCAACCGATTTTAAACGGATATAGTAGGCGTTCAACAACCAAAAACTTGATAAATTAGACGGGCTACTTGGCCCAGAAAGCACACTACTTAACCTAGGAAATGTTGCAGTTGCAGCGGTTTCTGGCGTCCATCTTCCCAAAGCAGATTGCTGAAGATTACCCCAGAACGGTACCACACTCTGATCGGCAAGGCGGTAACTATAATCAAAACTACCTTGAAAAAGTACGCCTAAACTGAAGCCCTTATAACCGAAAGTAAAATTGGCACCAAGAACGGTTTGTGGCAAATTAGGTTTCCCAATTGCTCTGTAATCTTGCTGATCAATCACCCCATCACCGTTCATATCCTCGTATTTCAAATCACCAGCTTGTGCATTTGCCAAATGCGGATAATTGTCAACCTCCTCTTGCGTTTGGAAAAAGCCCAATACATTATAACCGAAACCTTGGCCAATTGGCTGTCCAGTTTTGGCTAGGTAAGGATAACGCGGCGCAGCCTCTCCTTGATAAATCACCTTGTTTTTTGCTTTGGAGAATGTAAACGCGACTGAATAAGAGAAATCTTTTATCGTATTACGATGGCTAATTTGCCCGTCGAATCCTTTGTTTTCTGTAATGGCCGAGTTGGTGAAAGGTAAATCAACACCCAATATTTTTAATACGTCGTTCTTTACAAAAAGCTGGTCGTAACGATAATCATAGAAATAATCGACCGTAAAATTTAGTTTGCTTTTGAAAAGCTGAGCATCTACACCGATGTTGGTTTTCTTTGATTTTTCCCAAGTGATATCTAGGTTTCCTAAAGTGCCCTCTTGGATACTACTGAATGTGTTAGTGGTTTCCCCAAAATTGTAAGTAGGTCCTACTGTATAAAGTTGTTCCGTTTTATAGGTATTGCCTCTGGTTACGTCGGAACCGGTAATACCCCACGAACCTCTAAGCTTAAATAGATCTACAAATTTAAACCTGTTCTTTACAAATGGTTCCTCACCAATGTTCCAACCGGCAGAAACAGCAGGGAAAAATCCTTTGGTTTTATTCCCAACAAATTGACTTGTGCCATTGTATGCACCACTAAAATCAATTAAATAACGTTGCTTGAAGTTGTATTCTAACCTGAAAGTATAGCCTTGCGATTTAACTGGAGCATACTCTTGCACCACCTTTACGTTTGTCGCTGAATTATAGCTAGCCAAAGTCGCATCGTTTAAATTATAAAGCACAAAACCACTTACGCTATGATTTCCAAATTGCCTTGAGTAACCCAGTTTAGCCAACGTATTTACTGTTTTTCTAGAGATGGTATTCTCGGCATTACTACTTAAAGTCAAGGGTTCTAAACGATATAAACCATTGCTATGAACAGTATAACTGCCATCCGCAGGGTTATAATAAAATGCAGGAATGTTGTTTCTGTACAATCCTCTATCGTAGCTCAAATCGCCAGCATAGGCAACCCTAGCCATTACTGATAACCCTTTGGTAATGAAATCTAGTTTTTGATCACCACTGAATAATACGTTGAACTCATTTCTGAAGGTTTTATCGTAACCCAATAAGGCCAATCTACCTATTAAACTGGTTTCTAAATAGATGTCTCTCGATCTTTTTGCCCATGGGTAACTTCCATCCGGATTGAGTACCGGAGAAGCAAAAGGCGGAAGACGCTGATAACTATACACGTTACCCAACGGTGCATTATAACCACTAGGTACATGAGGCTCAGTGATGGTACCAATCCTACCTGTCATATCTAAACGCAAGCTGAGTGTTTTGGTAGCCTGCATGTCCAAGTTGGAGCGGAAAGTGTAACGTTGATAAGCATAGTTATTTTCTGGTGCCTCATAATTTCCTTTAGAGAAATCTCGTAGCATACCGTTTTGATAAACTTGCCCAGCAGATACGAAATACTTGATTTTTTCACTTCCTCCAGAAATATCTACGTTGTTACGCACTTGATAAGCGTAATCTTTAAATACTTCTTTATACCAATCAACATCAGGGTGACCATAAGGATCATCCTTTTTACGCCAGTGCTCCAAGTCGTCATCTGTAAATTCCAAAGGCAATCCGTCATTTCTTAAGGCTTCGTTACGCAGTGATGCTACGGTATAGGCATCTAAGAAATTTGGTTTATTCACTGGAGTTTGCAAACCAGATTCCGTGTTGAAATTCACCATCGGTTTGCCAATTTTACCCCTGCGTGTTGTAATTACTAATACACCGTTAGCGCCTTTGATCCCGTAAACAGCTGTAGTTGAAGCATCTTTAAGTATGGAGAAACTTTCAATTTCATTGGCATCTATCTGTGCCACCTGATCGTAGGTGTATTCTACGTCATCCACAATAATTAATGGCTTTTGTGATTCCGATGATAGTGAATTCACCCCTCTGATGTAAAAATCTGACCCGGTACGACCAGGTTGTCCGGTACGTTGCTGAGAGATAAAGCCCGGTGCCCTACCAGCCAAAGTGTTTTGAATGTTTGGTGTTGGGGTAGCTCTAATTTCACTTGCCGAAATAGCGGTAACCGCACCGGTGTTGGTTATTTTTTTGGTGGTACCGAAGCCCACAATCATTACTTCATCAAGTCCTTTAGCATCTTCTTTGAGATTAACATTGATGTTGGTTTTTCCATTTACATCAATTTCCTGTTTGAGGTAGCCAATTGAGCCAACAATAATCGTATTCGACGTTCCTTTCAACACCAGCTGAAACTCACCTCTTTCGTTAGTTGTAGATCCATTACCTGGCATGCCTTTTTCTTGCACACTTACGCCTGGTAGCGGACCTGCAGCATCCTTTACTGTACCACGAATTATTTTTTGTGCGAAGGCGATAGACGGTATGAACCATCCTATAAGTAACAGAAGCTGTATTAATTTCTTCATCATTAGTTTCGTTTGTTTAGTATCCTTCGTTCTGTTTTAAATTGGTGTTCTTCACGATTTCGCTATTTGGAATGGCATATCTGTACATTCTGGGCGCAACAAACTGGAACGGCACACCCAGCGTTTCAACTTGATAGCTCAAATTATTACCTGTCTTGGTGATTCTTATGCCATGCAATGGTTTGTTGTAAACGTTCTCTGCAATTTTCCAACGGCGCAAGTCCCAAAAGCGTTGCTCTTCAAACGCCATTTCAACCCGGCGTTCGTTTCTAATGAGTTCTCTCATCTGTGTTTGCGATAAGCCATCGGTAACGCCGTAAGTGTTTGGTGCTGTGCCAGCGGCAATCCCTGCACGTTGTCTAATTGCCCTCAGGTAGGTATAAACAGAGTCGGTACTTGCTCCCGGGCCGTCCACCTCGTTTTTAGCTTCTGCAAACATGAGCAGCACATCGGCATATCTAAAAATTGGAAAGTTGTGCGTTTGATTAGAATAAGCTGTACTTGCTGCAAAATTGCCCAAGAACTTGCTCATGTAATAACCTGTTTTAGTTTGTACGGCAACACCACCTGGCCTATCTCTACCGCCCGTAAAAGTTTCTACACCTCTGCTTAACCAGGCTACACCATTGTAAAACACGGTATATCCTAAACGTGGGTCACGGTTGGCATAAGGATTATTAGCATCATAGCCCGTAGGATTAGTAGCCGATTTCACATCTGTACTGATTGGCAAACCTTTGCTCGTAGGGAAAGCGTCAACCAATTCCTGTGTAGGACTTGTGCGTCCTCTACTTGCCGTACTTCCACTTAAATATCCCACAGGTGCATTATTAGTTTCCAAGTCACTAGTTACCGGACGTTGATAAGCTAGAATAATTTCGCTGTTTCTACGGGTTAAAAACACATCTGTAAAGGACGGATTAAGGGAAAATTGCCCCACTGCGGCCTGAGCAATGGCATCAGCCAAAGCATTTTTTGCTCTTAGCCACCTATTTCTGTCGTTAGTTGGATTGTTTAACGGACTTGCAGCATACAATAAGGCCTTAGCTTTTAAAGTTAGCGCAACCATTTTTGTAATGCGACCAAAATCAGCTGCTAAAGCAAGTGGATCTGGCCTTAGTTGATCCTTTACGGCATCACACTCACTTGCGATGTAGTTGATGGTTTCATCGTAAGTATTTCTCGGCAGTCTTAAATCATCCTGTAAAGTAAGTACCCTATCTCCTATAATTGGCACGCCGCCATAGCGTTTGGCCAATTCGAAATAGAACATTGCCCTTAAAAAGCGAGCTTCAGCCATCCAGTACTTGCCTTCTTGTTTCAAGCTTTGCTTCATATTTACTTTAGGGAAGTTCTGTAGAAAAAGATTACACTGCCTGATACTGGCATAATTGTCTACCCAAGAGTCATCGGCATTGCTGAAAGCGGAGTAGCCACCGTTGGTGAAGGTAGATATGGTGGCATTATCTGCTGAAGCCACGGCATCATCAGTTGCTGCATCCAATAAATTACCATCAATACGATTGAAACCTGTAGGTAGGTTACCATAAATGTTGTTCAGAAAATATCCGGCATTGGTTCCAAGTGAATCCTTGCTATCCCAAAGGTATTCTTCCGTTATTTTCTCCATCGGATGATCTTCCAGCTTTTGGCATGACCATATAGAACAGCCTGCTGTAAGTATCCCGAACATATATTTTATTGCGTTGATCTTCATGAATTACAGTTTTATGTTCACACCTAGGTTAAATGTTCTCCTCAAAGGATATATCGAATTGTAACCCTCTGGATCTAGATAGCGTAATGTATCGAAGGAATAGAGGTTAAAGCCATTTACAAATAGGCGCAAACCATTAAGTTTTAATCTACTTACCCATTTCTGCGGTAGCGAATAACCTAAATCAACGTTTTGGATACGCAGATAATCTGCACGGCGTACCCAAAAACTAGAAGCTCGTTGGTTATTTACGTTAGCACCGATGGAAAGACGTGGATAGGTGGCATTGGCGGCATTGGCTGGTGTCCATCGGTTAAGATGTTGCTCAAAAGCCTGCCCATTTACTCCTTGAAATTCGGTTTCCAATGAGCTGCTTACCGAATTAAAACCAGACGAGGTGATGATATCACGATTAGCCACGCCTTGTATAGCAATGCTCAAATCAAAGCCTTTGAAACTGAAGCCTGTGGTAAGGCCATAGTAAATCAACGGTTTTTGTGTGCCAATTGCGGTTTCATCTAATTGATTAATTACGCCGTCATCATTCAAATCTCTGTATTTAATGTCACCAGGTTTTGGCAAATAACCATCTACTTTTGGACTTACATTAATTTCATTTTGAGATTGATAAAAGCCCTCAGCAATATATCCGAATGGTTGTCCTACAGGTAGGCCTGTACGCCTTTGATACTCATTTTCTCTGAACACCTCATCTTGATAAAGCACTTTTGAGTTCATTAAGGATATGTTACCCGAAATATTGTACTGTAGATTTCCAAGTTTAGCATTCCAACTTAGGTTGCTCTCTACACCGGCATATCTGTTTTTTCCAATGTTTTCTGCCGGATAGGCTTGCCCCAACAATGCAATTGAATTGCCACGAACCTGCATTAAATCAAAATAAGAATCGTTAAAATATTCAGTGGTGATTTTCAGCTTATTGTTGAAGAAGGCCGCGTCTAAGCCAACGTTTAATTTCCTTGCTTTTTCCCAAGTTGCGTTTGGATTAGCCAGTGCTTGCTCTGCGAAATACCTTGCACTGGTTGGTGTAGCGCCAAAATAGTATGCTGCCGTAGTGCCACCATAGGTATAATATTGATCGTAAACGTAGTAACCCACATTGGCATTGCCGGTAAGCCCGTAGCTAATGCGTGGTTTAATACTGTTAACCCATTTCACATCTTTCAAAAAGTTCTCTTTAGCCAAATCCCAGCCTAAGGCTGCTGCATAAAACCATCCAAACCTATTCCCAGGCTTGTAGCGGTTATAGCCACCATAACTTAAGGCGGCCTCCGCAAAATATTTCTGTTGGTAATTGTAGCTCACATTCCCTGCAATATTGCTATAAGTTGCCGGGAGGTTCAGGTCAATGGTGGTCGACTGGTTATCTGCCAATAACAATACATTTAGGTTATTATCACCAAAACTTTGATCGTAACCTAAACTTAACTTACCATAAGTGTAAGTGCGCCTGGCTGATAATGACAATGTATTAGGCTGATTTGTATTGGTACCAAACTGGGTATAAACCGGCGCACCACTATTGACGTTTAGGCTGTACACCGCAAAGTTTTTTGAACGATTTACAGATTGATCAACTGTATTGTTGTAAGATACGTTCGCTTTTGCCCAAAGACCATCTATCCAATTGTCCAATTTTTTGGTTAGTGCAATATCAGCAGCTAAATCTCTTGAGGTTGATTTATAATACCCCGCATTATTTAGCATACCGTAAATATTATTTGTAAACGATGTATTGCCACCTAAAGAGCCATCTGGATTGAAAATGGTGTATGCACTACTTGGTGTGAAGGTGATGGCGTTAAATATTGATGAGGTAGTACCTCCTGGTTGGTTGGCATTTTGGATACGTCCAAAAATATTTAAACCTACATTTAAAGTTGGATTAAGATCTACACTAACATTGGAACGCACAATGTATCTGTTTACGCCCGAGTTAGTGCTATAGCTATTTAAATTCGCCGTATTGAAAAAGCCACCTTCATTTTGGTAATCTACTGCGGTATAAAACCTCGCATTTTTAGTTCCGCTTTGAATGTTAAGGTTAAAACGATCAATACTAGCTTGCTTGTTCAAAAAATAAGCACTGTAGTTATTATCTGGATGAAATACGGGATCATTTCCATTGCGATACGACAAAATATCTGCAGCGGTATAAACAGGTGCTAAGCCGTCATTATCACGGGCCTCATTGTACAATATGGCATAGTCTGCCGCAGAAACCGGCTTTGTCCTATTCAACAGCTCTTGTAAACCGTGCTGTGCAGTAAACGATAATTGAAATGGGCCTTCTTTCGGTCGTTTGGTAGTTACTAAAATCAAATTTCCTGATGAACGTTGCCCAAACATTACGGTAGCCATTGCATCTTTCAACACGGTAACACTTTCTATAGATTCGGGTTCAATTGAAGAAAAATCACGAGGAACTCCATCTATTAGGATCAGTGGAATTTGTCCTCTAATTTTAAAATCAACCACTGAAATTGGATTGTCAGTATCTTGTACACCGCTGCGTTGCCTGGTGTATAAGCCAGCTAACCTACCTGGTAATGCTTGCAAAAAAGAGGGTGCAGGCGTTGTAATTAACTGATTGTTGTATATCGTAGCGGTTGATTGCAACAGATTAACTTTCGGTTGCGTTTTATGTAACACAACTAAGTTATTTTCTGTACTTGTACTATCCGCTTTACTAAGCTTTTTGCCATCTTGGCTATGTACTAACGTAGCACAGGATACCAAGCTCAGCACCAATAGTACACGAACCACATGTCTTCTCAAGTAACAATTAAACATAAATATCTTTTAAAAATGATGATATAGCTATCTCGTGTAATGACACGATAATTAAGAATCTGTCTAAGCGAAGATTTAACTAACAGGAGTTGCTAAATAGAATGTAGTTTTCGATTCATAGTTCATACAGTTTATTTGGTTAAAAATTTAGTTTTATTTGGTTGCGCTGTTTTATCAACAGAATGCAACTTAATTAGTAGTGTACATTCTAAAAACAATATCCAATATTACTTCATATTTGGTTTTTTGGAACATGATTAATCGTTCAGATATACATGTTACAAGATAAAAAAACAGGGTTTTTGATGTAAAAAACGCAACTATCTGATTTTTTTGAGCGTCATGAAGACAATTTCATTTTCATTCAATTGCACGTCGTAATTAAACTTACCATTAACCACCTTTACTGTTTGTTTTACAGTTGCTTTACCCGCGGCCGCTTGTTTCAATTTTGCCTCTTGAGCTTTTGTAATTTGGGTTGGCTTACCCATCTCAAGATATAGTGTATACGGATCGTTTTGCTGGTAACCTACTTTGTAAACTTCCAATGCATAGGAGCCATTCGCTACAGCACTTGCCCTTAGTTGCACTAAATTTTTAGCTACTGCTGGTTGTGCTGTATTGAAATAATCTTGGTTATAGCTGTAGTTTTTATGAGGATGAGTGTAATCCCAAACTAAAAATTGCAATCCATCTTTTGATTTACAGGCGTAAGAAGATTCATCCATATTTTTAAGTTCTGTACCGCCCAATTGATTCAAAAATTGATAGGCATAGTAGCTCGGCTTTTTAATATCCTGCAGATTAATCAGTCCGAAACCACCATGAAATGGAGTTTGACCAGGGCCAGCTTCTTCAAAAATATCCGTAAACGTCCAATACGACATAGAGTTGGCATCAGAGGAAGCTTTCTTTAACACATGCAAAATATATGCTGCGTTTTGGTAAGTATCATGAATTGGATCTCTGGACGAAGGCGACGTATTCCATTCTGTGAAATGAAGTTCGGCTGCTTTAAATGCTGATTGATTAATTAAATTCCTAACTGTTTTTACATCCTTAGCAATGGTATCTCTAACAGATTTCAACTGTTGCTTTTTAGTACCAAACTCGTCTAATACCGAGGTGGTTCCATAATCGTGTGTACTTACAAAATCTACTGGCACCTTGTTTTTATCGCAATAGGTTAAAAAATCTGCAACCCATTTAGTAGCAGAAGTAGCTGGACCGCCCACCCTATAGGCAGCAGATACACTTTTTACAGACTTAACGGTATTGGCGTAAAGTTCAAAGTAATCTTCCTGAGTGCCGTCGAAGAAACCTTTTAGGTCAGGTTCATTCCAAACTTCAAAATACCACTTACTTACTTCCTCTTCGCCATAACGTTCTTTCCAATGCTGCACCAAATTGGTGATTAAAGCATTCCATCTATCGTATGACTTAGGTTTGGTTACATTTCCTTTCCACCAAAAAATAGTTTTAGTACCCGATGCCAAATCAGCAGGCATAAAACCAAATTCTACAAATGGTCTAATTTTGATACTCAACAGAAAATCATACAGCCTATCAATATATTGCCAGTTGTAAATAGGTTCGCCAGTTTTTTTATCTTCCGTATACACCCTCATATCATCATGTAGCAAACCATGAAAGCGGATATACTTGAAATTCACATCTTTCTGCAACATAGCGAGCTGCTGTTGCCAATCGGCACGTAAGCCCTCATTTGCCCTACCTGCACCAATACACTCATTGAAAACAGTGCTTTTATTGCCTTTTACGCTATTTACATTAATACTGATGGTGCGCTTTTGTAGCTGCTGTGCGTACGAAATTCCTGAGAAAAGTAGGCAAAGCATTGCAATGCCAATTTTAGCCGTTGTATTGCTTCTCATCATTTTTTGCCCAGATTTTTATATCTCAACATTGCTTCCACGTAATAGTAATCGGCGTAGGTTAAAGGCACATCAATCATTGCACCTTTAGGTAAGTGAGCCACACTATGTTCCAACACAAAACCACCATTACCACCATATTTAGCGGTATATTTATCACTTGATAGCGCTTTGATAATTGTCTCTGCAACACCTACATATTTTGCAGCCAGGGTATCGTCTACATATCCAGCTAACTCTAGCAAAGCCGATGCATAAATGGCTCCAGCCGATGCATCTCTAAATGCATTGGGGATACCGGGCGAGTTGAAATCCCAATAAGGTACTTTATCAGCTGGCAAGTTTGGATGACTTAAAATAAATTGAGCTATTTTTTTAGCTTGTGCTAAATATTTTTTGTCTTTTGTTTCCCTGTACATCATGGTAAAACCGTACAAGCCCCAGCCTTGTCCCCTAGCCCAAGCAGATTGATCGGCATAGCCTTGAACAGTTTGTTTTACATTAATACCTCCGGTAGATGGATTGTAGTTTACCAAATGATAAGAACTGCCATCAGGGCGAAAGTGATTTTTTAACGTAGTGTTGGCATGCGTAATGGCTACTTTAGCATAGGTTGAATCGCCGGTAACCTTAGTAGCCCACATCAGTAACTCTAAGTTCATCATGTTATCGATAATTACCCTAAACTCGCCAGCTTTTGAGCCCCATGACATGGTACAACCTACCGTTGGGTTAAAGCGTTTGATTAAGCTTTGTGCACTTGTGATTAGGATATCTTTATATTCGGGCTTTGGTTCCAACCTGTTGATATTGCCAAAGCTACAATACATCATAAAACCAATGTCATGAGAATCGCTGGTTTTCATTGGCTCCATTACAGGAAGTTTATTGATTCCCGCATCATGTATTGCTTTGTCGCCGGTAGCCTCGTAGAGATAAAAAAGTGTGCCAGGATAAAAACCACTCACCCAGTTTTTTGCCGGAATGCTGCGTGATTTGCCATTTTCAAAAGTTTCGGGCAAACTATCACCAGGTACTTTTTTAACCAACACTTTATATTGTGCAGTAGCAAAGCCAAGTTGTTTATCTATTAATTTTACCAATTCGGCTTTAGGTGCCAATATCTTTTTTGCCTGTTGGGCAAAGGTACTTGTGCCCGCTAGTATGAGCGTTGCGGTAAATAATGTTCTTAGTTTCATACGAATAGTTTATGGTTCAAAATGTTAGTTTTCTTCTTTTAGTGCATGATCTATGGGGAAATCCTCTCCTTTCCAAGCTCTCTTGGAGGTCCAATCGGAATACGGTGCCTGCCAAAAATCATCTGTTGCGGGTAAGCCCAGCATTAAAAAGGCCTGTGAACATAAATAGAGGCTTCCTGTTGAAATATAAGTTTCTCCAACTTCAGGTTGGTGGCCAGCAAAACCAATTTTAAGCCATCCCTTATCATCAAAAGTGTTCGGCATCTCTACCTGACGTTTGATAACTGCATACAAAGCCGAGCGAACTTGCGCCGGTTTAATATGTGCAGGAAGCTGTTTCATTAAGGCAATTTGCGAGAGCAGTTGAAACGCACCAAAACGGTAAGCAATGGAGCGTCCTACTGGCGGAAAAGTACCTTCGGGAGAAATTAAACGCTCTTGAATATCGGCATATCTCTTTGCTCTTTCCAGTACCAGCTCATAATATTTCTTAGTGTCCAGCTTTTCATCTTTTAGTACCTTGGTTACTCCTAAAAGCATAGGCTGTATCACAAAGCTATTGTAATAATCAAAGTGAAAATCAGGGCCATCACCGTACATCCCATCTCCTTTATACCACTGCATATGCTGCTTCAGCGCATAGTCCAAACGCATTTTATCGCCAGATTTATCAAACTTTTGTAAAGCCGCTTCTACGGTGGCGCTAAACATTAACCAATTGGAAAACGAAGGCAAAATATCCCTACTCGACTTTAAAGCAGCAATGGTATTTTTTTTCGTTTGCTCATCTAAATTGCCCCAAAGCTGATTTGGCGCTCGCAATAACGCGTCCGCAAAAAAAGCGGCATCAACCAAGGGCTGCCTGCCTTTGTTGAAGTTTAAAAAATCTACGGCATTTGGATTAGTGGCATTTTTGATACATTGAACAGATAGATCAATGTATTTTTTTCTCAGCTTTCCTTCGGGTGTTTCATCAGGACCAAGCTCTAACCAAGGCGCCATTCCACCAAGTAATCTTCCAAAAGCTTCAAGATGCGAACTGTACACCCTATCCTTACTTACCTTGGCCTCAATTGGCATGGTTTCCTTAAGCTTGTTTTGACTTAATGCGGTTAAAACAGGATCGGCAATACGTACCAATGTTTTAACCAAATATTCACGCTCTGCCAATCCGTTGGATGGATTTACTTTTTGCGCAAATCCTATGCTTGGCACTAAAAAAATTAGTGTGAATATGGTTTTTATAGAATTATGTAAGTTCATAAATGCTATTTTTTACTGAATGAGGTTTCTAATACAACAAGCCTTCTATCACCTGTATAGTTTACGCCAACTGTAGTAGCATCAACTTTAGTGTCAAGCAGCATACGCATGCCAGCGGCAATGGTGTAAGTGTTTTCTTGCTGTTCGTTAATTTTGATTTTCATGGTGAGTGGTTCAGCAGAGGGGTTCCATACCAACGAAGTCATGTTATTTTGACCTTCGGGAATGCGGCACCAAAATTTAGCGGTACCTTCATTTCCTTTTGGGGTTCGGGGCTGGCCGCCAAATGTTTGTACAAAAGTGCCCCAAGGCCTACGTCCGTTGGTTACATATTGCAATCCCGGACGGGTGTTAAAAAGCCCTCTATTACCGCCAGCAAGTTGGTATCCTTCTTTTGTAACTACAATACCGCCCTTAGCATAAGCTGGTGTGATACGCGGTGTTGAATTGGAGATAAACCCGCTAGAATTATCGTTTAAAATACCTCTTTCTGTTTCGTATTCGCCCCAAATAATAGGCGCAGTAATCAGTTGATGAGCAGAATGATCATTTGCACTTGCGTAACTTAACATATTGAGGAACAAGCGACTTGCAATTGGATCTACACCCGCTCTTGCCGCTAAATCAAGTCCTGATATGATGATGCTTCCATTGCCTACAAATTGCTCAGCTAAAGCAATACTCTGCAAACCTGAACTGTAGTTTGCCAGCACTGCAGTGCTAGCAATGCCATCCCAATTTTCCAGTTGAAAACCGTCAGTTACTGGATAAATCATCGGGAAACCGCTCTTAGTTGGATTCCAGTTGGTGTAGTCAGACCAAACTTTCAAGTTTTCTCTTTTTATCCCCGAAAAAATCGGATGCTCAGGACGTTCTGCATTTAAATAAAATCCATTACGTAGCGGAGTAGCTGGCAAAGGATAAGCGGGATTATCAATATCAGCTGCCGTATTGGTCAGCCTGAAATCTAAAATGGCATTGAGGTCCTTCCGATGAACACTATCCTGTCTCAAAGCAATAACCCTACCTCCCTTTTTCATAAAATCTTTTACCGTTGCAGCATTAGCAGCCAAGTTTTTATCCGCAGCATTTTCTCCAATAATCAAAATTGAATTTGCAGGCACGGCTGCTATTGAAGTAATTTCTTTAAAAGGTACGTTTAGCTGGTTTAAAGCTTGTTTAGTAGCGCCATTACCATCATAAACCAGCACCGATGCATTAATTTGAGGTATTGCTTGCGTAAAAGTTTTGGCTGCAATAAATAGGTTGAAGAAGTTTTTGGATACCTCTTTTCCATCTGCGAATACTTTACCGAAAAGCGTGTAATCTCCAGTGGAAAGATTTGCTGGTACCGTAATACTGAGTTTGTTTTGCTGAGTAGCGTAATATGGAATATCATTTACCTGCAAACTATCAGAATAGACTGCCGTTTTAGCCCGATCAAGTAGCTGATAAACAATTTTCACGTTCTTTAAATCTGCAAAGCCGTTATCATCATTAATAACATGTGCAATAGGATTTATGGTTGAACCAGCGAACACGTTACTAGTCCAGCACTCCCAACTTAATAGCACCGGTTGATAAGAAAGTTTTGTTTGTTCGGTAACTGGCTTTGGTTTCATATCCTCGAACTTTTGGATGGTATCCCAGTTGTAAAAAAGAATGGTGAAGGGAAACAAACCGCTTAAATCAGGGTTTAAGCTTCGCATTTGCCTAAAAGTTTCCGTTGCTTGCCTGAAAGTAAAGCTCTGGTGAACATCGGCTAGTTGCGCCTGCATATCCTGCTTTTCGTGGCCTGTCCAAGCCAGTTGCGAACTTGGGTTTTTATGTGCTGGCGTTTGGTTGTATCTCCCATCCGGACCGGTATAATTGCCAACACATTCGGTAAATGTAATAGGCTGCCCCGTTTTTGGAAACGGAATGATATTAGCATTGGAGCGAATATTTAAAAATGTAAAAGGAGAACTATAATACCAACCCCAGTAACGGTGCAAATCGCAGATATCGCCTGTAAGGCCATAACCGTAGCCAGCGTTGGCAATGTAAACACGTGTTTCATCCCATTTCTTTAAATTATTGTAGGCATAGGTTAAAAATGCATTCCATTCTTCAAAGCGTTTACCGGTAAACGGCGTTTCGTTAGTCATGGCATATACCATTAAACTAGGATGATGCGCAATTAGACCAAGTTTCTCATGTTCGTACCAAGCTAAACCAACGTCATGGTCTTTCGGAAATCCACCATCGCCCTCGTCGCCAACCTGCTCTTGTTTATCCACCTTGGCGCCTTTGGCAACTTTACCATCGTAATTACCACCAAAAACCATCATTCCAAGCTCATCACACACGTCATACCAGGTTTCTACATCTTGCACCCTAATGATATTTACGTTAATGCTTTTCATGAATTTAACGTAGGCTAAAGCAAATTCACGACTGCGCTCTACCTTAGTTGGAATACCTCTTCCCGGTGGATTAATGGCTATACCACGTAAAAAAATAGGCTTACCATTGAGATATAAATTACCGCCCCTACGTTCAAAAAAACGAAATCCGCCACGCTCAGTAATAGCACTAACTACTTTGCCACCAACTATTTGCTGTAACGTAAATTGATATAAGTAGGGATTATTCGGTTCCCACAAAACTGGTTTCAGATTTTTAACGGTAAACGTGAGCTGCTTTACGCCTGCATTATCTACCTCTGCTGGAGCTACCTTAGCTTGATACAAGGTTTTACCATCAGCCACTGCTTTGATAATGACATTAAACGTGGCATTGTTTTTTTTCAAATTGGCATCCATTACCAGCCGAACGTAATCCGTACCAGTAAAGGGTGTTAGTGTTGGCTTGTAGGTTTTCTCTTGTTCATCTTGGGCAAGCAATGTACCGGCGGCACATACGCTAAGCATAATACTCAGCAGTAACTTTCTCATCATTTCAAGTCTCTTGGTTTATAATTGATTAGTTTAAATTTAACATATAAAAACACATTATTGCCATAACAATAATTTTGGTTTTTGCGGTTCACTTGGCATAGTTAAAGAAACCCTCCTTCCTTTATCTTCGTCATCTCCCATTTGCCTTGTTTCACGCACAAGTACAAAGGCGAGTTGCTTTTTTCCATGCCTTTTAATAAGGTCAGTTACATCTAGGTAGTGATATTTTTTTTGACGGTCAAAAGCCATTTCACCGGCAATAAAAGCCGCTGTTCCTACCTGCTTTAGTAAAGCTTCATCCTTGTCTAGGTAAGGCGCATTATTCCAATTAAAATTTGTCTTCGATGTCCACAATTGATCTTGAGGTATGGCGTATACATGTAATCTATAAGGTCTATCAGCGTCATTCACATTTCCAGCAATGGCTAAAACCGCTTTTCTTGGTACATTTTTTTGAAGAGCAGAAATATCAAATCCTACATAAGCTACCTCATTGTTGGATGGATTTGCCGCATCAAGCTGAACTCCAAGTGTATTGGGGAAATATTTTTGAGCATTTGCACCAGCTTTAACCGAAATAGCGTTGTTAGAAGCCACAACTGTTGGCGTAGTTTTAGTAGGTGTAATTGTTAATAGCACTACACTTTGGGGCGAAAGCGAATAACTTAAGGTGCTATTTTTCGAGAGCGTTGACAATTGCGATACCTCACCGTAGTATTTTTCGCCTACTTCTTCTGCAGTTAAACTGCTGGTGATCGGTAATTTTAACGCAGCTAAGTCTATGGTTAAGCTAACTGTTGTCTGATTACGATTAACTAGCCACATGTAGTAATTACCCGTGTTCCCATCAAAGGAAGTATAGGCATCTAAATCATTATTCGGCACATCAATTGCCGTTTTCAACAACCGGCGTTCATCTTTAAATCCTTTGGCAAATAGCCTTACTACCTCTCCAGTACGCTGTATGCCTGAAACATTAAAATCCAATTTTGGCGATGGAACCTCCCCTGCAGCGAAAAGCTTTATTTCGCGAACCTTTACAGCTGCATCAGTACTTACAAAGCGTATTTTACTTGTCTTAACCGATTGCTGAAATGGCATAAACACTTGTGCGTATTTGTTGCCCTTTTCTTCCGCACCTGAAATATCAATCCACTTGTTCCCATCATGATATTGCAATTTAAAATTACGTACCCGATCAGCAGCAGTGTAAACACCACCAGCCGAGCCGGTATAAATAAATGCGCCACCTAGCTCAACAACCGTGTCTAAATCTATAGCAATCCATTTCTCTTTCTCTTCACCTGAAACCCAAGCATCATCAGCGTTTTTATCTCCATCGGTTACTAAAAAAGCCTTATCATTACTTGTACTAGCGGTTACTTTTTTGCGCAAAGCGATATTTTTATAAGCATCTTCTACCACACGTTTTCCTTGCCAAATAAAATGATGACCAGATTTAATGCCCCTTGGATAAGTGTTGCTAGCCGTATTGGCAAATTTGAAAGCCCACATCCCGTAAGCTCCATTTTTCATGTTATTGGAATAAATACCCGCCCATTCTGTAAACAGCGATGGTGAATCCATTGTCTCTTCTTTATCAATAAGATAGGCATTCATCCATCTACCTATTTCTGTATACATTATTGGTATTGCCTTACCTTGCGGATGATTTTCTCTCCATACTTTGCTAATGTTGGCGACGCGAGTTTCGTAGCCCGCAGCCGGCGAATTATAAGAATGGGTCGAAAATAAATCAACCACCTCACTGCCTGGGTTGCCGTGGTAATCCGTTTGGTTATTTTTTGCAATTTCGGCCCACCATTCGGTATTGTTTCCCGCCGTAACCGGACCAACAAATTTCGGTTGTAAGTTTTTATGATATATCCTATTTACATCGTTAACTGCACAATGCACTGCGTCCGAAACGATTTTAGCGCCAGCAATCCATTGTGTTAATAACATAGGGCCTGAGTTGCGGTGGTTGGGTTCATTTTGCATGGCAAACATTGCCACGTTACCCATCTTTGCCGAGTAAAAAGCGATAGCGTAATACCGCTGCCACTGCTTCCATTTGTTTTGCCAAGTATCATTAAAATCTGTACTGCCTAACTGCAAAAGCACAGTTATTTGCAGCCGCTTTAATTCACTTAAGGCGTAGCTGTACACCATCGCATTGGTGGATGATGAATCAGGACGATCATACAAAGGCAACAAATCATTCCACTTAATGAACCTATTTTTTTCGGGCTGGGAACGTAATTCTGCCTTTAATTTATCAAACTCCTCCACGCCGTTTACTTCGGCTTTTGACTGTACCAATTGCTCTGGCACAAAAGCATTAAGACTTGCCCAAACCCTTAAACTATTGATGTTTGCATATTCCAGCCAAGCAGAAATGTTACTACCGGGAAAGTAATAACCCTGATTATAACCGACAAATTTCATTGTTTTACCGACTAACGCTTTATCAACGCTAATCTTAGCCTTGAAGGGGCCTTTTAAAATGTTCGTTTTCTGGATGCTGGAATTTATGCTTGGCGGTGCTGGCATATTGGGTGTAACTTCTCCAAATGCTTCTATTTCCATGATATTCACCACCTCGCCATCATCACAAACTAAACGAATACGATAAGTGCTAATGGCCGGTTGGAAGTTGAAGCGCACTGCTACCAGTCTATTTTCATGAACTTCGGCTTTAGGAAAATCGCTCCAGTTGGCATCATCCCAATACTGTAGTTTAAAATTTTTAAGCGACCAAAATCCAGCTGCCTGCTGCATTTCTTCAGGTTTTTTCTCTTCGTCCAGCACACCACTATGCACCACTATACTGGAAATACTGCAATACCTTTGTAAGTCAATTTCCACTATGTGTGGCGGTTTACTATTGGCTGATTCCCATTTGCTTTTCCTTGATATTTTCCCATCCGTGATATAAGACGCTGGAAAATTTACCGACTGCGATGATACGCTTACCTGCTGATGAAGCGCTAAATTTTGCTGGGCCTTACTAGCTAAACTTAGCCACGAAAGCAAAAATGTTAGGCAAATATTCATTTTCAATGCACTCATCAGTTCAGCTTTTTAAGTTTTATCCCATTCAATATGCTTTGTCCTTTTAAAGCCTCAAAATCAACAGTTAATCCCTGATCATCATCAACGTTTACGATGAAACGCTTCTTAACAGCAACGGCACAACCGTAATCTATTGCTAAGTTCAAATTGGCCAATAACATCTCTCCATTGCAACGCACATTAAAGATGCGTTCAGTCTTAGTCAACTTTTCTGGCTCCATAAAATCCAGCTCTAACTCGTACTTACCTTTTGGAACATCAAAGCGATACTGCTTCAAACCACTTAAATAGTAGTAATACAAAGGTTTATCCTCTGTATTTTTTTTAACGGTTTTGATATTTAATGTGCAGGCCGTACCACCAACATAGCCAAAGTTACCTCGTGTATACGCTTGGTCTTCTATCCATGTAGTGCTTGCGCCATCAAGGTACTGTGCGTTTGCACCGCAGTTAATGGCAATTTCTTCAAAATTTTGATGGTTAATTTGTTTATCGTAAGCTTGATTTTGAATAATTAAGTAATCATTCTCCGTTACGCTACTGGCCACAATCTCATTATTTCCTTCTTTCAACAACACCTTCCAAACACATTTTTTCACATCGTCAGGTTGTTTGGCACCATAAGATTTACCATTAACCGTAAGCGTAACATTAGGCACATTAGCATACACTTCAATGGTTGAGCTATCACCTTTTGCCACAGCTCTTTGCGGCCAATCACGTGAAGCGATATAGACCATAGGTTTATCATTCCAGTTAGCCTTGTATAAGTAATATGAATCTTTGGGCTTTCTATCCCAGGTAACAAGTCCTTTTTGGTTGATGTTGTTGCTAACGCCACCCACATTTGGTTGCGAAAAATCAAACTGGTTCCAAATTGCCGTTCCGGCTAAATAAGGCATCTGACGTATTTGCCGCAAGTATGCTTCGTGATAATAGCGCTGATATTGTCCAGTAAAATCCAGTCGTTGCGGTTTTTCGGTGTTTACCCTATTATCGGCTTCGGCACCATATTCACTGATCAACAAAGGTTGTTTAGGATTTTTAAAATGAATGGTATCAATGGTAGTTTTGAAGGCATTTACCGAGCCACTATACCAGCCTTCATAAATATTAAAACCCGACAACTGAGCGATATCCAAAAGCCCATATTTTGCGTAATCATCACTGATGTGCATGGCCATTGTACTGGTTCTAAAAGGATCTTCCTTACGCAGCAGCTGATCTAACTGCTTGGCATATGCGCCTACTTTCTCTAAATATTGAGGGTTTTCTTGTATTTGAATGCGCTCTGCCCTATCGCTCCACAGCAAAACTTCGTTCATTGATCCCCAAATGATAATGGATGGATGGTTATAATGCTGCCTCACCATTTCTTTAACCATATTTTTGCTGTTATCCAAAAACTCGGGTACCGGATTCATGTAGTTAACTATAGGAATTTCTTCCCACACTAAAAGGCCCAGTTTATCTGCCAAATCAAGTACTTCTTTAGCTTGAGGATAGTGTGCCAGCCGTAAAAAATTACATCCCATTTCTTTGATCATTTTTAAATCGCGATAATGATCAGCTGCACTTAAAGCATCCCCTCTATCTTTGAAATCTTGATGTCTGTTGGTTCCCTTTAAAAGATACTTTTCGCCATTCAATGAAAATCCTTTTTCTGCATCAAAAGCAAACCACCTAAAACCAACGTTATTAATCTGTTCATCTACCACATTGCCATTAAAAACAAGCTGACTTTTCAACTGATACAGGTAAGGATCTTCTGGCGACCACAAATGGGGATTATTTATGGAAAAAGTTTTCGATTTTACAGTGACTTTTTCATCGGCGGCAAGTGATATTTTACTGTTATCTCTAGCTACTTCTTTACCTTCCTTATTGTAAAGCACATGAACTAAAGCTAACTGTTCGTTTGATGAACCAGTATTAACCAAGTTTGCTTTAATCGAAACGCTTGCCAGATTTTTCGAAACTTGTGGTGTGTTTACAAACACGCCCTGGCTACCGTAATCACATAAATCGAAATGTATATTTGAAGTAGCAATTAACCAAACATCACGGTAAATACCACCGTAATAGGCATAGCCAATGGAAAGTGGAGGTATAAAGTCGTTTTGTGCATTGCTTACTTGTACGGCAATCACGTTTTCGGTAGTTGGTCCATCAATTTTTACCAGCTTGGTGATGTCCAAAGTGAATGCGGTATAACCACCTTTATGTTGTCCAGCAAAAATTCCGTTCACATATACATCAGCTACTTGACCTACTCCTTCAAAGTTGAGATAAATGCGTTTGTTCTTATAGCTTTGATCGAGCAGCAATTTCTTGCGATACCAACTTGTTCCACGTCTGGAAGTCTCATCGTCATCAAATGGATCTTTTGCGTTCCAAGTATGCGGAATATTAACTGTGGCCCATTTACTATCGTCAATTTTATTTTTCTGTGCAAAATCAGTTCCGCGGGATAAATATTTCCAGTTATCATTCAAAGATAAAACTACCTTCGATTGCCCAAAAAGCATTGAGGTGTAAAACAGAGAAATGAAAACACAAAACTGTAACTTGCTGATCATTGAAAAAGGATTATAAATGGTTTTGTTTCGAAGCTCAAGGTAGGCAGCCAAAACTGAAAACATGCCCGACAGATGAAACATAAGTACCTTATAAAAAGGTCAAAAAAGTGGCTTAAAATGATTTAGAGCGTTATATTAACAGATAAATAGATATGGATATTTAAAGTTTAACATGAACATTGATTTTAAAATTTCATGAAGCGACTTTGAAAAAATTCATTATCCTTTTCGCGATGAACTTTAATGAGGTATAAACCTGTTTTTAAATGCTGAACATCAATTTGGTTCGCATCATAATTAGCTAGTTGCCTTTGCAATACGATTTTACCTTGCATATCATAAATTGACAGTATAAAATCACCCTTCACGTTCAGTTTAAAATAATTACCTACCGGATTTGGATAAACCATTAATTGATTTTCAGCAACTATTTTAAAGTTTACTGTCTCAATGTCGCTATAAGTGTATTTTCCGTCAAAATCCACCTGCTTTAATCGGTAATAATATGTACCTACACTCACTCCTCTGTCTTCATAGCTATAAGTAGTAATGTTTTTTGAATCGCCTTTACTTTTTACAGAAGCAATTTTAGTGAAGGAACTACCATCTACAGCACGTTCTATTTCAAAATGCTCGTTGTTAATTTCAGTGGCAGTTGCCCATCGCAATAGCACCGCTGATACAGTTTTTTCTGCTTTGAAATAACTTAACTCAATAGGAAGTACATTGGTGCCTGCCCCGCTGTAAGCGCCAATATTAGTTGAACCATTTACCGGAACTGCATTTCCAAAGTAATCTCTTCCTCCATTTGAGGTAATATTCATTCCTGTGTTTAGCGCAGGTGAGCTAGGTTTCAGTTTAAACCCCTCCAAGCCGCTAGCAGGATTAAGCAATAAAGGATCAGCAGTGCGCTTATTAGGGTCTGATGGCTCGGAAGCAGAACTAGTGGTGTAAAAGATATTGTTGTTAAAACTATAAGTTGAACCACTAGCAAAACTGTACGTAGTATTACTGCCTCTTAAATAAAAAATATTGTTTTTAAAGCTGATGTTTTTTGGCGCCACCGACCATATTGCCAAACGCACCGCCAGCACATTATTCACTGTCGCATCAGCATAAATGGTATTGTTATACACCTCGGCACTTTTCATTCCTCCAGAAAAAGATATGGCCTGCCTTTCGTTATTTTCCAGTATATTGTATCTGATCACCGTATTGACGTTAAAGCGTTCAGGAATACTAGGCGGACTAACATTTTGATCGCCACCGGTAGCTACAACACCTCCTAACCCATTGTGGTGAAGGTAATTGTACTGAATATAGGTGTCCTTTGTTCTAAAATCACTATCTATCCCTCTGGCATCAGTATCTCCATCATTATATACGGTTTTGGTAGCTTCATTAAATTGAAAAATGGCACCATCAGTATTAAAATTAAAAGCGGCATTACCGGATATGGTTTCTCCACAGTACTCAAAGTAGTTGTATTCTATAAGTGGATTTACGGCCACCCTAACTACCAAACCATTACCAGCGATATGCCTAAAGGTGTTACCTCTAAGTATGACATTGGTGCTAGGAACCCAATTATCGGTGCGTCCATCACCTAAATTATCTCCAAAGGATGTAGTGGAATTTCTGAGCTCCCAAGTAGATTCGAAATTGATACCCGTACGGCTCAAATTTTCAAAAGTACAATTGGTAACCTGTAAATCATTCCACTTACTTATAACGCTAGTGCCTAAAATATCAAAAAATATACCTCCATGATTTTTGGTGCCTGCTGCATCGGCAACATCGGAACTGTTTACATTAAATATGCGTAATTCATCTAAATAGATGTGATTTAATGTACCTGCATTTTCGTTAATCCAAAGCATGGCGTGAAATAAATCTTCCTCCGTAATGGTTCCATTTCTGTAATTTGTAAAAGCTAGGTTTTTGATTTCAATATAGGATTTGTTATAAGCATAAGCCGCAGTTTTGGTCCCTTGGGCATCTATAACTGCCGGGCTTGTGCCACCGTAGGTTTCATAGCTGATCGTACTAGTACCATTTCCACTTCCGCTAATCAGCAATGTGCCATAAAAAGTTTGTCCAGATTTGAATAAAATTTTACTACCCGGCTGAAATACTTTTGAGTTCACCATATCTAAGGTTTTCCAAGCTGCTACTGTTGAAGTACCTGCATTCAAATCATTTCCATTTACAGCATCTACATAAAAAGTACCGCCAACCATTGGCGAGCTATAAGCCTCATAAATAACCAATTGTGGCTTATTGGTAGTAGCTTCCTTTGAGTTAAAAGTCAGCAGGGCTTCGGAACCTGCCACGTCCTGTAGTGCTAGCGATACCAAATTGCCATTCCCAACAGTAAGATTTAAACTTCTTATATATTCGCTCACGTCCCATTCGTAATACATCCCTACTGCATTTAGCTGCGCCGTAGCAATGCTGCCCGCTGGCGTAGGTTTGTTATTCCAATTTAAAGTGCTCTCAGACCAATTATTATCCGTAACATTCATCGCCTCTACAATCACAGGGATCTGGAAATTTTCGTGCTTGTTAAGGTAAACTCTCAGCACAGCCTTACCAGTTTGACTTAATGTGTAAGACGAAAGATCAAACTTTAAATAGCTGATACGGGAATTGGCGCTTTCGGGTATTTTTTTGAGTTGCAAATTAACGCTAGTACCGTAATTGTTGGTTTTACTGCCCTCGTATACTTGTGCATCTGCCACGGCAGTAAAGGTTTGACTTTGAGCTTTAGCGAAAAAAGGGATAATGAGTAGTAAGCTGTAAATAACTATTTTCATGATATTAACAAATAGTGGAACGGAGTTTAGGGCAGCGATGGTTAGGATATCTGATTAAAAAAATGCCCCCTGCGGTATATCCATACCACAAAAAGGGGCACCAAACCAAAAATAGTATCAAAAATTAACGAACGAATTTAAGCGTGTGTTTGTTACCGTTAATAACTACAGTAGCAATGTAAACACCTGCGTTAATTTTAGATAGATCAATTGATTGCTGGTTATATCCATTACTTAATTGAAGTTTAGTTTCAAATATTTTTTGTCCTGAAACATTATTGATATAAAACTGTGCCGTGGCAGCTTCATCCACATAAATGGTTGCTTCCAACTGCCCTCCTTTTTGACGGATACTTAAAGTCCTATCCTTAAGATCTGTTTTTACTAAGATTACATCTGATTTTTCTGCGCTACCATCGAAATCAACCTGTTGCAGTTGGTAGTAGTTATTGCCAGCAAACGGATTAGCATCAACAAAGGCATACTTCTGTATTGTGCTAGAGTTACCATTTCCTTCCACTTTTCCAATTGATTTAAATTGCTTGTTATCATTGGCTCTCAACACGTTAAAATGCGAATTATTATGCTCAGAAGCAGTTGCCCAATCAAGCCTTACGCCCTGCGACTGCTGGCGACCTTCAAAAGACTTAAGCTCTACGGGTAGTACAGTTTGCGTGGTACCTGGAGTAAATGTAACCCCTTTAAATACTGCACCAGCTGGCGCCGTAACTAAATCCGTTTTAGATGCTGAAATAGCTGAAGTAAACCCAGCGTTATCTACAATTGATACGAGTTTATTTCCAATATTTGCTCCTACGATACCAAATATTGTCACATCCGTTTGACCAGTAACAATGAAACCTGTAATACCTTTCAAGATACTTCCAGTACCTGTAGAGAAAAGGCCATCATCAACCCAGGTTCCACCACTCAAATGATATTTTTGCAAGCCGTCATCTAAGCCCACATAAAGCAAGTCTGGAGTGCCGCTATTATCAGTATCAAACAAAACGAAAGAATGGGGTATGATCGTTGTGGTTGGAACCCCAGGTAACGGAATAAAGCCGCCAGTTGCGGTACCATCTACCTTACCTATTCGCACTGCAGGAGCTGGAGAAGTAGAACTATTGGAAGTGGAAAAATAGATATCTGAGCCAACAGTATTTACTGAACGAAATGCTGTTGGGCTGGCAACCACAGATGTTGTAGTTTCAGAACTAGTATTGCCCGTACGAAGTCCGCTGCTACCTCCTACCATCCAAAAATCTGTGCCTGTGTTTGAGGCAACTATGCTTCTTGGACTTTGCCCACTAAACACATTGAAATTTGCGGTGGAATAAGTGCCATCAGCCTTAAACACAACTGCTGTTCTTTTAGTTGTGCTTGAATTGGAGCCGGATAAACTTGCCGTACCAGCGTTTGCATTGTAGCCCATGAAGGTTAAAAATTGTCGATTAGAGGACAAGGCAGGTGTGCCTTCAGTAGTAGCACTTGGCGTACCAAAAACCACCGAATTTGCTCCTGAGCTGGTTACACTAATTTTTTGAACAAAGCCACCTGTTTTCGTATACTCTTTTACATGTATAGTCATACCGTTCGTTTCGGTTGTGGCATCATCTCCAGCTTGCACAACTACTAAATTTCCAGGCGTAAACTGAGCAAAACTTGTAAAGCCAAAAGCCAACAAGCCTAATGTGAGTAAATGTTTTTTCATACTTAATACGTTTAAATTGGTTTAATGTTAGCGCCGAAAAGTATTGATTCAGCTTTGTAAAATTAAGCTGGCAACTTAAACCCTTAAGCAGGCAAATGGTACAGATAAGCGGGACAAATGTTACAGCATGCTAATTTCGTAGTTCAACCAAAGATGTATTTTTGCGCATTTCTTAACCTATTATTTGCTTTAAATGCCTTAAAAAATGCACCGATGAAAATGACATAGCTAAAAAATTAATATCTTGGTTAATCATTAACACAACATGGGCCATACAGAATTTTTAACTTACCAAAAGTTTAACGATAAAAATTTAGCAGAAGATCTTACCAGTGTTTTAGCTAAAGAAGGTATCGAATTTGTTTTTGAAGATGATACACCTCATTTTGATGTTTCATTTGCTAATAACGAAACGGATAAAACCTACTTAGTAAAGCTAAAAAGTATTGATTTTAAAAGAGTAGATGATATTTTAACAGAATTATCGACCAATCAGATTATTGACGCGGATCCTGATCATTATCTATTCGACTTCAGCAATGAAGAATTAAAAGAACTGCTGCTGAAAAGTGATGAATGGAGTAAGTATGATTTTTTACTGGCTCAAAAAATATTAAAAGATAGAGGGCAAACGATTGATGACAGTAACTTAGCTTTACTTAAAAATCAAAGAATTGAGGAATTAGCAAAACCCGAAAAAAGTCAACGACTATCTATCATGGCTGGCTATGTTTTCGCTTTTTTTGGTGGACTAATTGGAATCTTTATCGGCGGACATTTATATTCTCATAAAAAAACGCTACCAAACGGAGAACGAGTATACAGTTATTCTGATCAGGATAGAAAACAAGGCAAAATCATTTTCTCAATTAGCATTATCTCTGCCATCATTTGGACAATATATAGGCTAGCCAACACTTAAAATAAAACATCACTGATTTAAAGGCTTAACTGTTAAAAATTGGAAATAAACTAACTAGCTATTGGCTATTGCCTGATAAAAGGCTTCACGGTAAACCTCTCCTACGGCAATCGCCCTTTCGCCAATGCTTACCCGATTTCGCTCTACACTGCTGATCTTATTTATCGCTACAATAAAAGACTTATGGATACGGATAAATTGACTGGAAGGCAGCTGCTCCTCCATTTTCTTCATTGTTTGCAAACTGGTGATTTTCCCAGTTATGGTATAAATTACAACATAATTTTGAAGCCCTTCGATGTAGAGGATATCCGCAACATCAACCCTCACCAACCTATACTCTGTTTTTACGAAAATGTGAACCGCTTCTTTTTCCCTCATAACCGGCAAAGCACCTGCATTGTTAGCCCCCGCCAAACCATCCAACATTAGCTGTACTTTTTCTACCGACTTATAAAATCGTTCAAACGAAACAGGCTTCAACAGGTAATCAACAGCATCGTTCTCATAACCTTCCAATGCATACTCCGCATAGGCTGTGGTTAATACCACCAAACATTTTCCCTTCACTATTTTCATAAACTGTAGTCCGCTGAGTTCAGGCATCTGTACATCCAGAAAAACAAGGTCTACTTCACGTTCCATCACTTTGTTCAGGGCCTCCAAAGGGTTGGTAGTACAAAAAGTTAAGGTCATTGATGGGACTTTAGACACATAGTGCTTTAAAACATCTATCGCTAATGGCTTGTCATCCACAATCATGCATCTAATCATATAGTCCAATTTTTAAATCCACAATATAAGTATCCTCTTGTTGTCTAATAGCAAGCTCATGTCGTTTTGGGTAAATCAACGCTAAGCGCCTTTGCACATTCATCAAACCAATTCCCCCTGTTCTATCTTTTTTGGCGATGTTAATCTTATTACGAATATGCAAATGAAAAGCGAGTTCATCAAGGTTGATCGCAATTTGAATAGGTTCGTCACTATTTTTAAAAACACCATGTTTAAAGGCATTTTCAATGAAATTGATGAGAATTAACGGAGCGATTTTTTGTCCGGCTATTTTACCAGATACACTAAAATCAATATATGAAGATCCTTTTTGCCCAATTTTTTGTAGATCAATTACATTATTCAAGTATTCAATTTCGTTGGAAAGAGGTACATACGGGTCATCGCTCTCCCTCAACATATAGCGCAGCACTTCCGAAAGCTTGAGTAAGGCATCGGGTGCATGTTCCGACTGCTGCTGAGTAAGCGAATAGATATCGTTGATGGTGTTGAACAGGTAATGTGGATTTACCTGCGATTTTAAAAACGCCAATTCTGTTTTGAGCTGTTCCTTTTCAACCACTTCCTTTTCGGCACGAATGCTGCGCCAGTCCATAAGATAGCTCAGCAACAGCCCCAAAAATATGTTCAGAAAATTGGCACTCAGCGTAACAATGAAAGCAAAGGAAAAATCGAGGTCTAGTTCGTAGCTTTTCCAACCTATTGAGGGATACACCACCTGCTCCATTAAATAATACAGCGGACTGAACAGCACAATGCCGCCCAAAAGTGATAGGACATACTTGAATATACCGCCTTTTTTTAAAATATATGGTATCAGTAACAGGTAATTGAAATAAAAGAAAAGAACGGAGCAAATGGTTTGCAATACCTTAACTGGAACCACAATACTTAGAAATAAGTGCCAATTAAATGTGGTTCCCAAAACCCCAGTACCTATGGCCACAAGCAAAACTTGCATCAAAACCAATAGCCAATATCCGGTATGTAAATAGAAAAACAAGTGCTTTTTCATATGTCAAAGGTAGCCTAATTTAGCTAGGGCGATAAAAAGAATAAACAACGCCGTCAATTTTATTGACAAAACCCAAAACTGCATACACGACCTGGATTTAAGCAAATTTCTTCACTCGTCATTGGAATGATGGCTTTCGTCAATCGCTTTTCGATTTGTAAACGTAACGAGGGACTTTTGACTCACTAATGAATACAAAAAGATGAAAACGATTCCATATCACTTCTTATTGCTACTAATTGCAGTCCAACTAATCAACGCATCTAGCGCAAAGGCACAAGTAAATATCACTAAAATTCAAAACCAGAACATAAAGCGCTTCATCCAAATATGGGGATTAGTGAAGTACAAATCTGAAAAAAGTATAGTTGGTGAATTTGATGCCGACAAAGAGTTTTTATCACTAATTGATTCCGTTAAAGATGCCGACGAAGAGCGGTTTGATCGGATCAACTTGAAGTTGATTGGACAGGTGAATCTATCTACAGCATCATCAACGCATA
This sequence comes from Pedobacter zeaxanthinifaciens, assembly GCF_003313335.1. Lineage (GTDB taxonomy): Bacteria > Bacteroidota > Bacteroidia > Sphingobacteriales > Sphingobacteriaceae > Pedobacter > Pedobacter zeaxanthinifaciens. Next base: position 39,554 of record NZ_QMHP01000016.1, read on the forward strand.
GCTATCAAAAAAACAACATAAAATATCTGCTTAACAATATCGATTACAGTTGGATTAAAAAATCGAGGTATTCGGCTACGCTGAAGCAACGGCTTACTGCGCTGTCAAATCAGGTAAATGATAGTGAAAAACATCACTATATCCCCACCATATGGTATGAAAATAACCTACCGAATGAAGCATCTTATAGCGACTATGGATTCAACGAACAGAAAATGAATCTACTGACATTAGCCAAAGTATGGAACGCCATCGAGTATTTATTTCCATACAAATACATGACAGATAAGAATTGGAGCCAAACCTTGGTAGAAATGGTTCCTATTTTCAGAAACATCAAAGATAGAACCAGCTATGAAAAAGGCCTGCTGATGTTAGCGGCAGCTATAAATGATACCCACGGAGGTGAACTTATGGACCACCTAAAAATGACAAGTACCATCTTTAACGTTAGATATTACCCTCCATTTGACTACAAAGTGGAGGCAAAAGGTATCATCATTGAGAAATTCCTTAACGATTCCCTAGCAAAAAATAGTGCATTGAAACCTGGAGATATAATTACGGCTATAGACGGCATCAAAATTGGCCAATGGATTAAAGAAAGGGCGGCATTACTTCCTGCTTCAAACGATGCAGTTAAATATAGGGAATTGAGCACATCTAATAATAACCGGGGAGATACCTTTGCCTTTAGTAATTTAAAAGGCCAAACTTTACAGCTACAGGTGCTGAGAAACAAAGCGCATTTAAACGTAGCATTGAAAATGTTGGATCGTTTTGATAAAGAAAGTGTTAAGCTGATTGTGGACGATCTTATGCAGAAAAGGGAAAAAGAAAAAAAAATTAAGGGTATGGAAAACATTAGCGATGACATTACGTTGTTCAGGGCGGGCAATTTTTTCGACAGGAATTTACCAAATTACAATGACCTTGAGCAACTCTCAGCTAAGCTTAAAAGTAAAAAAGCCATCATTTTTGACATGAGAAAATATCCGCAATCACCAGGCTTATTTGGTTATTACCTGCCCTTGCTACTCGGCAAAGCTCCCTTTGCGTTTGCACGTTATTATGCGGTGGATTTGAAGAACCCAGGTGCTTTTATCCACCTGGAGGGAATTGAAAACTATATGCGTGTTGAAAAAGACGGCGTAAAAACCATTGGCGAATTATATACTGGAAAGATTGTAATTTTGACGGATGAAAACACGCAGAGCATGGGCGAATGGTTTACCATGATGTTACGCCAATTTAACGCAAATACCACTATTATCGGTAGCCAAACAGCAGGCGCAGACGGTGATGTGAAAAGACTAACCCTACCTGGAGCCTACCAGTTTAGTTTTACAGGCAATGGCATATTTTACCCTGATGGCAGGGAAACACAGCGTATCGGTATTATTCCTGATATCTACTTTAAAGCATCTGCGAAGGATTTGAGTGGAACTGAAGATGCCCACCTACAACGAGCGTTAAAATTCATTAAAGAAGGAAAGTAATTTCGAGCCAGCTTTTATAGCATACTTGTTGAGTTGAACAACCAAAAAAAGTGCATACAAATGCATTTAAAATAAGTTGTTCAACCACATTTTTAGCTACAGTTACGGATTTAAAAAGAAAGTGCTAGCTAAGATTGTCAACAGCAAATTCCATAGCAACATCGCTTAACCTTCATTTTTATCGCTCTTAACTTATCACTTTTTCATCAACATGATGACTAAAATTTACAGTTGAAGCTAAAGCCGACAATAATTCGTCTATATCGATGGGTTTACTTATTACCTTATCCATTCCAGATTTAACTGCAAGCCCTTGAATATCTTCCATTTTATGTGCCGTTAATGCAATGATTGGAATATTTTGAAAATAATCGGCATTTAACTGTCTAATGAACCTTGCAGCTTCCAAGCCATCGGTATCTGGCATTTCAATATCCATTAAAATCACTGAAAAAGATTTATCTGACAATGCTTCAAATGCCTCGATTGCACTACTGACCATGGTGTAAGTATAAGAGTGTGCGTCTAGCACCTTTGACAAAAGCATCCGGCTTATTGGATCGTCATCTACAACTAGTATTTTTTTATTCTGCATATCAATATTCGGTTGTAAAAAAAGATTTCAAATATATTCCTATTTGATTTAAATCGCGATATTTTATACCAATAAAGTATTACTTAATACCATTTTTTACTTTATCTCAACCAAACAACAAAAAAGAAACGGGCAAATGCTTAAGAGCGATTTCTTGCTTGCAAAAATCATGAAGCAAGACTTTAGTGAAGCGGGCGCTGAAATAAATGTTGCTATCAGGCAAGCTACCAAAGCTAAATAAGCTCAACCGATTGCAATAAATTGTAAATTTCTTGTAATAGGATTTGACCGAGAAAAAAGAACATCTGGCTTAGGAAAATAAAATAATCTGCTATATTAGTCAACTGCGCTATAATGTGCGTGGAAGAAACATTATAGATCAATTTAATGCCATTTTATGAAAGAAAGAAATTCTTCGAAGAGTAAGTTCAAACTTATTAGCCGATTTAAAACTGCCCAATAAAACTTTTAAAAAAAACACCAAAATAAGCAACTTAAACCAGCGATATGAATAACCCGATTTACAATTTCATCAATCTTCACGACGGAGAGCAGGACAAACAGGTGGTGCTAGATAACGTTACACTCAATACCTCGTTCAGGGGCTCCAACCTTTGGATACTAGCCTGTGCTATCCTAATCGCTTCGGTAGGTTTAAATGTCAACTCCACGGCTGTGATCATCGGTGCCATGTTGATTTCCCCGCTGATGGGGCCAATCGTTGGTGCGGGCTTTGCGTTGGGTACCTACAATTTTGCTCTGTTAAAGAAATCCATGAAAAATCTATTGATTGCTACAGTGGTGAGCCTGTTGGTGTCATGCGTGTATTTCTACATCAGCCCTTTCAAGGATGTACAATCCGAACTACTGGCGAGGACTGCTCCAAACATTTACGATGTACTCATTGCCTTCTTTGGAGGACTGGTAGGTGTAATCGCCTCTACAAGGGTGGAAAAAGGCAATCCAATTCCAGGCGTAGCCATTGCAACGGCACTTATGCCACCTCTTTGTACGGCGGGCTACGGACTGGCCACCTTTAACTTCAGCTTTTTTTTCGGTGCTTTTTATCTATATACCATCAATTGCTTTTTCATTTGCATTGCTACCTTTTTACTTGTTAAATACCTAAAGTATCCCTCGTCCATAGTTGACGAAAAGTACAGAAAGCGCATCCGTTACGGAATCACGGCGTTGATCATGGTCATGATTATTCCCAGCTGCTATTTGGCCTACACGCTTTGGAACCAAAAAAAGTTCAACAAAACTGTAGAAGAGTTTATTGACAATGAGTTTACCAGCCGCGGATACACGGTTATCTATAAGAAAATTAACTACCATTCCAGACCAAAGGAGATTGAAATTGCTTTTCTGAACAGAAAACTCAGCGACCAGGAAATAAAAACCTACAACAAGCTGCTTGGAGAGAAAGGTGTGGAAGCAAAACTCCATATCAGGCAAGACGATACCGATTTGAAATCTGAGATTCTGAGCGAAGTCAATAAACGCAATGCGTCAATTTCGGAAAAAGACCTCACCATTAACAGCCTCCGACAGGAATTGGACAGATACAAGGTTAACGACCGCAGTTTGATCAGGGAAATGGGCATTCTTTTTCCTGATTTGCAGGACATTACCCTTGGAAAGGTAGAAAGATACCCCATGACCGATAGCGCAAGAATTAATTTTCTCTTCCTTTACAGCAGTCAACCAAAAACCGATACAACCAAACTTAAGGCTTGGCTTTCGGAGAGATTGCAGACCAAGGAGTTAATCCTGATCAGAAAATAACGCATCCTTGTCTAAATATCAAATTACTTAGCCGAAGTGATATACCTGCGCTTAAAAATGGCACCAAGCAAATTTCAGGACAAAAAAAAACATCCGCAAAAGGCGGATGTTCCAATTATTAGAAGGAGTGTCTTAAGCTATCGTAACGTTAACTGCATTCAGGCCTTTCCTGCCCTGTTCTACCTCATAGCTAACCGAATCATTCTCGCGAATTTCGTCGATCAAGCCCGAGCTATGTACAAAAATTTCGGCATCGCCATTAGAAGGTGTAATGAAGCCAAAACCTTTTGTCTCATTGAAAAATTTTACTGTTCCTTGTTGCATTATATTTTTTTATTATTAAGCCACAAACTTAATCATAATTTATTGATTTTCAGCTATTTTTAAAATATAAAATAATATAGTGCCCCTATTAGTGTTTAAAGGGAGATTAATTATTTCTTTTCTCATTGAGCGACCTATTATTACTCCGATAAACCTTTTCCGATTGTCGGCTGTTTATGTATTACTTAATAACAAAACGCCATGCAGAGTAAAAGTGAACAGATCACCGAACTGACCATCCGTAATGAAGAACTGGAGAACTATTTCAGCAACACAATCATTCCGCAGCTTTTTGTCGACGGGGATCTCATTCTCCGTAAATTTACTCCACCTGCAATGAGGCAGTTCAGCCTTAGGGAAGAACATATTGGAAAATCTATAGAAGAAGTAAGGGAAAATTTCAGGTTTCATAGCATCATTGATGATATTAGAGGCGTAATTTACGATGGGAACATCCTGGAAAGAGAAATACAAACGGTAGATAAACGATGGTATCAAATGAACATCCTTCCATATCGTATTAAACGAGAAAACCGTACCAACGGTGTGATCATTACCTTTGTAGACATCACCGCAAGGATACGCGACCTTAGAGAACTGGAAAAACTGGTTGCCGAGAATGAACTGCTGATTGATACCATCGTACACGATATTAGGACGCCGCTTACGGCATTGGGGCTTACCATACAGATGCTGAAAAAACTTACCAGCAAAAACATGGAAAAGTTCACCGAACTTTTAGGATACCTTGATAACAGCCAGCAAAAGATCAAGTCTATTGCAAATGAACTTGTCCAGTCCAGATGGGCTGATATTGAAAACAGGTCGCCAGTGGAAACGATAGATCTAGAGAACATTTTTGAAGACGTTAAACTAACACTAGCCCAGCAAATCTCAGAAACTAAATCTTCAATATTTAGCAGGCTAGAAGTTTCCGAAGTTAGCATGTCCAGACGTAGTCTACGGAGCATTATCTATAACCTGGTGGGCAACGCCATCAAGTACAGGTCGCCCGATAGACGTCCAGAGATTGCCATAACCTCTCGAAGAGAAAATAATTTCATCTTAATCGGTATTTCCGATAACGGGATGGGAATAGCGAAAGATGATCAGGATCGCATCTTCAGAAAGTTTGAGCGCATTAACCACAACGTGGAAGGAAACGGCGTTGGGCTTTATCTGGTTAAAGAATCGTTGCAGACTAACGGTGGAGATATAACCGTAACAAGCGAGGCTGGAAAAGGATCAGAATTTACAATCAGATTAAAGGCATGAATTAGTTTTGAGGCTAATAATGCCTGGTTTAAATAACAATCAACCAAAGCTAGCTCCGTCTTTTATTTGCCAATGAGATTGCTATTTTTACTAAACGCTACAAGACAGCTCCTTTTTAACCATTGGATTTTTTTTGTGGATAAAATAGCTAAATTATAGGTTGTCCCTATGATTATCAATAAGCAACTCAACCTGTTCAAGCATATAATCTAAATTAAAAGGTTTAGTTATGAAAAGGTCTTCACCATAATTTTGCTCGTGTAACAATGGGTTGATGTGAGCGGACATGATGATGATCGGAACTTTACTGAATCGTTCATCGGCTTTCAACATTCGGCATACATCTATTCCGTTGCCATCGGGAAGCCGCACATCAAGCAGAAAAATATCCGTTGGGAGAATATCAATGGAAAAATTGGCAACTGTTCCGTATCCATGTACTACAAAACCTTCGCTTTCAAAGATCAGCGTACAAATATCCCGGATGTCCAGGTCATCCTCCAATATAGTTATCGTTTTTTTCATGGTATCTATTTGTAACAATAGATATACTGGTATGTTTGCCAGATAAGTATTTTAGATATCTTTCAGGTATTAATACCTTAAGAGAAAACTCCCTACTTCGGAACAATTTTAATGTTTATAGGGCTCCATACTAGCAAATCATCATCATAAAACCTAAACTATGATTTTAGCGTAAATATAATAGACATAAAATGACCTATTGAAAATGTAGTAAAAAGAAAATTATCCTATCTTAAGCAGTAGCTAACATGATACGAACAACTTAGATTAAAACATTTCCCGTCAAACATGGAACAACAAAAATTTCCTATACCTCAGAACGAGGCTGAGCGCCTCCAACGCCTATCCGATTTAGATATAGACTACACCGATTTGAACGAGAGCCTGAAGGATCTTAATCGCTTAGCAGCCAAGGTTGCTGGCACTAACATCTCTTTGATTAACCTGATCGATGCCTACACCCAGTGGACCGTCGGGTCGCATGGCCTGGACCTCCAACAGATGACAAGAGAGGAGTCTGTTTGCCAATACACCATCATGGGCGACCAAGCATTCGAAGTTCCTGACCTATCAGTGGACGAACGCTTCAATAAGAATTTTTATGTAGATGATCCGCTTTCTCTCCGCTATTATTTCGGTATTCCGCTAAGCGATAAGGGAATCAACATTGGTGCGCTTTGTGTGCTGGATACATCACTAAAAACCCTAAGCCCTGAAAAAGTGGAACTGTTGAAGATCATAGCCGATGAGATCGTAAACAGAATAAAGTGCTACCATGCGCTTGAATCAATGCAGCACCGCTTAGAAAATGCAGACCAAGCCAACAAAAAAGTAGCACATGATATCCGCGGACCCATTGCCGGTATCATTGGTCTTTCGGAGATGATTACCCAACAAGGCAATTCTGCGAATCTTTCGGAGGTATTAGACTTTATAAGAATGATCCATAGCGGAAGCAAATCCTTATTGGACCTTGCAGACGAAATACTAAGCCAAAGCGACCGAGAAAGACCACTTACAGAGAATGAGCTCAACTTGAGTTCCCTTAAAGATAAACTATTGAAACTTTATCTTCCTCAAGCTACCCATAAAGGGATTATTTTGGACGTAAAGATTAACGAGCTGACAAAAAACGTCGTATTTTCTAAGCACAAAGTACTCCAAGTAATTGGTAACCTCATCTCTAATGCCATCAAGTTCACTCCGCAAAAAGGCAGAATTGATGTAATATTGGATATCGTAGTAGAGCCAGATAAAAACTTATTAGCTATTTCAGTATGCGATTCTGGTATAGGCATTGAAGAAACTCGCATCAGAGAAATCCTATCCGGAAATGCAGAAAGTACCATGGGCACTAGCGAGGAGAAAGGCTATGGTTTCGGCCTGCCACTGGTAAAGCATCTAGTAGAAAAGCTTGATGGGAAACTGGAAATAGACTCCAAACCCGGCGAGGGAACGAACTTTAGGGTTAAGTTGCCGCAAAGACCAATCTAGAAGTTTATCAAATAAAAATCATAAATGAACTGCTACTAACGCAGCCTATTTGATTTATCAATTAATTTGATAGCTTTGCTAGTGAGAGCGTTAATTTAGATGATGGGGGTACAACATTTGGGGTACCTCCTTTTTTTTTTGGTGCCATTCCATATTTTCACTTGCCCATGTTGCCTAGGCTGTCCGGTAGTTAAGCAATATCTATTTAAGGGCATGCTATCGATAAAAACCAATCGATCCTTTTATTTCTAAAACAGCAACTGTGGTATCACCTTTCAGTTTAGCTAGGATTTTTACTTCTGTTCGCCGAGTTTTTCGATTACATCTGCCTTTTTGCGCCTAGCCACTTCAAATATCTTACCATCGGCCATGGTGAGCATACAGGGAAATCCTTTGCTATATTTTACGATATGCGAAACACTGGCTAACACGCTCCTGTTGATGCGAACGAAATCGCTTTTTGGTCCTAGGTATTCTTCAAACTCGCCAATCATTCGGGTAACGATATATTTTTCTCCGGTAATAGTAACCATTGTACAATAATTGCCATCGGCCTCTATGTAAATGACCGTTGAGAGCGCCACAAGTACCACGCTATCTCCCACATGCACGGCTACCTTTCTGGGCTGCGTTTCCATGTCAAGGCTATCGAGCATATTGCGTACCATTGCCTCGTAAGTTCGCTTGCCCAGCACTCTTTTTTTTGCCTTTTCAACCGCAGCCTTCAATTCAAAAATATCAATAGGTTTCAGCAGGTAGTCCAATGCATTGAATTTGATTGCCGTTAAAGAATATTGCTCATAGCTGGTCACAAAAACGATCTCAAAATTGATTTCATCGAATTCATCGAGCATCGAAAAAATATGTCCCGCACCCATATGAATGTCCAAGAAAACAAGGTCGGGATTAATAGTTACAATTAGCTCCTTAGCTTCTGGCAGGTTTGCAGCCTCTGCCATCACTTGTACGCCTTCGGTGTGGGCAGCAATGAAGTGGCGTAATACTTCGCGTCCGTCCTGTTCATCATCTACAATCAATGCCCGTATAATATTTTGTTTGTCCATACAGATTTCCCTTTTAATATTAGCTATCTTCCGTTAGCGAGAGTGTGATTTCTACACGTGTGCCCATTTCCAGATCAAGCACCTTTACCTTAAAGCTGCCCTTTGGAAAAATTTCCTGCATTGTTTTTAACCGCTGTTCGGTAAGCATCATCCCAGCTGAAACGTAGTTTTTCTGCGGCTGCATTTCTGCTGCCATTTTTCTTCCAATACCGTTATCAGTGATACTAATGAGCAATTCATTTTCAAAACTAACTACCACGATTTGTAACTTACCCCTGCGCTGCCCACGTAGGCTGGTAAGCCCATGCCAAATGGCGTTTTCCACATAGGGCTGAATAAACATCGTTGGTACGTGTATGTGGTAGGCATCCAATGCCGGATCGACGGTGATGTCATAGTCAAAAGCTTCCTTAAAGCGTAGCTTCTCCAGCTCACAGTACAGCTTTAGCGTATCTATTTCCTCTTGTAGGCTAATGGTCTTTTCGCCAGATTGCTTAAGTACTAGCCGTATTAGCCTGCTGAACTTTGTAAGGTACTGGCTGGCATCGGTAGTACGGTTGGTAATGATGTAGTTTTGTATGCTATTGATGGCGTTGAAAATAAAGTGTGGGTTCATCCTTGCCTGTAGTGCGGCTAACTTACTCTGAGCAATCAGTACGTTGATACGGTCTTTCTCCCGTTCGCGTTTCTCTATGCGGGAAATCTGCCACTTTCTGACGGTGAAGAGCAATAAAAGGAGTGTTAGTAGACCTAAACAGATGAACCACCAAGTAAGGTAGAATGGGCTGGCAACGGCAAAGCTAAACCTCACCGTTTCTTTGCTACGCATACCGTTAGCGGCTACAGCAAAAGCTTCCAACTGGTAATCCCCCGGCTTAAGATCCTGAAACAAAAGTTGGTTTCCCGATACGCTGACAAAGCTGTTATCCGCCCTTAATCTATACGAAATCTTAATGGCACGATTACGATAGCTGGCCACGCTGAAGGTGAACATGAGGCTGTGTCCAGAAGCAGGGAGTTTCAACACTGCCGTACCCTTAACCTGTTTGGCTTTGGATGTAACCCTCACACCCACAAGCACTGGCCTTACCCTAGGCCGCAACGAAATTGACGACGGGAAGGAGAGCAGTCCATCGGGAGTAAGCAAATAACACTGTTCAGCGTGGATAGCTATCCTATAAACATCCCCTCCGGGCAGTCCTTCATCCACTCCTATGCGTTCTGCCGACCAATGGCCTCTGCTTAGCGAAAGCTTCCGAAGCCCACTGTTGGTAGCGCACCATATGGTACCAGATCGGTCTGTGTGCAGGTCGTAAAAAACATCCGTACCTAGGCCTAACTGCACATCCATCCTCTCTATTTTTCCATCAGCGCTGATTCGATAAAGCCCGTTGCCCTTAGTGGCTACCCAAAGTTCCGTTCCCCTATTCGGCATGATAGCCGTTACGGTATGCTCAATATCTGGAAACCTATTCTCCCGCCCAGTAGGCAGATGTAACGAGTACAGTCCATTCGCACAGCCAAATACCAGCGTACTGTCGTTAAGATATTCGATACACCTTCCGGGCGACTTTAACATGGTAATGGTTACTATCCCTTTTTCTGTGTGCTGCAATATCTTATCATGGGTAATTGAATACACCTTGCCGTTTCGCTCGGTGGTATTGTCGTAGATGGAAACATCGCGAAAGTAAGTATCGCTGAAAAGAAAGCGGGCGTTGTTCTTTGGCGATAAGCGCTGATCAAGTATAGCAAGCCTATCATTGAGGCTCACCTTGAAGCTACCCCCATAATAAGCTACACTACGTACCCTTGAATTGCCAATGGCTTTTATGGTTTTGAAATTGGAAAACTGATCAACGGCCAGCAGTCCAAAATTTTCGGGGGCAACAAACAACCGATCTCCCGCTCGCCACATCTGCGCCGGCGGCACAAAGGAAATACCGGGAATGCCATAACGCCTTAGGTGCTTACTTGCCGACACGTACACACCGTTTTCAAGGGTGGTACACCAAACATTGCCTTCCCTATCCTCACAAATACCTGATACGGAGTAACCGTTGAGAGAGGTGATTTGCAGGGTAGGATGTTTTGGGCTTGGAATATAAACTACCCCCTTTTTTACTGTCCCTATCCATAGGCCGCCATCCCTATCGCGATAGAAACTAATGGCCGGAGCCGCCAGCCGATAAATCTCGTGCTTCAGCTGCGCATCGATCCTTACCAATCTATCGTTAAAAATAAAAAAACTGTACCTGCCAGACTGTTGGGCCAGTACCCTCCAGTTCAAGTCGGCAACCCGATCAAAGTTCATAACGAATCTTGCGTATCTTTTACCTGCATTAACCAGCACATTGATACGTTGCGGACTTTGGAAGTTCGTTTTTCTATCAGCAAAGTAATTGGTATTATTGGATACGATGGCGCTATCCGAGAGTTCAAAAACCAAGTCATCTGCCTTTGACTTAACAGGAAATTTTGTAATTGCCCGCAACTTGTTGTCCAGCAGATAGCTCTGTCGCGGGGTCTGTATGTGCATCTTGCCTCCAATAGTCTTCAAGTCATAGATGTTATTATAGAATTTCTTATCGCCCAGCTTCACTGGAATATCCGAAGGAGTTTCAACCAATTTGCCACCAACGTAACGCAGCAGCCTATTCCTAGAGGTAGCGAACCACATCCGTCCCAACAAATCGACGCCTACCGCGTATACTGCTTTCTCAGGCAGTCCTTCTGTAGCCGAGAAAAGCTTGGCAGTCCCCCCATCGTACCTCACCAGGCCTTGTTCTGTAGCAATCCATAAATAACCCTTTGGGTCCTGTGTGATGCTGTAGCATTCCGAAGATGGCAGGATCAATCCGCCACCTACACTTTGGAAAATTAATTCCTGAGCAAGTAGCGCAATAGGGAGTTGTAGTAATAGTTGTAACAGGAATAGTGTACGCTTTAACACGATGCAAAATAGCAATTGTAGACATCATGTTACCGAAAAAAAACCAAATGCACCAAAAACTGGATAAGCGGTAAGGTAGCTACTGCGCAAACCCTTTTCTTTTGCATGCAAAGAACAACGCATCAATATTTCACACTTAAATTCTCTAACATGATTAAAATGCTACTCATCAATTTTTTTAAGAAGTGCTTTTCGTTGCTGTTATTGGCAACAGGCTTAATTTCTCTTGCTAGTGAGCAGACGATGGCACAGGCTACAGTACTTGCGCAGGGCGATATTTCCATCATCGGCTTTAACTCCAGCGACAACAGGGGCGTATCTTTCGTGGTGTGGAAGGCCATCAACACCGGTACTGAGATCCGCTTCACCGACAATGGCTTTAACTCGTCTTCAAGCTCTACCAGTGCATCCAATATCCGCTGGCAGGAAACAGTACTGATATGGACTGCTACAGAAAATATTGACGCCGGTAAAGTGATCACCATAGAAAATGAAACAACCAATTACGGTACTGCTAATGTGATCAACTCCACTGGACTTGATCCTGGGGTTACAGCTTTGGGACTGAGCAATAACGCAGGCGACCAGATTTTTGCCTATCAGGGATTGAATATGCCAACTACCACAACCGCTACTACCGGAAACCAGACTTTCAACAATACCATTCTTTTCGGATTGGGCTATCAGGGCAACTCTGTAAATACCTCCTGGATTACCAGCGGAACCACTGCCACGTCAACTTCCTATCTACCGAGTGACCTAGTTGCGCCCAATAGAATTTACCTGGCGGGAAACGCCACTGCTGGGCAGTACACTGGAGCTAGAACGGGCTTTACCGTATCGCAACTAAAGTCGTTGATTGCCGACCCAACAAATTGGACCAATTTGACAGGCTTAGGAACTATAGTTACCTACAATACCGCTTCTTTTGCTACCGGTACATCCAACAATGCCAACCTCAGCGGCTTTACTTTGAGCCAAGGCACTTTGTCTCCTGCATTCAGTGCATCGCAAACTAGCTACACGGCTACGGTGATGAGCGGAACAACTAGCATCACCATCACACCAACAGCGGCGCAGGGCAACGCAACTATTAAAGTAAATGGCACTACCGTAACAAGTGGTAACGCATCAGGCAATATTGCCCTTGCCCTTGGCAGCAATGTAATTACGATAGAGGTTACTGCCCAAGATGGCACCACTATCAAGACCTACACGGTAACAGTTACCCGTGAAAGTACGCTCCCTGTAACGCTCTTATCTTTTACGGGCAAGGCGCAGGCCGATGGCAACTACCTGCAATGGCGAACAACCGCCGAGCGGGACAACAAAGGATATATCATCTACAGAAAAGTTGCAGGGAATGATTATAAACTGCTTGACAGATTGGCGCCAAATTTATCAGACACGTACTACTTTACTGATAAAAATCCGCCAGTTGGCAACAGCTATTACCAGTTGGTGCAAGAAGACCTTAACGGTACAGCGACCATTCTTGGCGAGTTAGTGATCAAATCACTACAGGATGCAGAGATTCGGATTTTCCCGAACCCCGCTACTGAAACGACGACCGTAAGCTATGCCTCGGGAGTTTATACTAAGATTGAGCTGGTGGATCTGAACGGACGGATCTTTTACACCAAGGAGCTAAATCCCGGAAGCGGGCAACACGATATTACCGTAAGTGGTTTGCCAAAAGGAACCTATGTGATCAGCTTAAAAGGCAATGGGCTCAATAACTCTTTGAAGTTCATCAAAAATTAAATATCGTCAAGCGGCGACTAACTAGGCTCGCCGCTTTTTTATTTAGAACTGATTAAATAGTTATGACGACGGCAAGTAGTGAGCACGTGCTCAACAAAACAATTAGCTTTTAGCAATGCCTAGCAAGAACCATCACGACTATTATAGCAACATCTGCATATTAATAGCAAATAATTTTTCCAGTATTTTGAGGTCGAAAAATGGCGAAAGAGTTTCATGCCCAACTGGATAACGGCACTTTCAAATTCTGGAAAGAGGATGTCTGAGACTTACATTCTAAACACAACTAATGCTAGAATTTACTAAAAACTATTTAGTATAGAATCTGGAAATACATTATTGATTTTTAAATATTCAATGATGATGTTTAATTCTTTTTCGGAAGCTTTCCCCACACCAAGGTGACACTTTTCTTGAGACTTAAATTTTTTCACTAAAGTATCTGGATGATCGGCAACCTCTGCCAATGCAGGTCCAATTAATTGGTGACCAATGGCATGACAAGGCGAGCACTTTTGTTGGTATACACTGCGAGGTGCTTCTCTATCTAAATCTACTTTGTACAACTGCTTTGTTTCTCTTGAGTTGCAACTTAACAGAAGTAGAAAAACAGCACATACTAATGAAGGTAAACCAAGCTTTTTATATTTAATTGAGAAATTCATGAATTTAGCTTTTAAACACCTCAACCCGATGCCATTCCAAAGCCTCCTGCGTTGGGTAATGGTTTTGTTGTTGAGGCAATATGATTTGTTTACCTTTTAACGCACTCAGCGCATAAGGATGGTTTTGATCTTCTGTTAAATGAGCCGAAACTAGAATGCGGTAGTTTTCATCTATACTGAGCAAACCCCGGTCAAAAGCACGGTGCATATTAGGGCAAAGTGCAATACCATTGGTAACACTATCATTTTGGCTATGGCTAAAAGGTACAATGTGGCAAGCGTCAATAAAACTATGTCTGTACAAACTGCTTAAGCTCATGCCTGTAAAACTACATTGTTGCTGATAGAGTTTAGGCACAAGGCGTTTAAATAGGCCATTACGCACAAAAACATCCTCTTCCGTGTATTTACTTATGCGTTTGAGTTTCGCTTGAGGTTCTTCCAGCAAATCCGAAGCTTGATCATTAAGGTAACCCCGACCCTGCTGTTTGGCGTTCATCAAGTTATTTTTGGTCGAAGCAAAATACGTATCTAATAATACTTCCCTTAAAAAATCACGGCTTATGGCATCATTTAACAAGAGCCACAAATCGGCGGACAAGTAACCATATTCGCAAACCTTAGCCAACACACTAACAGATTTAATGTGCGCATTAATCTGGCAACCCAGCACAGGCTGTAAAAACCAATAGCCTTGACCTTCTACCCTTTCGCTTTGGAGATAGTAGAACGGTTGGGTAAAATCTTCTTGATGTGCGGTGTTCACCAACAACAGCCAGTTTTCTTTAAAAGTCCCTACCAGTTGTGCGTCTACAAATACCCGGTTATCACTTACAATGTCTTTTTTAATTAATTCAATAACGGTTAACAGCAAAATAGGCTTATGCGGCGCAGCACCATATTTGGTGCCGCCACGTTTAAGGCGTGAAAAAGCTTTGGTGTATTTTTGGAGAGCGGAATCGAGCATCTAATTGTAAGTTTTGCTGAAGCGAAAATAAAAAATTTAAATCGATTGGTATTCAAAATACTATCATTAAACTCAGTTGAATTTTCAACCCTAAGCTAGTCTTGGAAAACCGCTAAATCAATGGTTAAGCTCATTGACTACGATTGGTTTAAAGCCTTAGCAATGGAAATTGGCAAACTGCATTGTAACTTTCATAGGTCGGCGGGCGTCTTATAGCGAAAAACCATTAATGAATACCGTTTCCCATTTATCACTACGCTTGAAATCAAACTGCCCTATTTACTTGCTGCTAGGTATAAGTATGGCGTTACTTGCTTGCAAAAAGCAAAACCCCGACAAGCCAACCCTCGACGAACCTACTTCTGCAGTAAAGATTATTGATTTATCAGATAAATATTTGGCCTATGGAAGGGATTTTCAATTAGACCTTAATGGAGATAAACGTGCCGACTTCCTTTTTACTGCATTTCATGTTTCTTATGATCTGAACACCAAGTCGAAGTTGGTGTTCCAGCTTTTGAGTACCACCACCACACGTGTGGCAGTAAATACCGCAAACGAAAGTACGCCAGTGTTGCTGAAGGGGCAAAAAGTAGAAACTACTACTTACAACGGTTATGAGTGGTTTCCAGTAGGCGAAGTTATTCTTGTAGAAAAATTCTATGGGAATGGTCCCACATATTGGTCTGGAAACTTTGTGAGCAACAGTTTGCGTTACTTGCCTTTTCATTTATTTACGAATGGCAAATATTACTCGGGATGGCTTGAAATAAGCACCGACACCGATAAGGAGCAGGTACGCCTACACCGTGCAGGCATCGCCCTACAACCTGACCTACCCGTAATTGCTGGAGAACAATGAGATTTTCGGCTAGCAAACATCAATATTAACAATTGTACAGAGGTGTATAGAAACAAAAAACTACTCCAAACAAAAAAGCCTCTAGCATTAGGCTAAAGGCTTTCGGGTTGTACCCCTTATGAGGAATACTTTGAACATTTAAATCGCTTTCTATCGCTCATAGAACCTATAATTGACGATTTAGAGAGAAAATGCTTAATTGAGTGAGCAGATTCTTTAAAGAGTTTTGATTTATTATTGTAACCTCTATCGGACTACTTTAGAACTTTTAATTTGGCAATATTCAAATAAAGTAGTTTAGTATTGGCTGTTGGAAATTTGCTAGAAAATTAATGAATATTGTGAGTAATTTCGGATACTGGACTTTCAATATCCTATATATCGATCTTAAAATTACTATCGAACACAGGCAAAGAATAAGTATTACTAATACATAAAAATCTTTTATATGCAAATCATTATCGAATATCATTTTTCGATAAATCATCAGCTAACAATTTAGCCTGTGTAATTACAGTGTCGACAGCTTTTTCTTGTAAGTCAGGTGGATAACCGGATTTTCTCAATACTCTTCGGATATTTCTTCGGAGTTCTGCCTGAACGGATTCTTTTATTGTCCAGTCGATAGTGGTACTGTTACGGACTGTTTTTAATAATTCCTGTGCTATCTGTTTTAAAATATCATCTCCGAGTACAGCAACTGCACTGTTGTTCACTTCTAATGCTGTATAAAAAGCATATTCTCTATAATCTAATCCCAATTTATCACCCCGCCTGTTTGCTTTTTTCATCTCTTCAGCAAAGGGAATTAAGACTTTCTCCAGAAATTCAACAGTATCAATCATTCCATTATGATAACGTTTGATGGCATCTTCCAACATTTCGGAAAACTTCTTGCTTTCTACTAAATTGATTTTCGATTTCTTTTTAATTTCGTCTTTGAGTAGTTTTTTCAACAATTCAACTGCTAAGTTTTTTTGAGGTAAGTCTTTTAGCTCTTGTAAAAAGCGTTCATCTAAAATTTCGATATTGGGCTTTTTTAAACCTGCCGCATCAAAAATATCAATCACATTATCGGCAGTAATGGCTTCGGAAATAATTTGCTTAATAGCCGTTTCCATTTCTTCATCTGTTTTACCTCCTTCGTTCCTGTCGGATATTTTGATCAATCTTGCTTTAATTGCCTGAAATAATGCTACATCGTCACGGATAGTCATCGCTTTTTCATGAGGTACAGAAATGGCAAACACTTTCAATAAGTTTTTGGTGTTCTCTGTAAAACTTTGTTCTCCGTTTTCCTGACTAAAAATATAATCTACGATTACAGGAATGAACTTAAGCTTTTCTTCCGGTGAGAGTGTAAAGAATTTACGCCAGTCAAAATGCCGTAACTGATAATCAATAGCTTCGTGTAATTCCAACATTTTTGCTACTGCCAACTCCTGATCAAGTGTTGGTTTTCCTTCCCCACCACTTGCCGTGTATTCGGCTAATGCGGTTTTTAATTCTTGTGCAATCCCTAAATAATCTACAACCAAACCACCCTCTTTTCCTTCATTAAACACCCGATTTACTCTGGCTATCGCCTGCATCAGATTATGTCCCCGCATCGGTTTATCTACATACAAAGTGTGTAAACAAGGCGCGTCAAATCCCGTAAGCCACATATCTCGCACAATAACCAATTTCAAGGGGTCATTTGGATTTTTCAAACGGTCACCAATAGCTTTTCTTCTTGGCTTATTGCGAATGTGAGGTTGAATATTCAAGGTATCACTACTACTTCCTGTCATTATCACTTTGATTACACCCTTATCGTCATCGTCTGAATGCCAAAAAGGACGGAACTTGATAATAGCATCATATAATTCTACACAAATCCTTCGGCTCATACACACGATCATTGCTTTTCCGTCTAATACTGCATTTCGTTGCTCAAAGTGATATACCAAATCCTCTGCAATTTTTTTGAGACGATTTGGATTGCCTACAATAGCCTCTAAACGTGTCCATTTTGCCCGCATTTGCTGACGGTTACTCAATTCTTCGCCTTCGGTGAGTTCTTCAAACTGCTCGTCTAAATGCACCTTTTCGTCTTCAGCAAAATGTACTTTCGCTAAACGGCTTTCATAAAAAATCGGTACAGTTGCTTTGTCATCTACCGCTTGCTTTATATCGTAAATGTCCACATAGTTCCCAAATACTGCTTGCGTGTTTCTATCAGTACTTTCTATGGGTGTTCCGGTAAAACCAATAAAAGTCGCGTTAGGCAAGGCATCTCTTAAGTGTTTCGCAAAACCATCAATAAAGTCGTATTGGCTCCTGTGGGCTTCGTCGGCAACTACAACAATGTTTTTTCGTTCACTTAGTGCTTTTATATCCGCACCAATGTATTCAGCAGAAGGTTCATTTACAACATTTGAATTTTCAGGTTGAATAACATCTTCCTGCATAGGCATAAACTTCTGAATAGTCGTAAATACTATACCTCCCGAAGCTACCTGTAGTAAATTCTTTAAATCTCTCCGACTTTCCGCTTTTTGTGGTTCTTGTCTTAAGAGTTGCTGACAGTTGGTAAAGGTTTCGTGCAATTGTTCATCAAGATCATTTCTGTCTGTCAAAATAACCAAAGTCGGGTTTTCCATTCGTGGATCAATAATCAATTTACCTGAATAAAAAACCATACTTAAACTCTTCCCACTTCCCTGGGTATGCCAAATTACGCCACCTCGTCTGTCGCCTTCCCCAGAGCTTGCAGTTACAGTACTTTCAACCGCTTTATTCACGGCATAATACTGATGATAAACGGCTACCTTTTTAAGTGTTTTTGTATCGCTTTTTTCAAACACAATGAATTGTCTCACTAAATCCAAAAGCGTTTGTTTATTTAGCATTCCGTCAAACATTACCTGCATTTGCATTTCCAAATGGGTAGCCTCTGTCTTTCCGTCTTTGGTCTTCCAACTCATAAATCTCCCGAAATCACTGGTAAGTGTTCCACAACGGGCATCCCAGCCATCACTGATGATTAGTAATTCATTGTAGGTGAACAATGAGGGAATAGCTTGTTTATACGTTTGCAGTTGATTATATGCTGATTTGATAGTCGTATTTTCATCTACTGCATTTTTGAGTTCTATAACTACCAATGGCAAGCCATTGATAAGCAAAATTAAATCAGGGCGTTTGTTCTGATTGCCTTCTATAATGGTAAATTGATTGACAACCAAAAACTCATTGTTTTCAGGGTTTTCAAAATCAACGACATATACTTTTTCACCTCTGATGCCACTTTCCGTTCTGATTTCTACATCTACACCATCAGTAAGGTAATGGTGAAATGTTTCGTTGTTAATGAGTAAATTTGGACTATCGGTACGTAACACTTTTTTTAAGGCATCTTCTTTGGCATCTTGAGTAATGGATGGATTGAGTTTGTCTATGGCATCACGCAAACGGGTAGTCAACACCACTTCACTGTACTGTCTTTCCGGGTGCTCGCCATCGGGTGAAATATTTACTCCGTTCAGGTATTCATATCCTAAACTTTTTAAATAACCCAATGCAATTTCTTCTATTTCGTTTTCGGTGATGCTGTTTCTCATTTTAAAAACCTAATTCTGGTTTAGTACCAATTACTCCAATTATGACTTTATTCAGAGTATTATCTGGATAATAGTATACTCGATACGCAGTTCCTGCACTTAATTTTATGTGCCAGCTAAATTCTTTGTTTGTTCCATCGGGACAAGTATAGATTCTGGTACTGCTACTTTTTTTGAGTCTGCTTTTTGTATCTGGACTTACATTTATTCCCATTTCATAATGAGGAAAAGTCCCTCCTTCCCATTTAACAGCAAACTCATTAAGTCTGATAAGCTTTTCTTTTATTAAAAGAAATCTATCATCATCAATAGAAAACTTGCACAAACAGTCATAAACTGTGTATTTCGGAAATACTATCCATCCCTGTACGTTCCAAACTGTTCAGTA
>NZ_QMHP01000017.1 GCF_003313335.1 Pedobacter zeaxanthinifaciens
GATGTGGCCAGTTCGCAAAAAAAGGAGTGGCCAGTTTTGGAATAATCTACACTTAAACGCTTTCTTAATTTAACTTTCATATTTCAAACATTTGTTGACATCAACTTTGACATCAAAAATTCTGATGTCATTTATTGATTTGACACCAAATATGAAGAAGCTAAAAGAAACGGAAAGGAGTCACTTCTCCACAGCAATACTGAAATTCAACATCTTAAGAATTTAAAAGACACTAAATGACAAGTCCTATTTCCCAATACAAAACTTCGTAAAAATATTTTCCAATAAATCATCAGTAGTTACTGTACCCGTAATTTCACCCAAATAATGGAGCGCCTGCTTGATATCCATTGCTAAAAAGTCGGAAGTGATAGGGTTGTTGACGTTTTCTAATACGCGGTTAAGTGAGTTTTGCGTTTGCTTTAGCGCCTCCACATGACGAATGTTAGTCACTAAAGTTTCGCTTGTGTTGATGTTACTGAGGTTCACCTTGTCCAATAAACGCTGTTCCAACACATCCATCCCTAATTTATCCTTTGCCGAAATCAATAAAGCTTCATGATCGGTATAAAACTCCTTTTGGCTTGGAGTAAGTAGCTCCGCTTTGTTGACGATAAACAGAAATGGCGTGGCTTGTTTCGAAAGCTCATCCAATTGCTTCAGCACCTCCGCCTGCTCCTCTTGCGCATCAACCATGTAAATGATCAGCTTGGCCTGCTTCATTTTTTCCAAACTGCGTTCTACACCTTTAGCCTCTATTACATCGGCAGTTTCACGAATTCCAGCCGTATCGATAAACCTGAAAACTACGCCGTTGATGTTGATTTCATCCTCAATGGTATCGCGGGTTGTGCCGGCAATGTCGCTCACAATGGCACGTTCTTCGTTAAGCAGGGCATTTAGCAAGGTAGACTTGCCCACATTGGGCTTGCCAGCAATAACCACAGGAACACCGTTTTTAATCACATTACCCACTTCAAAGGAATGAATTAAACGTTGCAGCACCTTGTTGATGCGCTGAATCAATTCTCGCAGCTGATCACGGTTGGCAAACTCTACGTCTTCCTCAGCAAAATCCAGCTCCAACTCAATCATACTAGCAAAGTGAATTAGCTGTTCCCTCAAATCTTTTAGCTCAGTAGAAAAGCCACCACGCATTTGCTGCATAGCTACTTCATGTGAGGCTTTGCTATCGGAAGCAATTAAATCGGCAACGGCCTCTGCCTGACTTAAATCAAAAGCGCCATTCATGAATGCTCTTAAAGTGAACTCGCCTGGTTTAGCGGCTCTAGCGCCTTTGTTGATCAAAAGGTTGATAATCTGCTGAATAATGTAGTTGGAGCCATGGCAAGAAATTTCCACCACATTTTCCTTGGTGTAAGATTTTGGCCCCACAAATAAGGAAACTACCACCTCATCAATTACCACATCGTTGTTTTTGATTAACCCAAAATGCAAAGTGTGCGTAGCTTGTTTCGCTAAATCTTTACCAGAAAAAACTTGATTGGTTAAGCTAATTGCCTCAGGACCTGAAAGTCGGATTACGCCAATGGCTCCACTACCCGGCGGCGTAGACAATGCAATGATGGTATCATTATTCAACATGCTGCAAAAATACGGTTTTATGTTAACAGTTTTCATGTCCAGTAGGTAGCAATCCATCACCTACCTTAAGTTGAAGGTCAAAGATTTTCGAGAAAGCCACTAACCTTAAAGCTAATTACTAACTAATTACTAACTACTAATACCTAACTACTAATACCTAATCCCTAACTACTGACCACTGATACCTGATACCTAACTACTAACCCCTAATCCCTAAATCAACCAAACAATTTACCTACTTTAGTGTTAGGCTTAAAATTCAGCCCATCTTTATATGAATCAAATGCCATTAACCGTTAAACGCTCCATTGAATTATTAGGACTTTGCCTTTGCATCGGAATTTTTGCTGTTGCCAGCGATATCATTATGCCGGTAATCATGGCATTTTTTATTAGCATATTGCTACTGCCCATTTATCGTTTTTTAAGAAGATATAAAGTACCTGAAGCTTTGGCGATTATACTACCAATTTTACTGGTTTTTATTTTCTTAGCAGGAATCATTTGGTTTTTTTCGGCACAGATTGGTGTTTTGGTGAACGATTTCCCCCAGATAAAGCAAAACGTGGCCAAGCACCTTCAATCTTTACAGGAGTGGATCAGCAGTTTCACCGATTTCTCTATTGCTAAACAAAAGCAATTTATTACCGAAAAAAGTGACGATATGCTCAACATGGCTGGTAAAGCAGCAAGTGGTGCAGCGGTAACCTTAAGCGGCATTTTTGTATTCTTAGGACTGATTCCTATCTACATTTATCTGATTCTGTTCTATAAAGATATCCTACTTCGCTTTGTGTTCATGTGGTTTAAAACAGATCATCATCCAAAAGTGAAAGAAGCAGCTTACGAAGCAGAAGCAATCATCAAAAACTACTTGGTTGGGTTGTTAATTCAAATTACCTATATGACCATATTTTTAGGTGGCGCATTGATGTTGTTTGGCATTAAACACGCTTTGTTAATTGGCGTAATCTTCGCCATCCTTAACTTGATCCCTTATGTTGGCGCACTGATTGGCAACATCATGGGGGTACTTATTACGCTTACCTCATCTCAACAAATCAGTCCGGTAATTACGGTATTGGTGGTAATTGCGGTGGTTCAGTTTTTTGATAA
Organism: Pedobacter zeaxanthinifaciens; assembly: GCF_003313335.1. GTDB lineage: Bacteria > Bacteroidota > Bacteroidia > Sphingobacteriales > Sphingobacteriaceae > Pedobacter > Pedobacter zeaxanthinifaciens. The sequence continues at coordinate 2,722 of NZ_QMHP01000017.1, forward strand.
CAACATCTTGATGCCACGTATTGTAGGATCTAAAGTTAAAATCAATGCACTGGTTTCTATTTTAGGCGTGGTAATTGGCGGAACCATAGCTGGTATTTCTGGAATGTTCTTATCGATGCCAATTATTGCGGTACTCAAAGTAATTTTCGATAGAAGCGATGCCTTTAAACATTGGGGAGTACTATTCGGTGACGAGCGACCAGCAAAAAGCCCAATGAGTTTTGCCATTTACAGACGAAAAAGCGGTGTAAAAACTAAGTCGGGCACTATAAAAGAGGATTAGATAGTTTTATTTAGTTCATTAGTTCAATGGTTGATTGTTAATGGTTAATGCTTAATGGTTAATTGTTAATTATTTACTGGCATTAATTCCTGATTCCTGACCACTAGTACCTGACCACTAAAACCTAACTCCTAAAAAAAACATCATAAGCAAACCTTAAAATTGTACCAAAAACTACAATTAAAAAGAAAATACGGATAAATTTATTGCCTTTCAGCAAGGCTAATTTAGCACCTAAAAATGAACCTAAGATATTGAATATCGCCATTGGGATAGCATATTGAAATAGTACATGCCCTGTAGAGCTGAAATAAATTAATGCTGCCAAATTGGTGGCAATATTCACAATTTTAGCGTGGGCACTAGCACCAACAAAATCAAAACCTAAAGCTCCAATAAAAACCAAAATAAGAAAAGAACCGGTGCCAGGGCCAATTAAGCCATCATAAAATCCTATAATTAACCCAAAAAGGCCAGCTAATAACAGTTGCTTCTTTACCGAATGCGCTTTATGCTGATGGATGCCAAATTGCTTATTAAAATAGGTGTAAATGGCCACCAAAACAAGCACCACTAAAATAATTGGCTTAATCACCTTATTGTTAATCATACTCACCGAGTAGGCACCCATTAACGAGGCAAGGAAAGCAGCGACAACACAAATTGCCAAAACTTTAAAGTTAAACTTAACTTGTTTAGCATATTTATAAGCAGCTACGCTAGTGCCCATTAACGATGGAATTTTTACCGTTCCAAAGATGCTAGCCACTGGATATTGGGGCAAAATCAACAACGTTGCAGGTGTTTGCAATAAACCCCCGCCACCTACAATGGCATCAATAAAGCCAGCGCCAAATGCAGCTAAACAAAGCAACGCCAACTCATTGACATGCAAACTTAAAAAGGTTAGAATTTCGTTCACGTAGATTAAGTTAAAAGTAAAAATTCAAAAGTAAAAACGAGAATGGGTTTGTGCCGATTTTTGAATTTTTACTTTTAACTTTTGAATTAAAATTACATTCTTTCAGGAACTTTGATACCCAAAATGCCCATTCCAGCTTTAATTACATCCGCAGTAATTTTGCAAATGTTCAAGCGATGCTGTTTCACCTCAGCATCCTCTTCTTTAATAATTGGAGGCACTTCATGATAAAATTTATTAAACAGTTTAGCTACTTCGTACAAGTAGTTGGCAATAAACGCCGGACTGTAGGCCTTAGCCGCTTCTTCAATTTCCGTAGGATATTTCGCCAAAAGCATAATCATATCCAGCTCTGTAGCAGTTAATTTAATCTTGGCATCATCCGCAACAGCGAAACTATAATTGGCTCTAGATAGCAGTGATTTGATACGAGCATGAGTATACTGTATAAACGGACCTGTATTTCCCTGAAAATCGATACTTTCTGCCGGGTCGAACAACAAACGCTTTTTCGGCTCCACTTTCAGAAGAAAATACTTCAACGCACCTAAACCAATGGTATTGTACAGTTCTTCTTTGTCCACCTCCGAGAAATCATTGGTTTTGCCCAACTCTTCGGTTTTTTGCCTTGCAGTATCCACCATTTCATCAATAAGGTCGTCAGCGTCAACCACCGTACCCTCCCTACTTTTCATTTTACCACTTGGCAAATCCACCATCCCGTAAGATAAATGATATAGGCCATTTGCCCAGCTTTTACCCAACTTCTCTAAAATCAAAAACAATACTTTAAAATGGTAGTCTTGCTCGTTACCCACAACATAAATTGATTTGTCCATGCCAAAATCATCGTATTTCATTTGGGCAGTACCTAAATCTTGTGTAATGTAAACTGAAGTTCCATCAGCACGTAACACCAATTTTTGGTCTAAACCATCAGCAGTTAAGTCAATCCAAACTGATCCATCTTCTTTTTTAAAGAAAACGCCTTTGGCCAAACCCTCCTCTACCGTATCTTTTCCAAGCAAATAAGTATTGCTTTCGTAGTAAAATTTATCAAAATCAACGCCCAGTTTTTTGTAGGTTACATCAAAACCTTCGTACACCCAACCGTTCATTTTCTCCCACAGCGCCACTACTTCGGCATCGCCCTGCTCCCACTGTAGCAGCATATGTTGTGCTTCCTTAATTAGCGGTGCATTTTTCTTCGCCTCGTCCTCAGTTTGCCCAGCAGCTTTTAGGGCATCTATTTCCTTTTTGTATTCCTTATCAAAAACTACATAGTACTTTCCAACAAGATGGTCGCCTTTAATCCCGGCACTTTCTGGTGTTTCACCATTTCCCCATTTTTGCCAAGCTAACATCGACTTACAGATATGAATACCCCTATCGTTCACCAAATTAACTTTAATCACATCGTAACCATCAGCTTTTAGCAACTCCGATACCGAGTAGCCTAATAAGTTGTTACGCACATGTCCCAAGTGCAATGGCTTGTTAGTATTTGGCGACGAATATTCCACCATTACCTTTTCGCCACGAGGCTTTGCTTTTAAAAAGTCGGGTTGTAATAAAGTATTGTTAAACAAAGTCATCCAATAACTTTCAGCAATGCTTAGGTTCAAAAAACCTTTCACTACATTGAAATTGGTTACTTCGGCTACATGCTCTTGTAAAAAACTACCGATATCGTTAGCTGTTTCTTCAGGAGATTTTTTTGAAAATCGTACAATTGGAAACACCACAATGGTTACCTGTCCTTCAAACTCTTTACGTGTTTCCTGTACATTGATTACATTTTCGGCAATTTCTTGCCCGTATAACTCCTTAACGGCTTTAATTGCGCCAGCTACGATAAAATTCATAGCGGCAAAAATAGCGATTAATGCTGAAAGCTTAAAGACTAATGCTAAAAGGATTGGTAGGATAATTCGAAAAGCATTGACAGAGGTGCTTTTGTTCTTAAGTCCCGCTATTCACTTCAAGTCCGCACTCGTTGCACTCGCTTGCGGGCTTTACGTTGCTATCGGGTTTAAATGGCAAGTGCAGTATTTCATCTTCGCGATCTTTGCGGAACTTCTAATTTTTCTTTGCGGCAAATAATATCAACCGCAAAGTTTTTGAAGTTTTTGCAAAGCGCCGCAAAGGCTGTATATTTTCATATATTAGACTACATCTAATAATATCTTACCCTGAAAACGTAAAAAATGAATTTCAAACATCTGCTCTTCGCTAGCGTCGTAATTAGTTTATTTGCCTGCCAATCTAACAAAACAACTAATTCTGTTCAAACAGACTCCTTAACTTTCAACAACAAGGTTGACACTACTATTGCCGACTCTATTATGCTAGAAAGATATTTTGATTACGGCCGTCATACTAAGTTTTTTGATTATACCGACAAAGAAAATAGTGCTGTTGCTGCGCTTGAAAAAGACAGAGACACAACATTTTTACTGCTATTTTTGAAGGACAATATTAGTTTGATCAGTAACAGCGATCCTGAGTGGCATTATTCCAATTCAGAACTCGTGTCATCTTTATTTGCTATTGATTTAAATGGCGATGGGCAAAAGGACATCATTTACGACGGTCCAACCATTGGTGAGGGTAACGTTTCACACCTCATTATCAATAACAATGGGCATTTTGTAAAAATGTTCGAAACCAGGCAAAACATTACGCACATCAAATTTGTCGATGGAAAAATGGTAAAACTTTTTATTTCGAATCCAGGTTGTTGTGCTGATGCTAGTGTGGTTGATTATGAATACGATGTCAGTTACAAAACTGCCCTTGCTCCAGTTTTTAGTTTGAGAAACAGTGTAGGTTATACCAAATCTTATGAACTGCCCGCTACAAAATACAAAACTCCAATTCGTTTTAAAGCAACTGCTGATCGGCTGTACTTACGAGATTGCAGTTTTGAATATGACGGCGAACATCCCATGTATGGGAACAATGGAAATATGATTGCTATTTATCCAAAGCATTCAAGCGGTGTTGCTATTGGCGAGAGAATTGAAAATGGAACAGTATGGGCTTTAGTGCTTATGAACAAGGAAAACAAAATTACTCAAACGCAATTTGATGTTTTTACAGAGCAGCCAACACAAGTTTATGGCTGGGTTAAAAAAGCAGATATAAATTTGAATTGATAGAAATTGTAATTTATACGCCTTAGTGACTCACATCGGATTAAGGTCATAAAGCGCTACGCATACAAATTAAGAATGAGAGCATTTTCGCTTCTTTGCGATCTCTGCGGAGCCTTTACTTTTCTTTGCGGCAATATTAACCGCAAAGTTTTAGAAGTTTTCGCAAAGCGCTGCAAAGGCTATACCTTTATCTTAGCCTCAAAACACAAAAAATAAAATTTCAAATAGCTAAATCTTGAATGCTTAGCCAACGAACAAGCGAGAGCGTTTCGCTTCTTTGCGTCCTTCGCGGAGCCTTTATTTTTCTTTGTGTTAAATATCAACCGCAAAGTTTTTAGAAGTTTTCGCAAAGTACTGCAAAGGCTAATTTGGCATTTACATTTTACTATTACCACAGTATTTATTACCTAAACCTGATTGTAACGGCAGCCCCGAGGGAGCGTTTACGCCCGAGGGCTATAGTGTAAAGCAGGGCTACATTTTCATAGCAGCAATGCAAGTGCTTTTCTAAAAACTATAAAACTATATCTCAACACTTCCAATATCGGACTTCTGACTTCAAAAAAAAAGAATAGTTTTGTAGCGACACCAAAATGATATGAACATGCAAAATCATCCTTTCCACATAGGAGTTTCCACTGAAATTGGGCGTTTAAGAAAATTATTGGTTCACAGTCCTGATAGCGGATTGGGCAAAGTGGTGCCATCTAAAGCGCAAGATTGGCTTTTTGAAGATATTGTACATTTGGACACCATTAGAAGAGGTGAGTACGATTACTACACCAAGCTATTGATGTACTTTTTAGATCCTGAAAAAATTAAGGGCAAACTTGCACAAATTGACAGCGAGACAGAAAATAGAGGTTTTTACAAACCAAATCATCCGAAGTTTCACAACTCTGAAAATGTAGTAGAAGTACAGAATTTACTGGCAGATATCTTGGCCGACGAATACATTAGAAAAAAACTGACCGCTGCTGTTTGTGCTATTGAGGGTTGTACCTATCAGTTACAATTGAAACTTGCGGCAACTGACCCGAAAAAGTTGGCGGAGATTTTTATTTCGGGGACAATGGCCGATGATACCATGATTTTTGCGCCGGTGCCTAACCTAATTTTCACTAGAGACGTTGGCACCACAGTAAATGATCATATCCTGCTGAATAAACCTGCAAAAAAAGCTCGTGTGCGTGAAACAATGTTGATGCGTTATATCTTCTTTAACCATCCATTTTTTGCCAGCTATAAAAATAACATTATTGAAATACCTGATCCTACCATGCACTTTTTGCGCCCAGGCGATGAGCCTGCGTTTCGTACTACGCTAGAAGGCGGCGATGTGATGATGGTAGCACCCAACCATTTGCTAATAGGTGTGAGCGAACGTACCTCGGAAGAGGGTGCCAATGAAGCGATTAAGCTACTGTTTGAAAAGAATGTAGTGGAGAAGGTGACCATTGTAAAAATACCTGCAAAACGTGATTACATGCACTTAGACACGGTATTTACACAAGTAAAACGTGACACTTGGGTAATTTTACATAGCATTGCCCACAGTCCGGCGTACAATGCAAATGAGCCTATTCATTTTTTAAAAGAGCCCGAAAAACTGGAAGCAACAACGGCTATCCAGTTTCATAAAGATAAGCCCGGCAACCCAAAATATTACGAGCATGTGGAGGCTTTGCTGAACGACATCAGCAAGAACGACTTGGGTAGCACCACGCCTACCAAAATTATTTACAGCGGTGGCAACACTTTCCCCTACGATAGCAGAGAGCAATGGACCGATTCATGTAACTTACTAGCCATTAAAGAAGGCGTTGTTTTAGGCTACGACCGTAATGATAAAACGGTGGAAGCTTTTAAGCAAAATGGCTTTGACGTAGTGAAAGTACAGGATTTGATCCAAGATTTGGAAAGTGGAAAAGTAGATGCAGAAACGTTGACGGACACTTTGGTATTAATGCCGTCTGCCGAGCTTTCAAGAGCTAGAGGCGGTTTTCATTGTATGAGCTTGCCGATACTTAGAGACGGATTAAAATAAATTATTTTTTTATCGGTTCGATAGGCAAAACCCATTGAACCGATGAACCATTGAACAATAAAAAATGCAGACCACTTCGCACCTCCTCATGATACGTCCGGTTGATTTCAAATTCAACCAGCAAACTGCCGACAACAATAAATTCCAAGTGGCTAGCGAGCAAAGCAATGTGCAACAACAAGCGCTAGCTGAATTTGATGGCTTCGTAAAAGTACTGATAGAAAATGGAGTTGACGTTACCGTAGTTGAGGATACATTAGATCCAGAAACGCCAGATTCGATTTTCCCTAACAACTGGGTTTCTTTCCATGACGACGGCAGTGTATTTCTTTATCCTATGCACTCACCAAACCGCCGATTAGAACGACGCAAGGATATTATTGAGACCTTAAGTCAAAACTTTGAGGTAAACCACGTAACGGACCTCAGCTTTTTTGAACAGCAGCACCTGTTTTTAGAAGGAACGGGAAGTTTGGTTTTAGATAGGATTAACAAGATTGCTTATGCTTGTTTGAGCGTTAGAACTGATGAAGAAGTGCTCAAGAATTTTGCAGCGCTAACGGGTTATCGGGTTGTTAGCTTTACGGCTGTAGATCAGCAAGGCTTCCCTATTTATCACACTAACGTGATGATGTGCATTGGTGAAAAGTTTGCTGTGGTTTGTTTGGAAAGTATCGCTTCAACGGCAGATAAAATCAAAGTATTAGAGAGTTTTAAAGCTACTAAAAAAACGGTGATTGACATTTCTTTCGACCAAATGAATCACTTTGCAGGCAATATGCTAGAGGTGCAGAATAAAAACGGAGAAAGCTTATTAGTAATGTCCGAACAGGCCTTGAAAGCGTTACATGGCACACAAATTACCGCACTTTCTGAGTTCTCTAAAATTGTAACCGCACCAATTTATACCATTGAGCAAAATGGCGGTGGTAGTGCTAGATGCATGTTGGCCGAAATTCATTTACCATTGAAAAAATAAAGTACTTAATTAACTACGCCAGGATTTACATCGCCTTATTGGCTTATTGAGCTTTATCTTTCGGTTATTTGTACAAAGCAGAAAAATAAATTAGGAGATAACGCAAAGGCATATTAATCTGAAAGGCAAGGCAAAAACTAGGGCCCAAATTCAAGATTTAAGACCGATATTAAGCTTTACCAAACCGCTATCCCACTCATTAATCGGCTTTTTTACATAGGTTGTGCGTTGCACAAGTTGTTGTAAATTAAACCCGTATTGAAACGGAAATCCTTTTTGTTTTCACGCGAACGATGGTGAAGAACCAAAAAACAAAAAGATTGTAGTAAAAAGCGGGACTTTCGTAGCCTAAACGCTACTGGAATTGGTTTCCAAAAATTATCTCAGTAAAGTAACGGTTTCAACAACAAAACTCATCAGCAATTTTAGTTATGCAGTAAAACTCCAACAAATGAAGCCAAATCAAGATAATAAAAAGATAATCAAATATTTACATCGACAGCAAAACTCAGCTTAGCATACAAAAAAGTAAAAACTAAACTGCTTTTTTGGAGTTAATATAAAAATGTTATTTAGGCTACATTTTTATCGAATTAAAATTACATTTTTGCAAAAAATTTTGAACGATGCAGAGTTACGAAGAGTTTCTTGATTTAAGTGTTGGTTTTCCTCAGGAGGGATATAGCATTATAGATGATGAATTGTATTTCCACGATTTAAACTTGATGGAAATGATTGAAACCTATGGTACGCCGTTGCGTTTCACTTACTTACCAATGGTGAGCAAGAAAATTCAACAGGCAAAACTGTTGTTTCAACAGGCAATTATCAAAAACAATTACAGGGGCGACTACAAATATTGCTATTGCACTAAAAGCTCGCACTTTAAACATATTGTTGAAGAAGCGCTAAAAAACGATATCCACTTGGAAACTTCATCGGCTTTTGATATGCCAATGATTGAGGCCTTGGAAAAGAAAGGTAACCTGACCAAAGAAACTACCATTATCTGCAACGGTTTCAAAACTTTTCAGTACAAGCAGTACATTATTGACATGTTGCACGATGGCTTCAAAAACATCATCCCGGTGCTGGACAATAAGGAAGAGTTTAACCTTTACGATGATGAGATTGAAATGGATACGCCTTGTAACTTGGGTATCCGCATTGCAGCAGAGGAGCAGCCTGATTCGCAGTTTTATACTTCACGTTTAGGTGTACGTATGGAAGATGTGATTGATTTTTACAACAGTAAAATTGCTGCCAACCCTAATTTCAGGGTTAAATTGCTACACTTTTTTATTAACTCGGGTATTTCTGATACGCCTTATTACTGGAACGAATTAGAGAAATATGTAACGCTTTACTGCAAATTCAAAAAAATTAACCCCGAATTAGATACCTTAGATATTGGTGGTGGTATGCCATTTAAAGATAGCTTGGTATTTGATTTTGATTACGAATATATGGTGAACGAAATTGTGAAACGTATCAAAGAAATTTGTGCGGAACACGATGTAGTTGAGCCTGATATTATTACTGAATTTGGCAAATACACGGTAGCGGAAGCTTCGGGAATTTTGTACAAAGTACTTGGCCGCAAGCAACAAAACGATCGTGAAAAATGGTTGATGTTAGATGGTTCGTTCATTACCAACCTACCCGACGTTTGGGCGTTAAACCAAAAATATGTGTTATTGCCAATTAACAACTGGGATGCTGAATATGAACGTGTAAACTTAGGCGGCATTACTTGCGACGGACAGGATTATTACAACCAAGAGGCGCACATGAACAGTGTATTTATGCCTAAAACCCGTAAGGTACAGTATTTAGGTTTCTTCAACACAGGTGCTTATCAGGAAGTTTTAAGTGGCTACGGTGGTATTCACCATTGTTTGTTACCAAGTCCTAAACATGTTATTATTCGCCGCAACCGCGATGAAACTTTCAACTTTGAGGTTTTTGGTGAAGAACAAAACAGTAAACAAGTACTTAAAATTTTAGGCTACGTTTAACTGAAGCATAGAATAAAGAGATTGAATACAAATCCCTTCCAACTTTGGAAGGGATTTTTTGTTTCATCTACTAACGCCTTAATCAATTTATTTTCAAGTCCACACACACACCTAACAAGCTCAATACCAGCGTTTAATATTGAGCTATTTAAACAAGCTAAGATGCCTTTGATGTTAAATAACTCATCTTTCAGTTTAACTACGCTATGACTTATTCCCGCTGGAGAGCTATGCGGTATTAAACTAGTTTTTTTTAGATGCCTTAGATGGGTTGTTTACCAGCGCATCAGTCATCATAAAAAGCTGCGCCATAATTAGAAAAATTTAGTAATTTGGATGTACATCTATCCTCATATGCTAAAAGACCTTAAACTAAACAATGTCTTTGTAATTGATATTGAAACTGTTCCGCAAAAGGAAAATTTCAATGAATTGCCTACCGATTTACAATATTTATGGGAACAAAAAACTGCCTATCAGCGCAAAGACGGGCAAACTGCAGAAGATTTCTACGAGAAAGCTGGTATTTTGGCAGAGTTCGGAAAAATCGTTTGTATCAGCGTTGGCGTTTTCCATCTTGAGCGTAAGCAAATACATTTTAGAGTACGTTCCTTTTGCCATACCGATGAGCAGATCATACTCAAACAATTTGCAAATTTGCTGAACAAGCAATCGAAAAACCTACAGCTATGCGCCCACAACGGCAAAGAATTTGATTTCCCCTACCTATGCAGGCGAATGTTGGTGAACGGCATCAACATTCCGCTACAACTACAGTTACACGGCAAGAAACCTTGGGAAGTTAACCATTTGGACACAATGGACCTATGGAAATTTGGTGATCATAAAAACTATACTTCTTTAAACTTATTGGCAGCAATTTTTGAGCTTCCAACTCCTAAAAGCGATATAGACGGCAGCAAGGTGAAACAGGTGTACTATCAGGACAAGAACTTAAATAGATTGGCTAAGTATTGTGAAAATGATGTAATCACAACCGCACAAATTCTATTACGTTTTAAAGGACTACCAACAATTCCGCAAGAAAATATTACTTTAGTGAAATAAAAAATGAAACACATAGGCACATAGCACTTTTGATTTTCTAGTTTAATTAATCTCGAAATAAAATCTATGTTGCTATATGTTCAATCCCATTTAAATGCTGAAAGTAAAAGATCTAGCCGTTAAATTTTATAACCAAGAAGACAAAGTTTGGTTAGAAACCGTACACAAAGTTAGTTTTAGCCTCGAAAGAGGTAAAGTTTTAGGAATTGTTGGTGAATCTGGCTCAGGGAAGTCGGTTACCTCATTTTCCATTATGCGTTTGCATGATAGCAAAAACACTGAAATTAATGGACAAATAGATCTTGACACGGTTAACCTGCTTGAGCTAAGCGACCAAGACATTAGAAAATATCGTGGCAATAAAATAGCGATGATATTTCAGGAACCTATGACATCGCTTAACCCGGTTTTTACTTGTGGCGAACAAGTACTTGAAGCCATTATGCTGCACCAACAGGTGGATAAACAGACCGCAAAAGCACAAACTATAGCACTTTTTAACGAAGTGCAACTGCCCCGACCTGAAAGCATCTTTGAAAGCTATCCACACCAATTATCTGGTGGTCAAAAACAACGGGTAATGATTGCCATGGCCCTAAGCTGCAATCCAGAGCTACTTATTGCTGATGAACCAACCACTGCACTTGACGTTACGGTGCAGAAAACAATCCTACAATTGTTGCTGCGCCTCAAAACAGAGCGCAATATGGCAATGATTTTCATTTCGCATGATTTAGGGTTAATGAGCGAAATAGCCGATGAATTATTGGTAATGTATAAAGGTGATATTGTAGAACAAGGCTCAGCAAAAGAACTATTCACTAACCCTCAACATCCATACACAAAAGGCCTGCTGGCTTGTAGGCCCTCTCCAAAACGCTTGCTAAAAAAACTACCCACAGTAGCCGATTTCCTCAATGAAGACCAAGCAGTGGGCTTGCAGCATTTGTTAGCAGCTAACAGTATTACTACGGAAGAAATAGCTAGTAGACGGAGTAAATTATACCAACAAAATCCAATCTTAAAAGTACAGGACTTATGCACTTGGTATCCCATAAAAAAGGGCTTGTTCGGGAAAGCAACCGACTTCGTAAAAGCGGTTGACCATGTATCTTTTGAAGTATTTCCTGGAGAAACTTTGGGCTTGGTAGGAGAATCGGGTTGCGGGAAAACCACACTTGGCCGTACCATTTTGCGTTTGGTGGAACCTAGTTCAGGTAAGTTAATTTTTGATGGAAAAGACATTACACACCTAGGCAAAAACCAACTGAGAGCTTTAAGACGAGACATCCAAATCATTTTTCAAGACCCATACTCTTCTCTAAACCCTAAAATCACTGTGGGTCAATCCATCATGGAACCTTTGGTAGTTCACGGTATTTTCGAAAATAACATCCAAAGGAAAGAACATGTAATTGAATTGCTCAACAAGGTAAATTTAGGCGCCGAACATTTCGACCGTTATCCGCATGAGTTTTCGGGCGGACAAAGGCAGCGGATTGTTATTGCAAGAGCCCTAGCGCTGAAACCAAAATTTATTATTTGTGACGAATCCGTATCCGCTTTAGATGTATCGGTACAGGCGCAAGTACTTAATTTGCTAAGAGATTTACAAGAAGAATTTGGATTAACCTACATTTTCATTTCCCACGATTTGGCTGTAGTAAAGCACATTTCCGACAGGATGATTATCATGAACAAGGGGAAAATTGAAGAATTTGGTTATCCTGAGGAGATTTATCACAACCCTAAAGCAGCGTACACCAAGAAGTTAATTGACGCTATTCCGGGGAATATATAAGAATGTTGGGGAATTTTATACACGTGTTAAAAAAGCATTTTCCACACAATAATACATTACACAACTAAAATCTCTACAAAAAGATCAAATAATACATTACAGGAGAGCACATTAGCGGCTTGTTTTATTTTGTGGCACAATTATTAGGAATACAACTGATATAAATAATACTTTATGTCAAAGAATAAATTTCTCGTAGTTTGCTCGCTTTTATTAACGGTAACTATTTTCTCTTGTAAAAAAAACACAGACACTATCACTAACACTGAAGAAGCTGATCCTATTTTACAAATCTCGAACAAAGCCGAAACTGATCGTATAGACATTGCTAACGACGGCGCCTCAGTTCCATTTACTTCAATGGAAACCACCAGCAAGTCTGTACAGGCTACTGCTGCAGTTTATCCATACGAGTTGATTTACAATGGTAAAATTAACCCAATTAAAGACAACCAAAACAAGCCACTAAGCGCTTTAGACGTTACTTCTTTAGGGAATAATTATTTCGGTGTAGCCTACATGACAATAGGTGAAAAATATTATGGCGGTGTTGATGTATTCAAGCTCTCTGCCAACAACAATCCGGAATTAATCTCAAGCGTTACTTCTCCAAATGCAGATATCAATAAAATTAAAATTGGTGGCAATAAAATCTTTTTAGGTGTTGATTTGAAAGATTATGAAGCACGTAACTTCCAGGCACCTGCAGTTGTAGGTATGGTAGACATCAACAATACTGGTCTTCAAAATCCGCAATACATACCCCTAAAAGGTTATTCAGTAACCGACTTAGATTATTCAGCAGCTAATAATAAATTGTACGCAGCATCAGCAGAAAATGGCGGTTTAAGCGTAATTTCTTTTAACAACGGAACACCTTCATTAACTAGTTTCGCATATTACGGTGCTTTAAGGGCAATTACTTTTTCAGGTGCTGATTTGTTTGCATCTAATGCATACAGCTACTCTAAATTCAACCCTAGCACAGCGGAGTTATTGAATTTACAATCGTGGCCAGTAAGAAGCGACGATGTACAGATTGGTGCGTTAACAACTGCTCCAAACGGCAACTTCCTTTTCGGCAACAACTATGCTTTAATTTATGTTAACAAAACAACAAATGCATTAATTGATCAAGTTGATTTAGGCGGCTGGATTTACTCAATCTCTGTTGTTAACGATAAAATTTACATCGCTGCTGGTAACAGTATCGTAGTAGCTACAATTGAAAATGGACACCTTAAACTGTTAGCTAAAACCCACTTCGAAAGCACATTTGGCGCTGGCAACTTTGTAATCAACAACGTACACGTAACTGGCGATAAAGTGGTAGTTACTTGCGGCACTAAAGGAACTTACGTTTTCACTTTAAAACCAAAAGCTTAATACAAGCGCATTTAAACTCAAAAAGTAGTTAAACAATAATAGCTGAGGCAATTTTCCGAAAGGAGGTTGCCTTTTTTCATTTCAGGATTTGACGAAAATTAGTCAACAATTAACAGCCCTAAGCAACAACATCTTAATGTCTCTTTTTATTTTAAACACACCTTAAACTGGTGTAATTTGTTATCTTAGGAACAATTGAAAACAATTATGGCAAAAAGTAAAAATGCGCAATTCAAACTCGTTCTCACTCAACTGATAAGCGACATATTTGAAAAGAATAAAAATATAGCCTTAAATCATAAACAGGTAGCATCAAAGCTAAACCTAACAGATAAGGCAGCTATTGATACGATTTTAGAGGTACTAATTGAACAAACGGAGAAAGGTTTGTTTGTAAGGCCTGAACGTGGCAAGTTCAAACTAAAAGATTTAAAAACATTTGTTACCGGCACAGTGGATATGACTGCCGATGGATCGGCCTTCATAGTTCCTGATGATGAATTTGAGAAAGATATCTTCGTTGCTCCGAGGCGCCTACGCAATGCGCTTCATGGAGATAAGGTGAAGGTATATGTATTCGCAAAAAAACGCAGTGGACGCAAAAACGAAGGAGAAATTGTAGAGATCATTAAACGAGCTAAAACCGAGTTCATAGGTGTTGCTAAAATATCTGAAAGATTTGCATTCATCATCCCTGACGATAAGAAAATGCTTCATGATATTTTTGTGCCGCTAAGCGATTTAAATGGCGCTAAAAACGGTCAAAAAGTGCAGGTATCACTGGAAGATTGGCCGGAGGGAGCAAAAAATCCAGTAGGAAAAATCATTCATATTTTAGGAGAAGAAGGCGAAAACGACACTGAAATGAATGCTATTTTGGCGGAGTATGGTTTTCCGCTAAGCTTTCCATCAGAAGTTGAAAAAGAAGCTAATGCCATTCCTGAGCAAATGAGCCAATCTGATTTAGAAGGAAGAAGGGATTTTAGGGATACCGTAACCTTCACCATCGATCCTATTGACGCAAAAGATTTTGATGATGCAATTTCCTTCAAGAAGTTGGATAATGGGCATTACGAAATTGGTGTTCACATTGCCGATGTATCTCACTATGTTTTACCAAATACCAGTCTTGAAAAAGAGGCTTACCACAGGGCAACTTCAGTTTATTTGGTTGATAGGGTAATACCGATGCTGCCTGAGCGCTTAAGCAACGGCGTTTGTTCTTTACGTCCTAACGAGGATAAACTTTGTTTTGCAGCAGTTTTTGAGCTGGACGACCAAGCGAACATTTTAGATCAGTGGTTTGGCCGTACGGTGATACATTCTAATAGAAGATTTACTTACGAAGAGGCACAGGAAGTAATAGAAAGCCAAACTGGCGATTATGCGGAAGAAATTTTAAAGCTTAATGAACTTGCTCACATACTAAGAACTGCAAAATTTAAAAATGGTGCCATCAGCTTTGAGAGCACCGAGGTTAAGTTTAAGCTGGATGAATTTGGAAAACCCATTGGCGTATACGTAAAAGAGCGTAAAGATGCCCATAAACTGATTGAGGATTTCATGTTGCTTGCCAATAAAAAAGTAGCCGAATTTATTGCGAAAAAAGGGAAAGGAAAGCAGAAATACACTTTCGTTTATCGTACACACGATTCTCCTAATTTAGAGAACTTGAACAATTTTGCTTCGTTTGCGGCAAGATTTGGCTATAAAATCAATACCAAATCCGACAAGGAAATTGCCAAATCGCTTAATTATTTGATGGAAGATGTAGAAGGCAAGAAAGAGCAAAATATCCTGACATCATTGGCTATCCGCTCAATGGCTAAGGCTATCTACACTACCAAAAAAACAAGCCATTATGGTTTAGCTTTCGATTATTACACGCACTTCACCTCTCCTATTCGCCGTTATCCCGATGTAATGGTACATCGTTTATTGGCGCACTATCTTGAGGGCGGCAAATCGGCAGATGCCGAAGAATATGAAGCGGCATGCGTTCATTCATCGGCGATGGAAAAAAGAGCAGCTGATGCAGAAAGAGCATCCGTAAAATATAAACAAGCTGAATATTTGGAAGATAATATTGGCGCTATATACGATGGTGTAATTTCTGGCGTAACCGAGTGGGGAATGTATGTAGAAATTGAAGAGAATAAGTGCGAAGGAATGATTAGGCTACGTGATATTAGTGACGATTTTTATGTGTTGGATGAGAAGAACTACTGCATTATCGGTCAGCGTAAAAAACGCAAATACCAACTTGGTGATGAAGTAAAAATTAAAGTGAAAAAAGTAGATTTATCTAAACGTCAAATTGATTTTACACTTATACAGGATTAAGTTTCACAGTTTACATTTGTGTATCATATTTTGTTGCTGATTTGTTAATTTTGGCTTTTAAACATGCCTCGCCTTTTTTTATCATTTCTACTGCTATTTACCATTAGCTTTTCCAAGGCCCAAACCTTGCAAGGCAAAGTAATTGATATTAATACTGGCGAGGCCATTCCGTTTGTTTCCATTGGAATTTTAGGTACAAACAATACGACAGTAACCAATGATGCTGGCGAATTTGTGCTTAAAAATATTGCTTTCCCAGCAAAGCTGAGATTTAGCCACGTGAGTTATTTTTTGGCTGAACAAGAAGTGAGCGCCGAAAACAATAACTTGCTTGTTAAGCTGCAGCCAGCAGCCATTAACCTGAAGCCTGTAGTAATTGATCCTTACCTGGGCCAAAGAATATTGCAAAAAGCGCTTGAAAAAGCTAAAGCATACGAAAAGCAGGCCTTTTATGGAAAGGCTTTCTACAGACAGCTGACCGCCATTAACGGTAAACCCAGCCAAATTTACGAGCTGTTTTACGACTTGAATTTTGACATCACCAAAGTGAATGGTTGGATTGCCAAACAAAGTAGATACGCCCAACTCAATGAAGGTGTTTCTTTTAGCATGAACAATCAATCCTTCCTCACCTTTTCCTTTGCTGGTTATCTATTTGAAGAAAAAAAAGGAAACTTGGCCAAATTGAAAACACTTAAAGATTTTGAAATTACAGTAGAAAAATACATCGAACAAAAAGATCAAGATATCGCTGTGATTTCATGCAAGTTTAAAGGAAACAAAAAGCAGTTTTACGTCAATTCCACCTATTATGTTGGCATGGACGACCACAACATCTATCGATTAGAAAATAGCGTATTTAATTTACCCCTTAAAACCACTAAAGCTAATTTGATGATGCCACCGGTGGTAAGTACTATTGCAACATTCAACAAAAAAGATAGTCCTGTTCCGATACTTGAAAATGTATCTACCAAATTATATGTGAATTTGAACGTGGGCGGAATGAAACTGAACCCGGTAATTAGCTCCATGCTCACTATCTACCAGATGGATAAAGAGCTAAACAGTCAAAAATTCACTCAATTGAGCAAAAATGTTAACGATCAAACAACTATCGAATCAGTAGTTTACAATCCTGAATTTTGGAAAGACAACCCTATTGTAAAGCAAAATGCGCTTGAAGCGGCTTTCACCAAAATAATGGAAAATAAAGCTGCCTTTGGAACCATGATAAACCCCAACTAATGCACAACCCAAAACAACTACAAGACCTTATAGAAAACGCTATCCAGCAAATCACCTACCCTACTACACCCGCAAATTTATACGAGCCTATCAAATACATTATGAGTTTGGGCGGCAAGAGAATTAGGCCAGTAATGGTACTAATGGCCGCTGAGCTTTTCACCGACGAGGTGAATAGCGCAATGGATGTAGCTTTGGCAATTGAAACCTTCCATAATTTCACGCTTGTGCATGATGACATTATGGACAATGCTCCGTTAAGACGAGGTAAGCAAACTGTTCATGAAAAATGGGGTGTAAACAATGCCATTTTAAGCGGCGATGTGATGATGGTTGAATCCAATAAACACTTATCAAAAGTAGCTCTAGATGTTTTAAAACCTGTACTTGATACCTTTAACAAAACCGCTCAAGAGGTTTGTGAAGGGCAACAATTGGATATGGAATTTGAAACCCGCGACAATGTAAGTATTAGTGAATATATTGAGATGATCAGGCTAAAAACAGCAGTATTGCTAGGCGGCGCAATGAAATTAGGAGCAATTGTAAGTGGCGCCAGTAATGAAGATGCTTGTTTATTGTACCAATTCGGCGAAAATTTGGGAATAGCATTCCAGTTGCAAGACGATATCCTCGACGTATACGGAGATCCTGAAAAATTTGGCAAACAAGTTGGTGGAGATATCATTTCCAACAAAAAAACCTTCTTGCATTTAAAGGCAAAAGAGCTCATTAATACTGAAGAAACAGAAGTACTTTTAGGTAGCCATGAAAATGATTCAAAAAAAGTAGCTGCCGTTACACAATTATACAACAATTACGGATTACGGGATTTAGCAAGTGCCGAAATGGAGGCTTACCTTAGCATAGCGTTCCAATCACTTGACGCACTGTCAGTACAAGAAGAACGGAAAAGCTATCTACGTACTTTGGCAAAGCAAATTATGGATAGGGAAAGCTAGGGGAAATTGGGAGAACATCTATCCCTCCATCGTTTTAATTTGGAGAGATAGCTGTCAAATAATGATAACTTTAAAGCAATAATCCTACCTTGAAAGCAAAACCATAATATCTATTTTTATAAACAGGTGCCTCTTCTTTAATAGTCTGATCTATAAAACCTAAGCTTCCTACTAGCGCTGTACGCTTTGTCATTTTTAACTTATATCCAAGCCCCAAATTAAACATAGGTCCCTTTTCAATAACATCACTAATTGCTACAGAAGAACCAACATCTGCGTAAGCAAAAAATGTATTGACTTTATTCTTTAAATAATATCTAGCATCTAAAAAAATTTGGAAAGTATTATCGTAAATAGCGCTACTGCTTTTGCGTGTGTAATTCTCTAAACCAACACCCAAGCCAACAGATAGCTTATTGGTTACAAACCAGCCGTTAATATTTCTAAGACTAATCGCATAGGCACCATCGTAAATAACCGAAAAACTGCTTGGCGTAATTTGCGTTTCGTAGTCGTTATTTACAGCAAAATAGCCTAGTTCGGTGAGATTAAAGTAACCCTTTTCTTGTTTTGTAATTTCTTGAGCAAAAGAAACTTGAAGCCAACATAGGCTAATTAGTAGCAATGTGATTTTTTTCATTTAACATAGGTTGATGACACGAAAATAATCATAAAAACATATCATACAAAAAGCCCCTGAGAAAATATCTCAAGGGCTTTCTAATATTTTGAATAACAATATTATTCTGCAGATTCAGTAGCAGGAGCTTCTTCGGCTTTAGCTGCTTTTTTTGCTGGCGCTTTCTCAACGCTCTCAACGCTCTCAGTGCTTTCTGCTTTCGGAGCTGCAGCTTTCTTAGGAGCAGCAGTTTTTTTAGCTTCAGCTTTTGGAGCAGCTTCCTTTTTTGCAACTGGAGCAGCATCCTCTACTGGAGGTAATACCGATACATAAGATTTGTTATCACGTTTCTTTCTGAAAACTACGATACCTGGTACCAAAGCGAACAAAGTGTGATCTTTACCAATGCCCACACCTTTATCCGGGTGGTGTTTTGTACCACGCTGACGAACGATGATGTTACCAGCGATAGCCTCTTGACCACCAAAGATTTTAATACCTAGACGTTTACTATGCGACTCGCGACCGTTTTTTGAACTACCGGCTCCCTTTTTGTGTGCCATTTTATTATATTTTTACAATTAGCCAATAAGCTAATTAGTGAATTTACAAATAAGTTAACTACAGAGTGATACTCTCAATCTGGATTTTGGTGAATGATTGGCGGTGACCATTTTTCTTTTTGTAACCTTTTCTACGTTTCTTTTTGAAAACGATTACTTTATCACCTTTTAAATGAGACACGATTTTAGCTGAAACCTTAGCTCCTTTAACTGCAGGTGCTCCTACAGAAATTTTACCACCATTATCAACCAACAATACATTGTCAAATTCAATACTAGCGCCTTCATCTCCTTGTAAACGGTGTACAAAGATGTGCTGGTCTTTTGCAACTTTAAATTGTTGCCCTGCTATATTTACTATTGCGTACATTGTTTTAATATTTTTTTATTTTTATTAAACGAGGTGCAAATATAGAACAATTCTTTTTCATACACAATAGCTTATCAAAAAATTAATTGGTTCATTGGTCATTAGTTCATTTGCCATTGGTCATTGGTTCATTGGTCATTAGTTCATTTGCTATTGGTTATTGGTTCATTGGTCATTAGTTCATTTGCCATTGGTTCAATGGTCATTAGTTCATTTGCCATTGGTTCAATGGTTATTGGTCATTGATCCATTGATCCATTGGTTATTAGTTCATTTGCCATTGGTCATTGATCCATTGGTCATTGGTTATTTAAACTCAGGTAGTTAAATTATGTTAAAACATTTCTTGGTTATTACGAATATTTCGTAGATTTACGAATAAATAAAAATTACATGGAAAAACTTGTACTATTTTTCATAGCACTACTTTTAATTGATACCGCTTTTGCACAGCAAATTCCCGAATTGGCAGTAGCAAAAGCAACCTATAATTTTATCCATGTACGAGATACGAATAACCGCAGTAAGCCTTACGAGGAAGAAATGTTATTAATGCTTGGGAAAAACAGCAGCAGGTTTACCAGTAATGTGAGGTTTAAGCAAGAGCTTGAATTTATAACAGGCATAGAAAGCCAAATAAAAGCTAACGGAGGAAGCTTGAATGGCTTAACTATAAAATCTAATCGCAAAAGGGCTACGCTTAACGAAGACTACCTTACTTTTTTCAATGAAAATAAAACAGCTTTAGTAACCCGACTTATCAACTACTATTTAGTGGAAGACAGCATTCCGCAAATCAGTTGGGAGATTAAAAAGGATACGGCAAATTTTTCAGGCATCAAATGTCAAAAAGCTACTGCTTGGTTTGGCGGCAGAAACTGGATTGCTTGGTTTGCATCAGCCCTACCCTTTCAAGCTGGACCTTGGAAATTGAATGGATTACCGGGATTGATTATCGAAGCGTATGACGATAAAAAAGACATACAATTTTTGTTCGCGGGATTTGAAGCAACCAACATTTCGGAAAAGGATAGACCTCAACAACAGCTTACCAAGGGTTTGGACATTTTCGCCCTGGCTAATGAAATTAAAGCGCCAAATAAAGCCATTAAAACAACCAAAGAAGAACTTAAAAAACTGGTGAAGGCAAGCAACGAAAATCCCGCGGGTTTTGCAAAGGCGCAACTTTCGGGAACACCATTTGCCCAATTAGCAGAGCTTGCATCTAAAACCAACGTAGTAGCTACAAATACCAACCCAGCTCCCATCATAAACAATCCCATAGAAATTAAGTAAAAATCAAATCAAAGTAATATAAAAACACCTTTTTATCTACGAAAAAATCGTAGAAAATTAATACAAACAAATGATGACTCATATGAAAATGCTAAAAACAACTTTAATTGCGAGCCTATTTTGCGCAAGCGCTTTTGCTCAAAACCCTGATAAAGCCTTAGCTAGGGTACGATACACTTTCTCGCACCTGCGTGACACTACTCAGCGGGATAATTTTTACACCGAAAACATGTTGTTAGTGGTGGGAAAAAATGCATCGGTTTTTACCAGCTACGACAAAATTAACCGCGACATTGAAATGCGGAAGCAAATAGAAGAGCAAATTAAAAATCAGGCAGGTGGACCAACAAGCATCAACATCAATAGAACTTCCGCCAAGCCCATTACCGCCATCGATTATTTCTACTTCGTTAATGAAAACAAGTTTTACACTAAGGACAGGATCATCAGCAGCTACTTAATTGAGGAAGAAGCACCTAAAATCGCTTGGAAAATTAGCAAGGATACCGCAAGTTTTTCAGGGGTAAAATGCCAAAAGGCAACCGCCCGTTTTAAGGGCAGAAATTGGATTGCTTGGTTTGCACCTGATTTGGCCTTCCAAAGTGGGCCTTGGAAATTAAACGGCTTACCCGGCTTAATCATTGAGGCACATGATGATAAAAATGAGGTGAAATTCCAGTTTGCTGGCATTGATAAGGTTGAAAGCTACAATAAAGCGAAGGATAGCGAGCAACCAGTAACAATGGCGAACGGTTCTACTGGTATAGTTAAAATTGGAGGAATGGATGCCGAATCGTATTTGAGTGGTGAAATTAAGTTACCAAGCGATGCGATAAAAACTACCCAAAAAGAAATAGACAAACTTAAAGAGGCTAGAGACAAAGATCCGCAAGGCTTTATGAATGCACAAATGGCAGCTCGTGGAATCAATTCAAATGTAAGCGTGAGTTCAAGGGTAGTTACGGCTCCTGGTGGGCCTAAAAAAATGGTAATCAACAACCCTATTGAATTACCAGAGAAAAAATAAACAAGCATTTCAAAAGGGAGATAAAGATTAGGTCTCCTTTTAAAAAAACCAAACACACAAATCAAAATGAAAAAGGTACTGTTCCTACTCATCAGCTTATTTAGCCTTTGTTTGCTATCGGCTAATGCCCAAAAACAAATTAAAGGAAAGGTTAAAGATCAACACGCCAAGCCTATCCCTTCTGTCATGGTTAGTTTAAAAGATAAGGAGGGAAACACACTTGGCTTTTCAAGAAGCAATGAAAAAGGTGATTTTAACCTGAGTACTGAGGAAGCGGGAACAGACCTTTTTTTAGAATTCAGCATTTTAGGCTACGAAAAAAAGAATCTTAGCTTGACTGATTTAAGCAAGAATCCAGAAGTGACTTTATCGGAAAGTCAAATTAACTTAAAAACTGTGGAGGTAAAAAACAGACCACGTTTAAGTTCCAATGGCGATACATTAAGTTACAAAACCTCCGATTTTTCGGACAAACAAGATAGAAGCATTGGTGACGTGCTGAAAAAGATGCCGGGTATTGAAGTTGCGGAGAATGGTAAAATTAGCTACAATGGCAAAAACATCTCCAATATGTACATTGACGGCGATAATTTACTGGAAGATAAATACGGCATTGGCACGAAGAGCATTCCGCATAGTGCTGTAGATAAAATTCAGGTAATAGAGAAAGATCAGCCTGTAAAAATGCTTCAAAAAAACAATACGAGTGATGATGTGGCGCTAAACCTGGTAATTAAAGATGAGGCAAAACTAAAAGTGATGGTCGATATCAAAGCGGGCCTAGGAACGCCAGATAGATTTGACGGGAATGCAAACGCCATGTTATTCAATAAAAAAGTGAAGTTTCTAAACAACATCAAAGGCAATAATATAGGCATTGATCCGGGTTTGGATTTAATGGCTTTTAACCCTTTGGGAAGCGAAAACACGAAGCCTTCCAACCTTTTATCTGCAGGAGCTGCAGGTGTGCCGGTACTCCCACAAAACAGAACCTTATTTAACAAAGCGGGGCAAGCAAACTTCAACAACCTATTCAAATTCAAAAACGACCTGCAGTTGCGGGCAAATGTTTCTTACCTGTATGACGAACGTAAGCAAGTTTACAACAAATCATCGGAAACGATACTTGCCGGACAGACTTTTGCCTATCAGGAAAACCAAGATAACTACATCAACCCACAGAAACTACGAGGACAATTTACTTTAAACGGAAACACCGATGATTATTATTTTAATAATGCTTTTATTGCTGAATATCTACCTGTTCGTACAAATTCTAACGTATTTATTAACGGCGTAGGCGCATTCCAGTCGTTAAAGCAGGATATGTTTACCTTATCCAACGATTTGGCTTACCGCAAAAAGCTAAAATCGGGTAATATTTTACATTTTTCCTCATCATTGAGCCGTAGCACACAGCCAGAAAATTTAGACATCAAGCCTGGACTTAATCAAGATATTTTAAACAATGGAAATCCGTACAACAGTTTAAATCAATTTTTGGATTTACCTACGTTTTATACCAACAACTTTGTTTCTATGGCTTTTCCGAAAGGTAAATTTGTACAAACTTATCGGGCAGGTTTTTTGGTACAGCAGCAAACTCTTGAAAGCACGCTTAACAAAACTCAAACCAGCGGGCTTACGGAGCTTGCCACAGCCAATAGCTTAAATGATTTAAAATGGCTTCGCTCCAAGTGGTATGTAGAAAATGTATACGAATATACTTCGGATAAATTAACAGCTAGCCTACGCATTCCGGCAAGCTATAACACCATCAATTATAAGGATAGCAACCACAATTTAGATGAAAATGTGAATCGTTTTTTTGTAAATCCTTATTTAAACATCAAATATCAAACCAGCCCGGAAAACTACGTGAATTTTGCTTATGCATTTCGTAACAACCTAGGCACTATTGATGATTTGTACAACGGAATCGTTTTACGCAATTACCGCTCATTTTTTGCTAACAATGCTCCCCTATCGGAAAATTCGCAACATGGTTTTTCAGGAAGTTTTAATTTCAAAAAAGCCATTGATATGATATTCGGCAATGTATCACTATCCTACAACATTACCGATATGAACACCATATCATCATTCACTATTAGCAACAATAGTCAAGTGAGAGTTGTGCTTCCTTTAGAAAACCAGATGAAAAGCTTGGGCTTAAATACCGGATTGAGCAAATATCTATTTTCATTAAGAAGCACGGTTAGTGCAGGCTTTGCCTTTAGCCGTAGTGAGTACCAACAATTACAAAACGGTCAGTTACTACCTTTTGAAAGTGATGCCTACAGTTACAAAGCTGGCATTGAGGCAAAACTGAATAAGTTCATGAATTTTTCCTACAACGGAACTTTTTCCAACAGCATTAATAAGGCAAAAGGTACGGGCGTAAGTACCAATTATCAACAATTAAGGCAACAAGGTGGTTTAGCTATTACGATGTTCAAATCTGTATTTTTAAATCTTTCTGCCGAACACATTTTTACCCATCAATCTAGTCAGCCCGATTTAAAATACCTTTTTGCCGATGCGAACATTAGATATAAAGTGCTGAAATTAAAAACCGATTTAGAATTTGGCATCACCAATATTGCCAACGTTAAAAGATTTGAGGCAATTAACGTAACAGCTAACTCGTTAACGGTAGGTACTTATGAAATTCCGGGTCGGGTAGCCATGCTTAAAGCTACCTTCAACTACTAGTATTTCATCAAATTTTAAGTCTTGCATCATCGATTGGTTAGATTGATTTATGCAAGACTTTTTTATATTTGGATAAGACCAATGAAAAAACGAAATGATAGAAGTTTTACGGCAGCACATCACCAACAGGCTCGGAAAAGATATCGACAACTTGGATATTGTATTAACCAAGTTTAAACCGCTCAAAACTTCTAGAAATCAGCAAATCCTCACTGAGGGCGAAATATGCAAATACGTTTATTTTATTGCAAGTGGCTGCCTACAGGTATATACACACGACAGTGAAATGCGTGAAACCACTCGGGATATTGTAACGGAAGATCATTGGTGTAGCGAACTGATCAGCTTTGGTAGTGAAAAGCCTGCCACAGAAAACATCAGAGCCATAGAACCTTGCGAACTACTAGCGATAGATAGGAAGGGATTTCAGGAGATGATGGAAACTGTGCCGCAGTTCGACAAAGTATATCGGCAAATATTAGAGGCTTCCTACGCAAATTCAGTTTATAGAATCAATACCTTCGTTGCACTTTCGGCATTAGACCGCATCAAATGGTTGATGCAAAACCGCCCTACATTAATGACCCGTGTTTCGAGCAAGCTTATTGCTTCCTATTTGGGTATTAATAAGGATGTTTTTAGCAGACTTAAAGCCAAAATCTAATTTGTAGACTTTTGTCATCGTTTAAAAAAATTGTGCTTCGCAAATTGCATCATCATTCACAATTTAATTTTTTAACAATGACATCGTATCTTTTATTATTTCGCAATGCAAGCGCAGCAAACGGTTATTTAGCTACTTTGCAGGATATGGCCGAAGACATGCCCAAATGGGAAGCGTGGATTGGTAACATCGCCATGAAGGGAAAGCTAGTTAGTACAGCTCCAATACAATACAGTGGCTCAATTGTAAGCGCAAATGGCACAAAAAACGACCAGCCATACAAAGAGGTTAATAGCGTTTTAATATCGGGCTTTTTAATTTGCCAAAGCGAAAGCCTCGAAGAAGTACAGCAATGGAGCAAAAGTTGCCCTATCCTAAAATACCCAAACAGCTCGGTAGAGATTAGAGCTATGGTTCCATTCCCAATTAGTTAAGGAGGTTGAAATGGAAAAAATTTTAAATTTAGGCAGATACCTGTTCCCGTTATCGTTTTTACTTTATGTTGGACTTCATTTTGGGAAACCCGAAGTTGGAACTAGCTTCATTCCAACATGGATACCATTTGCACTTTTTTGGGACTACTTTACCGGATTACTTATACTGGCATTTATCATCAGTAGCTTAATTGGCCGATACGATAAATTAGCAAGCCTACTCATGGCAATTTACGTAACGTTGATGATTGTTATTGTACATATTCCCCGTGCCGCTGAGTATGAAAACGATATGCTCAACATTTTTAGAAACATAATGATTATTGGCGCATTATTGATTTACGCTAAATATGTTGCAAAAGACAAGCGTATAATTGGTTAAAGCAATCATAATTTGCTCCCGGATACCTTTAGTTATTTGGGTACTGATGCTTGAAGGCATATGAAATTAGACCAAACTTTGTATATTTGAAGCAATGTTCCAAGCTAACGTTGAGCAACCTACAAAGCAACGAACATCTACCCGAAATCAATAACATAAAATAAAATGAAAACAAAAATTGTAACGTTAGCAGCGGTAACAGGCCTATTGTTTGCGGCCTGCCAAAGCAGTTCAACAACAACCGGAGAAAACAAAAATGCAAATGCAGCACAACAAGCAAGCAAAACAGAAAACATTGCGTTTGTGGTAGCCAAAAACTATTTCGTGAATAATACACTCACTAAATTGGACAGCCCTAAAATTGAAACTGCCGAAAAGTTTAATGCCGCTTTCGGGATGGCAGCAACTATGGGCAAAGATGGCAAGCCTACTGAAATTGATTTCAACAAGCAGTATGTGATTGCCCTTGTATTGCCAGAAACTGATTTAGCTACCAATATTGAACCCCTTAGCTTGCAAAAAGCTGAAAATGGCGATATTAAATTTAATTACAAGGTAGTAGCTGGAGAAAAACAATCCTATAAAATTAGACCGAATTTAGCTATTGTAGTAGATAAGGCAAATAACGGAAATGTTGTGTTAAATGAAGTAAAATAAAGCTACAAAAAAGGCATCAAACCAGTAAAAACTAGTTTGATGCCTTAAATACGCTAACCTTATTTCCGAACTTAGTTCTTTTTGGTTTCGATAAAAATTTGAGGCTTGTTTGAGTTGTTCTTCATTACGTTAACTTGAACAATTTCGTTAGGATTAATCTTTTTGAAATCAGCGACATCTGCTACTTTACCATTCACTAAATATTCCACTTGCTGCTTACTGATATTAGCGGTATCACTTATTTTAACGGCTCTAATTACAATCCTCTTTTCTCCGTCTGGAGGAGGCATTTCATTTGTTCTCGCCTTTCTAAAACCAACGCTTATATCATTAATTACAGCTTGATTTGCTTTACCGGTGCTGTCCGCTCTAACGAAAATGAAGTTTTTTTCCAAAGAATGACGAATGATTTTCGCATCTTCAGGAATGTTGAATTTTACGCGTAGTTGAGCAACCAGTTCATCTAAATTAGGCATTCCTTTTTTCAAACTATCCCTATTTATGCTGATAGTGTTAACAACAACATTTGCGAAGGGAACCGTATCGTTATTATTGCTTTTCGGATGAGCTATTTTTTTAACACCGCTTTTCACTAGTGTTGCCTCGGCTTTTTTAAGGTTGGATTTAGTTATCGTTGGAATGGTATCTATACCCACAATTTTTGATAACATTGGGATATGGGTTTTGATATCCTTTTTTGAAACCGTAAAAGCCAACGTAACCGCCAAAACAGGAATAATTAGCGCATATCTTCCCAAATTAATTTTTGATGAACGCTTCAAATTCATCATCTGAATACGTTTTTTTAAATCAGAAAGGTTAAAATTATTGACAATTGCAACCGATGCATTTAATTGCCCAACTCCCAGTAAACTGTACTGATAAGCCTTTTTATCCATGCCTTTTTTAAGTATGCGCTGGTCGGTGATAAATTCCAAGTTCTCTTTAACCGCCTTTTTCATTAACCAAACTCCTGGATTGAACCAGTAGAACACCACACTTAACTCGGCCAAAATGATATCCAGGGTATGCCACTGTTTAACGTGTACCATTTCATGCGCTAAAATTGCATCCAGCTCATTATCACTATGCAAATTTGGATTTACATACACTGTTTGCCAAAATGAAAACGGGCTCACGCTATCTTTCAATAAACGTACTTGATAATTGGCCACTTTACCCGGGCTTGATTTACGATGGATTTTATACAATGATAAGAACTGTACGGCCAAGCGTAAAGTCATCAAAAGCACCCCTAAATAAAATACTGCACTTAGTATAGGCCAATTATTGATGAAAAAACCCTTTGGCATTAAATCAGCGGCCTGTTGATTGAGTTGAGGCAAATAAGCAACCACGCCGCTATCCATTTGTTGCTGATGGAAAAAATCTGTTAAATCAATAAAAGGATAAACCGTTGAAAACAGAATACCTAGCACCAAAAAGCAACGATTTAAGATATAAAAAGTTAACCTTCGGAGTACTAAATGATAAGTTGCTGCAAACAAAAGCAGCACCAAATTAATTTTTAACAGAATGATAAAAAGCTGTGGCATTGCTACTGATCTTGAGGTTTCTCGATAAGGTCAATTATCTCCTTTAGTTCCGCTGCACTAATTTTCTTGTCTTTGGCGAAAAAGGCAACCAACTCTTTATAAGAATTTTGGAAATAACTATTCACAAAGCCATTCATGAACCTCTTTTTATAGTCGGCTTCTTTTACTTTAGCGCTATATCTTATTGCGTTTGCATAACGCTCACCTTTTAAATAACCCTTACGCTCCAAATTTTTCACGGTTGATGCTACGGTAGTGTATGGCGCTTTTGGTTCGGGCATGGCATCCATAAAATCCTTAATAAAACCAGGACCTACCTGCCAAACGGCTAACATTGCTTCCTCTTCTTGTTGTGTTAGTTTTTCCATCTATTACTACGAAATAATCGTAAATATACGAAACTATTTATTATTTACCAGTCAGATAAACAGTAATTTAAAATAGTTTTGAAGAGAGTTTAAAACTGACTATTTAAACAAGAAGCTGCGATTATCCTTTTTCCACTCCGGACCTACAATAACATCAAGCCAAAAAGGTTTTTTAAGGGCTGATTTTCGTTGCCAAATCCCATCTGAAAGTTGCAAATCAGTGCCCAGTTTTACAAAACCAGTGCTTAAGCTAGTACCATCAGCTTGATTATTTTGTATTTTCAAATTTGCAGGTTCATCGGTCATGGTAATTAATGTACCAGGATTAAGCACATAATTACCGCTAATATTAACGCCATCTGGCGCTACCACCCTTTTGGAATCTTTGCCTGCTCCCAACACAAAGGCTTCTTTACTATTCACAATGATATTTCTTTGAACGTCGGCATTTTTTACCTGCCAGTAATCACTTAAAGCCGGATTTTCAAAGGCATTCATGATAGATATCGAAGCTCTTAACGAAGTACCCGCTATTTTGTACAGGTAATTATCGTATACCTTTTGATTTTCGCCAATGATACGTACGCCACCAGTATTCGACACATCATTCCCAACAAAATAGTTAGCGCTTACCTCTGAGTGATTACCATGCCTAAAAGTTACCGTACCAACGCATTCGTAGAACAAGTTATTGAGAATTTTATTGTAGCCAGATTTGATGGATATGATTTCAATTTCACCGTTGCACTTATCAAAAATGTTGTTCTCCACAGTGGTGTAAGAATCATTCATGGAGTAAGTGCTTGTACCAATACGAATGGTTTCTCCGCCGTTGACGCCTAAATCTGGTCGTGGGCCGAAATAATTATGATCAATTTGGTGATAATTTGCTTTATCATCTAACCAAACTACCAGTGTGGTACCTTGGTGAGTTTTGCCGGAGATGGAGCAGTGATCTACGCGATTTTTTGTACCATACAAGGAAACCCATTTGTAGTCAACGGTTTTGTCAGCAGGATTGTAATCTTCGATGCTGGTATTGGTGAGGCGGCAATTACTGCTGGTTTTAGTAAAAATCACCACATCATCTTTCAACGAAAAACCATTTTTAAATGATAAACCATCCACCGTGAGCCACTCTCCGTCAATCTTTAAATTGGAGTTGCCGCTAAGAATTACCGACCCTTTTGTTTCAGCAACCAGGGTAATCGGTTTTTCAGCTGTTCCCTTACCTTTAAAGTTAACCTGCTGACTTTTCCAGTCGCCATTTTTCATGATCACTTTATCGCCTGCCACCAAATTAAGTGCATTTAATTCCGTTGCCGAACTCACCGTGTACACATTATTGTTATTTTGCTGTACCTGCTGCTCCTTTTGCTTAACAGCATCATCAACATTAGATGCTGCACACGAACTAAAACCAATAAGGTTAATGAGCATAAAGCCCCAAACTAAGCTTCTATAATTTTTCATGTTTAATTGCTAAGTAAATTTGCGCCAATTGTTTTTCCGTTAGGACTTTTTACCAAAAGCTTTTGGTTTGGCTGTAGTTTAAAAATATTTGGACCTATCAATTTGCCATAAAACGAATCTATTTTACCAGATTGATAAAAATTACAATTGTTCACCAGAATATCATCCCAGCGGAACTCCCTAAAATCTAGGGACCTGCCACCTTTTCCGCTATTGACGAAATTAGTATTGATTACCCTTGCGTATTGTACACCCAAAAGTTTAACCGCAGCGCCTTGTTCCCTATTATCCACTTCGTTAATGGTACAGTTTTCAATGGTTACGAAAGGACCTAAAGTACTCTCGTCATTTCCTCCACGATATACATTGATGGCGCTTCCCAAAATTTGCGAGAAAACACAGTTTTTGATGATGGTATATTCTGAACCGTAAATTCCTTTATCATCTTTCTCTTCCGCCAAGTTAATACCCGAACCAGAAATATTTCTAAATAAGGAATTGGTGATGACCAAACTATCCGCCAATGTTGATTTACTTCCCTTAAAGCCAGCGAAGGTACTCTCATTAAAATCGTAAAATTCGCAGCCATCAATAAATGCTTTGTAAGTTTTGTTCATTGGTTTTTCTGTAGAGCGAATGCCGCAGCGAACATCCCCACTACTACCGAAAGCGCCTTTAAAGGCAATACCTTTAACTTTAACCGATGCTCCATTTTCGATAGTGATAAATGCGGCCAAGGTTTTAGTGCTACTATTTACCAGCACTGGTTTTGCTGTTAAACCTGCAGCGGCTCTGATAATGATGGATTTATCGACAATGATTTCATCTTCTAGTTCGTAAAAGCCAGTATCAGTTAGCTCCAACACATCTCCATCTGTTAAAGTTGCTATCATTTGCGGTAGCTTTTTACTTTCTTTAGCAGCAACACGAACCGTTTTCTGATTGGCGTTGGTAGTTTTTATCTCCTGTTTGTACCATGTTGCACCAACATCATTTTTTTGAACGAAGCCCATTTTTTTAAGCGGCGCACCAAAACCATCTAAATAAGGAAAAACCATACCATTGATGGTTACCGAACCCGGTTTTTGAAAAGCGAAACCACTTGGAGCATTTCCATTTGACCCTAGTGCATTGCTAGCTACAACTACGCCCCTATCGTTATTTTCATCAGCGTAAATTGGAACTGTTGGACTAACAAGCAAGTTCTTTGAAAACAGCACCTTTTGTGGTGACAGCGTACGTTCAGCATCTTTACCAGCACCAAACAACAAGGTTTGGCAATTGATAAAGGTGTTGTTGGTGATTTCTACATCTACCACTTGATAATACCTATTGATCAGCGAATTTGGCACACCGTTCATTAAAGCAAGCGGCGACCTGAACGCAGTACCTTTTAAATCTTTAAATACGTTATCTATCACTTTGTGACCAGGGTTGATTACCCTTACGCCGCCAGTAAAAGGTTTGTTATTGCCCAAAAACAAATTACCCTGCACCACATTTTTAGCGCCATGCCTTAATACCAAACTTCCTTCACATTCAAAAAAAGTATTGAAACTGATGTTATTTTCGCCAGATTTGATGGACACAATTTCAACTTCGCCACTGCATCTTTCAAAATAGTTGTGAACAATTTGAGTGCGAGATGAGGTTAACGAATACCTAGAAACGCCAATTCGGATAGTTTCGCCACCGTTGGAACCAAAGCGTTGACGACCGTTGAAATAATTGGAATCAATGCTATGATAGTTTTGCTGGCTTCTTTCATCATTCAATTCGGCAATAATTACAGGCCCAGCATTTAGTTTATTGGTAAATGTGTTGTGATCCACACGATTATTTTTACCCCAAAGTGCCACCCATGAATCAGCTGCAAAACGCTCCAGCTGACTGAAATTTTCTACGGCAAACTGCGTGATACGGCAGTGATTAGCCAAATTGTTGTTATCCACACGGAAAGTGATGAGATGCTCTTTTGGACTGTAGCCATTATTAAAGTGAAATCCTTTAATGTAAATGTATTCGCCACCAATTTTAAGGTTTGATTTTCCCGTAATTTTTACGCTATTGCCTTTCTCGGGCTTTACCCAAATAGGCTGCGTTTTAGTGCCTTTACCAGAAATTACCAACTGTACGTTGGCCCAAACCTGATCCTTTAATAAAATCACATCACCTGGTTTAGCTTTAGCGGCGGCTGTTTTTAATTCTGATGATGTACTTACTAAAATTTCTTCGGCATGAAGGGAAAAAGCGGCAACGAACAGGAAAAAGATTGAGCAAAGAAACTTGGACATTTTTGGTTGGTTGGTTGTTTGGGTATTGGATTTTGGTTATTGATTATTGGTCATTGGTTATTGATCATTGGTTATTGATCATTGATTATTGATTATTGGTCATTTTAAATATTTTGGATATTAACCTGCCGCTATCGATCGGTAGAAGAACAATCTTCAAGCCGATCGAAATGCATGCAAGCACATATAAACCAAAAAAATCTTATTTCTGTATGTAGATATCGAATTTAATTGTAGAGTTTCCAACTGGATTAGCTACTACACACTCCTTCACATGAATTACCGCTAATTTAGAAGAACTCGGATTGCCGATGTCAGGGATTTTCACTGCAATTAAGTTTGCGTTAGTAGCATTAAAAATTGAACTGCTAGGCGTTGCAGCAGCATCGTATCTAGGTCCGCTACTGCTGATAGACAAAGCTCCAACTCTTGTAGCGAGATCATCCAACTTACCAGCCGCTAGGTCGTCGTAAACTAGTTTTTCAGCCGTTACAGTTGGCAATAACACCCTAAATCTTGTGGCACGCATATCTGCAGCTGGACGTGAAAGTACCCACGACACCCCGTTACACCTAAAATTTGATGCTACGTTAGTGGTATTGGTAGGTGCATAAAATGTTGGGCCACTGCTTGTAGCGTAAAACAAGAATGCCATTGTTAGTTCGCTTGCATTTAATTCACAGTTGCCTTTGGTGCTACCGTCAGTATCGAAGAAAATGGTATTGGTACCAGTAGTTTGAGCATTCATGGTTACATCCCTGTACACTTTACTGAAATAAGTAACATTTAGCGGTATAATTAATTCCGATTGTAAATCATCTGTATCTATGGCAATTAATTTGATATGCTCTGCTCTCATAGCGTAGTTGTAACTACCACTGTAAGTATACGTTTTCACAGCATTTAAATTACTTGTAGAACCCAACAACTTATAAGTGCCATCCCTATCATCATAAATATCTACTCTTTTTAAACCAGTAATTGACGTAATTTGCCCGTTTACCGCCGTAGCACCCGAAGTGTTTGGCGTAATTGAAGCAGAGAAGTTCAGAAACTTAGGCTTGAAAATAGAAACATCAACAGGCATGTTGACAATGATTTCACTTGTTTGATTGTAAATATCTGTGGCCCTAACCTTAATATGTTGTGCAGCCTTGCGATAAGTATAAGCGTAGTTTAGCGCATATTGCTTTACATTATTTATACCAGTAATGCTATTAACTAAGACGTACACATTTTCAGTCTGGAAATCATCTAAGATATCCACCTGTTTTATGCCATAGTCAGAGGTGATATTTCCAGTAATTGATGTAGTGCCTCCGTTTAAATCAGCAGTGAGGCTAGCTGGAAATGCACTAAACTGAGGTACCGTTGGATCAAAATACTTGATAGTGATAAAACCTTCCAACGAGCTATTGTTACCTTGTTTCACTAAAACCTTTACCCCTTTAACGGCGCTCATGTTATTCACCGGAAAAGCTGTTAACGGAATGGATAATTGATAAGTTGGCGTAACTGCTCCCTTGTTATCAGTAACGTGAATTAGCGAATCTGTTTTATTGGTACGTACCAAATAGCAGTAAACAAATTTTACTCCATCTGCTGCCGAGATATCACTTTTCAGCTCGTCACCTAAATCAAATGTTTTAGTTGCCCGGTTAAACGTGTACTCTTGGGTACTCACAGTTCCATCGCCAACATCAGAAAATTCATTCTTTTTACAACCAATAATTATTGTGATGGCTAAGCAGCAAAACAATAATATGCTAAGGATTTTTTTCATTGTTTAATTCTTTAATATCCTGGGTTTTGTTGAATTTTTATATCCGTATTCGTATCTATTTCGCGTTGCGGAATAGGTAATAATAACTTTTCATTGGTAACGTTTGCCTGCAAAGTGGCCAAAGGAATAACTGGCGTAAATCTTCTGTAGTACTCCTGATATTCATTAGCATAATGTGTTTGTATAGTGCTAACCGCCTGACCAAAACGTATCAAATCAAACAAGCGCTGATTTTCAAATGCAAACTCTAAGCGGCGTTCTTTAAGTAGAGCAGCTAGGAAATCGGTATTGGTTGCAATTGACGGTGCCCCGCTTGCTGGATATTTGTAAAATGCAGAGGTAAATGTGCCTGTGGTGTAATTCACCGCTCCTGCCCTTTCACGGATTTGATTGATAATCGCCATAGAAGAACCTGCTGGGCCATCGTAGCCTTGCGCTTCGGCTTTCATTAACAAAATATCTGCAAACCTCAATACCGTAAAGTCATTTTCACCATCACCAGCCACTACTACTTTTGAAAAAAACTTGTTGACGTAGTAAGGTGTGGTACTGTTAGCATAAATAGAGATAGTAGCATCTCTACGGGTATCATTAGCGATAGCTGAACCAGTGGTAAATGCGCCGTAAATACTTGTACTTGGGTAATTAAAACCGCTACCATCTCCGTTGATAATGGCATCACCACTGCTTGCAGGAGCAAATAAATTTGGCATTGGGTTTCCTAAACCAACCAAGCCCGCTTTGTAACGCACTGCAAACAAAATCTCTTTATTCATTTCGTTATTGACAGCGAAAACACGAGGAAAAGTACTTTCTAAACCATAACCGCTGTTGGCAATGATATCGTTTAGTAACGTTAAAGCATCAGCATTGCGTGGCACTGGCAAGGTTAAAAACACCTTTGCTAAAAGGCCTTTTGCAGCCCAAGAATTGGCTCTACCCAAATCAGTAGATGGAATTTGGCCAAATGGCCTAGCGCTAGCTAAGTTAACAGCTGCTTCTAAATCTTTAACAATTAAATTGTAGCACTCATTAACCGAAGAGCGATTAATTTTACGGGCTTGTGCAGCATCTACAGGTTCGGTTACAATAAAAACGCCACCGTACAAACGCACCAAGTTGAAATAATGATAGGCTCTAATAAACAATGCTTGTCCGGCCAATTCATTGCGTTGTGCATCGGTTACATCAGCCGTAGGCTTACCAAATACCAATTGATTGTTTTGATAGCTTACGCCCAAACTACGCAACACATAGTTTACGTTACGGATATTTTTGTAAACCGCTAACCAGTAGTTGTAAATTTGCTGATGCGATGGACCT
Organism: Pedobacter zeaxanthinifaciens; assembly: GCF_003313335.1. Classification (GTDB taxonomy): domain Bacteria; phylum Bacteroidota; class Bacteroidia; order Sphingobacteriales; family Sphingobacteriaceae; genus Pedobacter; species Pedobacter zeaxanthinifaciens. Next base: position 38,461 of record NZ_QMHP01000017.1, read on the forward strand.
GCCGTATACAAATTAAGCACGTTAAGCTCCATGTTAACGTTAGTGGTACTATTTACTGAACGCTGACGAGCATTATCGGATCTTAGTTCCGTGAATTGCCATTCGGTTAGTAAAGGCTCCTGCATCCCATTGTAACAGCCACTTAAGGCAACATTTACTTCTTTATAATTTTTATAGTAGTTGTCAACCACCTCATTAGATATAGGCTCTTGATCTACAAGCTTTTTACAAGAAGTAGATGCCAAAGCCAGAGATACCACTATGATGAAGCGAATTGATAGTTTATTGAATTGTTTCATGATAAAATGGCATTAAAAGTTAAAATCAAGACCAAATGTATAAGTACGGTTAACTGGGAAACCACCACGTTGGTAGCCAACAATTACCGGCGAAGCATAATCAGCCGTGGTTAGCCTCGACTCCGGATTAATACCCCTGTAGGAACTTCCCGTTAGGAAAAACAAGTTATCAACCGAAGCATAGAGCCTTAAGCTATTTATCTTCAATTTTTTGGTTGCCTTTGTAGGTAAGGTATAACCAACAATTACATTTCTGATGTAGGCATAAGTAGCACTTTCCACCCCGTAATCGGTTAATAGCAAATCTGCAGCGATACCATTGGTTGAGTAAGGCGTTTTTCCATCACCTGGATTAGCCGGGCTTACCCAACGATTTTTAATGTAGTTTGCATTTTGACGTTTAGATTCGTTGTAGAACAAATCGCCGTTAATTAACTGACCACCTTGCGAACCTTGGATCAACACATTTAGATCGAATTTTTTATAGCGGATAGCATTGGTAATGCCCCAAGTAAAATCAGCGAAAGGAGATCCGATAATTACCCTATCGTTCACATCAATTTTATTATCTCCGTTGATGTCTTTTAGTTTCACGCCACCTTCTCTGTAGTAGCTTTGCAAAATTGAAGTTTGCCCTGCTGCCTGTGCTGCGTTGGCCTCATCTTGTGATACCCAAACCCCATCGGTTTTATAACCAAAAAACTGAACGTAAGGCTGGCCCACTATGGAAGCATAAATTTCGCTACGCTCACCGTAGTTGTATAGATAAGGTTGATCTCCGCCTAAACCTAGCAACTTGTTACGATTAGCAGAAAAGTTGATTGAGCTGGTCCAGTTAAAGTTTTTGGTACCGATGTTATTTGAAGTAAATTCAATTTCAAAGCCTTGATTTCTGATTTTACCGTTGTTTGTCCAGAAAGCATCAGAACCTGTAATGGCTTGCTGCGCCTGTTGTAACAATAAGTTGTTGGTAATTGAACGATAGAACTCTAAACTCAACTGTACTTTATTTTTGAACAAGCCCAAGTCTAAACCAATGTTGGTAGAGTTGGTTGTTTCCCAAGTAATATCCCTTCCGAAAGTTACTACGTTGTTAGGCGACTGGCCTGGACTAACCTGCCCTGTTCCATCTCCAAAAACATAATTAGAGCGGAATAATAAATCTAAGTAAGAAAATGGTGTGATTCGGTTGTTACCTGTACCGCCATAACTTGCTCTTAATTTTAAGGTTTCCAGCCACTTTCTCGAACCTTTCATAAATGGTTCACTTGCGATATTCCAACCAGCAGAAAAAGCAGGGAACCAACCTCTCCTGTTACCTGGTCCAAAAATAGAACTCTCATCAGTACGCAAACTTGCGGTAGCAATGTATTTGCCTTTATAATCGTAATTGATACGCCCTAAATAAGAAATCAAGCCTGTTTTTACATTGACAGGTAATGCAGGTGCTTGGTCAAAATAAGCTGCCTGATTTAAAGTAGTAAAATCATCTGAAGGGAAGTTATAACCAATTTGCTGCGAACCAGTTACGGAGTTACTTTGCATGGTAAAACCTAACAAACCCGTAAAATTATGATTGCCAAGTCGTTTGTTGTAGTTCATGGTATTTTCCCATAAAATATCTACAGTAGTTCCGTTCGTAATTGTGGCTGAATTCACATCACCATCTTTACGTGCTTCACTTCTTATTAAGTTTTTATCCTCTCTTGATAGATAATAAGTACCAACCGATGATTTGAAAGACAAGTTTTTTGTTGGGCTATAAGTTAAATCGGTTCCAGCCTGAAAACGGTAACTCTCCGAATATCTTTCTTCCCTTTGTGCATGCGACAATGGCGTGTTGTTGGTAGAAGAAAACGGGGAAACCGCTCCTGTACTTTGCCAAAAAGAGCCATCGGGCATAGTACCTGCGTAGTTTAAGTTGGTGAAGTGACGAGCTTGTGCCCAATCTCCCGCTCTTAAATTAGCCCATTGCGCATTTTGGTTTACGAAAGCTGAGGTAAATGCCGAGTGGAAAACTGGCAAAAACGAAGGAAAACGATAATAATTGGTAAAGTTTTCTGATGGACGTTGAATTTTAGTGTAGGTTGGGTTAATGTTCACATTCAGCATCAATTTAGGCGATAAATTGATATCTAGTTTGACACGCAAGTTGCCTTTGTTGTTTTCGCTGTACTTCATCACACCCTGATCTTGTTGAAGGTTTCCAGAAACGTAATAACGCATATCTTTTTTACCGCCAGCAACATTGAGCTGCAGGTTGTAAATACCAGCATTACGTAGCGCTTCCTGTTGCCAATCTGTAGGTGACCCGCTAATTTGATTTTCGATGATGTAAGCAGCACGCTCATTAGCAGTAATCAAATTTCGTGACGCAACGGGTACACTAGGGTCATTCTCCCTCAATTTAGCTTCCGCAAAAAGTAATTCGGTGTATTCGGAAGTTGATAAAATTGGATATACTTTATAGGCCTCTTTTAAGCCATAGAATGATTTAACCGTGAACTTAGGCTTATCGGCAACACCCTTTTTGGTGGTTACTAAAATAACGCCATTGGCACCTCTAGAGCCGTATATTGCTGACGATGCCGCATCTTTTAGCACCTCAATCGACTCCACATCATAAGGATTGATAAAGGCTAAACCATCGGCAATCGGATGTCCGTCCACCACTACTAAAGGCTCAGCATTTGCATTAATAGATGCCGCTCCACGAATACGCAGTGTCGGATCAGAGCCTACCTCTGAACTGTTATTTTGCACCGTTAAACCTGCAATTTTACCAATCAAAGCGTTATCTAGCCTTGACGTCGGAATTTCATCGAGATTTTTGTTCTCTAATTTGCTAACTGCAGAACTTACGGTAGATCTTTTCTGTGTTCCGTAGCCTACCACCAGCACTTCGCTCATGGAATTAACATCTTCCTGCAACGTAACATTAATGGTAGTGCTGTTATTTACCGCTTGAAAAAAACTTTTGTAACCCAATGATTTGAATTCGAGTATTTTGCCCTTCTGAACGGATATTTCGTATTCACCTTTTTCGTTAGTGGAAACACCTTTGTTGGAATCCTTGATAGTTACAGAAACTCCCGGAATTCCCTGTCCATCTTCAGATTTGACAACGCCCTTGACTTTTACCGTTGTTTGTGCCCACACAGAAATAGTCCACACACAAGCCAGTAAAAAAACAACGCTGCTAACGCGATTTTTTAATGTCATAGTAATCAGTTTTATATTGGTTAGTGCATTAATATCGAACTAATGCTTGGTTTAAATTGGTAGACCAAAAATTGGTTTACCAAATATATCATTATTATTTATATTCCAAAAATATTTGATGGTTAAATGGAATATTTTGGTTTGGTTGCTTTAAAAGAGAGCACTTTTAAATGATGGAGGGGAAATTATGAGTGTATTAAACTGTTGCTAACCAATTGATGATCAGCAACAGTTGAGGCGTAGCAGCATTATGAAAATGCCAAACCGCCATTAATATCGATGTTATTACCTGTAAGGAAACTTGATTCATCTGAAGCTAGGTAAGCTACTAAGTCAGCTACTTCCTTAGCATCGCCTTCTCTTTTTAAAGCAGTAGCGTTGGCTACATTTGTTCTAACTTCGCTTTTAGTGAAAGTATCGTGGAAAGTAGTGGCAATCATTCCCGGAGCTAAAGCATTTACTCGAATCCCTTTGGGGCCAAACTCCTTTGCCAAAGCCCTGGTGTAAGTCATTACTGCACCTTTTGAAGTAGCATAGGCACTCGCTCCCGGGCCTCCGCCATCTCTGGCAGCTAATGAAGAGAAGTTAACGATAGAAGAACCTGAAGGCATATAAGGTGAAGCGGCCTTAACCGCTAAAAACACCGACTTCAAATTAACGTTCATCACGAAATCCCAGAAATCTTCATCCATTTCAGCAGTTGTTTTACGAGCCACTAAGCCACCTACAACATTTACCAAAACGTTAATTTCGTTACCAAACGCAGTTTTAGCTTGCTCTACTAAAGCTTCTACATCGGCCGCTTTGGTCATATCTGCTTTTACTATAATCGCTTCGCCTCCTAAATCCTTAATCATTTGCAAGGTTTCTTGGGCTAATTGCTCATTATCAAAGTAATTAACTACCACTTTTGCACCTTCCTTTGCCAATTGCAAAGAAACTGCTCTTCCTATGTCTCTAGAACCACCAGAAACTATTGCAACTTTGTTTTTTAAACGCATATTGTTATTATTTAATTCTTTATTATTTAGATGAAATATATTTGATACATAACCAAGATACTGGCACTAAAACCGCAGCCAGTACAAAAAAGGACACATAACTGGTTTGTGTGATTACAGGAACCGCCCAAGTAGTAAGCAAGGTACCCGCTACCGCTGCAGTACCGCCCATACCCGCTACGGTACCTACATTTTTACCGTTGAAATAATCGCTAGGTAACGTTTGGATGTTACCAATGAGGTATTGAAAACCAAACAAGGTTAGGCCAATTAACACCATTGCCAAGGTTGGTGTATCCTTTAAAGTACCAAGTTGATACACAATAACCACCAAAGAAGCCAGCATAATTACACTGCCCACGGCAATGGCATTTTTACGAGCTTTTTGTGGCTCGATACCTTTTTTAATTTGCATGGAAGCATGATAACCACCTAATAAACTACCGATGGCAGCAAATAGATACGGCACCCAAGTGAAAGCTCCAATTTGTTTGATATCGAACATGAACTGCTCCTTTAAAAAAGTTGGCAACCATGTCACAAACAACCACCAAACCGGATCAATGAAGAACCTACCAGTAATAATACCCCATGTATTTCTAAACTTCAGCAGCTCTTTCCAAGTAAGTACTGGCGCTTGATCTACCGCAGCATTTACTTCTTTTACTTCAGGTTTTGCTAAAATGTGGTTACGCTCTTCTTCTGTAATCCAAGGATGCTGATCAGGCGTAGCTTTGTTGATGTACAGCCACGGAATAATCCAAATTAAGCCCAAAACTGCAATAAGCACAAAGGTCATTTTCCAGCCGAACATTAAATATAGCGCAGCAATAATTGGTGCCGAAACCACCGAACCTAAAGAAGCTCCTGCACCGAAAATACCTTGAGCAATTCCCCTTTCTTTTGCCGGGAACCACTCTGCGTTGCTTTTTGTAGCGCCAGGCCAGTTTCCAGCTTCACTGAAACCCAACATGAACCTAAAAATGTTAAAAGACATTAGTGATTTTGCAAACGCATGCAAGGCGATAGAAACACTCCATGCAATAATAGAAAAAGCCATGCCTAATCTTGTACCAATTGCATCCATCAGCTTGCCCGTAAAGGTTTGCCCCAATGCATAAGCTATCATAAAAAATGTGGTAATTAATGCCAGCGCACTTTTATTGTCCACATCGGCTATGCCAAACTCTTTGTAGATATAAGGCCAAAGGATATTGATCGCACTTCGGTCAACATAATTAATTACGGTTGCTAAACCAATAAGGGCAATAATCCACCACCTTAAGCCTTTTACTTTCATTTATTTATTTTTTATATCAATATTAGTGACACCTTTTGCAGCGCCATTTACTTTATTATCGGCATAAACCAAGTTGCCAATAGCCTCACCTTTGCCGCTTTTTAAGCGTACATTAATGCCGTAACCATCGGCATTTACATGGCAAGTGTTATTGACGAACTTATTGTAACTCCCCCATCCTTCGTAGGCACAATTCACCTGATAACCATCCGTAAGTACCGAAGGCTGCGTATTATAACCCGTGTTGTTGATGATGAGGTAATGATTGCCTTTGATGTCCATCCAACTATCAGCACTATTTGCACCAGTAATACCCTGTGCTTCAAAAGTATTTCCGCTGATGATCCCGCCTGTAGTACCTTCTTTTACATCGATACACTCGGCAGCAACATAAGGACCTAATTTATTATTGATGACTTGGTTGGAATCACATTGATCTGGTTTTCCATCAGTATATTTTGGCCAATTGCTATAAGCAGAGCCGATGTATATTGCCTCACCATAACCTGGATTTTTCTTGCCCGTATGGTTAACTTCGCAGTTGCGTACCACATTGTGTTTGGAAAACATTCTGAAGTGAATACCTTCTTCCCCTAAATCGGTTACCAACAGACCATCAATCAAATTATTGCAGGCACCATCTGCTACAATGCCTTTCAATGCATTCTTTACGGTAAATCCTCTAAGCTTCCAAAAACTGGCTTTTAAATGCAGCACGTACCCAGTTTGGTTATTTCCAGCATCTAAAATTGCGCCCCTGCCGCCAATAAGCACAATAGGTTGTTTGGCCGTACCACTAGCTTCTGCTTCAATTACAAATTTGCCATCATAGGTGCCATCTTTCAAAATGATTGAGTCCCCGGGCTTGGCGGTAGCTAAAACTCGCTTAAGCTGTAGGCTATTGGCCACAATAATTGGTTGAGCTACTCTTGTTGAAAAAGGCTGTATTGCATAGCTTAAACCTAAGCTCAAGCTAGCAATAGCAGCCATAACCAAATATATGTTGAAGATTTTTTTCATTAGTTGAATATCGCCTTAGGCTTATTTGTGGATACCTAGCTCCTTCAAGAAATCGATGATGGCTTTGTTTACTTCAGAGTTTTTGTCTGCCGGAAACTTGCCATGCTCACCACCCGGTACGGTCATGAATTTATTTTTCACCCCCATTTCGTCCAACTTATTTTTTAAGTCAACAGATTGCTGATAAGGCACAACCGGATCAGCATCTCCGTGTACAATAAATACCGGCGGACTATTCTTTTTCACCTGATAAAGCGGCGAAACCGATTGGATAAATGCTTGATCGTTAGACCTCTCTCCTAACCACCAAGTAGCCGAGCGACTTTTCCAATTGCCTACATGAGTAATGCCGTACTTATCAATAATGGCAGCAACTTTCACATCTTTTACGCCAGGACAATTGTTATCGAACTTAGTATCGTTACCTAGTAAACCGCCCATTAAAGCTAAGTGACCTCCTGCTGAACCGCCCATAATTACAATACGATTTGGATCAATATTTAAGGATTTTGCATTTTTGATCAGATAAATTAATGCGCAACGTACATCTTGTACCGCCGCTGGTGCTGGCGCTACTTGCACCAAACGGTAGGCAATGTTAGCTACTGAGTAGCCATTTTTGAAAAAAGTGTTGAAACCCGTTTGAGATTCTTTGCTGCCTTTATTGAAACCTCCACCATGGATGTTGATGACGATAGGCGAAGGGCCTTTCTCTTGTGGAGCTAAATAAAGATCCATTTTACCTTCCCAGTCGCCAACTTTAGCATATACCACATTCAATTGCTCTGTATAACCAGTTGGGTAGGTCACTTTTTTAAACTCAGCGGTTTCCTGTGCCTTGCAAAAACTTACAGCTGCTATCAAAAAGCAACTCATTATTAGTTTTTTCATGTTCAAATATTTTAGGTTTAATTGGTTGATTATATTTGATGAGAGCGCTAAAAATTGGTCCATTTATTTGATAAAATCCTCACGATGAGGAGCGAAAACATCAATTAAAATCCCTGGCTCAATGCAAACACAGCCATGCACAGCATGAGGTGGCACGTAATAACCATCTCCTTTTCTGATGATTTTTTTCTCATCGCCAATGGTCATTTCAAAAACGCCACTTTCTACATAAGTTACTTGTACGTGGTAGTGCTCATGTAAAGTGCCCACTGCACCTGCCTCAAACTTGGCTTTCACCAACATAATTTGATCATCGTGACCGTAAATTTTACGCTGTATACCGTTTCCTAAATCTTCCCAGGTTGTTTCAGTTTCTATTTGAAATAATTCGCTTTGCATATATTGATATTGTTTAATTGCTCTTTGGTTATTGGTGTTTGGTTAATTGGTGTTTGGTTAATTGCTTTTTTGGATGGTTGTTTGGTTTTTCGACTAGTTTCCTAATTCCTAGCTACTAATTCCTATTTAAAATTGATATAATTCTGTTTGTCTGTATAATTGATTCCGTAGGTATAGCTTCTGTTTTTAAACTTAAAAGTCACTATTGTTTTTTGCTCGTCCGACTGCAACAGTTTCAGTTCGCTGATAGAGGGCAACGCCGCAGCTACGGTTTCATTAATTGGATCAGTACCGCCATGTGTTTCTGTAATATTTACAAAAGTTTGGTGCTGTCCGCTGCTGCGCAACATAAAAGCCTTTCCATCTACTAAATTCATTTCAGGATCATTTGCGCCAATCGAAACCAGCTTCACCTCTAAAGGATTGTTAGATACAAAATGCGTAGTGTAAAATCTTTTCTTCACCAAAAGTCCAACTAAACCGCTTTTACTAGCCAATTTATTGCTTGCATTTAACCATAAATGTTGGTAGCCATTTTTATTGCCCAAAGCACTCAACTGGTTGGTAACCGCCTTCATCGGAAAAGAGGTATTTACCAATTGTCCTTTATACCAAAATGGTAGGTCGTACTGGTGGTTTTTATCTGATTTCGCCTGTACCACGTCAATCAAAAGTGGTTTTTCCATCCCCTCCAATTTCACTAATGCAGCCGTTCTCGTCATTTGCACATCTTTATAGGCATTCGGCTCTGTAGCACTTACTACCTTCAGTTGAGGTGCATTATTGAAATAAAGTAATTGAGGACTAGTTAAACTAGCCGGATCCAACTCGGCATCAAAATGAGAAGTTTCATCAACCACCAAGGCATTATGAGCTACTGTTTGTTTGGCCCAAGTATTGTTTTCGGGCAAGTAACCGCCCCCATTTTTAGTATCGATATTTAAAAAACGAGCCGATCCGTAATCAGGAAATATCTCCGTAGTGTTATCGTAGTACAGCAGGTTCAAACGATCAAAGTGACCATGTCCCATTCCCTGCGAAGAGGCTTTCAACAACACTGCCTGCTGATCCGTATTGGCGCCGTAGCGCAAAATCCCAACACCGCCTTCATCGCCTTTACCACCATCTCTAATCCATAAAGATTGGTACTTGAAAGGCTTTGCTTTACCTGCGGCCAAATCAGCGGCTACCTTTAAACCTGCATCAGAAACAATTACCCTGTTTTGCTGACGAGCGATATCTAATAAATCCACCTCTGGTTTGATATCGGCGTACGCCAAATCAACTCCATAAACCAACTCTACGGATTCATAGGTTTTATCTTTGATAGCATCATTAATAGGAAAAAAAGTTTTATCTGTATAAGACGTTTGTAAGGAAGTTTGTATCGCCTTGGCTAGCAACTGATTTCGGTATTCGAAAATTTTGCGTTGCGGTTCGTAATTGTTGATTGCTTTAGCAAATAGGATAAACGGCAGCAAGGCGTAACGTTGGTAATAAGGGCCTTCCATATAATAGCCATCCGGCGAAAAGAGCTGATCCACTTGTGCCAGATAACCGCTTTTACCATCCTTGTTAGATCCTTTCAATGCTTTTTCTACATAATCTCTTTTGTTTAACACATAACCGGTGATACCCACTGCAGCTAAATTCCAAGTTCCGTGGTTGTGAATTTTATTAAAAACTTCCACTTTATCTTCCGTAAAAAACTTTAAAATTGGCATAAACAACTGCTCTTCAATTGTCTTTCTTTCTGAAGCGGTAATTCCGTTATATGCCAAATCATAAGCTTGTATGGTATAAATTTGCCACACAAAATCGTTTAAACATTGCCAAAAAATACGACCGGCATCGGCTTTGTTTTTGCTCTTTGGATGTAACGGCCATTTTTGATATTGAGCGGCATAATTTAATAGCATCCTGCTTACATAGTCAGCATATTTTTTATCACCTGATATTTGATAAGCGATGCCGCAATTGAGCATATTGCTATAATTTCTTTTGTGCTGCTCGTGAGTATATCCACCTCCACCATCCTGTGGTACCGGAACAGTAATTGGCTCTGATAATGCCTTGTCAGCAGCTGCTTTAACCGTTTGATACGATTGACCTAATAATGGATAACTGGCTATACCCTTTTTTACCGCGGCTACATTAGCCTTGGTAAGCATCAAACTAGGATGTACCTGAGCTAAAGCAACCGAGGAAAATAGGACACAAAAAGATACTAATACCACTTTTTTGAAGTAGTTCATACGCTTGTTTTGATATAAAATGATTAAACTAGGTTATCCCTATATTGAATTATATTTCTGCTTTTTCTATGATATTTTGAGCCGCAAATCCTGCTTTACTAATTTGCCATATTTCATCTAGGTGACCTGCCATGGCTTCTTCAGCTTTGGCCATATGACCTGATTCGATAGCGGCATAAATCATCCTATGTTCTTCAATGGCAGTTTTCGCTCTGTTATCGCCACAAATCTTATTCTCCACAATGTTCTTAATCAAATCTGGAACTAAGATCAAAATCATCGACTCAATCACCGAATTTTTAGTTGCCTTTGCAATTTTGATATGGAATACCATGTCTTCTTCTACTGCATCGCCACCAATTGCCACTTTCTTTTCGTAGGCTTCCATTGCCTCTCGAAGGCTTTGCAAATCTTCCTCGGTACGACGTTCAGCAGCTAGTTTTACCGCATTCAATTCAAGGTGATAACGAGCTTCGATTAAAGCATTGAAATCATCTTTATTAAACTTAATGATGTCAGAAATGATGTTATCTATCACACTAATGCTTAGGCCTGCTACATAAGTTCCACTTTGTGGATTAGTTTTAAGCAAACCGTAAAACTCCAATTTCAAAATCGCTTCGCGGATGTAGCTTCGCCCTACGCCAAAACGCTCAGAAAGTACTCTTTCAGCTGGAAGTCGATCACCTGGTTTTAACTGTCCGGAAACAATCAGTTGTTTAAGCTGGCCGATGATTTTATCTACTGGAGATTCTAAACGGATAGCGGTTATATTTTCTATTAATGATTTCATTTTACATTTTTAATTTGGTAGACCAATTAACTGGTCTACCAAAAATAAACATTCAGACTTGCAATCAAAAACATATTTTAAATTTTAATCACTTTTTTAGTGCTTGTAGTTTTACCTTCATTTTCTATGGAGATCAAATATGTACCAGCAGCTATTGACTGCACATCAATTTGTTCTGTGTTGTTATTTGCCACCTTTCTAGTAATCACTTGGCCCTGAATATTTTGCAATTTAATCACATCTCCCCTAACTACTCCAGAAACGGTAATGCTGTTGCCAATTGCCGGGTTCGGATAAACACTCATGGCATTAGTTAAATTCACCTTAACAGCTTCATCAAATGTGTGAGTAGTTCCGTCAAGATCAACTGCCACTAAACGGTAATAGTTTGTACCAGCCAATGGCGTAGGGTGAACAAAGCTGTAGTTAAATATGCCCGGTTTATTATTTGGATTGGCAGTGTAAATAGTTTCATAATTGCCATCTCTTTTATGCTGTAAAACATAATTTTTCAGGTCTTTCTCGTCGGTTGTCCTCCAATCTAACTTTACAGTATTTAAGTTCTGTTTTGCCGAAAAGCCCAACATCGTTAAAGGCAAAGTAGTATTGGCTTCGCCAACTATAAAAGCTGAGAAGTTACCTGTGTTAATGGCAGCTGTATTTGCCACAGCGTTGCCCAGTCCTGCGAAAGTACCAAAAACACCTGCGTTATAATTCGCTATGCCGATTGAAGTATTTCCAAACAGAGAAAAATCAGCTCCTTCCAGCGCATTTGGCCAGTTAACTGTTAAATCGGCATTGCCTGAGCCGCTAGTGCGCACTACGTTCCAAACGGCATCAACCATTCGTAATTTTTGAGCCGCTGTTAATGCAGTTCCGTTAGGTGTTCCATCAGCAGTAGCGCCGGCAAAAACGTTAACTTCAAAGGTAGAAGCCGTAGTTGGACTTAAAGTTACCGGCAAATAGTTTGTAGCCGTACCAACTGGAATTACGGTGCCTGTAGTTATGTCAGTTAATTTAATTTTTCCAACATCGCCTGTACTCGTATTTGCAGAAGTTACGACATAGGCATTGGCACCTAGCCCACTATCAAAAGTAGCAGCAGCACCCATAGTCAATACATCGGCTTCTCGGATAGTAAGTTTGCTATTATTCAATGTAAGCTTGCCAGTAACTGTAATGTTCTTGTTAGTAGTTGCCGCCGCATTAAATGTAACGTTACCTAATGCGTTATTACTTGTTGTGAACGGACTAACCGTTGCAGCATTAAAAACAACGTTTGTTCCGGCGTTATTATTAACGGTACCGCTTGCGGCAATGCTTCCAGTTGCACTAAGTCCATTAACGTTACTGGTGATTAAAGTAGATGTATTGCTTTTAAACGAAATTGTTGCGCCTACAGAACTTGCTATAGCTGGTTTAGAAAGGTTAACTTGGCCATTGCCGCTCGAATACGACACGATATTTGTATTTGCCTGAATACCCGGACCAGTAATTTCCAATCCTGTTAACGATGACAAACCTAAACTTACTGGGATAGTAATTTGATAAGACCCATCGGTAATTGTATTAGCTGCGTTAGTATAGCTAGTACCAGAAGCTGATTCGAATGCGACTCTTGAAGTGAAACTACCTGCACCATCTATTTGAAAAGTACCAAAATTCAGCGTTCCATAAATGTTAGAACTTCCTACCACGGTAATATTTTTTTCTAAAGTAACCGTCGAGTGATCACCCACTACAAAGCCAGTTACGGCAATGTTTCCACTTCCACTGATAGTTTGAGGACTACTTCCAGACATCGACAAAATAAAGTTCCCAGCTCCTGAAGTTGTACCGTTGATATTGCCATTAGCCACTAAGTTTCCCAACAATGGAATTGGTGTACTTGTAGATCCATTCACATTTACGTTACAGCCTGCATCAATAGTAAAATTCTCGATTTTGTTCATTGCGGCGCCATCAGTGGTAAGCGTAGCTCCATTTTGAAGAAACACGTTGCCAAATGTTTTTGCGTTAGTTACTGAACCCGTGGTTATTGTTTTTTTGATATAGTAGTTACTTCCTGGTCTAAAATCAACAATTGCATTAGTAGAACTACTTCCAAAGGGACTAAAAACACTATTACATATTAGGTTTGCACCACTTTGAAACACTACCGCTCCATTTGAAGAGTTACTGGTGCCTGAACCTACCGAGCCAAACGGATAGTTTAACGTGTTATCATAGTCAAATGTAGCACCACTAGTAAACACCAAACCTCCTACTGTACGGCAGGTTACACGTGGGCTAGAAGATGGTACGGTGGATCCTCCTTGAGTGATTTTAAACGTACCGGCAATGCTTCCAGTAGCAGTAGCGGGAAAATCGATATAAAGATTACCTACATAACTGGCATTGTTCACTAATAAAGACGACGTAGCATCAATAGTTAAGCCCGCCTCACCTAAAGTGTTATTTGCAATGGTAAGTGTACCATTGGAACTTGCCACTCGAACAAGATTTACCGAAGCACCGTTGATAATTTTTAGTTGCGCTGTAGTTGCTGCGTTAACGTGTATTAACGCCGTACCAGTGGTTTGTACAGCACCTCCAATGTTGGTTCCATCTACCACTAAAACATCAGTAGATAAAATGGTTGATCGACTTGTGCCGGTACCGTTCAATTGCGTGTTCCAGTTGGAAGCCGTTCCAATATTAGCTTCGGAAGTTCCTCCAACCCAATAATAAGTAGTTTGAGCAAAACTAACTGCCGCAAAACAGCTAAAAAACAATAGTAGTAAAAGTCTTTTCATACATTTTATATTTTTGGTTATAGGTTAAGGAGATTTAAAACCTCCAGTTAATTACTAATCTGAAAAGCGTTAATTCTGGATAATCTGCTGGAGCCTTGTTAACCAGCATAATCACTTATTCCACTAATATTCTGTGATATTGAAATCATTGAAGAGCACTGTTTCATCTCTAAGCGCATCTGCTTGTAGTAGGCGCCTGTAAATTCCCCACTTTGGTCTGCTACTTGTACAGTTCTTGCGCCACATTTCTATATTGGTAAAGGCCTGTTTCACCAAAACCTTTCCGTCGCTAATTCTATTGATTTGTATTTCATATTTACCATCGAAAGAAAAAGTTGCCCTTTCTATTACCTCTACCCACTGCCCCTTGAAATCAGAAAGAGGTACACTCACAATGTACTTTTGGGAGGTGGCGTCGGTTTCCCCTGTATGAATCACCTGCATCACATCTCCAGCTGCACGATAACGCGGAGTAAGGGTAATAATTGGCAGCTGGTTATCGCCGTCAATCGGTTTCAATTGATGGATATGGGTAAAATCACTCGAGGGCTTAAAATTGGCATCTAGTTTAAACTTCCACCGGTAGAGCACACGTTCGTCTCTACTTGCTTTTAAGTTTTCTGGCGACCTATCGTATGTTTTAATTTCATTACGCTGACGATCTGAGTCTTCGCATTTATCGTTGTCTGGACTCACATGTATCAAAAATGCGAATACATTGCGTTTCAAATCATTATCGTAAACTTGAGTAATGTGCTTACCGAAACCAAGATGACTGCAATCAGGCGCTTCAATTACGTCTCCTGTCCCACCAAACACACTGTTGATGAGCTGATAAGTATCCGTAGTACCATTGGCGCTAAGCGTTGGGCCATCGGTACTGGTTTTAGCCTGTTCCTCAGATTTTAGAATTTCTGGCGTACTGCTAGTTTTCTTCTTGCTACAGCTAAAAAACAACGCTATTAATGAAACTAGAAGCAAACTCTGCTTGTTCATACAATTGGTTTTTGGTTAACTAATTTTTGGTCGACCAATATTTGGTTAACCAAATTTATAGAAATAAATTTATCATCCAAACTTTTTGAAATATTTTTTAAGGCGATTACAAGGCGAATTGACTATCCTACCTGTCATCGTAAGTTTGTAGAGAAAAGTTTGGATAGGATTAAACGGAATATA
>NZ_QMHP01000018.1:0-5207 GCF_003313335.1 Pedobacter zeaxanthinifaciens
GATGTGGCCAGTTCGCAAAAAAAGGAGTGGCCAGTTTTGGAATAATCTACACTTTATGACAAAAACACAAAAGAAGTTATGCTTTTTGCTCACGACCATTGCTTTGACAATGTTAAATTTTTAGATAATCAACCTGAATATACATTTCACAGAATAAACGGAATTAACACGTTTGTGGACTACGTAGAGAGTTTAGCAACTGAATGGACAAACGAGATAGGATAAAGAAAGACAGAAAGGCTGCAGGTAACAAGGGTTTTGCGTCAGGCAAGCCGACGTGCAAAAGCTCAAGTTCAGTTGTTCATTAACTACTGCTCAAATTTAATCTTTCTCTCCAACACGCTTTAAAGGAACTATGGCATAAACGCTCACATGGGATTTACGAAGCACCTATTTTTTCCGTTCCTTCTTTGCTTGGTTGTTGATAAAAAGTTGCAGCCTTTAACCAACGAATAAATTTAGTTGAAAGATGGAGCTTAAATGTTACATCAAAAGTTCTCTCAAAACATAATTAATTGAATTAAAAACCCAGTAAGTTCAGGTGGAAGCAGCAAGATAAGTGAATACCAAAAGCCACTTTTAGATAGGAACCCCCATAAAAAAGAAAAGAGACAATCCATCCAGACTTGTCTCTCTTTCTAACCAAATATAAACCTGTATGAACGGGTGTATCTTAATTCCTTTGAAGGAGTATTATCAATATTTAATTGTTGGCCTCAACCAACACTACAAATGTAGGCATAATTTCGATTAGTGTAAAAAGTACACTAAGAAAATTTAATTTTGCTGTTTGTTATGACATATCTATGACTAAAATACCGTTTTTAACGTTAAAAAAGCATATATCAATGTTAAAATAACATAGTTTCGCTTTTTCATTGATGTTTGATATTTCCTAAACGCAAATTGTAGAAGTACATTATTTCATTGCCTGATATTTAACTTTCCTTAACAATCATCGCTTGGCTTACAAAGCTAAACTTAAGTAGCGGGCATAAAAAAAGCAGCACCTTTAGCGTGCTGCCTTATGATTTGGTTTGGATATTTGTGCTTAAATAAATTTACCTACTTCTTGAGCTAGGTCAATGATTTTATTTGAATAACCCCACTCGTTATCGTACCACGAAACTACTTTAACAAAGTTATCATTCAATGAAATACCAGCTTTAGCATCAAAAATTGAAGTACGAGCATCACCTAAGAAATCTGTAGAAACTACTTCGTCTTCAGTGTAACCTAAAATACCTTTCAATTCGCCTTCAGAAGCTTCTTTCATGGCAGTTTTAATGTCTTCGTATGAAGCAGATTTCTCTAAACGTACAGTTAAATCAACTACAGATACATCGGCAGTTGGTACACGGAACGACATACCAGTTAATTTACCTTTCAACGATGGCAATACCAAGCCTACAGCTTTAGCCGCACCAGTTGAAGAAGGGATGATGTTTTGGTAAGCGCCACGTCCGCCTCTCCAATCTTTAGCAGATGGACCGTCAACAGTTTTCTGCGTAGCAGTTACTGCGTGTACAGTAGTCATTAAACCTTCTAAAATGCCATATTTATCGTGCAATACTTTAGCAATTGGCGCTAAACAGTTAGTAGTACAAGAAGCATTTGAAACAATGTTTTGCTCAGCTTTTAATTCTTTATGGTTAACACCCATTACAAAAGTTGGGGTATCATCCTTAGCCGGTGCCGACATGATTACTTTTTTAGCACCTGCATCAATGTGCTTTTGTGCAGTTTCCTGAGTTAAAAATAAACCAGTTGATTCAATTACAACTTCAGCGCCAACAGCATCCCATTTCAAGTTAGCTGGATCTTTTTCAGCAGTTACGCGGATTGTTTTTCCATTAACCACCAAGTTGCCATCTTTCACTTCAACAGTACCGTCAAATCTACCGTGGGTCGAATCGTATTTTAACATGTAAGCCATATAATCTGGCTCTACAAGATCATTAATGCCAACAACTTCAATATCGTTGCGTTTTACAGCGGCTCTAAAGGCTAGGCGGCCAATACGGCCAAATCCATTAATTCCTATTTTCATCTTTATTTTATTTTATTTTTAATGGTGATGAAGCTGTCTGCGACGGTTTCATCATTTTATTATTATGTTTTCTTTTCTATCGTCAAAGCCCTAAAGCCTTGTTTCTTTCTAATCCGCTAATTGCTATAATAATTAAGGATATTGTGGATCGGCTCTTTCGTTACCGACATCACCTTGATTTCATATTTCTGCGCTACCTCCCTCAGTTGATCTTGGAAACCTCCCGCTACCGAACCTACAAAATGGATGTCTTCGCCAGGATGTTTTTCAAGCGTAGGGATAATATAAGTGTCGAAATACTTCTCAAAACCTTGTGCTACCAGCTGTTGTATAAATTTATGTTCGCTGTTTTCCAGGTAAAATTCCAAAAACGACGCCAAGTAAGTTTGAACTTGAGGCTTACGGTACACTCGCTCTAAAATGGTAGGTCGGTCCAAATTGTATTGCGCCTCCATTTTTGATTTTAGCTCCGCAGGTATCTTGTCTTCCAGATAATTCTTTAACAGCATTTTTCCGAAATAATTGGCAGATCCTTCATCGGCTAAAATATAGCCTAGTCCGTAATTGTTTTTTTCAGGCTTTTTGCCGTTAAAGTAAGCGCAATTAGCACCGCTGCCTAAAATGCCTACAATGCCAGTTTTATCATGGCAGGCGGCAATGGCAGCACCATACAAATCATCCTTTACTTTAATTTTGCCATTCACAAAAAATCGTGATAGCGTATCCGCTAGCTCCTGTTGTTTATCTTTTGCGGATGCTCCTGCTGCAAAAACGTAAATTTTCCTAATGTTTTCGGCGTTGTGTATAAGGGTGATGTTTTTGCCCAAAATTTGTAGCGTTTGCTTTGGATCGTTAAAGCAGGGATTAATACCTGCCGTATGTGTTTCAATTACAGCACCGCCTTCCGCTGAAATTTTCCAACAGGCATTTTTTGAACCGCTATATACTACTGCAATCATCCTCTTTTAAATTGATAAAACATGGGTCATTTCCAACAAATCATCCTCCAGTTTGTAGTTGCTTAGTCCGCTAAGGGCCTCCGCTAAAGAGGTAAGGCCAATTTCGTTGCCTTTTAAGCCAACCATCTTCATGCTTTCGCCAGCAATAAGCGCATTGGTAGCTGCAAAGCCCAATCTGCTTCCTAAAATTCTATCAAAACCACTCGGACTGCCGCCACGCTGTAAGTGCCCTAAAATGGTCACTTTCGTATCGTAATGGGTAAACTTGCGTTTTACCGCCTTGGCAATATCATAAGCGCCACCGTACTTATTCCCTTCGGAAACAATTACAATGCTTGATGATTTTTTGGTAGAGGCTCCAGACTTCAATTTCATGATCAGCTCCTTTAGCGAAGTTTCACGTTCTGGCAATAACACCGCTTCCGCACCGCTGGCAATGGCACTGCGTAAAGCAATACAGCCTGAGTCGCGTCCCATCACTTCAATAAAAAATAACCTATCGTGAGAGTCGGCAGTATCCCTAATTTTATCAATGGCCTCAATTACCGTATTAATGGCGGTGTCGTAGCCCAAAGTAAAATCCGATCCGTACAAATCATTATCGATAGTGCCGGGTACGCCAATTACTTTAACGCCAAATTTCTCGCCAAATCTTTTAGCTCCGGTAAAGGTGCCATCGCCACCAATTACCACTAAGCCATCAATGCCTTTTTCTTGTAGATTTTTAAAAGCGATTTCCATCCCGGCATCTTCCTTAAACTCTAAACATCTAGCTGTTTTAAGGATGGTTCCGCCCATGTGTAAAATATTGCTTACAGAGCGGGCGTCCATAGGGATAATGTTGTTGTTGATTAAACCTTGGTAACCTTGTATGGCACCAAACATGTTCCTGCCATGGTAAATTCCTGTGCGTACAACGGCTCTAATGCAGGCGTTCATGCCCGGGGCATCGCCTCCAGAGGTCAGTACTGCTATGTTCTTAATATTTGGTTTCATTCTGATTATACGAATATAACGTGTATTTTTTACACTAAGTAATTTTTTTTCAAAAATTTTATGAATTAACGAAATAAGTGTCTTTATTTTGTTTCAAAATTCAAACATTTAAATCGCTTAGTTTTGACAGCAGTGACCCCAGGTTTTGATTTCGCAGTATCTATAGATTGCGTACTTTTTGGTTTTGACGGTGCAGAACTAAAAATTTTATTGATTGAGAGAAATGAGGAACCATTTAAAGATTGGTGGGCCTTGCCCGGCAACTTGGTTAACCATGATGAAAGTGTAGACCAATCGGCGCAACGCATTTTGAAAGAGCTTACCGGCCTTAGCGATATTTACATGGAGCAATATTATGCCTTTGGTGATGTAGAGCGACATCCACAAGGTAGGGTTATTTCGGTAGCTTATTATGCCATGTTGCGCTTGGGTGGCGATAAGCCGTTAAAACCTTTGAGTACTTATGCCAAAAAAGCGCAGTGGGTTAATGTGGCTAATTTGCCCAAGTTGGCCTTTGACCACCAGCATATTTTAAATAAAGGTTTAGAGAAAATTAAACGCCGCATTAAGCATTTGCCTTTAGCATTTGAGCTGTTGCCAGAGAAATTTACCTTAACGCAAGTGCAGAGCGTTTATGAGCTTATTTTGGGTAAAAAATTGGATAAACGTAATTTCCGTAAAAAGATTTTAAGTTTTAAAGTTTTAAAGGAGCTGGAAGAAAAACAACGTGGCGTCTCTTTCAGGGCGGCTACCTTGTATAAGTTCGATAAACGTAAATACAATAAGCTTTTTGGCAAGGAGATTTCGTTTTAATCATACGTCAAATTATAAATTACAAAGATTAACAGTAGGCTAGGTATGTTCCTGGCCTATTTTTTTGAAAAGCAAAAGAAGTGGTTCTTATTTTACGATAGTCCCGCTAACCGCTTTACTTGCCTCATGCTTCGGCGGCGTGTTCGCTTTTATCGGGTTTAGTTGGCAAAGCCTGCTCAAATACATTCTACAGCTCCTGTCCTTCCGCCATTCTATTACTTGCTGTCATTCCGACGCTATTTGTTGTTTTCCCTATGCTATACTGCTCGCTGTCATCCCGCCATTCCACCACTTGCTGTCATTCCGACGCTAGGAGGAATCTGTCTCTTACGTATGACGGTCAGATTATCGTAGATTTAAGAATGAATTTTAACGCAAAGTTCAGAAGA
>NZ_QMHP01000018.1:5217-38102 GCF_003313335.1 Pedobacter zeaxanthinifaciens
GGTCAGATTATCGTAGATTTAAGAATGAATTTTAACGCAAAGTTCAGAAGAGCACATTATTTAGATCCTTCGCTATGCTCAGGATGACAGGTGAGGAGCGTACTACCCGAAACTCAAAAAGTGCGCTACTATCCGCTCTCATTCTACGACTTTACTACTTGCTGTCATTCCACCACTCCACCACTCGCTGTCATTCCCACGCTAGGAGGAATCTGTCTTTTACCTTTTAACCTACAAAACGAAAAAAGCCTCAAGTTTACCTCGAGGCTTATGTTAACTTCTAAATTTGAAGTAAATTATCTTTTGCTTAAGTGGTAATCAACCAAGTCATCTATTGGGGAACGGATAATTTTTCCAACGCCCATTTCATATTTATCAGCAACTACGCTTAACCTGTCTCTGAAACTATAGCCAACTGAACCAACCACGTTTAACAAGTGTTTTTTGTAGTTAGGATAGTGCGTAACCAATTTCTCAAAGAAAGCAGTAAATGCCGTATCAACCACATCTTCAGTATACTCCTGATAAACGGTTTTGAAATCGTATAAAAACTTACTGAAACTAGCGCAAAAACGGTTAGGAAGCGGTTTGTTGTAAATATTGTCGAAAATATCCTCGTTAGTTAAGCCGTAAATGTTGAAGAAACTTTCGCTCAATCCTTTCGGCATAAAACCTTTCATGTAATCAGCCAACAAGCGTTTACCGATATAGCTACCACTGCCTTCGTCGCCAAGGAAATATCCAAGTGAATCAATGTTTAGCGTAATTTCATTGCCATCGTACAAGCAAGTGTTGGTTCCAGTACCTAAAATTGCGGCAAAACCAGGTTCATCGCCCAATAATGCACGGCAAGAAGCTAGCAAATCGTGGTCTACATAAATTTTAGCGTTCACAAAAACCTTTTGCATGGCGTCAGACACGATTTTTTTATTTGCTTCGGTTGAGCAACCAGCACCATAGTAGTAAATTTCTTCCAGTTTTGAAGCATCCAGATTGTCCGGCAAAGTGGTTCTTAACGAATTTTCAATGTAGTCTTGCTTTGCAAAATAAGGATTGTAACCCTCGGTATTAAAATGGATTTTTCTACCGGCCTCATTGATCAAACACCAGTTGGTTTTAGTAGATCCACCGTCTGCAATAAGTATCATTTTTTTGGTTTGTTAAGTTGTGTAATTTGTATAAAAGTTTGGCAATATATCAGCCTTTATTGGAAATAAAAAATTAATATTAAGTTTTTTATGAGTTAACCTAAGGGGCTTTCAAACGTTTGATTGCGTATTATCAGGGCGGTTTTTTAATAAAGTGTAATTTTTACACTATTTGAGGGTGTTTTTTGAGATTTCCACATTTTTAAAAAATCCTAAAAAACGGTGGAAAAAAAGTTAAACGAAGCTGTGTAATTTTTTCATTAAATAATTTTTTTGGTAGCGAAATATGAGATATTTGGTGGGAGGTTTTGATGATGAGATAATTGTTTTAATGTGATGATTGGATAATGAGCTAATTGGATGATTTGACAATTGGATAATGAGCTAATTTGATAATTAGATGATGGAATGACCGGAAGCAGTGAGCTAATAAAAATAACCAATGAAACAATAAACCAATGAACAATTGAGCTAGTAGACCGATGAACTAGTGAACTAATGAACAATTGAACCAATGAACCAATGAACTAACAACATGAAAATAGATTTTAGAAGTGATACCGTAACTAAGCCTACACCTGAGATGTTGGCCGCAATGATGAGTGCGAAAGTTGGCGACGATGTTTATGGAGAGGATGAGACAGTAAATGAACTGGAGCATAAATTGGCATCGATGTTTCATATGGAAGCAGGTTTGTTTTGCCCTTCTGGAACGATGACCAACCAAATTGCTATCAAGTGTTTTACACAACCCATGGATGAAGTAATTTGCGACCAAACTGCACACGTGTACAGGTACGAAGGTGGTGGAATAGCTTATAATTCAATGGCTTCGGTAAGGTTGCTGCATGGCCAACGCGGAATTTTAACACCCGAAATGATAGAGCCTGAAGTTAACGAAGAAAATATTCACTATCCGAAAAGTAGTTTGGTGGTGCTGGAAAATACCGTAAATAAAGGTGGCGGAAAATGTTATACGTTAGATCAGATTGCGGCAATACATCATCTTTGTGCCGTTAAGGGAATTAAATTGCATTTGGATGGCGCCAGGCTATTTAATGCATTGGTTGCTACTGGCGATAGGGCGTCGGATTACGGACAGTATTTTGATGGCATATCCATTTGTTTATCTAAAGGTTTGGGAGCGCCAGTAGGTTCGGTGTTGCTAGGTTCTGCAGCGATGATTAAGCAAGCGAAAAGAGTGAGGAAAGTACTTGGCGGAGGTATGCGTCAGGCGGGGTTTTTAGCGGCTGCTGGAATTTATGCTTTAGATCACCATGTACAACGTTTAGCGGAGGATCATCAGCATGCAAAAGCCTTAGCGGCAGCGCTAACTGAAACCAATTACGTTGAAAGTGTAATGCCGGTGGAAACCAATATTGTGCTTTTTGACGTTGCTAAAGGTTTTAAAGCAGATGAAGTAGTGCATGCTTTGGGCAAAAAAGGCATACTATGCAATACCACATCTAATAAAACGATACGATTGGTAACGCATTTAGATATTTCCGCTGCAATGATCGATCAGACAATTGACGTCATCAGTAAATTGGCGATTTAGCGTTGTGAGTTCAAGGCTAACTATCTAACTTTTAATGCGTCAGCTTCAACGTTATTAGTGCTCAAATTTTTTCTTGATTTTTGTTACAATGGAATCGCCATCTATGCCTTCAATAGAACTCAGTTCCAATTCAAGCGCCTTGGTACTCAATTGTATTTCTAATAATGAAATCAGTAAGGAAATCATAAAAAAAGATAAGCTCAGCGCAAAAAATACTTCTGCGGTAAACGCATTTTCGAGATAGATAAATAGCATACAAAACAAACAGCAAGCAAAACTCAGTACGCCGAAAGCCTGCATATTTTTAATCAATTTCAATCGGTAACGCAGGTTTTTGATTTGTTTGTGCAAGGCGGCATTTTTGTCAGTTTCTTCATATTTGGATTTAAGGCTCCTTACCAAACTAGCCAAGGCCAAAAAACGATTTGTGTATGCCAACATGATCAAGCTGATGGCAGGAAAGAAAAGCGCAGGTACATTTAAGCTGAGTTGCATTGGTGGTTTGTTAGTTTTTTTGGTGCCGGAAAGTCGGAACGTCCGATATCCGAAAAATTCCGTTACAAGTTAGTAAAATAAACAATAGCCTAGGTGACAAATAACCAATAACCAATGAACCAATAACCAATGAACAAATAACTAATGACCAATGACCAATGACCAATGAACCAATGACCAACGAATTAGTGAACCAATGAACTAATGAACTAATGACCAATGAACTAATGACCAATGAACTAGTGAACCAATAAACCAAACAACCAACAAATTTGCAGTTTTTCAATAAAATCATCATCTTGTGCGGCGCAACCAAAAGGTGTAAAAATATTACGGTATGGATAAAATATTAGTTGCTAATAGAGGTGAAATCGCTTTGCGTATCATGCGTTCTGCAAAGGAAATGGGCATTAAAACAGTGGCTGTTTTTTCGGAGGCAGACAGGAATGCGCTTCATGTGCGTTATGCGGACGAGGCCATTTGCATTGGTCCAGCTCCTTCTAACCAATCGTACTTAGTAGGCAGTAAAATTATTGATGCTTGTAAACTTACGGGTGCGCAAGCCATACATCCGGGTTACGGCTTTCTGTCGGAAAATCCAGCTTTTGCGCAACAAGTGAAAGATGCTGGACTAACGCTTATAGGTCCAACGCCAGAAGCAATGGAAGTTATGGGCAATAAGCTATCGGCGAAGGCGGCAGCTTTGAAATACAATATTCCCATGGTGCCAGGTACGGAAGAAGCCATTACCGATATTGAAGAAGCCAAGCAAAGAGCAATTGAAGTTGGATTTCCAATTTTAATTAAGGCGGCTGCTGGCGGCGGTGGCAAGGGGATGCGCATTGTAGAAAAAGCAGATGATTTTGAAGAGCAAATGCATTTGGCAGTTAGCGAAGCTACTTCCGCTTTTGGCGATGGAGCAGTTTTTATTGAGCGTTACGTTACCTCGCCGCGACATATTGAAATTCAGGTTTTAGGCGATACTCACGGAAATATCGTGCATCTTTTTGAACGCGAATGTTCAGTTCAGCGTCGTCATCAAAAAGTGGTAGAAGAAGCGCCTTCATCGGTACTTACGCCAGAAATTCGAGAAAAAATGGGTAAGTGCGCTGTAGATGTAGCGAGATCTGTAAGTTACGTTGGTGCCGGTACGGTGGAGTTCATTTTGGATGAAAACTTGGATTTCTTCTTTTTGGAGATGAATACCCGTTTGCAAGTGGAGCATCCAGTTACCGAAATGATTACTGGTTTAGATTTGGTAAAGGAACAAATTAAAATTGCCAAAGGAGAAGCACTGAGTTTTAAGCAAGAAGACTTGAAAATCAGTGGTCATGCTATGGAATTAAGGGTTTATGCCGAAGATCCATTGAATAATTTCCTGCCAGATATTGGCAAATTACAAACTTATCAAACGCCAAAAGGCTATGGCGTAAGGGTAGATGATGGTTTTGAACAGGGAATGGAAATCCCTATTTACTACGATCCGATGATTGCCAAGCTCATCACCTTTGGTAAAGACCGCACAGAAGCTATTGAGCGAATGGTTAGGGCAATTGACGAATATGACATTACGGGAATACAAACTACCTTAGGCTTTGGTAAATTTGTAATCCAACATCCAGCCTTTGTTTCGGGCAAGTTTGATACGCATTTTGTAAACAAATACTTTACTACCGACAGTCTCAAAAATGAGAAAGAAGAAGAGGCAATGATTGCGGCTTTAACAGCAGTTTTATTGTTACAAAAGCAGCAAAACAATACACAGGCTTCGGCTACAGAAACAACGAAAAAAAGTAACTGGATGCAAAATAGAAGAACGTATTAGGTAAATTGAAATTTTAATTTGCCTGTTAACTTAAATATATGTTTACCGGAATTATAGAAACTTTAGGCACTGTACACGAAATTAGGGAAGAGGGTGATAACATCCATTTTACTATCCAATCCGATTTTAGTAACCAATTAAAAATTGATCAAAGTGTAGCGCATAACGGCGTTTGCTTAACGGTGGTGGCTTTAAACGAAAACTCACATACGGTTACGGCTATTGATGAGACCCTACAAAAAACTAACTTGGGCAATTTAAAACAGGGTGCAAAAGTGAATTTGGAACGTTGTATGCAGATGAATGCCCGTTTAGATGGTCACATTGTGCAAGGTCACGTTGATCAGACCGCTACTTGCATTTTAGTGGATGAATTGGATGGCAGTTGGGAGTACAGATTTAAATATGATGCCTCAAAAGGTAACGTGACTGTAGAAAAGGGATCTATTTGTGTGAACGGCATCAGTTTAACGGTGGTAAATTCTGCTGAGGATGAGTTTTCTGTTTTCATCATTCCCTATACACATGAGCATACTAACCTGCATGAGGTAAAGGTGGGAGATATCGTTAATTTGGAATTCGATATCATTGGCAAGTATGTGGCTCGCCTAATGAACAAAAATTAACTCCTCGCTTTTTTGGAAAAATTTAACTTAACTGATGTTTAGTAGAGAAGAGGCGGCACGTTTAAGGCAACAGTTTTGGATTAGCTTTGGCCAATACATGAAGCCAATTTTAGGTGCCGAAGGCTTGCCGGTAAATTGGATCAACTACAAAACAGGAATCAAACATCTTTTTTTTCGTATGGATGCCGAGCAGAAGTTCGCCAGCATAGCGATTGAGTTTGCGCATCCGGATGACGGTATACGGGCTTTGTTTTTTGAGCAGTTTCAAGAATTTAAACTGATGTTTGAAAATACACTACAAAATGAAGTGTGGAACTGGCAGCTCCACGGCACTAACAATTTCGGTAAACAGGTAGTGCGTATTGAATGCATATTGCCCAAAGTAAGCGTATTCAATCAACAGCAATGGCCAGATATTATTGCTTTTTTAAAGCCACGTATCATTGCGCTTGATGAATTTTGGACAGATGTGAAACCGATATTTGAAGATCTTTTAAATTAAATTTCACTTTTTCTTCGTTAACTCTTCCAGTCTACCTTTCACGTAGTCAATGGTCGTTTGATCATCTTTATCTAAATCCTTCCTTTTTAAATAGAATTGATAATAGGTTATTGCATTTTTAGTTTGCTTTAGCTTTAAATCATACAGTAAAGCTATGCGGTAATAGCTGTTTTTGTTAAGTTCAAAACTTAAAGCTTTTCTAAAAGCATTAACAGCCGAACTTAACTGTGCATTTTCTTCGTAAATGCTACCTAACAAATTATAGTAAGCTGCTGTATTGCGTGATATACCTTCTGTAATGGTAAGTTTTGCATATTTAGCGGCTAAATCATAATCTTTTAATTCGCGATAGCATAAAGAAGTAAAGTATAAAGTGGGTTCGTTTTGCATGTCCATAGCCTCAATTGCTTTATAAAAAGTAAGTGCTTTTTTATAACTTTTAAGATAGAAATAGGCTTTTGCAACATCCATCATTACCTTCGCATTTTTATCATTCAATAATAGTTTTTCGCCTATGGCGGTAACCTCATTGTACTTTTTCAATGAATTAGCGATAGGAAGTAAGGCTTGCTGTAAAACTAAATTTCCTGTATCAGCCGCTATAGCAACTTTCAATAGCGAATAAGCAGGTGCATAAAGTTCCATCTTTTTATAAGCGCTTGCCAAATCGTAGGCTACATCTGCCTCGGTAGGGTTAATTTTATTGGCCTTTTGCAAGTACCTAATTTTGAGTGCTACGCTGTCGGTATAGTCTGCTAGGCGTTTATAGGCATTAAAGTTCGTAGTGTCAATTTTGATAATTTCCTGTAAATAGCCAATGGCATTTTTGTTATTACCTCGCCTCGAGTTGATATTTGCTAGGTTAAAAAGTACCGGTAATTGCATGGGCGACAACTCGTTAATTCTGAGGTAGTTTTTTTCTGCCTCTACCAAGTTTCCGGCCATCATGTTGCAATAAGCTATTTGATTAAGCGCCTTTACATCTGACGTTTCGGAGGGGTAAATGCTACTTAAGTAACTTGCGGCCTCGGCATAACGTTGGCTTTGGTAAAGTTCCAATAGCTTTTCTTTGTCGATGTTTTGTTGAGCGAAACCAAGTGCATAAACAAAGCATAGGAGCATTAAAATCAAATATTTATTCATTCAACTAAATTATTAGTTGTTTTACTTTAATCCAAATTTTACTTGATAAATCAGCAAAAAATCAAACAAAATATTTTTTAAGTGGTTTTTTATAGAGTTTATCATTAAAAGCAAAATTTATGGAAACATTAAAAAAGTTTGAGTTAATGGAGAAAATTGTGAGGGAATTGGAAGACTTACAAAACTCACAACAAGCCGTTATCCAAAAAATGGGAAAAATTGAAGTTGATAATATAGAACTTGGTGATAAAAAATTAGAGCAGGATTTGCCTGATATGCACCAAAGGGTGGCGGACAATCTAGCTTCTATCAAAAGCATTTTGGATTATTTTGCTACTAAAACGGAAACGTTTGGTAGTAAAAACAATGTTGATGAATTGAAAGAGCGCCAAGCCATTAACGAGGCCGTTGGTAAATAACGGCAAATAAAAACATAGGCTGTTTTGCTAAACAGAAAGGCACGGATACTGGATGCTGTTAAAGTATGGACGTATTTTGTAGTCGAGTTCAGTATAGCAAAATGGCCTTTTTTATGCTTTTGTCGGTACGGTAATGCAAAATGTACTTCCTACTCCTTCCGTACTGTCTACCGTTACATCCCCGCCGTTTCTTTGCATAAAATCTTTGCAAATCATTAAACCTAAACCTGTACCTTTTTCGTTTCTTGTTCCTCTTGAGCTGATATTTTCATCCGTAAAAAGCTTTTCTTGCAAATCGTGGGGAATGCCAACGCCGTTGTCTTTAATGCATACTTTAATCATACCAGTATTTTGATAGGATGCCGTAATCAAAATCTCACAACCTTCATTACAAAATTTGATGGCATTGTTGAGGATATTTCTAATCACAATTTGGAACATCAATACATCGGCATAGGCCACCTCATTGGGAAACACATCATGAATAATGTGAATTTTCTTTAAACTGGCTGAGGGTAAATGGTAATTGATCTCATTTAAAATCACATTACGTACATTAAAAAACTCTTTGTTAATTCCAAAGCCTTTCAATTGGCTCCGCGACCAGTGCAAAACATTCTCTAATAAATCCGTAGTGTAAACAATGTCCTTACTTAAAGTGGGAGCAAGGTTTTTAAACTCCTCATCTTTTAGCTCGTTAAAGGCTACCATTTTCAACACTTCTGAAAGGTTTACCATTGGGCCACGCAAATCATGGGCAATAATGGAGAAAATTCGATCCTTTAGCTGATTTACCTTTGCGAGTTCCAAAGCCTGTTCTTTAGCCAGCATAGCGTCTTTTTTGGCGGTAGTAAGGTCTTGCAGCTTAATGATGGTGATTACATCATTAATGTTGTTCTTGTCTAGCACCAAAAGTTCGGCTTCAAAATATTTTACCTCGCCATTAATGGTCGATTGGATTTCGGCCTTTCCAACAAAGCCATTTTCAATATGCTCAATCAGGCTTGGATGTTCGCTAAGCACTTCTTTGGCCGTGTGCCCAATCATTTTTTCCGTTGCTGGAAAAGTAGTGTAGTTGTATAGCGAAACGTTATAATCGATGATGCGTAGCTTTTCATCTAAAATTAAAAAGCCGTCATCCATCAGTTCCAATACTTTTTCTCTGGCAATAGGAACAATGTCAAACAACTTAAATCGGTAAGTGCCTAAAAAAACTAAGAAGTTGGTAAAGATGAAACTGTAAGGTGTGATGTCAAGATGGTGAATTGGCCTAACGCCGATTAAATACAGGATG
This sequence comes from Pedobacter zeaxanthinifaciens, assembly GCF_003313335.1. GTDB lineage: Bacteria > Bacteroidota > Bacteroidia > Sphingobacteriales > Sphingobacteriaceae > Pedobacter > Pedobacter zeaxanthinifaciens. The sequence goes on from NZ_QMHP01000018.1 coordinate 14,228, forward strand.
TTGCCTAACCAAGGAATGAGTGCCGCAATCAGGATGCTGTAATTCTGTTTTCTGTAAATAGAATCTGAATGCTTGAACTTGATGATGATCAAATAACAGCCGCAGGCCAATAAAATGTAAAAATATACCGTAAAAATCCGATACCATATCCCTGGCGTAATATCTACCATAGGAAAAGGCCCATCTAAAGCAAGTTTTACAGATTGGTAATGTAAATTATGGAAGGAATTGGTCCAAACCATGATTAAAGTAGCCACTGGAGGCAGCAATAAGAAAGTGATATTGAGCGGTTTTTTGTACCAACACTCCTTGTCGCAAAAACTCAAGCAAAATAAAAACCAATTTAGGGGTAATGTGGCAATTCCTATGTATTCAAATTTGATGAGGAATAACATTTCCTCTAAGTTGGAACTAGAAAGCTCTAAGCCATAAGTGATTGACCAGATGGCGCTAGAACCCATCATTAAACCAAACCAACGTACTGCACTTGTCCCTCTGCGATAAACATACACAGCCATAATGGCCATTAAAGCGCCAAAAAACAACAGAACTAGTCCGTAGGCGTTAAAGTTTAGGTTCATAGCGTTAAAAGAATACTTATATTCTTGTAAGTTGTAAATGTAGTTATTTTAAAGTTGCTAACGAAAGTAAAAAATGGGCCTCTTGTGGCAACCGCTCCAGCCTACATATGTTGATAAATTCGTGACTAAAGCCGAGTAGTTTTTAGTTAATTTTGATATCCTTTATTATCTCAGCTATGTACTTAATTTTTGATACAGAAACCACCGGTTTGCCACGTAATTTTAATGCCCCAATTACCGATACGGACAACTGGCCGCGTTGTGTACAAATTGCGTGGCAGTTACATGACGAGATGGGAAATTTGGTTGAACACCAGGATTATTTGGTGAAACCAGAAGGGTTTAATATCCCTTATGATGCGGAACGTATTCACGGTATTTCAACTGAATTAGCTACTGAGCAAGGCGTGCTGCTAGCTGAGGTGCTACAGAAGTTTAATGAGGTTTTGGCCAAGGCAAAATTTGTAGTCGGGCAAAATATTGGCTTCGATATTAACATTATGGGTTGCGAACTCTATCGTTTTGGTGTCGAAAACAACTTGGCTCAAATGCCTGTATTGGATACCTGTACCGAGATTACTGCCGACCTGCTTAAAATACCGGGAGGTAGGGGAGGAAAATTTAAGTTGCCAACCTTAACCGAACTACATCAATATTTATTTGGTGTTCCTTTTGGTGAAGCCCACAACGCTACTGCCGATGTGGAGGCCACTACTCGTTGTTTTTTAGAGCTTATCAAGCAACAGGTTTTTACGAAGGATGAACTACAGGTTGATACGGATTACTTCCTGAAATTTAAGGAGGCAAATCCTTTTCCAATTGAGCCGGTAGGTTTACAGCACATTAACCTAAAAGCTGCTTCGGATGAGATAAGGAAGAAAAAAGGTACTGATACTGGCGGCGTTTCTAAACAAACTCTTGCAGATAATAAAGCTTTATTGGCCGAGGCTACTTTTGTGCATCTGCATAACCACACGCAGTTTTCGGTGCTACAAAGTACTATCGGCGTGAAGGATTTGGTAAAGGCTGCGGCAACACATCAAATGCCTGCAGTGGCTTTAACCGACCACGGGAACATGATGGGTGCATTCCATTTTGTGAACGCAGTTTTAGGTCATAATAAAGAAGCTGAAGCAAAAAATGCTGCCGCTATTGAGAAAGGAGAGGCGCCTACTGCAACGGTAATTAAACCAATTGTAGGTGTGGAGTTTTTTGTTTGCGAAAATCACACAGATAAAACCAGAAAAGATGATGGTTACCAAGTTGTGTTTTTAGCGAAAAACAAGCAAGGTTACCACAACTTGGCAAAAATGTCATCTATTGCTTACACCAAAGGCTTTTATTATGTGCCTAGGATTGATAAGCAAGTTGTTGAACAATATAAAGATAACTTGATTGTGCTTACCGGAAACCTTTATGGTGAGGTGCCAAGCAAGGTGTTAAACATGGGCGAGCGCCAAGCAGAGGAGGCTTTACTTTGGTGGAAAGAACAATTTGGTGAAGATCTTTACATTGAATTAATGCGCCACGGTCAGGAAAACGAAGACCGTGTAAACGAGGTGCTCATTAAAATGGCTGCTCAGCATGGCGTAAAGGTTGTAGCAACCAATAATACGTATTACGTTAATAAAAAAGATGCCCATGCTCACGATATTTTACTTTGCGTAAAAGATGCGGAAAAGTTAGCCACCCCAATTGGAAGAGGCCGTGGATTTAGGTACGGAATGCCTAATCACGAATACTACTTCAAATCAGGCGAAGAGATGAAGACGCTTTTTGCGGATTTACCTGATGCCATTACAAATATCCAAGAGGTAATTGATAAGATTGAAAGTTACAAATTGGCAAGGGAAGTATTGTTGCCAAAATTTGATATTCCTGAAGAGTTTTTGGTAGCAGAGGATGATGTGGACGGCGGTAAACGGGGTGAAAACAAGTATTTACGTCATTTAACTTATGTAGGTGCTCAAAAACGATATGGCGAGTTAACTTCTGATATCACCGACCGACTTGATTTTGAGCTGGCAACTATTGAAAAAACCGGTTATCCAGGTTATTTTTTGATTGTACAAGATTTCATCGCGGAAGCTAGAAACAGAGATGTGTCAGTTGGGCCGGGTCGTGGTTCGGCAGCTGGTTCAGCAGTAGCGTATTGTTTGGGTATCACCAATATCGATCCTATTAAATACGATCTTCTTTTTGAGCGTTTCCTAAATCCAGATCGTGTATCCATGCCAGATATTGATATCGACTTTGATGATGAGGGTAGAGGTAGGGTAATGGATTATGTGATCAACAAATATGGCTCTAGTCAGGTGGCGCAAATTATTACCTACGGTACCATGGCTGCCAAATCATCTATACGTGATACAGCAAGGGTACTTGATTTACCTTTGTTTGAGGCCGATAAAGTGGCAAAGTTGGTGCCCAACATGAAGCTTTCTAAAATATTCAATTTAGAAGATAAGGCTTTAAAGGATGCATTACGTGGCGATGAGTATGAAAATGTAAATCAGTTAAAGGCACTAGCTTCTGGTAAAGATTTGGCTGCTGAAACGCTTCAACAAGCTATCGTATTGGAAGGTTCGGTTCGTAATACGGGTATCCACGCCTGTGGAGTAATTATCACACCAGATGATATTACCAATTTTGTGCCGGTAGCCACAGCTAAAGACAGTGATTTGTATGTTACCCAGTTTGATAACTCGGTAGTAGAAAGTGCTGGTTTGCTGAAAATGGACTTTTTAGGGTTAAAAACATTAACGCTAATAAAGGATACCGTTAAGCTGGTTAAAAAGCGTCATGACATTGATTTGGATCCCGATAATTTTCCAATTGATGATGTAAAAACTTATGAGCTATTCCAACGTGGTGAAACGGTAGGTATTTTCCAGTACGAGAGTCCGGGTATGCAGAAGTACATGAAGGAATTAAAGCCTACTGTATTTGGCGACTTAATTGCCATGAATGCACTTTACCGTCCGGGACCAATGGAGTATATCCCAAGTTTTGTTAAGCGTAAACATGGTATTGAACCCATTACGTACGATTTAGATGCTTGCGAAGAATATCTGAAAGAAACTTACGGTATCACGGTTTACCAAGAGCAGGTAATGCTTTTATCTCAAAAGTTGGCTGGTTTTACCAAAGGTGAGGCCGACGTACTGCGTAAAGCCATGGGTAAAAAGCAAAAGGATGTACTGGATAAAATGAAGCCTAAATTTGTAGCGCAGGCTGCTGAAAAAGGTCATGCTCCGGCTACATTAGAAAAAATTTGGAAAGACTGGGAAGCATTTGCGTCTTACGCTTTCAACAAATCTCACTCTACCTGCTATGCTTGGATTGCCTACCAAACAGCGTACTTAAAGGCACATTATCCTGCCGAATATATGGCTGCCGTACTTTCCAACAACATGAGTGATATCAAGCAGGTAGCTTTTTTCATGGAAGAATGTAGGCAAATGGGAGTGCCAGTATTAGGCCCTGATGTAAACGAATCGGAAATGAAGTTCTCGGTAAATGCCAAAGGCGAAGTACGTTTTGGTTTATCTGCAGTTAAAGGGGTAGGAGATAAAGCTGTAGAGAGTATTATCGAAGAGCGGACTGCTAATGGCCCATATACCTCAATTTTTGAGTTTGCCAAACGTTCTAATACACGTATCGTAAATAAAAAAGCTTATGAAAGTTTTGTGTACAGTGGTGCTTTTGATGCTTTTGGCTATAACAGGGCACAGTACTTTTTCATAGGACCAAACGATAAGCTTAACGGTATTGAGAAGCTGATCAAATACGCTAACGATTTTCAAAATAATCAGAATTCGTCCCAATCGTCGTTGTTTGGCGGTTCAAAAGCAGATTTGATTTTAGAACCTTCCTTTGCAATGACACCTGAATGGGGATTGATTGACAAGTTGAAGTACGAAAAAGATGCAATTGGTATCTTCCTATCAGGACATCCGTTAGATGATTATCGCTTTGAATTGGAACGTTACTGCGCCAATAAAGTGAAGCATTTGAGTATCATTAACAAAGTGCGTATGGGCGATAGCAATGAGGAAGTTTTGGCAGAGTTTGAAACGCTGAAAAATAGAGAATTGGTAGTTGGCGGGTTGGTGGCAATGGCTTCTCAGCGTATTACTAAAACAGGTAAACCTTTCGGAACTTTTGTTTTTGAAGATTACGATGATAGCTGTGAAATTGCACTTTTTGGGGACGATTTCCTAAAATTCAAACAGTTTTTAACAGAGGGCTACTTCTTGCAAATTCGTGGTAAGCTGGGCTTGCGCTTTGGAAAGGAAGGCGACTGGGAGTTTAAAATTACCAGTATCGATTTGCTTTCTGGCTTGAGAGATAAACTAACTAAGTCGCTTACTTTGTTGTTTCCAATAGAAATTTTGAACGATAGCTTTATGCAACAAATACAGGCTATTTTAGATGAAAATAAAGAAAGTGCAGAAACACAAAACTGTAAGCTTAATTTCGAAGTTTATGATGTGGAGAAAGGTTTGAAGTTGGAAATGCCTTCGAAAAATCAACGAATTAATCCAAGTAATCAGTTTTTAAATGAAATTAAGAATTTGAATTTCGTGGACTATAGGTTGAATTAGGAAAAAGGGGTTGGTATCAGGTATCAGGGGTCAGTTATCAGGGATTAGGGGTTAGTGAGCAGTAATCAGTTTTCACGGATCAGTTAACCAATGAACCAGTGAACCAATTAACCAGTGAACTAATGAACTAATGAACCAATGAACTAATGAACCAGTGAACCAATGAACCAATAAACTAGTGACCCAATGAACAAAACAATGTCAAAATGACATTACACTTTTGATGGCACTTGAATTGATAATATATTTGTAACATAAAAAAATTAAATATGGCTTTAGAAATAACAGATGCTAACTTCGAGGAAGTAGTATTAAAATCGGATAAACCTGTTTTGGTAGATTTTTGGGCAGAGTGGTGCGGTCCTTGCCGTATGGTTGGTCCAGTGGTAGAAGAAATTGCTAAAGAATACGAAGGTAAAGCTTTAGTAGGTAAGGTAAATGTTGACAACAACCCTCAAATTTCAATGCAATTCGGTATCCGTAACATTCCAGCGTTGTTATATTTCAAAGGCGGTCAAGTAGTTGATAAGCAAATTGGAGCAGTGCCAAAATCGGTATTGGCTGGTAAATTAGATAGCCAATTATAAAATTGAATCAATGTGCTGTCCTTGCATGGCAGACTTTAAAATAGAATTCCGATGCAATCTGCATCGGAATTTTTTTTGCCTATAAAACAACAATCTTATTCCGTCCCAATTGTACTTGCCCGCTATCTTCTAACTGTTTGAGTAAACGAGATACCACTACACGGGCAGTACCAAGTTCGTTGGCTAGTTGCTCATGCGTAATTTGAAGCGTTTCATTTCCTGTTAGGCTTTTCTTTTTATGCAATAGGGCTAATAAACGTTCATCTACCTTTTTAAAAGCGATGGCATTTACAATATCTAACAGTTCTTCAAAGCGTTTATGGTAAAGCCTAAAAATATAATCCAGCCACTGCGGATATTCTTTTATAAAAATAGATACCTTATCTACCGGGAGAAATAGAATTTCTGCATCTTCTTCTACCTCAGCCTTAACTTTGCTAGTTTCATTATGCAATCCGCCTAAAAAGGACATGATACAACTTTCGCCCGCTTTGATATAATACAGTAATATTTCGCGGCCATCTTCTTCGGTACGAATCACTTTTAAAGTACCCTTCGTTACAATAGGTATTGATCGGATATGTGAATTTTCGTTCAGGATAACATCGCCGGCGGCATAGTTTTTCTTAATGCTGAATTGTTGAAGTTTTTCTAAAAGCTGCGGCGAAGATTTAAATTCTGCAATCTGTGCTAAAGTGTCCATAAGGGTAAAGTTAGCATTTAAATGATTATGCTTACAGCTAATTGCTTGATAGCTAAGTTTGAGGTTTAACAGACATAAAAGTACTTACTTCAGCTTGGTCGCCTAGGTAATACTTCTCTCCATGAATGGTAAAATCAGCATGGTAAGCCCTTCGTGAATGGAGTGCTTCATCTTTCCATATTTCTAGCCAAGTGTTTAAAATAGCTTCTGGCATTTTACCTTTAGAAATGAAGTTTTCATATTGATTTGCCTCGATACTGATACCTACAAAACCATCAGGAATTTGTTCTAATGAACTTACCGAGGCTCCAATGATGGTAGTGTAAGCTCCCGTATAATCTGTTTCGTAATCTGTGTAAACAGCGTAAATGTCGTTATCAACTTTGTTTGGAATTTAGTGATGAATTTCCCCTTTCCAGAATTTTTCCCAAAGCGCTTCGATATCGATGCCTGATTGTCCGTTAGCGTTGGTAGTGCGTACCGCAATGCCGATAATGTTAAATTGTGAGATGTGTTGCTGTTGCATATGATTAATTTAAAATGTTGAAATGCAAAGCTCAACATCGGTTGTGACAACCCTATGGCAGTTCGTTTTTAATAATCTCAATTAAATAAGAGAAGTCTTAGCAAGAAATTTTTAGCTCATTTTTTGCCTTTTAATCAGGTATGCTTCTAAAATTTGATCAAAGCCTGCATTAATATCTGCATCAACCAAATCTATTTTGTATTGCGCACATTTTAGTGATAAGCTCTTTTTAAATTCATGCATTTGATTTAAATATGCGTCTTTTACTTTTGATGCATGAACCTTAAGTATTGTCCCGGTTTCCATATCAATAAACTCATAAGGGCGATTTTCATAGTCAAAATCTAGCTCTTTTGTTTTATCTATCACATTAAAAACTACTACTTCATGTTTATTGAATTTCAAATGTTGCAAAGCTGCAAAGATCTTTTCCAACTGATCTGAACCGTTAGCGGTTTGAAACATATCACTGAAAATAACTACTAAAGACCGTTTATGGATTAAATCGGCGATTTGATGCAGTGCCGTAGGCAAATCTGTTCTTACATTCAGTCTAGTGCTCGATAATACTTCCTCAAGCTTTGCGAATAGAAATTTTTGATGAACGCTTGTTGATTTAGCATTGCTATTGAGCTTAAGTTCATCGTCAAATAAGCTTAAGCCAAACGCATCTCTTTGGCGTTTGAGTAGATAAATTAATGCCGCAGTACTTTGTACAGAAAAGGTTAGTTTATTGTATTTATCATTCGGAAAATACATGGAGGACGAAATATCAATTACAAACTGACATCTTAAATTAGTTTCTTCCTCGTATCGCTTACTGAAAAGCTTGTCTGTTTTGGCGAATAATTTCCAATCAATACTTTTTATGCTATCGCCATTGTTGTAAAGCCTATGCTCTGCAAACTCCACGGAAAAGCCGTGAAATGGACTTTTGTGCAAGCCGGTAATAAATCCTTCTACTACTTGTCTGGCTAAAAGTTCTAAGCTACTTTCAAACCTAATATCTTCTGGTTTAAGCGGGAATTGCATAAAGTAAAACTAACGAAAAACTTTTTTATTAACTTTGTAGCTCAAAAAAAAACATAAAATGAAACATCTACCATTGATCATTTGTGCTTTTTTGGCTAGCTATACCTATGCCCAGTCCGTTAAAGGGGGTAAGGTGAATACCGAGAGCTCCAAATTAGCCAATAAACTAGACACAGCAAAAAAACAAGAAGGTTGGACCATTCGCGGTACTAACACATTACTACTAAACCAAGCTGCATTTTCAAATTGGATTGCCGGTGGCATTAATTCAGTAGCGTCAACCGCTAGAGTTGACTACGAGTTTAACTTAAAGCGAGGTAAAAACATCTGGGAAAATCGAGTTCTAGCTGGTTACGGTTTAAGATCTGAGGAAAATAGAAAAGCTACCAAGGCAGAAGATGTATTCGATTTAACATCAAAGTATGGTTATCAATTGGGTAAAAGTGCTTGGTATAGTGCTTTAGCATTAAATTTGCGTACTCAATTTGCAAAGGGATATGACTACAGCAAGCCTAATCAAAGTTATATATCAAATGCATTTGCTCCAGGTTATATTACATTTGGTGCTGGAATTGATTACGTTCCAAATGACAACTTTCAGTTGAGCGTACACCCGCTTACTTCACGTTTTACCATCATTGCAGATAAAGGCGTATTTGATCCCGATGGGGATGGCATTTTAACTGATGCTTATGGTGCAAACTTTAATGAGAATTTGGTTTATCAATTAGGAGCCTATTTTGGTGGGCGCTATAAAGTAAAACTGATGGAAAATATCCTGCTTGACAACCGATTCGGGATTTTTAGTAACTACCTTGAAAAGCCAAAAAACATGGTTTTGTCTTATTCAGGCGTATTGGACATGAAAGTAAATAAATTTATCTCTACCCAAATAACAGCCGATTTGTTTTATGACGATCATCAAATTGGTAAGCTCCAGTTAAAAGAAACATTGGGTGTTGGGCTTACCTACAAATTTGGTAAATACTGATTTCCTATTATCAATTGAAATTGAGCCAATTAATGGTGGGTTTTCTTAAAAGAGTACGTCGGCAATATCCGGATTTTTATCGAAAACTGATTTAGCAAAAGTGCAAAGCGGCATGATTTTTAGATTGTTAGCTCTGGCAAATTCTACGGCTTTCATTACCAATTGTTGCCCAACCCCTTTACCCTTAAATGTTGGATTAACTTCTGTATGATCAATAATAAATTTAGTTGAACCAGCCCAGGTATAAGTCATCATGCCTGCCTGTTCACCATCAATTGCTGCTTTAAAGCTTCCTTTGCGGTCTTCGTTATGTTGTGTAATTTCCATTGTAAATAATAAACAATAAATATAGCTTGGGTTTGGCAAATTGTAAAATAAAAAAGGGACCATCTCAAAAGTTCTTCTATTCATCATCGTGTACCGGACGAACGAAAAATGAAGTTTAAACTTTTGAAACAGTCCCTAATGCTAGTGAAGGAAGCTGTTTTTATTTAACTTTTTTGTGTGTTTTTGCTGCTTTATGTCCAACTTTTTTGGTGGTGTCAGCTTTTGCTTCCGCTTTAGCTGCTTTTTTTTCTGTATTGGCGGTTGCCACAGCTTTTACAGGAGCTTTTGCTGGTTTAGTTTGTGCGTTAGCTGCGTTTACCATAAATGCTGCTACTAGGGCTACCATTAAAAATTTTACAGTTTTCATTTTCTTGTCGTTTTAGTGAACAATGTTGTTATTTAATGATACTAAGTTCCAAACCTCAAATGAAGAAATGATGAAGTTTAGCAGTTACTTAAAAAAATAATTCAACTCGTGAATTAGCCTAAACTAAGCCAAGTTTGCTAGCGGGAAAGTTAAGGATACCGTTGTGCCAGCATCTTTTTTAGAGGAAATGTTAACCGTAATGTTGTGAAATTTAGCAATGCTATTAGCTATAGCTAAGCCAAGACCAGAGCCGCCAATATGATCATGGTTCCCCCTGGCAAACCTTTGAAAAACCCTTTGCAAAATTTCTGATTCCATGCCAACGCCAGTATCGGTAATGTGGAGGCGGTAAAAATCAGTATTAATCTCGTCAGTTAGCGTAATGGTACCATTAGCTGGGGTATACTTCACCGCGTTGTTGATTACATTCATCAGCAGGGTGTGAATCAGCGCTTTGTTGCCTATAAATACAAAATTTTCGTGCAATAAACTTTGGTAGGTCAGGTTTTTTGCCGCAATTCGTTCCTCAAGTTCTTCGTAAATGTCGTTGATCTCTTCTACAATGTTCACTTGGTTGGTCTTCACATATTGCTCATTCTCAATTTTGGAGATAAGGAGTAAGCTATTGATGATGGCTTTAAGTCGGCTTAAGGTTTTTAGCGATGCTAGGAGCTTTTCTTCATGCTCTTCAGAGAGTTTTTCAGAGGCTAAAATATTCTCTAACCTGCCGTTCAATATCGAAATAGGGGTGAGCAGCTCATGCGATACATTAGCGATAAACTGTTTTTCTAACAAGAACAAATCGCTCAATTTTTTCATTAAACCGTTGATGCTATCATCTAATAACACAAAATCAGCAGTACTGGTCGCAATTTTGCTGTAATCAAACGCCGTTGGGTCATTAACCTTGTTGATCTTCTGGTCTACAATTTTATAAAATGGCTTTAGTAGAAATCTGGTGAAGGCATAATCAGTAATTAAGGTAACGGTAAGCGAAACCATCAATACGATTAACATGTACATTCCCAGTGATTTTTTAATAGAAAGTGCACCGCTGGCCGTTGTTCCCAAATTCAGCTCGTAATATTTATCCTCGTATTTAAACTGTTTGGTAAGGATTCTATACGTTTCGATATCTCCAGCAATTTCCCTATCTCCAGTGGTAAATTTAGCAATCGTATCTACTTTTAACTTATTATTAAGCGGCGTTAGCACAATAAACTCATCCTTCAAAATATTATAATCGGTAAAAGTTTGCTGGGCGTTTAGTAGGCTGTCTACTTCGCTATCACTCAAATTCTCAATGAGCTTAGTTTCCTTTTTCAACAACCTGTTATCGAGGTGATGTATGGAGATTTTTTCGAGAGAGAACAGGATAATACTTCCTAAAACGAAGATAAGGATGAGCTTCGTAACAGCGTTGTATAGCGTAAATTTCTCCTGTAGCCTCATCTATAGCGAGTTAAAGTGTAATTCTGTAACCAACGCTTCTAACCGTTTCCAGCCATTCCGTTTTGGCGTAAACGCTTAGTTTTTTTCGAAGGTTTTTTACATGTACATCTACAAAATTAGAATCTGAGTTGATTTCCAAAATATCGCCCCAAACATGTTCCGTAAGGCTGGTTCTTGATACCACCCGGTTTTTATTGAGCACTAAATAATTTAAGATTTCGTATTCTTTTTTGGTGAGATGAATACGTTCGTTATCAAAAGAAACAGCACGATTTTGAATGTCTAGTACAAAATCATGTACTTTGATGTCGTTACGTTCGAATTTGTGTTTACGGCGAGTTACCGCATGCATTCTGGCTAGCAGCTCATTTAAAGAGAACGGTTTAGGCAAGTAATCATCAGCACCTTCTTCTAATCCCTTAATTCTGTCATCCACTTCGCTTCTGGCGGTGAGGATAATGATGGCATCATCTCTATTTTTTAGGCTCTTAATTAATTTAAGTAGCTCAAATCCATCTCCGTCAGGTAAACCGAGGTCTAGCAAAATAAAATCGTAATTGTTGATGAGTATTTTTTCCTCTGCCGAAGCTTTTTTACGGGCATGTTCAATGATATAGCCTTCTTTGCCCAAAAAATCATTGATTTCTAAGGCTAAGCTTTTTTCATCTTCAACAATTAGTACGTTCATATTATTTTATTTTGAAGGGCATATTAGCGCTATATTTTTCAAGATGATGGCACATGCTTTTTCAATCTCGGTTGTAGTTATGGTTAGTGGAGGGGCAATGCGCATGGCATCACTACAGTACAAAAACCAATCGGTAATAATTCCATCCTCAATGCAGGCGTCAATAATTGCTTTGTTGGTTTCAAAACTATCAAAACCTACCGCCAACATTAATCCTTTGCCCCTAATCTCGGTAATTGCTGGATGTTTTAAAAGTTCTTTAAATAATTCGCCTTTCGCTTCTACTTCGTTAATAATTTCATTTTGCAGTAAAGTATTTAACGTTGCTAATCCAGCTGCACAGCATACCGGATGCCCACCAAAAGTGGTCATGTGCCCTAAAATAGGATTATTGGATAATACTGACATGATTTCCAGCGAACTGATGAAAGCGCCAATCGGCATACCGCCACCAATTCCCTTAGCCAGCAAAAGAATATCGGGTTGTACGTCATAATGTTCAAAAGCAAACATTTTTCCTGTTCTTCCAAAGCCAGACTGGATCTCGTCAAAAACAAGCAGGGCTCCTGTTTCATCGCATCTTTTTCTCAAGGCGGCCAAGTACTGCTTGTCGGCAGGCCTAACACCCGCTTCGCCTTGTACTGGTTCCACAAACACTGCGGCAGTATCAGTGGTTATTTTCTCTAAATCACTAATTTGATTATGGTTGGTAAAGCTTACATGTGGTAAAAACGGACCATAACCTACCGAGTAGTATTCCCCATCACTGCCTTTCATTAGGCTTTCGGCACCTTGTGTACTGCCGTGATAAGCGTTATAGCACGATACGAAGCCTTTTCTTCCGGTGTAGCGCTTAGCTAATTTCATTGCACCTTCCACTGCTTCGGCGCCAGAGTTTACAAAATAAGTGCTACTCAATTGAGGTGGCAAAACGGAAGCTAAGGCAGCTGCAAAATTCACTTGCGGAGTTTGTACAAACTCACCGTAAACCATCAAATGCATGTAAGTTTCGGCCTGCTTTTGTACTGCGCTTACTACATTTGGGTGGCAGTGTCCAACGTTACTTACACCAATCCCTGCAATTAGGTCAATGTATTCCTTCTCTTCAGTGTCGTAGATATACACGCCTTTCGCTTTCACAAATTCCAATAATAATGGAGTAGGGGAAGTTTGGGCGTTATGTTGTAAAAAAAGTTGACGTTTGGTAAGCATGGTGCAAATTTAGCGGATTTGATGGTCAGTTTTTTGTAAAATGCCGTTAAATAAAAAAGGATATCATTACAGATATCCTTTTTAAAATAACCTAACCAAAAATTAATTGCCTGGAGGAGGTGGCCCACCAGCCCTAAATTGTTGTAAAATTTCCTTTTTGAAAGCTTCCTGCGCTCTGTAGAATTTTCCTACTGTTTTTATAGGTAGGCTTGTTTTAAATTTATTGTAATACTTACGTTCAATATTCAAATCACGTTGTCTAAAGCTAAAGTCATTTAAAATCAGTGTTTGAATCTCTTCATCGTCTAAATCTTCAATTTCTTTCAATTTGCGGAAACTGATCATTTTTTGAACACGTTCCTTACGTAAAGCCGATATTTCTCTCACATAATCGTTGTAGATGGGCCAAAATATTTTCGCTTCCTCAGCAGAAAGATCTAATTTGGTGGTTAGAAATGCTACTTTTCGAGCTTCCATTTTTTCACCACCGCCTGCACCTCCACCCCTCGGTCCCTGAGCAAATAGGAGGCTCGGTACGAAAATAAATAAGGCAAAAAATAAGTTTTTCATTCGTTAAAATTTTCTTTTTCTGTCGATAAAACTAGTTTAGTAGATTTATCTTCAATTTGTTATAAACTGTTCGATAGTTCGTGTGCGGAAAAATTATCCAAAATATAGTTTTCCATCTCGCTATCAGATACATTAGCAGTTTTTGTATTCTGCGTTTCCTGTACATATTCCAAAATCACGCTTTCATCAATGTCGTAAAGCAATTGTTCTTTGGCCAGCTCAGTGTTGCGCAGCTTAGTTTCTTGATATTGTTTATTAGCAAACCAACCTGTTGTAGAAGCCAATACCAAACAAGCAGAAACTGCATACTTGAACAAAGGCTTATGCCAAAGCTTAACTGTTTTGGTCGACTTGGTTTTTGCTACAATGTTGCTTTGCAGCTGATTGAAATACCCATCAGGAACTTTAAAGCCACTCTCGCTAGTAGCAGTTAGTTGCTCAATAGTTAACCTGCTATTAATCTGCTCTTCAAGGGTTTTAAAATAATTGGCAGGGACTTCAAAGCCCGAGTTTCCTTCACGTTTTAAAGACTCAATAAAAATTAAGCTTTGCGTACGCTCACTTAATTCATCAAAATAATGAGCAGGTACTGTAAAAGGGTTTTTCTTTTCCAGTTTTGCTAGTTCTGGCGCTTCGTTTTCCCATTCCATATTGTCGGCCATTTTATTCATATGTATTTATTGATGCTTTTTTAGCTAAAAGGTTTAATATCAATCTTGATTTAATAAAATTGTTTCGATTTTTTTAACCGCTATATGGAACGATGCCTTCAGTGCGCCAACACTTGTGCCTAACACCTCTGATATTTCCTCGTACTTCATATCGTCAAAGTACTTCATGTTGAAAATGATGCGTTGTTTTTCGGGCAAGGTAAGGATGGCGTTCTGTAATTTTCGCTGTATTTTATCACCATCGAAATATGTAGATGAAGCTAGCGTTTCCGAAAGGTCGGTGTCCACATCATCTAACGAAATATTGTTTTTGTTTTTCTTCTTGTTGAGGAAGGTGATAGATTCATTGGTAGCAATCCGGTAAATCCAGGTGTAAAGTTGGGAATCGGCCCTGAAGTTTTGCAGGTTCTTCCAAACTTTTACGAAAGTTTCCTGTACCAAATCATCAGCATCGTCATGGTCGATTACCAAGCGGCGAATATGCCAATATATTTTTTGCTGATATTTTTGTAAAAGCAAGTTGAAACCGGTATTGCGAGTTTTTTCATCATTAAACTTAGAGAGGATCTCTGCGTCGTCAACTTGTTTCATTTTATGCTATAATGTGGTAAACCATAAAGACACAAACACCACAAAGTGCGATATAACGCCGAGTGTGCTTCATGTCTTTATGGTAATATGCTTAACCTTTTCTAGAAATCACTTTTTGCGCAGCAGCAACGATATCAGATGGGTCTAGCTTGTATTTTGTCATTAATTGATCCGGAGTACCGCTCTCGCCGAAACTATCATTAACAGCTACAAACTCCTGCGGTGCTAAATAAGTAGTAGTTAAAAGATGAGCAATGCTTTCTCCCAAACCACCAAGTTTATTATGCTCTTCGCAAGTCACAATACAACCGGTTTTTTTAACTGATTTTAAGATAGCTTCTTCGTCCAAAGGTTTAATAGTGTGGATATTTATTATTTCTGCGTCGATGCCTAGCTTTTCTAACTCTTCGCCAGCCTGTATAGCTCTCCAAACCATGTGTCCGGTTGCAACAATGGTAACGTCTTTGCCCTCGTTTACCATCCAAGCCTTACCAATTTCAAATTTTTGATCCTCAGAAGTAAAAACAGGAATTACTGGACGTCCAAAACGTAAATACACAGGGCCTTCATGATCCATTATGGCCAAAGTAGCAGCTTTAGTTTGATTGTAATCGCAAGGGTTAATCACGGTCATGCCTGGCAGCATCTTCATTAAACCAATATCTTCAAGAATTTGGTGTGTTGCGCCATCTTCACCTAAGGTTAATCCAGCATGCGATGCACATATTTTTACGTTTTTGCCAGAGTAAGCGATAGATTGTCTGATTTGATCGTACACCCTTCCGGTTGAAAAGTTGGCAAAAGTTCCTGTGAATGGAATTTTTCCTCCAATGGTTAATCCAGCAGCAATACCCATCATGTTAGCTTCTGCAATTCCAATTTGGAAAAAGCGTTCAGGAAAATCTTTAATGAAAGCATCCATTTTGAGGGAGCCAACTAAATCAGCACAAAGCGCCACAACATTTTCGTTTCTTTTACCTGCTTCATGCAGTCCGGCTCCGAAACCAGAGCGAGTATCTTTTTTATCTGTATAAGTATATTTTTTCATACCCCAAACCCATTAAGGGCTGTTAAATTTAAAATGTGAATTTGTTAATCCCAGTTACAGGATAAGGTTAATAGTCGCCTATAGTTTCTTTGATTTGCCCTAGTGCGCTTTCCAACTGATCGTTGTTAGGAGCTGAGCCATGCCACTTATGTGTACCAACCATAAAGTCGACACCATATCCCATCTGGGTGCTCATTAAATTCAAAATAGGTTTTCCTTTGCCTGTTAAAGATTTAGCATACTCCAAGCTTTTCAAGATTTCTTCCATGTTGTTGCCATTAGAAGTAATTACATGCCAACCGAAAGCTTCAAACTTGGCTTGTAGGTTTTCCAGCGAAAGCACTTTCTCCGTTGGTCCATCAATTTGCTGTCCATTGTAGTCAACACTTGCAATAATATTATCTACTTTATTGTGTGGTGCAAACATGAAAGCTTCCCAGTTTTGACCTTCCTGCAATTCTCCATCTCCCAAAAGAGCAAACACTAATGAGTGATCGCCATTTAGCTTTTTGGCTAATGCGGCGCCAATTGCAACTGAAAGTCCCTGGCCTAAAGAGCCTGACGCTACACGAATTCCGGGTAATCCCTCGTGTGTAGTGGGGTGTCCCTGAAGTCTCGAATCAAGTTTTCTAAAAGTTTTAAGCTCACTTACATCAAAATAACCCGCTCTTGCTAACACGCTGTACCATACCGGAGAAATATGCCCATTTGATAAAAAGAAAAGATCTTCATTTTTACCATCCATGTTAAATTCAGGATTATGGTTCATTACTTCAAAATAGAGTGCCGTAAAAAAATCTGCACAGCCTAAAGAAGCTCCAGGGTGCCCAGATTGTACTGCATGTACCATTCGCAGGATATCTCTTCTCACTTGTGAGGCAATATCTTCTAGTTCACTGATTGTATGTTTCATCAAAAAAAATAATTATATGTAATGTAACAAAGTTAATCTAAATATCCATTTGTTAACTATCTGAAAGCCAATTTTTATAGCTTTTAAGTTTGAACTATCATTGTAGTTTTCCACATTTTAAATAAATTTTAATAGAAAAATGTTGATAAGTTTGTAATAATGAAAAATATACTCTTATTTTGAGTAACTATTTACCCAAAAATCAACGAACTAACATTTACGCTTATGAGGATTTTTACCTTCTTAACATTCTTGTTTTTTACATCAATGGGCTTTGCCCAAACGGGCAATATTGGCATAGGTACAAGTACGCCTAATGCGAAATCAATCCTTGAAATATACTCAACCGATAAAGGTATTTTAATTCCCAGATTAACTGATACGCAGCGAGAAGGCCTACAAACTACAGGTACTTCTAATGCAGCACTTAATGGTTTGCTCATATTTAACGTTACAACTAATAAGTTTAACGTTTGGAATGTGAATAAATGGGAAGAGCTAGCTACTGGTACTGGTACAGTTGGTCCGCAAGGTCCCATTGGCTTAACTGGTCCGGCCGGCCCGGCTGGTCCTCAAGGGCCTAAAGGTGATGCTGGTGCTGCCGGTGTTCAAGGTCCAATTGGTTTAACAGGTGCTGCAGGTCCTGCTGGTCCTCAGGGACCGAAAGGTGATGCTGGTGCTACGGGTGCTCAAGGCCCAATTGGGTTAACAGGTGCTGCTGGTCCGGCCGGTGCGCAAGGAATTAAAGGTGATAAAGGCGACAAAGGGGATAAAGGCGAAGCTGGTGTGGATGGCATTAATGGAGCTACTGGACCACAAGGTCCGCAAGGCCCAGCCGGAACTAATGGGGTTAACGGTAATAAGGGTGATCAAGGGGATAAAGGTGATAAGGGCGACAAAGGAGATCCAGGGAATAATGGTACGAATGGTGCTGTATGGTCTAATGGTAATTTAAACCCACCAGTATCGGGATCTGAACCGGCTGGATCAAAGGATGGCGATTACTACCTGAATAACAATAACGGTAAAGTTTTTATTAGAACGGCCAGTGCATGGCAAGAGGTTGCAAATTTAACTACTGGTGTAGTTGGGCCTGTTGGTCCAGCTGGTGCGCAATGGTATAATGGTACGTTAAGCCCACCTGCTACTGGTACCGAGCCAAGCGGAACAAAAGAAGGTGATTTATACTTGAACAATAATTCTGGGAGTGTTTTCAAGCGTCAAGCTGATGGTACTTGGATATCAATTGCCAATTTAACTACTGGTGTGGTGGGGCCACAAGGTCCTCAAGGTGCTGTTGGAGCAACTGGCCCTCAAGGGGCTCAAGGTGCCAAAGGTGATAAGGGCGATGCTGGAGTTGCGGGTCCTCAAGGTCCTGCTGGTGCTCAAGGTGCAATTGGCCCGGCTGGTCCAACGGGCTTAACAGGTCCGGTGGGTCCTCAAGGTCCCATTGGCCTAACAGGTGCTACTGGTCCACAGGGTGCCAAAGGCGATAAAGGAGATACTGGTGCGGTTGGCCCGCAAGGTCCTACTGGCTTAACAGGTGCTACTGGTCCGCAGGGTGCCAAAGGCGATAAAGGGGATACTGGTGCAGTTGGTCCGCAAGGTCCTATCGGTTTAACTGGCCCTCAGGGCGCTAAAGGGGATAAGGGAGATACAGGAGCGACTGGTGCCGTAGGTCCGCAAGGTCCGATTGGTTTAACTGGTGCTACTGGTCCAGCAGGTCCAACTGGCGCAAAAGGTGATAAAGGAGATACAGGTTCTGTTGGCCCTCAGGGTGCCATTGGTTTAACAGGCCCTCAGGGTGCAAAAGGCGACAAAGGGGATACTGGAACTGTTGGTCCGCAAGGTCCAATTGGTTTAACTGGTCCTGCGGGTCCTAAAGGAGATACCGGCGCTGCTGGTCCTCAGGGCATACAAGGTCCTGCTGGTGCCACTGGTCCTGCCGGCCCACAGGGTACTAAAGGAGATAAAGGAGATACTGGTGCGACTGGAGCTGTTGGCCCAGCAGGTGCACAAGGTTTGCAGGGTTTAAAAGGTGACAAGGGAGATAAAGGTGATACTGGCGCTGCTGGTGCTGTTGGCCCTCAAGGTCCAATTGGCTTAACCGGTGCTGCTGGCCCAGCTGGCCCAACAGGAGCTACTGGCGCCACAGGGGCAACGGGTGCAACTGGCCCTAAAGGTGATAAAGGCGATAAAGGTGATCAGGGAAATGTTGGTCCGATGGGGCCTCAAGGTGCTCAAGGAGACCCGGGTGAACAAGGCCCGGCTGGTCCGCAGGGGCCTTCTGGAAGTGCAAGTGCTTGGTTGCGAAATGGCAACGGAATGGGTAATGTTGGTGGTACTACAAATCCCGGTGTAAATGATGATTTTGTTGGTACAACTGATGCTAAAGATGTTGTTTTTGCTGCGAACAGAAAAGAAGGTTTTAGGATAGCTACTGATGGAAAAGTTCGTATTGGCGTAACTGGAAGCTACGTTACAGCGGTACATAAAGCGGCACTAACGGCCGATTTACCATCTATCGCTTCAAAAGCATCATTCAAACAAAACTTTACGCTAGCAGGAGTAGCTCTTGATGCAAGCGTGGCTGTTTCTTCGAGTATTGAGCTGCCTAACGGATTGGTAATTGCTTATGCTCGGGTAGTTTCAGCAAATACCATCGAAGTTAAGTTTACTAACGTAGGTGATATTGCAATTGACCTTGCTTCAGCTACCTTTTACATAAGCGCAGTACAGTAATGAAAATCAGGCTTGGACATATATGTTTCGCCGCTGTACTATGCCTAGCTAATAGTGCAAAGGTTTCGGCACAATTAGTCAATAATGGCGTTAATGTATTTATTGGTCAAAGTGCACTTTTATATGTGGATGCTAAGGTAGTTAACAACAAAGGCGCTATATTGAATAAAGGTGAAATGATCATCAACGGCGATTGGGAAAACAATGATGCCTCAGGTGTATTCCACTACTTGTCCTCCGGTTCTGTGATGTTTACTGGAAGGAACGTGGTTTTTTCAGGAAGTTCTGGTACTTCTTTCCCAAGATTGGTGTTGAAGGGTAGCGGGCTGTTCTTAATGAACACCGACTTATACGCTAAGCTTTCGTTAGACTTGGATAATGCAGAGTTAAAAACAGGCGATAATCGTTTTGTTTTAGAAAATAATGATGCCAACTCACTATTTGTTAACAACGGATTTACTACTACTGGTGCTAAAGGTGCCTTGGTGAGATGGGCAAAAGGAAGTGACTTTTATCTGTACCCGATGGGCTCGAGTAAGTTGGGCATCAAACGTTTCGTGGGTATATCTCCAAAATCAACTACGGATACTTATGTAGGTGTTTCATTTGTAGATAACGATGCCAGCAATGACGGTTATAGCAGATTGAACAAAACTGCTGCCGTTACCGAGGTTAACGAAGGATATTATCATGTAATAACGCAGCTTAAAGGAGTCAATTTACCTTTAGATTTATCATTTTACACAACCGCTTCCGAAAAATTTAGTGGTTTGGTGAGTTGGGCAACTAAAAATCAATGGGATAGGCTTGTGCCAGTTACATTGCAGGACAATGCAACTATCAGTCCGGGGCTAACCAAGTCTTTCACCTATAAGTCTTTTAATTTAGGTGCTGATGCCAGTGTGCCAATAGCCTTTGCTAACGTAACTAACGCAAGTCCGCTGAATTTTTATAATGCATTTTCACCTGATGGAGATGGTAAAAACGATACTTGGGAAATTAAAAACATAGATGCTTTTCCGGATAACGATTTGAAAATTTTTGATAGGTCTGGGAACTTAATTTACAGGATGAATGGCTATAGTTCATCCAAATATTGGGACGGACAAAATGCACCCTCTGGTACTTATATCTATATTTTGAGGGTGAAGATAGATGGCAAGGATGAGTATTTCAAAGGTTCAATTACCATGGTTAAAAACTAGGAAGATGAGAAAATTTTTACTCCTGCTTTTGATAGTGCTTGGCCCGTTTGCGGTATTGGCACAAAACGAGGTTACGTACAGTCAATATATGTTCAATAACCTTTTGGTGAACCCTGCTTATGCTGGCTACAAGGAAGATCTTAATATCAATCTGCTCAGCAGAAATCAATGGATTGGTATAAAAGGTGCCCCAGTAACTCAATCTTTAATTGCCGATGGTGCGTTTTTCCACAACAATAATGTTGGATTGGGTTTGTCTATCATGAATGATCAAGTTGGGATTCAGGGCCAAACCTCGGTGATGGCTAACTACGCTTATCGTTTGCAGGTAAATTCCAAATCAAGGTTAAGTTTTGGTGTTGGCTTGGGGGCTGTGCAATTTGCTTTAAATAGTGATAAAGCAGTCATCGGCGATCAAACTGATAATGCATTTGCGGGCACACAAAATTACCTTTCTCCAGATGCAAAATTGGGGATACATTTTAGTAATGATAAGTTTTACGCTGGCATATCAGCAAATAATTTGCTAACTACTGCGCTTAATAAAAATAAACAGCAAGCAAGATTCATCGCTTTACCACCTATCCACATTTTCTTAACAGCTGGTACTATTATTAGTGTTAATGAAAATGTGAAGTTAAAGCCTTCATTTATGCTGCGAGATGACCCTGAAAGTATGGGTAATTTCGATGTAAACGCATCTTTTTTGTTCAAGGATGTTTTGTGGCTAGGGGCATCATATAGGATGGGTGTTGATATGTGGAAAAATACTAACAATTTAAATGCAACTTTTCAACAAAATTCGCTTGTTGGATTAGTTGAAGTTTTTGTTGCAAAAAAGTTCAGGATCGGATATGCTTATGACTACAGTCTGTCAGACTTAAATTCATATTCGTCGGGTAGCCACGAGATCTCTCTGGGTTACACAATTGGAAATAAAAATTACAAAAACACTGCTTTAACTTCTCCGCGGTACTTTTAACGCAGAGTTATATGACATTTAAGAAGTTTTTCAGAGTTTTTTCCCTTTTCCTACTTATTTATCTACTGCCATCGGTACTATTCTCCGACGATATCAAAGAGGCTGACAAGCTTTACAAGCAGCTTGATTACAAGTATGCACTGGAGATCTACGAAAAAGTCATGAAAGCAAATCCTAGTGCAGAAGTTGCGCAAAAGATTGCTAATTGCTATAGATTTATCAATAATACAGAAGCTGCGGAAATTTGGTATAAAAAGGCTGTTGCCTATCCTGATGTTCCCGCGGATAACTACAAACATTTGGCTCAGGCACTTAAGCAAAATGGAAAGTTCGATGAAGCTGCAGCCAATTTTAAGATTTGGGGACAAAAAAATCCTACACAAGCTGTTGAGGCTGAACGCTTGGCCAATATGTGTACAACTGCTAAAACATGGTTTGATAACCCAGATATTGGCGCAGTGGTTGAAAATGAAATCGGTTTAAACTCTGAAAACTCTGATTTTAGTCCGGTAAAGTTTGGTAATGATATTCTATTGATTTCTGATAGGTGGCAAAAAAATAAAAAAGGCGAGGAAATTTATGGCTGGACCGGAAATCCTTACTTGAAAATTTACGACATCTCCTTAGCTAAAAAAGAAGCTAATTTAGTAAAAGGCACCATCAATAAGGGATTTCACAGCGGTCCTTTAGCTGTTTATCCTACACTTGATACCATTTTATTTACCAGGGCAGTAATGTCAACCAATAAAAATGCTAAAGTTGGCGATGCGGGCAAGCAATACCTTTTAATGGCGGTAAAAAAAGGCGATGAGTGGATTGCCAAGGATAAATTGCCATTCAATAACGATGGTTCATTTTCAGTTTTACATCCAGCTTTATCGCCTGATGGCAAGATTTTATATTTTGCATCAGATATGCCTGGTGGTTATGGTGGCATGGATTTATATTACTCGGAGAAAATGGCTAACGGTGCTTGGAGTAAGCCAATCAATTGCGGCGCTACTATTAATACAAGTGAAGATGATGTTTTTCCAACGGTAAGGCAGGATGGTAAGTTTTACTTTGCCTCTAGGGGACATATTGGAATGGGTGGTTTAGATATTTTTTTGGCAGTAGGTATTCGTAATAGTTTTAAAGATGTAGAAAATCTGCGTGCACCGATAAATTCGCCGAAGGATGATTTTGGTATTTTATTCAATAACGACTTAAGCACAGGCTATCTTTCAAGCAATAGAAATGGAGGCGTAGGCTTAGACGATATATATCGATTTAAAACTGGTATCAAGCAAGAAAATCCGAAGGAAAGCATTTTTGCGGTAAATGGTTTGGTAATTGAAAAGGGGACTAACACTCCCATTGCAGGCTTAGAGATTTTACTGATTAACAAAGATAAAGGGACTGAAACGAAAGCATTTTCAGACGCTGATGGGAAATTTTCTTTTAAGCTTGATAAGGAAACTGACTACCTGGTAAAAGGTGATCCGTTGCAATATTATACTACACAAACCGGAGAAATATCAACAAAGGGCGCAAGTCAATCTACCATTTATGATATCAAGTTTGAGTTGGAGCGCTCAAAAGATGTGTATACCATTAAACTCAATAATATCTTTTATGATTTTAATAAGTGGAATATTAGGAAGGATGCTGTTGCTGATTTGAATAAGGTAAACGATTTCCTAACGAGTATGCCGAATGTAAAAATGGAATTGGTGGCACATACAGATGCTCGTGGCTCTGCCGCTTATAATCAAGTGTTATCGGACAAAAGAGCCAATAGCGCAAAGGATTATTTATTGAACAAAGGGGTAGGTGTTGATAGGTTAACGGCGGTAGGTAAAGGAGAAACGGAATTACTAAATCAATGTACTGACGGTGTAAAATGTACCGAGGCACAACATCAGTTGAACAGGCGTACGGAGTTTAAAATAGTGAAGGTGACACCTGTACTTGCCATGACGCAAAAGGCTAGTCATCAACTGAATTAAATCGTTTTATTTAAGGTAAAAAGCAAGAAATCCCTCGGTAATGGACTGCCCCCAAAAAGTTAGACACTTAATGGGGGCATTTTTATGAGTAG
>NZ_QMHP01000019.1 GCF_003313335.1 Pedobacter zeaxanthinifaciens
GCACATTGGACGGGATCCTGCGCAGGCCCCCCCGCCGCTCCGGACTATCGTGCCGGGCCCGCCCCGAAAACAAGAACGGGAAAATTATATCAACTCCTTATTTTCCGTTAATTTTTGTTAAAGTTTTCTTATTGTTACAACGGCTATTTTTTTAAATGGTTATTTTCGTATATTGAAA
Organism: Pedobacter zeaxanthinifaciens; assembly: GCF_003313335.1. Classification (GTDB taxonomy): domain Bacteria; phylum Bacteroidota; class Bacteroidia; order Sphingobacteriales; family Sphingobacteriaceae; genus Pedobacter; species Pedobacter zeaxanthinifaciens. The sequence continues at coordinate 179 of NZ_QMHP01000019.1, forward strand.
TTTTAGCATTGTGAGTATGAATATCTTCAAGAAAATAATTCCTATAATTCTTTTTGCGTTTTCAATGAGTGGATTATACGCTCAGGACAAAAATGTAAAGCTTCCTCCTAACTGGTTTAATCTTGATCTAACTACTGACGGTTATTTTGGTATCAGTACAGAGAAAGCTTACAAAGAGTTGTTGAGTAATAAGAAAGCCAAAGAAAGGATCATTGTAGCCGTAATTGATGGTGGTACAGATATCAAACATGAAGATTTAAAAGATGTACTTTGGACAAATAAAAAGGAAATCCCTGGAAATGGTATTGATGATGATGGTAATGGATATGTTGATGATGTCCACGGTTGGAATTTCATAGGGTCTAAGGGTAAAAACTTAGAGTTTGACAATTTGGAAATGGTTAGAATCAAGCGAAAGTTCGAACCAAAATATAGATCTGTTATTAGAACTACGGTTTTGGATAGTGCCGAAAAGGAAGAATATGCATTATACAAAAGAGTGGTGTCTGATTTTGGTAAACGATACGATGAAGCAAGTTCTGCGTTTCCTATTTATATCGCCATTAAAAAAATGATGGATTCAGTAGCCTATCTTAATGACAAGAAAATTCCTTCGTTGGACGATATTGAGAAGTATAAGTCGGATGAGGAAATGGACAGTTACATTAAGAAGATTGTAAGAAAAGGATCAAAGGACGAAGGAAGTATAGAGAAGTTTTATAAAACTATAGAAAAGGGATACAAGGAATTAGATCAGATGTTGCGCTATAATCTTAATGAGAATTATGATGCAAGGGCTGAATTAGTTGGGGATAATTATGATAATTCCAATGAACGAAATTATGGTAATAATGATGTTATTGGTCCCGATGCTGACCATGGTAGCCACGTTTCGGGCATCATAGGTGCTAACAGACAAAATGAAATTGGTGTTAAAGGAGTAGCTAACAATATCAGTATTATGACTATTAGAGTGGTTCCGCAGGGTGATGAGCGAGATAAGGATGTAGCTAATGGGATTAGATATGCTGTTGATAATGGCGCTAGAGTGGTGAATATGAGCTTCGGAAAAGGCTATAAATGGGATAAGAAAGTAGTAGATGAGGCCATCAAATATGCGGAATCAAAAGGGGTACTGTTAGTTCATGCGGCCGGTAATGATAACCAGAATGTGGACATTGCTGAAAACTATCCTACTAAGTATTATGACAGCCCGGAGGCAGATGAATATACCAGAAAACATAAAAAACCTGAACTGAAACCGTTTACGCCACCTCCAGCTAATGCTATGAATGGCGGTCCTGCAGGTATGCCGCGACGTGATCCTTTTGCTAAACCTGCTCCATTGGATAGTGCAAAATATCAACTTCCGCATGCGAAGAACTGGATTACCGTAGGAGCAAGTGCTTATAAAGATGACGACAACTTAAAGGCTTCTTTCTCCAATTATGGAAAATATAACGTAGATGTTTTTGCTCCAGGTTTTATGATCAATTCAACAACACCAAACAATAACTACGAAGAATTTGATGGGACTAGTATGGCAGCTCCAGTAGTTTCTGGATTAGCGGCATTGATATTAAGTTATTACCCAGAGTTGTCTGCTACAGATGTTAAAGATATCATCATGAAATCGGTAACTAAAGTAAACAGAAAAGTTAAATATGTAAATGATAAAGAGGAAACGGTTAGAGTTAATTTCTCTGAGTTATGTGCAAGTGGTGGGATAGTAAACGCCTATAATGCACTTAAATTAGCAGAAACTTACAAGGCTTCGTCCACTAAATAAATTAATCAACTAAAATCCTCAGTTTTAACTGGGGATTTTTTTTGTGTTTATTTTTTTTAATCCTTTTGCGCTTTATCATGTCTATGCTTATTACACAACAAATGTAAACCAATACAATATGAAACTATTTTACGCTTTTTTCCTAATAATGCTATTAGGAAATCTCTGTAGTTCTGCACAAAAACTGCCAGATATTCAAAATGGAAGTATTTCAGCTCCCAAAACACTAAGAATTGATGGACGTAATCTTGAATGGAATAATTTTTCTGCTGATAACAAACGAACTGGTGTTTTCTACACCATGGCGAACGATGAAAAAAATCTATATATCGCACTAAGAGCGGCTACTAGTGAAACAATTACAAAAATATTTGCAGGTGGTATTTCTTTTAGTATCAATACCAAAGGTAAAAAAAGAGAAGAAGAAGCTTTCACGATTACTTATCCGTTAATCGCTAGAAATAATGCTAATAGACCAGGAGCTGGTGCTGGCAATAGACAAGGTCAGCAAGGTATGCGTATGAACAGAAACGATCAGACTGAAGCTCAGCGTGATTCGTTAGCTTACGAACAACGTAAAACACAGTTAGCTGCAATCAAAGAAATTAAGGTAAAAGGCTTTACTCAAATTCCAGACTCATTGATTTCAATTTATAACGAATATGGAATTAAAGCTGTAGCGAAAATGGATGATCAAAAAGCATATTTCTGTGAGATAGCCATCCCTTTAACTGTACTTGGGATCAATATAGATGACAAAAAGGAAATCGCTTACCAAATTAAATTAAATGGAAGGCAGGGCGGTAATTTCGCTGTTCGTCCGAATGCTGGAGGTTTTGGCGGAGGTAACAATCGAGGGGGCTTTGGCGGCAACGGTAACGCTGCGCAACAGGATTTAATGGTAGCGACAGATTTTTGGGGAAAATATATTGTGCAGAAGTAATGATAAAAAGAAATAGTCGAGCAAAAAAGCTATCATTATTTTTAGCATTTTCTTTAGCGATAGTAATAAGTTGTTGCCATTCAATTTATGCACAAGTTCCAGCTCGAGGCAAAAATGTGCCGCCGCCATTAGCCCTAAGGGAGATAAGCGGAATAGTAAAAGATTCAACTGATTTAGGTGTGCCAGGGGTTACTGTAAGGCTTACTTCGGAAAAAGACACCTTAATTACCAGCAGTAACTCCGATGGTATATTTGTATTTAAAAATGTAAAGCAAGCTACTTATACCATGAGCTTTACAATGATGGGTTATAAGCAGCAAGTTAACAAATACAAGCAGAACGATGCTGTGCCAAGAATTGTAATGGATCCGATTGTACTGCAGCCGATGGCTAATACGCTGAATGAGGTAGTGGTTAATGGGACGCCATCTATTACCTATAAAACTGATACGGTAGAATATAAAGCGAGTGATTATATAGTAAGAGAAAATGCTACGGTTGATGAGCTGTTGAAGAAAATGGAAGGTATGGAGGTAGGTAATGATGGGACACTTATTCATCAAGGAAATAACATCACTAAAGCAAAAATCAACGGAAAAACTTACGCTGGTGGCGATGTAGCTGCAGCTATCCAAAATTTGCCCGCAGAAATTGTAGATAAGATACAAATTGTAGATGATTACGGAGACCAAGCCGCGAGGACAGGGATTAAAGATGGCGATCCAGAGAAAATATTGAACATTGTAACCAGAACAGATAAGTCGGTTGGAAACTCTGCAAATATTAATGCTGGCGCTGGTAGTAACGAGCGATATGAAAGCTCGCTTTTTGGTACCCGGCTGAATGGAAATCAAAACCTGTCGTTGAACTTACGTTTGAACAATACAGTAAATGGTGTTGCAAATACAGGTGCTTTAACGGGCGATAGTGGTGGTAATGCAAACGGAGGTGGCGGTAACAGAGGAAATGGTGGCAATAACGGAGGTGGCGGAGCGGGAAGAGGTGGGAATAACACCGGTGGAGGAAACAACGCTAACTCTAACAGCGGCAGCGGAGGTACCACCAACAGTGGCGCATCTGCATTTTCCTATCGAGATCAAATTGGAAAAAAAGTACGTATTAACACCAACTATCGTTACAACTATAGCAATGTGAATTCTCTAAACAGCAGTATATCTGAAATTTATACCACTAACGGTACCATTTTTTCTACCAATGAGAGCGAGCGAGATAACAATACTAAAAATCACAACTTTAACTTCGAGTTGGAAGCCGATATTGACAGCAATAACTTTTTGAGGATTACACCAGAAATTACCCTTTCATCTAGCAACAGCAATAGTAATTCCAGTATAGGTCAGTCGGGGGCTTTAATTACGCAAAACCAGTTAGGTATTAACATGGGTAAAAACACACGTCCAAATATTGGCGCAACAGTGTTTTATCAGCATATTTTTAATAAACCACGACGAAATTTTTCAATACAGTTTAACTTCAACACGTCTAATCAAGAATCTGATCAGGAACGTAACACCAAGTTTTATAAAGATAATATTAATGAGCCAGACTCGTTGGTACATCGCTTAATAGAACGGAGAAATCTCACTTCTAATTACCGAGGCAGTTTCACCTATGTTGAACCCATAGCCGCTAACAGTCAAATTGAATTTAATGCCCAACTCAACTACAATGGTTACGACAACCGGGCGATAACAAGCAACATTGATGCTTCTGAAAATAGGAGTGTAGTTGATTCCTTAAGCAATATTTACGATTATTCGTTTACTCAAGCCCGTATTGCATTAAATTATCGATACGGTTTGTCAAATACTTCGAAGGTGAGGTTCTCTTTAGGGGTTACTGGAGTGCCCGCCGTTTTAAGTGGCACAAAAGTGAGTTTGGGAACAACCACCAATCGTAATAGTTTTAATTTAATTCCAATAGCGAGGTTTCAATATCAGTTTTCTAAAACACATAGCTTGCAGGCAAATTACTCTGGCAGTGCTAAAGAACCTAGTTTTGATCAGATACAGCCTGTTAGAGATGTTTCAAACCCGCAAAATACCATTGTAGGTAACCCCGATTTGAAAGTTACTTTTAACCATAGCTTGAATTTAAATTACAATAATTACATTGCAAACCACAAATTAAACTATTCGGTAAACGCCAACGGAACGTTAATTGATAATGCGGTGGTAAGTAACATAGTGCAAATATTCAATAACAATAATCAGCTTTTACGTAACGAAACGCGATACGTGAATATGAATGGTGGTTATCGCCTAGGTGGAAATTATTCTGTTAGCAAGCAATTAAATGATCGAAAATATAACCTCTCTTTAAGTGGTAATGTAAGCTACAACCACGGCGTATCCATGAGTAATAACATTGAAAGCATTACACGTACTTGGAATATTACTGAGCGTTTTGGTCCGCGTATTACGCCAAACGAGTGGTTGGAGGTTAATCCGAATGTTTCGTATAATATCACCAAAAGCGAAAATACCATTAGTCCAAACGTGATTAATACCAAAACGTTGGCGCTAAATATCGATGGTCGCTTCTACTTATGGCAATCGTTGATTATAGGTTACAACGGAAGCAAAAATTTTGTAAGCGGTATTAATGCCAATATTACAAGTAATCCGTTGGTAATCAATGCTTATTTGCAAAAAGAATTTTGGAAGCGTAGGGCATCTATCACTTTCCAAGCCTTTGATATTTTGCAGCAAAACAATTTTGTTAACCTCAACGTAACCGATTTGGTGAAAACAGAAACTCGTACCAATGCGCTGAGCAGGTATTTTATGCTAAGAGCAAACGTCCGTTTGCAGAAATGGACCGGTGCAAAAGGGCGCAATGGCCGACAAATTATGCGTAGGGGCGACGGTAGTTTTTATTAGCAGTTGCCTGTATTTCGAAATAATAATGGATGAAATTATTTGAAGAGCAGGAACTGTAGCATTACACTTCAGAAAGTCCTGCTTTCACTTCAAGTCCGCACTAGTTACACTCGCTTGCGGGCTTTTCGTTCAATCAGGTCTATTTGGCAAATTGAGGGGCTATTGGTGGTTTCCTGGCAGAAGCCTAAGTAAACTAAACCCGATTGGAGCGGAAATACTTTTTGTTGCACATTTTTTCAACTTTGTAAGTTTTTAAACTTACAAAGTTTGAGCACTATAAATGGCAAAAAGATTTTAGCGAAAAGCGGGGCTGGCTAGCATAGTAACTGTGATTTGCTTTTCTAAAATAAATTGAAAAGAAAGAAATCTGCAAGTTTGTAGCTTTTACTACTACTACTTGCAGATTTCTCCTATCGTCGAAATGACAGTGTCTATTACTTAAACTCTCTAAAATCCTGTCCGTTTTTAATGGCCAATAAGCTTTCGTAAATTAAGCTGATTACATTGTCCACATCTTCTTTGTGTACCATTTCTACGGTGGTGTGCATGTAGCGCAACGGTAAAGAAATCAATGCCGAAGGTACGCCGCCATTTGAATAAGCAAAAGCATCGGTATCAGTTCCTGTTGAACGCGACGAAGCCTGACGTTGGAACGGGATACCCGCTTTTTCTGCAGTTTTTATCAATAGTTTATTAAGGTTGGTTTGTACAGCCGGAGCGTACGAAACCACTGGACCTTTACCTGCAGATAAATCGCCTTGCGTAATTTTATTGATCATTGGCGTAGTGGTATCGTGAGTTACATCGGTAACGATAGCTACATTAGGTTTAATGCGATGAGCAATCATTTCGGCACCTCGTAAGCCAATTTCTTCCTGTACAGAGTTTACAATGTATAAGCCGAAAGGTAGTTTTTTCTTGTTCTCTTTTAGTAAACGGGCTACTTCAGCAATCATAAATCCACCAGCACGGTTATCTAAAGCACGGCCAACGTAATAGCGATCGTTCAATACCATAAACTCATCTTCGTAAGTAATTACACAACCTACATGAATGCCCAGGGCTTCTACTTCTTCTTTACTGGTGCATCCGCAGTCTAAGAAAATGTTTTTCAATTCAGGAGCTTGTTCTTTTTCGCCATGACGAGTGTGTATGGCAGGCCAACCAAAAACAGCTTTTACAAAACCGTTCTCGGTATGGATATTTACTCTTTTTGAAGGTGCTATTTGATGATCGGAACCACCGTTACGAATTACATAAATCAATCCGTCATTAGTGATGTAATTTACATACCAAGAAATTTCATCGGCATGTGCTTCAATAACCACCTTATAATCTGCTTTAGGGTTAATTACACCTACAGCAGTGCCGTAGTTGTCAACAAAAGTTTCGTCTACGTAAGGTTTAAGGTAATCTAACCAAAGTTTTTGACCTTCCCATTCGTAGCCAGTAGGAGCTGCATTATTGATATATTTTTCGAAAAACTGTAGTGATTTTTTGGTAACTACAGGCACGTGTTTTTTATTTTCGTCTTTCTTTTTTGCCATAGTTTTATTTATGTATGATGGTAAATGTACAATTTAACGGCATCATTTAAAACCCATTTATAGAATTTTGACAGGAAATCAGTATATTCCAAAAAACTGTAAAAAATATCATTTATGAACGCAATTAAAATTTTCATTCCTGCAGCACTTTTTGTGCTTATTGTAATTATTGCATTGATGTGGGGTTTGCCACGCTACAATGTATGGCAACAGGAAATGGCAGGTAAGGCCGAAATGGCGAAGGCAGAACAAAACCGTAGAATTTTGGTGGAAGAAGCAAAAGCAAGACTAGAAGCAGAGAAGTTAAATGCCGCTGCAGAAATTGAGAGAGCTAAGGGAATGGCCGAAGCAATGAAAGTGGAAAACGGAACTTTATCGCCTACGTATAACCAATATTTGTTTATAAGAACGCTAGAGAAATTAGCGGATAAAGGTAGCTTACCGCAAATTATTTATGTACCATCTGAAGGGTTAACGCCTGTAATGGATTTAAATAGGGCACTGCCTAAAAAATAAGTTCCATTTTGATATAGGCAATTTGGTTTCGTAAATAAGGCTCGCCGATGTTGATGAAACCAAATTTTTTATAAAACTCCGCTGCATCAACACGGGCATTGCACCATAACAACTGTATACCCTGCTCTTTGCAATAATTAATTACATAGCTGAGCAATTGGAAACCAAACCCCTTACGTTGGTCGCTTGGTAAAACGGCCATTTTTCTGAACTGGGCAGTTGTACCACTGATAAATAAAGACACCACCGCGGTAAGCTCATGCTCGTAGTAGAGGCCAAAATGCATCCCGTCCCAATCTTCGGCAAGTTCCATATCTGTAATTTCCTTTTCAGGATACATGGCCAACTGCCTGATGCGCCAGGTAAGTGCAGGAAAAATTTGTTCTATTGAAGGATTGCTCAAGCTTGAACCTTTCTGCTGTAAAATTGATAAATCAGCATATTTAATAAGATGATGGCAGTAACGCCAATACAAAATATGGTCCAACCACCTAAGCTCCATAACCAAAGGCCAAGTGCTGATCCGCAGGCGGCGCCTACAAAACTTACTGACATGAAAATGGTGTTAAGGCGGTTACGAGCTTCTGGAACCAGCGTGTAAATTCTGGTTTGATTAGTTACGTGAATAGCCTGTTGGCCAATATCTATCAAGATAATTCCAACTACAAATAGAAAAACATTATGGCCGGTAAAGTAGAAAAGTGCTACGCTAATCAGTTCTAAAATAAATCCAATCATTAAATTTTTACGTGGATTGTTACCGCCACTTAACTTGCCAACTAAAGGTGCAGCTAATGCACCCGCCGCACCGGCAATGCCAAATAACCCAATTTGATAGGTGCTGAATTGATGAGGTGGATTTGCCAGGTAAAGCACCATGGTAGTCCAAAATCCCATAATTACAATAAAGGCGAAGAAGTTGATTAAGGATGCTTCCCTCAGTACGGGCTGAGTTTTGATATAGCCAAACATCGATCTCATCAATTCGTTATAGGTTCCTTTAAACGTAGGGAGATTTTTTGGAAAGCGAATGGCCATTAAAAAAATAAGCAAGGTGCATATTGCCGCTGCAATCAAGAAAACGGCACGCCAGCCTAACAAATCGCCTATTACGCCGCTTACCGCTCTGGAAGCTAAAATTCCAACCAATAAGCCGCTCATCACTATTCCAATATTTGCACCGCGGTTTTCATCATTACTTAAAGATGCAGTTAACGGTAAAATCAACTGTGGTACAATAGAACAGGCGCCAATGAGCACACTGGCCAATTCCAATAAAAAGAAGCTTTTAGAGAAACCAGCAATAATTAATGCAACTATCGCCAAGGCCGTAGTGAACAGAATTTGCTTTTTCTTTTCAAACATATCGCCCAATGGCACCAAAAGAAATAAGCCGATGGCGTAACCAGCTTGTGTTAAAAAAGTAATACTGCCCGCATCGCTTTCACTTAGTTTGAAATCCTTCGCAATTAATATAACCAGTGGTTGGCAATAGTAAATATTTGCTACGATTAGGCCTGTACAAAAGGCCATCAAAATCACATCGCTTCTTTTAAGTATGTTTTGCATTTTAATTTCCTAAAGCGGAATGTTACCATGTTTTTTTCTAGGCATATTCACCACTTTGTTTTCTAGCATTTTAAAAGCTTTAATTAATTTTTCTCTGGTTTTAGCAGGTTCAATTACTTCATCTACAAAGCCACGTTCCGCTGCTCGGTATGGGTTGGCAAAAATATCTGAATATAGTTTTTCTTTTTCTAGCCATTTCTCTTCTGGGTTTTCAGCATTGCTGATTTCTCTCTTGAAGATAATTTCCGCTGCTCCTTTGGCTCCCATTACCGCAATTTCGGCACTTGGCCAAGCGTAATTCATATCTGCGCCGATATGCTTCGAGTTCATCACATCATAAGCGCCTCCGTAAGCTTTTCTGGTAATTACAGTAATACGAGGTACCGTTGCCTCACTAAAGGCATATAATAATTTTGCTCCATTGGTGATAATGCCATTCCACTCTTGATCAGTGCCTGGTAAAAAGCCCGGTACATCTTCAAAAACTAGTAGCGGAATATTGAAACAATCGCAAAAACGCACAAAACGAGCAGCTTTTACTGAAGCATTGTTATCTAACACACCGGCTAAATAAGCTGGCTGATTGGCTACTACACCAATGCTACGGCCAGCCAATCGGGCAAATCCAACTACAATATTTTCAGCATAAGCAGCATGTACTTCTAAAAACGATTCCTCATCGGCAACTTGGGTAATTACCTCCCTAATGTCGTAAGGCTGGTTTGCGTTGGAAGGAAGAATATCGTTTAACGATGGTCTTTCCTCGTTCCCGATATCGTAGGGTTGTGCAGGGGCACTGTCTTCACAATTTTGAGGTACGTAGCTTAAAATCTTTTTCAGCTGGTTAATGGCTTCAATTTCGTTGGCACAGGCAAAATGCGTTACACCTGATTTGGTTGCGTGAGTACTTGCACCGCCCAATTCCTCTGAACTTACCTCTTCGTGGGTAACGGTTTTAACCACGTTTGGTCCCGTTACGAACATATATGAGGTATTTTCTACCATTAAAATGAAATCGGTAATTGCAGGCGAGTACACTGCGCCACCGGCACAAGGGCCCATGATAGCAGATATTTGTGGAATTACGCCGGAAGCTTGTACGTTGCGATAAAAAATATCGGCATAACCGCCTAAAGATACCACGCCTTCCTGGATACGAGCACCGCCACTATCATTCAAGCCAATAATTGGTGCCCCATTTTTCATGGCCATATCCATGATTTTGCATATTTTTTCAGCATGCGTTTCAGATAGCGAACCACCGAAAACGGTAAAATCTTGCGAAAATACGTAGGTTAAGCGTCCATTAACGGTACCATAGCCCGTAACCACACCATCGCCTAAATACTTTTCATTTTCCATACCGAAATCGGTACTTCGATGGGTAACCATCATTCCAATTTCTTCGAAACTACCTTCATCAAGTAAAAAATGAATACGTTCACGAGCAGTTAGCTTTCCTTTTTTATGCTGACTATCAATACGAGCTTGTCCGCCTCCTAAATGAGCTTTTTGTATCTTTTCTTTTAGTATCTCGATTTTGTTGTTCATATCTTTGGTTTTACTGGTTCAATGGTTTGGTTCGAAAGTCCGAAAGTCCGAAAGTCCGAAAGTCTGAAAGTCTGAAAGTTCGAAAAAAACTGGATAGACAAGTTAGCAACAATAGCTAAATTCAGCAATTGAAGAATTAATTTTCGATTTCGTGACAAGTCGTAATTTGTTAATCTAAATCGTAATTCCAAATTACCATCTGTATTGTAAACGTGTTGTGAAAACGTTGTCTTTAACATCACTTTGGTAATTGTTCAATTGCGTTGCATTGTTTTTTACATGTTCATTGTACACGGTCAACTTTAATCGAGTGTTCAAATTGTAAGTAAATCCGTAACCTAATGTGCTGAATTTAATGTCTCCAGCAGTGGTGTTTGTTCCAGCTTTTCCTATCTCTACTTCATCAATATCGGTATTAGGGTCATAAACATCGTACCCAATAATTGCGGTTAACTTGGTGTCTGCTATTTGTTGTGTTAGCCAAAAAAAGTAACCGTTAAAATTACGTAAGTATAAATTTCCTGTGGGCTGCGTAGCAAAACTTGTACTAGCCGCTAAGCCAGAAACGCTTGAAGATGCCGCTACGCCAGGTTGAGTGCCTTGAATATATTCTGTTTTAAACGAAGTAGCTCCAAATGTATTTTTGTAATCTACTTGAAGGTTGGCTCCGTAGTAATCTCTCCTGAAATTATAGTTTTCATTATTTGGATCTAAAACCATGGCAAAACCATTGTCTTTCGGCTGATAAATGGTAGTGGTATTACTTCTAACGGTTCCTTTGTAAATTGAGCCGCCAAATCCAAGGTGTAGCTTTTTACTAGCCAAGCTGTCAAAATTGAAGCTGAGGTTGCCTATGATATCTTTGTTCGAATCGTAATCTCGAGCGCTTAATCCGCTACCATTAACTACCGCTATTTCTGCGGTAATAAAAGAAAATTTTTTAGTGGGTTTATAAGATAGCATTGCACCTAAATCTCGCTCACGAGGCATTAAGGTTTGGAACACCCTGGCTCGTTCAGGAAAATCCCGATACCCTGAAGAATAAACTATTGAGTAACCAAAAGGTCGGTTAAACAAACCTGCCGTAAACTTCAACGATTTATTTTCGGGACTGTGGAATTGTATAAAGGCATCCATAATCCTCAAACCATCCTGAGTGCCATCCAACTGAAAAACAACAGACGAAAATTTATCTACCCTATCTACCTTTAAACGTCCTCGGCGTAGCATAAATCGACTGCTTGAATGTTCGCTGAAATCGCCGCCAGACCATGAATAAATACCAGGCGATTGAGCAACTTGAAATTGAGTTTGCAGATAGCCAGTAATTTTAATGTCGTGTGGGTCGTAAGAGGAGGGAGCGTTGTTGTTTTGCGCCGCTGCAACCAGCGAAACTGAAAGAAATATAACAACTAGTAAAGTTCTCATTGATGCTAAAAGTACAGCAAAAATAAATCTTAAAACAAATAAAACTTCAAATTATACATTTATTTTATTGACTTAAGGAAGCTGGAGCGTAAAAAAAAGCGCAAGCTACTATTGCAAACATATTACGTAATTAAATTTGATATTCAACTTTTGAACGTTACTTTTGGTAAATAGCAAAATAACATTTCGTTTATATGGTGTTAAGGAAATATAGGTTTTTATTAGCGATAGCTTTTTTGGGCATTTTTGCCAGCAAAATGGTTATTTCTGCTGCGCCTTTATTTTTAAAACACTTGGACGATGATTTTATGGTTTCTGTAATCATGCAGCTGGAAAATGAAAACAGTGCAGATGAAAGCGGAAAATCGACAGTAAAATATCTGGACTATAAGTTGATGTTTCATAAATATGAGCTCACTTATGTGCATTTAGATTTGGATTGCGGCGTGCCAAGTAGTTTTATTGAACACTCTAGGCGCTATGTAGATCCGTATCATCCCTCTGTTCCAACGCCCCCTCCTAATTTTTCTTAAGTTTTTCTCGCAATTGTGGCCCACTAGACCCACAATTTTTAACAACATCAAAACTTTAGAAATAAATTTATATTATGAAAAATTCAAATTCGGCCTCGGTAGGAGGTGGAATAGGTAGATATTTGCAGGCGAAAAACCTTAAAGCGGATTTGCCTTCAAGTATTGTGGTGTTCCTAGTGGCGTTACCCTTATGTTTGGGTATTGCGCTAGCTTCAGGAGCGCCTTTGTTCGCTGGTTTATTAACTGGCATTATTGGGGGAGTGGTAGTTGGCGCCATTAGTGGTTCGCAGCTTAGTGTAAGCGGCCCGGCGGCAGGTTTAACTACTATTGTATTAGCATCAATCACCAGCTTAGGAGATTATCAGACGTTTTTAATGGCAGTGGTGTTAGCTGGTGTTTTCCAGTTATTACTTGGTGTTATTAAAGCAGGTACCATCGGCAATTATTTTCCTTCCAGTGTAATTGAAGGGATGCTAGCAGGTATTGGTATTTTGTTGATCATGAAGCAATTGCCTCACGCCTTGGGGGTGGATAGTGACTTTTTCGGCGACGAAAGTTTCTTCCAAACTGATGGAGAAAATACCTTTTCAGCGCTTGGAAACGCAATGCAGCATTTTACACTTGCTGCCATTGTAATAAGTGTTGTATCTATTCTTATACTAGTGTTTTGGCCTAAATTTAAGAAATTAGCAGTTGTTCCGGCGCCACTTGTAGTGGTAATAGTTGGTATTTTTGGCGCCATTGTATTTAATGGATCTGCTGGTGCACTTAAGGAAAGCCAAATGGTAAAAATACCAGTGGTTAACAGTGCTTCTGAGTTTTTTGGATTATTTACCACGCCTAACTTTTCAGCGTTTTTAAATCCGAAAGTATTAATGGTAGCATTAACTATTGGCGTGGTTGCCAGTTTAGAGACTTTACTAAGCGTTGAGGCTGTGGATAAAATAGATCCGCTGAAACGTGTAACCCCAACAAATAGAGAACTTTTAGCTCAAGGTTTAGGTAATATTGCCAGCGGTATGCTTGGTGGTTTGCCTATGACAGCTGTAATTGTGCGTAGCTCGGCAAATGTAAATGCCGGCGGACGTACCAAAGTTTCAGCTATCGTACACGGCTTATTGTTATTACTATCGTTGTTGTTTATCCCATCGCTCATTAATATGATTCCGCTATCTTGTTTAGCAGCCATTTTATTGGTGACAGGATATAAATTGGCAAGGATATCTTTATTTAAACACATGTACCGCAAAGGTTGGGATCAATTTATTCCATTTGTAGTAACCGTTGTTGGTGTAGTTGGTATAGACTTATTGAAAGGTGTGGGTATTGGTATGGCGGTTTCTATCTTCTACTTGTTAAGAACAAACATGCGTAATCCATTCTTTTACAGAGTGCAGGAAGAAGGAAATAAGAAAAATATTAGGATTAAATTGGCCGAAGAAGTGTCATTTTTAAACAAAGCTTCTATTCAGGTGTTGTTATCCAAAATTCCTGATGAAACCAACGTGATCATTGATGGCTCTAACTCTAGATACATTGATCCAGATGTGCTAGAAGCCATCTATAATTATAAGCATAATGCCTACACTAAAGGGATAATTGTAACTTTGGAAAATATTAAAAAGAGTTATTCGATTCCTAAATTGAACACAAAAATTATTGATCAAAATTAAAAATTAAAATAATGAAAGCACATACATCAGAAACTCAGGCTACCATCACTCCTGAGAAAGCGCTACAAATATTAAAAGAAGGTAATGACAGATTTGTGCAAAATTTGAAAGCCAACAGGGATTTATTGGCTCAAGTGAATGACACAAGGGCAGGGCAATGGCCGTTTGCAGTAATATTAAGTTGTATAGATAGCCGTACTTCTGCAGAATTGATTTTTGATCAGGGATTGGGAGATATCTTTAGCGTAAGAATAGCTGGAAATTTTGCAAACCAAGATATTTTAGGTTCTATGGAGTTTGGCTGCAACGTAGCGGGGTCTAAATTAATCGTTGTTTTAGGGCACTCAAAATGCGGCGCTTTGAAAGGAGGCTTAGATGCAGCAGCAATTCGTGGCATGGGAATGGACAATCTTACACATTTAGTGGATCATTTTAATCCGATTATTGATGAGGTAATCAAAGAGGGGGAAGAGCGATCTTCTCAAAATGATGATTTGTTGGAAAGGTTAAATGTGCAGAATGTAAAGCAAACAATAGCAGATATTCGTAAGCAGAGCAGCACTTTAAATCAAATGGAAAAAGATGGAAAAATTATGATAGTAGGCGCCAATTATAATGTAGAAACTGGCGTTGTAAGTTGGTTGTAATTTTTTTATAATAGCATATGTCATCAAATCAAGATAAAATAACTTACGAAAGTTTATTGGAAGGCAACAAAACTTGGGTAGCTGAAACACTGAAAGTAGATCCCAACTTTTTCGATGAGCTAGCGGCAGGTCAAACCCCTCCAATTTTATGGATTGGCTGTTCTGATAGTCGTGTGCCGGCTAACCAGATTACCAATACCATGCCCGGCGATATTTTTGTACACCGTAACATTGCCAATGTGGTAACGCATAACGATATGAGCTTGTTAAGTGTGCTGGATTATTCGGTAAATGTATTAAAGGTGAAACATATTATTGTTTGCGGCCACTATGGTTGTGGAGGCGTAAACGCGGCAATGGGCAACAAACAAGTTGGCTTAATTGATAATTGGCTAAGAAATATTAAGGATATTTACCATGCCAATGAACAAGAAGTTGCGAAAATCCAAGATCCTCAGCAAAAATTTGATAGAATGGTAGAATTGAATGCTATTCATGGCGCTAAAAATGTGATGAGTACATCAATTGTGCAAAATGCCTGGGCTGCTGGGCAGGAGATAGGCGTTCATGCTTGGGTTTACAGTTTAAAAACTGGCTTAATCAAAGATTTGAACACTAGTGCATCAAGTGCATCTGATGTTTCTCCGCTATTTAAAATGGATATAACTTAGTTGTAGTCTTATTAGCATAACCTATTGAAAGGGTGCCTAGCGTTTGGGCACCCTTTTTTTTGCAAAAAAAAAGACGCCTTATGGGGCAGTCATGGTCGGAAGAAATTCCGACCTTTTTTATGTTTTAAAAAATAGGCCCGGATCTCCACCGCATTGCACAACGATCATAGCAATCGTTAGGTCTCTAACCTCCATGGCGAAACGCCTTTTAGCAGTCTTGTAACCGATTCTGTTAGCTTTTTTATACATCAGCAGCATCATTGCAACAATCAGTGTCATGTACAGCACTACCTGTATCCCATTCTTATTGAGCGAAACAAGGTGGCTAACATTGAGTTCCTGTTTGAGGAAACGGAAAAAGACCTCTATGTCCCAACGTCTTCTGTATGCCCTAGAAATTTCCCCTGCCGAGCTTTGGAAGTCATTGGTCAATAACCAATATTCCTTTTGGCTTTCGTCTTTGCCCTTAATTACCACCATCCTAAAATGGGTTTCTACCAGTTCTTCACGATAATATTTTTTACCACTTTTGCCACTAATTGGGATCCCGGTGTAGAGCTGGACCTCACGGTCGCTGATCAGTACGGATTCTCCCAGGTCGAGTTCCATTCCCTCGGTAATGAACGAGCCTAGTTCAACCAGTTTCCTGTTTTCCTTTGACCTGCAGATGAAGGTTACCTTCTCTTTGCTGAAAGAAGCTATTGTCCTAGTTGACTGTAGCCCCCTATCCATCACATAGATATTGTGATGGCCCGTTTCTTTTTTTACATGTTCCCTGACAACTTCGGGCAACGCACTATCTTCGCTACAATAGCCGGCACTGGTGAACACAGTGGAATGGCATGGCAAAACACCGTCAAAGGCAATACTGTATTTTACAGCCTTTTTGCCACTTTTGTTATCCATCCCTTCCATGAGCTTACCGACACTTTCGCTGACCATGGAACTATCTACCCTGATCAGGTCGTTCTTCATCCGCTCTGTGGATGTGTATGCCCTGGAAAATTGCTCATAGATACA
>NZ_QMHP01000002.1 GCF_003313335.1 Pedobacter zeaxanthinifaciens
GTACATACAGCCAGCTGTTTTCTTTGGGTCGGTTCTTACAGACAACATAATAGAAGAACAGACAAATCAATTTTAGTTAATAGATGTGTCAGCGTTCGAATTCACATTTTACAATGGAGAGTTTGATCCTGGCTCAGGATGAACGCTAGCGGCAGGCCTAATACATGCAAGTCGAGGGGTATGGGAAGCTTGCTTCCCAGAGACCGGCGCACGGGTGCGTAACGCGTATGCAACCTACCCTTTTCTGGGGGATAGCCCGGAGAAATCCGGATTAATACCGCATAAGACCACACGATGGCATCATCGAGGGGTCAAACATTTATGGGAGAAGGATGGGCATGCGTGCCATTAGCTAGTTGGCGGGGTAACGGCCCACCAAGGCGACGATGGCTAGGGGATCTGAGAGGATGGCCCCCCACACTGGTACTGAGACACGGACCAGACTCCTACGGGAGGCAGCAGTAAGGAATATTGGTCAATGGGCGCAAGCCTGAACCAGCCATGCCGCGTGCAGGAAGACGGCCCTCCGGGTTGTAAACTGCTTTTGTACGGGAATAAACCTCTCTACGTGTAGGGAGCTGAATGTACCGTAAGAATAAGGATCGGCTAACTCCGTGCCAGCAGCCGCGGTAATACGGAGGATCCAAGCGTTATCCGGATTTATTGGGTTTAAAGGGTGCGTAGGCGGCCTGTTAAGTCAGGGGTGAAAGACGGTGGCTCAACCATCGCAGTGCCCTTGATACTGATGGGCTTGAATAGACTAGAGGTAGGCGGAATGTGACAAGTAGCGGTGAAATGCATAGATATGTCACAGAACACCGATTGCGAAGGCAGCTTACTATGGTCTGATTGACGCTGAGGCACGAAAGCGTGGGGATCGAACAGGATTAGATACCCTGGTAGTCCACGCCCTAAACGATGAACACTCGCTGTTGGCGATAAACGGTCAGCGGCTAAGCGAAAGCGTTAAGTGTTCCACCTGGGGAGTACGCCCGCAAGGGTGAAACTCAAAGGAATTGACGGGGGCCCGCACAAGCGGAGGAGCATGTGGTTTAATTCGATGATACGCGAGGAACCTTACCCGGGCTTGAAAGTTAGTGAAGTATCCAGAGATGGATGCGCCCTTCGGGGCACGAAACTAGGTGCTGCATGGCTGTCGTCAGCTCGTGCCGTGAGGTGTTGGGTTAAGTCCCGCAACGAGCGCAACCCCTATGAATAGTTGCCAGCATGTAACGGTGGGGACTCTATTCAGACTGCCTGTGCAAACAGAGAGGAAGGAGGGGACGACGTCAAGTCATCATGGCCCTTACGTCCGGGGCTACACACGTGCTACAATGGACGGTACAGAGGGCAGCTATCCGGCAACGGAATGCCAATCTCAAAAAGCCGTTCACAGTTCGGATCGGGGTCTGCAACTCGACCCCGTGAAGTTGGATTCGCTAGTAATCGCGTATCAGCAATGACGCGGTGAATACGTTCCCGGGCCTTGTACACACCGCCCGTCAAGCCATGGAAGCTGGGGGTACCTAAAGTCCGTAACCGCAAGGAGCGGCCTAGGGTAAAACCGGTAACTGGGGCTAAGTCGTAACAAGGTAGCCGTACCGGAAGGTGCGGCTGGAATACCTCCTTTCTGGAGTGGTCCCGGCCACCCGCTGCGCATAAAATGATAATGTATATCTCGAAAAGGAAAAAGAAACACCAAGAAGATGAAGCCATTCTAGCGGAAGCTGTCGGCGAGATTGGATGATAATTACGATTTACGAATTACGATTGATGCGAGAGAGAAAATCGTAGATCTGAAATCTACAATCGTAAATCAAATAGTCCCGTAGCTCAGCCTGGTTAGAGCACTACACTGATAATGTAGGGGTCTCCAGTTCAAATCTGGACGGGACTACGGACAAGTTTTTTTGGGGGATTAGCTCAGCTGGCTAGAGCGCCTGCCTTGCACGCAGGAGGTCAACGGTTCGACTCCGTTATTCTCCACCATCTTGGGTTTTGCGTAATACGTTATACGTGGTACGTCTGGCATCATTGCCTACGTGGGACGTACGACTTACGGCGTACAACTTGAAGGAAAAGTTCTTTGACATATTGGAAGAAGTTAAAAAAGAAGAGCAAACAACAATAGGTACTCCATAGCGATATGGATATCAGAAAAGCACACCGTGCGGCGCAAAAGGCGCACGAGTGGAAGAAAGTAAGAAAGAGTACACGGGGGATGCCTTGGCTCTCGGAGGCGATGAAGGACGTGATAAGCTGCGATAAGCGCCGGGGATCTGCAAATGAGACTCGATCCGGCGATTTCCGAATGGGGAAACCCGCCATGTTGAAGACATGGCACAATAAGAGCGAACCTGCCGAACTGAAACATCTAAGTAAGCAGAGGAAGAGAAAATAACAATGATTTCCTGAGTAGTGGCGAGCGAAAGGGAAAGAGCCCAAACCGGCCATGTTACGGCATGGCCGGGGTTGTAGGACTGTGACGTGGTTATAATGCAGCGAAGTGGAACAGGATGGGAAGCCTGGCAAGATAGGGTGATAGCCCCGTACACGCAAGCACCATTAGCCTAACAGCATCCTGAGTACCGCGAGGTCGGAGACGCCTTGTGGGAATCTGCCGGCACCATCCGGTAAGGCTAAATACTCCCGAGAGACCGATAGTGGACCAGTACCGTGAGGGAAAGGTGAAAAGAACCCCGAACAGGGGAGTGAAATAGAACCTGAAACCGTGTACTTACAAGCGGTCGGAGCCCCGTATGGGGTGACGGCGTGCCTTTTGCATAATGAGCCTACGAGTTACTCTTCACTGGCAAGGTTAAGTGCTTCAGGCACGGATCCGAAGCGAAAGCGAGTCTGAACAGGGCGCACAGTCAGTGGAGGTAGACGCGAAACCTTGTGATCTACCCTTGGGCAGGTTGAAGTTGCGGTAACACGTAATGGAGGACCGAACCGATAAACGTTGAAAAGTTTCCGGATGACCTGAGGGTAGGGGTGAAAGGCTAATCAAACTGGGAAATAGCTCGTACTCCCCGAAATGTTTTTAGGAACAGCGTCGGCATCGAGTTATACAGAGGTAGAGCTACTGATTGGGTGCGGGGGAGTCAAATCCTACCAAATCCAGACAAACTCCGAATGCTGTATAATATGGCCGGCAGTGAGGCTATGGGTGCTAAGGTCCATGGCCGAGAGGGAAAGAACCCAGACCATCAGCTAAGGTCCCCAAGTTGCAGTTAAGTTGAACTAACGAGGTGCGGTTGCATAGACAGCTAGGATGTTGGCTTGGAAGCAGCCATTCATTTAAAGAGTGCGTAACAGCTCACTAGTCGAGCGACCGTGCATGGATAATAAACGGGCATCAAACTGCACACCGAAGCTATGGGATTGAAATATATCGGTAGGGGAGCATTCCATGTGGGGCGAAGCTGTGGCGCGAGCCGTGGTGGACCGCATGGAAAAGCAAATGTAGGCATAAGTAACGATAAGGCGGGAGAGAAACCCGCCCACCGAAAGGATAAGGTTTCCTGATCAACGCTAATCGGATCAGGGTTAGTCGAGGCCTAAGGCGAACCCGAAGGGGGTAGTCGATGGACAACGGGTTAATATTCCCGTACCTTTTATAATTGCGATGTGGGGACGGAGTAGTGGAACTGCCGCGGCCTGACGGAATAGGCCGTTGAAGACGGTAGGTATACGCACGGTAGGCAAATCCGCCGTGTGTGCCGAGAGTCGATAGTACCGCGAGCCTTCGGGCAAGTGGATAGCGCAGGTAATCAGACTTCCAAGAAAAACCGCTAAGCTCCAGGTTATAAAAGCTCGTACCGCAAACCGACACAGGTATCCGGGATGAGAATTCTAAGGTGCTCGAGTGAATCATGGCTAAGGAACTCGGCAAAATGGCCCTGTAACTTCGGGAGAAGGGGCGCTGGCAGCAATGTCAGCCGCAGTGAAAAGGCCCAGGCGACTGTTTAACAAAAACACATGGCTTTGCAAAATCGAAAGATGAGGTATAAGGCCTGACACCTGCCCGGTGCTGGAAGGTTAAGAGGGGATGTCATCAGCAATGAGAAGCATTGAATCGAAGCCCCAGTAAACGGCGGCCGTAACTATAACGGTCCTAAGGTAGCGAAATTCCTTGTCGGGTAAGTTCCGACCTGCACGAATGGTGTAACGATCTGGGCGCTGTCTCAGCCATGAGCTCGGTGAAATTGTGGTCCCGGTGAAGACGCCGGGTACCCGCAACGGGACGGAAAGACCCCATGCACCTTCACTACAGTTTAACATTGACATTGGGTACAGGATGTGTAGGATAGGTGGGAGGCTTTGAAGCGGCGTCGCCAGGCGTCGTGGAGCCAACGTTGAAATACCACCCTTTCTGTATTCGGTGTCTAACCCCGGCAATCCGGGGGACATTGTTTGATGGGTAGTTTGACTGGGGTGGTCGCCTCCAAAAAGGTAACGGAGGCTTTCAAAGGTAAGCTCAGTACGCTTGGTAACCGTACGGGGAGTGCAATAGCATAAGCTTGCTTGACTGTGAGGCATACAGGCCGATCAGGGTCGAAAGACGGATATAGTGATCCGGTGGTTCTGCATGGAAGGGCCATCGCTCAAAGGATAAAAGGTACGCTGGGGATAACAGGCTGATCTCCCCCAAGAGCTCATATCGACGGGGAGGTTTGGCACCTCGATGTCGGCTCGTCACATCCTGGGGCTGGAGAAGGTCCCAAGGGTTCGGCTGTTCGCCGATTAAAGTGGCACGCGAGCTGGGTTCAGAACGTCGCGAGACAGTTCGGTCCCTATCTGTTGTGGGCGTAGGAATCTTGAGTGGGGCTGACCTTAGTACGAGAGGACCGGGTTGGACCAGCCTCTAGTGAATCTGTTGTTCCGCCAGGGGCATTGCAGAGTAGCTACGCTGGGAATAGATAAGCGCTGAAAGCATCTAAGTGCGAAACTAGCCACGAGATGAGGATTCCATACAGGGCCGTAGCAGACTACTACGTCGATAGGATACAGATGTAAAGGTGGCGACACCACAGTCGAGTATTACTAATAGCCCGAAGCTTTCAAGGCTGCACACACGTTGTTTGTTCTTCCCATTGACTTCTTTCAATAATATGTCATTTGTATCAGCTGATGATCATAAAGATATTCAGGTGCCTATATCGATGGTGTCCACCTCTTCCCATTCCGAACAGAGAAGTTAAGCCCATCCGAGCCGATGGTACTGCGGTAACACGTGGGAGAGTAGGTCGGTGCCTATCCTTACAGCCCCCCTTCAGAAATGATCGGGGGCTTTTTTGTGCCCAAAAAGATCCATTAACTATTTGCTAAAATGCTGTATTGTTAATCTGATCTCAAGCAACTCCATAGCTTTAAAAGCTAAAGGAACTTGTAATATGTTCTTGATGGTATCTGAAGTTATATTCATTCAGATGGTTGCTTATTGATCTTCTCTCCCTCTCTCTGTATTAGCAAGGATATAATTAATGACAAATCGCTACGGATTCTAGCTCGTTCAAACATAGTCTTAATTGATAATGCAATGAATGCCTCTGTTAATTTCCTGCCTTGATTCCTGACCTATATTGGTAATTTCTATATTACAATATTTCAATTTTTAGGTAGAAGTAGGTTTGTACAAATGTTGCTTAATGTCAATTCTGTTTTGCGACATTTAAAAAGAAAGTTTGTATTATTTTTCAATTTTTTAATTATAAACCTATTACTTGGCAAAATTGAATACTTTAATTGCTTTTTGAATAAATGAAAACGAAGTGATTTTTATCATATTTGTTAATTATCAGTGTGGTAATCATTTAATAAATTCCTCTATACCATATAATTTGGCTATCTTTGCACTTTAAAATCAGTACACATAGATGAGTTTTTTTGTTGAAAGAAGAAGGGAAGTAATGCAGCATATTGAAAAGTATATGCTTGAGAAGATGCCAGAATATCTTAAACCTATAGATGAAATTTGGCAACCATCTGATTTTTTACCCGATTCGAGCAGAGAAGATTTTTTTCAAAAAATTAAAGATCTACAACAAAGTGCAGGTGAATTGTCATACGACTTAGTAGCTGTTTTAATAGGTGACACCATTACAGAGGAGGCTTTGCCAACTTATGAATCGTGGTTGGCTATGGTTGACGGGGTAAGTAAAGATGAAGAAGGTGGTTGGATGAAGTGGAACAGACACTGGACTGCGGAGGAGAACAGACACGGAGATTTACTTAATAAGTATTTGTATTTATCGGGGCGTGTTGATATGCGTCAAATGGAGATCTCAACACAGTATTTAATTGCGGACGGTTTTGATATTGGTACGGGACACGATCCATACAGAAACTTTATTTATACCTCATTTCAGGAGTTAGCTACCAATATTTCGCACAGACGTGTGGCTTCTTTAGCTAAGAAAGATGGTGATGTCTTGTTATCTAAGATGTGTGGCGTAATTGCTTCAGATGAGGCGAGACATGCAAAGGCTTATAAAGATTTTATTGCTCAAATATTTAAAGTTGACGCTAACGAAGCGATGTTAGCTTTTGAGGATATGATGCGTAAAAAAATTGTAATGCCAGCACATTTCTTGAGAGAAGTAGGATTACCTATTGGACAGGTGTTTGGACATTTTACTGATGCAGCGCAACGTTTAGGCGTTTACACTGCTGTAGATTACGTAGATATTCTAAAACAGCTTATTGTTGATTGGAACGTAGAAAGCATCAAGGAACTTAATGAAGCTGGTGAGAAAGCAAGGGATTACATCATGAATTTGCCGAACAGGTTGCTTCGAGTAGCAGAGAGAATGAAAAATCCATCTTTAGATTATAAGTTTAAATGGATATTAGCATAAATAAAAAAAGCGGCTCTTAAGCCGCTTTTTTTACGCCTACATATTTCTGCGATATTGTCCGCCTACTTGATAAAGTGCATTGCTAATTTGTCCTAGAGAACAAACTTTACAAACTTCCATGAGTTTTTCAAAGATATTCTCACCGTTGACAGCAGCTCTTTGTAAATCCTTTAAAAGGTTTGAAGCGCTACTTTCGTTTCTCTTATGAAAAGCATCTAATGCTGAAATTTGAAATTGCTTTTCTTCTTCTGTGGCTCTAATTACTTCGCCAGGAATAATGGTAGGCGAGCCATTTTTGTTAAGAAACGTATTCACACCTACTATCGGGAATTCGCCGGTATGTTTCAAAGTCTCATAATACAAACTTTCTTCCTGAATTTTACCACGTTGGTACATCGTTTCCATAGCTCCTAGTACGCCACCACGGTCGTTAATTCGTTTGAATT
Source organism: Pedobacter zeaxanthinifaciens (assembly GCF_003313335.1). Classification (GTDB taxonomy): domain Bacteria; phylum Bacteroidota; class Bacteroidia; order Sphingobacteriales; family Sphingobacteriaceae; genus Pedobacter; species Pedobacter zeaxanthinifaciens. The sequence continues at coordinate 7,307 of NZ_QMHP01000002.1, forward strand.
CAGCAAGAACAGCTTGCTCCACCAAATCAGTTAGTTCTTCAATGATAAAAGCGCCTTGCAGTGGATTTTCATTTTTAGCAAGTCCAAGCTCTCTATTAATGATCAATTGAATTGCCATCGCTCTGCGTACAGATTCCTCCGTTGGTGTAGTTATAGCCTCGTCATAAGCATTAGTATGCAATGAATTACAGTTATCGTAAATGGCATAAAGCGCTTGCAACGTAGTGCGAATATCATTGAAATCAATTTCCTGAGCATGTAAAGACCTACCTGATGTTTGAATATGATACTTCAATTTTTGCGAGCGATCATTTCCTTTGTATTTATTTTTAATTGCTTTTGCCCAAATTCTTCGAGCTACTCGGCCGATAACAGCATATTCGGGATCAATTCCGTTACTAAAGAAAAAGGATAAATTAGGCGCAAAATCATCGATATGCATGCCTCTGCTCAAATAATATTCTACAAATGTAAAACCATTACTTAAGGTAAACGCCAACTGAGAAATTGGGTTAGCACCCGCTTCGGCAATATGATAACCAGAAATAGAAACCGAATAAAAATTTCGAACTTTTTCTGTAATGAAATACTGTTGAATATCGCCCATCATCCTTAGCGCAAATTCAGTGGAGAAGATACAAGTGTTTTGTGCTTGATCTTCTTTTAAAATATCAGCCTGTACAGTACCTCTTACTGAGCTAATTGCTTTTGCTTTAATTTGTTGATAGACATCGGCAGGCAACACCTGATCGCCAGTTACGCCAAGTAGCATCAAGCCTAAACCATTGTTGCCTTCTGGCAAATTGCCATTATAGCTAGGTCTGGTTAGTCCTTTTTTAGCGAAAATATCAGCAATTTTCGCTTCAACTTCAGCTTGTAGTCCATTTTCCAAGATATATTTTTCGCACTGCTGATCAACGGCGGCATTCATGAAGAAACCCAATAACATTGGCGCAGGTCCATTTATAGTCATAGAAACAGACGTACTTGGTGCGCATAAGTCAAATCCTGAATATAATTTCTTAGCATCATCAAGCGTTGCTATGCTCACTCCAGAATTACCTATTTTTCCGTAGATGTCAGGTCGGGTATGCGGATCTTCTCCATATAAGGTTACCGAATCAAACGCAGTAGACAATCGGTGAGCTTGCTGGCCTAACGAAACGTAGTGAAAACGCTTGTTGGTTCTTTCCGGTCCACCTTCCCCGGCAAACATTCTTGTTGGATCTTCTCCATCCCGTTTCAGCGGGAACACACCAGCAGCATAAGGAAACTCGCCCGGTAAATTTTCCGTTAGTAACCATTTTAAAATATCTCCCCAATCTTCGTATCTGGGAAGTGCAACTTTAGGGATTCTCAGTTTGGAAAGAGACTCATAGAATAATGGTTGTTTAATTTCCTTATCTCTAACTTTGTAAATGAAATTATCTTGCTTGTATTGATGTTTTGTATTAGGCCATTCCCTTAATAATCTTCTACAATTTCCATCTAACTGTTCTTCATAATAGGTATATACTTGTTGCAAGTTGCCATCGAAGGTTGGGATTTGAGAATTATCTTCGTTCAACAGATTGATTACGCCCTGTAATTGATACATTTTACGTGCAATAGCTACCTGTTGTGCAACCCAATCATTATACTGTTCGCTTGCTTCGGCAATTTCAGATAAATACCTCGTACGATCAGGTGGAATGATGTAAATTTTTTTAGATTGTTCGGAAGTCATTTCCATTTTAGCTGAAAAATCTACTCCAGTTTTATCTTTGATTTTGTTAACAATTGCAACAAATAAATTATTGGTGCCAGGATCGTTAAATTGTGAAGCCATTGTTCCGTACACAGGAATTTCTTCATCTTTGGCTTCAAAAATATTGTGATTTCGCTTGTACTGCTTTCTTACATCACGCAGTGCATCTAAAGCGCCACGCTTATCGAACTTATTAATGGCCACCAAATCGGCAAAATCTAGCATATCTATTTTTTCCAACTGTGTAGCAGCTCCAAACTCAGGCGTCATTACATACAGAGAAACGTCGCAATGTTCTGTAATCTCAGTATCTGACTGGCCAATACCAGATGTTTCCACGATTACTAAATCAAATCCGGCGGCTTTACATATATCGATGCTTTCTTGTACATTTTTAGATAGGGCGAGGTTAGCTTGCCTAGTAGCTAATGAACGCATATAAACCCTTGGATTGTTAATGGCATTCATTCTTATTCTATCTCCCAACAAGGCACCGCCAGTTTTTCTTTTAGAAGGATCAACAGAAATAATTGCAATAGATTTATTATCTACTTCGATTAAAAATCTTCGAACCAATTCGTCAACTAAGGAAGACTTTCCTGCGCCGCCTGTTCCGGTAATACCTAAAACAGGTGGGTTGGTAGGTTGTTTTTTTCTCAGCGTTGCTAACGAGTCTTCAAAGGCTTCGGCATTATTTTCTGCCAGAGAGATTGCGTTTGCGATCTTTCCGTTATCGTCCTTTTTTAATGGCTTTTCTAAATCGAATTTGCTTTTTTCTGTAATTGCAAAATCTGTTTTTTGAAGCATGTCGTTAATCATGCCTTGCAGTCCCATTCTTCTACCGTCGTCCGGCGAATAGATCTTCGCAATACCGTAGCTCTCTAGTTCTTTAATTTCATTAGGTAAAATTACACCACCTCCACCACCAAATATTTTGATATGATTTGCACCACGTTCCTGCAATAAATCATACATATATTTAAAGTATTCAATGTGTCCACCCTGATAAGATGTCATCGCAATACCTTGAACATCTTCTTGTATTGCGCAATTTACAACTTCTTCCACCGAACGGTTATGCCCTAAGTGAATAACCTCGGCACCGCTGGACTGCAAAATTCTACGCATGATATTAATGGTAGCATCATGCCCATCAAAAAGTGCAGCGGCAGTTACAAATCTTATTTTATGTTTAGGCTGATAGATTTCAATTTTATCCATACGATAAATCCTGATATAATTTTTGCTAATATTTGGCTAATAGATATGTACCAAAGGTAAGATTTTTGCTAGGTGAAACGCTAAATTTTAGGAGTAAAAATGTTGTAGTAAATTTGAAGATTTGATATTAAAATAGCCCTAATAATGAAAAACCCTCAATTCGTATTTCAGAAATGAGGGTTGAATTATTAAAATTTTAAAGCTTATTTAAGTAAATCGGTTATTACTTTGCCTATACTACCACTCGGTTGCTGAATATGCAACAAGGCAGAAACAGTAGGGGCAATATCGGACATATAATATTCTTTATTTGTTTTACCAGGTTTAACGCCCCAACCCATGAAAAGTGCAGGAATGTGACTATCGTAAGGATTCCATGCGGCATGCCCTGTTCCTGGAGTTAAAGTAGGATACCAGCCAGCATCTAGAATGATATATACGTCGCCACTTCTACGGGCATTATACCCATTGATGATTTTATTTTTAATTTCTTGAGGGATAGTAACTGCGCCCATATTTTTAATGTCTACCGCATTTAAAACCCCGTCTTGTTTCACCAAATAATCTATCGTGGATTGTTTGATTTTAGCATAATCAGCTTTAGCTTCCTTAATTGCATCAGTATCAAAAATCACTTGATTGTTAATAATGGTGAAAATTACATCCTTCACCTTAAACTCATTAAAAATCAAACTATCTAAATCAGTTTTGAACTTTTTAGTAGCTAATCCACCTCCAGGCATTTTGTTTTCTTTAGAAAAGCCAGGAACATGAGTTGCACCGTGGTCGGCGGTTAAGAATAACAAATAGTTTCCTTTGCCGATGGTTTTGTCCAAATAGTTGAAGAAATCTTCCAAATCTTTGTCAAGTCTTAAATACGTATCTTCCAGCTCGATAGAATTTGGTCCGAATTGGTGCCCTACGTAATCTGTTGAAGATAAACTTACTGCTAAGAAATCTGTATTTCCAGTTTGACCAAGCTTTTCAGCAGGTATCGCAGCTTTGGCAAATTCTAAAGTAAAGCTGTTACCCTGCGGCATGCTTGCCATCATCGAATAGTTTTTATTAGCATATTGTTTAAATAAGTGAGGAAAACTTGAGGTTTTTTCACCTTTAAAAGTGCGCTCGTATGGTTTTGCATCGGCGGTACTTTCCGTATAAGTTTCAATAGGATATAAGGTATTCCAATCTTGTTCAAAGTATTTATTTGGAAGTCTTTGCGCATTAAAATCATTTACCCAAGTAGGCAATTGCTGCATGTAATGCGTGCTGGAAATAAAACTGCCAGTCATGTCATCGTACCAGTAAGCGCCATTTGCCGTATGCCCGCCAGGAAGAATCGCACCTCTATCTTTAATAGAAACACTAATTACCTTGCTTCTAAAGTTGGTAGCCATCCTAAGCTCATCGGTTACCGTAGTAACTAGCAAATTTTTTGGTGACATTAGCCCTTCGTTGCTTGAGCTTCCAACGGTTTTAACGCTTTTATCTTCTACACAATAAACATCCCTGCCCAACTGAGGGTCAAACCAGTTATTGCCAATAATACCATTAATAGCCGGTACAGAACCAGTATAAATTGAAGAGTGGCCGCATGCAGTTAAGGTTGGTGTATAAGGGATCAAAGTATTTTCTGCAGAAAAACCTTCATTGATTAATCGTTTGAAGCCACCATTGCCATATCTGGCATAAAAACGATACAAATAATCCCAACGCATTTGATCTATCACCATCCCAACTACTAATTTGGGACGAGCTACCGTTTGTGGAAATGCAGAAGGTTGAACTTTAGCTTGTTTTTTCTGGGCGTTTGCACTGCTGCAAAATAAAATAGCTAAAGAAATGCACAAAAGTTTAATTTTCATTTATAAAATTGATGTTTTTGTAAAGGTATTAAAACGATGTTAAGATAATTGGTGCGCATTGTAAAGATTTTATATAATTTCTGCTACTACAAATGTGCTACCGCCAATGAAAATGAGATCTTTTTCGTTAGCAGCATTTTGCGCAGTTTGCAGAGCGTCAGCTACCGATGTAAACGCTTCGCCTCGGAGTTGATATTGAAGTGCTTGTTCTTTTAATTCAGCGGCGGGTAAGGCACGTTCTAATTGCGGTTGGCAGAAATAATATCTTGCCTGGCTTGGCAATAGCGCCAGCACGGCATTGATATCCTTATCTTTTACCATTCCAATCACCATGTGTAGGTTTTCATAAGGTGTTTGTTTGATGTTTTCTACCACTTCGGCGATGCCAGCTTTATTGTGTCCGGTATCACAAATGGTAAGTGGTTTTTTATGAAGCGTTTGCCATCTACCTTGTAAGCCAGTGAGTTTTTTTACGCTTTTTAAGGCATCAAGTATTGCTTTGTCAGTTAAATTATAACCTAGCTTTTTGAGCTGCAATGAAGCTTCAATGACTGTTAATATATTTTTTAACTGGTAGCCGCCAGTTAGATCTAAAGCTAGATTTTTGAAAAGTGTTTGATCTTTCTGTATGACATCTACCTTTAAAGTATCTACATTTTTAGCAATATTGGTTACGATTAAATCATCTTGGGCAAAAATCAAATTTGCGTTTTGTTCGGTTGCTTTTTTAATGAATACTGGATCTGTTTCTGGATGATGTTCACCGATGATTACAGGAGTGTTCTTTTTAATGATGCCAGCTTTTTCAAATGCAATTTCGGCAAAAGTGTTGCCCAGCATGTTGGTATGATCTAGGCTGATATTGGTAATTACAGCTAGCTCTGGTTGGATGATATTTGTAGAATCCAAACGTCCACCTAAACCTACTTCAATGATGGCTATATCCACTTGTTGTTGCTCAAAGTAGGAAAAGGCCATGGCAACGGTGACTTCGAAAAATGAAGGTTCGATAGCTGAAATTAGCGTTTGATGTTCTTTTACAAATTTAGTAACGAAGCTTTTCGAAACCATTTTTCCATTTACTCGGATACGCTCCCTAAAATCTTTAAGGTGAGGGGAGGTATACAAACCTGTTTTATAACCTGCTTTTTGGAAAATAGCAGCCAGCATGTGAGAAGTTGAACCTTTCCCATTTGTACCGCCCACATGAATGGTTTTGTATTTATTCTGTGGGTTATTTAAAGCATCACATAATGCAATGGTGTTGGTTAAATCTTTTTTGAAAGCCGATGCACCAATGCGGGTAAACATTGGAAGGCGGCTATAGAGATAATCTACCGTTTGTGGGTAAGTCATTTTATGGGAATTATATAACCACCTTAGTAAAGCTCAGTTATAATTAGCTTAATTTTATCAGGTGGTTTAATATTACGCTACTTCACTATAAATTTAAATGGCACGTAAAAGATTCGAATATCTGGTCCTTTAGTAATTGCATTTAACGAAGCATTAAGCATAGCTCTTTCACATTTATCCTCCAGCGTTGGATTTCTAAAAGTACTTCCTTTTGCGCCGGCAGTGGCTCTTACGATTCTACCAGATTTATTTACTTCAATCTTCACCATTATCGTGCCTCTTTCCTGACCATCATCATCAGGAGCAACGAGGTTTTTGAAGTTACTTAAGGGCAGTGCTTTATTGCCAAAGCCTGAACCACCATCACCGTAAAATGGCGCCAATGGGTCACCGTCTGGATCACCTTGATTGCCCGGGGTGGTACCGGTGCCATCTCCACCACCTTTTGCATTGTTTTTATTGCCTTTGTACAACGCATTTGGATTAATTGCAGGCTGTTCAGTTTTGCTATCCTGAGTGTTACTAGGATTAGCGTTGCTCTTAGTTGCTTTTGTATTTACGCTCACCGCATCTTCGTTATCTTGCGTAGTGAGGTTTTGATCACTTAATTGTGATTGTGTGCTTTTAGTGGTTGGGTCGGGAGTAACTTGGTCAGGCTTTTTACCGTTTGCATCCGGAGCCATAGAAGGTTCTTCTATGTTGGTATAATCGGTACCCATTCCTTCTACAGAAGTGCCATAGTTAACCACCATGCCGCCCATTCCGTACTCTTCATTAGGCTCAAATTTTCCAATAATCCAAATAAAACTAAGCACGATAAATGCCGCCATAATGCCGGTGGATATCGCCAAAGCTTTTGGATAATTGTTATCTTCTTTATGGTTTTGTGCCATGCTTTACTTCTTTTGCTCAACGGCTAAAACAACTTTCAATTTTAATTTGTTGGCCACATCAAAAACCTTCATGGTGTTTTCAATTGAAACTCCTCTGGCTACGTATAAAACAATGGTTAAATCGGTATTTTCCTGGATAGAGCCTTGGATTTTAGCTTCCATAGCCTCGAGTGTTACTGGCTGCTTATCTACAAAGTAATTCAGGTTGTCATCAATGCTAACCGTAATAGACTTTTGATTATTAGCTTGCTGGCCTGATGAAGAACGAGGCAAAAGTAATTTAACCACTTGTGGATTAACCACAGCAGAAGCCAAAAGGAAAAACAGCATCAAGAAAAACATGATGTCGTTTAACGCAGCGGTGTGTACCTCTACATTACCTTTCTTTCTGTTTTTTAAATTCATTATTTCCCTGGTTCTTCTAATAGATCAATAAATTCAATTGCCTCAGTTTCCATTTTAAGGATGATTTTTTCTACCATCATATTTAAAATGTGATAAAGCACATACGCCATGATACCGATAATTAAACCAGTAGCCGAAGTAATCATTTTGGTATAAAGACCATCGGAAATGGTGCCAATTTCAATAGCTCCCTCAGCGGCAACTTTTTGAAAGATGGTGATTACTCCAATAATGGTTCCTACGAAACCTAACATGGGCGCAATACCGGCAATAATTCCTAAGATACCTATGTTTTTCTCCAATTTAGCTACTTCAAGTTTTCCTGTATTTTCAATAGCTCCTTCGATATCTTTAATTGGTCGGCCGATACGTTTTAAACCTTTTTCGAGCATACGAGCAAGGGGAGAAGTAGTGTTGCGGCACAATGCGATCGCATTTTCCAAGCGACCATCCTGAACGTTTTGTTTTACTTGAAACAGTAAATTTGTATCGTTTTTAGAAGCTTTGCGAATAGTTAGGTATCGTTCGATGAATATTACTAGGCCTAGGAAAGCAAGCAACGCTAAAGGGATCATTACCCAACCACCCCTAAAAAGTAAGTCAATGAAGTGTATTTCCTGTTGTGTTTTTACAGCGGTAGTAGAAACAGTTTGTGCCGTATCAGCTAAGGTTTGAGCAGTGTCCTGTAAATTGGCTTGTAGTAATATCATTGTGTGTTAGTTGTTTTTAATTTTTTGTACGTAAATTTTTTGGTTTTTAAGTTGCTTACGTAATCTTACAACGTTTTTTTCGGCAGAATCAATATTGTTATAAGAAGCAATACTGATTTTTTTATAGATTTTGCCAGGCATATCGGCTACTTTAGCCTCGAAGCCCTTGCTTTTCATGTAAGCAATGTACTCTTTTACTTCCGACTCTTTAGCAAATGCAGCGGCGATAATGTCATAAGTCACTTTCGGACTCACTTCGGTTTTAGTTGTAGTTACAGCTAGCGTATCTTTTGCAGGTTCAACTTTTAGTCCAGCTTTCTCTGCATTTTTCATGATACTATCGGCAAAACTTAAAGAATCTTGCTGAGTTTTTAAGTTGTTTGAAGCTATAGGTATTGCCATTTTTTGATCAGGGTTAGTGTCATTTTTAGAAAAACTAGAGAATACCTCTGGCTTAATAAAATACACTAGCGCAGCTGCCAATACGATAATTAGTAGTGCTATGCCCAGTTTCATGTAAAGCGGTATTTTTGAGGTTTCTTCCGCTGAATTTTCTTCGCTTATAGTGTTTTCGATATCCTTACCTGTATCTGGAGTAGGTTCGTCACGGTAATTGCCTACGGTATCAAAATCCCACTGTTTAGTAGTTGAAGTAAGCTTAATAGCCTCATCGCTTTCGCTTGCTGGAAGGTCGATTTCTCTATCTACTTGAATAGTTTCTTCAAATTTCTCTTCCTGAATATCTTTTTCAACAATAACATTATCGCCGTCAAAATCCCAGTTTTCTTGGACGTCTATCTTATCAGCGGTTGCATTACTGTATGCCTGATTATCAATTTCGTTGATTTCCTCAAACACTTCATCATCAGTTGCTTCATTTTCAATGATCTCTTCTTCTGCCTCTTCGTTAGCTGTAAGTTCTTCTTCCGCAACTGTTTCTACCTCTTCGTGGATGGTTTCTACCGCGTCCTCTTCCGTGGTTGGTTGCGCAGGTTCATCTGCTATTTGTTCATTTTCTACAGTGCTTTCGGATTCCTGGAGTTCGGGAGTAACTTCTTCTTCAGTAGGAACCATTTTCATTTCCTGTTCAAATTCAGGTACTTGAACTTGTTCTATTTCAGGTTCTTTGAGTTCCGCATTTGTTTGGGTTGGCGCTGCTACAGGTTCCGAGCTGGAAAATTTTTCAGTTTCCTGCGAAATAGGAGCGTCTGGGTTAGTTGTTTGAGGTATTTCGGCAACAACCGAAGGCAGCGCATAAAATTCAAAACCAGTATCAATATTTTGATTCTGATTGAAGATTATTGTGCCATCGTCCTGTTTTGTAAGTGTACCCAGATTTTCTAATGCATATTCGCCACTGGCAAGTCCATTATTAACTTCTGCAACAAACTGGCTTATAAAATACTTTGAGGCTTCTTCAGAGATACCTCGTTTACTATGGATAAATTGGACTAAGTTGTTGTTTTCCAACTGATCCGTTGTAAATTCTAAAACATAGCTTGGCGGTAAAAACGAATGTGTTTCCGCATCATATCGCCCAGGGATTTTCTTTTTATATAATGTACCCAAGCCCTCAATACCAATTTGTTTGCGGGTTTTTAAAAGCTCTATAAGGTATTGTACTATATCCATTTGGGTAAAATTAACTATAAAAATTAACCTTTTAAAACGAATAGGTTAAGCCGCCAAAGATATTAAATCCATTTAGACGATAGTATAAAAATTTACTGTAATTGGTGTTTAAAATGTTATTTGCTTTGGCAAAAGCCGAAAATTTGTTGTTGATTTTGTACGTACCTCCAACGCCCAAGTCTACAAATCCTTTTACGTTAACCACACGTTCTTTGTCGAAATCGGGAACTGGTGGGTAAGTGCCATCTGGGTTTAAAGGATTAACGATAAATACTTTGGCTTTGCTGTCATCCTGTATTGACACTGCCGCATCAAATGTGAATTTTTTATCGATAACAAAGCTGAAATTGGAACTCAAGCGCAATTGAGGTTTGAAATAACTTTCACGTTCAGCACCTGCTTTGTAGTTTTCCATGTTCAGTTTTCCTGTCCATTTTAGGTTATCACTAACTTGTACACTTAGCTCACCTTCTAAGCCTAATATCTTTGTTTTGCCGAAATCGTAAATCACGTCAAATTTATTGAAGGAATCAAAGCTGTTTACGAATAAAGCCATATCGGTAATTTCACGACTGTAAACACGAGCTTTGTAACCAAATCCTGGTCCGCCGGTACCTTTAATTCCCGCACTGATACTTAAATTCTCTACGCTGTTTTTAATGGTGATATTACTGTTTAAGAAAGGATTTTCATCGGTTAAATCTTTCAGCGTATTTCTATTAACATCGCCTTTTACTTCTCCAAAAACTTGTAAAAAGTCAGGAATTAAAGTAAAATCAGCCGTAACTACAGGAAAAATCCTAGTGCTTGATTTTGTTCCAAATTCCTGCACTAAATTTGCACCCGCTATAATTTTAACACCACCGGCTTGTAATTTTACGTAAGGATTCACCTTGAACAAATTATTGGCAACTTCGGTGTTTAAATCTTTTGTTTTCCCTAGTTCGGCAGAAGTGGCCAAGCCTAGGTTGAATTTACTGATTCGTTTATTCAAGTATCCTGTGAGTGTTAGTGCACTTTCCTTTGCACTAAACCTGTCGTTAAATAAATAGCCATTAACTTTTGCAGCATAACTGAAAGCATCAGGATCAGGTGTATATTTACTAATTGCCTCGCCTTCAAGTTCGAAAAAATTGAGCAATTGCCTTTCAGGATTTGGATTTAGGGAAGGGTTTTGATCATCAATGCCGTAAAAATATAAACCATGGCGTTGATAATTTACCTTGCCATTTAATGTAGCGGTTTCACCTATACTACGTGCAAATACGCTCAGCTGTTGCTTGTTTTCGTTTTGTTTATTCAGCTTACCTTGCTGTCCAAAATGTCTGAAAAATGCGCCTGCCTGTAAAGCCGGATCTTGCCCCATACCAACATAGGCTTCGGCCAAGAACGTACCTAAATTTCCAATACCACCTTTAACGTAATTATTAAAAAGCTCTGCCCGGCGTTCATCGGCCACTTTTTGCGCTTGCAATTTTTGAATATCTGTATTCAATTCCAGCTTTCTATCACTCAATTGATAGTTGAATTTAGCTTTGTAAGTTTTGATGTTATCCAAATCCGGACTTCTCCTCAACTTTACGGCTTCCGCTAAAACAGGTTTATACGGTCTAATAATTTCAATTTCTTCGCTAACAGTTTTTTCAGGAGGCTTTACATCTTGCGCTCGTAAACCAAGTGTTCCAATTGCAAGTAAAATCGTAAAATATGTTGTTTTATTAAATCTCATTGTATGTGCTTAGTTAATTTTTGCCAATTTCTCTTTTGCCGTAGGAACAATATCATCATTCCCTTCATAATTGTCGATGATACTCAACAGCGTACTTTTAGCTTGCATTTTATCTTTTAATGCCAAATAGTTATCAGCTAAAAGGATAAATGATTTTGCCACCCAGTAATCGTAAGAAGGCATGTTATTAATTAAATCGAAACAGGTTTTTTGAGACGTTTTATAATCGCCTTTGGCATATTGTAAAGCTGCGATGTTGTATTTGGCCTCTGCGGCAGCCAATGTTTTAGTAGCAGCTACTACTTTATTGAATGATTTTACTGCTGCTGTGGTATCAGCTTTCAACAAAAATGCTTTGCCGGCATATAAATCAGAGCTGTTTTTTTCTTCCTCTGATGATTTTTCCGATGATTTAATGATTTCAGAATACTTCAAAATATCATCAGGCATGTTAAGTGCAGTATATGCCTTAATCAAATTATTGATGGCATAGCTGTAATGCGCTTTATAATCGGCTGTTGTTTCTAAGCGTTTCAAGTAAACAATGGCCTCATTGTATTTTTTCTCATCCATTAATACCTTCGAAACGCTCATTAAAGATCGTTCTGTGTATTCGCTTGTCCAATCGTTTAAGATGTAATCGTAATCTTGGATGGCTTCTGCCGAGCGGCCAAGTTTTACCAAGGACTCAGCCCTGATGAATTTCGCTTCCTTATCGTGAATTGGTTTAGGGAATTTTTCCAAGTAAGCATTAATTGCCTCATAAGCACCTTTGGCATCACCTCTTAAGTAGATGTTATTTGCCGCTTGGAACATGATATTGTCCTGCTCACTCAATGAGTAATTGCCCAGCGGTGTGGTAGCGGCATAGGTAATAAATCCGTTCGCATCACCACGATCAACATAAATGTTTTTGATAGATTCTAAAGATTGTTTAGCTTCTGGAGCGCTTGGATAATCTCTAATTACTTTTTTGAAAGATTCCAACGCCATATCATCCTGATCTTGATTGTACTGCACTAATCCAATGGTCATTAAAGCTTTAGGAACATAACTACTACGAGGGTATTTTGCAATCAAGGCCACTAAGTCGGTCTTTGATTTATCAAGCTCACCCTTGTTGAAGTAAGTATAAGCCATCTCAAAACCTGCATCATCGGAATAGTTGGAGTTTGGAAACTGTTGCAACAAACTTTGCATGGTCGCAATTTTGGCATCATCCTGCTTTTGCAAGCCTTGTATCATACCGCGTTGGAAAAGCGCATAGTCTTCACCAGTTTGTCTGTTTGCAATAATGCGATTGTAGTAAGATAACGCATCACCGTAATTTTTGTTAACGAAATAAGAATCGGCTAATCGTAAAGTGGCATCGTTTACCGTTTTAGGGTCTTTATCATTACCCCTTAAAAAGCGCTCGAAATAAGTTGCTGCTTTTACATATTTTTCATCCTCAAAAGCGGCGTAGCCCAAAGCGTAATTGGCGTAGTTGTACACTTCAGTTTTTTTGGCTTCAGGTAAGGCCAAAAAGGTTTCAAAAGTTTTTACTGCCTCGCCATATTTACGCAATTCGTAGGCAGCTTCAGCTTTCCAATAGATACTTAAAGCGTAAATTTCATCATCTTCAGGAAAATTTCCCGAACGCAAGAACATGGAAAGCGCATTAGGGAAAGCTCTTTCGTTATAAAACTCCAACCCTCTGAAATAAGTAACCTTTTGATAAGCTGCTTTAGCCTCTGGCGTTTTATTTGGGATGGGTTCTAAAATATCAATAGCCGCTTGATAGTTTTTGCTAGTTAGTAAAATTTCACCAAGTAAGGTTTTGGCTTCGTTGATTTTTTTGGAGTTAGGAAACGTTTTAAGGAAGTTTTGTGTTGATTCCAGCGCCTGTTGGTTAAACTCAAGTTCGTAGCTTAACTTTGCGTAATTGATCCAAGCTTCTTCTTGCATCACCTTGTCGAAATCTAATCTTGAAGCACGGAAAAATGCATTTCTGGCTTTCTCTTTTTGGTTCAGTTTTAAGGCAGATTTAGCCAAAGTGAACATACCATTTTGCAGGTAAACATCATCCGTATTTAACTTTTCAAGTACCGCTACAGACTCTTTATACTTGCCATTTTGGTATAAGGCATAGCCATATTGATAGATGAACAGGTTGTTTTTAACCTGGTTCTTATCTTTTTCATAATACAGACTGAAATACTTCTCAGCATTTTTAAATTCAGACTTCGAAAAGTAAGATGCTGCTACCAAGCTTAGCATTTCTGCTTCATATTTTTGCTTGGTTTTTTCCATTACCGGAATGGCATAGTCAATAACATCATCATAGCGTTCATCCAAATAATACATTGAAGTAATGTAGTAAGGATAGCTAGCCTCGTAAGTAGGAGAGCCCTTTAGTTTTTCGAAATTAGCTAGGGCAGTTTTATACTCTCTATTTAAGTAATTGATGTAAGCAAAATAGTAGGTAGCGCTTTCCTGAAACGGCGATTCTACTTTTTTAACCGCCTCAAATAACGGCTCCGCTTTTTCAATATCATTTTGCTCAAAATAGGCATAGCCTTGTTTAAATTGATACTCTAAACGTTGCTTGCCTGATAAAGAACTTGGATCAGCCTGATTAAACCACTCTAACGCCTTAACATAATTTTTTTGTCCGAAATAAGCCTTACCCATAAAAAAGTAAGCCAATTTAGTATTCGGGTTTAGCGGATATTCTCTAATGAACTCTTGGAAAAGTGCTTCAGCATCATCATTTTCTAATTCGATAGCACAAACTGCCGCGTAAAATTTAGCATTTTCTTTTAAGGTAGATAATTCGGCATTGCTGAGTTGTTGTGTGCTGGTTTTATTGCGGTACTGCTCTACCATTTTAAATTGCTGTGCAGCAGCTACGAATTTTTCATTATGCAGTAGTTCTAAACCGCTTTGGTAATTTTGGTTCAGCTTTACCAAGGGACTTGTTTGGGCAAATCCGTAGCCATTGGCCAACAGTAAAGGAACCAATAAATATCTTTTCTTCATTTGTGTATTTTTCTTTTTTAAGCAGCTTTAAAGGTTACTTCTAAAAAAATCGCTCAAATTCAAGGCTATTTGCAATGGTTTGAGCTTGGGTTGATACTAAAATAGAATTATTGAGCTTAGCTATCAACATAAGAAATTAACATCTGTTGATAACAGAGATTTAACGAAATGTGTATGAGCTTGGTATGACCCTTTAAAAGTTTTTAACAAAGCCGTTGTGCGGGTCTATTGTAGCTTGTTACTGTTTTTCCTGAGGATGTTCCAGTATTTCCCTTCGTTGTAGTTCCAATTAGCAAATCCGGAACCTAAAATGATTAATACAGAAAGTACGAGTAGGTTTAATAGTATGCTAAATAGGTGGGTAAAGGTAAAAAAAGCATATTCTGTATCGCCAATAATGAAAAAGTTAACCAAGTCAATTAAAATGGCTAAAGGTAAAACCACATTGCTAAATGTTTTTTTAGCGTGGGTTCTCCAATTCCATTGCTTGCGTTTTTCACTCCAATAGCTTACAAACTTCTCTTCTTGAGCATCCATTTTAACTATCTTTTTGGCTGGCCAACAGATAAAGCACCGCCATTCTTATAGCTACACCATTTTCTACCTGGTTAAGTATAATCGACTGCTTGCTATCCGCTACGTCGCTGGTAATTTCTACCCCACGATTGATTGGCCCCGGGTGCATTACCACAATTTCTTTGTCCAAGTTGTCAAGTATCTGCTTATTTAAGCCATACATCATAGCGTATTCGCGGCCTGTTGCAAAATACTTAATATCCATACGCTCCAGCTGAATGCGTAGCATGTTGGCTACATCGCACCAGTTTAAAGCCTTAATTAAATCATGTTCTACTTTAACACCAAGTGCAGCAATATGTTTCGGTATCAGCGTAGTTGGGCCACATACCATTACTTCGGCACCTAGTTTTTGCAAGCACAAGATGTTTGAAATGGCTACCCTTGAGTGCAAGATATCGCCCACTATTACCACTTTTTTGCCTGCAACGTCACCTAATTTCTCCCTTATTGAAAAAGCATCAAGCAATGCCTGTGTTGGATGTTCGTGTGCGCCATCGCCAGCATTTACAATTTGAGCGTTAATGTGTCTACTCAAAAACTGACCAGCTCCAGCATAGGGGTGGCGCATTACCACCATATCCACTTTCATTGCTAAAATGTTGTTTACGGTGTCAATTAAAGTTTCGCCTTTACTTACCGAAGATGAAGATGCAGCAAAATTAACCACATCGGCCGATAACCTTTTTTCTGCTAGTTCAAATGAAAGTTTGGTACGTGTAGAGTTTTCAAAAAAGATATTGGCAATGGTAATATCTCTTAAAGAAGGCACTTTTTTGATTGGACGGTTAATGACATCCTTGAAGTTGTCCGCAGTTTCAAAAATCAATTCAATATCATTCAGGTTAATGTCTTTAATCCCTAAAAGATGTCGGGTTGATAATTTATCTGCTGCCATTTTACTGCCTTTTTTATCTGTTTTTATGTTGTTTTTAATTGCAGATACTTCCCGCCAGACCTCACTAACTTATGGTCTTTTCGGCGAAGAAGGTTCTGATAATAAAATTACTTTATCCTCTGCTTCGTTTTCTATCCAGCTAACTTTTACCTTCTGCGAGTCAACGGAGTCTACTCTCATGCCAATATAGTTCGCTTCAATAGGTAGGTGTCTTGAAAATCTGCGGTCAATCAGCACCATCAATTCTACGCTTTCTGGTCGGCCGTAGGCTAAAAGTGCATCCATTGCTGCACGGATAGTTCGGCCTGTCCAAAGCACATCATCAATCAGTATTACCTGTTTGCCTTCAATAACAAAGTCAATAGTATTGCTGCTTGCCGTTACCAAACCATCTTTACGTCTAAAATCATCCCTAAAAAAGGTAATGTCCAGGTGTCCTTTTTTGATGGCTTCTGTTTTAAGTATTGCAGTTAATTCTTGATGAACACGATCGGCAAAAAAAGTTCCCCTTGGCTGTATGCCAATTAAAACAGTATTACTAAAATCGGTATGGTTCTCAATAAGCTGGTGACAAAGTCGCTTAATTGTGATTTGAAGTTTTTGGCCGCTGAGTAGAGTTCTCTTTTGCATTGCACTTTGATTGCGCAAATATAGGTAAATGTTTTAAGCTTGGAAAGTTGAAACGTGCTAAAAATTTAATGTTTTAGCTGATGCCTAATTCGTTAACTGTTTAACTGTTTAACTGTCAAGCCAAACCGTCAGAAAGTAAATGTTTCTTTCGTTTATAATTTGGAAAAGCATTGGCCTGCTCAAATTCTTATCAGCCCCGCTATACGCTGCAATCTTTTTGTTTTTGGCAGTGAAAAATATTAAGTCAAAGCGGTATGTAACATAGGTCTCTCGAAGCTCGGGATGACAAAAGGCATAAGAACAAAAAGTATTTCCGCTGCTATCGGGTTTATTTAACTTAAACCTGTGCACAGCACTAGCCACCTAAACCCGACATAAGCGAGCACGTAGCCCAATGAAATTGGGAGAAGTAAAGCGGTTGGCGGGACTAACGTAGCTAGCAGCTCAAGCCTTGATTTCTAATAATTATTAATCATTGTCAACAGCTGCTCATTCAAAGCTGTAGTAATTTTTCCGGGCTTTCCATTTCCTATCGGTTTGCCATCCAAATTGATTACCGGCAGCACATTTTTGGTTGAACTGGTAATAAATGCTTCGTCAGCGTTAATCAAATCGTCCAACGAAAAATCCCTTTCCAAAACGGTAACGCCTTCCAAAGCAATTGACAATGTTTTGCTGCGTGTTATTCCTCTTAAAATATCGGTTTTTGGGGTGATAACTTCACCGTTCTTCACCATAAAAATATTAGCTCTTGGACATTCCCTCACTTGTCCGTTATGATGATAAATCAAATCATCGGCCTGTTTTAGTTTTAAAATGGGCTGTAAGCGTATGGCTTGTAAATAATCAATGGTTTTTACACTTGGAAGCTGCCGCTGATAGTTGTGTGAAAGTAAACGCAAGCCTTTGCTGAAACTATAGCTATCATACTCAAAGGCCGTTTGTACAATTACCAAGTTGGGTTTAGCTATTTGGTAACCATCTTCAGAGTAACCACCGGTAAGTATAATTTTTAAACCTGAATTGGGGATGTTGTTTTTCTCCAATAGTGAATTTACAGCCTTATATAGCTCGTTTCGGTCCAATTCAATTTCTAAATTCATTTCCCTGGCCGAATTGTAGAACCTATTAAAATAATCTTCAATAAAAATAGCCTTACCATTTACAGTTTTCAAAAAATCGAAAATACCGTAACCACGCTGTACAGCTAGGTCGCTTACCAGTAATTTAGCTTCGTTTTCTAAGAAAAGTTGCCCGTTAACGTAAGTGTATTTATTGTTCATGTGAGTAGTTTAGCTATTTAGAGTGAAAAATGTTATTAAAGGACCGTTAAAATCAAAGTTTAAAATAAAAAACATAACACCGAAACTTTGGTGCATTTAATCAATTACTTTCTTTAATTTGTACGCAATGTCAAGTCAGTCGGTTATATTTTTTGATGGCGTTTGTAATTTGTGCAACAGCACGGTGCAATTTGTAATTAAGCACGATAGAAGGCAGTATTTTAAGTTTGCAGCGCTACAAAGTGAGTTTGCTCAGGAGCAGTTATCAGGCTTTGTATTAAAGGCAAAAAGAGGAGATAGCTTTGTGCTGGTTGAAGATGGAAAGGTTTACGAACAATCTACTGCGGCTTTGCGGGTAGCCAAAAAATTGAGTGGACTTTGGCGGTTACTTTATATTTTTATTGTTGTTCCACCATTTGTTAGAGATGCCGTTTACAACTTTGTAGCTCGTAATAGGTACAAGTGGTTTGGTAAGCAGGAAAGCTGTTGGGTGCCTACACCAGATTTGAAAAGCAGGTTTTTGGATTGAAAAATATCGGCAGCGTGGAAATGTTCCTAAGCTTGATCGTTATTTGCCTTAGGTTTTGGGCGCCAAAGCCAAATGGCAATTACCGTTAACGGAATGCTGATACTTAAACTGGCTAATTTCAATTGATCTCGCTTGGCGGCAATATCCACATCGGTGGTGGTGAAAATATAAACCGTTTCTTTAATTGCCCAAATGGCAATAATGCTAACTAACAATGCAATGAGCTTACGTGTCATGGTGATCCATTTGAAAGCTCAAATATTGCATTTTTAACTGAAAAGCTAGCAAAGTTTAATAAAAAACCAGCAAGCCGTAAGCCTGCTGGTAAATCAAACCAAAATATAAACTAAGAATTATTTTGCAACGGTAACTGGTTCCAAATTGGCTAATTCCGTTTGGGAAAATAACCGATAATGGATTTTAAAAGTTTTGCCGATTGGCGTTTCTAGTGAAAACCCGCCAACGCCAAATCCATCTAAAACATCAAGCGTAAAATGGGCATACTTCCAATATTCAAATAAATCCTTATCTACCCAAAATTCACAATCTTCAATAGTGCCAATGCAAACATCGTTCATCCGTACATAAAAACCGCCTTTATGGAAGCATTGCGGTTGTGTGCCTTCGCAGCATCCACCGGCTTGGTAAAACATTAATTCACCATGCTGTTCCTTCAACTGTTTGATCAGTTGTTTTGCACTTTCAGTGCTATCTAATCTTTTTACCATTTCAGCCTCCTTTTGTTTTTCTAGAGAGATTGCTTTGTAAAGCTCGCAATAACGATATATGAAGCGTCATTGCGAGGAAGTATGACGAAGCAATCTCCAAACTTAGTTGTTAAAAGAAGCCCAATTTGTTTTTATTGTACGAGATTAACATATTTTTAGTTTGGCGATAATGACCCAACATCATTTTATGGTTTTCTCGGCCCACGCCTGATTGCTTGTAGCCACCAAAAGGAGCACCCGCAGGGTACGCATGATACTGGTTAACCCAAACACGTCCCGCCTGAATTGCCCTAGGCACTTGGTAAAGTTCGTGTGCATCTCTCGTCCAAACGCCAGCACCCAATCCGTATAAGGTGTCGTTAGCTATTTCAATTGCCTCTTCCACCGTTTTAAAAGTGGTTACGGCCAATACCGGACCAAAAATTTCCTCTTGGAAAATGCGCATTTTGTTGTGGCCTTTAAAGATGGTTGGTTTAATGTAATAACCGCCACTTAGCTCGCCTTCCAATTGATTTACTTCGCCTCCGGCCAACACTTCCGCACCTTCTTGTTTGCCCAGTTCAATGTAAGATTTGATTTTCTCAAACTGGATTTTTGAAGCCTGCGCACCCATCATCACAGTTTGGTCTAATGGACTACCAACTTTAATGGCATTTGTTCGCTCAATTACCTTGGCAATAAATTGATCGTAAATATCTTCCTGCACCAATAGCCTAGATGGACAAGTGCAAATTTCACCTTGGTTTAGTGCAAATAGTACGGCACCTTCAATAGCTTTGTCTAAAAAAGCGTCGTCGGCGTCCATTACCGATTTAAAGAAGATGTTAGGTGATTTTCCTCCAAGTTCCAAGGTTACGGGAATTATATTTTCCGTGGCATACTGCATCACTAATCGTCCAGTTGGCGTTGAACCAGTAAAAGCGGCCTTCGCTACTTTTGGATTGGTTACTAGGTGCCTACCCAATTCTGCTCCAAATCCGTTGACTACATTAACTACGCCAGCTGGCAGTAAATCGCCAATAAGTTCCATCAGTACCATGATAGAAGTAGGTGTGCTTTCGGCTGGTTTTAACACTACTGTATTGCCGGCGGCTAGGGCAGGGGCTAATTTCCAAATGCCCATTAACAGAGGGAAATTCCAAGGGATAATTTGCGCTACCACACCAATTGGTTCGTGAACAATTAGTGAAACGGTGTGCTCATCAAGCTCGGTATGAGAACCCTCTTCAGCTCTAATTACGGATGCGAAATACCTGAAGTGATCAACACCTAGGGGTAAATCCGCATGGAGTGTTTCGCGGATTGCTTTTCCATTATCGATGGTTTCTACTGTGGCGAGATACTCCAAGTTATCCTCCATACGCTGTGCAATTTTGTTGAGGATAATACTACGCTCTGTGGCAGATGTTTTGCTCCAGGTTTTAAATGCCTCTGCTGCGGCATTCACGGCTAACTCTAGGTCTTCCGGACTGGAATGTGCTGCTTTGGTAAAAGGCTTACCATCAATTGGTGAAATATTGTCAAAGTACTTTCCATTTACCGGCGCTACAAATTGGCCGTTGATATAGTTGTTGTAATGAGTTTTAAACTCAGGTCTTTTTGCTATTTGTTCCATGATTTAAAAATTTGGTTATAACAAACCTATGAAGCTCTAGAGGAAAGGAATAGTAAAATAGTTTCAACTGATAGCACTATTGTTTCAAGCAATGTAATAGATTTGAAATAATACTATATTTACTTAACAATAGTCTTGTACGTTACGTTATTAACCAAAACCTACGAATATGAGCTATAAACTTGATTTAGTAAAGCTTAGCAGCGAATCGAAACTGCAAACGCTGGTAGAAAATAGGACATCTTATACTTTAGAAAGATGTGAACTGAGCGTATTTGAAACCTACAAGGAATCTTACAAAGTGCCTTTGACTTTTAATGATTTTGTGATTACAAGCATGTTGCGTGGTAAAAAGGTAATGCACTTGAACGAAAAGAAGGAGTTTGAGTATTTGCCTGGTGAAACCGTAATCGTACCACCGTCGGAAACGATGCGTATTGATTTTCCTGAAGCAACGGATATGAACCCTACGCAATGCATTGCTTTGGCCATTGATAATGGGCAAATCAGACAGACCATTAAGTACTTGAACGAGTATTTTCCTAAAGAAAGCAATGATGACGAGTGGAAGTTGAATTACGATGAGTATCATTTTTACAACAACGAAGAAATCGCATACTTGATCAATAAAGTTATAAAGGTTTGCTCTGATACTTCTAGAGAAAAAGATGTACTGGCCGATTTGACGCTGAAAGAATTATTGGTTCGCATTATGCAAACTCAAAACCTGAACCTGCTGCAAGGCGATTCGATCAATAATAATCCACTTGCTTATGTTATTGGCTACATCAAAAACAACCTCAATGAAAAAATCACTATAGATAGTTTAAGCAATAAGGCTTGTATGAGCAAGGCTACTTTTTATCGGTTATTTAAAAGGGAACTTGGCATTAGTCCAAATGATTTTATTTTGGCAGAGAAAATGAAGAGAGCAAAAGAAATGTTGCTTAAACCTGGAATGAAAATATCAGCTATAAGCTACGAACTAGGCTTTAGTGATGCGAACTATTTCATCAGGGCTTTTAAGAAGATTGTAGGCATCACACCAGGTGCTTTTCAATCACAAGGCATAGTGAGGTTAGCATAGTTTTAAATAACCACAGATGCTACTACAAACCTTTGGAGAAATCTGTGCATCTGTGGCTATCTAATTAATAACGTAATTAGGGGTTTGCGGTTAAATATCGATTGCTGTAAGTAATTCCCATTAAATCATAACGTTTAAACTGAGCTTTCAACCTCATTAAAAAGTCAGCATAATTTTTTTGTCCCTTTTGCGACCATTGAATTTCACTTAAGGCGTCCATACGTGGGAAAATCATGTACTGTACTTTAGCTGGATTGGCAATATACTCCGACCATAAATTACCTTGTGCGCCCCAAATGTATTTGGCTTGTTCGGCATTTAGTTCTGCTGGTACAGGCTCATAATTGTAAACGGTTTCCAGCGGGAGATATTTGTTAGCCGCCAAACTGTCATCGTTCATAAACTGCTTGTGGTTTAAGTATAGTTTTTCCTCTGGCGACATCACTACCTTTTGCTTTACCTTAGCCGCTGCAATACCACCTTTTTCGCCACGCCAGCTCATTACAACTGCATTTGGAGCTAAACCACCGTCTAATATTTCATCCCAGCCAATAATGATTTTCCCTTTACTGTTTACAAATTTTTCGATGCGGTTAATGAAATAACTTTGTAAGGCAACTTCATCTTTAATCCCTTTTTCTTTCATGATTTGCTGAGTTTCAGCAGATTTTTTCCACCAAATTTTAGAAGCTTCATCACCACCAATATGTACATATTTAGACGGGAAAAGATTCATTACTTCGGTAAGTACATCCTCCAAAAATGAGAAGGTTTTGTCAGTTGGTTGGAAAACGTTATTGTACTTGTTCATCATCCCCCAAGTTTCGGCAACTTTGTAGCCACTTTTTGGGTCGGTACCAAGTTCTGGGTAAGCTGCCAATGCTGCCATGCTATGTGCTGGCATTTCAATTTCTGGGATGACGGTAATGTATCGATCAGCCGCATATTTGATAACCTCCCTAACTTCATCTTGTGTGTAAAAACCTCCATGTCGCATGCCGTCGGTTTTTATGGTGGCGTCAGCAGGTGTTATTTTTACATCGTTAGGCAATACTTGATATTTGATGTTCTCATTACCTTTTCCTGGCCACAAACCAACGATGCTTCCATTTCGCCAAGCACCAATTTCAGTCAGTTTAGGATATTTTTTGATTTCAATCCTCCAGCCGTGGTCATCAGTTAAATGCCAATGGAAATAATTCATTTTATGCAGCGCCAAATAGTCAATGTATTGCTTTATAAAAGCTACATCAAAAAAGTGGCGACTTACATCCAAATGCATGCCGCGGTAGTCGAAGCGAGGATAATCGGTTATGGTTACTTCGGCAACCGGTAGCGTCTTAGCTTTTTCGGAAGGGAGTAGTTGTATCAACGATTGGATGCCATAAAACACCGCCTTTGCTGATTTGCCGACTATAGTGATGCCATTTTGGGAAGTATTTAAGGTATAGGCATCGGCATGTTCGTTAATATTTGGATTTACACTAAGTTTGATATAGTTTTTTATCGCTGCGTTTTTGGTGATGGTAAGTTTGTATTGTAGATATTGTTCTAAATACCTGTTGAAATAAACTGCTGCGTTTTGAAGTGAATCGTTTTGGATGACGATTTTAGTTTCTGTGCTAATAGTAAATACCGCGTTGTTACTGCCTGCAGTTGCAGCTACAGGTTTGGGGATGATGTTTACCTGAGCATTTAAGGAGAAAGTGCTCACGCTTATTAAAGCAAGCAATACCAGTTTTTTCATAATCAAAAATAAGACTTATTTGCTATCCCACAACAATATGATTGAATGTTTTTGAGTTTTTATGCTGTTTTTTGCGCTTTACCAGTTACCGTTAGCTTTCAATTTTCAGTAGTATTATTTTAACCATATAATACATATAAGCAAAAGTAAGTTTAGGAATTCGGTAAGCATCTATAATAGAAATCTAAAAAAACTACGACAGTCGATAGAAAATTTCCTTCTTAATGAAGAATTAAATGGGAACTCTCATTCCATATGGGAAAACTTCAACGAACTTACATGCCTTATATGGTAGTCAAAAAACTGTAGCAATCTATAATATCTACTTCGTAATGAGTATTAGGCAAAGCAAAACTTCAACGAACTTACATGCCTTATATGGTAATCAAAATTACAGCAATCTATAATATCTATTTTGTAATGAGTACTAGGCAGGGCAAAACTTCAACGAACTTAAATGCCTTATATGGTTAATCAAAATTACAGCAATCGACGAAACTATAATAAACAAAAAATCCCGATAACTTGCGTTATCGGG
This sequence comes from Pedobacter zeaxanthinifaciens, assembly GCF_003313335.1. GTDB lineage: Bacteria > Bacteroidota > Bacteroidia > Sphingobacteriales > Sphingobacteriaceae > Pedobacter > Pedobacter zeaxanthinifaciens. The sequence goes on from NZ_QMHP01000002.1 coordinate 31,517, forward strand.
ATTTAATTATTTGGATGGAGATAAAGGATTAACCTTTTTTCTCGTTGCTTTCCATTTGAGATTTCAATTGAGCTAACACATCAAGATCACCTAATGTTGATTTCTCTACTGAATCTTTCACTTTTTTCACTGCATTGCTAGCGGCTTTAGCTTCTTTTTTCTTAGTAGCTTTTTCCTCGTTAGCAGCTTCGGCTTTAGCTTCTTCCCAAATACGAGCGTGTGAAACTACGATACGTTTAGCATCTTTGTTAAACTCGATGATTTTGAAATCAGCTGTTTCTTCAGCTTTCAAAGTAGTACCATCTTCTTTAGCCATATGTTTTGTAGGAACAAAACCTTCAACGCCGTAAGGTAATGCAATTACAGCACCTTTGTCAGTTACTTTGATTACCGTACCTTGGTGAATTGAATCTAAAGTGAAGATAGTTTCGAAAGTATCCCAAGGGTTTTCTTCCAGTTGTTTGTGACCTAAAGATAATTTGCGGTTGTCAACATCAAGTTCTAAAACAACTACATCTAAAGTATCACCAACTTTGGTAAACTCGTTAGGGTGGTTAACTTTTTTGCTCCAAGAAAGATCAGAAATGTGGATCAATCCATCAATTCCTTCTTCAATTTCAACAAATACACCGAAGTTAGTCATGTTTTTAACAACAGCCTGGTGTTTGCTTCCAACTGGATATTTCTCAGCAACATTTTGCCATGGATCTTGAGTCAATTGTTTGATACCCAAGCTCATTTTGCGCTCATCGCGGTCTAAAGTTAAAACTTCAGCTTCGATTTCGTCACCAACTTTCAAGAACTCTTGAGGTGAACGCAAGTTTTGCGACCAGCTCATTTCTGAAACGTGGATTAAACCTTCAACACCAGGGATGATTTCAAGGAATGCACCGTAATCTGCAACAGTTACAATTTTACCTTTTACTTTAGATCCAACTTGGATAGCTGCATCTAGGTTTTCCCAAGGGTGAGCAGTTAATTGTTTCAAGCCTAAAGCGATACGTTTTTTCTCATCGTCAAAGTCTAAAACAACCACATTGATTTTTTGGTCTAAAGCTAACACTTCTTTCGGATGCTCTATGCGGCCCCAAGAAATATCAGTGATGTGCAATAAACCATCTACGCCACCAAGATCGATGAATACACCGAAATCAGTGATATTTTTAACAGTACCTTCAAGTACTTGTCCTTTTTCTAATTTAGAAACGATTTCTACTTTTTGTGATTCTAAATCGTCCTCAATCAATACTTTGTGAGATACTACCACGTTTTTGAACTCATGGTTAATTTTAACCACTTTGAATTCCATAGTTTTACCTACGTAAACGTCGTAATCACGGATTGGTTTGATGTCGATTTGAGAACCAGGTAAGAACGCCTCAACACCCATGATATCAACAATAAGACCACCTTTAGTACGGCTCTTAACAAAACCGTTGATGATTGTATCGTTATCAAGCGCTTCGTTGATAAGCTCCCAAGAACGTTGGGTTTTTGCTCTCTTACGAGATAAAATTAACTGGCCATTAGCATCTTCAGGTGCTTCTACAAACACGTCCACTTTATCGCCAATTTTCAAATCAGGAAGATCACGGAACTCAGAAGCTGATACTAAACCGTCAGATTTGAAACCTACGTTTAATACTACATCTTTGTTGTTCATTGATACAACCGTGCCAGAGATGATCTCACCTTGGTTGATTTGGTTGAAAGTATCAGAATACATTGCTTCGAACTTTTTACGGTCCTCGTCGTTGTAATTTCCGAAAACTTTGTCATCTGCGTCCCAATCAAAATCTGCTGAAGGGGTTGCTAATTGTGATTTGATCTGTTCGATCGATACCGAATCAGCTTCTGACTCGATAGTTTCTTTTTGGTTCAAACGGGCGTCTGCACCTTGCAATTCGGCTTCTTTAGCCTTTAGTTCTTTTTCTGCAACTTGTTTTTTTGCCATTAATTAATTATCTCCTTTTTCCCTGTTTAGGGACGGCAAAGGTACGGATTATATTAAAAAAACAAAACTATTTTAAAATAAATGTTGCTGATATTTAATGGGTTGAAATTTAGTTTGGCAGTTTTTATCTGTGTGCCTTTACATATGCGATTTGTCATTCTAAGCTTGCAAGAGATGTATTGTCAGATATGATCTTTTAAACTGACTATAGTTGTCGTAAATTTATTTTTTTTGGAAAAGAACGTTTGTGTCATATCGCAACATCAGCCCCGCTATCCGCTTTATCCCGATAAAAAACGGGATTCGCTTCTATCGGGTTTAATCAACCTAAATTTTTGCAAAACACAACCTGTATTTTTCATGAAGTCTATTTCCTTTGCGGCCTTAGCGTGGTCTTTATTTTCTTTGCGGTTAATTTTTTGCCGCCAAGTTTTTTAAATTTTTCTCGAAGAACGCAAAGAGTGGTGTATCCACTTTGTCAATCTTTTATAAAACTGTCTAGTTAAGATTGAAAGTTTAAATTGCAATTTTTCGATATAGATTACTGTTTCCTCAACCGCTCCAAAACTTTACCTAATCTCTTTTTATCGCCAACATAAGGTTGTAAATCAAAAAGTTTCACAACTCTAAATTCAATAGGATGGCTTTCGCTTTGCAATGCGATGTATCCGCTAGTTAAGCGTTTCCCATCTTCTTTTATCTTCGGGTCGAAATTGGAAACATTGCCACCGCCAATTTTAGGATGGGTGTAAGTTAAAACAGTATCACCATTAATAATATGTTTAATCACCGAATCTCCTAGTACTAAAAATTCCGCTGTAACCCATTGCTCTCCGTGATAAGTTTTAGAGCTGCTGTTTAAGCAATGTGGCGTAAATAAGTTTTCTTTAATTTCTATAGTTGTTCCAGGTGTGCAAACATTGCCGGTAGGTCGCTCATCTTTTCCATTGCCTCCAAGTAATTGGCCTTCTATTGAAATAGGAAAATCCTGATCCTTTAACATCGTAGCTGGGTCTTGGCAATGGAGCATGGCCCCGCTATTTCTCAACGCCCAACCTTCACCACCTTTGGCCTGCTCGCCAACAAAACGATATTCAATCCTTAACAAATAAGATGAAAAAGGCTTTTTGTAAAAGATGTGTCCATATTGCTTATCGAAACTAGCATATTCATCGTACTTCACCTTCAGTAAACCATCCTTTACGTAGAATGTGTTACCGAAATTCTCTTGGTAACTATGTTGAGCAATTTTAATGTTCCAATCTTTTAAATCTTTGCCATTGAAAAGATTGATCCAGCCATTTTGCGCAAATCCGTAAAATGAGCTTGTTAATAGGAGTAAAGTTAAAAGCTTTTTCATACTATAAATTCAATTGGAAAGATAGTATAAAATGAGCTAATAAACTAAGCTGTCACGGGTAAAAATGATTGCACTTTCTCTAAAGCAAAAGCCAATTGTTCTTCTTCTGTGATATCGGTATTGTCCAGTACTATAGCATCATCGGCACGTGTAAGCGGACTTTCCTCCCTGGTAGTATCCGCATAATCGCGGTGTGCTAAATTTTCGAATACCTCTTCCAAGGTAACGGTTTCATCACCTTTAGCTTGCATTTCTTTAAACCTTCTTTCCGCTCTAATTTTAGGATCGGCAGTCATGAAAAATTTCACCTGTGAATCCGGGAATACGGCAGTGCCAATATCACGGCCATCCATTACGATGTTTTTAGATTTTCCCATCCGCTGCTGTTGTTTTACCATTTCCTTGCGCACTTCTTTGATAGCGGAAACCGGACTAACTGCCTCCGAAACGGGCATCAGTCTAATTTCGTCTGAAACTTCCTCGCCATTTAATGTAATGTGTGATTGGTAATCTCTCGAATGGAAATTAAGCTCAATGTGATTTAACGCATCAATCACGGCGTCATGATTTGTCAAATCAATTTGGTTTCTTAAAAAATAAAGGGTAACGGCTCGGTACATAGCGCCACTATCTATGTAAATAAAACCTAGTTTTTTTGCCAAGGCCTTTGCCAAAGTGCTTTTCCCACACGACGAGTAACCGTCGATAGCCACTACCAAATTTTTTCTCATATTTGGCAAAGATAATACAGTTCCATTTACTTAATGAAATTAAAACCACATTTGTCGTATGTTGCCTGAATCATCAGAATTATTAAAAACGGTGACCTTTAAAACCTCAAGAAGCGGCGGTAAGGGAGGTCAAAATGTAAATAAGGTTTCTAGTAAGGTTGAATTGATATTTAATATTGATGACGCGTATTTCTTTACCGAAGAGGAAAAGTTGCGTTTAAAAGAGAAACTTTCAACAAGGCTTGATAGCGAAGGTTTGATTCATGTAATTTCACAAGAGGATAGGAGCCAATTGTTGAACAAACAGCGTGCTATTATTAAACTTGTTTCGCTTCTAAAAACGGCTCTTCAAGTTCAGAAAGCCCGAAAGGCAACTAAAGTTCCAAAATCTGTTAAGGAAAAAAGGCTAGCAAGCAAAGCGGCCAATGCAGAGAAAAAAGAGGGTAGGAGAAAGCCTAGTTTTGATTAGGAGGTGTTTTCGTCATTGCGAGGTACGAAGCAATCTTACAACTGTTGGCTATTAGAATTTTTTCGCTTTAAGATTGCTTCGTACCTCGCAATGACGCATTAAAGGCAAAATTCATATTTGCGTTCCAAAATCTGTTAAGGAAAAGAGGCTGGCAAGCAAGGCGGCCAATGCAGAGAAAAAGAAAAATAGAAGGTTCTCTGATTTCTAAAATAGAAAATAGTTATCTAAAATCTTTTTAGCTAATAATATGTATAATAAGGTTTCGAAGATTATATTTGTTTAACACACAAATAAAACAATAACTATGAAAAAGACAATTATTTTCATGGCTGTCATCGCCATGATTGCTTCCTGTAAAAAGAAAGAAGCAGACGCCAATTTATCCAAACCTGAAGAAGCCTTGTCAGCTGATATTGCGCTTACCGTAAAAGGCGATTCTCAAGAGTCAGAACCGTTATATCCAGAATCTGAAAAATTTAATTTTTTAGGTTATGGTTATGATGTTACAGATAGATTTAATGATGAAAGATCGGTAAGGGCAAGTGTGATTGATGTCGCCTTATATGATGCAAGTGCTGATTCGAGAGTCAATATTATGAGAAGTACGGAAACTAGTTGGACAACACTCCAGGCCGAAAATGCAGAAGTTTTAGCGGAAAAATTTTCAAACTCATTTCAAGCAACTAAAGAATCCAAGCTTTTCGGAAATACCATCACTAAATCGTTTCCAGAAACTATTTTTAACGATAAAAAATTTGTTTATGGCTATTACTCTTATTATATGATTCGTAAACGTTACGCTGTTTTTTATCAGGAAGCCCTGAAGAGCTATTTGACAGCGCAGTTTAAGCGGGATATTTCTTCGTTAAATGCGCAAGAATTGATTCATAAATACGGCACCCATATACTAACAGGCGTAAAAATTGGGGCAAAATTTGATGTAATTTACCAAGCGGTGGTTCCAGACGACGCTTTGAACAGGGAGGAGATTAGTATTGAGGGCTTTCGTTACGCTATGTCAAAAACATTTGGCTTGATAACAGGTTATTTAGATGACCCCAACTTAAAAAACTTAAACGCGAATTCTTCAGCGCAGATTTATTATAGCGCTTTTGGCGGTAATTTTCGCGAATTAAAAACAGAAATAGTAAATAATAGGCTGATATTGAATATCAACAATTGGAAGGCTTCCACTACTGAAGATAAAGCAAAGTTTATTGGTCCCTTAGATAAAGGTTTAGAGCCGCTTTATGATTTTATAGATGATGCCGGTAAAAGGGAACTTGTTAAAACTTATATTAAACAATACTGTGCGGATAAGGCTGTTAGGCTAAAGAAATAAGCTGAAGCTATACAAATTAAAAAGGGTTAGGACATAAGTTCCAACCCTTTTTTAGTATCAATAGTTTATAAATTCTTTTCGGAAGATTCTAGATTGTATTGAGGTTGGTTTTTATTAAATGCTATGGCCTAATCTCAATTTTTGCATTAGTAATTACCGCCTGATAAAGTTCGTCTACTTCGGCATTGGTTACCATGATACAGCCATTAGTAGAGCCAAAAAGCCTGTGCAACTTATTGATTAACCCAAATATACCGTTAGGTAAGCCGTGTATCTTAATATCGCCTCCCGCACTTTTACCTATTTTTTTAGCTGTTGCTTTATCGGTTTCATTTGGGTAAGAAACTCCTAAATTTTTGTGGTATCCACTTTTTGGATTTCTATCATTAATAAAATAAATGCCTTCTGGTGTTTTATTGTCTCCTTCAAAAACTTTGTGTCCTTTTGGATTTTTTCCAATAGATACTTGATAAGTTTTAATCAATTGACCTGAACTGTAGGCCTTCATTGTTTTTTTCGATTTTTCGACCAAGAGGTAGTCAATTTTAAATCCACTGGATAATTCTTTTTCTGGCCAGAAATTGTAAGCCAATACAATAGATAACGCAAAAAGCATAAAATAAAGAATGTGCCTTGCAAACTTCATAAGAGAATATTGAAAACAGTAATATAAGGAATTGCTTGGTTATATTACCGTAATCGAGTGTTTTATTGGATAAGCTTTTTGAATTGCACTGCTGTTTCCTATTGTAAAGGTGGTCAAGCGATTATCAAGGTAAGTTTGTAAACCGTTACTAGTTGAACCTATAATACATAGATATACTACCGTACTGATGCGCTTTTGCCGTGCTTTTTATTTCTTTAGATAAAAATATCAAACTATAATCTATTGTGAAACGTGGCGAGCTGTAATTGAAGCCTAATGTTTGAGAAAAAACTAGAGGTTTTATACCAAAGGTAACCGGGCTGTTGTCGTTAAACATGCTACCTTGCACAGTTGCATCGTAGGCGATATAACTTAGCTGCGGTTTAGCATAAAAATAGAGCTCTTTCTTCTTTAACTTTTCAGTTTTGCTTTTATTTCCAATGCTCGCATTGTAATGAGCGGAGTTAAAAAGTTGGTTCAATTCACCTGTTCTAAAAACTAAGCTAAAGCCTGCAGCATTATATGTTGTGCCTATGTTTGCATAGGTGTCTAATGTGAAGTCAACGTTTTTATTGTCGTTTCTATGCAATAGTTTAGCGTATTGAAAATTAGCATTTGCGGCAAAATCATTCGCAATTTGATACTCCCAACCCTGTACTTTATAAAACCCTACAATGCTATGCAGTAAGTCTTGGGCTTCTTCACCTAAAGCGTCCGGTCCTATAGTTCCAAGCTGCACGCCTACTTTAAATAAACTTTCTTTTTTGTAGAAAAAATTCGCTTGTAGGCCACCATACAAATAACCGGCAAATGGCCTATCATGTGTAGTGGGGTTTGGGCGATAGCCAGAAATAGGATTGTACATCTTTTGTCCAGCCGAGATTTCGTAAGTCACTTTCTCTAGCTCGCCTTTGAGCTTTTGTTGGTCAAGTGCATGTCTGAAGTAAATAAAAAGCCCGTTGGTATAGTACCTATCCTGACCGTACCAAAGGTAGGCATCATTATCGCTTTTAAAACCAAACTCGTTCTTGTACTCCTGCGCATAAGAACCGAAAAACAAACTTAAAACGGCAAAAATAGCCAGAACGAGTTTTTTGTACATATTAAATAGTAGCAGATTTTGTTTTAATCGTTAAATCAATAGGATTTTTAACTTTATCTTTAGTCAGCGCTAAGTTAATTACCTCTTGCATTTCAGTTACGTAATGGAACTTCAGGTCCTTAATATAATCTTCCTTGATCTCCAGAATATCTTTTCTGTTAGATTTACATAAAATGATTTCTTTAATGTTGGCACGTTTCGCTGCTAAAATTTTCTCTTTAATTCCGCCAACAGGCAAAACTTTTCCACGTAGGGTAATTTCGCCGGTCATTGCTAAGTTTTGTTTTACCTTGCGCTGTGTAAATGCTGAAGTTAGGGCAGTTAACATGGTAATGCCCGCCGAAGGGCCATCTTTTGGAGTAGCGCCCGCAGGTACGTGAACATGGATATCGTAGTTGTCGAAAAGCTCATGATCAATCCCGAACTGTGCTGCATGTGCTCTAATGTAAGCCAATGCAATCACCGCAGATTCCTTCATCACATCTCCCAAATTACCAGTCAAAGTCAATTTACCCTTTCCTGGGCTCAAGCTAGCTTCAATAAATAAAATATCGCCACCAACTTGTGTCCATGCTAGGCCCGTTACTACACCAGCAACTTCATTTCCTTCGTAAGCATCCTTATCGAAAATTGGAGCGCCTAATATTTTTTCAACATCCTGAACATCCAAAGTAGGTTCATAAGGCAAGTCCATGGCTATTTTTGTTGCAATTCCACGAACTAACGAACCTATTTTTTTCTCCAAACCACGTACACCACTTTCTCTGGTGTAATCTTCAATCACTTTTTCGATGAGTGAATTTTTAAGTGTGATTTGCTTATGATCTAATCCATGTACCTCTTTCTGTTTAGGTAAAAGGTATTTTTTCGCAATTTCTATCTTTTCCTCAATGGTGTATCCGTTCACTTCAATAATTTCCATCCTATCTAATAAGGCTGGTTGAATAGTACTCAACGAGTTAGCGGTAGCAATAAAAAGCACATTCGATAAATCGTATTCTGCTTCAACATAATGGTCGTTAAAAGCATTGTTTTGTTCCGGATCTAATACCTCAAGCAAAGCTGATGAAGGATCGCCTCTGAAATCAGAACCTACTTTATCAATCTCATCCAATACAAAAACTGGATTATCTGCACCTGCTTTTTTGATAGATTGAATGATACGGCCTGGCATTGCACCAATGTAAGTTTTACGGTGACCACGGATTTCCGCTTCGTCTCTTACACCACCTAACGCCATACGCACATATTTACGGTTTAAAGCCTTAGCGATAGATTTTCCTAAAGATGTTTTTCCTACTCCCGGAGGGCCAACTAAGCACAAAATTGGCGCTTTCATATCGCGTTTAAGTTTCAGCACCGCCAAATACTCAATAATGCGTTGCTTTACTTTTTCTAAACCGAAGTGATCTTTGTCTAAAATGCGTTGTGCTCTTTTTAAATCGAAATTATCTTTAGTAAACTCGTTCCAAGGCAAATCCAACAATAGTTCCAAATAATTCATTTGTATCGAATAATCTGGCGCCGCAGGGTTCATCCTCCCTAATTTTTCTAATTCTTTATCAAAATGAGATCTGATTTCGTGCTTCCATTTTTTCTTTTTGGCACGAGCTTGCAGTGCTTCAAATTCTAAATCTGCAGAATTTCCCAGCTCTTCCTGAATGGTTTTTAATTGCTGATTTAAAAAGTAGTCACGTTGCTGTTTATCTAAATCTGTCCTTACTTTCGACTGGATCTGATTTTTGAGTTCCAACATTTGAAGCTCTTTAGTAAGCAAATCCATCACCATTTCGGCACGTTTGCGCAAATTGGCCGTTTCAAGCATCTTCTGCTTATCGGCCATTTCTGCATTCATGTTGGATGATATGAAGTTGATCAGAAAAGAAGTACTTTCAATGTTCTTTAAAGCAATACCTGCTTCGCTTGGAATATTTGGCGATAGCTGTATAATTTGCGACGACATTTCCTTAATGGCAGCCACTAGGGTTTTAAACTCTTTGTCGTTTTTATGTTTTGTTTCGGTAAATTTAGCTACCACCGCCTTAATAAACGGTTCGGTTTGCACCTCTTGTACCAGTTGGAAACGTTGCTTGCCTTGTATAATTACAGTGGTATTCCCATCAGGCATTTGCAGCATTTTGATAATATTTGCTACCGTACCTACGCTATGTAATTGCTCAAAAGTTGGATCTTCAATGGATACATCTTTTTGTGCTACCACACCAATTACTCGGTCACCTTTATAGGCTTCCTTAATTAATTTGATAGATTTATCTCTGCCAACTGTAATTGGAATTACTACACCTGGAAACAAAACAGTATTTCTCAAAGGTAAAATAGACAGTATTTCTGGCGTTTCCTCATTGTTCATGTCGTCTTCATCTTGTTGCGACATTAATGGGAAAAACTCAGTGTCTTCGTTAATTATGGGTAAAGTATTTATAAAATCAAACGGATCTTGTTTGCTCATCGGTTTTTTGTTAGTGTAGGGCTAGCGACAATATGACAGCATTGCCACCCTTATTAAATATCATTAGTAAAATACTAGAGTTTCAACTCTTGTGCCAAAAATAACAATTGTACTTATTAAGCCTAATTTAAGGTAAGGTCTGTTAAAAAGTCATAAATTGTTTAACAAAAATCATAATTGTGATAATTGCTCGTTTATTGATATAATTGCATATACAAAATTACACAGTTTAAAAACTTTAGGCAGTACTTTTAGTTTTATAACTTATTTAAAATATTTCTGCATGAAATTTTTTGCAAAAACCAATCTATTATTAGTCGCACTATCGTTTAGTTTAACCTCTTTTGCGCAAAGCAGTTACGAGAAACAAGGTACCCAAGCTTGGATGAAAGGCGATTTTAAAACAGCCGTTGTTCAGTTGGAGAAAGCGGAAAATAAAGATCCTAATAATGCCAACGTGCTTAAAATGCTAGGCTATTCTTATTTCCAAAATGGAGATTTTGAAAGAGCAATTGGTGCCTACACTCGTCTTATTGCACTTAAACCTGATTATTCTGCCTATTACTATCGCGGTAAGGCACGTTTAAACATAGCCAATATGCCTAAAGAAGGTCAGGCACAAATGCGAGAAAGTTTTTATACTGCCGCAATCGCTGATTTTTCCAAAGCGATGGAAATAAGTGGGGAAGAAGATGTTCAAATTTTACAGAACAGGGGAATTGCTTATAAGGATTACGGTATTTTTAAATCTTATTTGATTAAGAAGAAAACCGATAAAGCGGGATGTTTGACATTGTTCAATAACTCTGTGGCCGATTTTCAGAAGATATTAACTATGCAGCCTTTGAAAAAGGATGTATCAAATATGATTGATTACGTGAAAGCGCAGATAGCAAGTTTAAAATAGTAAATATATCAATTGAATTTGCCGGTTACTTCGTAGTTTTTAACGTTTAGTAACTTAATTTTTTGCTGATTCTTGATAATATAAATGCTATCTGGAAAATAAATCAGTGTATCTACTGCATCGTACAATGCATTTTCGCTGGATTTAAAAATTCTGATACCAATTACTTGTGCCGATTTTTGTAGCACTTCCAATTTCTTTACTGGAATTTTAGGGTTGTCAGTTATGTACGTGGTCAAGCTATCATCTTTGGTAATGGAAAATTCTCCACGCCATGAAGTTTTATTAATATCGGCATTGGTGAAACTTGCAAGCTCGGTTTTCCAATCCGTAACTTTGGTGTTTTTAACTTCAGCTTTTCCTTTTACCATCACCTGTTTACGTATGCTAGGGTTGGCTGCTTGTAGTCTGTTCGCTTCACCATTAAAATATCCCGCAAGGTCAAAATAAGTAGCGTCGGTGCCATTTTTCACCTGTTGCTCAGGTTGCGAGCATGAAAATAGTAATAAAGCAATAGCCGCTAAAGTTGTTTTCTTCATAGCAAATTATGGATAGCAATTCAAAGGAATAGCTATGGTTAAAGGCACAAAACAATTACAGTGTCCTGTGCCTTTTTTGAGTTTTTTAAACCAAACAGTTTCCTGTCATAATTTCAGGAGCTGGGATGCCCATTATTTTAAGTACAGTTGGGCCTATATCGCCTAGTTTACCGTCAGCTATGGTTTTGTAGTCTTTATCAATTAAAATGCATGGTACCAGGTTGGTTGTGTGGGCGGTATTTACTGATCCATCAGCATTTAGCATAAATTCAGCATTTCCATGGTCAGCCAGTATGATAAACGAATAGCCGTTAGCCAAACCAGTTTCCACTACAATTTGAGTACAAGCATCAACTGTTTCAACTGCTTTAACTACCGCTTCAAATACGCCTGTATGCCCAACCATATCTGGATTTGCGAAATTTAAGCAAACAAAATCAGGCCATTTGCTCTGTAGTTCATTCACAATAGCTGATGTGATACCGGCAGCGCTCATTTCAGGCTGCAAATCATAAGTAGCAACCTTTGGCGATGGAACTAAAATTCTTTTCTCATTTTCAAATTCCTTTTCGCGGCCTCCCGAAAAAAAGAAAGTAACGTGTGGATATTTTTCCGTTTCGGCAATTCTAATTTGATTTTTGCCGTTTGCTGCTAAAACTTCGCCTAATGTATTGTTTAAATCATCTTTAGTAAATACCACATTAACGTTTTCGAAGCTTTCATCGTAACTGGTCATGGTAACATAATACAGCGGTAGCTTTTTCATGCACTGCTCCGGAAAATCTTTTTGGCAAAGGGCCTGTGTAATTTCCCTACCTCTATCAGTACGATAGTTAAAGCAAATTACCACATCACCTTCCTTAATTGTAGCAGTAGGATTTCCTTGTTCGTTCACAATCACCATTGGTTTTACAAACTCATCGGTAACGCCTTCTGCATAGGAGTGTTGTATCGCCGCTTCGGCAGTACTGAATTTTTCTCCCAAGCCATTTACCATTACATCATAAGCTAGCCTTACTCTTTCCCAGCGGTTATCTCTATCCATTGCATAATACCTGCCTACTACAGTTGCTATTTTACCAGTTGAAGTAGCTAAATGCCGATCTAAAGTTTGGATATAATTCAATCCTCCGTTTGGGTCTGTATCTCTTCCGTCCAAAAAAGCATGAATAAAAACATCCTGTAATCCGTTCTCTTTTGCGGCATCACATAAAGCCATTAAATGGTTAATGTGTGCATGCACTCCACCATCAGATACTAATCCAATAAAATGTACTGGCTTGTGGTTTGCCTTAGCATAAGCAAAAGCGTTTAGCAAAGTGGCATTAGTGTTCAACGTTCTATCAGTAATGGCTTTGTTGATACGTCCTAATTCTTGGTAAACTACTCTTCCAGCCCCTAAATTCATGTGCCCTACTTCAGAATTTCCCATTTGACCCGCAGGTAATCCTACCGCTTCACCCGACGCTTCTAATTTTGAATTGGGGTAGTTTTGAAGTAGAGAATCAAAGAATGGGGTGTTTGCGGCATAAGCAGCATCAGATTTATCTTTTTTGCCATAGCCCCAACCGTCTAGAATAAGTAAAACCAGTTTTTTAGCTTCCATTTATTGTTGATGTTATTGTAACAGATTTAAAATTATTTACAAATATACTTCAAAATTAAGCCGCTAAGCCAATTATTTGAATTAAATTGCGAGCAAATGGCATAGTTTTAGCTGTAACTTGATTTTAGTTTTAAAAGGATGATGTTTAAATCTTTACTTGCGCTCATGGTAATGTTCCTGCATTTGCAGCCACAAGCTGTTACGCAAGGCGATATTGCCGATGAACTAGCTCTAAACTTCAAACAGGGTAATTCAAAAGAGATCGCAAAAAGTTTTGCTCCTTCTATTGAGTTAATCATTATTGACCAAGAAGATGTATACAATAGAGCACAAGCTGAACAAATTTTAAAAGATTTCTTTCTTAAAAACAGCCCCTCTAAAACAAGTATTATCCATAAACTTAGTAATAGTCCCAATTACAGGTTAACTATTCTCTCTCTTCAAACCAAAAACGAAAAATTTAGGGTGACCATAACCATGAAAAAAAGTGGTAATGCTTTTTTAATCACAGAGTTACGTATAGAGCCTGAGAGATAATTCCATATTGATGCGTATTTTGCTATTTTTGTGGCAAATATTTTAGCATTGGACAAGAAAATTATTGACGCCTTTATTAAAAATGCCATAACAGAAGATGTTGGGGATGGAGACCATACTTCCTTATCAACCATACCTGTAGGCACTAAAGGGAAAGCAAAACTTATTGTTAAAGAAGACGGAATTTTAGCTGGTGTGGAGCTTGCTTTGGAAATTTTCGAACAAATAGATGCTTCGCTACAAGTGAATGTTTCGTTGCGAGACGGACAGCAGGTTAAGGTTGGGGATATTGCTTTCACTGTTGAAGGAAATACACATAGCATATTGTTAGCTGAGCGGTTGGTACTCAATTGCATGCAGCGCATGAGCGGAATTGCTACGCAAACACATCGTATCGTAAAACATTTGGAGGGTTATAAAACCAAAGTACTAGATACTCGCAAAACAACTCCTGGCTTACGATATTTAGAAAAATGGGCTGTAAGAATAGGCGGAGGCGTAAATCATCGAATTGGGCTATATGATATGATTCTGATTAAAGACAATCATGTGGACTACGCCGGAGGAATTGCAAACGCAATTAATCAAGCTAATGATTACCTGACTACTACCGGTAGGAAATTACAAATTGAAATTGAGGTGAGGAATATGGAGGAGCTAAAGCAGGTTCTAGAGATAGGAAAAGTAGATAGGATCATGCTGGATAATTTCCCAATTCCGTTGCTTAAGGAAGCAGTAGCGTTAATTGATGGCAAGTTTGTTACTGAGGCATCAGGAGGTATTACTGAAGAAAATGTTGCAGCTTATGCAGCTTGCGGCGTAGATTTTATTTCCATGGGCGCTTTAACGCATTCGGTAAAAAGTTTGGATTTGAGTTTGAAAGCATTTTAGTGATGTTGACCAAATCTATTACTTGCAAACTATTTTTTTATTATCATTGTAGCCGATGATTTCAATCTATTCCATTTGTGCGCTAATTGCGGCCTACCTTCTTGGATCAATTCCCACAGCTGTTTGGCTTGGACAAGCCTTTTACGGCATTGATGTTAGGGAATACGGAAGCGGAAATGCTGGCGCCACTAACACATTTAGGGTATTGGGTAAAAAGCCAGGTATCATCGTTATGGTAATAGATATTGCCAAAGGATATACCGCAACCAAGTTGGCCTACCTTATCGGATTATCTGTAACAGGGCCAAAATATTCAGCACAATTTGTTAACTACGAGCTTGCTTTAGGTGTAATAGCGGTTATGGGGCACCTGTTTCCTATTTTTGCAGGCTTTAGAGGGGGTAAAGGTGTAGCAACCTTATTTGGGATGGTGTTAGCGGTGAACCCTTTGGCTGCATTGCTTTGTGTGAGTGTATTTATTGTGGTTTTGCTGGTTTCTAAATACGTTTCGTTAAGTTCTATATGTGCGGGCTTCACATTCCCGTTAGGCACAGTATTTGTTTTTCAATCTTCAGTTAAAGCAGAAGTGCTCTACAGTATTTGTGTGTGTGTACTCATACTCGTCACTCATCAAAAAAATATAGAGCGTTTGCTTAAAGGGAAAGAATCTAAAGTTTATCTTTTTAAGAAAAAACAAGCTTAACACAAAATCTATCAAACAAAATGTTGGTTTGGAGAGTTTATGTGTTGTGTGAAAAATTTACAATCATGAAAAAAACAATGCTATTTGGAGTGGCAACTGCTATGCTTGCTATCTCATCGTGTTCAACAGTTCCATTAACTGGCCGTAGCCGATTAAGTTTGGTTGACGATAGTCAGTTACAGCAACAAGCAGCTATAGGTTATGCTCAATTACTCAGCGATCCTCAAACCAAAGTGGTGTCTTCTAGCAATGCTAATGCTGCTATGGTAAAACGCGTTGGTCAACGAATAGCTGCTGCGGTAACGCAATATATGAATCAAAATGGTTATGGCGACCAGATTAAAAATTACAAATGGGAATATAACCTCATCGATAGTAAAGAAATTAATGCTTGGTGTATGCCTGGAGGTAAAATTGCGGTTTACACTGGCATTTTGCCTGTTACTAAAGATGAAGCTGGTTTAGCTACTGTGATGGGGCATGAAGTAGCTCATGCTATTGCTCAGCACTCTGCTGAAAGGGCTTCGCAAATGACTGTTGCTCAAGGTTTAGGTGCTGCTGTAGGTGTTGCAACTGCCGATTCTAAATATGCGCAGTACATTAATGCCGCTTACGGTGTTGGAGGGCAGTTAACTATATTGAGTTACGGTAGAAAACAGGAATTAGAGGCTGATAAAATGGGACTTTCGTTTATGGCAATGGCTGGTTACAATCCTAGTACAGCAGTTGGTTTTTGGCAACGAATGGCTCAGGCAAGTGCAGGTAGCGCAAAACCTCCTGTGTTCTTAAGTACACACCCTACTGATGAATCAAGGATTGCACAAATTCAAAGAGATTTGCCAGAGGCGATGAAATACTATAAAGGGAAATAGTATTTAGCTAAAAGGTGGTAGGTATAAGGTTTAAGGTCTGTAAATTTATAATTCAGGTCTTAAGCCTTTTCTTTTTGTTGGCATCTATCCCTAATCCCTAAATCCTAAACCTTAAATCCTAGTAAGTACGTTCATTATTGCTGATGCTTTTAATAAACACTCTTCATACTCTTTTTCTGCATCAGATTGATAAGTAATTGCACCACCAACTTGAAAAGATAAGTATTTGTTTTCTTGATTGTACAAAATGCTCCTTATAACTACGTTGAAATCAAAATCCCCATCGGGTGTAATGTAGCCAAATGATCCAGAATAAGCGCCTCTTTTGCTCCTTTCATATTGATCGATGAGTTGCATTGCCCGTAATTTTGGAGCGCCAGTCATCGAGCCCATTGGAAAAGTATTTTTAATGGCATCTACAAAATGAACATCTGGAGATAGCTCACAATTAATACTTGATATCATTTGATGTACTTGCGGGAACGTGTAGATGCCAAAAAGTTCGTCAACTTTTACAGAACCTTTTACGGCGCTTTTGGTCAAATCGTTTCTTACCAAATCAACAATCATTACGTTTTCCGCTTGTTCTTTCTTACTGTTTTTTAAATCAGTTTTTATGCGTAAATCTTCTACTTGGTTAGTGCTTCTTTTTGCAGTTCCTTTTATTGGTTGCGAGGTAAGTGTATTGCCACGTTTAGATAAAAAACGTTCTGGCGTAGCCGATAAAATATATTTATCCTCAATTTTTAAGAAGCCAGAAAATGGAGTAGGAGATACTTTTGTTAAATCATTATAGGTCTTTAAAGGATTGACGATGGCATTTTCTGCATAAAACTCTTGACAAAAATTTATTTCATAAACATCGCCACGTTTAATATGTTGTTTAATTCTATCAATGCTTTCTAGGTATTCAGTTTTAGTTAATTTGCTTTTAATGTTTGTTTTTTCACTAAAATACGCTCTAGAGGGCACAAAGTTTGATATTTTATCGATGATAGTTTTTTTGCCTTTGAGCAACTCAATTTGATTACCTTTTATAGAAATTAAATTTTCAGGGATGAAAAAATACAAATCAGGAAAATTTAATAAGTCTTTTTTAGGCTTTGCTAAATCTTCTATTTCATTCTTTAAATCATAAGTTAACAAGCCAAACATCCAATCTTTATGTTGGGTTACAAATTTTTTTAAGGATGAAAATGCATTTCCGATGGGTGCGGTTAGTTCTTCTTCTTTACCAAAAGCAATTAAACAGTCGTGTTTACCATATTTATCTTTGTAGTTGTTGGAGTCTAGATAGTAACAAACATCAAATGTTGATGCGTATTGCAAGGCTTTTTGTTTAAAATGTTTTATTTGCTCGGCAGCTATATGCATGTTTGATTTAGAAATTCTCTCGCTAAGTTTAAAATCGAGTAAGAATGTTATTTAAGGGATATTTTATTCAGTTTGTTTCATCAACAAAGTTAGGGCTTTGTTATTAAATTTAACGCAAAATAGTGTTACTGAATTCTTTTTAGCAAGTGTTTACGTTGCCTACTTACAGGAATTTTTATTTTATTGCTCATCAATAAGTAACCACCATCTTCTTTTTTGTAAGATATCACTTGAGCGCTATTTGTTAACCACGATTGATGAACGCGTACAAAACCATAAGGTTCTAATAAACTCTCATATTCAGAAATTGGTTTTGATACAAGAATGGTTTTATCATTAACGAGGTAAAACGTAGTGTAAGTATTATCGGCTTTGCAACAGATAATATCATCTATAGGCACAAACTTAATTTCTGTTTGGTCTGGTAAGGCTATTCGTTTTTGTTGATGTTGTTTTTGCAACACATATGATTGTAATAAAAGCTCAACTTGTTCTTTATCAGATTGTTTCTTTTGGCTTATTTTATGTACAGCAGCAATAAGTTC
Organism: Pedobacter zeaxanthinifaciens; assembly: GCF_003313335.1. GTDB lineage: Bacteria > Bacteroidota > Bacteroidia > Sphingobacteriales > Sphingobacteriaceae > Pedobacter > Pedobacter zeaxanthinifaciens. Next base: position 49,565 of record NZ_QMHP01000002.1, read on the forward strand.
TTCTGCATTTACAGGTTTTAACAAATAATCTGTTGCCGAAAACTTTATAGCTTGAATGCCGTAATCATCATGTGCTGTTACAAAAATGATATGGAAAGAAGGAGTGCCAGTTTGTGCTAATAAATCGAACCCAGTTTCTTGTTGCATTCTAATATCTAAGAATAAGATATCTACTGTTTGTTGCTGTAAAGTTGTTAACGCTTGCTTTACTGTAACTGCATTACCAATTATTTTTAACGATGGGCAAAAACGACCAATTAGCAATGAAAGCGTTTCTATAGCTATGGGTTCATCGTCTACAATAAAACAAGAAAGTTGCATCATGATATCCAGTTTTTAAAGATAAACGAAGTTACCGTTCCAATTTCTTGTTGGTATGCTATATCCATGGTAATTGGTAAATCTTTTGGTAGTTTTTCTGCATATAAAGCTAGTCTTTTTCTGATGAGCGATAAACCATGATTTTCTTTAATAGCTATTGCATTCCAAGCTAAGCCATTGTCTGTTACTTTTACTACTAAATCTTTGTCTTCTTTATTAACGGTTATTTTTATGTTTGGATTTGGCAAAGTTTCGTTAAAAGCATGGCGAATGCTATTTTCTAAAACAGGCTGTAGTAACATAGGAGGGAAGTCAATCATGGTAGCTTGCAAGTTTTCATCAACTAATATCGTGTATGAGAATGTTTTTCTCTGTTGTTCTAGTTGTAAATAATCCTCTTCCAATTTTAATTCTTCTTGTAAAGAAATAAAATCTTTTTTTGATTGATCCATTACATTACGCATAAAGCTAGCCACGTTGCTAATATACGTATTAGCCAATTTAGGGTTTTGACTGTTAATAGTACCTTGTATAGCGTGTAGCGAATTAAATAAGAAATGTGGGTTTAATTGTCCGCTCAGTAAACTTAAACGTGTTTCTATATCGGCATTTTTATTTTTTAGCGTTAGCAATTGTTTTTTATGATTTCTTTTAATGATGAAGTAAATGATGGCAAAACAGAAAAGGGCAAGCATAATGCTTGCCCCAATTTTAAACCAAGATGTTTGGGCGATAGGTGCTATGCCCTTTATCTCAATTTTATGAGTAGTTTCTGGTTCATCGGCATAACGTATATATAAAGTTTTCGTAGTGCCTGGTGGTACATCGTTTTCGTCGATTATTATAGAGCCATAGGGAAAAGGTGAACGAAAACTACTTTTAAAACCTTTCCAGCTTTTTTGATCAAATGAATATTCAATTTTGTCCCATTGTTGCAAATATTCAATCCCTAATACGCCTAGCTTATTTTTTTGTAAGACAAGATTATTTTTAACGGATTTAAGTGCCGGTGTGTCTACTTCATTATTTAAAAAACCTTGTAGATTATCTTTTATACTTTTTGCAGATAGCGCAGTTTGGTAGTAAAATAGAATAGTAGGTTTACTCAATATTCTTTTGATGGGGATTTTTTGGTAGATTTTTTTTGTTTTGACGTATCGTAACGTGATTACTGCCATATCGTTATAGCCGAGTTTTATGTCTGGAGTTTGATGTATGTTTCCCCAAGTTTCGTTGTCACTACTTACTTCCGTATTGTTTATTTTATATCGATTATCTGGTTTAAGGTCGTTTACTATTTTCCAATCCAAAAAAGGCTTGTTGTTAATGTCTATTCTGATTTCTATATTCTTATAATCAGGGTTTTTTATGCTAACGATTTGATTTTTTGAAAAGAATGCTACGTTAAATACACTGTCTAATGTTGGAATTATTTTATGATTATAAGATTTGTCGAGTCTAGACGTTTTATTAGCTTCTGACATTAGTTCGGAAGCAAAACCTCCGCCAACAATAGCCCATGGAAAATTATTGGATTTAAATATGTAATACTTTACTTCGCAAGTATCACAAGGTTTTCCATTAACCATTTTTTGAACAGGTGATAGTTGCCCAAAAGAGAATGCTGGCAACAGCATTAGCAGGCAATAAATAATTGCTTTTTTCATTTTTTTTACTTTCATGATGTTTAAAATTTTCATGCAAGTTGGTAGATATGTAGTTGCTCAGCAAGCTAGTAATTGAATGCGGTACGGTTTTCTTTGAATGTGGTAATAATTTGTGGTATAAACAAAAAAAATCCCGTTGAGAAAAAACGCAACGGGATTTTTAGATAAAAAATATCTAATGTCCGCTTTTAATAACAATGCGCTCTTTGTCATTCTGAGCACAGCGAAGAATCTATTATATGTATTTGCTAGAGAATAGATTCCTCCTAACGTCGGAATGACAAAATGCTCAAAAATGAATGCTTATTGCAGATTACGGTCATTCGATAAAAAATTATTCTACTTTAATGTTAATGTCTGTGTTCTGTCTGGTCCAACAGATAGAAACTTAATCGGCACTTCTAGTTCCTTTTCTAAAAATGCGATATAATCATTCAATTGTGTAGGTATTTGATCTACTGAAGTAATCTTCGTTAAATCTGTCTTCCAGCCATCAATTGCTTTTAGCACAGGCTTAGGCTCCACAGTAATAATATCATAAGGCATATAGTCAATGGTTTGTCCGTCATGCTCATAATGTGTACAAGCGTAAATGGTGTCAAATCCATCTAGTACGTCGGCTTTCATCATGATCAGTTCCGTTACGCCATTCAGCATAATTGCATATTTCAATGCAGGCAAATCAATCCATCCACAACGACGAGCCCTGCCTGTTGTTGCGCCAAACTCGTGACCAACTGCACGTAAAGTTTCACCAGTTTCATCAAAAAGTTCAGTAGGGAATGGGCCTCCTCCAACTCTAGTACAGTAAGCTTTGAAAATACCATACACTTCACCAACTTTATTAGGAGCAATTCCTAAACCTGTACAAGCACCGGCGGTAGTGGTATTTGAGGAAGTTACAAACGGATAAGAACCAAAGTCTACATCTAATAAAGCGCCTTGGGCACCTTCAGCCAAAACTTTTTTGCCTTCTTTTAAATAGCCGTTTACAAAATGTTCGCTATCTACGTGAGGAATGGATTTAATGAACTCAATAGCTTCAAAAAATGCAGCCTCTTTTTCTGTCAGGTCATATTCAAACTCGTAGTGAGAAAGAATTTCTTTGTGCTTTTGTACTAGCTTTTGGTATCTTTCTTTAAAGTCAGGCAAGGTGGTATCACCAACACGTATTCCGTTACGGCCAGTTTTATCCATGTAAGTTGGACCAATGCCTTTTAGGGTAGAACCAATTTTGCCAGCACCCATTTTTTGCTCGTTAGCGGCATCCAACAGTTGATGTGTAGGTAAAATTAAATGAGCTTTGCGTGCCAAAACTAATTTTCCAGCACCAACCGGATCATGTCCAGCGGCTTTCAAATTATCTAGCTCTCTTTTTAAAATAATCGGGTCAATTACCACACCATTACCAATTAGGTTCATGGTTTTTTCATTAAAAATACCCGATGGAATAGTGTTTAAAACAAATTTTTTACCGTCGAATTCCAAAGTGTGCCCTGCGTTAGGGCCGCCTTGAAAGCGTGCAATCAAATCATATTGTGGGCTAAGAACATCAACAATTTTGCCTTTACCTTCATCGCCCCATTGTAGGCCTAGTAGTACATCTACTTGCGTCATTATTTTAAATTAAAAAGAGAATAAGAATGGATATGTGAAATTAATTATGTGCTTTGTTTTTGATAGCTGCTGCGGCACTACAATCGAAGCAAATGCCGTAGAGATTTAAGGAGTGGTGTTTGATATCGAACTTAAGCAAATCGCCAACCATACTTTGGATTTGACCAACTCTAGGATCGCAGAATTCAACTACTTTACCACAATCAATGCAAATTACGTGATCATGCTGGTGGTAACCGTATGACTTTTCGAATTGCGCCATGTTTTTACCAAACTGATGTTTAGTAACTAGATCGCAAGAAACTAATAACTCCAAAGTGTTGTAAACCGTAGCCCTACTCACACGGTATTTTTGATTTTTCATGTGTATGTAAAGGGTTTCTACATCAAAGTGATCATCTCTTGAGTAGATTTCTTCTAGGATAGCAAAACGCTCAGGGGTTTTTCTTAAGTTTTTATTTTCGAGGTAAGCTTCGAATATCTTTCTAACTAACTCGCTTGTGTTCTGTTCAGACATAGTTTTAAACTCCATTCAAAGGTAGTCAATTGATTACAGAGATTAAAGCGATACAAAGATTTATGTTGATAAAATGATAGATTGTTGAATATGTTTAATCTTGCAAGCTATGATGCTGGAAGTTAATAGGGATTCTTGTCATTCAGGGCGTAGCGAAGAATCTTTAAGCAAAATAGATTCCTCGAAACTCGGAATGACAAATCGCGTAAAAAATTAACCATGATCCCTAATCAAAGATTTATGTTGATAAATAGATTGTTGAATATGTTTTAACCCCGCAAGTTATGACGATACAAGTTAATAGGGATTCTTGTCATTCTGAGCGTAGCGAAGAATCTTTAAGTAAATAGATTCCTCGAAACTCGGAATGACAAATCGCGTAAAAAATTAACCATGATCCCTAATCAAAGATTTATGTTGATAAATAGATTGTTGAATATGTTTTAACCCCGCAAGTTATGACGATACAAGTTAATAGGGATTCTTGTCATTCAGGGCGTGGCGAAGAATCTTTAAGTAAAATAGGTTCGTCGAAACTCGTGACAAATCTCATAAAAAATTAACCATGATCCCTATTCAAAGATTTATGTTGATAAAACAGATTGTTGAATATGTTTTAACCCCGCAAGTTATGAAGATACAAGCTAATACTGATTCTTGTCAGGGCGTAGCGAAGAATCTTTAAGCAAAATAGATTCCTCGAAACTCGGAATGACAAATCGCGTAAAAAATTAACCATGATCCCTAATCAAAGATTTATGTTGATAAATAGATTGTTGAATATGTTTTAACCCCGCAAGTTATGACGATACAAGTTAATAGGGATTCTTGTCATTCTGAGCGTAGCGAAGAATCTTTAAGTAAATAGATTCCTCGAAACTCGGAATGACAAATCTCATAAAAAATTAACCATTTACAATTAAATTAATTAATCATCAAACCTCGTTACACCTGTTACACCTTTAACGGCTAACAAGTTTTTAATGAGGTTATCCAAATGATCTTTGTCATTCACAAAAACTTTGATGGTTCCATCAAAAATTCCATCGTTAGTATCAACTGTGATCGACCTAATGTTTACGTGAAAATCGTTAGAAATAACCTTTGTTAAATTGTTGATTAAGCCTACATCATCAATGCCAACTATTCTTAATCCAGTTAAGAAGCTCAGTTCTTGTTGTCTATTCCATTTGGCCTTTACCACACGGTAGCCGTAGTTGGCCATTAATTGTGCAGCGTTAGGACAATTTGTTCGGTGTATTTTAATGCCTTCGTTTACTGTTACAAAACCAAACACATCATCACCAGGGATAGGGTTACAACAAGCAGCTAATGTATAATCTATCTTCTGCAAATCTTCACCAATCAACAATACGTCAGATTCTGGCCCTTTCACTTTCCTCAGCAGCGCATCTATCCTTTCGTTGTCGTTTACTTTTTCACTACCACGATTTTCGATTTCCTTTTCGCTTGCAACATATTCCCTCAAATCCTTTAACTCAATTTTTCCTGTAGCAACTGCCACAAATAAATCTTGGGTAGATTGTAGTTTGAAAAAATAGCTTAATTTGTTAAGGTTATCAGTATTGTAAGTAATTTTCAAAGACTTAAGTTTGCGCTCCAAAAGCTCTTTACCTTCTTCGGCAATCTTACGTTTCTCTTCTTTTAACGATGATTTAATTTTTGATTTAGCTTTGGCGGTAACTACAATATTCAGCCAATCTTCTTTAGGAGTTTGCTTGCTTGAGGTTATGATTTCAACCTGATCACCATTTTGCAATTTATAAGAGAGGGGTACCAATTTATGGTTCACCTTGGCTCCAATACATTTGGCCCCAATATCGGTGTGTATTTCAAAAGCAAAATCCAAGGCTGTAGCACCCAAAGGAAGCTGTAACAATGCACCTTTAGGAGTAAAAATGAAAATCTCATCAGAGAAAAGGTTCATTTTGAAGTCGTCCAAGAAATCCAAAGCATTAGATTCGGGATTGCTTAACATTTCACGAACTTTTTGGATCCATTGATCCAGCCCGTTATCGTTGCTGCTTTCTTTGTATTTCCAGTGCGCTGCAAAACCTTTTTCTGCAATCTCGTTCATTCGCTGGGTACGAATTTGGACTTCCACCCATTGTCCCTTTGGGCCCATTACGGTAGTATGTAATGATTCGTATCCGTTTCCTTTCGGAGATGATACCCAGTCGCGTAAACGATCGGGATTTGGTCGGTACAAATCAGTTACTATGGAATAAGCTTTCCAACAATCAGCTTTTTCACTTTCAGGAGGGCTATCTAAAATGATTCTAATAGCAAAAAGATCATAAACCTCTTCGAAAGGGATGCCTTTTTTCTTCATCTTATTCCATATCGAGTGGATAGATTTTGGGCGTCCGTAAACATTAGCAATGAGGCCCTGCTCTGCCAAAATATCGTTAATTGGTTCAACAAAGCTTTTGATGAATGCGTTGCGTTCAGCCTTTTTCTCGTTAAGTTGAGTGGCAATATATTTATAAGTATCGGGCTCTAAATACTTCATCGAAAGATCTTCAAGCTCCGATTTTATGGCATATAAACCTAAACGATGTGCTAAAGGCGCATACAGGTAAATGGTTTCCGAAGCAATTTTTAGTTGCTTGTGCCTCGGCATAAAATCCATTGTGCGCATATTGTGCAGCCTATCAGCTAACTTAATCAAAATTACCCTTACATCGTCGGCAAGGGTGAGTAGCATTTTTCTAAAATTTTCTGCTTGTAAAGAGCTATTAGTATCGAATACGCCAGATATTTTGGTTAAACCATCAATAATTTTTGCAGTTTTTTTGCCAAACTCCCTTTCAATATCTTCCAATGTGATGTCGGTATCTTCAACCACATCATGTAAAAGCGCACATACAATGGACGTAGTGCCTAAGCCAATTTCTTCGGCAGCAATTTGCGCAACAGCAATAGGATGATAGATATAAGGCTCTCCGGATTTACGTCGCATATCTTTATGGCTTTCCAACGCCATATCAAAAGCTTTCCTAATTTCCTTTTTATCACCTTTTTGCAATGTGGATTTACAAGCACGCAATAAAGCACGGTACCTTTTAAGTATCTCTTTTTTCTCAGCTTCCAGATCTATAACCAAAGTATTTTTCATTTGTATTTTCTAGGTAAAATTATAGTAATTTTAAACTATAAAGTGCTATATTAGGTTTGTAGTTAAAACGAATATATGAAATAGCTTTAACTTTGAGTAGCCATAAATTTATGAAATTTTATCGTTTCTTTTTTCTGTCAATTGTCATGATTGCCGCTGTAAGTGCAAAAGCACAAGATAGCCTGGCAACTGCTATTTGGCCGAAATTAGGCAAAAATGATACCATTCGTGTGGCGGCTACTTATGATCAGGGTTATATGATCCCTTGGATTGGTTTAAGGGAAGTGGTAATTATGGGCGAGCGTATTTGGAAGTCGCCGCAAGAACAAGCTGCCTACAACAGATTGAGGTACAATGTACTGAAAGTGATGCCCTATGCCTTATTCGCTAAAAGAAGGTACGAGAAGTTGGAAAGAGATTTGGCGCTAATAGCAGATAAAAAAGAGCAAAAACGCTTAGTGAAGGAGTGCGATAACGAGATTAAAAAAATGTTCAACACTGAAATTAAAGAGTTGACCATTACGCAAGGACAAATACTAACTAAATTAATTGATAGAGAAGTAGGAAGAACAACTTACGATATTGTTAAGGAAACAAAAGGTAAGTTTGCAGCGTTTTCCTATCAGCTAGTTGCCAGAGTAGTAGGGCATAATCTTAAAAGCACCTACAGTGTACAGGAAGATCGAGATATTGAATCGATTATTAGAGGCTCTGGCTACTACCAGTAATGTAAATATGAATGTAAATCCAACAGTGTATCCGTTTAAAGCCCGGCTAATTAACGGAACAGAAAAAAACTTGGCTGATTATAGCGGTAAAGTTTTGTTGATTGTAAATACTGCTTCAGGTTGTGGTTTTACGCCCCAGTTAAAAGAACTACAACAGTTACAAGATGAATTTCATGACCTTGGTTTCGAAGTGCTGGGCTTTCCATCAAATGACTTTGGGAAGCAAGAACCTTTAAACGGTACGGCCATTAATGAGTTTTGTGAAGTGAATTACGGCGTTAAATTCCCCATTTTTGATAAAGTGATGGTTAGAGGCAGGGAGGCTCATCCGCTATTTAAATTTTTGGCAGATAAGAAGCTCAATGGAAATTTGACCTCAACGCCACGTTGGAATTTCCATAAATATTTGGTGAATAAAAAAGGGGAGGTGGTAGAATATTTCTTTCCTTTTACCAAGCCCACGTCTTCAAAAGTGAAGAAAAAGATACAAAGGTTGCTACAGGAAAATGAGTAATGATTAATTGAAACAATGAGAAATTGGCTGAAATCATTGTCAAAAAATATTTTCTCGTTTAATCCTTCACTCACTTAAAATTGATTTTTAATGAAATTAGATTTGTTGGTACTAGCCGTTCACCCGGACGATGCAGAACTGGGTTGTTCAGGTACTATAATTAAACATATAGCCCAAGGTAAAAAAGTAGGAATTATTGATTTTACCAAAGGCGAACTAGGAACCCGAGGTACGGTAGAAACTCGTGACGAAGAGTCGAGAAATGCCAGTAAGATTATGGGAATTCATGCTAGAGAGAATATTGGCATAAGAGATGGTTTCTTTAAAAATGATGAGACTCACCAGCTAAAAGTGATAGAGATGATCAGGAAATATCAACCTGAAATTATCTTAACTAACGCACTATATGATAGGCATCCTGACCACGGAAGGGCATCTGAGCTAGCAAATGATGCTGTTTTTCTTTCGGGTTTACGCAGAATAGAAACAATGATGAATGGTGAGACTCAACAGCCATGGAGACCGCGATTGACCTTGCAATACATTCAGGATACTTACATTAAGCCAGATATTATTGTAGATATTTCTGAACAGATGGAACAAAAACTGGATGCCATAAGGGCTTTTAAAACTCAGTTTGATAGTCCAAGTGAAGATGAGCCTCAGACCTACATATCTACGCCAGCATTTTTACAATCGGTAATTGCTAGGGCTAGGGAAATGGGCAAAAATATTGGTGCGGAATATGGAGAAGGATTTACTTCTAGAAAATTATTAGGCGTAGATAGCTTGTTTGATTTGAGGTAATATTTAGTACTATTCTATTCCTTCTAACCTGTCATGGAAAAGATTAACTAACTTGTAGTTCGAATTAAGTTCAATTACTTGAGGCCAGAGCTTAGAGAGAATGTCATGAAACTGGCGCATTTTAACATTCCCTAATCGGACGTGGATTACCTTTGGCGGAGGTGTTTGCATAATCATTTTTGTCGAAAAGTCGCTGTCTTTCGTGATGATTGTTAGATGATTTAGTTTCGCATAATTCCAAATTTCCAAATCCGTCCACTCATCACCTAAATCAAATTGATGTATATAGTCTTCATCATTCCAGATTGAGAAAAATCTTGGAAGATTTACATCAATTAAATACTTAGCAGGCATCTTAAGCTACTGCTTTTTTGATTACGAAACTGTGATTTGTTAGTTCTGTAGCGAACTTTAAACAGGCTACAATATCATCAGCCTCTAATGAAGGATACTGTTCTAATATTGATTTATGGCTTTCACCGCTGCTCAAAAATTCCATAATAGTTTGCACAGTAATTCTTTTGCCTCTGATGATTGGTTTGCCATTGCAAATATTAGGATCTATATAGATGCGATCAAAAATCTGTTCCATTGCTTTTTTCTTTAACAAATTTACGAAAAATTATGTCATAATGTATTCATCTATAAACATAGCTAGATCGATAGCTATTGATGTGAAATTATCTAGAACACAGGTCATCTCCCAACAATTTTGCCGCTTCGGTGTTTTAAGTGAAAGAGTAAAGTCCACAGTTGACTTTTAATTTTTTATTTAAATTCCCATCTATGGCTAATCTATTTTCCTCATTAAAAAACGCATATCAATTATTTAAAAGTGTAGATTTTCAGCAACTTGATGCTTTATCTAAAAAAGTTGACTTGCCCAAAATGGTAGAGACAATTTCTAATTTAGATGAAAAGCAGCTTCAAGGCATGATGAAGATGATGGGTGGTGGTAATCGTAAAAAAGAACTTCCTCCCATTGAAGGAGATTTTTATCACTTAGGAGATGAGGCGCTCAATGAAGAAGATAGAGCGCTGCAATTAAAAGTCAGGGCATTTCTAGAAAAGGAAGTTAAACCAATCGTAAATCATTATTGGAACAGGGCCGAATTTCCTTTTGAGATTATTCCAAAGCTGGCCGAACTCAATATCTGTGGTTTAACCTACAAAGGTTATGGCTGTCCTGGAAAATCAAATTTAATGGAAGGAATTTTGGCTATGGAAATGGCTAGGATAGATACTTCTCTATCTACTTTTTTTGGTGTTCAAAGTGGCTTGGCAATGGGCTCAATCTATATCTGTGGTTCAGAAGAGCAAAAACGGCAATGGTTGCCGCTTATGCAAAAGTTTGAAATTATTGGCGCATTTGGTTTAACCGAACCTGAAGTGGGGTCGGCAGCTGCTGGTGGTTTAACAACCACTTGTAAAAAAGTAGGAGATGAATGGGTGCTAAATGGACAAAAGAAGTGGATAGGTAATGCAACTTTTGCTGATATTTTAGTGATTTGGGCTAGGGACGAAGACAGCGGCGAGGTGAAGGGGTTTATCGTTAAAAAAGATAATCCGGGATTTGCGGTGGAAAAGATGGAGAACAAAATGGCACTTCGTATTGTTCAAAATGGCCTAATTACATTGACAAATTGCAAGGTGGCAGAAAGCGATCGACTGCAAAATGCCAACTCATTTAAAGATACGGCAAAGGTGTTGCAGATGACTAGAGCAGGCGTTGCTTGGCAGGCGGTAGGCTGCGCTCGAGGTGCTTATGAAAATGCATTGGATTACACCAGAACTCGTAAACAGTTCGGAAAGCCGATTGCCTCGTTTCAGTTGATACAAAATCATTTGGTAGAAATGCTGTCTAATCTCACTGCAATGCAAACACTGTGTTTTCGTTTATCGCAATTGCAGGATCAGGGATTGCTTAAAGACGAACATGCCTCGTTGGCAAAGGTTTTTTGCTCGCTTCGCACCAGAGATGTAGTAAGTAAAGCCAGGGAAGTGATGGGCGGTAATGGTATTTTATTGGAATATAACGTAGCACGATTTGTTGCTGACGCTGAAGCAATTTATTCTTACGAGGGTACTAAGGAAATCAATACACTGATAGTTGGTAGGGCAATTACTGGATTCTCGGCATTTGTTTAGCGGTAAGGCCACTTGACTAAACCTACGTTACCCATCGCACTTTTTTCGTATCTAGCGAAGCACAAAGTGTTGAACTGAGGCTCGAAATTTACTTTGCCCGGGTAAAGTTTTTTAGGAGTATCCTGCACATTAAGGAAGAAATATACTTTGGTGTTCCCGTATTTGGTATGCGGCATTGCATTTCCATACTTGAGCAGTTCGGCTTGTGCAGTATCTTTAACTGTTACCGCATAAATTCTTTGAACTGGGCCAGTATTATTCTCGTTCCTGTATTTGGCAATTTCAGTGAAGCCACCTTTAAGCTGATCAATTCCGGATGACTTAAATGTGTCCTTTAACATCCATGCAATCAACACTAATACAAACAAGCCAATCCCGATTTTTTTCATGTCCGCAAGTTAAATTATCTAGAGGTTTATTTTGTTTTTGTGAGGTCATGATATAAAAAAGGCGTTAAAATTATCATCTAACGCCTTTCTATAACTATTTATAGTGTTTTAAGTATTTTGTGCATTACTTCAACGCCTTCATCAATATGTTGCTTTTCTATACATAATGCCGGCCTAAAACGGATGGTTTGATTACCACATCCAAGAAACATTACGTTGTTTTCCATTCCTTTTTCTACAAATTTATTGCGCATTTCCTTATTTGGAAAATCAAATGAGCACAGCAGCCCGCGGCCACGAACATTACTCATTTTATCGTATTTTGCAGCTAAGGTATGTAGTTGGTCCTGTAAATATGCTCCAACATTTGCCGCATTTTCGCATAGCTGGTCTTCTTCAACAATGCTTAGAATTTGCGTAGAACGAACCATGTCAACTAGGTTACCGCCCCAGGTTGAATTGATCCTTGATGGAACCCTAAATACATTGCCCTCTACTTCATCTACTTTGTTTCCAACTAAAATTCCGCAGATTTGCATCTTTTTACCGAATACAACAATATCCGGTCTTGCTTTTTCACTAAAGTGTTGATGGCACCAAAATTTGCCAGTTAAACCAACCCCGGTTTGTACTTCATCATAAATCAAAAAAGCCTCATTTTCATCAGCTAAACTTTTAAGTTGCATCAAAAATTCTTCTCTTAAATGATTATCGCCACCTTCAGATTGAATTGGTTCAACAATGATAGCACAAATATCGTCCTTATTGTCAGCAAAAGCCTGCTTAATCTGCGCAATTGCGGTAGCTTCAGTTTCCTCTACTGTTTTTAAGTTTTCATCATTTAAAGGAAATTTCAGTTGAGGCGTACTTACTCGAGGCCAATCAAATTTTGCAAACCATTTAGTTTTATCTGGTAAGGTATTGGTGAGGCTTAGTGTGTAGCCGCTACGTCCGTGAAATGCTTTTTCAAAGTGCAGCACCTTAAAACCTTTTTCTTCTTTATAACCTTTGGCAAAGTTTTTTTGGACTTTCCAATCCATTGCTACTTTTAGCGCATTTTCAACTGCCAAGGCCCCGCCAGCAATTAAAAACGCATGTGGTAAATAACTGGGAATACCAACTCGTGAGAAGGTTTTGATGAATTCAGCATATTGCTGCGTATAAACATCGGAGTTAGAAGGGTTAGCTAATGCTGCTAGTAATAAGTGATGCTTGAAATTTTCATCGTTCACCATCTTAGGATGGTTGTATCCCAATGGCACAGAGGCGAAGCAAGTAAAGAAATCTAAGAGTTTTCTGTTGTATTTAGCATCGTAAATATAAGCACCCTGGCTTTTTTCAATATCGTAGGTCAGGTCATAACCGTCTGCAAGAATATGCTTTTTTAATGTTGCGGTAACTTGGTCTGGAGCTACACTTATTTGATACATAATTTTCGTTTTGGTGTAGTTCAAATTTAGTAAAAAGCCTCAAAATATCAAATTTAGGCGGTTTTTAGACTCGCAGTTCAAAAACTAGGTTTAAATTGTTTAAACCTAGTTTTTCAGTTTTTTCTGCAATTTTTTTCGGGAATGTGGAAAAATATTTTTTACTAAAATTTATCGAACTCGTCTTTTTTTCCAAAAATTCCAAATAGGCCACCGGTATGAACTGCCAAAATTTTATCACTTCCAGATAGTATTCCTTTTTCTACTAAGTCGATGATAGCGTAGCACATCTTTCCAGTATAAATAGGGTCTAAAAGTATTCCGGTTTGGGCAGTAAAATCTTTAATAAATTGAATGAGCTGCGGATTTGTCTTGGCATAACCTCCGAAGTGATAATCGCAGTGTAGATTTAGGCAGTTGGTATTTTTTTCGTAGGCTGCTATTTCATCTTGTATAAATTCACCTGGTTTTAAAACAGGTACTACGTGAAGCCGGGTATGTAATTGCGATTGATTGATGCCTCTCAACAATCCCGCGGCAGTGGTTCCTGTTCCAGCTGCGCAAAAAATGTGATCAAATGGTTTTTCCAGCTCGCTTATGATTTCTGAACATCCGAGTACGGCTTCTTCGCTGGCGCCACCCTCGTCAATAAAATAAGCGTTCGCATTTGCATAATGTTGGTCAAATAGCAGCTGTTTATCCTTGTAGGTATTTCTATCCACAAAATGAAGTTGCATGCCAAATAGCTTGCATAGCATCAGCATTTCGTTGTTTACTATTTCTCCTCTAACAAATGCGCTGGCTTTAAGCCGATGTTTTGCTGCAGCAGCAGCAGTAGCTAATAAGTGATTGGAATAAGCACCTCCAAAGGTTACCAGCTGTGTGCTGTTTTGTTGTAGGGCTTTTTGAATGATGTACTTGAGCTTGCGCCATTTGTTGCCCGATACAAAAGGATCAATTAAGTCGTCTCTTTTTAAAAAAAAGTTAAAACCGCGGTACGAAACCTGATGAATTGGACTAGGTAACTGCATAAAAAAAGCTCCTCCAAAGAGAAGCTTTTAAAATGATTTTTAAAAATTTTATTTTCCTATGCCGAAACCGATACCGCCATTAACATAAGCATATTTGGCTTGGGTATATGAAGCGTAAACTCTGAAAAACGCCAAATGCAATTGAAATCCTAGTGAAGCTCTCATGCCACTTACATCAGTTTGCGAAAATGCAAAAGGGTCATTGTAAATTTGACGACCAGTTGGTGTAGCTGGAGAAACAGGGACCTGAAACTCGTAGGTTCCAAGTGCTTTAAGACTGCTTTCCGATTTTTGGTAACCAACACTTGCAAATGGCGTAAATACCGCTATCGTTTTAGAAACTATTGCGTCAGCACTCATACCTTTAATTTTTGCAGTTAAACGCTGGTTTGGGTCAGGGTTTGATCCCACGCTTAGTGGTAGGTTGTAGTTAAGCTGCGTAAATCCTAAAGCTACAGCAACGTCAATAGGGACTACTTTTTGAGCTTTTCCTAAAATTAAAGGTAAAACTTCAACTTTAGCACCGGCGCCAAACATATCAATCTGTCCATAATCTTTTAAATCTACTTTTGGGATATATCTCAAAGAAACATCGATATTTTGAGGGATACCAACAGTTAGTTGGAGTTGTGGTGCAGGGATATAGCCAAAATCTGTTCCGTTAGGTAAATTGAAATCATTTGTTGTCGTAGGATCGCCATTTAAATGCATTCTAGTCCCTTGTTTATCCTCACCAGAAAAAGTTGGAGAGATAGGATTCGCGTTTGGTGCAGGAGCCATGCTCGTTAAGCCCAAGCTGCGAACATCAAATGATTTATCGCTGTTGGGTACAATTGCAGCCGTAACAGTAAATCGTAAGTCAAAACGTAATGTGTTTTTGGCTTTGGCCGATGTGAACCATCCTGAGTTGATAGCAGTACCAAGCCCTGTAAAAATTGGCTTCAAATAAGCTTGAGTTAATTTTGAAGCATCTGCTGGTGCTCCTTTAAAAGCGGTTCCAATTTCATCTTGAGCCATTGAAGTTGCAGGCAATAAAAAAGCGCTAAACAAAAGGGTGTTTTTTAGCGCTCTAAATTTACGTTCCATATCTATTCGTTTGATTTTCAGGGTCGAAAATATATCTTTTTAATCAAATACGGAAAAAAATTCATTACTATCTTAACATTTTGGGTAAAGTTCTTCATTTTCATGTCTCCTTTCTGCTTCATGCTTTACTCTACAACAAATAAGCCAAATTGTTTGTAAAGAATATCATTTTCATCATTTACTTTTGCAACATGGAAAATTTCGCAATAGGGCAGGAAGAAGAAGAGCAAGATTTGTTTGAGCATTATAATATTGTTGTCGATAAAGGACAATCATTATTGCGAATTGACAAGTTTTTGATGCACCGTATAGAAAATGCATCACGAAATAGGATACAAAATGCTATTGATGCTGGAAACGTTTTGGTTAATCAGCAAGTTATCAAATCTAGCTATAAAGTAAAGCCTCTAGATCAAATTTCTATAGTTTACGCACATCCTCCGCGTGATACCGAGGTTTATCCAGAAGATATTCCACTGGATATTGTTTATGAAGATGACGACTTGCTAGTGGTTAATAAGCCTGCGGGAATGGTGGTGCATCCTGGATTTAATAATTATACAGGTACACTGGTGAACGCTTTAGCTTTTCACTTTGAGCAGTTGCCAACTTTACCCGGCAATGACGGCCGACCAGGCTTGGTACATCGGATTGACAAAGATACCTCGGGGTTGCTTTTGATCAGTAAGAACGAAATTACTATGACCAAATTGGCTAAACAATTTTTTGATCATAGTATTACCCGTAAATATTTGGCTTTAGCTTGGGGTGATATCGAGAATGATGGTCGTATTGAAGGTTATATTGGACGTAGTTTAAAAAACCGCATTGTTCAGGACGTGTTTCAGGATGAAGAAAAGGGAAAATGGTCGGTGACAAACTACAAAGTATTGGAACGTTTAAATTATGTGACTTTGGTGAGCTGCCAATTAGAAACTGGACGTACGCATCAAATTAGAGCACATATGAAACATATTGGGCATCCGCTTTTTAACGATGCTACTTACGGCGGCGATAAGATATTGAAGGGAACAACGTTTACTAAATACAAGCAATTTGTAAATAACTGCTTTGATTTGATGCCCCGCCAGGCACTGCATGCACAAACTTTGGGATTCATACACCCAACAACACAGCAGTATATGGAATTTGAAGCGCCATTGCCGGCAGATTTTGATTCAGTTTTAGCTAAATGGCGTAATTACTTATCGCAACCTCAATTTTAAAATGCCGCATTATACACTGTTTAACGACGAGTTTTTTGAAAAAGAAACACCAATTTTAAAAGTTGGTAATCGAGCTTTTAAATTTGGTGATGGCCTGTTTGAATCTATGAGGATGGCTAACGGCAGGTTGCAATTTCCAGAGCTGCATGCCGATAGGATTAAGGCCACCATGAAAGCCCTAAAAATGGATGGATACAACCTGTTGGACGAATATTTTTTGAAAACTAAAAGTACCGAGCTTGCTCGTAAAAATAAAATTCATGCTAATGCCCGTTTTAGGTTAAGCATTTACCGTGATGGTGAGGGATTATACACGCCAGAAACAAATAAAGTTGGCTATTTGCTAGAGGTAAAGCCTTTGGAAATGCCAAACTACGAGCTTAACAAAAAGGGGCTTATTGTAGATGTTTATGATGAAATTGCCAAGCCCATCAATAAACTTTCAAATTTTAAAACCTCCAATTCATTACCTTTTGTGATGGCGGCTATTTACCAAAAGCAGCACCGTTTGGATGAGGTTTTATTGTTAAATCAGAATGGATTTTTATGTGAAAGCACCAGCTCTAATTTGTTTGTAGTTTACCAAAATCAAATTTATACACCTGCACTTTCTGAAGGTTGTGTAGGCGGTGTAATGCGTAACGTAGTAATGCGCTTAGCAAAACAACATCAGCTGCCGCTAATAGAAGCGCAAATCAACCCGCAAATTTTAAACGAAGCTGAAGAGGTGTTTTTAACAAATGCTATTGGCGGCGTACGCTGGGTAATGGGTTACGGACGTAAACGCTATTTTAATGAAGTTTCAAGAGCTTTCAGTAATTGGTTGAATCAATTAAGTTGATGTCTAATCGGTTTTGATATCTCAACTTTACATCATCTAATCACCACATTTTGAAGGGAATTTCAGTGAAGTCTAGATAGCGGAATAAATTACCAAATTATCTCATTAGCCAATTATCTCATTAACTAATCCACCAACCTTACGCCCCTTAAAAATTCATCAACCATCATTCGTTTCTTCCCCTCTAATTGAAGTTCCAGTAACTTGATGTAGCCATTGTTAGTCGCAAATTTAAGAAAGGTTTTACCATCTGTTTCATAAGTTCCAGCAGTTTGCGTTGGTATGGTAAAGTCTTTTTCGACTTTAAAAACTTTTAAATTTTTGCCGTTTAAAGAGGTAAAGGCAGTAGGGTACGGACTTAAACCTCTAATGTGATTGTATACAGTTTGAAGATCTTGGTTCCAATTGATGTCACAAAAATCCTTAAATATTTTCGGGGCAGCTTTAAGTTCGGCATTCATTGGTTGGGGCACTTCTGTATAAGTGTTTCCGTCAATAGCCTTCACTGTTTTAACAATTAAATCTGCACCAATGTGCATCAGTTTATCATGTAGTGTGCCGGCAGTATCTTCATCTGTAATTGCCGTTTTAGCAGAAAAAATCACATCTCCTGTATCAATTTCGTGCTTTAGAAAAAATGTTGTCACACCAGTTTCTATTTCTCCGTTGATAATAGCATGATTAATTGGAGCAGCTCCACGATATTGTGGCAATAACGACCCATGTAAATTGATAGTGCCTTTTGGCGGCATGTTCCAAACCACTTCTGGCAACATTCTAAACGCAACTACCACCTGTAAGTCAGCCTTTAGCTGCTCAAGCTCGTTAATGAAATCAGGATCCTTTAGCTTTAATGGCTGTAGAACTTTAAGTCCATGTTCAACTGCATATTTTTTTACAGCACTTTCACTTAATTTTTGTCCTCTTCCCGCTGGTTTATCCGCTGCAGTTACTACTGCTGCAATATCAAATCCCGCATTTTTTAGTGCATCTAGTGAGGCAACGGCAAAATCGGGCGTACCCATAAAAACTATTTTCATAAATTAATTTTGAATGGTAAAATGACTAAATGAGTAAGTATTTGTGTGGTATTCGAATAAATGTCTCATTTATCCACTTACTCACTTACTTATTTAAAATTTCATTGCCCTGTCCAGCTCTCGTTTACTATCTCTCTCTTTGATGCTATCGCGTTTATCAAACTCCTTTTTACCTTGTGCCAGGGCTATCTCCATTTTGGCAAAGCCTCTTTCGTTGATAAAAATACGTAAAGGTACTATAGTAAAACCCTTCTCTTCGCCTTTCATCTTAAGCTTTCGGATTTCTTTCTTTTGCAATAACAGTACTCTATCTCTTTTAATGTCATGATGATAGAAAGAACTGTGGCTGTATTCTGAAATGTGAAGATTTCGTACATAGAGATTGCCACCGATGAAAGTGCAAAATGCATCGGTAAGGTTAGCTTTCCCCTGTCTTATAGATTTAATTTCGGTACCTAGTAGAGCAATTCCAGCTACATATTTATCTAAAATATGGTAGTCGAAAAAAGCACGCTTATTTTTTATTTGTATATCGTTAGGCATGGTGCAAATATCAACAATTATAGGTTATAAGTAACACATCGGCATCAAATATTGATTTTAAATTATCGATATTTTTATAAAAGTATTTCTAAATTTATTTTTAGATTTGTCTAAATTTATATTTTTGTAAAGCTAATTATATGAGGTGTCTTTTATTTTTTATTGTGTTTAGTTTAATTGGTTTGCTAGTTAGAGGGCAAGATTTGGTGCTTAAAGGGCGGGTAATTAGCAGCAGCGTTGCGTTGTCTAAAGCAAGCTTAAGGTTAGTTGAACTTCAGCGTTCTACCCAAACAGATACTGCCGGGATGTATGGTTTTGTAGCTTTGGCAAAAGGAAAGTATCAAATGAAAGTTTCTGCTTTAGGTCATCGCACTCAAGTGATTCAATTGGAATTAACTGGTGATACGGTGTTAAATATCGAGCTAGTTGAAAATAAGCAAGAATTAAAGGAAGTTGTTATTACAGGTACGCAAAAGGAAGTTGATAGATTAGAGAGTCCTGTTCCAGTAGAGGTATATAGTGCTAAGTTTTTTCAGAAAAATCCAACGCCGAGTATTTTTGATGCATTACAAAATATCAACGGAGTTAGGCCACAGCTGAACTGTAATATTTGTAACACGGGCGACATTCACATCAACGGATTAGAAGGGCCTTACACCATGGTCATGATTGATGGAATGCCCATTGTAAGTAGCTTATCGACCGTTTACGGCTTATCCGGAATTCCAAATGCTTTGATTGAAAGGGTAGAGGTGGTGAAAGGTCCAGCATCATCTTTATATGGTAGTGAAGCTGTAGGAGGATTGATTAATATTATTACTAAAGAGGTTAATAAAGCGCCAACGCTAAGTTTAGATTGGATGAGCACTAGTTACTTGGAACACAATCTTGATTTGGGCTACAAAGCCAAAATTCATCCTAAGGTAACTATGTTGTTAGGAGTAAATTACTTCAAATATGGCAACAAAGTGGATGATAATTTGGATAATTTCACTGATGTTACCTTGCAGGATCGCATTTCTGTATTCCAAAAATGGAATTTCAGTAGAAACGAAAACAGGTTATTTACACTGGCCGGTAGGTTTTTGTATGAAGATAGGTGGGGCGGCGAAATGAATTGGACCAAAGCTGCCAGGGGAGGTGACGAGATTTATGGCGAAAGTATTTATACCAAGCGCTGGGAATTGCTCGGTAATTACCAACTGCCAGTTAAAGAACGAATGTTTTTTGCCTTTTCGTTAACTAGCCATCAGCAGGATAGCAGGTATGGCACAACTTCTTATATCGCTCAACAAAATATCAGCTTTGCTCAACTAACTTTGGATAAAAAACTTAAAAACCATGATTTGCTTTTCGGTACAGCATTTAGATATACATTTTATGATGATAATACACCGGCTACGCTGTCGATAAATCAACAAAATAATCCAGAAAACACCTATCTGCCGGCTATTTTTTTACAAGATGAAATAAAACTGGCTCGTAAACATGCCGTGTTATTAGGGATTAGATACGATTATAATTCAAACCACGGAAACATTGTTACGCCACGTTTTGCTTATAAGGTAAATTTTGATGAAAACAGTATTTTGAGGTTAAACGCTGGTACGGGTTTTAGGGTGGTGAATATTTTTACCGAAGATCATGCTGCACTAACCGGGGCTAGGGAGGTGGTTATTGCTAGTGCGTTGAAGCCAGAAAAAACCTATAATGCGAACCTAAATTTTCTCAAACGTGTATATGCTGGCGGGCATACTTTTACTTTCGATGTATCGGCATTTTATACCCATTTTAACAATAGAATAGTAGCGGATTATGAAACCAATGCGAATCAAATTAGATATGATAATTTGAATGGCTATGCGGTGAGCAAAGGTTTAACCGGAAATTTGGATGTAATTTTGGATTTTGGCCTAAAGATTAATACTGGTGTAACTTTACAAGATGTTGCATTGGTGGAAGATGGATTGAAATCACAACAAATCTTAACAGAAAAGTGGATGGGGACTTGGTCGGTTTCTTATTTAATTAACCAATTGAATATAGGAATTGATTATACTGGTAATATTTATGGTCCAATGCGGCTGCCTTTGTTAAATGATTTGGATTCCCGTCAACCATATTCGCCAATTTGGAGTTTGCAAAACATTCAGTTTACTTACCGTGGATTTAAAGGTTTTGAAATTTACACTGGTGTAAAAAACCTGCTTAATTTTAAGCCGACAAGAAATAATCCTTTTATCATCGCTCGTGCTAATGATCCATTTGATAAGCAGGTGCAGTTTGGTAATAACGGCAATGCGGTAGCTACGCCTTCCAATCCGTACGGTTTAACATTTGATCCGAGCTATGTTTATGCACCAAACCAAGGTATAAGGGCATTTTTTGGATTGAGGTATCATTTGAGATAGGGTTTCATGGTGTGCGGATTGCAAATCCGCGGATAGGGCTTCGGAAGCACAAATAAAGGGCAGCATACAGTGTCGCAAATCCTTAATCCGCAATGGTAACGACTTAGCAATAGTTTTCTTTTTCCTATACCAGATGCTTCGCCTATCGGATTGTTTGTAAATAGGTTTCTGGCGACATGATAGATAGCTTACTCGTTTTATAATCTTTAATATTTCGGGTAATGATTACCTTAATTCCTTTGTGGCTTTGTGCTGCAAAATTTTGCAATGCATCTTCAAAATCTTTAAAATTGGAATTCATTGCGTCTAATATTGTCTCTCTGTGTATAGCAACTACGTCGATTATTCCTAATAAAGCTCTTATATTTTCAATTACTTTTTCATGGCTTGCTGTTTTTCTTAAAAGATAATAGACATTACTGATCATTACAGGCGTCACAAAACCATTAATTTTTCTTTTTTCGCATAGTGCTAAAATCTTAGACGCATCATCGGAGAAAGGTGATCTGTCAAAGAAGAAATCGAGAATGACATCTGTATCGATTAAAATTTTTTCCATTACAAATATTTTTCAGATAGACGATCTGCTAATTCCTTTTTGTAATCGAAATCTGCGGGTAACTTAAAAGAGCCTTTTAATGATTTAACAGTTGGCGTTAAATCATCCTCGGTAGATGTTTCACTTGTTAATGCCTTTAAGTAGTTTTCAATCAAATCTGATAAGCTCCTCTTTCTCTTCCGAGCATATTCCTTAGCCTTTTCTATAGTCTGTTGTTCTATCGTCAGGGTTAGTTTTGTATTCATAATTTTCATGCCTTTGCATAAAGATACAAAATAAATATTACACGTATTTATTTTTATTTTTTAACACGTGCTTTAGCTTGGCTTTAAGTTTACCTTACAATCAATACAGGTATTTCAACTTTATGTCTAACGGCGTCCACAGTAGTGCCAAAAATTAAATCTTTAAGTCCTTTGTGGCCATGGGCGCCCATTACTAAAAGCTCCAATTCGTTAGTTTTACTAATTTCGGCAATTGCTTTTGCTGTGCCACCAAAACCAATTTGCGGTGTGGATTCGTAACCTAGTTCGGCCAAATTCTCCTGATATTTTTTAAGATTATCGATATCCGATTGGGTTTCGTGATCCATAGCCGTTTTGCCATGATAGCGAGCCACCGCGGTTTCCACAACGTGGATGAGATAATAATGCGCATCTTTACCGCCTTGAATTAGCGCATGCCTTATCGTTTTCCTATCGTGTTCCGAA
The DNA here is from genome assembly GCF_003313335.1 of Pedobacter zeaxanthinifaciens. Lineage (GTDB taxonomy): Bacteria > Bacteroidota > Bacteroidia > Sphingobacteriales > Sphingobacteriaceae > Pedobacter > Pedobacter zeaxanthinifaciens. Next base: position 72,286 of record NZ_QMHP01000002.1, read on the forward strand.
AAATCAACGGTGATGCCGATTTTTTCATAATTGATTTTCTCCACTATGCCTATTGCTAGTGCATCGCCATGTGGCACATTTCCAAAACGTGTTTTTTTGTTCAATAGTGGATAGATGAAGATATAGGCCAACAACAAGGCTACTAAAATGGCAATAGGCAAAACAAAAACATAGATGTACCAAGCATTGGATTCGGCCATCCATCCGCTAATTTCTTCGATTACCAGCTTGATATTTAACGCCACAATTACTGCAGCACTGAGCCAAGCTAGCACTTTCACCCAAGGTTTTATAGTAAATTCCTTCATTTCTTTCCTGTCGGAATTAAGGTGGATTAGCGGAATAATGGCAAAGCCCAATTGTAAACTTAACACCACTTGACTTAAAATCAGAAGTCCGCCTAGGGCCTTGTCGCCAAAATAAAGAATAGTGAAAAATGCAGGGACAATAGCCAATAAACGGGTAATTAACCTGCGAAGCCAAGGCTGTATGCGTAAATTGAGGTGGCCTTCCATTACAATTTGTCCAGCTAAGGTTCCTGTAACGGTGGAACTTTGGCCGGCAGCAATTAGGGCAATGGCAAATAATGCGGGTGCAACATTTCCAAAAATATTGGTGAGCAATTCATGTGCATCCTGTATCTCGGCAACTTCATGAAAACCATTTTTAAAAAACGCTGCTGCGGCCAAAATCAAAATTGCTGCATTCACTAAAAATGCCAAATTCAAAGCTACTGCAGTATCAATAAAATTAAACTTCAACGCTTCTTTAATACCTTTGCGGTCGCGGTCGAATTTTCTGGTTTGTACCAATGAAGAATGTAGATAAAGGTTGTGTGGCATTACGGTAGCACCTATAATTCCGATAGCAATGTAAAGTGCTTCGCCACCCAACAGTGAAGGCTCAAAACCCTTGGCAATTTCCACTATTGACGGCTGCACGATAAACATCTCAGCTAGAAATGAGATACCTACGATAAAGACCATAGAGACAATAAAAGCCTCCATTTTTCGCATGCCTTTGTTGAGTAAAAACAGGAGCAATACGGTATCAAAGATGGTAATAGAGATACCCCAAATTAAAGGCAGACCAAATAAAAGATTTAAACCAATGGCCATGCCGATGATTTCTGCTAGGTCGCAAGCGATGATGGCAGTTTGCGCCAGCACAAACAGCGGGACATTAACCCACGTTGGATAGGTATTTCGGGAAGCTTGCGCCAAATCTAGCCCTCTAACGATACCTAAACGGGCACTAAGCGATTGGAGCAATAGTGCAATGAGGTTAGACATGAGCAATACCCAAATCAGTTGATAGCCGAATTTACTACCGCCGGCAATATCAGTTGCCCAGTTACCTGGATCCATATAGCCAACGCTTACCAAATAAGCAGGACCTAAAAAGGCCAGTATTCTTCGCCAGCCTTTACGTTGGTTGGTGGTTACACTTTGGTGTACTTCGCTTAACGACTGTTTTTCTGCCATTAGTTTTTCGTAATTAAAATATGTTTTGCTACCTCTCTGCTAATATTTGTTTTTTGGCTCTCCACCAATAATTCTACTGAACCGTCAAATTCTAAAACTTCAATAATTTCAATTCTTTTACCTAAGGTTAGCCCAAGTTTTTCCAAGTGCTTAAGAAATGTTGATGAATGTTCGCTCACCCCGGTAATAGTACCTTTATCGGTAGGTTTTAGTTTGCTTAATTTGATAAATGCCAATTCAGCGAAATTGCCGTTTTTGTCTGGAATAGGGTCGCCATGAGGGTCAACACGTGGAAAATCCAAAAATTCGTCTAAACGTTCTACCAATAAATTAGATTGGATATGCTCCAGTTCTTCGGCAACATCATGTACCTCGTCCCATTTAAAATTGAGCTTATCTACTAAAAACACTTCCCATAAACGGTGTTTTCGCACAATGTTAATTGCCGTGGTTTTACCTTTTTCTGTTAAGGTTACGCCTTGATATTTCACATAATTTACCAGTTCTTTATCAGAGAGTTTTTTGATCATATCCGTTACCGATGCTGCTTTGGTTTGGATGCGTTCGGCAATGGCGTTGGTTAAAACGGGATTGCTTATCTCGGATAGATGATAAATTATTTTAAGGTAATTCTCTTCGGTATAGGATTGCATTTTTGCTTTTCTAATTCATTATTTAGACAAATCTAAAAATTTATCTATAAAATATTAGCTAAATTTTTACAATAATTTTAGAATAAAATTTTGCCGCTTAGCCTTTGTGTTTTACCTTTGAGCAATTCATTAATAAATTATGGCAGCAGAACTAGATAAAATTGACTTTAAGATTTTAAAATTATTGCAAGAAAACGGTAGGATTACCAATTTGCTGTTATCGCAAGAGATTGGCCTTTCGCCAGCGCCAACATTGGAGCGTGTAAGAAAGCTCGAAATGTCTGGTTATATTAAAAGCTACCATGCTTTAGTTGATGAAGAAAAGCTAGGTTTAGGTATTAAAACCTTTATCCAAATTCAGTTGGATTTTCATAAAAATAATACCATTCAGATTTTTTTAGACGAGGTTAACCAAATTAAGGAAGTAACAGAATGCCACCACGTAACTGGTCAGGCTGATTTCCTATTGAAGGTTTACGTTAGCGACATTAAATCGTATGAGCGTTTAATTATGGATAAAATCAGTAAGATTTCTGTGGTGAAAACGTTTCAGACGATGATGATCATGTCTACTACGAAAAAAGAGCCGATTGTTCCGTTGGAGTATTAATTAGTGGTTAGGTATTAGGAGTTAGTGGTAAGGAGTCAGGTGTCAGCTTATGAGGCATCTGTAGATTTACAAATTATACTTAAGGCTTACTACAAATCAACTGATTTGCCAATTAATCACATTTTTCCCTTCCTTTTTAAGGATTTCATTGGTCTTAGAAAAAGGTTTGGAACCGAAGAACCCGTTATAGGCAGAAAATGGAGACGGATGGGCAGATTTGATGATGAAATGTTTGTTTTGATCTATCAGCACTTCTTTTTGCTTGGCATAATTGCCCCATAAAATAAACACCAAGCCCGTTCTTTTTTCGGAAAGCTCAGTAATTACTTTGTCGGTAAACTGTTCCCAACCTTTGTTTTGGTGCGAACCAGCAGTATGCGCCCTTACAGTTAACGTAGCATTCAATAATAGTACACCCTGCTTTGCCCATGAGGTTAGCTCTCCGTGACTGGGAATTTTAAAGTCAGGGAATTCATCAGCTAGTTCCTTATAAATGTTTTTAAGAGATGGCGGCGGAACAACACCCTTTTGTACCGAAAACGACAAGCCATGCGCCTGACCTACTCCGTGGTACGGATCCTGGCCTAGTATTACAACTTTAACATTCTCAAATGGCGTGTGTTTAAAGGCATTGAAAATATCAGTGCCTTTTGGATAAACCGTGTGGCCCGCTTGTTTTTCCTGTTGAAGAAAAGCCTTCAACGATTTCATATACGGCTTTTCAAATTCAGCCCCAAGTACTTTTAGCCAACTATCTTCTAAATCTACCGCCATATTTTAAATTAAAAGTATAAAGGAGAAAGTAAAAACCACTGTAGATACCTACTTTTTAACAGTCAATATATCTACCAAATCAAGTTCTAAGCTTTTTTTAGGATGTTCAACGATACGGCCAATTTCTTTGCCCTTCTTATCAGTAACAATGAAAGTAGGTACACGCTGAATGTCTAATCCATCTAACAATCCATTTTCGGCTTTTTTTGCACCATCAACAGCAATAAAAGATACTTTTTCTTGATCAATTTTAGCAGCATCCATTATCTTCAAAAAGTTTGGAACTTGATATTTGCTATCGCCGCACCAAGTACCTAACACCACCTTAATCTTTTTATCCTTCATTAGCTTTTTAATGCCAGCAATGTTGGCGGAGTCTACCTTGTAGTTTTCGTAATTGGCATCGTAACTCGCTTTAAATTCCGGAAACTCAACTAATCCCTCTCTAGAACACTCGTTTAGCATAATTTCTTTATGTTTAATTTGATCTTCCAATTTTTTATTGATTTGTTGTGCGTTTGCTGAAACATAAATTACGGCAAACAAAATAGTGAATAGATATTTCATAGCAGTCTAATTTTTGTTGAAATTATAAATTTAATCCTTATTTTATGCTATATAAAACCGATATTTGCACAAATATTAGAAAACTATGTCAAATTTAATACGCTTAATTATAGGGTTTGCTTTATTGGGGGCGGCAGTTGCGCTTTTTGTTTTTGGTCATTGGGGCTGGGGAATTCCAACCGTATTTTTAAGTCTTTTTGTATTCATCACCTACTTTTATAACGAAAACATGCTGATTGCACAATGGTATTTGCGTAAAGATAACGTGGCAAAAGCTGAAGTTTTTTTAGGAAGAATTACCAATTATGAAAAGCAACTGAACAAAATGCAATATGGCTATTACAACTTGTTATTAGGGTTAATGGAGTCAAGAAAAGCGCCAATGAAATCAGAAAAGTATTTTAAAGCGGCTTTGAGTTATGGCTTGCACATGGATCACAATGTAGCTTTGGCAAAATTAAGTTTAGCAGGTATTGCCATGGGAAAACGTAATAAACGTGAAGCTCAAATGTACTTGGCAGAAGCTAAAAAAGCAGACAAAAATAAATTGTTAGCCGATCAGATTAAACAAATGAAAGATCAGTTGGGAATGTTAGATAAACAACAGCAAGTGCGTTACAGTCACAGATAATGCTGAAGAATGAAATAGTAGAGAGCTAATTGCCGCAAAGCGATTAGCTCTTTTTATTTGTCGCAAAGCCTGTCGAAGTTTTCTTCGTAGCTAGCGTCGTTTCTGCTCAATAAATCCTCATCATCGTCCATTCTTTTTCTGCTAAAAAATAATTCTTCGGCTTGTATGCGCTTAATCAGCTGGCGAACTAGAGATAAATCAAAAGTATCTTTACTTAATTTAATGCAGTATTCGTTTTCCGTAATTTCAATTGTTGAACTATTCATTTGAATAAAATTTTAGTACAACACTAAATTAAAAAAGGTTTTTTATAGTAATTACGTCAAGCGTTTAAGTTTCTGTTATGTTTATGTTAATTCATTAGGGATGATATTCTTCAACCTTCACATTTCTACCAAGCGTTTTAAAGCGTATACCACTAGCTTGCACTACTGTGATGGTCAAATGTTCTGTTTTACTAATATTTAAATCCTTTACAATGCCCTTTTTACCTTTATGTGCTCCCGCTATAACCTGGCAGTAGTCACCATCTTTAAGTTTAGTTTCATTTATAGTGTTAACAGTTTTCAAACTAAGCTAGCAAAATTTAGGTAATCAGCTAAGTATCAAAACAAAAAATCCCCAGTTAAAAACTGAGGATTTAGCAATCTAAAAAAATATTTATTTCTACTTATGGCCTAAAAACAAACCTTCATCTGTTTTATTTACTTTAAGGATGTTCTTTCCGGTTAATCCTTTTAAAGTAGTATCCCACTTCTTATTGCTCCATTCCGGTAACTTCGCTCTAACATCAGCCAGTAAAATTTGTTCACCTTCTTTTACTAGGGCATACAGCTCTGCTTCCTCTGCCGAAAGTTCAATTTTCTTTTTCTCTGGGCGCATTTGAGGGAAAAATAGTACTTCTTGGATAGTCGATTGGTCCGTCATCAACATTACCAACCTGTCAATACCAATACCTAAACCAGAAGTAGGTGGCATACCATATTCCAAAGCACGAACAAAATCATCATCCATTGCCATTGCCTCATCATCGCCTCTGGCAGCTAATTTCAATTGCTCCTCGAAACGCTCTTTTTGGTCAATCGGATCGTTCAATTCCGAATAAGCATTGCCAATTTCTTTACCCATTACAAAAAGCTCGAAACGCTCTACCAAACCTTCTTTGCTACGGTGTTTTTTCGCTAAAGGTGTCATCTCAATAGGGTAGTCGGTAATGTAAGTTGGCTGAATCAAGTTTGCTTCCACTTTCTCACTGAAAAGCTCATCCACCAATTTACCGCGTCCCATGCTATCATCAATCTCAATACCTAAATCTCTACAAGTTTGAGCCAATTGCTCTTCGCTCATTGCCGAAACATCAATACCGGTATATTTTTGAATGGATTCGTACATCGTCAACTTCTCGTAAGGGCCAGCGAAATCAATTTCATGAGCGCCAACCTTAACTACAGGCGAACCGTGGATAGCTACAGCAATTTTTTCTAAACACTCTTCCACCATGCCCATCATCCAAACGTAGTCTTTGTAGGCTACATAAATTTCCATCGAGGTAAATTCAGGATTGTGCGTTCTGTCCATCCCTTCATTACGGAACATCTTTCCAAACTCATAAACACCATCAAAACCAGCAACAATTAACCTTTTTAGGTAAAGCTCGTTCGCAATACGCAAAAATAAAGGCATGTCTAAAGTGTTATGGTGCGTAGCAAACGGACGGGCCGCTGCACCGCCATGCACTGCCTGTAAAATTGGCGTTTCCACTTCCATCCAACCTTGGCTATCGAAATAGCTGCGCATGGTATTAATTACCTTGCTGCGGTTGATGAAGATTTTTTTATAATCGGGATTTACCGTTAAATCTACGTAACGCATTCTGTAGCGCAACTCTGGATCGGTAAAACCATCGTAAATATTGCCCTCATCATCACGTTTTACTACCGGTAGGGGTTTTAATGATTTTGCCAATACCGTTAATGAAGTCACATGTACCGATATTTCACCAGTTTGGGTAGTAAAAACATAACCTTTGATGCCTACATAATCACCAAGATCTAGCAACTTCTTAAAAACAGTGTTGTATAAAGTCTTATCTTCATCAGGGCACAAATCATCACGCTTTAGGTAAAGTTGTACTCTACCGGTAGAGTCCTGCAATTCAGCAAAAGAAGCATTACCCATAATACGGCGGGTCATAATACGTCCGGCTAGGCTAATGTTCTTATAAGCAGTTTTATCTCTTTCGTAATTTTCGTTAATATCCGCTGCGTAGGCATTTACTTCGTAAGCCTCTGCAGGATAGGGGTTTATACCCAATTCGCGTAATTGTTTTAGCGAGTCACGTCTTTGTATTTCCTGTTCTGATAATCCTATACTCATTCTGAGAAATTTTTGCAAAAGTAGTAAATTTTTCGTGCTTTTTGGCTGTAAGGCTTAAGGTTTAAACCGATCTTTAACGAGCTAATTTTTTTGAAAAGCAAATAACGGCTACTATCAAAAATCAGTCGGGCTATCCGCTGCAATCTTTTTGTTTTCGGTATCCTGTCACCCAATAATGCTGCAACAAAAAGTATTTCCGCTGCTATCCCGTTTAGTTAACATCCGGTTGTGTTACTATTTCCGTTTTTTTTAACCAACGTTTTCAAGTTATTGCTTTTCGAGCTTCTTCAAAAAAGCATCAGCTGTAGTTAAATGCTTTTCACGTTTATCCGCATCCATCTTATCAAAGCTATTTAGTAACATCGATAAGCGTGGTTGCTTTGCAAAAAAGCTCCGATGTTGATCCATGAAATTCCAAAACAAGCCGTCCCAAATCTCCTGCCACTCGCCCTTTTCGTAATTGCTCATTTTTGTGACGTAATTGCTTCCGCTAATGTAAGGCTTGGTACTCATCAAGCCACCATCGGCAAAAAGGCTCATACCGTAAACATTTGGCACCATCACCCAGTCGTAGGCATCTATAAAAAGTTCCATAAACCACTGGTAAACCTCATTTGGATCAATGCCGCACAAATTCATGAAATTTGCCAGTATCATCAACCGCTCAATATGATGAACGTAGCCAGTTGTAAGCAGTTTTTTAATAGTACCGTCAATAGGTGCAATGCCCGTAGTAGCCGTATAAAAGCTGGCCGGAATTTTACGGTGGTGCTTAAAGAAATTTGAATTGCGTTGTTTAGTGCCAACACGCTCATACAAGCCTCTTATAAACTCACGCCAGCCTAATATTTGCCTTATAAATCCTTCTGTAGAATTAATTGGAATTTTGTGCTTTTTCGCAAACATTGTTGCTTCGGCAATAACTTTTTTCGGGTTTAAAAAGCCAATATTTAATAACGGCGAAAGTAAGCTGTGGTGTAAAATGTTCTCTTCTTTTACAATGCTATCCTCGTAAGTCCCAAACTCTAAAAATCTATATTGTAAAAACTCTTCAAACCAATCCTCGGCGTCTTTAAAAGTAACTGGATAAATCAGGTTTTTACCTAGTTTGCCATAGTTTTTAGAAAAATGCTTTTGCGTGTACGCAATGGCTTCTTTTGCATACTCATTGCTTTCTGGAAATTTAATGTATGGAGCCTGTTTGCCTTTTGGGTACTTCTTCCTATTGTCGGCATCGTAAGTCCATTGGCCGCCCTCAGGTTCATCGCCCTTCATTAAAATTTGAAGCTGTTTACGCTGTTGCTTATAAAAATCAGTTTGATGAAAGTGTTTTTTATCGGGCTTAAAATATTGCTTGAGCTCGTCCTGCGTATTGATAAAAAGCGGATTTTCTAGCCATAAGAAATTGAAATCACCTTCATATTTCCTGATCCGGTTTTCCAGCCAATTATCCACAGGCTCATATACCTCAATTTCACTGATGCCTTCTTTTTTAAGCTGCAGCAACAATGCTCTAATGTCAGAAAGTTTGTCGGTAGCGGCTATGTAGTTAACCTCAAACCCTAATTTAGTAAGGTAACTTTCATAGAATTTCATTGTGGCCCTATGGAAAGCTATTTTCTGCTGATGAAAGGCATATTGCTTAAAAAACAACCACTCTTCTACAAGGTAAATGCTGGTGCCTTTTTTAAATTTTACTACTTCGAAAAGTTGGTTTGGAAAAATAATGGCAATGCTTTTCATGAACTGGCTAAATTGTTAAATCCAAACGTTGCTATTTTATAAATTGTTCGAAATTTTTAATTTTTACTCGCTTGGCACCCATATCATGCATCATATTGTACAAACCAAAAAAAGTACGGTTCATGTAAATGAAATGCTTCGATCCGCGGTTAACATTTAAATCACGGATCTCATTTATCTTCGCATATTTTTGTCCTAAAGCTGCAATTTCAGCAAAGAAAGTTTCATCAGAAAAATCGAATTCATCCATGTTGAACGGCTTGGTGAATAGCGAAAGCATTTCATGAAAAAGCTGGGTGAAAAATGATTTTTCTTTCTCCGTATCGCTATCAAGCAAAATTTCCAATTCGTAAAGCTTTCGCTCGAAAAACGAACTGTCATTTAAATTCTTTTGGTCCGCAAGCTCAAAATAGGGAATATAAAAATCGTCAGGTATCTCCTTAATACAGCCAAAATCAATTACCAAAAGCTCATTTTTTGGAGAAATTAAAAAGTTGCCTGGATGTGGGTCGGCATGCAGCTGTTTAAGTACATGCAATTGGTACATGTAAAAATCCCAAAGGGTTTGACCAAGTAAGTTTTTAGCTTCTTCGCTTTGTTTTTTGCCAGTAAATTCCGAAAAATGTATGCCCTGTAGCCAATCCATGGTCAGGATCTTTTCGCAAGAAAACTCTGCATAGTACGCTGGGAATTTAACATTGGGAAGGTGCGAGCATGCTTTTGAAAAATGCTGACTACGTTTTAACTCCAATGTGTAATCAGTTTCTTCAAACAACTTCTCTTCAACTTCTTGAAAATACTTGTCCGATCCTTCCTTTTGGATGTTGAACATCTTAATGGCAATCGGCTTCACCAATTTTAAATCAGTAGAAATACTCTCTTTCACCCCAGGATATTGGATTTTAACCGCAAGTGCTTTGCCATCTTTCGTCGCTTTATGCACCTGTCCAATACTGGCAGCATTCACAGATTCCTCAGAAAAATCATCAAAAATTTCGCTCGGGTTTTTTCCAAAATATTTACGGAAAGTTTTCTTCACCAAAGCACCTGACAGTGGCGGAACTGAAAACTGCGATAACGAAAATTTTTCTACGTAGGCAGCCGGAAGCATATTTTTTTCCATGCTCAACATTTGTGCAACCTTTAATGCCGATCCTTTAAGTTCTTTTAAGCTGTCGTAGATGTCTTCAGCGTTGTTGCGGTTTAAAGTTTCCTTTGCCTCTGCTTCATCTTTAATGATTTTATCGCCGTAATATTTCAAATAATTGATGCCTACCTTGGCTCCGGCTTTCAAAAAACTACCCGCCCGCTGTATTTTGCCAGTAGGAATGCTATCTAAAGTTTTCATGCTATAAGTTTAAGGGTTACGACATTTGGAATTTCTCTTTCCAAAGAAACTTGCCTAAATCAATAAACTTATCAATCAGTGGATTTTGAACAATATCAAATCCAGTATCTATTGATTTTTCAATATATAAATCTGTTTTTTCGAAACTAGGAGAGGTGTCTTTCTTCCAAAAATCTAGTACAGAAAGAAAGTGAAGCCACAGAACCTCTTCTCTTGATTTTTCGGTGAAGTTTTTAAGTCGCTCTGGTGCTTTCTCAAATAATTTACCTTCTTCAAAATCAAGTTCTTTAACAAAGCTGTGGTGACTAGCTTTCAATTGCTTAAGGATATGAAATTGATCTCGCAAATCGTTTTTCAGCAAAGTAAGTACTAGCGATCGGTTTAAGTTTAAATTTTCAAAAAAGATAAAGTAAAGATTAAGCAGCTGCTCTTTGGCTTGCATCAATTCAAAATTCTCTATCTGCTTTGCTAAACCTACCGACTTGTCAAAGAAATATACCAAGTAAGCTTGCTCTAACGCTTCAAAACTTGCAAAATGTTCGTAAAATTTAGATTCTGAGAATTGATGTTCCTTTGCAAAAGTGTATACATTAACGGGCTGCTTTCCATTGCTTAGCAAATAATCGCTGTACTTTTCCATTAATATTTCCTTTGTCAATTGCTGCTTTTTCATATCTTATAATTTTGTACTAATTTAACAAATGAAATAGCTTGTAAGTGTAATATTAGTGTATTATTTTACTAATTTTTGAATAGTGGAAATACTGGCTAGGGTGACGCTTGTATGCGATAACAGCCGAACGCTATGTTCCTATTTTTAATGTTCCTTAACCTTCGTTAAAATAATTTAGGTTACTGCAATTGAAAATTCCTGAGAGGTAGTTAAACATTACAAATATTGACAGCAGTCGCTATATAAGAATGAGAAAAGGAATTTGATGTTGATGGTATTTAATTGCAGTCTGCTTTAGCTGGCTGCAAAAATATGTTATACCGTGGCTTTAGCCAAAAACCGAATTCAAGTCGTTGGAGGCAAAAGAAGAAACTGTTTAGTTGGTTAGCTAAGCCAAAGCGGAATAAAAAAGTTGTTAAATTTGGCAAGGGCGTTATTCAGAGCACAGCTAAAGACCAATTTTAGCTGCGCTAAACTGCAATCTAAAAAATCGGTAAAGTTAATTATTCCACCTCCGCGTTATCCTTCGCATACATTTCTGCAATAGCAGGAGCATATTTTTTCTCCACCACTCTGCGTTTTACTTTAAGGGTAGGCGTAATTTCACCTTCTTCAATACTAAACGGATTACGTTTGATAATAAAATGTTTAATGCGCTCAAATTTTGCCAGCTCATTACTAATTTTCTTGATGTCCTGCGCTATCCAATCATTGATTTCCTTTTCATCAATAAAATCACCTTCACGTTGGAAAAACTCTTCTTTTAAATTAAAGGTTTCCTGTAAAGTTTCTTTGTTAGGGATGATGATGGCTGTGATATATTCTTTCTTATCGCCAATTAAAAATAGTTGGTCAATTTTAGGGCTTTTCAAGTAGATGTTTTCCACCGGCGTAGGGTATACATTCTTACCGTAAGCATTCACAATCATGTTTTTCAATCGGTCGGTAATTTGCAAGTTACCTTTGTAAAAACGACCAATATCACCCGTATGAAACCATTGGTCTTTATCAATAGCTTCGGCAGTTTCAGCAGGTTTATTAAAGTAACCTTTCATTACGCAATGCCCACGAACAATGATTTCGCCCTCTTCGCATTCAAAGTTTTCGTCAAAGGTATCATGAGTTTGGATATTGATAATCTGCTTCGTTTCCACGTTCTGTATGCCAATTTCAATCCCTGGAATAACACGGCCTACCGTACCATACACTTGGCGATGATATTCAGTTACCGCCATTACAGGAGAAGTTTCGGTTAAGCCAAAGCCTTCTAATATTTTAATACCTAAATTCCCGAAAAACTCGCCCACATTTTTAGGTAGTGCAGCTCCACCGGAAATCATGAATTTCAATCGTCCTCCGGTTTTTTCTTTAATTTTGCTGAATACCAACTTCTCTGCCAAAGCTTTCTTTCCACTTAAAATTAAACCAGGATTTTTACCTGCTTCTTTTTTCTCGCGATAGGCACTTCCAGTTTCAATAGCCCAGGTGAAAATTTTTGCTTTCATACCTCCTGCGGCAGTTCCAGATTTGATAGCTTTATCGTGTATACGCTCCAACAAACGCGGAACGCATGACATTACCGTCGGTCTAACTTCGCCCATATTTTTGGCTAGTAACTCCAAACTTTGTGCAAAAGCAATTTTACAACCTTGGGCGCAGCACACATGATAGGTAGCTGTACGCTCAAATACATGCGATAGTGGTAAAAATGACAGGAAAGTTTCAGTTTCGTTAATTACTGGAATTTGTTGCAAGCATACCTCTACATTTTTTACAAAGTTATAGTGGGTAAGCATTACACCTTTTGGCGTTCCTGTAGTTCCTGAAGTGTAAATCAAAGATGAAACATCGCTGGGCAATACTTCTGATCTTCTTTGTTCAATTTCAGTAATTTCTGTTGCTGATACTGGTCTGTCTAAGATCTCTTGATAGTCGATAATTTCGAAACTAGCAGTTTCAGGTATGTTGATCTTTGCGAAATCAGCAAAGGCCGGGATAATGTATTTCAGTTCCTTGCAATTATCTGCAACTTTTAAAATTTTTCTGAATAGGAAAGGGTTGCCTACCAAAATTGCCTTTATACCAGAATCATTGATAATGTAAGCTACTTCTTGCTCAGATAGGGTAGGGTAAATGGAAACGTTAATTACTCCAATTTGTTGAATCCCTTGGTCGTAGTACACATATTCAGGTGAATTTTCAATCATCAAGCCCAATCGGTCTCCCTTAACAATGCCTTTTTCCAAGAAAAATGCTGCAACTGCATCGGCTTTGTTTAAGGTTTCCTCGAAAGATATTTCTTCCCATTTGGCTCCTTTTTTATGGATCAAAAAGGTTTCTTGAGGTTGATGGATGTTTTTTACAACGTTACGTAATAGCGAAGGTACGGTAGAAAATTCGTTGAATGATACCATGTTACATTTACTTTGGTGATGTTTTGAACCGACAATGATAAGGCATTGTAATTAATAATACAAAACGAAAGAAGGATTGTTGGTAAAAAATAGAGGTTAAAACAAAAGGGCATCGATAATTTCGATGCCCTAAATAAGATTTGTATAATTTCTACTAAACCGAAAAACTTTCTCCACAACCGCAAGTACGACTTGCATTAGGGTTAATGAAGTTAAATCCCTTTCCGTTTAAGCCATCAGAAAAATCAAGCTCTGTGCCGGCTAAGTATAAAAACGACTTCATGTCAAGCGCAATTTTTACGCCCTTATCTTCAAAAAACTGATCGCCAACTTTCTCTTCGTTGTCAAAATCTAAATTGTAAGATAGGCCAGAGCAACCACCACCTTTTACTGAAACACGTAAAAAGTAATCAGCGCCTAATTGCGAATCGTGCATCAGGTCATCTATTTTGCTTTTTGCTTTATCTGTTATGGTAATCATAATATTTACGATTTTAGATTTACGATTTTAGACTTTGCATCTGCAATCGTAAGTTTTATTCATTAAAGATTTGACAAATCAACAATCGTAATTCGTCAAATCTAAAATCTCTTAGTGGTGCGATTTAGGCATTTCTAATGCTTCTAGGCCGTTTTTAACGCGATAATCGTTAATTGCAGACTTGATAGCATCTTCAGCCAATACCGAGCAGTGAATTTTTACTGGAGGTAAAGCTAATTCTTCTACTAAGTCCATATTATCGATTGCCAAAGCCTCATCAATAGACTTACCTTTTAACCATTCTGTAGCTAAAGATGAAGAAGCAATAGCTGAACCACAACCAAATGTTTTGAATTTAGCATCAGTGATTACGTTGTTGTCATCTACCTCAATCTGTAAACGCATCACGTCACCACACTCTGGCGCACCTACTAAACCTGTACCTACATTTTTAGCATCTTTATTTAATGTACCAACGTTCCTTGGGTTGGTATAATGATCAATTACTTTATCTGAATATGCCATGATATTTTAGATTTTAGATTTACGATTTTAGATTGCCTGCCATCGTAAATTGTTATGTTTTTAATTTATTTTAATGATTGCCGATTTCAAATCGTAATTCGTAAATCTACAATCGTAACTCTTCCTAGTGTTCTGCCCACTCAATTTTACTCAAGTCGATACCTTCTTTAAACATTTCCCAAAGTGGAGAAAGGTCTCTCAAATGGTTTACTGCTTTCTTGGTATTTTCAATTGCGTAGTCAACTTCTTCTTCTGTAGTAAATCTACCTAAACCAAAACGGATCGAAGAGTGTGCCAAATCATCAGAAAGGCCTAATGATTTCAATACGTAAGATGGTTCTAACGAAGCTGAAGTACAAGCAGATCCGGAAGAAACAGCCATGTCTTTCATTGCCATCATCAAACCTTCTCCCTCAACATATTTGAAAGAAATATTGGCTACGTGAGGTAAACGATGCTCTCTATTACCATTTACATAACTTTCTTCCAATTCTGTCAATGCATTTTCTAATTTATCACGCAAAGCAGATAAACGTTTTGCTTCATCTTCCATCTCCAGGCGGCAAAGTTCGCAAGCCTTACCTAAGCCAACAATTCCAGGTACGTTTAATGTTCCAGAGCGCATGCCGCGTTCGTGGCCACCGCCATCCATTTGAGCAGTTACTTTAACTCTTGGTCCTTTTCTGCGTACATATAAAGCACCTACACCTTTAGGGCCGTACATTTTGTGTGCGCTAAATGCCATTAAGTCAATGCCGTCAGTATTAACATCCACCGGAATTTTACCAACTGCTTGTGTAGCATCAGTCATGAACAAAGCACCATGTTTGTGTGCAATGGCAGAAATTTCTTTAATTGGCTGAATTACACCAATCTCATTATTTCCATACATGATCGCAACCAATATCGTTTCTGGCGTCATTGCTGCTTCAAGTTCTTGAAGGTCAATTAAACCATCTTCTTTTACATTTAGATAGGTTACTTTAGCACCCAGTTTTTCTAAATGTTTGCAAGTATCTAACACAGCTTTGTGCTCTGTAGTAGCAGTAATGATGTGATTACCTTTGTCTGCATACATTTCAAAAACACCTTTGATGGCCAAGTTGTCTGCCTCGGTAGCACCAGAAGTAAAGATGATTTCTTTCTCTGAACAGCCAATCAATTTCGAAACTTGTTCGCGGGCATAATCCACGCCTTCTTCGGCAACCCAACCAAAAGCATGGTTACGACTAGCCGCATTACCAAATTTATTGGTGAAATAAGGCATCATCGCTTCAAGCACTCTTGGATCAAGTGGTGTAGTAGCATTGTTATCTAAATAAATAGGAAGTTCCATTCTTGTATCGTTTTTTAAAAATTTAGCTGAACACTTAAAGTAGAAGCTCAAAGCTGCATATTTTGTTGAGCTTTAAGCCATAAGCTTTAAGGCTTCGGCTTTTAACACTACAAAGATACAAAAAAACTTTCCTAACAATTATAATTTATACCTATGAACCTATAGATAAAACCTGCATTTTTACATTCTGTTAACGAGAACAGTTGTATGGTTGTTGTTTGATGTTTTGCGCTGAGCAACGACTATCACTTCCGACCTCGAACAGCTGACTTTCAGACTAAAGAACATGAACAAAATAGAGCACATTGGCATAGCTGTGGCTGATTTGGGCAAGGCCATCTCCCTATACGAACAATTGTTGGGTACGAATTGCTATAAAACGGAAACTGTAGCCAGCGAAAGCGTTGATACCGCTTTTTTCAAAACCGGTGAAAACAAAATTGAACTGTTATCAAGTACTTCTGAAGATAGTGCTATTGCCAAGTTCATTGCTAAAAAAGGAGAGGGCATACACCATATTGCTTTTGATGTAGATGATATTTATGCCGAGATGGATAGATTAAGGAAAGAGGGCTTTGTACTGTTGAACGAAACGCCTAAAAATGGAGCAGATAACAAACTGATTTGTTTTGTGCATCCAAAAAATACACATGGCGTTTTGATAGAACTTTGTCAGGAAATTAAATGAGCGGAATGTCGTTGAGTAAAATGGTGGGCAAAGATTTTGAACTGCCAGAAAATATGAGCGAGGAACATTTGCGAGATGTTTTGATCAAAGCTTTTGAGTATTTGGTAGAGGATGATTTTCCTAAATTGGTACAAATTCTTTATCGTGCCGATGTAGACCAAGATAAGTTGAAGCAGCTTTTAGAAAGTGCAGAAAATGCCAGTGCCGGCCAGGTAATTGCCGATGCGTACCTTGCACGACAGAAAGCAAAGCTGGAGATTTGGAACAAATATTCGAAGGCTTAACCTCTTGGTGACTTCGTGTTTTTATGTGCTAATCGTTAAGTAAATCGCGATTAAATTCATACACATTTCCCTCTTTATAGCTTTCCGAACTGCTGCTTTCTACTTTGCCAGAAATGAAATCGCTTTTAGAAGCATCTTCTACTTTAATAGTTATTTTTTGATTGCCGATATTGAGTGTGATTAGTTCACCCGCTGTTACTTTTGCCATATTTTTTTTTAAGATATAATGCAATTTGCGTTCAATTTGTTTTGTGAAAATTACATTCAGCTTATCTCAATTTTCATTTAGTTTTCAAGTATGATGACGCTGGTGGAAAAATTTTTGTGTTATGCGTTTGTAAGGAAAACCAGCTGATTTGCATTCGTTCACTTGCTTTTAATCCGAAACTTTACAATTTTTAAATAAAATTACATCGCACTTGCTAGTATCAAAAATTATCTTGATATTTGCACCTCTAAAATTATAGAGTTAAAGATTTATAGAAGCATCCATCAACATTTTTGCCAGCAAATTGCAACAATGAGGTTGAGGTTTCAAACAAAAAATAAAGAAAATGAAAAAAGATTTGCATCCATCAAGCTACAGATTTGTTGTATTTAAAGATATGTCTAACGACTATTCTTTCTTAACTAAATCTTGTGTTGACACGAAAGAAACGATTAAATGGGAAGATGGTAATGAGTACCCTCTTTACAAATTAGAGATTTCTCACACTTCACACCCGTTTTATACTGGTAAAATGAAGTTAGTAGATACAGCTGGTCGTATCGATAAATTCAAAAACCGTTACGCTAAAAAATAATTTTAGCTTAAAACATATTTTTTTCAAAGTCCCGGGCTTAAGCTTCGGGACTTTTTTTATTTTTGTTGCTTATGGCAATCAATCTATTTGATGACAAATCGTGGTTTACACTTAGGCCACTTACTTTTACCAGACCGGTAGCTGACTTAAGGTTGGGCATTTTAACCATTGCTGAAAAATGGTCGCACCACCTACAAACTGATTTTGGTTTTCATACGCAAGCTTACCTGCAAACAAAATTTAAAGCGAAGGATGCCACACTTTTAATTAATGGCTCCGTTTGCCCAGATGAGGAACTGATAGAAGCAGTTACAGCGTTACATGAAGGACAGGTTTTGCATGCCGCAGATATTGTAATTGCTTACCGCGGAAATGGTATCAACGACTATCATGAAGCTTTGTCCAAGTTGGAAAGAGTGGCATACCTTTCTGGGTTTGTGAAAATAGATTATCCAGAGCAGATTTTTGGCTGCAATGATGTGGAACTTAAAAAGGATTTCGCATTGCTTACCAAAAATCGGACGTCGGCTAAATTAAGCAATACCAATACTATTTTAGGCGATCATATTTTTGTGGAGGAAGGTGCCGTTGCAGAGTGCAGTACTTTTAATACGTTGCAAGGTCCGGTTTACTTGGGCAAAAATAGTGAGGTTTGGGAAGGCTGCCACATTCGAGGATCCTTTGCGCTTTGCCACGATTCGCAGGTGAAAATGGGGGCTAAAATTTATGGAAAAACTACCATAGGGCCATTTAGTAGGGTTGGAGGCGAAATTAATAACGCGGTGATTTGGGGCTATTCTTCAAAAGGTCACGAAGGTTATTTGGGTAATGCCGTAATGGGACAGTGGTGTAACATAGGTGCCGATAGCAATAATTCTAACCTTAAAAATAATTATGCCGAAGTAAGGTTGTGGGATTATGAAAAAGAGAGCTTTAGGAAAACGGGATTGCAATTTTGTGGGTTAATTTTGGCCGATCATGCTAAATGTGCGATCAACACCATGTTTAACACCGGTACGGTTGTAGGCGTAAGTGCTAATGTTTTTGGCGCTGGTTTTCCTCGTAACTTTGTACCAGATTTTGCGTGGGGAGGTGCCCACGGATTTGACATCTATACGCTCGATAAAATGCTACAGACAGCGGCTTTGGTTTACGAACGCCGAAATACCAAGCTTGATGAGGTGGAAAGGGATATCATTGCACATATTTTTGAGACCACTAAACCATACAGGCACTTTTAACGAAGGTTGAAAAAGTTGAAAAGTTTAAAGGTTCTTTTCCAACATTCCAACTTCAAACTTTATAACATTCCAACATAAAACCAAAATAGAAAATGAGAAAAAAAATAGTTGCAGGAAACTGGAAAATGAACAACGATTACAATGAAGGAGTATCATTGTTTTCGGAAATTGTAAACATGGTGAGAGATGAGAAAAAAGGCGATCAAATTGCTGTAATCTGTGCGCCATATATTCATTTGAACAGTTTGGCTCAATTGTCGGCTGGCGTTGTTAAGATAGGTGCACAAAACTGTCACCAAAATGAAAGCGGTGCCTATACAGGCGAGATTTCTGCAAAGATGATCAAATCCACTGGCTCTGACTACGTTATTATCGGTCACTCGGAGCGCCGACAATATTTCGCAGAAAGTAATCAGTTATTGGCAGAGAAAACCAAAGCTGCTTTGGCTAATAACTTAACTCCAATTTTTTGTATCGGCGAAACTTTGGATGAAAGAAATAACGGTAGCTATTTTAACATCATTGAAACGCAATTGGAAGAAGGTGTTTTTGATTTAAGTGCAGAAGATTTTGGAAAAGTGGTGCTAGCGTATGAGCCAGTTTGGGCAATTGGTACCGGTTTAACCGCTACGCCAGAGCAAGCGCAGGACATCCATGCTTTTATCCGCTCAAAAATTGAGGCTAAATATGGCATGAACGTAGCTGATGACACCACCATTTTATATGGCGGAAGTTGCAACGCTAAAAATGCACCGGAGCTTTTTGCTCAAGCGGATATTGATGGCGGCTTAATTGGTGGTGCATCGTTGAAATCTCGTGATTTTACGGACATCATTAAAGCATTAAATTCTTAAAATAATTTTAGTTACGTAAGGTATACGGGCAAATCAATGGCGCTTGTATACCTTATTTTATTTTTAATATGGACTATCTTAAAGTAAGTTTTGCCTTCGGTGAAATTGAAGAATACCAGAAAGATTTATTAATTGCCGATTTGGCAGAGATAGATTTTGAAACTTTTGACGACACCGACAATGGTTTTGATGCATTTGTGCAAAAAGACAGTTTTGAAGAAGAGAAACTTCAAGCTGTTTTGGCACAGCACAATGAACTTGCTACACGCTACGAGGTGGAGGAAATTGTAACCGAAAACTGGAACAAGGAGTGGGAAAGCAACTTTAGTCCCTTAATTATTAGTGATAATTGCTATGTTAGGGCAACTTTCCACGAAGCACAGCCTCAATATCAATTTGAAATAGTGATTGATCCAAAAATGTCTTTCGGTACCGGGCATCATCAAACTACTACCATGATGATGCAATATATTTTGGAAACTAATTTTGAAGGTACAGACGTACTTGATATGGGTGCAGGCACCGCAATTTTAGGAATTTTAGCAGCGAAAAGAGGCGCTAAAAACATCGTAGCAATTGACTATGACGAGGTTTGCTACGAAAGTGCTATAGAAAATGCTAAACTGAACGAAGTGCACAATCTCGTATCATTGCACGGCAGCAAGGAAGTAATTCCTCAGCAAAAGTTTGATGTGATTTTGGCCAACATCAACAGAAATATTCTACTGGATCAAATTGAAAGTTATGCTTCAGTATTAAAAAATGGTGGCTATATTTTCTTCAGCGGGTTTTATGAAACACCAGATTTGGAAATGATTCAATCGCACTGCGAAAAGTTTGGACTCCAATATCAAAACCATAAAAAAATAGATAATTGGGTAGCCGCTAAATTTATGAAAACAGAAAATTAGCTCATTGGCTAATTGGATAATTTGCTAATTATGAGAGTTCATTTGATTGCCGTAGGCGGCGCAGCAATGCATAATCTAGCCATTGCATTACATCAAAAAGGTTTTAATGTTACTGGTTCTGATGATGTGATTTACGAACCATCTAAGAGCCGTTTGGCGAAATATGGGCTTTTGCCTGTGGAAATGGGTTGGGATGAGGATAGGATTACCTCGGATATCGATGTGATTATTTTAGGTATGCATGCTCGTGTAGATAATCCGGAGTTGATTAAGGCGCAAGAGCTAGAGTTAAAAATCTACTCTTATCCAGCGTATATTTATGAGCAATCTAAAGAAAAAATCAGGGTAGTAATTGGCGGAAGTCATGGTAAAACCACCATCACATCCATGATTTTGCATGTGCTCAATTATCATCAAAAGGAGTTTGACTATTTGGTAGGGGCGCAACTTGCTGGCTTTGAAACCATGGTTAAGTTGACAGATACCGCACCGATTATGGTGATTGAAGGCGATGAGTATCTAGCTTCTCCAATTGATAGAAGACCTAAGTTCCACCTCTATCAAGCCAATATCGCTGTAATTAGTGGTATTGCCTGGGACCATATCAATGTTTTTCCGACTTTTGAAAATTATATAGCGCAGTTTAGTAAATTCATCGATACCATTACTCCAAAAGGCAAATTGATTTATTGCGAATTGGATGAAGACTTGAAAAAAACTGTAGCACAATCAACAGCTGATGTGGTTAAAATTCCTTATGGTGTACCCGAACATGAAGTTGTTAATGGCATTACTTATTTATTGCCTCAGCATGTGGCTTTGAATGTTTTCGGCGACCATAACCTGATGAACCTGAATGCTGCTAAAAATGTATGTGCTCAGTTGGGTATAAACGAAGATGTTTTTAATGCTGCAATTAGTTCTTTTGCAGGTGCCGCAAAGCGATTAGAGTTGATTAGTGCAAAGGATCAAACCAACGTGTACAAAGATTTTGCTCACTCACCGTCAAAACTGAAAGCTACTATTAAGGCGGTAAAATCTCAATTCACAGACAGAAAACTAGTGGCTTTTATGGAATTGCATACATTCAGCAGTTTAAATAAGGACTTTTTAAAAGAGTATAAAGGATGTATGAACGATGCCGATATTGCCATTGTTTATATTGATGCAAAAACCTTTGAACAAAAGAAGATGCAGCCATTGACTGAGCAGGATATTAAACAGGCTTTTGAAGACGATCGGTTACTGTATTTTGATAATCAGCAAGAGTTGTTGGCCTACCTCACAGGTTTAAATTATCAGCAAACTAATTTATTGATGATGAGTTCTGGTACTTACGCAGGACTTGATTTACATCAGTTAGCCAACCAGTTAAAAACAAAATAAAGTAGAGAAAATTGGCCAATCAGAAATTAATCATATCCGTAGGGGAGAACATTAAGCAGTTGCGGTTGGCCAAATCGAAAGGACAAACTGAGGTAGCTGGTGCTTTGGGGATTTCCGTTGCGGCACTGTCTAAAATAGAAAATGGACAGACAGATATCAATATCTCCCGTTTAGCCCAAATTGCCAAATATTTTGATGTCGCTATCAACACCGTTATTTCTAGGCAAGAAACATCTTCACTATCTCAGGAGGTAGTTGAGGAAATAGCTGAGTTAAAAAAGCAATTGACTGAACGGGAAGCTGAAGTGATGAAATTGCAGAAAAAAGTAATTGATTTATACGATAAATTGGGACTTTAGCTAGCTTTTTAAAGTGAACGTAGTTATAGCATTTTTCTTAAGGTTAAATGTTTCTTGGCAAATTTGGCACCTGTAGCTTCGTGTATCGCCAACATTTTATCATTAAAATCGCCTACCCAGGATAGTTCTAGTTCAGTATATTGGTTTTTTGGGAGTACATACTCTCCGAGTTTAATAAATAAGGCCGATTCTAAACCATGTTTCTGGTAGGCTTGCTTAGTGCCCATTACTATTGCTCGCATCCGTTTTACGCCCCTCCATCGTCTATAAGCAAATTTAAGCTTTTGCAACAAACCTAGTTTTCCATTAAAGCCAGTAATCATTTGATTTGCATCCGGAATTAGCACTATAAATGAAGCAGGCTCATTGTCGATGTACGCAAACCAGATCAAGTTTTCGTCCATAATTACCTCCATTTGTTTGAAACTCTCTTGCAATGTTTCTTTTTTTATAGGAACAAAATTTTCGAAATCTTTCCAGCCGTCATTATAGATTTCCATTAAATCATTAATGTATTTTTCGGCTTTGCTTTTCTCGAAGTGTTTGAAAGTGTAACCAGGTTTTGCTGCAACCCAATTGGCAATTTTGGTAAATCTTGCAGGAAATGGAATGGTCAAATCGATGATATTGGTAATTTGTTCGTAAGCCGTTTCGAATCCGTAGGTTTTAAATAAATTATGGTAGTAAGGCAAATGATAATTCATACCGTAGGATGCAGGGATAAAGCCTTCCACTAACAAACCCCAAAAACTATCGTTCTCACCAAAATTGATGGGGCCTTCCATAGCTTTCATGCCCCTTTCGCTTAACCATTGTTTAGCCGTTTCAAACAGCAGGTTAGCAGCCTTTTGATCATTGATACATTCGAAAAAGCCAACTCCACCGGTTGCAACTTCATAGCCATAAGCCTTCTTTTCGTTTACGAATGCAGCTATCCTGCCGATGGTTTTATTTTTATCGTCAACTAAAATCCATCTAACGCATTGTCCATGTTTGAAAAACGGATTATGTTTAGTGTCAAAAACCTTTTCTACATCTTGGTCAAGCGGCCTAATATATGCTTTATCTGCTCTGTAGAGCTTCTCTACGATGTTAAGGAATTTCTGTTGCGCTTGCTTGTTGTTAACTAATACGGCTTTCATGTGGGGCTAAAATAACAAAAAGCCCCGATAAATTAGGGGCTTTTGCATTTAGTATTCTTTTTATGAGTTTGCTATCTAATTAATAGTCGTCATCATCATCGTCGAAACTGTCAAAGGTATCAATGTCGTCAAGAGGCATGTCAAAATCATCTTCATCCTCATCTACGTTTTTCTCATCTTGGATATCATCCAATTCCTCGTCCATTTCCTCTTTCTTAGAATTTGGCTTGCCTGTTGGCTTGTTTTGAATAGGTTTCTTTGGCGTTTTCATTACACAAAAAATTGTTAAAGTTCCGAAAGTTAAATGCTCTAAATAAAGTTACAAAAATGTTTTCTGAAATAGAAAATAGTTGTGTTTGTTTATTTTTATAATGGCCCAAAAATAGAATAAAAACCACTTTTTGAAAACTTTTTTTGATTTTTTTAGGCTCGAAAATCGCCTCGTGATAAGCCCTTGGTTATAAACTAAAAAAGCGTCCTAATTACGAAAATCGGGACGCTTTTAACACACAAATGAAACCTGAATTGAGATATGATTTTAGGTTAGGTTAAAAAATATCTTTGTCAATCCTATAAGAACGCTCTCAGAACAAACAATTAATGTTTGCTTAATTTCTTATAACAAGTTTAATACAAAAAACACGAACTTACATGCTTATTTAGTGAGTGGTAGTAAAATTTGAGTGAACGGTATTTTAGGCGTTCAAAGGTAGTTCTAAGGTCACTGTTGTGCCTGTTTTTCCGTTCTGTTTAATGTCAAGGTGTATAGGTTTTGCTTCAATTTTATTCAGTAGGTTAATTCGTTCCTTAGTTAAATCCATTCCTTTACTATTATGGCCTTGCTTTTTCTCAGCTAAGGAGTTGTCTATTCCAACGCCATCATCAGTAATACTAATTAGCAATGTGTCTTTTGCCGTAGCTTTGATTTCGAGGCTGATATTGCCACCTTCTTCTTTAGGCATAATGCCATGCCAAATGGCATTTTCAATGTAGGGCTGCAATAACATCGAAGGAATTAAGGTTTCCTCTTTGTCAATGTCATCAGCTACTGTTATTTTAAATTGTAATTTCTCTCCAAATCGGTTTTTTTCGAGTGTTAAATATAGCTGCAGATAGTTTAGTTCTTCTTCCAATGAAATGTAGCTTTGCGTACATATTTCCAAGTTCTTTCTAATCAGCTTTGCAAAACCAGTAAGGATTTTATTGGCGGAGGCGGTATTTTTTGTGTTAATGAAATGTTGGATAGAATTCATTACGTTGAATACAAAATGCGGGTTCATCATGGCCTGTAATGCCTGCTGTTCTAACATTAAAATCCTGTTTTTAAGCAGTAGCTTTTCTTGCTCCTTATTTTTTTGTCGCTTGGTAATGTTAACACTGCTGATATAAATAAGGTATGCTCCAAGTAATAGGGCTGTGGCAATAAACCACCACGATTGATAAAACCTTTTTTCTAGGTTTAGTTTGATTTTTGCAGGTTTGCTCCAAGTACTGTTTTGGCTTTTTGCACTCACCTCAAAAATATATTGTCCAGGTTCTAAAGACGAAAGTTCGACTCTGCGATTTTTAGTTTCGATCCAAGATTGATTGCCCTTTAATCGGTATCGGTAAGTGATATTCCTGTTTTTAAAGTCAACGGCAGCATAATTAATGGTAATACTGAGATCTTTTGTTGGAATACTGAAACTGTTTTGTGTTAAATTTAACGCAACTTTATTATTCACTACCGAAGTAATGTAAATATTTGGAGCTTCGGTTTGTTGTAAAGTGTGATTGTATTTAAAATAAACTAAGCCGTTGTTAGTGGCAAAATAGGCAGTGTCTTTATCAATGTATAAGTCGTTCAAATCGTCGGAAAAAATGCCATTTAAATCGTCAAATGCACTTACCTGTGCTTTTTTTTGTTTAAAAGAAATGCGGTTAATACCCGTGTTGCTAATGGCCCACAAATAACCATCGCGTACGAAAAGTTTGTTGATGATATTGCTGCTAAGGCCTTTGGTGTGATTGAGCAGGTGGGTAATTTTCCCGTCTTTTAAAATAACGATGCCATAACCATCCGTAGCCATTGCTATACTGCCGTCGGCAAGTTGTCTAATGTCGTTAATTCGCTTAGAAAGGATATTGTACTTCTCGTAATGTTTGTTGAGCTTATTGTGGTTAAATTCCGATAATCCACTAATGTTTGAAAACCACAAGTTTTGATCTTTATCGTAAAACACCCGATAAGATCTGTCTTTAAAAAAATCTCTTTGTTCCTTATACTTAAAAGCTGAAAATTCTAACTTGTTCCTATCGTTGATAATTACTACCCCCGAGGAAAGCGATAAAGTAAGTTTGGTAGTTGAGTCGATGGTGAAATTTTTAATCACAAATACATTATCGTTCAATTCCCTTAAAAACTTAAAGCTGTTGGATTGAGGATAATTGGAATTAACAGAGCCCAGTCCAAGGTCGGAGGCGAAAAAAATGCGATTATTCAAATCGTCTCTAACCAATTGTTTGATCACTGCAAACTTATTGGCATCAGGAAGTTGAATGGTATTAATTTTCTTCGTAGCAATAAATAAAATATTAATGGTGCCATCACTACTTCCTAGCCATAAACGATTGCTTTTATCTTTAATGATACTTTTAACCATTGGCTTTTCCAATCCATTGACTTTTCCAAAAGTATACAGTTGATCTTTGAGTTGGGGAAGTTTATAGATGCCATTTTTGGTAGTAAACCACAGGTTGCCCTGGTTGTCGCGTATAGTTTGGTTAATGCCAACATTGGCTAAAAATCGCTTATTGTTTTGATCATCGATATCAATTCCGAAAACACCATTTTCATTGCCCAGCCACAAACGTTTTTCTCCCAAAAAAATATAACCCAAATCAGAATTGATGAGCTGTTTGTTTAATTTTAAGACCGTTGTCTGTGTACCATTTTTAAGCAATTGCAAACCTTCTTCATTCAAAAAATAAATGGCATCCTGTTGCTTGTTAATTGCTTTGTAGGATAGCGGGAAAAAGCTATTGGAAGTTTTTACAAAGTTGCCGTTTGCCAAAACAAAGTTTGCAGATTTGTTGATCGCTCTAATTTTGCCTTTTTCATCTTCGTAAATGAAAGCATTCTGAAATTTATATTGGCTGTTATTTGATAAGAATTTTTTGGTTTGTTTGCCGTCCCACGAACCGATGATGTTATTGTTGGTGCCGAACCACAAATTTCCTTTACTATCCTCCAAAAAAGAAACTACAACACCATTAAAATTAAGTTCTTTTAAAGCTGCGTCATTGCTTTCGTTGTGTATTTTGCCATCCAAAAAATAACTGAGCTGGCCATTTAGCGCCATAAACCAAAGCCTTCCCTTGCTGTCTTCCCTAATTTGTAATACTTGGTTATCAGGTAATCCGTCATCTACCGAAAAATTTTCAAACACCGAACCATCAAATCTGCTTACGCCTGCATCGGTAGCAACCCAAATGAAACCTTTTTTATCCTGTAACGTATAAAAACAATTATTGCTGGGTAAGCCATCTTTAGTAGTATAATGTGGTAAAAATACAGTTTGAGCCAAGCTTTTAGAAGCAATCAGCAGCAGTAAATAAAAACAATAACTCAGTATTTTAATGGTTTTCATTGTGCTCAAGGCCTTATGGTTTTTCGTTTTGCGAAACGGCGTACAGCTTTAGTTTGTCAAAAAAATCACTTGCCCGCCTTCTTGATACCGCAATACGCTCATCATTAACCAATAACAATAACAAACCGTTTTTATTGCTGTACTCTTTTACGTATTTAAGGTTAACAATACTCGATTTATGTACCCGTACAAACCGGTCTTCAGGTAAAATTTCCTCATAGTCTTTCAGCACTTTCGAAACGGTGGCTTTTTCTCTATTTTTTAAATGGAAGATGGAATAATTACTATCAGCTTCAATATGGATAATGTCATCAACCTCAACTACACGGTAACCCTGTCCAATAGGTAAAGTTAACCTGTTAATGCCTTTTTGTTCTTTTAAATCAGTTTCGAGATTTTTTAAGCTGCTATTTTTAATTAGCGCATTGGTTTTAAGGAGATGGTGTTTAGCCGCTTTTTCTACCGCTTCGATAAGTTCATCGATATCAATTGGTTTAAGTAGGTAATCGATGGCGTTAGCTTTAATTGCCTTTAATGCATATTGATCATAAGCGGTAGTAAATACCACCGTAGCGTTGGCTTCCTGCACCTGCGGAATTAAAGAAAAGCCATTTTCACCTGGCATGGCAATATCCAAAAAAATAAGGTCAATTTCATATTGCTGCAACAGCGTACGTGCCTCGCTAACTGATTTTGCAATACCACAAATGTTTACCTGCGGGCAGTTTTCTTGCAATAAAAAGTAAAGTGATGAGCGGGCAAATTCCTCATCGTCAACAATAATGGTATTTAGTGTAGCCATGCTTTAGTTTGGCTCAATTTATCAAAAATGTAGGTAAATCGAAAAAAAAGTATCGGTACTGAAATCCGTATCGCAATAATTACCGTAAATGACTTCAAACAACCTTTTCATTCAAATTAAAACTTGCATTATGGAAAATTTAAATGTGAACAAATCATCCTCTGCCAATGAAGCTGATGTTTTTCCGGGTAAATTGCAACGACGAGCTTTTTTACAATATGCCGGAGCCTCAGCTGCGGCGCTAGCCCTTACCACCGCTGGATGTAAAAAAGACAGATCGCCAATACTATCTTTTGGCGCAACGCTGGATTTTAAAGACGATTTCGGCGTGTTGAACTATGCCTATGCACTAGAGCAGTTAGAAGCGGCTTTCTACACACAAGTTGCTGCAAATCCGCCAGCAAACTTTACTACCGCTCAAAGAAATTACTTTCAAGATGTGCAGTATCATGAAATTGCACACCGCGAATTTTTTAAGAAAGCCTTAGGTACTGCTGCAATTGGAAGTTTGGAAGTGGATTTTTCGTCCATTAATTTCAGTGACGGCGCAAGCGTATTAGCTGCCGCAAAAACTTTCGAAGATTTAGGTGTAGCTGCCTACAACGGTGCAGGAGTGAGGTTAAAAACTGATGCCTACTTGGTAATCGCTGGTCAAATTGTATCTGTAGAAGCACGTCATGCTGCCTGGGTACGTGATCAAATTAGCAACGGTAGCTTCTCTGATCTTAATGATCTTACCGCACTTGGCGCCAACGTAGCAGGCGGTTTAGATGGTGCATTAACACCAGATAAGGTATTAAACGCTGCTAGTAAATTCATCAAAACTAAAATTAACGTGATTAATCTTTAATCTTTAAAACCTAGAAATTATGAATATCTTAAACATATTAGACGAGATTGAGAAAGTTGATGGTGAGATTTACGAGCGCATTAGTCCACGTAGAAAAGCAATGCAGGATTTTTTCCAAGTAGGTAAAAAAATCTCATTGGCAGCATTACCTTTAGCTTTAGGTTCGTTATTTAACAAAGCCTACGGACAAACCACTCCTTCTACAGTTAACGATGTGCTTAACTTTGCACTAACTTTAGAGTATTTGGAATATCATTTTTATAACCATGCTTTGGTAGCAACGCCTAACTTGGTTCCTGCAGGTGCGCCAAATGGTGCCATAACTACTATCAGGAACCACGAAAAAGCACACGTAGATTTATTGAAAGGTGCTTTGGGTGCTAACGCAAGAACGGAGTTGGTTTACGATAACTTCGATTTTACCGCAGGCGGTACTTTTGGTACAGTATATTCAGACTATGTAACTTTCCTAAAAGTGGCTACCGCTTTTGAAGATACAGGTGTTAGAGCTTACAAAGGACAAGCGCCAGCGCTAAAAGGAAATGCTGTATTAACCACTGCACTTCAAATCCACTCCGTAGAGGCTCGCCATGCATCGCACTTGCGCCAAATGTTGGCAGCTAACGGTGCAACAGGTTTGAAACCTTGGATTAGCTTAGGCGCCGGTGGCGTTTCTAACGATACAGGTATTGCTGCGGTAGATCCGGTATATGCTCGTGAAAACAACACGGTGCAGGCCAACATTGAAATTACTGCAATTAACGGTACAGCAGTAACTAGAGCGGCAGCAGCAGAATCATTTGATGAATTTTTAACTAAGGCGGAAGTGGTTACCATAGCCAACCTTTTCCTAAAACCTGGTTTCAAATTGTAGTTTGTAGTTTAAATGGTGTTCGGGCGGGTGTAAAACTTGCCCGAACTTTTTATTTAGAAATTTTAAAGCTCTGCAAAAACAGCTCCTTATTAGCGCTTTCTTGTCCATTAGGTAAAGCGCATGACAGGCTGTAATAAATGCCGTCAACAAAAATGATGTTCATAAAAATAGATTTTTGTTGCGTTTCGCTTTTCCCTTCTGTTTGGTAGCTTACATAATTTTTATGCTGCTTAATTTTAATTTCCGAAAGCTCATATTGAGGTAACGTAGTTTGTAAACTGTTTAAAAATTCGTTAGCAAACTCATTCGTAGTCACAAGTTTAGTAAATGCTCTTTCTTCAATTTTTAAATTTTGCGCAATAAAACTGTAGGTGGCGGTATAAATTGCATTGGTGCTATCTTTTAAAGCAAAAGTAGTTCCGGCCGTTTTAGTTGGTGCTGATGGAAAGTTGACGGTAAACTTTTTAGTTAGTTTTTGTGCATGCCATTTCTTTTGTGCAAAGGCAAAACTACTCACTAATAGTAACACGCAAGCTAACGCAACTTTTCTCATTTTCAATTATTTAATAGTTAATTACCTGCTCTTCCAATTGTTCAGGTAGCTCACGATAGTTGTATTTTTGCCCACGTAATTGAGGTTCAAATCCAGCTTCTTTAATGGCTTGTTGTATTCCTTTTGCTGTAAATCGGTGCGGCGCTCCAGCGGCCGATACTACATTTTCCTCAATCATGATAGAGCCAAAATCATTAGCGCCTGCATGTAAGCACAACTGTGCAACTGCTTTTCCAACAGTAAGCCAGCTAGCCTGAATGTTTTTAACGTTAGGTAACATGATGCGGCTTAGCGCAATCATACGCACATATTCATCTCCGGTAACATTGTTGCTTATGCCTCTCAAGCGTTTAAGTAAAGTGCCATCATCTTGGAAAGGCCAAGGTATAAATGCTAAGAAACCGTTCGCATCTGCAGGTTTTTCGCTTTGTACTTCGCGTATCCAAACCAAATGCTCAAAACGTTCTTCAATGGTTTCCACATGGCCAAACATCATCGTTGCCGAGGTGGTAATATCTAATTGGTGGCAGGCACGCATCACATCCAGCCATTCCTGACCGCCACATTTGCCTTTGGAAATTAAGCGGCGCACCCTATCATTTAAAATTTCGGCACCTGCTCCAGGTAACGAGTCAAGTCCTGCTTCTTTTAATGCTTTTAGCACTTCCGTATGTGATAAGCCTTCCAGTTTGGCAACATGGGCAATTTCCGGCGGACCTAAAGCATGCAATTTAAGGTCTGGATAAAGTTCCTTTAGCCTTTTAAATAGCGTAGTATAAAACTCCAAACCTAAATCCGGATGGTGTCCGCCTTGTAATAAAAGCTGATCGCCGCCGTACCTAAAGGTTTCCTCAATTTTAATTTTGTAGGTTTCAATATCGGTAATGTAGCTTTCGGCATGTCCGGGCCTACGAAAAAAATTACAGAATTTACAATTGGCAATACACACATTGGTTGTATTTACATTCCTGTCTATTTGCCAAGTAACCTTCCCGCTTGGAACCTGTATTTTTCTCAGTTCGTTAGCCACATAGGCCAAATCGGCTGTGCTGGCATTATGATATAAAAAAATACCTTCCTCTTTGGTTAAAAAGTCGAAGTTTAAGGCACGTTGCAATAATTCTTCCGTATTCATAACACAAATGTAAGTATAATTAGGCTTACAGGTATGGCAGTACAAAGCGTATTAACTAATTTTAACTTCTAAATTATATTTGATTTTTTGAAAAGCAGTTTTACCGCAATATTAGCTGTTAGTCCTGCTTTACGCTACAATCTTTTTGTTTTGGCTCTAGTTATCCCACGTTCGTAGAAATCTATTGCTCAACAGCTTAAACTTCCATATCCTTCACTAGCGTTCAGGATTCAAGCTATAACAAACAAAAAGGATTTTCACTTCAATCAGGTTTACTTACAAAATGCAGTGCATGGCAACTTTGTCAAAGCTTAATAGGGCAGTGCAAATTAGCTTTGACAAAGTGTGAGTGGCCTTCGGGGGAACTCAACATAGTTTAACAGGCAATTTGATGGGATTGGAACTTTGTCAAAACTCAATAGGTCAGTGCAAATTAGCTTTGACAAAGTTGTGGGTGGCTTCTGGGAAAACTCAACATAGTTTAACAGGCAATTTAATGGGATGTGAACTTTGTCAAAGCTGAATAGGGCAGTGCAAATTAGCTTTGACAAAGTTGTAAGTGGCTTCGGGGAAAACTCAACATAGTTTAACAGGCAATTTATGGGATTGGAACTTTGTCAAAGCCCAGTAGGGTAGTGCAAATTACAGCTCTTACGATTTAGATAGCTATGCACTATGCGGTTTGTTTATTGCAAAGGCTTAAGTAAAATAAACCCAATAGTAGCGGCAGCGCCCGGTGCAACCGGGACTAAAGCGGATAGTGGGACTAAAGATGCCATTTACTGCTGCCAAACATTTTCAAACGAGTATTAATTAGTATTTCAATTGGCTGTCATTTTTATGCTTACTCAACAGTATCGCAATTTCAAAATTCGATAATTAAGCTAATTTTCTACGGTTTCATCTTTACACTGGCTCAACAATATAACAATTTCGCAATCCAACAATTAAGCTATATTTGTTGCTATGGTAAATTTTAATCGTTTTACATTATCCAATGGCCTAAGAGTATTGGTACACGAAGACCCAACTACACCAATGGCCGTTTTAAATATACTTTATGATGTTGGTGCAAGGGACGAAGAGGAGGGACGGACAGGTTTTGCACATTTGTTTGAACACTTGATGTTTGGCGGCTCTGTTAACATACCTAGCTATGATGAACCTCTGCAAAGAGTAGGCGGCGAAAATAATGCGTTTACTAGTAACGACATCACCAATTATTACATCACTTTGCCAGCTGCCAACATTGAAACAGCTTTTTGGCTGGAAAGTGATAGAATGTTGAGCTTAGCTTTTTCTGAAAAAAGCTTAGAAACCCAGCGTAACGTAGTTTGCGAGGAGTTTAAACAGCGTTATCTTAACCAGCCTTATGGCGATGTTTGGTTAAAGCTACGTCCACTGGCTTACAAGGAGCACCCTTACCGGTGGGCTACCATTGGACAGGATTTGGCGCAAATTGAAAATGCGAAAATGGAAGACGTAAAGGCTTTCTTTAAGAAGCATTACAACCCACAAAACGCTATTTTGGTTGTTGGCGGTAATGTAAAAACCGATGAAGTGAAGGAACTTGCCGAAAAATGGTTTGGCCCCATTCCATCGGGTGATAAATATAACAGGGACTTGCCTAAAGAACCCGCACAAACGGAAGCTAGAAGTTTAACAGTAAATGCGAATGTGCCACTTAATGCCATATATATCGCTTTTAAAATGCCAGCACGTCTTGATTCAAACTATCAGGTATTCGATTTAATTTCGGATATTTTGTCGCAAGGGCAGTCGTCACGTTTGTTTAATAGCTTACTTAAGGAGCAGCAATTGTTTAGTGATATTAATGCCTATATTACCAGTAGTTTAGATGAGGGATTGTTTGTGGTTGATGGTAAATTGGTTGAGGGTGTAAGCATGGAAACTGCCGAGGCAGCTATTTGGAACGAGCTGCATAAAATTGCAACCGAGCTGGTAGACGAAAAGGAGCTAACCAAGGTGAAAAATAAATCGGAATCGATTATGGTTTTTGCCGAGATGAGTTTGTTGGATAAAGCAATGAACTTAGCTTATTACGAACTTTTAGGTGATGCTGATTTGTTGAATGTTGAAATTAACAAGTACCTATCTATTACTGCCGAGCAAATTAAAAGCGTAGCTGCCGATACGTTCAAAAAAGAAAAATCATCCACCTTATATTATTTAGCCAATGCTTAACAGAACAATGGCGCCTGCCTTTAAACAGGTAGCCGATATCAATTTTATTGCTCCAGTTAAAAAACAGCTTTCTAACGGTTTGCCTGTTTTTATTGTAAATGCGGGTGAGCAGGAGCTTGTGCGTATTGAGTTTATTTTTAACAACGTTAACTGGAATGTACAGAAACCCCTGCAGGCAATTGCAGTAAATGGTTTAATTAATAGCGGTACCGTTCAATTTAATGCCAAGCAAATTGCAGAGGCTGTGGATTATTACGGCTCATTTTTGCAAACCGAATACAGTGCTGATTATACCACTATAACTTTGTACAGCCTTACAAAGCACCTGCCAGCTGTGCTACCTGTATTATGGTCAATTTTAAATGAAAGTACTTTTCCTGAACATGAGCTGGCAATTTATAAACAAAATCAGAAGCAAAAATTACAGGTTAGCTTACAGAAAAACGATTATTTAGCCCGTAAAAATTTTGCCCATGCTATTTTTGGAGATACGCCTTATGGTTCGGACATTAACTTGGAAAGCTACGACCAGCTTACTAGGGAAGATTTATTAGCTTATTATCAGGCGGCATACCAGTCGGCCAATTGTACCATTATTGCTGCAGGCAAGTTTGATGATACAAGTTTTGGTGTGCTTGATCAGATTTTTGGTGGTACTTGGCGCAATCAAGCTGAATTTGCGGTTAATCAATTGGAGTTTTTAACTGAAGTTGGTAGGGAGCTTTATTTGGAGAAGCCTGAAGCGCTACAATCTGCAATTAGAATGGGTAATTTGAGCATTAACCGCACCCATGCTGATTTTCCTTCGTTACAGATTTTAAACTGCGTTTTTGGTGGCTACTTTGGCTCAAGGTTAATGGCTAATATCAGAGAAGATAAGGGCTATACTTACGGTATTGGATCGGGAGTTGCCTCGTTAAAACAAGCGGGTTATTTCTTTTTAGCAACTGAGGTTGGTGCCGATGTTTGTGGAAGTGCGCTTGCCGAAATTGAGAAGGAAATTGATTTGTTACGCACTGAACTGGTAAGCGATGAAGAGCTTGATTTGGTTAGGAATTACATGTTGGGCTCCTTACTAGGTAGCTTGGAAAATGCTTTTTCACATGCTGATAAGTTCAAAAACATTTATTTTGCAGGATTGGACTATAACTACTACGACAATTATATTCACAAAGTAAAAACCATTACCGCCGAAGAAATCAAAAATACGGCAATCAAATATTTGGATTGGAATGCAATGACGAAAGTTGTTGTTGGGAAGAAGTAAAACAAAACTGTCCAAGAAGATGGTACTTTTTGGACAGTTTTGATGTTTTATATTTTGTTGAGTATAGCTTTAGATTTATCTGCTTGTACTATCTTTTTGTAGAAGTCTACATACTCGCTGTATTTTTCAGGAGGGAATTTTTTAGACGTCATTGTTTGAGAACGTTTATAAGTGATTTTATTGCCCTGTTGACTAAACGAAGCACTGTATTCGCCAAATTCTGATACGAGCTTAATGTCTTTAGGTAAAAACTCTACCGCGAAACCTTTTGGCAGGGTATAAACAATCTCATCGTCATCATTGTAATCAAACGGAATAGCAAAATCTGTTTTCCTGTTGGTTATCTTTTCAGGAACTTGATCTTTTCTATTTACTTGATTTACAATTAGGAAAAGCTTGTCGCCACCTTTGCTGAGCAAGTTTTTGGTTTTAAACGCAATTTCTTCGTTAACTATTGGAAAATGTTTGTCGGGCTGTGTAATTTTTAATTGGTCTAGCTCGGTATCAGGAAATCGCAGCCTGTTTAAAACCCTTTTTCTGTATTCGCTGGGTTCAGCTAACAAAGCGCCAAGGTTATCTTCATATTGGGCATTGGCATAGCTCATTTTGATATTAATTTTTGCTAAACCATCATCGCTCAAATCAATTTCAGTTTTGCTTTTTTGATAATTCTCTAAGCTGCGGTATTTAGGTGTCCGGATAATTTGACCACCGTTTTCAGTTACCATGAGTACGTTTCTGTCTGAATTATCGTAGCCTATGTAGCCCATTGGGTAGTTTTGGCTAGTACATTCCAAAAACGTGGTGTCCTTGGCACTGGGTACTACCAAAATCATGTGATTGGCCTGCCCAATGCTGGAGTAAATTCGGTTAAGCTCTGGCATTCCGTTGCCAATTACCACCAAATTCGATTGAATTCCGGCTTCTTTCAGCAGTGCTTTCATGTAGTTGGACAGGGCTTTACAATCGCCATAATTTACCTGCGCTACCTTTTCAGCAATGATGGGCTTAAAGCCGCCAATACCCAATTGCACACTTACGTATCTGGTATTTTGCTGCAAATGATTGTAAAGAATCTGAATTTTTTCTTTTTCAGTCTTTGCATCTTTAATTAACGATTGTACCATCGTTTTTTTTGCTGCGGGCAGTAAATCTCCTTGTTCATTAAGCTTCGAAATCCAAGCACCCATACTGTTCCAAGAACTTAAATCTCCTTTCGAAGAATCAAATTCAAATTGGTTTGGAGCTATTTTAACCCAGCTAATGAGCTTGTCTAATCCAACGCTCAATGGTTCTCTGGTGTAAGCAGGTAAGTTACTTGCCGTCCAAGTGTAAACCATTTTATCTTTTACCAACGCAGAATCCGTTTTTAAATCTTTACTGGTTAATAATCTTACGTTTAAGTTGCTAGGCTTTTGAAAAGCATAGGAAGATTTTTCTGTGGAGATATGGTAACCCATAATGGATCTCCACGAAGGCAAAGTCAAAATGCCGTTAAAATCTTTGCTGTAGCTATATTCTAAAGTGTACGGATAGCTCAAGCTAACTACGTTCAATAGTTTAATTCTGTCGTCTTGAAATATGGTATAGTCTGAGGCCAAACTCTGATCTCTAAAATCAGAAGATTTAAAATCTTTTATTTTCTTGCCAAAAGCATCGTACAAGGTTGCTTTGATGTTATACAGCGTCGAAAATTTATCATAAACCTCAGCAAATTCGGCATAAGTATCTCCGGCTTTGTTAAGTACGGTAATTGCTACTTTGTACCTCATGGTGCCTGAACCAACACCTCGGTAATCATAAAATTTTTCCTCGTTTCTAACTACTGCAACGGCGTCTTGTTTTAGTGCATCAGGTATTTTAGTGGTATCATAAATATTTTGAGACCAAGCAGCGCCAGCAGTTAAAAGCAGGGTAGCCGCTAAATAAACTCGTTTCAACATCTTATGATTTCTTTTTAAATACAATTTGTTCTGCTTGTCTCTCAACAATTACTTTAAAAAGCTCCTTAATATCAAAATACTCCTCTGGAGCAAATAGCGCTTTATTAATTTCAATCACGCTTCTAACAAGAATTGTTTTATCCTGCGTTACGTAGCTAATAGAGAAAGAACCTTTGTTGTCAGGAAGTTTATATACCCCGCCCTTAGGTAACTTTTCAATCTCATAATTATCTGGAAAAGTAATAGTGCTGCGGATGCTTTCCTTCATTGGATATGCAAAGTCAACAGGGAATAATCTGTTTTCAAGTTTGAAGAAATTACTTTTTGTGCGTTCGTATAAAAGCGGATTTACATACAAATTGCCGCCAATCTCTTCTACGTTATCCTCAATGGTTACATTAATTTCTTCGCTTAAAATCTCATTTAAATCATTAAGATTGTTGATTTTGTAGGTGTCGATTTCTAAACCTTGCTTATCTTTTTTCAAGCCTTTGATAAATTCACTTTCGCTAGGGTTAGCACGATATCTATTTCTTAAAGATAAAGCGCCATATCCTTTGTAATACTGAAGCATAGTGCCTTTAAGCTTGTTTTCATTGTTTAGTACAAGGGTGTAATTATAAGTTTTTTCATCACCAAAAATAGGTTCAGTTGCTATCCATCTTCCAGTTTCGGATTGCAAATCCACTGAAAATCCCTGATGGTTAAGGTTTTCGTAAGATACCATCCCTAAAAAGTGATCGTTATCCGTAGCGTCAAGTATGATATCTTTACCGCCAACATTTACATGCGCTAACACGTTGTTGAACTTCGTGATTTGTGGGTGACCAGGATGTTGTCCATTTTCCCTGGTGCTAATTAATAGAGGGCTAACATTAATTTTAGCCTCCTTTAGCAAGCTTATTAAAACAAGGTTGATATCTGCAGATGAACCAGATTTTTTATCCAAGATACTTTTAGGATTGGTTTCGCCGCTGTACATGCGATAACTATCGTTCCATTTGATGTTGTTTTTTACATAGTCGAAAATTAAGCCCACTATTTTTAAGCTGTCTTTTTCAGCTTTGATAATGTTAGGAAGCAATTGTTTTGCTGCCGAATTCTTCTTTATAAAAAGTCCAAAATTCTCGTCATCAGCCAAGCCCTTGATGATTTTAGGCCATGTGCCGGTATAATCTCTGAAAATATCGTTCGGATAACGAGTACCCATCAGCTCAAATTCTACTGCGGTAATGTAGTCGTCCATTGTGGTGATAAAAGGTTCCTTTTTAATTGCAGGAACTTTTTCCATGATGTATTGCATGTACTTAGCAGTGGATGTTATGCCACTCACGTAATGGGCGTTAACCATTTCATTTTTAGTTTGATTTACTTTGTAGTAACCATTGTATGATGGTTTGTAAACCAAATATTCAGGGATTTTCACATTATACTCTGAATACAATGTTGGGATATCGCTCTGAAAAGACCAGCCCCTTAAGTTGAACGTATAGTTGGAGCGAATGGCATATTTGTATTCGATGATAGAGCCTTCTTTAACGTTGCCTAAGGTGTATTTTTTAATCTGATAGTTCTTGTTGAACTCTTCAGTAAACTTTGAATCTCTACCTAGCTTGGTAATCACCATCTTGCCATCTTCCATGTTGTAAGTGGCAGCATCCATTCTAAGTAAATCTTCTTTGTAATTAGAATTTCCTTTGTACAACGAAATTTTAAAGTCGGCTAAATCGTAACTGTTTTTGTTGATTACCTTATAACGCACATGCCTTTCAAATACATACACAAATCCATTATTGTCGTTATATTCAAAATAACAATCGCCTACGTCAAATAATTTAACTGCTGAAGCAGATGAATCTTGACCAAAAGCAACGGTTTTAAATTCTTCTGGAGCAATTTTACCAAACTTGAATTCTTTTTTTTGAGCGAGAGCAGAGAGGGATAGGCATAGCAACCCCATTAATAGGTAGGTAAAGCGTTTAATTAGCATAGTTTGTTTGTTTAAATCACAATAATAATAAAGAAA
This sequence comes from Pedobacter zeaxanthinifaciens, assembly GCF_003313335.1. GTDB lineage: Bacteria > Bacteroidota > Bacteroidia > Sphingobacteriales > Sphingobacteriaceae > Pedobacter > Pedobacter zeaxanthinifaciens. The sequence goes on from NZ_QMHP01000002.1 coordinate 110,853, forward strand.
TTTTGCTTAAAAAAGATGGTAGCTGCGATATGAGGCTTAATGTGGTATTTTTCTTACAACTATAAGGAGATGCGTTGCGATGCATAGTGTAAAAACATAGGCTTCAACAATGAATTTCGCCTAACTTATTTTGTAAGTAATAAGTTTATTACATTAAAAGGTTTGGTTTTAAATATTGAAATCTACCTCATGGTAGGAGGAGTAAATGTTATTTGCTGGATTTTAAAAGCGCTATTTTTCCGTCCATGGTACTCATTAAAACGGTTTTATCATCCATAACGTTGAAGGTATTAACCATGGAATTATCAAGTTTGTAAGCCCAAATAATTGCTTTATTTATAGGCGAAATGCAATACACTGTACCGTTTTTAGTTCCGAAGAATAGCTTTCCATTTTTTTCAATCAAATCCGAAGGGGTATGTTCGTACCCATAACCTACGTTCATTTTCCAGGCTATTCCCTCATCACTACGAGTGGTTTTGTAAGCAACAATTTCATCTTGCATGGTTTTGCCGTAAACCAAGCTGCTATCTGCAGATAAACCGATTGACTCCCTTACTTTTGCCTCTGCATTTCTCCACAGTGTGTTTCCTGTGTTAGCATCAATTGCGGTTAATACCCTATCAGGTGCTGCAATATAAATAGTGTTTTTTACACCAATAGGGGTGGCCATAGCTGGCGAAAACATCCTATTGCTGCTGCCGTTATTCCATTTCCAAATTAGATTTCCGGTAGTGGTTTCCAGCGCATAAAGGTGGCGACCCCAAGAGCCGAAGATGATTTTATTGCCATAAATTAGCGGCTTGCCAACTATAGTGCCTTCAACATCTTTAAACTGCCATTTTAATTTTCCCGTTCTTAGGTCCAAAGCGTTAAAAGTATTGTCGCTAGCGCCAATAAAAGCTACCTCATTTTGAATGATAGGAGAGCCTAACACTGATTTCTGTGCAGCGGTTTTCCAAACTATTTTGCCATCTTTTAGATTGAGTGCATACACGTGGCCATCACCTGAACCAAAAATTACCATTTTGCTAGCGGAAATAACTGGAGAGGAATAGATAGCACCTTTAGTTTGAAACTTCCAGATTTTTTTGCCCGTTTTGATGTCCAGCGCCTCAACTAAACCAAGGCTGTTCCCGAAAACAACTAAATTATCGCTGTAAGCGGGCGTATTCACCACATTTGCGTCTGAATGGTAAGTCCATACTGCTTTTACATCGCTATATTTTTTGTTGATGTCTAAGTTGGGTCGATCGTAAGTTTTATTGTCGTTTTGAAATGTTTTGAGCGCAATTTTTCTCCAAGTTGGTAGCATTTCACCATTGGGTTTTCTTGTTGTAAAATAAACGGTGTCACTCATCATGTTCACAATGTTATAACCGCCAATGCTGTCTTTAGCTCTTAAATTGGAACGACCCATAGTTCCTGCTATTCCTTCAAAATTGTAAGCTTTGTTTACGTGACCGTGGCCACAAATGGCATACTGAATATTTTTGTTTTTTAACTTGTCAACTGCCTCGTACCAATTGTCTAAACTATTATCGAGCGGGTAATGGTTAATGTAAATGATGGGCATTGATTTTGGCGTTTTACGTAAGAGGCTATCCAACCAAACGGTCGCATCACGTGGAATATGCCCGTCGCTCATACGCACATACGGACCAGAGGCGCAAGCAATAAACCGATAGCCGTTGTAATCGAAGGTAAATTTGTCGCTCCCAAATTCTTTGATGAACGATACACCGCCAGATTCAGACCATCCCGTATCGTGATTGCCAGGGATGACGTAATATTTTTTGTTTAAGCCTGAGAGAATTTCTTTTGCCAGCTTGAGTTCCTCGTTGGTTCCCATTTCGGTAACGTCGCCTGTTACCACTACAAAATCAATGTCTTTTTGACTGTTGATGTCTGCTACTGTTCTTCTTAAATCTTCCTCGCCCGTTGCGGTGCCAACATGTGTATCGGTTACGAAAGCATATTTAAAGTTTTGAGCACTACAGAAAGTGGCCAACAGTATTAATGCTACGAAAGAAAGAAGCTTCATTTTTAAAATATTTTAATATTAAAATGAAGTTAGGATAAATATTTATTATAGAAGAATTCTATCGTTATTTTAACGTAGATAATTAAATTTTCCATGCTGACTTAGTTTTCATCGTACTAATTTTGGTTTCCCATTTTCACAAGTAATGCCCTTGGGAGGCATAAGGAATGTACAATCGGAAGCTACATTCCATTTTTTATTGTAATTGCCTTGATATTGATTGTATTGTGCTACTAAACGTTCAAAGGAATACATGTCGATACTAGAGCTATAGGCTAAATAAGCAAAGGGCCCGCCGCAAGCTTTTGAACCAACTGCAATGTATTTCAGTTCTTGGTTGCCGTTACAGGTACTAGTTTCTGCCATGGCTTGTATTTCTGCATACATTTTCTCCAGCTTTTTTTGTTCGCTGGCCTGATCGTCTTTTTTACATGCTAAGGTTAAGATACTGGAGCATATTAAAATCCAGATTAACTTGAGGTTAAAAGTGTTCATTGATTTTAGGTTTAGTGCCATTACGATTTTAATTTGTGAAACGCTACAGGTTGCTGGAAATAGTTGTACTGTATGAAGTAAACCAAACCTGATTGAAATGGAAATCCTTTTTGGTTGCAACAATTGATTCCGATGCTTTGGTGGCTTACAGCAAGCAGGGCAAATTTGATGAGCAGCGCAGTGTTTACAAAAAGATTGAAATGTAAAGCAGGACTGTATTAGCCGATGAAATGGAGCAATAGCTTTACCAAAATATAACAATACTAGTTTCATTTTAACCGGAAATAGTGTATCTTTGCCCGGCAAATAATAATTCGTAATTTATTTGCTATGCAACTCGACCCCCAAAAATTTATTGCTTTAGGTTTAACTTATGATGATGTGCTTTTGGTACCATCGTATTCTGAAATTTTACCTAGAGATGTTAACACCAGCACTTTTTTAACCAAGAAAATTCAATTGAATGTTCCATTGGTTTCAGCGGCCATGGATACCGTAACTGAAGCTGAATTAGCCATTGCTATTGCGCAAAATGGTGGTTTGGGAATGCTTCATAAAAACATGAGCATTGAGCGCCAAGCTGAGGAAGTGCGTAAGGTAAAGCGTTCGGAAAGTGGAATGATCCAAGATCCTGTGACTTTATTGGAAACCTCGGTAGTTGCCGATGCTTTTAAAATTATGAAGGAGCATAAAATTGGAGGTATTCCGGTGGTGACTTCGGACAATAAATTGGTGGGTATTATTACCAATAGGGATTTGCGTTTCCAAAAAGACATGAGCAAACCCATTGCACAGGTAATGACTAAAGAGAACTTGATTACTGCACCTGAAGGAACGACGTTGAAACAAGCAGAAGAAATTCTGCAAAACCATAAAATTGAGAAGTTGCCAGTAGTTGATGGCAATGGCTTCTTAAGCGGACTGATTACTTTTAAAGATATTCAGAAAGTTAAAAATTACCCTGTAGCTTGTAAAGACGAGAAAGGTCGTTTACGTGTGGGTGCTGCGGTTGGTGTAACTGCCGATACCATGCAGCGTGTAGATGCCTTGGTAAAAGCGGGTGTGGATGTAATTGCGATTGACACGGCACATGGCCACTCGAAAGGTGTAATTGATAAGCTGAAAGAAGTAAAAGCCAAATATCCAGATTTGCAGGTGATTGCTGGTAACATTGCAACTGGTGCTGCTGCTAAAGCTTTGGCCGATGCGGGCGCTGATGCAGTGAAAGTAGGTATTGGACCGGGTTCTATTTGTACTACGAGAATTATTGCCGGGGTAGGGGTGCCTCAGTTGTATGCAGTTTTTGAATGTGCCAAAGCTTTAAGGGGTACTGGTGTGCCTGTAATTGCAGATGGCGGTATTAAACATACGGGTGATATTGCAAAAGCAATTGCTGCTGGCGCAAGTACGGTGATGGCTGGTTCGTTGTTTGCCGGTGTAGAGGAAAGTCCGGGTGAAACGATCATTTACGAAGGACGTAAATTTAAATCGTACCGCGGAATGGGTTCTATTGAGGCAATGGAGCAAGGCTCTAAAGACCGTTATTTTCAGGATGTGGAAGACGACATTAAGAAGTTAGTGCCCGAGGGAATTGTTGGTCGCGTGCCTTACAAAGGAACTTTGGCCGAGGTAATGTACCAGTATATTGGTGGTTTACGTGCCAGTATGGGTTACGTAGGAGCTGCTTCGATTGATAAATTGCAGGAAGCGCAATTTGTGCAAATTACGGCTGCAGGTATGCGTGAAAGTCACCCACATGATATTACCATTACTAAAGAAGCACCAAATTATACCAGTAAGTAATGAGGTAAGCTAATTGATATTTACGGGGCATTCTTTTTTAGGATGCCCCGTTTTTTATTTTACTACGGAGATTCCAGCATCAACTTTTAGGTTTGTGCCATGAATGTAGGATGCATCATCCGAAGCTAAAAATAGCACCGCTTTTGCAATTTCATCTGCATCGCCGAATCTTTTGAAAGGAATAGATGGTGTAATGCTTTCTATCGTCTGTTCGATGGCATCATCACTTAAGCCGGTGTTGCTATAGATGTTGGTTTTGATGTGCCCAGGACTTACGCCGTTAACTCTAATGCCCTTGTCGGCTAGTTCCGAAGCAAAAGTTTTTATGAACGAGGCTACCGCCGCTTTTGCTGCCGAGTAAACAGAAAAGTTACTGATACCGAATTCGGTAACAAAGGAGGTGTTAAATACAATGCTATCGCCTTTTTGCATGAGCGGCATTAGCTGCTGTACTGTAAAAAACGGGCCTTTTACATGCAGGTCAAAAAGTTCATCGAAGTGCAGTTCATCTGCATCGGCAATGCTTGAAAATTTCCCGTAACCTGCATTTAAGAAAAGGAAATTTACATGGGTGGTATAAGTGGCGATGCGCTGTCGTAGTTGATGAATTTCGTTCATATTAGCGGCATCAGCTTTAAAGCCCTGGGCATTTTTCCCTAAAATTTTTAACGCATTGTCAACGGTTTTTTGGCTCCTGCCCGTAACAATTACTTTTCCACCTTCCCTGATAAACCATTTGGCAGTTGCTAGTCCCATGCCGTTGGTGCCACCGGTAATAAAAGCTACTTTGTTTTCAAATCTCTGCATAATTTTATGTTGTTATTGGTGCAAATTTGATTTAAATGAGGCTTTCTTAAAATCCGAATGTTGCTAAGTTAATTTGAGCGATGGGGTTTTCCTTCGTAGAAATATGATGATAGTTTTATCAATCAATTTCGATTTAATATGTTGATAATCAATTGATAGTATATTTGTTTCAAGTTGCGTGATGCTGATTGCGGTTTTGATACTGACGCTTATTAAACGGCTAATCATCTAATTTTTTTAGAAAATAAAATTTTGAATAAGATAAACTTTAATATATTTGTCTACTAATTCTATAGATTTAATATAATTTAAAATTTTTGACATGAAAATTTCTTTACAATCCATGTGTTGCTGTATGATGAAAAACTCGCTCCAATATTTAAAAATTCCCATACAGTAACTCAAAATTTATTTAAAACAATGAAAATCAAACTTTACCCCATCAATATTTATCAAACTCTACTATTAGTTTTTACGCTTATTGCTATTTCTGCTAGCGCATTTGCACAAGTTACCCTTAGTGGTATTGTTAAAAGGGCCGACGGTACAGAAGTGCCACATGCTACGGTTAAAATTAGAGGCACTAAAATAGCTACCAGCGCCAATGAAAAAGGCGAATTCAAAATTAGTCCTGCACCTGAAGTTCCTTTTTATCTTCAAATTAGTGCAGTAGGTTTTAAACCACAAGACTTTCAAGTATTGCAAATTAGTACTGAACCTTTAGTACTTACCTTGGTTGAAGATGCACAGCTGGATCAAATTGTAGTAACTTCCAGAAGGCGATCAGAAGTGCTGCAAGAAGTGCCTATACCAATTACCGTTATTGGCGGGCAAGCCGCAGAAAATGCTGGTGCTTTTAACGTCAACCGATTGAAGGAATTGGTGCCTTCGGTACAGCTTTATGCTTCCAATGCCCGTAACACCACATTAAATATCCGTGGTTTGGGTTCTACCTTTGGCTTAACCAATGATGGGATTGATCCCGGGGTTGGATTTTATGTGGATGGGGTGTACCATGCCCGCCCAGCTGCTACCGCAACCGATTTTATTGATGTGGAGCAAATAGAGGTAATTAGAGGCCCACAAGGAACTTTATTTGGTAAAAATACTACCGCTGGTGCGTTTAACATTACTACCAAAAAACCAAGTTTTGTGCCTAGTGCAAAAGTGGAGTTAAGCTATGGCAATTACAATTTTATTCAAGCAAAAACATCGGTTACTGGAACTTTAGCCAAAAACTTGGCAGCAAAAATATCCATTTCGGGTACGCAACGCGATGGTACCATTTGGAACGTTTTGGAGGAGCGCAAATACAGTGGACAGAATAACCTTGGCGCAAAGGGACAATTGCTGTATCAACCCAACGAAAAATTGGAACTGTTGTTAAGTGGAGATATAAGCATTCAGCATCCGGCAGGTTACCCTTTGGTTGTTGCCGGAATTACAACTACGGAACGCAGCGCCTACCGCCAATATGCTAGGATAGTTGCTGATTTGGGCTATGCGCTACCTAAAATAGATCCGTTTTCGAGAGAAATTTATACCAATACCCCGTGGAGGCACAATCAGTCTATCGGCGGAATATCTTTAAATGCTGATTATAAAATTGGTAACGGAAAATTAACATCTACTACAGCTTGGCGGTTTTGGAACTGGGATCCTACCAATGATAGGGATTTTAGCCAATTTGCAGCCTTAACCAAATCACAGGGCAATAGTCGCCATGACCAATACTCCCAAGAGGTTAGATACGCTGGAGATATTACCGATAAATTAAGTGGTGTAGTTGGCGTTTTCATTTTGGGTCAAAACTTGCAAGGTTTAGATCAAACTGAAGAAGTTGGAAAAGATCAGTGGCGCTTTGTGCAGACTAGCAATACGGGAGCGCAGGCACAATATGCAACCCCAGGTTTATTGGATGGCTTTGGCATTCGCACAAACTCAACAATCAAATCGTTAAGTGCGGCAGTTTTTGCACAGGCCGATTGGGAAGTTTTAGAAAAGCTTCATGTGTTGCCGGGTATCAGGTTCACCTACGATAAAAAGGATGTGGATTATGATAGGCAAACATATGGCGGCTTGCAAACCACCGATGCTACCTTGCTCTCGCTTAAAGCGGCAGTTTATGCTAATCAACAATTTGTAACTAGCACTAATAATAACAACTTGTCTGGAAATTTAACGGTTTCATATCGTCCAAGCGATAAGCTGAATACGTTCGTCACTTACTCTACGGCTTACAAACCCGTAGGCGTTAATGTGGGAGGCTTGCCAACTACTTCAAACGGTGCGGCTGATCTTTCTGTAGCTGTGGTAAAACCAGAGTACGTACAGCACTATGAAATTGGTTTGAAAACAAAGCCTACTACAGGTGCAATTTTAAATGTGACCGCTTTTCGCAGTGATATCAAAGATTACCAAACCAACGTGCAATCGCCACAATTGGGTGTAAATAGGGGGTATTTGGCTAATGCTGAAAAAGTGAGGGTGCAAGGTGTAGAAATTGATGGGAGCTATCAAGTTGGCAAGTTTTTATCGCTTAACGCTGCTGTGGCTTATTTAGATGGAAAGTATGTAAGCTTTACTAATGCGCCATTGCCGTTAGAAGAAACTGGACATACCGAAAATGGTGTGCAAGTAGCTTTTAAAGATGCTTCTGGAGGTAGATTGCCAGGTATCTCTAAATGGAATACTTCGGGTGGTGCCGAGTTTAGTTTTGCGGGAAGCTTGGCAGAAAAGACCAGAAGATATTTCCTAGCTTCTGATATTTCTTACAGATCAGATTATTCTTCAAACCCAACGCCATCAAAAGTGTTGGTAGTAAATGGCTATACTTTAGTGAATGCAAGGTTAGGATTTAGATCTGAAAAGTTCTCGATTTTCGCTTGGGCCAGAAACATAGGGGATACGCATTATTTTGAGCAGTTGCAAGCCGCTGCGGGAAATGCCGGCTTATATGCAGGTGTACTAGGAGATCCGCGTACTTACGGTGCTACTTTAAGGTTTAATTTTTAAGGGATAGAGACTTGCAATGAGTGATAGCGGTGCAAGTCTTTAACTAACTTTTTATATAATGGCTGATGTTTTTACGTCGGCCATTTTTTATGATTTATTTTTTAGGGAGTTGCTATCTTAGCTCCATGGAAAAACTAAAATCACTTTGTGTATACTGCGGTGCAAATTTTAACGGTGATACTGTTTTAAAACAGGCAATTGTTGATTTGGCAAGCAAATTGGTGAACGAAAATATCAATTTAGTTTATGGTGGCGGTAGCGTAGGGGTAATGGGAGTTATTGCAGATGAGGTATTGAAACTGGGAGGTACCGTTACTGGAGTAATTCCGCAGTTTTTGATGGATAAAGAAGTAGGACACAAAGGGATTACCCAAATGATTGTTACTGAAAACATGCATCAGCGTAAGCAAAAAATGGCCGATTTATCCGATGGTTTTGTGATTTTACCTGGCGGATTTGGTACACTGGAAGAATTTTTTGAGGTACTTACTTGGCTGCAATTGGGCTTGCATGCTAAACCCATTGGAGTGTTAAATGTAAGTGGTTTTTATGATCCACTTTTTGCCCAAATGGATATGATGGTTCAACACCGTTTCTTAAAGCAAACTAATCGTGATTTGGTATTCAACGAAAGTGATGCCAGTATTTTAATTGAAAAAATGCAAGGTTTCTCGGCAACACCAGATGAAGTTTGGTTTAGAGATAGAAACTTGACTTAGAACTTTCGTGGACAGATTCGATTCTCGTCATTGCGAGGAGGAACGACGAAGCAATCTCTGAACGTGTTGGTTTTTGTTTGGGGAAGTTCTGGAAGCCCACGGGTTTAAAGTGCTTTTATCATTGAGATTGCTTCTCCGAACTATCGGAGCATGCAGTAAAATCGCAATGAGGTGTAAGGTTAGGATGTGTGATTATAGGCTATCTGAAGTTTAGCAGGTGCTTTATCATTGAGATTGCTTCGTAAACTCGCAATGACGTGTTGGGTTACAATTGCTATCGATTCTCGTCATTGCGAGGAGGCACGGCGAAGCAATCTCTTAATGTGTTGGTTTTTGTTTGAGGAAATTCTGGAAGCCCACGAGTTTAAAGTGCTTTTGGCTTTAAGATTGTTTCTCCGAACTATCGGAGTATGCAGTAAAATCGCAATGAGGTGTAAGGTTAGGATGTGTGATTATAGGCTATCTGAAGTTTAGCAGGTGCTTTATCATTGAGATTGCTTCGTAAACTCGCAATGACGTGTTGGGTTACAATGGCTATCGATTCTCGTCATTGCGAGGAGGCACGACGAAGCAATCTCTGAATGTGTTGGTTTTTGTTTGGGGAAGTTTTGAAAACCACAAGTTTTATCGATTCTCGTCATTGCGAGTAGGAACGACGAAGCAATCTATAGGATATTTGCAGCGGCCACGCTAATATCACTCTGCCAAATCGAAAATAATTTTGCTAACGGAAGTTAAATAGCCCTGAGCGACGCGTAAAGCCCGCATCCCGATGTAAAATCGGGAGAGGACTTGAAGCAAAGCGCAGGACCGTACGTTAATAAATGCACTTGACAGTGCGCTCCAAAAAAAAATAAATCGTTATTTATCAAATACTTGGCTATATTTTAAAATAAATACTACTAAATAGGTAGAAATTATATACATTTGTAGTGTTGATATTAAAAATAACCAGAAATGATATTATCGAAAATAGAGAAAAGCGAAATAGAACCTAAAATAACATTAGTAGGTGCTGGCCCTGGCGACCCAGATTTGTTGACATTAAAAGGCGTTAAAGCACTTGCTGCCGCAGATGTGGTACTTTATGATGCCTTGGTTAATGAAGCTTTGTTGAATTATGCACCAGAGAAAGCTATTAAGGTTTATGTTGGTAAAAGCTCTGACGATGAGTCGTTTTCTCAGCAACTGGTTAATAAACTGATGATTGACTATGCTTTGAATTACGGCCATGTGGTGCGTTTAAAAAGTGGCGATCCGTTTGTATTTGCTCGTGGTTACGAAGAAGTTCATGTTGCGGAATCCTATAATATTCCTACGGAAATTGTACCAGGAGTTTCCAGTGCTTTAGGTGTACCTGGTTTGCAAAAAATCCCGATGGTGTATGGCGATATGAGCGAAAGTTTTTGGGTAGTTACCGGCACCAACGCTAAAGGTGAAATATCACCTGATTTGTATGTGGCGGCAAAGTCAAATGCTACAATTGTGGTATTAATGGGCATAGAGAAAATTAAGGAAATTGCTTCGATTTTTAAATTAGAGGGTAAGGCAAATTTACCGGTGGCGGTTATCGAAAACGGCTCATCGGCCAAGGAAAATGTGGTAGTAGGTATTGTGGATACCATTGAAGAGTTAATTGAAGAAAAGAAATTAAGTTCGCCAGCGTTACTGGTATTTGGCAACGTGGTGTCGTTACACCCGCAGTTTAACGCCATACATGAGTTTTACGCAATTATGGCGCAGGAAGAATATTAAAGATTTATTACTTACAGTAATATTTTTGTTTGGTTGTGATTAGCTGGATCTTCGGGTCCAGCTTTTTTGTTTGCTGCCAATAATGTACAGATTTTGGTTTTTGTGTAATGAGATATTGGGCTGTGCACCCGCGGCTAAAACTTATATTTTTATAAAATAATTAGGCTAAAAGTTTGCAATGCTCAATCATTTGCCTAATTTGAAGCAATTTCTATCCGAGTATCATTTTATGGAGATCATACATGTAAGTGCAGAGTGCTATCCCGTTGCAAAAGTTGGCGGTTTAGGTGATGTGGTAGGCGCATTACCTAAATATCAAAATAAGCTTGGCCATTTTGCAAAGGTGGTAATGCCCGCTTATCAGACTAAATTTTTGGCCGAAAACCAATTTGAAACTGTTTATGATGGTTGGGCAAAAGTAGGCTCAACCAATTATCAAGCCCGTATTTTAAGAGAGAAAACTAACAAGTTGGGCTTCGATGTTTTTTTGGTGCACATTGCTGGTTTATTTGATAGAGATGGCGTATACGGTTATGCCGATGATACCGAAAGATTTCTAGCTTTTCAGATTGCTACTTTAGATTGGATTGCACAATGGGAGCATAGGCCTGATGTGGTACATGTACATGATCATCATGCAGGTTTAATTCCTTTCATGATGAGCAACTGCCACCAATATGCCCATATTTCTCAGGTGCCAACGGTACTTACCATCCATAATGCGCAATATCAAGGTCAGTTTGGTTGGGATAAGCTACATTATTTTCCCTCGTTTGATTTGGTAAACACGAATAAGCTCGATTGGGCCAGTGCTATTAATCCTTTGGCGGCAGCAATTAAGTGTGCCTGGCGTATTACAACGGTATCGCCTAGTTACTTGGATGAGATTTCATACGCTGCAAATGGCTTAGAGCGTTTGCTTTCACAAGAGCGAGGTAAATCTATAGGTGTACTCAACGGTATTGATACAGAAGTTTGGAATCCGCAGAAAGACAAGATGATAGCAAAGAGCTATAATGTGAGAACCTTAGAAAGTGGAAAAAAAGCAAACAAAGAAGAGCTGTGCCGTGTTTTTAACCTCGATGCAAGCAAACCATTATACACATTTATTGGACGATTAGTAGGTGAAAAAGGAGCCGATTTACTACCCGACATCTTTTATAACGCCTTGGCGCAAAGCAATGGTGAAATCAATATCTTAGTTTTAGGTTCGGGAGATACACACGTGGAAGACAGACTTAACGCTATTACACACCAATATCCAGGGAGTTACAATGCCTTTATCGGCTACAATGAAGCTTTATCTCATCAAATTTATGCTGGTGCAGATTTTCTTCTGATGCCTTCGAGGGTTGAGCCTTGTGGTTTAAACCAAATGTATGCTTTACGTTATGGCACAATTCCAATAGTGAGGCGCATTGGCGGACTAAAAGATACAGTAGTTGATATTGGTGACGGTGGTTTTGGCATTTGCCATGATCAAAGTAGCGTATGGGACGTAGGACATGCCATTGGCAGAGCCTATGAATTGTATCAAGATCAGAAAAAAGTTAAAGAAATTAGAAAGTTGATGATGTCGATAGACCATTCGTGGGATAACTCGGCACAGCAATACCTTTCAATATACCAAATGTAAAGCATTATAATATGATGGACAAAGTATTAGGAGTTATCCTTGGAGGCGGTCAAGGTTCAAGATTAGCACCATTAACATTAACTAGGTCTAAACCCGCGGTACCTATTGCAGGAAAATACCGTTTAGTGGATATACCTATTTCTAACTGCCTTAATTCGGGCATACACCGTATGTTTGTACTAACGCAGTTTAACTCGGCATCGCTAAATAAACACATTAAAAACACGTATCACTTTAGCCATTTCTCAAAGGCTTTTGTTGATATTTTGGCGGCTGAGCAAACTCCCGATAACCCAGCTTGGTTTCAAGGTACTGCAGATGCCGTGCGCCAGTGTATGCATCATATTGTTAACCACGAATTTGATTATATCTTGATTCTTTCTGGAGATCAGCTGTATCAAATGGATTTCAAGGATATGTTAAAAGCACATATCGAAGCAGAGGCCGAGATTTCTATTGCTACTATTCCGGTGACGGCAAAAGATGCAACTGATTTCGGGATCATGAAAACGGATGAACATAGCTTCATCACTTCGTTTATCGAAAAACCTAAATCTGATTTACTACCTGATTGGACATCTGATACTGGCGAAGAAATGCAACATCAAGGCAAAAACTTCTTGGCTTCGATGGGAATCTATATCTTCAACAGGGAAGTACTGATTAAAATGTTGAACGAGCATCCGGAGGATAAAGATTTTGGTAAAGAAATTATTCCTAGGGCATTGGAAAATAACCACGTATTGAGCTATCAGTACGAAGGTTACTGGACTGATATCGGTAATATTTCCTCATTTTTTGAAGCTAACTTAGGCTTAACGGATGATTTGCCGCAGTTTAATATGTTTGATACCGGACATACAATTTTCACCAGAGCAAGGATGTTGCCGCCGTCAAAGGTATCAGGTACTACTTTGGAGAAAGCAATTATTGCCGAGGGCTGTATTATTCAGGCTAGTAGGGTAGAACATTCAGTTTTAGGTATTAGATCACGTATTGGTAGGGAAACCACTATTGCTAACTGTTATGTAATGGGAAGTGATAGGTACCAAACCCTTGAGGAAATTAACGAGGCAGTTGAAAATGGAGTTCCTTTGTTGGGCATTGGCGATAGGTGCTACATTAATAACGCCATCATTGATAAAAACTCGAAAATTGGAAACGATGTAAAAATTAACGGTGGTGCACATTTAGCCGAAGGGGATTACGGCATGTACGTAGTGAAAGATGGGATTGTGGTAGTTAAGAAAGGTGCGGTAGTGCCTAATGGTACCGTAATATAAATCGATAATAAATTAAAAAGATAGGGAACCGTTGCTGGATTAAAGCAACGGTTTTTTTATGAAATCCATGTATCCACAATCTTATCTATCCTCCAATTTTTGCCATGTTTTTTGATGAAAATAATATAGCCTTGGCCACATAAACCTCCGCAAATATACCCAACGCTCAATGCACCGAAACTCCTGCTATCGTCGAACACGATTCTGCTAATGTAAAAGAAACCTGAGAATATGAATTCATATTTCTTGTTCCACACTTCCAGCTGGTTTGAAAATAGATTGTGGTACTTGAATTTAAAATGCTGGTTTAACTTTATCGAGTCGATATCTAGTACTAATTTTCCCTTAAATCCAGGCTGCGTTATTTTACTATTTGTGAATAGTTCCAACTCTTTTTTTAATGAGTCAGTGGATGCTGTAATTACAGGATTGAAAGCCAAATAAACCGAAGATGTATCTTTTCGAATAGAATCTAGCTTTAGCTCCCATTTTTTAGTAAGGAATTGTTCTTCTTTTACAGAGATTTTGCCATCAGGTGGAAGAAGTGGATATGGCGGTGGCGATAGAAAAATACGAGGATCTTGGCATGTGCTGTCAACAATACTCGGTATAATCTGCATCAATACACTTCGTTCAAACTCTAAGTCATTAATTTTTCTTTTACATCCAAAAAAGAAAATTATTAATAAGCATAATGAAGTGGTAAGTTTTTTCATATTTCGATGTTATGGTTTTTAAAGATGATAATTTTTCTAACGCTATTCCATAATGTCTTTTAAAAATGAATGAATTTAAACCATCCAAAATTTCCGCTGTTATAAAAAGATACATCAATCACATTTATTTTTTATGACAGCTACACACTTATATCAAACAGGGATTATTGGTAACTGCTCCTACATTGCTCACATTCATAAAAACACAAATATCAGTTGGTTATGTTGGCCTAAATTCGATAGTTCGTTCGTTTTTGGCAGCATGCTCGATGAGCAAAAAGGCGGTAAGTGCACCATTTTACCTACTACGGACTATACTTCACATCAATACTATATTGAAAATACCAATGTGCTAAGAACAGAAATTACCGCGGCAGATGGTCGTTATCGCATCACAGATTTTGCGCCTCGTTTTCATTTGCACGAACGTTATTTCAAACCTTTAATGCTGATCAGAAAGATTGAGCCATTGGAAGGAACACCTCGGATTAGAGTAGCCTGCGAACCTGTTTGTAACTACGGCAAAGATAAAATGCGAACTGCTATTGGCAGCAATCATATCGATTACATGGGTTGTGAAGAGGATATGCGGCTAACGACTAATGTATCCTTGAACTACATTTTAGATGAACAAGACTTTGTACTAAACGATACCAAGTATCTGATATTTACTTACGGCTATGATTTGGATGCGCCCATTGTTGCCACTGCTGAACATTTCCTTCGTGAAACTACTGCCTATTGGAGGGTTTGGATCAAGCATTCTTCTATTGCGGGTTTTTATCAGCCATTTGTAATCCGTTCGGCATTGGTTTTAAAGATTCACCAGTATGAAGATACCGGAGCCATTATTGCAGCAAGTACCACCAGTTTGCCTGAGTCGCCAGGGAGCACTCGTAACTGGGACTACCGTTATTGTTGGTTGCGAGATTCCTATTATGTGCTTACATCGTTAAATCACATTGGGCATTTTGAAGAAATGGAAAAGTACTTCAATTACATTTCTGATATCACCTTCGATTCGGATAAACGTTACCAGCCGCTGTATGGCATTACCGGACAGCGAAATGTTGTGGAGCAAACATTAGAACATTTGAATGGATATCGCGGAGAAAAACCGATTCGTATTGGTAACCAAGCCTATGAGCATATTCAAAATGACATCAACGGACAGGTGCTAATTTCGATGCTGCCTTTGTACACCGATCATCGTTTCGTTTTTTCGGAGAGAGGCGATTCTATAAGATGGATAGATGGTGTGCTGAAGAAAATAGAAATGACCATTGACGAAAAGGATGCAGGTATTTGGGAGTTTAGAAACATTGCCAACACGCATTGCTACAGTAACTTATTTCAATGGGCTGGTGCTCAGGCAGCCTTAAAAATGGCAAAAACAATAGGAAATCAAGGGCTTGAAAAAAGGGCACAGATTTTAATTGACAAAGCGGCTGCGCATATTGAAGCTTGCTATGATGAAGAACGAAAGGTGTATACCAATGCTGTCGGCAGCCCACACTTGGATGCCAGCACCCTGCAATTGATCATGATGAATTATTTGGATCCATCATCTCAAAGAGCAAAAGATCATTTACTAGGGCTAGAAAAAGAGCTGAAAACTGAAGATGGTTTGTTCTATCGTTACCTCCATGCAGATGACTTTGGAAAGCCTAAAACTACCTTTTTGATTTGTGCTTTCTGGTATGTTGAGGCATTGGCTTGTGTAGGTAGGGTAGATGAGGCGATAGCAGCGTTCGAGAATATCATTAAATATTGTAATCACTTACTTTTATTCAGTGAAGATGTGGATGCGAAAAGTGGCAGTCAATGGGGTAATTTTCCGCAAGCCTACAGTCATGTTGGTTTAATGAATGCGGCCTATAGGATTTCTACCAAATTGGATAGACCAGTATTTTTATAAAACACTATAAAGCAAAAATGCGGCTATATCAAATAGCCGCATTTTTTGTATAAAAGCTTTTTCTGCTTTATGATTCTAACAAACTTTCTCTTGCGTCTGCTTTATCTTGATTGCTTTCCAAAATAGTATTCAATAAGCTGCGGGCTTCTTTGTAATCGTTCAAATAAAATTTAGCTTCAGAAAGTTCGCTGCCAACTTTTATCGTAATGGCATTACTCGGCATAGCCTTAAATATATCTTCGTCGGTATGGTCATCCCCCATGGCTAAAATAAAGTCACTCTCATTTTCATAAAGCCAATTTAGCGCCGCCTTCCCTTTGTTCACTTCCACATTTCTAAATTCAACCACCTTATTTCCCGGCATTATTTGTACGCCTTTATCTGCGGCAAGCACCCTTAAGTTATTAATGATTTCGTTAGCACGAAGCTCGCCAAGTCCACGTTCGGTTTTGCGGTAATGCCAAGCTAACGAGTAACTTTTTTCTTCGATGAATGTCCCCGGAGTTCTATCAGTATATGCCTCTAAAATAGTCCTGATTTCGCTTTTCCATTGATCATTCAATAAGGGCAATGCCTGCCAATCTTGCTGCGGTTTTTTCTGCCAAGCGCCATGTTCAGCAATTAAGCCAATATTTAAATGGCCAAACCACTGTTCAAGTGTTTCATGTTTTCTGCCGCTAATAATCACCACTTTATTAAGTGGATCCTGAGTTAGTTTTTTCAATAATTCAAGTAACTCATCATCTGGTTTCGCTTCTTCTGGATTAGGCTTGAAACCTACTAACGTTCCATCGTAATCTAAAAATATTACTCTTTTATGCGTAGCAGCATATCTGCTAATAATTCCGTTGCTTACCTTGTTAACGGCATATTTGGTTTTTAACGAATGTTGTAGCAAACGTGCATCGTCCATTTTGGCTAAGAAGTTATTCGTCCAGCGTTTGACGTTGAATTTTTTAACCAAACTTCGCATACTTTGCATCCGCTGTTTTTGTTCCTCAAGTGGCATTTCCAATCCTTCAACAATCGCATTCATAATATCGCCAATGTTATTAGGATTTACAATTATAGCATCATTTAGCTCTTTAGATGCACCTGCCATTTCACTCAAAATCAACACCCCAGTATCATCTCTTCTACTAGCAACATATTCCTTGCTCACTAAGTTCATTCCATCCCTCATTGGTGTCACCAAACAAATATCTGCGGAACTGTACATTGCCGACAGCGTTTGAACACTGAACGAACGGTAGAAATAATTGATCGGTACCCAATCCAGTGTACGATACTTCGCATTGATGTTGCCCACCAACTGATCAATTCTCTCCTTCAGCTCTTTGTATTGTGGCACCGTATCTCTAGATGGCACCACTACCATAAAAAGGGATATTTGTCCACGGTATTTTGGAAAAAGTTGTAGCAGCAGTTCGAAAGCTTTTATCCGTTCAAGAATGCCTTTGCTGTAGTCTAGTCGGTCTATGGAAAGGATAATCCTTCCCTGACCTTCCGTCTTCATATTGTCTATTTCAGCAATCACCTGTCGCTGCGTAGGCAAACTCTCAAATTTCTCATAATCAATACCCATTGGAAAAGGCTCCACTACAATTTGTCGGTTTTCTAAAGAGAGTATATTGGATGAAAACTGAGCTGGCGTTAATCTGGAAGCTGCACTTAAAAAATGCCGCACATCATCGTAGGTATGAAAGCCAATTAAATCTGCCCCAAGCATCCCTTGGATCAACTTGTCACGCCAAGGAATCAACCTGAAAATCTCGAAAGAGGGGAAGGGGATATGCTGAAAAAAGCCTATTGTAGTGTTGCTTAGCTGTTCGCGTAAAAGCTGTGGTAGTAACAAAAGCTGATAATCCTGAACCCAAATTTTATCACCTTCATTAAAAACGGATTTCGTCACCTCCGCAAATTTCTCATTTACCTCGATATATCCATCCCAATAAACCTGTTCAAAGCGTGCATAAGTTACCAAGTAATGAAACACAGGCCATAAAATTTCGTTAGAAAAACCTTCATAAAATAGGTTAATTTCTTCTTGCGTTAAAAATACTGGAATTAAATTCCTTTTAGCCAACAATGCAGTAACTTCAGCTTGCCTATGTTCTGGCACTTCCACGCCGGGCCAGCCAATCCAAAGCATTTCGCCTTTTTGATAGGCATCTCCAAGCCCTGTAGCTAAACCGCCTTCACTGGGCTTTAAAGTGTATTTCCCATTTTCTAAATTAATTTTTACGGGTAGTCTGTTCGAAATAATAACTGTTCTGCTCATATCTATAGTATCTTACTATATACAAGCCTCCTAAAGCTGATTTTGTTTGTTTTTTCTTACATTAGTTGCTTAATCGTTTTCAATTCAATCTAAATTTTATGAGCGTTCCGTATTTATTAATTCTACTGCGATTTCTTTTAGGTCCCGTGGTTGTACTGCTGTCTTTTGTACTTGGTGAGCAATCTACCTATATCGTGTTGTTTTTAATGTATGTGGGGCTATTTTCGGATATTTTTGACGGCATTATTGCTAGGAAGATGAAAATTGATACAGAAAAAATGCGAAGATTGGACAGCCAAACTGACCTGATTTTTTGGCTTTGCATTGCTTGGAGCTGTTATATAATTTATCCGCAAATTATTCGGGAGAAATGGATAGGCGTATTAGCTTTGTTGGCAATGGAGGGTTTATGCTATCTCACTAGCTTCATTAAGTTTAAAAAAGAAACCTGTACACATGCCTTTGTATCTAAAATGTGGGGCATAACTTTGTTGGTGGCTTTTACGAGCATGCTGGGTTTCGCCTACGGCGGATGGATATTGACTATCTGCATCGTATTAGGCCTTATTTCGCAGGTAGACGTAATTTTAATCACGTTGATTTTAAAAAAGTGGACTCATGATGTGCCAAGTTTCTATCACGCTATCTTAATTAGAAAAGGTGTGTCATTCAAAAAAAGCAAGTACTTGAATAGCTAATTAGGGTAGTGAATCTTATTTCAATAGCATCAAATCTTATATTTGTGCATGCTAAAGTCTTTCACTGATCAACTCGGCAACCAAATCCAAATCAATTTTCCACCAAAACGGATTGTCTCTTTGGTGCCATCACAAACCGAGTTGCTTTTCGATTTGGGATTAGATGAGCAGATTGTTGGCTTAACTAAGTTTTGTATTCATCCTATTGAAAAATTTGCGGCAAAGCAAAAAGTAGGCGGTACTAAAAAACTGAATTTAGAAGTAATAAGGGCATTGCGCCCAGATCTCATCATAGGTAATAAAGAAGAAAACAGCAAAGCAGATATTGAACTGCTGCAACAGGAGTTTCCAGTTTGGATGAGTGATATTTATACTTTGGAAGACGCTGGCAAAACGATTGATGACATTGGTGCTTTGGTGGATAGGCAGCCTGAGGCTAATTACCTGAATCACCTTATCACTGCCGGATTTAGAGACTTGCAAGTCCTTGCACTCCAGCAGAAGATTGATAAGACTGCCGCTTATATCATTTGGAAAGAACCTTATATGTTGGCTGGTCGCAACACTTTCATCCATAATGTATTGACGAAAATTGGTTTGCGCAATATCATTACTGAGAATAGATATCCAGCAATGGAACTTTCTTCTCTTATTACATTAAACCCAGATTTTGTGTTTTTGTCATCAGAGCCATATCCTTTTAAAGAGAAGCATATCGAAGAAATTGCGTTAGCATTGCCCAATACAAAGGTGATGTTGGTTGATGGTGAAATGTTCTCTTGGTATGGTAGCAGATTGGTAAAGTCGGTACAATACTTTTTCGAGTTTCAACGTCAATTGGTTTAAGGCCTTAATTGCTGAAATTATTTTTGTTGAATATGAGCGATTTAGCTTTTTGTGATTCAGAAAATTAAAAATTTTTAGCAAAAGTTGCAGAATAATCAATGTAATTTCTATCTTTGCAGTCCTAAATAAATCCTAACTGCGGAAGTGGCGTAATTGGTAGCCGCACCAGACTTAGGATCTGGCGCTTCACGGCGTGGGGGTTCGAGTCCCTTCTTCCGCACTAAAGGTAAACCGTTCCGATACAAATCGGGACGGTTTTATTTTAAAAAGACATTGTTAAAGAATTAAATAGAAATCGATATGCGCTTGGCTGTTTAAGCAGCTTCAATCCGTATCTCAATACTCATATCTAGATGAATATTACACAGGAAAAAATTGATGATTTAAATGCTTTAGTTAAAATTACCTTAGCGCCGGAAGACTACACTCCAAACGTAGACAAAGCGATTAAGGAACAAGCAAAAAAAGCTAACTTGCCAGGTTTCCGTAAAGGAATGGTGCCTGCTTCACATATTAAAAGAATGTATGGCAAAAGCATCTTGGTAGAGGAAATCAACAATATGTTGAACGATAATATCTCTAAATATCTTACAGATAACAATGTGGAGATTTTAGGTCAGCCGCTACCTGTTCAGGAAGATGAAAACGAATACAACTGGGATTATAACGATACTTTTAACTTTGCTTATGAGTTGGGTTTAGCGCCTGCCGTTGATATCGAAGTGTCTTCGAAGGATAAATTCACATCTTACAACGTAAAAGCTGATGATGAAACCTTAAATGAGCGCATTAGCAACATTCGTAAAAGCTATGGCAAAATGACTAACCCTGAGGTAGCTGCCGAAGGTGATGTGATTTATGCAGAGTTAAAGCAGTTAGCTAATGATGGTTCGGAGTTTGAAGGTGGCATTGTAGCTACAGGCTCTATCCGTACTGATTTAGTAACTGATAAAAAGATCTTAAAAACGTTAGTAGGCGTTAAAAAAGATGATACTTTGGAGCTTGATGTGAACAAAGCATTTGGTGGCGATGCTGCTGCTATTGCTAAATTGTTAAACATCAGTGAAGAAGATGCAGCAGATTTGAAATCGAAATTTGCTGTAACGGTTAAAAATGTAAACCGTTTGGAAGAAGCTGATTTGAACCAGGAATTTTTCGATAAAATTTTCGGTGCAGGTGTAGTAACTGATGAAGCTGGTTTCAAAGCTAAAATCACTGAAGAAATTGAATCGATGTTCAAACAAGATGCAGATCGCAAATTGCAAAACGACATCTACGCTCAATTAACAGAGCAAACTAAAATGCAATTGCCAGATGAGTTTTTACGTAAGTGGTTAAAAGCTACTAACGAAAAGCTAACTGACGAGGAACTTGCTCAAGGTTATGATGATTTCGCTAAAAACTTGAAGTGGACTTTGATCGAAAACAAAATCATCAAAGACAACGATATTAAAATTGAATACAAAGATGTTTTTGAAACTGCTAAACAACGTTTAGATGCTCAATTCAGAATGTATAGCCCAACACCTCTTCCTGAAGAGCAACTAGCAGAATACACAGCTAACTTCTTGAAAGAAAGAGAAAACGCTAACCGTATTTTTGAAGAAGTAAAAGCGCTTAAAGTTTTTGATTACATCAAATCTGTAGTTACTTTAAACGAAAAAGACATTACTTACAACAAGTTTACTGAATTGAAATAGTACTTTGAGCATAGGGCATTATCACGTCATTGCGAGGAACGAAGCAATCCTTAAGTGAGCGTTGTTATCTGCCTAATGTTGTAAAATTGTTGTGTTCTTCGTAATAACGAACAACGACTGACCGTTTGTCAGTAAAATAAAATGATAAGAGTTCCGACCTAAAATCGGAACTCTTGTTATATAAAAGCCAAAGTGATTTTGGTATTGAGTTGAATTATTGGTTATTGAATAGTTTTTTTCGGTGGCTGGAACGTGGAGAAATAAAATTAGCATTTATCTGCAAGCCTATTTCTTATTGTCACATAATCTGCTATTTTAGCGGAGTGTACAATTTGGCACGAAAATTAACAAACCTTAAGAAAATATTTGCTCAAATAACAATGTCGTCTTGCTTAGCGTATCAAACGACTAATGCCAAGCGCTTAACTCAAACTTATCATGAAAATAGATAAAGACGAATTTAGAAAATATGCCGTTAAACATCATCGCATTAACGGATTAAATGTAGATAGATTTATTGGTGCAACTAACAATTCGCCAAAAGGGATGACACCTTACATCATTGAAGAGCGTCAATTGAATGTTGCTCAAATGGACGTGTTTTCACGTTTGATGATGGATCGTATCATCTTTTTAGGGGATGCTGTTTATGATCAAAATGCAAATATCATTCAGGCTCAGCTATTGTTTTTGCAATCGGTAGATGCGCACAGAGATATTCAAATCTACATCAATTCACCAGGTGGTTCAGTTTATGCTGGTTTAGGCATTTATGACACCATGCAGTACATCTCACCAGATGTGGCAACAATTTGTACAGGCATGGCAGCTTCAATGGGTGCTGTTTTGTTAGTTGCAGGCGCTAAAGGCAAACGTGCAGCGTTAAAGCATTCAAGGGTGATGATTCACCAACCATCTGGTGGTGCACAAGGTGTAGCATCTGATATGGAAATCAATTTAAGGGAAATGCTTAAGTTGAAAAAAGAATTATACGACATTATTTCATCACATTCAGGCCAATCTTATGAGTGGGTAGAAAAAGCATCTGATCGCGATTATTGGATGACTTCCTCAGAAGCTAAAGAGTTTGGAATGATTGACGAGGTATTAGGCGGGACAAAATAAATCAGTTGGCAGTTTACAGTGAGAAATGTAAGCGTTTGTAAACTGCAAATTGAAAACTGAAAATTAAAAAGAATGGCTAGACAAGTAAGAGATTCGCATTGTTCCTTTTGTGGTACTCCAAAAAATGAAACATTGATGCTCATTGAGGGGTTGGATGCCTACATTTGCGACAAGTGTGTTAATCAGGCCAACGTTTTGCTTGCGCAAGAACTTGGTAATAAAAAAGGTAAGGCTTTTGATGATTCGTTCAAATTGCTGAAACCTGCTGAAATTAAACAGCACTTAGATCAATACGTAATTGGTCAGTTTGATGCAAAGAAGGTACTTTCTGTAGCGGTGTATAATCACTACAAACGCCTTAGTCAGAAAATTGATAAAGATGAGGTAGAGATTGAAAAATCGAATATCATGTTGGTGGGAGAAACAGGCACAGGTAAAACTTTACTGGCTAAAACCATTGCTAAAATATTGCACGTTCCTTTCTGCATTGTTGATGCTACGGTACTTACCGAGGCAGGTTATGTGGGGGAGGACGTGGAGAGTATCCTTACGCGGTTACTTCAAGCAGCTGATTATGATGTAGCTTCTGCAGAGCGAGGAATCGTTTACATTGATGAGGTGGATAAAGTAGCTCGTAAAAGTGATAACCCTTCCATTACTAGAGATGTAAGTGGTGAAGGTGTACAGCAGGCTTTACTTAAAATTTTAGAAGGTACGGTTGTTAATGTACCGCCACAAGGTGGTCGTAAACATCCTGATCAAAAGATGATTGCCGTAAACACCAATAACATTTTATTTATTTGCGGCGGCGCATTTGACGGTATTGAACGAAAAATTGCCAATAGGTTGCGTACAACCGCTGTAGGTTACAAGGTGAAAAAAGATGAGGTTGATTTGGATTTGAAGAACCTTTACAAGTACATCACTCCGCAGGATTTAAAATCATTTGGTTTAATTCCAGAATTGATTGGTAGGGTGCCAGTACTAACGCATTTAGAGCCATTGGATAAAACTGCATTAAGAAACATCCTTACCGAGCCTAAAAACTCTTTAATTAAGCAGTACGTGAAGTTGTTTAACTTCGAGAATGTAGAGTTAAAGTTTGATGATGAGGTATTAGAATTCATTGTGGATAAGGCAATGGAATACAAGCTTGGTGCTAGGGGCTTAAGATCTATTTGTGAATCGATTATGTTAGACGCCATGTTTGATACACCTTCTGAAAGTGATGTGAAAACGTTGGAGATTACACTCGACTATGCAAAAGAGAAGTTTGAAAAAGCCGACTTTAAAAAGCTGAAAGCCGCATAAAGAATTGAAAATCCCGACTTGTTCGGGATTTTTTTTAAACACAGGTTTTCGGATGATACACTATCAATTAAAAACATTAAATTTAAAAAAAGGAGAAATATATGAATGAAGAAAAAGATGTAAAAAAAGATGAAACATTAGTAAAAAAAGCCAAAAAGGTAAAAGAGGTGGAAACGCCAGTGAGAAAGGGGTTAAAAACTAAAGAGGACATCGTTAAAAATTGGTTGCCACGTTATACCGGTCGTCCGTTAGAGGAGTTTGGCCAGTACATTTTGTTAACCAACTTTAGCAAGTATGTAGCATTGTTTTCTGAGTGGAATGATAACGCACCTATTTACGGTTTAGATAAGCCGATGCAAAGCGTAACGGCAAATGGCATTACCATCATTAACTTTGGTATGGGTAGCCCTTTGGCAGCAACAATGATGGATTTACTGACCGCTATACAGCCAAAAGCAGTATTGTTTTTAGGTAAATGTGGTGGTTTGAAAAAGAAGAACCAAATTGGCGATTTAATTTTACCTATTGCGGCTATCAGAGGCGAGGGAACTTCTAACGATTATTTACCTGCTGAAGTGCCGGCATTGCCTGCGTTTGCGCTACAGAAAGCAATTTCTACAACCATTAGGGATCACTCTAGAGATTATTGGACGGGAACTTGTTACACCACCAACCGTAGGGTTTGGGAACATGATAAGGAGTTCAAGAAATATTTGAAAAGTTTACGTGCTATGGCCGTAGATATGGAAACAGCTACCATTTTTACTACAGGTTTTGCTAATAAAATTCCAACTGGTGCAATTTTGTTAGTGTCTGATCAGCCTATGATTCCAGAAGGAGTAAAAACTACCGAAAGCGACAGTTCTGTAACTGTGAACTTCGTTGAATCTCACCTAAGAATTGGAATTGATTCGCTGAAACAATTAATCAACAATGGATTGACGGTTAAACACCTTCAGTTTTAGATATCACTTGTCATTCTGACGTTAGGAGGAATCTGTCTTCAAAATGGAGCGTTATAGATTTCTCACTGCGTTCGAAATGACAAAACTAAAGGTAATTTTTGCAATCCAATACATTTTATCCCACTTGTCATTCCGACGTTAGGAGGAATCTGTTTTCTAAATGAAGCGTTGTAGATTTCTCACTGCGTTCGAAATGACAAAACTAAAGGTAATCTTATCAACCCTGTTTTATCCCACTTGTCATTCCAACGTTAGGGGAATCTGTAATTTAAATGGCGTGTTATAGATTTCTCACTGCGTTCGAAATGACAAAACAATAGGCTTGTTAATCTAAGCCGCTTTTCGGATAATCAAACAACACTAAATCTCCCGTGCCTCTACTTACTAACGTCCAATCATCGAACTGGAAATCAATTATAGCCACACTACACGTAGGCATGTCGGAGATTTGTCCCTCGCTTAAATAATTGAGCAAATCAGTTAAGCCAGGGTTATGGCCAAACAATGCGATTCGGTCGAACTGATTATCAAGTTGATTTACGACACGTAATAAAGTATTGGTAGTAGCTTCATAAATTGATGGTTCAGTTGTCAACTGAGCGGCATCAGTTTGCCAGCCTGCTGCAAAATATTTAGCCGTAGTAATTGCTCTTAATGCCGGACTACTAACAACGGCTTCTGGCTTAATTCCTTTTGCAATTAAACGTTCTACCATTTCGGGTGCATTTTTGTGTCCACGTGGGTTCAGCGGACGGTCAAAATCTTTTAAGGTGAAATCTCCCCAATCAGATTTTGCATGCCTTACTAGGATTAACTGCTTAGCCATTTAATTTTTCATTTATTTTGTCGATAACCATTTCTGGGGTAATCATTGCTATACATTCCTCAGCGCCACATAGGCAGGGTTTGTTTCCGTATATGGAATTTGGGCGGTTGGGATGATCAATTTGCAAACAATCGTTAATGGATTGCCCATAACCTAGGAAACCTGCATAAGGATGTGTTGGTCCCCAAATAGAAACTACCGGAGTTCCCACTAAAGATGCCATGTGCATTCCAGAAGAATCCATGCTTAGCATCAAATCTAAATGGGAAATGATGTCCAGCTCTTCATTTAGGTTAAATTGTTTGATGGTATTAATTAACGTTGGAAATTGTTTCGTCCAGCCCTCTGCAATACCAAACTCTTTATCACCGCCGCCGAAAATGAAAACTTGATAGCCTGACGCAATTAGTAATCCAATTACCCGTCCCATTTTTTCAAGTGGGTACATTTTATAGCTATGCTGGGCAAAGGGGGCAATTCCTATTTTTTTTACATCATTTTTAAAAAAAGATAAGGCTTTTTGTGGTAGCTGACGCTCTTGCTTGTGGAGTTGATGGCTTAATTGAAGTGGCAACTGCAGCGCTCTAAATACATCTGCGTAGCGTTCAACAGTAAGTTTAAGGGGCTGCAGTATTTTATTAGTAGTTCTGGTAAGTGCCTTTTTCTCGGCACGTCCTTTGTCAATGCGTTTAATTTTTACCCCCGCTAATCGGAAAAACAGAGATAAAATCCTACTCCGAATGTTGTCATGCAAATCTGCTACGGCAACAACCTTGTAGTTACTTAACTCTTTAAATAGTGTGTATAACCCTAAAAAACCTTTGTGCTGTTCTTTTGGGTAAATAGGGTGGAAGCTAACCTGATTGATGTTGCTAAAAAATGGTTCGAAATTTTTTCTGCTCACCATCAACACTTTCAGCTGTGGGTTTTGCGCTGTTAATTCCTTTAACACCGACGCCACCATAGCTACATCGCCCATGGCGGAAAAGCGTAAAACAACAAGATGCTCAGCGGCTGACATATGAAACTATGCTTTATTGTACAACACCGGGTTTAAAGTCGGATCGTTATACATTTTCATTTGCTTGTACACCTTCATGTACTTATTGCCTGCTGCAATATCTTCTAACAACTCGTCAATACTTTGTGAAAGATCTTTGCGTTGCGTTAACAATACATCCAATTTATTTTGGCAAGTTGCTTTGTGTGCTTCAGTTGCAGAGGGTCTGTTAACCTCTTCCTGCATGTGAAATATTTTGAGCGCTAAGATAGAAAGCCTATCTATAGCCCAGGCCGGACTTTCGGTGTTTACCGTTGCATTGGCATTAGCCGTAACATCTTTAAACTTCTCTAAAAAATAGCTATCAATGTACTCCACCATATCTGTGCGGATTTGGTTTTGCGCATCAATTCTTCTTTTCCATTGTAAACCTTCCGCTGGATCAATTTGAGGGTTTCTCACCACGTCTTCCATGTGCCATTGGGCGGTATCAATCCAATTTTTTTGATAAAGCAAATGTGCTATGCTGTTACTTTCGTAAGGATTGGCAATTGGATGGTCAATCTCATCAAATTGATGGTAATCTATAATAGCTTGGTTAAAAACCTGGTTGGCTAATTCACTAATCATGTACAAAGATATTTTTTTACTGGAAGATTAAGGTTTTTTGCTTTCAAAAAAGGCACTGATTTGATTTAACGAAAATGCATTCAAACATTTTTCTGCAGTCAAACCACCTTTGCGAGCTACTAAAATACCATAGTTCATGTCCAAAAATCCTTCCTTTCGGTGGGCATCTGGATTGATAGCTAATAATACGCCCTTCTCCAAAGCATAGCGATGCCAGCGCCAATCTAAATCCAAACGCAGGGGATTTGCATTTATTTCGATCACTACGCTGTTTGCAGCACAGGCGTCTATCACTTTCTTGAAATCAATATCGTATCCCTTTCTGCTTAACAATAATCGTCCGGTTGGATGCCCCAAAATAGTAGTGTATGGGTTTTCAATTGCTTTAATCAATCGTTCAGTAGCTTTTTCCTGAGTCATTTTCAATTGACTATGTACGGAAGCCACCACAAAATCAAAGGTTTTTAAAACAGCTTCATCATAATCTAGTGAACCATCATATAAAATATCACTTTCAATACCTTTGAAAATTTTAAATGGCGCAAGCTTCACATTCAATTCATTGATTAATTGATGTTGTGCATAAACACGTTGTTCATTCAATCCGTTGGCGTAAAAAGCAGATTTAGAGTGGTCGCAAATACCTAGATACTCCAAATTCAACACATCTTTACAATAAAGCGCCATATCTTCTAAGGTATGTACCCCATCGCTCCAGTCGGAATGGTTATGCAAGCTTCCTTTTAAATCTGCATGATCAATTAACTGAGGTAGCTGATGCTGTTTTGCCAATTCAATTTCGTCCAAATCTTCTCTCAGTTCCGGTAAAATGAAGTCTAAACCAGCTTTTTGATAAATTTCTTCTTCGCTATTAAAAAGATGATCTCCCGCCAATTCCAAAACTTTATTAACGTGGTTGTCACTTCCCGTTAGCCTAAAATAATCAAGGTAAAAGTTAGATTTTGGAACCACAAAAAGTTTTACGTTAAGCCCACTTTCAGTTTGTGCCGTAAAGCAATTGGTAGCTGTTTCTGCAAAAGCAAGTTCGTAAGTAGTTAACTCTGTAGCAATAATGTCAGTGTTTTCCGTGCCGATAATGAAAACTGCTTCTTCAATAATTTCACAAAGCCTCCTGTACTCACCGGCAATACCCAGTAAAGCATCATCTTCTACTTTGTTGAGCCAAGTAGCTAAGCTTTCCTGCAACTGTAATATCAGTGGTTGAGCTTTGGCATATAAAAATTTGCCGTCAGCCGCCATTTTAAACTCAATAATCTTCTTGATTTCTTCCTGAGTTTTTAAGCCGAAACCTTTTGCCTCAATCAAGCGGTTTTCGTTACAGGCGTAGTAAAGTTCGCCTATGCTTTCTATCTTTAGATCGTTCCAAATGGTCGCTATTTTTTTCGGGCCAATTCCCTTAATGGCAAGCATCTCAACAATGCCAGGCGGCGTTTGTTCCAGCAAAGTTTCCAGTTCACCAATGCTTCCTGTTTCCAATAGTTCAATTACCTTGGCGGCAATGCTTTTTCCTACGCCATCCACCTTGTCTATTTCACTTGTGGGTTTGCTCGCTAGCGCAAAAGGAAGTTTATCTATTTTAAAAGCGGCGTTAGCTACAGATTTTACTTTAAATGGATTTTCATTATGAAGTTCCATTAATTGCGAAAGTAATCTTAACGTTCGGGCTATTGGTTTATTTTCCATTAAATAAGTTCAGGTATCAGGAATCAGGTGTCAGAAATCAGGTGTCAGGTATCAGTAATTAGGGATTAGGAATTAGTTATGCAACAAGTACTGCAAAGCTAATTCCTAATTATTCCAGTGTAAATCCGGGATTATTTGATTCGGATGTCATAATCCATACGAGCTTGGATTCCGGTGTTGCTTATTGCCTTTTTCATTTGTTGGTAAAGGATATAGTTTTCACCGAACTCTTTTTTAGCATAGTAAGCACTTACATTGTCTTTAGCCGAGCTTAGGAATTCTTTCCAAGGATCAATTTTTTCTGGATACTCTACTACTTTATAATCGCTTAGCTTTGCTTTTTTCGCTGCAGATGCGATGGCATAGTCGAAGCCGCCTAATTTATCAGCCAAGCCATTTTTTACCGCTTCTTTACCAATCCAAACCCTTCCGCCGCCTAAGCTATCCACTTGGGCTTTGGTTTTCTTTCTTCCATCAGCTACTTTGCCAATAAAGGTATCGTAAGTTTTGTTAACGCCTTTTTGGATAATTGCTCTTTCAGCAGGAGTTAAAGGACGGTTAACACTCATGATATCAGCATATTCACCAGTTTTCACGCCATCAAACGTAATGCCCAGTTTATTGTTGAACATGTTTTGCAAGTTAGGGATGATACCGAAAACACCAATAGATCCAGTGATGGTATTTGGTTGTACAAAAATGCTGTCTGCGCCACAGCCAATGTAATATCCGCCAGATGCGGCAACATCACCAAAAGAAGCAATTACAGGTTTTACCTTTTTGCTTAAAATCATTTCTCTCCAAATCACGTCCGAAGCCAAGGCGCTGCCACCTCCAGAGTTTACACGCAAAACAATTGCTTTTACGTCATCATCTAATCTTGCTTTTCTTATTGCTCTTGAAATTCTTTCGGAACCAATTTGTTCGTCAGAGCCCTCGCCACCTACAATATCGCCATTGGCATAAATTACAGCTACTTTATCCTTTGAACTACTTTGCCCCTGTGCCGGTAGGCTTTTGATATAATCGTTAATGCTTACACTATTGATATCTTTTTTCTTATCTGTACCAGTAATATTTCGCAATTCATCCAAAACTTCATCTTTATATTTTAACCCATCAACCATTTTATAGGCCAAGGCATCTTTAGGAAACTGAACTTTGTATTGGTTAGCAATTTGATACAAGCTGTCTTTTTCAATTTTGCGAGATTCGGCAATGCCAGTTAAAAATGTATCATACAAGCTACTTACATAAGCGGTTACTTGTTCGCGGTTGTAATCGCTCATTTTGGTGTTGATAAATGGCTCAACAGCACTTTTATAATTGCCCACACGGATAATTTGCGCTTCGATACCTAGTTTTTCCAAAGCACCTTTGAAAAACATCAGCTCTGAGCTAAACCCCTTAAAAGTTAGTTCGCCTTCTGGATTTAGGTAAATTTTATTGGCTGCCGAAGCTAAGTAATAAGCACCCTGCGAATAAGTTTCACTGTAAGCGATAACCGGTTTTTTGCTTTTTCTGAAGTCTAAAATCGCATTTCTAACTTCAAGCATGGTTGCCATGCCAGCATTTGGCGCACTTACATTGATATAAACGGCTTGAATATTATCGTCGTTTTGTGCTTTTTTAAGCGCTCTTGCTACATCATTGAAGCCTATGCTTTTATTACTTGAGCCGCCAAACAGCTGTCCAAAAGAATTTTCGGGGGTACGCTCAGTAATGGCCTGGTCGAGGTTGAGATATAACACCGAGTTCTTTTTTACTACGGTTTCGGTTTCACTACCAACCGAAGCAATCATGCCTATAAAAATAACAAACCCGATAATGCCAAGCACTACAGCTGAAATTACGATGCCGACAACAGTGGCAAAAACATATTTGAAAAATTCTTTCATAAGTTTAAATAAGCTTTAATTTGTAAAGATAAAAAATGCATTGTGATATCATGCGTTTAAGCTGTTCTACTGATAAATTATTTGATTTCAAACAACAAAGCGATATAAATGTTAGAGCAAAAAGAGGCCTATTTGTTACTGGGCACCAATATGGGAGATAGGGATAGCAATCTTCAGCAAGCTATAGCGTTAATAGAAAGTGAAATTGGAAATGTTATTGCCGCCTCAAGTGTTTATGAAACGGCGCCTTGGGGTAAAACCGACCAACCGGGATTTTTAAACCAGGCGGTAGGGGTGAAAACTGCGTTGCTGCCTTTGGAGTTATTGCAAGTAATGCTTGATATAGAGAAGAAAATGGGCAGGGTACGGCTCGAAAGATGGGGAGAACGTTTGATAGATATCGATTTGATATTTTACGGCGAAGATACCATTTTAAATAATGAAGAGCTTAGCTTACCTCATCCGGAGATGCATAAACGCAGATTTGTGTTGGAACCCTTAAATGAAATAGCGGCAGATTATATTCATCCTGTTTTTAAGGAAAAAGTTTCGAGCATTTTGACTAACTTAAGCGACGAATTAACAGTGCAAAAATTATAACCAAATATAACGATGATCGATCCAGTTAAAAGCAAAGCAGATTTAGACTTGAGCTATTTGAAGGAAATGTCGGGCGATAGCGCAGAATTTATGATAGAAATGTTAGATACTTTGGTGGAACAAATCCCAATGTATTTAGATGACCTACAAAAAGCGGTAGATGCAAAGGACTGGAAGGCGGCATCGGAATTTGCACACAAGGTGAAACCAACGTTTTATTACGTGGGTAGGGATGATATGAGAGATTATATGCAGGTGATAGAGCGTAATGCTAAAGAAGGAGTGAACTTAGAGGCAATCCCAGCGGCACTAACCGAAATTAAAGCAGAATTGACTGTAATTTTAGCTCAGGTAGCCAAGTCGCGTTCTGAGTTGGAAAGTCAATTGTAACTGGTTATTTTTTAACCTGATTTCTTTTGTTATTTATTTGATTTTCAAAAACATAGTGTATTTTATAGCTAACCGACCCTGATTCCGAACATTCGGGACAAGGTGCCTGCAAATTGGCGTTTCGTCATACTGTCCCGAATATTCGGGATCGGTATCAGTTTTTAAACCCAATTATCAATAATCGAACTCGGGTTTCTAATAAATCCTAATAATTGCTAAGCTTTCGGAAATGAGCTGTTGCTATAGTGATGTTGAAATCCTACTTTTTTCTGAAGTAGGCAAAAGAAAAGCCGATATATAAAATTAATATCACCGGCAAGGCCACAAACTGTTGCCAAGCAAATAATGCAAGCGACAAAATCATAAACACAAACTTGATTTTGTTTTCGCTCCATTTCAGGCTGCTGAATTTTAGGGAGAAAATTCTTATTTCGCTTACCAATAAAAAGCTACTCAAAGCAGTAATGGCTGCGAGTACAAACCAATTACCTAAAATTTGTGGATGATAATCAGCTACGTAAGGAAGAGATACAATGAACAAAGTATTCATTGGTGTATTTAGGCCAATAAAGTCAACCGTTTGTCTGGTATCGGTGTTAAATTTAGCTAGCCTTAAAGCGGAGAAAAGTGTAATTACAAAACCAAGATACGGCAAATAAGCATTTGGCGCATCACTAGCTTTAAATAAATGAAACATGATGGCACCAGGTAAAAAACCAAAACTCACTGCATCTGCCAAAGAATCTAACTCCTTCCCAATGCCATTGGTAATTTTTAAGGCTCTCGCTGCCATCCCATCAAAAAAATCAAATATGCCTGATAGGATAACGAAATATGCAGCAGATTTTAAGTCGCCATTGAAACAAAATACAATACCGATACAGCCCGAAAATAAATTGGCGCAGGTTAAAGCATTTGGGAGGTTTAACATTGGTTTGTTAAGGTTATAGGTGTTACGTTATACGTTTTTGAGTCGCTCAAACTTACAACTTTAAAACGTATAACGTAAAACTTTTACTATCCGTTCATTCCTAAAAGGAACTCTTCGTTATCTTTTGTGCCTTTAATTTGAGCTTGGATCAACTCCATTGCCTCTTGACTGTTCATATCTGCCAAGTGGTTACGTAAAATCCAGATACGCTGTAAGGTTTCTCTATCTAGCAATAGGTCGTCTCTACGTGTACTTGATGCTGTAATATCGATAGCAGGGAAAATACGTTTGTTAGCCAATTTACGGTCTAACTGAAGTTCCATGTTACCAGTACCTTTAAATTCTTCGAAAATTACTTCGTCCATTTTAGAGCCTGTTTCAGTTAAAGCAGTAGCTAATATGGTTAAAGAGCCACCTTTTTCAATGTTACGGGCAGCACCAAAGAAACGCTTAGGCTTGTGTAAAGCATTAGCATCAACACCACCTGATAAAATTTTACCTGAAGCAGGTGCAGTAGTGTTATAAGCTCTTGCTAAACGAGTAATGGAATCTAATAAGATCACCACGTCATGACCACACTCAACTAATCGTTTAGATTTTTCAAGCACGATATTGGCGATTTTTACATGTCTTTCAGCAGGTTCATCAAATGTAGATGAAATCACCTCAGCTCTTACACTGCGTGCCATATCCGTTACCTCTTCAGGACGCTCATCAATCAGTAAAATGATTAAATAAACTTCTGGATGATTTTTAGCGATAGCATTAGCAACCTCTTTTAGCAAGTTGGTTTTACCTGTTTTAGGCTGTGCTACAATTAAACCACGCTGACCTTTACCAATTGGAGTAAATAAATCCATGATTCGGGTAGAATGATTGCCGCTCTCTACAAATAAATCCAGTTTTTCGGTTGGGAAAAGTGGAGTTAAGTAGTCAAAAGGAACACGGTCACGTACATCAGCTGGTACACGTCCGTTAATGCTGATTACCTTAACCAAAGGAAAATATTTTTCGCCTTCTTTTGGAGGACGGATACTTCCATTTACGGTATCTCCGGTTTTTAAACCAAAAAGTTTGATTTGAGATTGAGAAACATAGATATCATCAGGTGATGATAAATAGTTATAATCAGCAGACCTTAAAAAGCCATAGCCATCGGGCATAATTTCCAAAACACCTTCATTGGTGATGGTATTATCGAAATCCAAGTTGGAGTAACTGGTTTCGTTTTGCTTTTGGTTGTTATTGCTGTTATTATTATTGTTATTGTTGTGGTTTTTCTGCTGGCGATTATCCTCTCTTTGCGGTCTTTCCTCTTTTGCAGGTTTGTCTTCTTTAGCCGGGCGCTCTTCTTTAATTGGGCGCTCTTTTGCAGTTTTTTCTTCTTTTAAAGGAGCTTCATCAATTACAATTACCTCGCCTTGTGGCGTGTTTACTTTATCTTTTGGAATGCGCTCCCTTTTCGATTTTTGATTTTTTAGTTTGTCGGCAATGCTCTCTTGTTTTGATAGATCTTGTCCGGTAACCAAAGCAATTGCTTCAAAATCAGGAGTAGGCAGTTCAATTTGGGGTTCATCAAAAAGGGTAGGCTTTGCTGCTTTTTCCTTTTTTTCTTCCACAACAGGAGCTGCTTCTTGATTATTATCTTTTATGATACGTGTTCTTTTTCTGGCAGGTTTTTCTTGAGCAGCTGCTTCACTAGCAGTTGCTACAGCAACTGGAGTTGCTGTGGTAGTATCTTGTTTTTTCAGAATTTCTTCGATTAAGTCGTTTTTACGTAAATCGCCTGCATTTTCAACACCATTCGCTTTCGCTAACTCACGTAGTTCGGCGGTAAGCTTTTCAGTTAGTTCTGTTTTGCTAAACATTTATATTTTGTCGTGAATTTTTTTAAGGTTTTACCCAAATAATACAACCAAAAAAGGGCTTAAAAGATTTAAGAAATTTTCTCGCTAAGATTTTTTCGGAAGGTATTCAGATAAACTTTCTGGGAATTATGGCACAAGTGTAGGAAAATGGAATCTAATCTGCAAGATATTTTTTAAAAAAGTTAATTTATTTCAACAGCATCTATGATATCAGAAATTAAATAAGTAGGTAGATATATGGTAATTACAAACGATAATTTCGAGCCTTAATCAGCTACTACTTGCTTTTTAGCCCAACCATTCGCTACGAGGATACTTCGTTTTTTACTGACAAATTCAGTCACAAAATCAACTTTTATTCCCATCTTTGCAACATTTTAAAATCCTTTCGAAAATGAATAAGCAGCAGCTTTTTGAACAAATTCAACGTAAAAAGTCCTTTCTATGCATCGGTCTTGATCCAGTTTTGGATAAGTTGCCTAAGCATTTATTGAAATATGAGGATCCAATACTTGAGTTCAATAAGCAATTGATTGATGCCACACATGATTTGTGCGTAGCCTATAAACCAAATACTGCATTTTACGAAACAAGAGGCGTAAAAGGATGGGATACGTTGGTAAAAACTTGGCAACATTTTCCAAAAGATGTTTTTACTATTGCCGATGCCAAGAGGGGTGATATTGGTAATACTTCTGCGATGTATGCTGAAGCTTTTTTCAATGAACAAAGTTCGGGGATGAGTTTCGATTCAGTAACGGTAGCGCCTTACATGGGCGAAGATTCGGTTTCGCCGTTTTTGAATTATCCAGAAAAATGGGTGATTTTATTAGCATTAACTTCTAACGCTGGAAGTAAGGATTTTCAAGTGAAGCAGAGCGAAGATCAGAAGTTGTACGAGCAGGTAATCAGCACTTCATCAAAATGGACGGATAGCAACCAAATGATGTACGTAGTAGGAGCAACCAAGGCTGAGGAATTTAAAAATATCAGAACGCTAGCACCAGACCACTTTTTATTGGTGCCGGGTGTTGGAGCGCAAGGCGGAAGCTTAAGTGCTGTTTGCGAATTCGGTTTGAATAAAGAATGTGGCTTATTGGTAAATGCTGCACGTAGTATTATTTATGCAAGCAATGGCGAAGATTTTGCTGAGAAAGCCCGAGAAGAAGCCCTAGCGTTGCAACAAGAGATGGAGCAGATTTTATTGTCTGCTAATTTGATATGAGTGCAAAACGCGATGTGAAGTTAATCGTGGCATTATTTGCCATTGCTATTGTTTGGGGAACTACCTACTTGGGAATTCGTGTTGCGGTGCATACCATTCCAGCCTGGTTTGTAGCTGGGTTGCGCCAAGTGGTAGCGTCAGTTATACTACTTTCAATTTTACTTTATCAGAAGCAATTTAAATGGATTGGCTGGAAAAGTTTGGGCCGACAAATTTTGGTAGCCAGTTTAATGATCATCATTGCCAATGGTATGACCACCGTTGCCGAGGAAAGTATTCCAAGTGGATTAACGTCGTTGCTTACGGCGCTTTCTCCCATTGTAGTTTTTTTGGGAAGTGTGGTGTTTGGTTTGCAAAAACCTAGCTTAAAGGGATTTATTGGTGTAGTGGTAGGTTTTAGCGGGGTAGCCTTTATTTTTAGGGATGGTATAGGCGATATATTAGATCCTAACTATAAAACCGGAATTACTTATTTAGCAATGGCTATTTTAGGTTGGGCTGCTGGAACTATTTACACCAAAAAATATACGCACAAAAGCAACCACATCTTTCTGGATTTATTTTATCAATTTGCCTTTGCGGCAGTTGCTCAGCTTATTATTGCCAATATTGTTTCTCCTAATACGTCTTTTAGCGATTGGTCGTTGCAGAGTTTAGGCGCAGTAGTTTATTTAGGTGTCTTTGGGTCAGTGGTAGGATTTTTCTGCTACAATTATGCCTTAAAAAAAGTAAGTGCTACTGAAGTTTCCATTTTGTCTTATTTCAATACCATTATCGCTATATTTTTAGGTTGGTTGGTACTTAATGAAACAGTTACTTACGATTTGCTAATTGCCACAGTGCTCATCATCCTAGGGGTCTTCATCACCAACTACAAGAAAAAAGAAGCAAAATAAGTACTCTTTTAAGTTTTTAAAAGCTAATTTGAAGAGATTAATCGCTAATTTCAAGCATGCAGTTTCCAGAGGAGTTTTTACATTTTGTATGGCAATTTAGGCTGTACGATCAGCAGCAGTGCCAAACTATTGATGGCAAGCCCTTGCAAATACTGCATTGCGGATTTCCTAATAAACATGCTGGTCCTGATTTTACAACTGCTAAAATTATAATAGATGGTACCACTTGGGTAGGGCAAGTGGAAGTTCACCTCAAATCATCAGATTGGCATGGGCATCAACATCAGCAAGATATGGCATATGATAATGTGATTTTGCATGTGGTTTGGGAACATGACAGTGAAGTTAAGAGATCAGACGGAACTGTTTTGCCTACCTTGGCCTTGAAAGACAAAATTGCTTCATCACTATTTGATAACTATCAAAATCTAATCACCTCTGCCAACAGTTTCCCCTGCGAAAACCAAATTAATACAGTGGACAATTTCGTCATTGGTAATTTTCTATCGAGAGTTTTGGTAGAACGGATGGAGGATAAATGTGCGGAGGTTTTTGAAAGATTAGCGCAATTAAACGGTAATTGGGATGAAACATTTTATCACTTTGTGGCCAAAAATTTTGGCTTTAAGGTGAATGCCTTGCCTATGCAGGTGCTAGCGCAAAGCCTGCCACAAAACTTATTTGCCAAGCACAAGGATCAATCATTACAAATTGAAGCTTTAATATTTGGGCAAGCTGGTTTTTTGGGACAGCGCTTCGATGAAGAGTATCCTAATTTGCTAAAAGCGGAATATGCCTTTTTAAGTAAGAAGTATGGCTTAAATCCTATTGATGTTTCACTTTGGAAGTTTTTGAGGATGCGGCCGCAGAATTTTCCGACGTTAAGATTAGCGCAGTTTGCTGCACTAATTGTGAAATCTAACCACCTGTTTTCCAAAGTGCTCGAAGTCAAAAATGTGAAGGAACTCCATTTGCTTTTTGATTCATTGCCAATCCACCCATTTTGGCAAACCCATTACCATTTTAATAAACTGGCGGATAAGGTAGCTACGCAGTTAGGTAAATCTTCGATCGATAACCTCTTAATTAATACCGTTGCCTTATTCCTGTTTGCTTATGGGAAATACACAGGGCAGGCTAATTTCCAAACCAGGGCTTTTTATTTGTTGGAAAGCATCCAGCCTGAGCAAAATAATGTAATCTCAAGTTACTTTGATGCGGGTGTAACCGCCCAAAATGCCTTTCAAACGCAAGCATTGCTGCAGTTACGAAAGAAATATTGTGATATGAAACGATGTTTACATTGTGGAATTGGCTTAAAACTTTTAAAAAATGATGGGCTAAATTCTTAACATAGATCAATAGAAATAAGTTCCTTGGAGTTTAATTTTGCACTGCAAATTCATAAGCAAATTAACCTTTAATCATCAAAAAAATAAAAATGAGAAAATTACTTTTTGCGCTACCGGCGCTATTTCTATTGGCCTCTTGCGGAGGATCATCGAGCAATACGGCAACAACCAGCGAGCAAGCTGTTGCTGAACAAAAAGGCGAAACATATACTATTGATACAGCAACCACTGTTGTTGATTGGAAAGGTACTCACAAAGGAGGTTTAGCACCACGTTGGGGTAAAATTAAAGTGACCTCCGGAACTATTTCTGTTGAAAAAGATTCAGTAAATGGTGGCGAGTTTGTGGTAAATATGAGTTCACTTCAGGTTGATCCTGCATCGGTAACGGAAGAGGGGAAAAAAGCTGCTGATCTTGAAGGCCATTTGAAAAGTGCAGACTTTTTTGATGTGGAGAAAGCGCCAACTGCCAAATTCGTAATCACTAAAGTAGCTCCTTATGTTGCTACAGCAGAGGCAAGTTTAATTGCTGATCCAAATTACTTAATCAGTGGAAATTTAACACTAAAGGATAAAACGTTAAACGTTACTTTCCCTGCCAAAGTTCAAGTTACGCCAACATCGGTAACGGCTTCGGCTAAGTTTGTAATTGATAGAAGCGCTTGGGGAATTAATTATAAAACAGAAGGTAGCCCTGAAAACTGGATGATTTCAAAAGATGTTGAAATTGGCCTAACGCTAAATGCGAAGAAATAGGTGCTGAATTATTGTGAGTCCAGATTAGGTACTTTTGAAATTCTATAAAAATTTCAATTAAGCGTGTTTTTTTAGCTCGCCGCCGCTAGGCTCTTACTTTTTTCATGATTTGTTTATTTTTTTTGTATTCAAGCTTTCGCTATGCTCAGGTTTGACCGCAAAAAGTAACAAAAACTCTCGGTTGCTTATTTATTCAGCATCATTTTGTTTTCAATTGTTTTCATGCTTGCTTTGCAGGTTTCTTTCAAAGAAAGTGCTTTGGCTTATTAGTGCGTGCCGAAAAATAAGAGACCGAAAATTAGCTGAACGTAGGTTTGAAGCGCTATCGCTAGCAAATAGCATAATTCTCTTATCCCCAACTCACATTATTTAATAATCTTTGCAGCTCGACATATTACGTCGGGCTGTTTGTTTTTATGGGCTATTGTTCTAATTACAGAAAACAACGGTATTGCTCAAATTAATGATGCGGTTAAAGCCTTTGTCTCCAACATCTTCGGCTTGCTTTCTTTCAACCTATGCTAAACTTATCATTTTAAATTGATAGGAGATTGACTTGCGTTGTGATGATTTAATTTGAGCAGCATCTCCAAAAAAATGAATAATTCTTGGTTTATAAGTTAATTTTGTAAATTAGAGTATAAAATCAAGTCGGATATGTTTCAGCGTATAGTTACTTTTTTTGAGCAGCGTAGTTTTGGGGTATCGGCTTATTTGGCCAACAAACTTGATATGAGTACTGCAAAAGTGAGGTTATTCTTTATTTATTCCTCGTTTTTGGCTGTAGGTTTTCCTATTCTTTTTTATGTTTTGGCTGCGGTTTTTTTAGATATCAGGACTTACATGAAGCGGGTAAGATCTAAAGTTTGGGAATAGTACGTTGTAGGTTATAAGTGGTAAGTTCTGCGTGTGTCAGTTAAGTATATACGAATTTCTTAGCTTAATTTAATGCAGTTTTTTACTTTCCACTTTTGCCTTTAACTTTATTAGTCGTCGTCTCTTAATATTTCTGCAATTTCATGAAATCCTTTTTCTGCGGCTAAATCGGCAGGTAATTTACCTCCTTCCATGCGTAAACTTACTTCTGCACCGTGTTCTAGCAATAAAATAATGAGTTCGATATTACCCAATTGGGCGGCACTATGCAAAGGAGCTACCCCTGATTTTTGGCAAACGTTAGGGTAAGCGCCGGCATCTAACAATACCTTGGCTACATTAAAATTGTTGGCAGCCACAGCAGAATGGATAGGGAAAACGTTAAAGCCATTTTTGCTTGGCAGGTTTACATCGGCACCTTTGAGCACTAAAAAACGAGCAATTTCTTCGTGACCGAAATAACAAGCTAAGCCCAGCGGCGTAAATCCATCTACAGAATATTCATTAACAGCACGTGGATTTTTGAAAACTAACAGAGTCACATCATCAAATTTTCCTATTGCACATGCATCGAAGATGTTGAGCTCAGGCATAAATTCGGCAATGGCATTGGCAATGTCCATTTTTTTATAGTAGCAGGCCAAAAGCATTGGCGAAATTTGGTGCGAAGTAACTTGTGTAGCTAACTGCGGTTTCTGAGTCAACAGCGCCACAATTTCATCTAGCTGATTGTTTTCTATATAGGTTTCAAGTTGCGTAATGTCCATTTTTAAAATTTAGTTTCGCCGACAGGTTAAAATAACGAAATTTAATTAATATTAGAAAAGCGCAAATTAATTAGTTTTTAAAAGCAATGGTAAGTGCCCGATGTAAATAAAAAAATCCTACCCAGTAGTGCTGCGCAGGATTTAACTAAAATAAAAAACCTATATAAAATAATTGTTTATATGTTTTAAGACTTAGCAGGAGGCCAAAGGTTTAAAACTCAATAGTTATAGACTAAGATGATTTCTACCTGACTTCGATTGACCCTGATCCCGAACATTCGGGACAGGGTGAGGGCAAATTGGCGTTTCGTCATGCTGTCCCGAATGTTCGGGATCATTATCAGTTTTGAGAGCTAATTAGCAATCGAACTCGGGTTTCTAAAAATAACTCGATTTTTTAGAGGCAAGTTTTAGAAGTTTACTGCGTTTTAAAGAGGTAAGTAAAGCGCTTACAGTTTAAATATCAAACATCACTAAATTTAAACAGTTTCTTTATATTTGTTCATTAATATTAAACGATACGATGTCGGTACGGGGAAATTCATTTAAATCCAATTCTTTCAAACAAAATGCTGAGCAAGGTAAAGGTGGGCAGAAATCTAGTGTTAGGGAACCCCGGGTAAAAGCCGAGTATCTTCCAACATTTAATCTTCAGGACGGTAGATTGGTAAAAATCATTGGGTTGTTTTTTGTCATTTTATCCATTTACTTTTTGGTAGCATTTACTTCTTATTTATTTACTTGGCAAGAAGATCAAAGCTATGTGATAGACGCCAATGGTGGTTGGAGTAACCTGTTTAAAAGTGTAGATGAATTAAAGCAGAGTGGGGTAGAAGACCCTATTGTGCAAAACTGGCTAGGTAAAATAGGTGCGTTGTTATCACACCAGTTCATTTACGAATGGTTTGGCGTAGCATCGTTCCTTTTCGTGTTTGTGTTTTTCGTGATAGGCT
Source organism: Pedobacter zeaxanthinifaciens (assembly GCF_003313335.1). GTDB lineage: Bacteria > Bacteroidota > Bacteroidia > Sphingobacteriales > Sphingobacteriaceae > Pedobacter > Pedobacter zeaxanthinifaciens. Next base: position 152,641 of record NZ_QMHP01000002.1, read on the forward strand.
ATCGCATGCTTTTTAAAGTGAAAATTTTTGCTGTTGAAAAAGTGTTAGCCTATAGCTTTTTCTTTTTGTTATTTATTTCTTTAGCCTTCGGGTTTGGTCATTCATTTTTTGCCAAAACGCCACATTTTTTAGAAGGTGAATTTGGTTATTGGAGCAATAAACTGTTAGAAGTTCAGATTGGCAGAACTGGAGTGGGTGGTTTATTGGTGTTCTTAGGGCTTTCGGTATTAATCATTGCCTATAATATCGATTTTAAATTGCCGGAAAAACAGCCAGCACCGAATCCTCGTAGGATTATAGAGCCAGAAATCCCGGAAAATATAGCGTTAGAAGAAGAAAGCAAATCAGAACCTGTGGAGTTCAGCTTAAATGATCGATATAAAAATCAGCAAAAACAGGAGCAAAATATTGTGCTTACACCAAGTCGTTTTGAGCATAAAGCAGAGGAGGAAGAAGAGCGTTCCAGCTTGCCTTTGGCTACAAATGTATTGCTAACGCCCACGGTAACAGCTGCTGCAGCGCCTATCGTAACTTCCGCTGCTGATACTTTAGCATCGGCTATGCCAGCAATGGAAATTACGCCAACGCCAAAGGAAGAAACCCAAATAGAGGAACCTGCTTTTACGATTGAGAAAACAGAGGAAGATATTAAATCCGAAGATTTGGTGGAACAATTTGGTAATTACGACCCCACCCTGGACTTGTCGAATTACAAATATCCTCACTTAGATTTAATGGAAAATTATGGCTCTAATAAAATTGCGGTAAACGCAGAAGAGTTGGAAGCCAATAAGAATAAAATTGTAGAGACTTTAAATCACTACAATATCGAGATTGATAAAATTAAGGCGACTATTGGTCCAACGGTAACGCTTTATGAAATTATACCTGCTCCTGGTGTTCGAATTTCGAAAATTAAAAATTTGGAAGACGATATTGCCTTGAGCTTGGCGGCGTTAGGAATCCGTATTATTGCTCCAATGCCAGGCAAGGGTACAATTGGAATTGAAGTGCCTAACTCTCACCCTGAAATGGTGGCGATGAGAAGTGTGTTGGCTACGGAAAAATTTCAGCAATCTAATATGGATTTGCCAATTGCCTTGGGTAAAACCATTAGCAATGAGGTGTATATCGCAGATTTAGCGAAAATGCCCCATTTGTTGGTAGCGGGTGCTACTGGACAAGGTAAATCGGTGGGTATCAACTCAATTTTGGTATCACTGCTTTACAAAAAACATCCTTCACAATTAAAATTGGTGTTAGTTGATCCAAAGAAAGTGGAGTTAACTTTGTTCAATAAAATTGAGCGCCACTTTTTGGCTAAATTGCCTGGCGGAGATGATGCCATTATCACTGATACTAAAAAGGTAATCAACACGCTCAACTCGCTTTGTATCGAGATGGATCAACGATATGATTTGCTGAAGGATGCGATGGTGAGAAACCTTAAAGAGTACAACGAAAAGTTTATTAAACGCAAATTAAACCCGAATAATGGTCACCGCTTTTTACCTTACATTGTTTTGGTAGTGGATGAATTTGCCGATTTAATTATGACCGCCGGTAAGGAAGTGGAAACGCCAATTGCCCGTTTAGCGCAGTTAGCTCGTGCTATTGGAATCCATTTGGTTTTGGCTACACAACGCCCTTCGGTAAACGTAATTACAGGTACCATTAAAGCTAACTTCCCTGCCAGATTGGCGTTTAGGGTACTGTCAAAAATAGATTCGCGTACTATTTTGGATAGTGGAGGTGCTGACCAGCTGATTGGTAGAGGAGATATGTTGTTAGCAACTGGAAGTGACTTGATTAGGCTACAATGTGCCTTCGTGGATACACCAGAAGTTGATCGTATTTCAGATTTTATTGGTAATCAACGTGGTTATTCAGAAGCATATCAATTGCCAGAATATATTGACGAAAATGGAGAAGGTTCATCTACCAAAGATTTTGACCCTAATGACAGAGATCCGCTTTTTGAGGAAGCAGCACAGCTTATCGTGTCTCATCAACAAGGATCAACGTCTTTAATTCAACGTAAAATGAAGTTGGGTTACAATAGGGCAGGACGTATTATTGACCAACTGGAGGGTGCAGGAATTGTTGGTCCGTTTGAAGGAAGCAAGGCTCGTGAAGTTTTAATTCCGGATATGTATGCTTTGGAACAATTCTTGAACAACCTTAACCAAAAATCGTAAAATTAGAAGTTTAGATAAAATGAAAAAAGTAATAGTCGCATTATTAACGTTAAGTGTTTTTAGCACAGTAGCTCATGCTCAAACAGATCCAAAAGCAAAGGCTATTTTAGCTGAGGTTAGTAAGAAATACCGTTCGTATGATGTAGTGAAAACAGATTTTACTTTTACCTTGGATAACAAACAGGCTAAAGTAAAAGAAACTCAACAAGGTACTTTGTATGTAAAAGCAAATGCTAATAAATACAAGGTAGCCATGACTAACCAAGAATTAATTAGCGATGGTAAAGTACAGTGGACTTACCTTAAACAAGATAAAGAAGTTCAGGTTTCTAATGTAGATCCTAGCGGAGAAGCTTTAAATCCGGCCAAAATTTTTACTATCTACGAAAAAGGATTTAAGTACATCTACACAGGTGAGCAAAAAGTAGGAAGCAAAGTTTATCAAATGATTGATTTATCACCTACGGATATTAAAAAGAATGTATTTAAAGTACGTTTAAGCATTGATAAAGCTGCAAAACAAATTGCAAACATTGTAATTTTCGAAAAAAACGGAAATACTTACACTTACAATGTAAAAACATTTTCGCCAAATGTGAAGGTTCCTGAAACTACTTTTGCCTTTGATGCGAAGAAATATCCTGGAGTGGAAGTAGTTGATTTGAGATAATAGCAGATAAAATTATAGTAAAAGAGGGTTTAAGTTTTAGCTTAAGCCCTTTTTTATTAGATTTGAAAATCACATAATTGCTATTGATTTGAAGGTAACTTTTTTAGGTACGGGTACATCACAAGGCATACCAGTTATTGGTTGTGGTTGTGCGGTATGCAAATCTGCCGACAAAAAAGATAAACGTTTGAGGGTTTCTGTTTGGATACAAACGGATGATAAAAGCATTGTTATTGACAGTGGCCCCGATTTCCGTTACCAAATGTTACGAGCTGGAGTTACAGATTTGGATGCGATACTTTATACTCACGAACATAAAGATCATGTGGCAGGTTTGGATGATATTAGGCCCTTCAATTACATTTTAAAAAAGCGCATTGATATTTACGCAACTGAAAGGGTTCAAGAAGCCTTAAAGCGGGAATTTCAATATATATTTTCGGATGTGAAGTATCATGGCTTGCCCCAAATTGATGTGCATACCGTTAATGATGAACGTTCTTTTCATGTTGGTGAAACTAAAATTGTTCCGTTTGAAGTGATGCATTACAAGTTACCTATTTTGGGATATCGGATTGGTGATTTTACCTATATTACTGATGCTAAAACCATAAGTGAGGCTTCCTTTGAAAAGATTAAAGGAACAAAGGTTTTAGTGCTCAATGCGTTGCAGAAGGAGAGCCACATTTCACATTTCACCCTATCAGAAGCAATAGCATTTGCGCAAAAAGTAGGTGCCGAACGTACTTTTTTAACTCATATTAGCCACAACTTGGGATTACACGAAGAGGTTAGTAAAGAATTGCCCGCTAACATTCAACTTGCTTACGACGGGCTTAGTATCGATTTGTAGTTAAGCCTGTTCAGTTAAATTGAGCACCATCCAAAGTGTGCAGGCATAATGCCCAGAACATCCCATTGGTTGATCCAGTTTTTTAAAGCCAGCTTTTTCATACATGCCTACTGCGGTAGAAAGCTCAGGAAAAGATTCTAAGTACACGCTTGTGTAGCCCATCGTTTTAGCCGATTCAATACTTTTTTCCATCAGTAACTTGCCTAAACCTTTGCCTCTTGCCTTGGATGAAAGATAGAATTTAACCAATTCCACACATCCTTTTGGTAAGCCTTCAGTTGGATAAATGCCACAACCACCTAATAGTTCACCATCCTCTTCTGCTAACCAATAAATCGCACCTTCAACGTCAAAGAGCTCATAAAGCGCATCAGTGGTTGGGTCAGTGTAAACGGTTCCCGGTTTATCGATTTTAAATTCTCTAAATACTTCGCGGATCAATTCTGCGATTACAGGATTGTCAGCCTTCGTCAAATTTCTAATCGTGATAGCCATAAACAGTAGGTTTTAGGTTGGAAGTTTAAAAAAATAAAGCCTCGGTATTACCGAAGCTTTAACGTTAATGTGCCCAGAAGCAGATTCGAACTGCCACGCCGTTGCCAGCGCCACCCCCTCAAGATGGTGCGTCTACCAATTTCGCCACCTGGGCATCTTGATGCTGCAAATATATCATTTGCAATGAAAAAAATATGGATTTATTGAATTGTTTTTAATGCTGAGCTAACGCTAATGTCATAAAATGAAATGTATTTTGATTTTTAAATCTATCATCGTAATATTGCGATATATTATTTGAATTGGGAACTACTAAAACAGAAATATTTAACGAACAGCAAAACAGGCTAGCAAGTGTGTTAAAGGCTTTGGCACATCCAGCTAGGATAGCCATTTTGCAGTATATCGTGAAACAAAATTCTTGCATTTGTAATGATTTGGTTGACGAGTTGGGCTTGGCTCAAGCTACCATATCACAGCATTTGAAAGAACTTAAAAATATCGGAATCATTAAAGGCAATATTGAAGGAACAAGTATTTGTTACTGCATTGACAGCCAAAAATGGAACCAAATTAAATTAGAATTGGATTTGTTTTTAAAAGAGGTTGAAATTCCTAGCAATTGTTGCTAAAATTTTTTGGGTTAATTCATCGTAATATTACAATTAAAAAAATCGATATGAGATTATCAGCTATCAAAGAAATTTTGCCACACTTAAATGAAGTGGTTTTTGAATTAGAGGACGGAACTTTAGTCCCACATCATTTTCACGTTACTGAGGTAGGGCAAATCACTAAAAACTTTATTGATTGCGGTGGCGTAATTAGAAGTGAAAAGGTGGTTAACTTCCAACTTTGGAATGCGGATGACTACGATCACAGGTTGAAGCCGGTAAAGTTATTGAATATCATTCAGCTATCAGAAGAAAAACTGGGGATAGAAGATGCCGAAATCGAAGTTGAATATCAGTCGACCACTATTGGGAAATATGATTTGACATTTGATGGAACAAAGTTCATCCTTCAAAATAAAACTACGGCCTGCCTAGCTCAAGATGCTTGCGGTATTCCAGCTGAAAAGCCAAAGGTAAATTTAAGTAATTTGGTTGCTAAGTCAGCAAATAGCTGTACTCCAGGCGGCGGCTGTTGCTAATCAATTAACATGTATCAGGAAATTATCAATACTTTAAATGGCGTTGCGCTCCAACAATTAAGTACGGAGCGCAAAGCTGTTTTACAACCGTTAATTGATTTTGTACAGGGGAAAGTCAATGCTGGCGAATCAGTAAATCTTAATTTTATCTGTACGCATAATTCAAGGCGTAGTCATTTGAGTCAGGTTTGGGCACAGGTGGCCGCTTATCATTTCAATATGTTTCAGGTGAGTTGCTATTCAGGCGGTACAGAGGAAACGGCATTGTTCCCGTTTGTGGCAATTACATTGCAGCAACAAGGCTTTGAAATTTACAAATTGGCGGAAGCTGGCAATCCGATTTATGCTATTAAGTATGCAGCAGACCGAGTTCCAATAATTGGTTTTTCTAAACGATTTGATCATCCGTTCAACCCGTCATCAAACTATGCTGCTGTAATGACCTGCTCTCAGGCTGATGAGGGTTGTCCCTATATCGCGGGAGCAGAAAAAAGAATTGCCGTTATATTTGAAGATCCGAAATTGGCCGATCATACTCCTCAACAAGCAGCGGTGTATACCGCCAGAAGTTTGCAGATAGCCGCAGAAATGTACTACATTTTTTCCACGGTTGCCAAAGCAAACTAACTGTGTGCGATTGGTAAAGAAAAGCTGAAAGTGCTACCAACACCTAGCTCACTTTGTACTTCAATTTTTCCGCCTTGCGCTTCAATAAAATCTTTGGAAATGCTAAGGCCTAGTCCAGAACCAGATTTGTGCTGACCATCTGTTGGTACCTGAAAGTAGCGTTTAAACAAATCATTTTGGTACTGATCTTCAATTCCCTTTCCGTAATCCGTTACACTAAAGTACAGCATGGAGTTATTTATCCTGATATTGATGTCAATTTTTGATTGGTTAGCGCTATACCTGATGGCATTGCTCAGTAAATTCACCAAAACCCAAGCAGTTTTTTCCTGATCTGCAACGAGAGGAGGGAGCACTGTTGGTTTGTTAATTCGAAGCTCAATTTGTTTTTCCTGCAATTGTACACTTACGGCATTGGTAGCATAGTCCAATATCTCCGTGGCATTGCTTTGCTGTACGTTTAGCTTAATATTTCCTGTTTCTACCTGTGCCAAATCCAAAAGCTCTCCGGTAATTTTCAATAGCCTATTTGCATCATCCTGAATGTGTGCAATCATGTGTTTTTGCTCTGTATTGAGATCTCCAATTCTGTTATCTTCCAATAGTTTTAAACTCATTTTTATGGATGAAATTGGCGTTTTCAATTCATGGGAAATGGTAGCCATAAAGTTTGTTTTTGCTTGGTCAAGCTCCTTGAAATCGGTGACGTTTTTTAAGATGAAAACCTTTCCTGCGGTTCTCTTAGTAAAGCTGATGGCATTTTCATCATCAGGTATTTCCGGTATTTCAATATCATTAGAAGTTACACTGAAATAATTTGGTTTTTGTTGAAGTACGATTTCCAGCAAATCAGCATTTTCTTTTGTAACAATGGTTTGGAGCAAGCTATTTTTTGAACTTAAATCTTCGATGTTTTTGCCTAAAACCGCTTCAGGTTTTAAGTGGAGTAGCTCAGCTGCTAAATCGTTAATGAAAATTAAATTGCCTTTGTCGTCAAGTCCAAAAACGGCATCTTGCATTTGCTGGATGATTGTTTCTATACGCTGTTTTTCCGATTTCAGTTCGGCCACGTTACTGTTTTCCCATTGGTCTAGCTTTTTCGCCATGTCATTAAATGCATTTGCCAACGTCGAAAACTCTTCTGTTCCTTTAAAATGAAGTCTTTGCTTGTAGTTCTTTTTACCAATTTCTTTGATTCCATCTAGCAAGAGCGCTAGTGGGTTAGCAATAAAACCTGGAAAGCTCAGGATGAAAGTAAAAAGGATCAAAAAAAAGATGAAAGCAGCCAACCCCAAATACAATGTAGCTTGTGCCACAGTTTGTTCTGAGCGCTGACTTTTACTGACTATCGCTTGCATATTCAAGTCTTCAATCCGATAAATAGCAGATTTGATTGTCGATAGCTCGGTAATTTTTTTCGTAGCGGTAAAGCGTTGGTAAGCACTAGCAAGTTCTTTAACTGCTACTGCTTCGCCCTTTTCGGTAATGTTTTGCTCCTCCTGCACCAGTAACTTTTCAAACGCTTTTTGTGATGCAGTGCCAGTCAGGCTGTCCTTATCCATCAATAAACGCATGGCTTTGGTATATTGTAGCGAGTGGTTGTTATCCTTTAAAATTAAAGCTGTGCTTTCCGCAATGCGATTAATTTGAAATAAGGAAATAGCGCCAAATGCAATGAGCATCAAGAATAAGAAACCGATGCCTAATCTGAGTTTTGTTTTTAGCTTCATGGCTTTTAATTAAGATAAAATTACCAAATCGATACCTCGGTTGGCGATGTTTTTTAATAATTTATTGATAAACTGATGTCCAATCAACATTTTTAACCAATGCAGATGTGGTTGACCGATACATAAAGTGGTGATATTCCTTTCATCCATCAGCGTTAAAATGGCTGCCGCGATATCGTTATGCTTTATCTTCATCACCTCGGCACCTAGTTCTGTAGCCAGCTTGAAGTTGTTAATCAAATGTCTTTGTTTATCGAGCCTAATTTTATTGGCATGCTCATTTTCAGTTTGTACATATAGCACAATCCATGTGGAACGATAATAATTAGCTAGTCTTGAAGTTTTCCTGATGATCATTTGTGCCGTTTGATGATTGGAAGAAATACATGCTAAAAACAGCTCCTGCTTCACATTACTGAGCTTATTTTGATTGATTTTATGGTCGAGGTAATTAGCCACCGTAGTTAAGGCCTGTTCGCGAAGCTGGATGATGATTTCCTTTTTAAAGAAGTTTTCTAACGCTTGCGGAATTTTATCGGCATGGTAAATTTTCCCTGCTTTTAGCCTGTCAATTAATTCGTCAACACTTAAATCAATGTTTACAATTTCATCAGCTATGGTAAACAGTTGATCGGGTATTTTTTCGCCAATGCTTACTCCGCTAATTTGCTGCATAATGCTGTTCAAGCTTTCCAGGTGTTGGATGTTTACCGCCGTAATTACCGAAATGCCAGCATCCAGTAAATCTACCACATCTTGCCAACGTTTTTCGTTTTTGCTACCTGGCACATTGGTGTGCGCCAGTTCATCTACCACCACTACTTCCGGATGCCTAATTAACACAGCGTTAAGGTCAAGCTCGTCTAGCGCTTTGCCTTTATGGAAAAGTTTTTTCCGTGGGATTAAGGGTAGATTTGCAGTGAGTGCTACCGTTTCTGCTCGGTTATGGGTTTCTACATAAGCAATTTGTACATCAATGTGATGTTGCAGCAAGCTATGCGCCTCCTGCAACATTCTATAGGTTTTTCCTACACCAGCGCTCATGCCCAAGTATATTTTTAGACGTCCACGTTTGGATTTTTGTAATAATTCTAAAAATTGATTGCCGGATGTAGCTGCCATATTAAAAAGATAAAGCCAAACTTGCAGTGATACTGCTATTGTAATTCACCGTGGCGTTGTTGCGCATAAATTGATTATCACCTTGATAAATCTTGCCTTCTAGCCTAAATAAAGCTTGTTTGAAAGGACTGTAGTCAATATTAAGCGAGTAGCCATTTACTTCGAAATTTGGATTGACAGCGCTGACAATCATTGCTTCCTTATCCTTGTAATATTCGTACCTGCCCGCAATTGCCCACTGATCGTTAAGTGTATATCTGGTAATTAAAACTGGTGATAAAATTTCTTTTTTATCGGAACTGCCTTTAGCTACTTGTTGTGTTCCGTAGTCGAAACCAGCTGTTAAACCAAAACTGCTTGAAAGTTGCGCAATAGCATAAAAGTTATGATAAAACCTTTGGACCCTAACTGCATTTTCACCTTCGTAACCTAAATAATTGCTGTAGTTCAAAGTGATTTTCTCAGCGGGCTTCCAATTCAGCTGTAAACCACCAGCGGGTTTGGTATTGCCATCTAAACGCTTAATTCGCTGCCATCCATTTAAATAAAGTAGGGTAGCGCTAAAAGTTTGATCATCATTAGTGTAACTCAGTTTAGCGCCAGCTTCATAATAAGGTGTGTTTTCTGATGAGATATTCCGAGTTAATACCCAACAGTCTTTCGAAATGGCGCTTTCAAATCCTATGTGCGAACTAAACACACCAGCATCTAGCCAAATATTAGATGATTTAGATAGTTTCACACCCGCATTAGCTTCGAACGCATTTTTCATCACGTCTGGTTCGGCGGCATAGTTGGCTGTCATGTAAGTGCCCAGCGCTATGGCTAAATTGGCTCTAAGCCTATCTGTTTGATACATACCTTTTATAAAAGCTAGGTTGACATTTAACTCGTTGCTGCGGTTGTGACTGTAAATGAAATTTGGACGAGTATTAGTTGAAGGCTGATTGAAATCATAGTTGTAGTAAGTTTCGATGTAGCCCGATATTTTAATAGGGTTATTTTCTTGAGCAGAAGCGTACTGTATCAGTAAAAAGCTGCCAATAGTGAAAAGAAGTTTTTTCATGAATTTTTTGGGTTTGATATAAGATGTAATCATCAATTTTTTAGAATGAGTGGATATTATTTGCGAGTTTGATCCAAAGCAACATTTAATTCCAATACATTAATTTTTGATGGGCCGAATAATCCAAAGAGAGGTTTTTCGGTATGAATATCTATCAGTTTAATGATTTTTGAGAGTGGCACTTGGCGGGAAATAGCCACTCTTTTAGCCTGAATTTTTGCCGCTTCAACAGAAATGTTTGGATCCAGTCCGCTTCCTGAAGCTGTTACCAAATCTGCTGGAATCTCATTTCTTTTTAAACCAGGGTGATATTTCAACAAGGTATCAATCCTGTTATCGACTTCTTGAAGGTAAGCTGGATTTGTTGGCCCTTTATTGGAACCAGCAGAGCCCGCTGCGTTATAGTTTACGGCTGAGGGGCGTCCCCAAAAGTATTGAGGTTGATTAAAAGCCTGTCCGAGCAAGCGGTAACCAACTACCTTGCCATTAAGCGTTACTTTTTCGCCGCTGCCTTTTCCGGCGCTTAATTTCGCAGCAAAGCTGATGAACAAAGGATAAATCACACATAAAAGGATGGTGAATATGATAGTTAGTTTGATAGATGGGAGAATATATTGTTTCATTTTTTTAAAGATTAAATTCGAGGATTAGATGAAGAACCCGATGCATAAATCAATGATTTTTATGCCGATAAATGGCGCAACAACGCCACCTATTCCATAGATGAACAAGTTTCTACGGAGCAAAGCACTAGCACCTATTGGTTTGTAGGCTACACCTTTTAACGCCAATGGAATAAGCAATGGAATAATAATGGCGTTAAAAATTACTGCGGATAAAATGGCGCTTTCTGGACTTTGCAACTGCATGATGTTTAAACCCTGCAACGCAGGAATGGCAGCAATAAAAAGCGCAGGTACAATGGCAAAATATTTAGCCACATCGTTAGCGATAGAAAAGGTAGTGAGTGTACCTCTGGTAATTAAAAGTTGCTTTCCTATTTCTACAATTTCGATGAGCTTGGTTGGATCATTATCTAAATCTACCATGTTACCAGCTTCTTTTGCCGCTTGTGTGCCACTATTCATGGCTACGCCTACATCTGCCTGTGCCAAAGCTGGTGCATCGTTGGTGCCGTCGCCCATCATAGCCACTAACTTTCCTTGTTCCTGTTCGGCTTTGATGTAATTCATTTTATCCTCAGGCTTGGCTTCCGCAATAAAATCGTCTACTCCAGCTTTCTCCGCAATGTATTTAGCAGTTAATGGGTTATCACCAGTTACCATCACTGTTTTTACGCCCATTTTCCTAAGTCGCTCGAAGCGTTCGCTAATGCCCGGCTTAATGATATCTTGTAATTCAATTACGCCAACAGGCTGATGATTTTTATTGACTACCAAGGGTGTTCCACCGTTTTCAGCAATCGATTTTACTTGGGTAATTAAGCCTGAAGGCATTTCGAAGCCATTTTTTTGTGCAAATAACTTCATCGCATCAAAGGAACCTTTTCTGATACTTAATCCATTAGGGGTATCAATTCCGCTTGATCTAGTTTCAGCTGTAAAGTCTATAAATTGTGCATTTTCAGGTCTATCAATTACTAGGTTTGGATATTGCTGTTGGGCCAATTCCACAATTGATTTACCCTCTGGTGTTTGATCGGCAAGGGATGCCAAATAGGAGAGTTTAACGAACTCAATTGCTTCAATTTGTTCAATTGGATAAAAAGCCGTTGCTTTTCGGTTGCCGATGGTAATGGTACCCGTTTTGTCGAGCAAAAGCACATCGATATCACCAGCAGTTTCAACCGCTTTTCCCGATTTGGTAATGACATTAGCTCGTAATGCCCTGTCCATTCCGGCAATGCCAATAGCGGATAATAAACCGCCAATGGTAGTTGGAATGAGACAAACAAACAATGCGATAAGTGCCGCAATGGTAATTGGCGTTTGCGCATAGTTGGCAAAAGGTTTTAGGGTAACGCACACAATAACGAAAATCAAGGTAAAGCTGGCTAGTAAAATGGTTAAAGCAATTTCGTTAGGCGTTTTTTGTCGGGATGCGCCTTCCACTAATGCAATCATTTTATCCAAGAAGCTTTCCCCCGGTTGTGCCGTTACTTTCACTTTTATCTCATCAGAAAGCACTTTTGTGCCGCCAGTAACTGATGATTTGTCGCCACCAGCTTCTCTAATTACCGGAGCAGATTCGCCGGTAATGGCACTTTCATCAATGGTCGCAATTCCTTCAATAATTTCGCCGTCGGTAGCAATCAACTCGCCGGCTTTGCAAATGAATACATCGCCTTTTTGTAGTGTGTTACTAGAGATTATTTTTGTGTTGCCATCTTCCATCAGCAATAAAGCAGGTGTTTCTTCTCTCGTTTTTCTTAAGCTATCCGCCTGCGCTTTGCCTCTTGCTTCTGCAATTGCTTCTGCGAAATTGGCAAATAAAAGGGTTAAAAATAGTACGATGAATACGCTGAGATTATATCCGAAACTTCCTTCGGACGAATTGGTTAAGCTGTATGCAGTAACCACAGCCATGATCAATGTGCCTATCTCCACAGTAAACATCACTGGGTTTTTAATCATCACTAAAGGGTTAAGTTTAATGAAAGATTGTTTGATGGCAACGCTTACCAATGCCGAGTTTAACAATTTTGATGCTGTTTTTTCCATGTTATTTAATCATAGTAAAGTATTCTGCAATTGGACCTAATGCCAGTGCAGGAAAATAGGATAGTGCATTTAAAACCACAATAATGGCTAGTGTCATTAAAGCGAAGGTTTTAGTGTCGATTTGTAGCGTGCCTGCACTTTCCGGAATGTATTTTTTCTTTGCAAGCAATCCTGCAATAGCTAGCGGGCCAATGATTGGGATAAACCTGCCAAATAGTAGGATCACGCCGGTCATTACGTTCCAGAACATATTGTTATCGCCTAACCCTTCAAGGCCAGAACCGTTATTGGCATTAGAGGAAGTAACTTCATACAGCATTTCGGAGAATCCATGAAAACTGGGGTTGTTGAGCCATGCAGACGGTGGTGTTTCCCAAGCTGCATTTCCATGAGCAGTGAAAGTGTAAGCTGCCAGTGCTGTTCCGCACATGATCAATAAGGGGCTAATTAACGTCACTAAAGCTGCAATTTTTACCTCTCTGGCTTCCAACTTATGGCCTAAAAATTCAGGCGTTCTACCAACCATTAATCCTGCTATAAAAACTGCGATTATCAGGTAAATAAAGTAGTTAAGTAAACCGACACCACAGCCGCCGTAAAATGCATTTACCATCATCGCTAGCAGTTGGTAAAGCCCAGTGAGTGGCATTGTGCTATCATGCATTCCGTTTACAGAACCAGTACTTACCACTGTGGTAATGGTACTCCAATAGGCTGTTGCTGCAGGTCCAAAGCGTACTTCTTTACCTTCCATGGCTCCAGTATGCTGCGTTACGCCCAGCTGTTCAATTTTCGGATTTCCGCCTAATTCGCTTTGTAATGTTGGGAGTAGTAGCAGTAAAAAACCTAGGGTCATTACGCCAAAAATGGTCCAGGCAAGTTTTCTTCTGCCAATAAAGATGCCGAACGCAACAATCATCGCAATAGGAATCAACATTTGAGAAATCGCTTCAACCATGTTGGTGAAGTAACTAGGGTTTTCTAAGGGGTGAGCTGAGTTCGCACCAAACCAACCTCCGCCATTAGTTCCCAAGTGTTTAATGGCCACCATTGCTGCTGCGGGTCCTCTGCTTACGGTTAAGCTATCGCCTTGTAAACCTATGATTTGGTCTTTGGCTTCGTAAGAGGCGGGAACTCCATTAAAAGCTAAAACTATGGCAATAATTGCAGCAATAGGCAATAAAACTCTGGTAATAGCTAAGGTGAAGTGCTGCCAAAAGTTGCCTAATTTGGTGGTAGTTTTTTCTTTAAAAGCTTTGAAAAATGAAATGGCTATTGCGATACCTGTTGCAGCAGAAACAAAATGTAAAAACATGATGATGAACTGTTGCGTAAGATAGGTGAGTCCGCTTTCGCCGCTGTAATGCTGTAAATTACAGTTTACCACAAAGCTGATGATGGTATTGAATGCCAAATGCGGTGACATACCGGGGTTACCGTCCGGATTGAGCGGCAAGTGATCTTGGTACATCAGTACGAAAAAGCCATAAATTAACCATAGTGCATTGATGGTAAGCATGGCTTTGAGGTGCTGTTTCCAGTTCATTTGCGCCGCAGGATTGATTCCCGAGAACCTATAAATAATGTTTTCAAATGGAAGGAGAAAATTGGTCCACACCCTTTGGCCTGCAAAAACTTTGGCGATGTAGCTGCCAAGTGGGATGGAGATAATTAGCGTTAAAACAAACGTGGCAATAATGCCTAGAATTTCAGTTTGCATCATGATTTAGAATTTTTCTGGGTGTAGCAGTACGTATAGCATGTACGCAAAAACTGCAATGGAAATGATGAATAAGATGAGCATGGATTTTAAATTTTTTCGAACCAATCAATAGATTTGAATAACAGCCAAATACCGATGAGTAAGGCTAAGAAAAGGACGAGTGTAATCATGTGTTAAATTTTATTGTCCTATTTACTACAGTCGTGCCAATGCTTTTTTTAACTGATTAAGTTGCTGGTTGTGAGTTTTTTATGTTGTATCTGGTTTTAGTGTTGCAGAAGAAGTTTATCAAAATGAGAGGCTTCGTTTATCATTTTGAAAGGGTTGGCGTTATCTCTCGCTTATCATCAATAGCGCAGCGAAGGGACTTGTGTAAAATAGTTTAATAGCTTCCTCCCCGAAGTTTCAGGGCGGGCCATCCTTCGGAATAACAGCGAGGGGTGTAGCAGGGTTGATTTTGGATAAAGCGTGATAAGCTTGTAGTAGGATTCTGAAATAAATTCAGAATGACGTTCTTAGGAATCGTTCTGTGTATTTGGCGGTGACACTAGTTGTATCGGTAGGAATGACAGCGAGGTTATAGCGTGTGGTGGGTTAGTATCGCTTTGTCATCGATAGCGCAGCGAAGGATCTGTTTACAATGGTAAAATGAATCCTCCCCGAAGTTTCAGGGCAGGCCATGCGTCGGAATGACAGCATAATCCCAAACTGATACTTTAAAAAAAATAAGAAGAATAAACTCAAAGCACTTTGAACGCAACATCAATACTTAGCAATACCGTATTGTTCCATTTTACGGTAAAGCGTAGCAAGACCAATTCCAAGTAACCTAGCAGTTTCAGTTTTGTTGCCAGCGGTATGTTGCAACACTTTTTTAATGTGCTGTTCCTCAACGCTAGCCATTTCCAAACTAGCCGAAGCAGTTGAATTTTCAGCATTAAAATTACTAGGTAATAAATCCACATCAAGCACAGCCGCATCATTTAAAATTAAGGCCCGCTCAATAGTATTCTTCAATTCACGGATGTTACCTTTCCAGTGGTGATTAAGCAATGCAGTTTTAAAACTTTCACTCATTGGTACTTCAGCACCAAATTGTTCAATAAAGTGTTGTGCCAGCAAAATTACATCACCATTTCTTCCATTTAAACTAGGGAGCAGCAGCGTAAATACCGAAAGTCTATAATATAAATCTTCTCTAAAGTTTCCTTTTTCTACCTCGATAATTAGGTTTTTGTTGGTAGCTGCAATAATTCTAATGTTTACTTTTTTAGTTTGCAAATCGCCCAATTTAATAAAAGTACCATCTTCCAATACCCTCAAAATTTTGGCTTGCATGTGCAAGGGCATATCGCCAATTTCATCCAAAAATAAAGTGCCGCCATCAGCTTGTTCCAAAAGCCCTTTTTTGTCTTGTAAAGCTCCGGTAAATGCACCTTTCTTATAACCAAAAAGTTCGCTTTCTAATAGCTCTGCACTAATGGCACTACAATTAATTGCCATAAATTCGCTATTGGCATGAGCGCTGCTTTGGTGTATCGCCTTGGCAAAAACCTCCTTTCCAGTTCCAGTTTCGCCTAGCAATAATACATTTGCTTCGGTATTTGCCACTTTCTTGGCCATGGCAATCAATTCTAAAATAGCTTTTGATTTACCAATTACATTGTCAAAACCTAGTTTCGGTAATTTTTTATTTAATGGCAACTTGGCTGAAATTTCTGCGGCCTCAAAAGCCTTTGCTACTAACGGGATTATCTTGTCGTTATCATCGCCTTTGGTAATATAATCGTATGCTCCGTTCTTCATGGCTACTACACTATCAGCAATAGTACCGTAAGCGGTGAGATTGATCACCTGCACATGAGGTTTCAATTGTTTGATAAGCGCTACCAAGTCAATGCCGTTGTAATCTGGTAATTTTACATCGCACAACACTACACTAACTGCTTGTTGTTCAAGTATTGCCAGTCCATCTTTACCGGTGTACGCTTTATGAACAGTATATCCTTCCAGCTCAAGTATACGAGCTAAAAGATCGCACAGCTTTTTTTCATCATCTATAATCAGCAGTGATTTACTATTCATGCAACGAAGATAGTGGCTTTGAAGCTAAATACTTAAAAAACTTGCGAGGTGGTTCCATGGCATACCTCCGCCAGTAAAATTGTATCGATTTATTCGTTTCTGCTATGGATTTAAAATACGGTTTTAGTATCATTGTATCACCATATAACCTCAAACTGAACTTATGCGCAACCCCAAAAGTTGGATGCTACTTTTTTTGCTGTTGGTTTTTTCCATCGGCATGTCTGCGCAATTGTCGTTTGATCATATCTCGGTAGCTCAAGGTTTATCTCAAAGTACTGTTTTATCCATTGCAAAAGATGGAAGGGGCTATTTATGGTTTGGAACGAGAGACGGAATAAACAGATACGACGGACGAACCATCAAAACTTATCGGCACAGCGATCAAAATCATAAAAGTATAAGTGCTGATGATTACATCTATGCCATCACCAAGCAAAAAAATGGAAATTTATGGATTGGTACGCAGAATGGTTTAAATATCTACCAATCTGAATTAGATGCTTTTGAACAAATTTACCACAACGATAAAGATCCGCAAAGTATAGCCGGCAATGCAGTGCTTAGCATTTGCGAGGCCAGCAACGGTAATATTTGGTTCGGTACCAATACCGGTTTAAGTATGCTTTCCAATGCTGGCTCGCGGAAGTTTAAGAACTTTTACATCAAGAATGGT
Organism: Pedobacter zeaxanthinifaciens; assembly: GCF_003313335.1. Classification (GTDB taxonomy): domain Bacteria; phylum Bacteroidota; class Bacteroidia; order Sphingobacteriales; family Sphingobacteriaceae; genus Pedobacter; species Pedobacter zeaxanthinifaciens. The sequence continues at coordinate 169,720 of NZ_QMHP01000002.1, forward strand.
TTGGCTGGAAATGAGGTGTATGTGGTTTTTGAAGACAGCAAGAATAATATTTGGGTAGGTACCACCACAGGTTTAAGCCGTATCAAACAGCTGGCTAATGGCAAATTACGGTTTCAAAATTTTTCGGCCAATTCAAATGCTGGGCCAATTGGTAACTCTGTAAAAACCATTGTGGAAGATAAGCTTGGAAACATTTGGGTAGGCACTGAACGTAATGGCATAAGTATTTACCATCCTCAGGAAAATAGCTTTTCGCATATCCAACAATCTTCTGCAGGTTTGAGCAATAACTTCATTAGGAAGATCATAGTAGGTAAAGATGGCTTGTTGTGGATTGGAACCATGAATGGGCTAAATATTTTCGATCCTAAAACAAATCGTTTTACGGTTTATAAGCATGATTCGGAGAAACGCAAAAGTCTTAGCGATAACTCTATCAAAGATATTTTTGAGGATGACCAAGGTTCTGTTTGGATTGGAACCAATTTCGGTGGTATCAACGTGGCGCACCAAAATGCGGTACCTTTTGAGGTTTATAAATACAGCAAATACCGTAACAGCATCAGTAACGATATCATTAGTGTAATTGCCGGGGCGGATGAAACACATTTGCTTATAGGTACAGAGGGTTCTGGTTTAGATCTTTTAGATACGAAGACGGGCATTTTTCAGAACTTTAAACACCAGCCTTCCAATGGCGGCAGCATCAGCTCTAATACGGTAAAATCTATTTATAAAGATAACAAAGGGCAAATTTGGATTGGTTTGTATGAGGGCGGTTTAGAGCTTTTTGACCGCAAAAGCGGAACTTTCAGGCATTTTAAACCAAGTTTAACGGATACAACAACGGTAAGTCATGGGTACATCAGCTGCATTACGCAAGACTTGCAAGGTAGGCTTTGGATTGGAACTTCATCGAAAGGATTGAACCTGTACGACTACAACACAGGTAGTTTCCGAAGGATTAATAGCAGTTCTAAGGGCTTGAAAATTAACAGTGATTATATCCGCACCATGTTGGGAGATAGCCAGGGCAATTTGTGGGTTGGCACCGCGGTTGGATTAAGCATGCTGAAGAAAAATGCCAATCAGTTCCTACGTTTTTATAAAAAAGATGGTTTGAAATCAGACTATATCAACTGCATTTTAGAAGATCGGTTTAAGCAGGTTTGGATTGGTTCGCATCGAGGTGGTTTAAGCAAATATCTTCCCAAGCAGCAAAAATTTGTCAACTACACCGTTAAAAACGGATTGGCTAGTGACAACGTGGTGGGCCTATCGCAGGATGATGAAGGAAACATTTGGGTGAGTACCGATAAGGGCCTATCCAAGTTTGACGTGAAGCAAAATAACTTCAAAAATTATTACGTAAGTGATGGCTTACCGGCCAATGAATTTAGTTACAACGCGGCCTACAAAGCAGCGGACGGAAATTTGTACTTTGGAAGTTATAACGGATTGGTTTCTTTTAAATCTAACGCTATTGCCACCAATAAACAAGCGCCAACCATTGTGTTTACGGCGCTGCGTTTGTTTAACAAAGAGGTAAATGTTGGCGGCGCCGATGAACTTTTGGAAAAAGATATTTCATTTACACCAGCCTTAACCTTTAGCGCTGATCAGAATATTTTTACCATTGATTTTGCTGCGTTAAATTACATCAAGCCTGAGCGAAACAAATATGCTTATAAATTGGAAGGCTTTGAGGATAACTGGAACGAGGTTGCTAACCCATCTGCTACTTACACCAATTTGCCGCCGGGAACTTATCATTTATTGGTAAAAGGTAGCAATAATGATGGTTATTGGAACCCTAAGCCCGCTAAACTGGAGATTAAAATATTACCGCCACTATGGAAAACCTGGTGGGCTTACCTTATTTATGCCGCTATTTTCGTAGCAATTTTGTATTACATCAATAGGTTTTTGAGACGACAGGAACGTTTAGAAACACAGCTTTACTATGAGCATTTGAATTATCAGCAGCAACAAGAGCTTTATCAAAACAAGCTTGACTTTTTTACGCGTATTTCCCACGAAATTCGTACACCATTGACACTTATTTTTGCTCCGTTACAAAAACTTATCGACCTAACGCAAAACAATGCTATTTTAAATACGCAATTGCAAAGCATTAAAAACAATACTGATCGCCTGCTTCGACTTATTAAAGAGTTACTTGATTTTAGAAAGATAGAAACCGGCAATTTGCAGTTGAACGTTAGCGAAGTGGATATGCTTAAGTTTTGTCAGCAAGTTTTCGAAGCCTTCCAAAGTCAGGCTGCAGCTATGCAAATTAGCTTCAATTTTCAGCATCCTAATCAAAGTGTATTTGCGTTTGTTGATCCATCTCAAATGGAAAAAGTGCTATTTAATCTTTTGTCAAATGCCTTCAAATATACGCCAGCAAAAGGTGAAATTAATTTGGTGTTGGAAGAGTTGCCCGATGAAATCTCAATTAAGGTGCATGATAACGGTGTTGGCATTGCTCCCGAATATCTCTCTGAAATTTTCACTAATTTTTATCAAATCAAAACCCAAAGCCAGCAACTGACGGGGTGGGGAATAGGTTTGGGCTTGGTGAAGAGCATAGTGGATATGCATAAAGGGGAGATTACGGTTGAAAGTAGGCAAGCATCAATCCAAAGCGATGGGTTTAGTGAGTTTCGCTTGTTGCTGAAGAAAGGCAGTTCACATTTTTCAGCGCAAGAGTTAAGCAGCTCCACCGAAACTGCTGAGCTGCAACTTAGCCAATGGAGCATGCCTGCGGAGGAGATAACAACAGATTTGCCAGTGGCAACTGCTGTAGAGCAATCAGCCAATCAGCAGCATATTTTGGTGGTGGAAGATAATGATGAACTTAGGGCGTTTATTGTACAATCGCTGCAGCAGCAGTACTTGGTAACAGGATGCGTTAACGGTTTGGAGGCTTTAAATTACGCAACTGAGCATATTCCGGATTTAATTGTAAGTGATGTAACCATGCCTGTAATGGATGGAAACGAATTTTGTAAGCGCATTAAAAGCGAAGAACGCACTAATCACATTCCAGTGCTGATGTTGACGGCAATGGCATCACATGGCAACCAAGTGCAAGGCTTGGAGGCAGGTGCCGATGTTTACATTACCAAACCATTCAGTATGCAGTTGTTAGAGCTACATATTAAAAATGTAATGGCTGCTAAGGAAATTTTAAGATCCAAGTACCATAAACAGTTGCTGCTTACACCAAGTAAGGTGGAGGCTCAATCGCCAGAAGAGAAGTTTTTAGCGAAGTTGATGCAAATTATGGAGCGGCACATGGAGGATACGGATTTTAACGTATCAGTTTTGGTGGCCGAAATTGGCATGAGCCAAACCGTACTGTACAAAAAAATAAAAGCTTTAACTGATTTATCGATATCAGATTTCATGAAATCAGTGCGGTTAAAACGAGCTGCGCAGCTGCTACAAGAAGGGCATCTTAACATCACGGAAGTGGCCTATGCCGTTGGCTTTAACGACAGGAAATATTTCAGCAAAGAATTTAAGAAACAGTTTGGCGTAGTGCCATCAGATTATGTGGGTAATAGAGGGGACATATAGCAAATCGTGCCTCACAAATTAAAATCACTCCCTTTTAAACCAATTTTTACCCCTTAGTTATTTTTTAATTGAAGAAATTTGATTGATCAAAAAACCAATGTATCATGGGGAAATATTGCACACTGCTTATTTTGTTTTTACTTTCTGTAGGTAAAACCGATGCCCAAACGGCTAAACCTAATGTGATTGTTATTGTGGTAGATGATGCCGGCTACGCCGATTTTGGCTGTTATGGAGGTAAAGAAATTCCTACTCCTAATATAGATTTGCTTGCAAAAAATGGCACTTTGTTCACCAATGCTTATGTAACTGCTTCTGTGTGTGCACCTTCAAGGGCGGGCTTACTTACGGGTTTGTACCAACAGCGATTTGGGTTTGAACACAACACTTCCGCTAAGCCTGCCCCAGGCTATACCATGAAAGATATGGGGATGGATGTTAAAATTCCAACTATTGGCAATCAAATGAAAGCTAATGGCTATAAAACTATTGCCATAGGCAAGTGGCATCAGGGTGATGAAGAGCCTTACTTTCCTTTAAACCGAGGTTTCGATGAATTTTATGGCTTTGTTGGTGGTCACCGCAATTTTTTTGGCTACGATAAAACGCCTGCCAGAGAGTTTACACTGTTCGACAATCGAAAAGCATTTCCAGAAAGTGAGGTAACGTATTTAACTGATATGTTTACCGCAAAGGCAACTAACTTTATTCAGCAAAATAAAGCTCATCCTTTTTTTATGTACTTGGCCTATAACGCAGTACATGTTCCTATGAACGCTAAGAAAGATTTGGTACAGCGGTTTGCTCATTTGCCTGAGGGTAGACGTGCTTATGCAGCAATGATGACTTCTTTAGATGATGGCATAGGAAAGCTGATGCAAACGTTAAAGGAACAACATTTGGAGAAGCATACGCTGATCTGCTTCATCAATGATAACGGTGCGGCAACAGGAAATTATGCAGATAACGGTCCGTTGCGGGGATTGAAAGGCTCTAAATGGGAAGGCGGAATTCGTGTAGCGTTTGTAATGAACTGGCCTGGTAATGTTCCCGCTGGATTGAGGTACGACAACATGGTTTCATCGTTGGATATTTTGCCAACAGCAGTAACGGCAGCTGGAGGAAAGTACACGCCTAATTTTAAGGCCGATGGCAAAAATTTGATTCCGTTCATCAATGGGGGCAATCAAAAACCTCCGCATGATATTTTATTTTGGCGTAGGGGAGTTGCTGCGGCAGTAAGGCAAGGCGACTGGAAGTTGATCAACGTGGCCGATAATCCGATATTATTATTTAATTTGAAAACAGACATTTCAGAAACTACCAACTTGGCATCCAAAAACCCACAGAAGGTGAAAGCATTGCTTCATGAATTGCAACAGTGGGAGAAAAAAATGGATCAGCCACATTGGTTTAGCGATTACGGAGATACCAATCAAATCATGAAACATAAAATGGAAGTTGTTGGAAGGGAAATGGAAAAGAAATATCCTTAAGGGAAAAATTCCAATGACCAATAATCAACATCCAATAATCAAGTACCAATAATCAATTGCCAATTAACCAAACAACTAAACATCCAAACAACCAAAAAACTAAACATCCAAACAACCAAAAAACTAAACAACCAAACAACCAAAAATGAAGAAACTAGCTTATCTGATTTTACTACTAGCCGCTCCTTATTTCAGTTTTTCACAGGCCACTTATCCCTTTGGTACTATCCTTAAAAAAGTATATGCCGATCAGGGTAAAAACTTGGCTAATGCAACAAAGGTTGGTCAGGCAGCTTTAAACAGTATCCAAGTAGATGGAACGTGGAAAGAGGTTGATTACGTCGATCAATCCCCTACAGCTTGGAAACCTGTAGCACATTTGGAAAGAGTAGATGATTTGGTACAGGCCTATACCGCCGAAGGGAGCAGCTTTAGAACTAATGAGCAACTTTATAAAAGTATTGTGAAGGCATTGGAGGTTTGGTACGAAAAAGACCCTACAAGCAAAAATTGGTGGCATAATGAAATAAGCGTACCACAAAAATTAGGTGTTATTTTGGTGTTGATGGAGTTTGCAGACAAAAAACTGCCGGAAGCTTTACAGCAAAAATTGATTGAGCGCATGAAGCGTGGAGATATGGTGGCGAAAACTGGTGCCAACAAAACGGATATTGCCATGCACTATTTTTACAGGTCTTTAATTACAGAAGATAAAATCTTATTAGCGGAATCGTTAACCGAGTTATTTAAGCCGGTAAGTTTAGTGAATGGAGAAGAAGGCTTGCAATATGATTTTTCCTATCTGCAACACGGTCCTCAGCTATATATTGGCGGTTACGGTAATGTGTTTTTGGGTGGAGTGATTAAAATTGCAGGCTACGTGGCGGGTACACCTTACGCCTTGACTAAGGAAAAGCTAACATTGCTCTCTAAATTTTATAGAGATACTTATTTAAAAACTTTCAGGTCTAGGTATGTTGATTTTAATACCGAAGGCAGGGGAGTTACCAGACCGAACAACCTACGCAAAACTTCCGAGAAATACCGTTTAAATGCCATGATGAACATCGATCCTGAGTTTAATGCGTTTTATGAAAATGAGCGTTCTAGGGTAGATAGCTCAGTTAGTTTCAACATTGCACCGTTTCATCGGCATTTTTGGAAAGGTGATTATACCATCCATGTACGACCAGAATATTCGTTCAACGTACGGATGACCAGTACTCGTACCAAACGATCAGAGATGGGTAACAATGAAAACTTATATGGCAAATACCTTTCAGATGGTGCTACCAATATTCAGTTAACCGGTCCCGAATATTATAACATTATGCCAGTTTGGGAGTGGGATAAAATTCCTGGAATTACCGCTACCGACCATGCAGAAGATGTGAAAATGGAAGTGAATTGGGGTGAGGATGGTAAAAATGAATTTGCAGGTGGGGTGTCTGATGGCGTTTACGGAGCCACCGGCTACCAATTAAATTATGATGGTGTAAAAGCAAAAAAAGCATGGTTCTTTTTTGATAAGGAAATCGTTGCCTTAGGTGCGGATATCAGCTCAACTAATAGCGAGCCAATTGTAACGACGCTAAATCAAACTTGGTTAGAGGGCAGTGTAGCCAGTTCCTTTGCCAATATTAAAAAAGGAGAAGTGTCGCAGCACAAAGCGCCTGCGGCAAGTTGGGTACTACATAACAATGTTGGCTATTATTTTCCGGTAGCGCAAAATTTAAGCGTTAGCACCCAAGTACAAAGCGGAAGTTGGAATAGAATTAACCTATCGCATCCCAAAACAGAAGTTAAGGGTAATGTTTTCAAGTTATGGATTGATCATGGCATAAAACCAGATACGGCAAGTTATCAATACATTGTTTTGCCTGCTACAAAAAACGTGAAAGGCTTCGATCCTAAATCCATTGATATCGTTAGCAATAATGCCAAAAATCAAGCGGTGTATCATCAGCAATTAAAGATTTTTCAGGCGGTATTTTATGCAGCTTCAACCATAAGTTCAGATACTTATATCATCAGTGTCGACCAACCATGTATCCTTTTATTAAAAGATAAGAAATTGTACGTAGCCGATCCGCTACAGCAACAAGGTAATATCAACGTTCAGGTTAAACAGGTTAAGACTGGAAAAACCGCCACTGCACAAATCCAATTGCCAGATGGTGCCAACAAAGGAGCGTCAAAAGAAGTGCAACTTTCTTTCAAATAAAAACTATTAATAGTTGAATAAATAACATGAGTTTGAGAATGGAAAAATAGGCTGTTTGCTAGCGATAGCCTCTCAAACCTCCGTTTCGCAAATTTTCGGTCTTCTATTTTTCGGGTCGCACCCATAAGCCAAATCACTTCCTTTAAAAGAAACCTGCGAAGCAAGCATGAAAACAATTGAAAATAAAATAACGTTGAATAAATAGGCAACCGAGAGTTTTTGCTACTTTTTGCGGTCAAAAAGTAGGAGCTCAGCGGCGGCGAGCTGAGAAAAGACGTAGATTGCGAATTAGAAGATGTTTAGGAGTGACGCTTATCACGATCACGTTAAATCATATAATTGTGGATAAACGAATTTAACCCCCTAATCAAACCGTTTATTACACCCTCAAAAGCAGTTAAAGTGTTGAAATTCGTTGTAGCTCTCTTCAATTAAAATTGAGGATAAACAACTAACCAAACCTTTATGAAGCAATTTCTATACTTATGTATTGCTTTTATTTTTCATGCTTTTATTGTTAACGGGCAACAGCGCTTTGTTAATTTTGACGCAAGTATTCCCGCCAATTGGTCGGTTGTGGCAGGTACAATTTCCAGCAGCAATGAGCACTTGAAGGGTGGCGCAAATGCACTCAAATGGACACCTCAAAGTGGTTCAGTAATTACCGCTTCGTCATTAGCAATTCCATCTTCAGAAATTGGCAGTTTTTCATCCAGCGCAGCTGAGTTTTTCATTTACAGCAACAGCATCAGTGCCGATACTTTAGTCTTCAAGTTTTACGATAGCGGTAATTTTTTGCGTAGGGAAGGGCGCATGTTGCTCAACTATCAGGGATGGCGAAGTTACCATAGGAGCTACCGCTACGATTACAATAACGGTTCCGAGTCCAGTGCTTTTGCGCTCAATAAAATGGAAATCATTTACAAGCCTGGCACAGCTACCAATAATGTCATTTTTCTGGATGAATTTACTATCATCGGTAATAGCTCGGTTCGTACGCCAGGCCCACATTTAGCATTGGATGTGCAGCATTTCGCACTAAATTCAGAATACTACAAAGCCTATTTTGCGTGGATTAATCAACCCAGTGCAGTTACTAGTGCAAGTGCTGCGGAACAAACAGCCATTGCTAACTTAAAAAATGGCACCTACAAAAGAACGCCGGGTACTGCTTCTGCGCAGGAAATAGCCGATGCTAAAACCTTCGTTACGCAATGCGGAATTACAAATAACGCGGATGGTTCCTTTAAAGGCAGGGGCATCGCCAGCATTTACGATTTAGATACCTTGCTACAAATTAGTACTCATGTGCAGTCGTTAGCTAGAGCTTACGGTTCAAATAACGATGCAGATGCCTTAGCGAAACTTCAGGTGTTTTTGCCCTACCTTTTGGAGCAAGGCTTAGCGGAAGGTGGTGAAATTGTAGTGCCTTACAACGATTACACTTCTGTACGCAACTTCCCAATAGGCTTTTTGGAGGCCTTGCCTTACATTGCCAATGCTGATGTTAAAAAAGCGATAGTGAAGATGCTGAAATGGTCGCATGAATTTAATACAATTTACAACGCCAATCCAACGCCGGGTATGGAAATGGATTTCCTACACGTGAAATCAAATTTTTTGGTAGAACTGGCTTTACTGGGCGATACCGACAATGAAATTGCAAGAGATTTGCGCTGCTTCAGCAGGTATTTAGAGCAGTTCACTTACACGGGGCCGGGTGCTCGTGATGGCATCAAGCCAGATGGTACGGGATTTCATCACAAAGCTCAGCACATTAGCTATCAGTATGCTTACGGCACCTGGATTAGCAGGGCTTTTGAATTGAAGGGAACACCTTTCAAGATCAGCAATATCGCCTACCAAAACATGAAAAAGGCGGTGAAGGCTTTGTTTTTAGAAACCTCTAAAGGTGCTTTTTATCCTAATTCTGCGTCAGGCCGATCACCTTTTCCTAACAGCGTTCCGGTAAATACCACAGCGCTTGATCGTTTAGTGCAAGTAGGTGGCGATTTGCAAGGAGCAGCCATCGAACCTGATTTAGCAGCTTTTTACAATTCTATTTTCCAAACCAATCGCTATGCGGTAACCAACGTAAATTTAGATGGCTACTACCAATTAAACTATGCGCAAACTGGAATTATGCGTAAAAATAACTGGGTGGCGGTAGCTCGTGGCTTTACCAGTAAAATGTTTGGTGCCGAAATTTACACCGGTGCCAACAGGTACGGTCGGTACCAAAGTTATGGCGCTTTGGAAATTATGTACGATGGTAGTTTAGCCAACACTGGATATATCAGCGCAGGCAATGGGTGGGATTGGAATATGATGCCAGGCACTACCACCGTGAGGCAAAGTTATGATAACTTAAAGCCATTGCTTGCAGGAACCGCTTCCGAGTTTCAAGCGAATGATTTTGCGGGTGCCCTAGCTGACGGCAGCAAAGGTATTTTCGGGATGAGCTTTGTTCAAAGTGCAGGGAATAGGTATACTACAAGTGCATTAAAGTTCAGAAAATCTGTTTTTACATTGGACAGTTTGATGGTTTGCTTAGGCAGCGATATTGGTTCAAGTAATGCCAGTGATGCTACGATTACCACACTTTTTCAAGCAGTAAACGCAACTAGTAACCCAAGCATCTATATTAATGCTAACACAGCAACTACCGGAAGCTACAACCAAGCTTTAAATTTAAGTACAAGCAGCGCTTGGTTGGTAAATGCACAAACTACAGGCTACTACATTCCAGCGGGCAATGCCGATATTAATATTTTCAGAGGAACTCAAAGTACTCCAGTTAACACTACTGATAATACGGCCACCACAGCTACGGCAAACGTGAGCAAAGCGTGGTTTTCGCATGGTACGGCACCAAATGCTGCTAAATATTCTTTTGTAGTGGTTCCTGCAACCACACCGCAAAAAATGGCGGCGCTAACTGCTAAAATAGAAAATGCAGAGCTGTTTCAAATTGTAAGACAAAGTGATACGGCACATGCCGTTAAATATCTGCCAGCAAGTACCACCTTGTTTAGTGTTTTTATGGCAAAGCCAGATCTTAACATTGGCAAAGTGAAAGGAGTTTCGAGCAGTGCTTTGTTCAGTGTTAAAGAAGCAGGCGATACGCTAAAGATAAAAATTGTATCTCCTGATTTAAATGCTGTTGATGATCCGCTTAGTACTTGGGTTTCATCGGTTAAGCAGGTTACTTTATCCATCAACGGAAGTTGGAAAATAGAATCAAACGATAATCAAGCCAGTATCATTAATACCTCAAGCACCACAAATGCAACTTTTTCATTAAAAGATGGGCTGTCGCAAACTTTAGTGCTGGTAAAAGATGTGTTAACTAGCGAAGAACTTGCCGGTGTGTGGACTAACCAAAGTAAACAGTGGCTTTATAACTTACAAACAGGAACAGGCTTAACAAGCTACGGCACGCCAGCGGTATTTCAGCAAGGCAGTCCAACGGTAGCAGCCACTTATAGCTCATCTACTTCTTCGGCGCAAAGTGCAGGCTTTTTGCCATATCCGCCAGATGGCGTTGCAAAAGTATTGCTTGTAAATCATACCACATTAACTTCCAACGGTAACTTTACGCTTAACGGTGGCTCGTTTAATATGTCGGCATCGGCTTTGTCAAGTGTAAATAAGTTTTCAGCATACGAGTTGGCCAACGCTACTACGGTAGCAAGTCTATTTTTCAGGATTAACTTTAGTGCTACTGCCAACAATGGGAGTTTTATTTGTGCCATTGGAAATAAGGATGCCAGTACATCTAATTTGTTTTCCAATTCTAGCGGTGTTTTTAGAGCTACTCCGGAGCTATTTACCGCCCTGCAATGGGAGTTTACTAGCAGTGGGATCAATTTTAATTTCAGAGAAAGCGCCAATACTAGCGGTGGTACCTACAAATTAATCAGCAATACTTTTTTTAGCAAAGGTGCCAGCTACGATGTGGAGGTTTACTGTAATAACGGCAGCATAATGCAAACCTACACTAGGGCTGGTGCAACCTATAGCTTGTCGCCGGGGCAGTTTCATATTTGGGCCAGGCCGGCTAACCAGCTCGTAAAATCGTCGTTATTGGCCTACAATTCCAGTACTTCATTTTCATCTTCTGGAGAACTGGCCTTGGGAACAATCATTAACAGCTTCTTGTTTCAAGGCATTAACAGCACCTTACCAAATAACAATGCAGCAACAATTGGCCTCGCTAATATGGAAGTTAATTTTGCTTCGCTACAAGTTTTGCCGGTTCAAATGGTTTCTTTCAAAAGCAATGTGGAAACTAATGCGGTACGATTGCAATGGCAAACCCTTAAGGAAGTGAATACCAACCAATTCGAATTGGAAAGAAGTATTGATGGTAAAGATTATCGGCTGTTGACGCAAATCAAAGCCGCAGGAATTTCGTCAAGTCCGTTAAACTATCAATATAAAGATGCATCGTTGCCAGCTAATACCAATGTCTTATACTATAGGCTCCGTTTAAAAGACAGGGATGGTGCAACTAGCTACGATAACACTATTCCCGTTCAGGTTAGTTTTAGTGATGATATGATCGAGGTTTATCCTAATCCAGTTTCTTCAAAACTTATGTTGTCATATCCCGCTTCGGAAAATAGAAAAGTCTCGTTGCGCTTAGTGGATTTAAGTGGTAGGGTAATTCTTTCCCAAACCCAGTCGCTGTCTACAGGTCAGCAGCAATTTACATTGGATCTATCAGCCGTTAAAAGTGGCGTATACATCATAGAAATTAATCAGTACAGAAAAAAAATCATCAAATTATAAACCCCTAAACATAAAAATTATGAATAGAAAACTACTATTATTTGCGGCTAGCCTATTAATGAGTGCTGGTATAGCCAAAGCGCAATTTTCTCCTTACACAAGATTGTTGAACGTGGTTTTAGATACTACCGCTACTTACAAGTATACTTCAACGCAATCAGCAACTTCTTATTTAGAATCTAAGCCGGGCGTAAGCGCTACGCAATTTTTTCCTTATCCTGTAGGTTACACGGCGAGGGCTTTATTTGCAGCCACTGCAACCACTGATGGTGAATTTTCGCTAAACAACCGCACATTAACTATGAAAAATCCGAAGAATAGCTTAATTAAATCTTCGTTTTACAATATCCAAAATGCTAAAGCCATTGCAAAGTTTGCTTTCGATTTAGATTTAACCGCATACAGTGGTGCTGCCTCGTTTAACGTTTATTTTGGTAATGATGATGCACCTTCAAGATTAATAAGTGCAAGTTCTGGTTTTGCCAATGCTTCTACAGATATTTTCGGATCATTTAGAATTGTGACTAGCGGCGGTAATGTAATTACGCAATACCGCGATGCAGCAGGTACGGGTACGGTATCACTTTCGGCAGCAAATTCATTAATTAAGGTTGGAGTTTCGCAACGTGTAGAGATTTTCGTAAATAGTTCTTCGAGCGCCACTACTTACAGTTACAACTCTGGCGTGGTGAACTTAGCTGGAAATACTTACCATGTTTATGTTGGTGGAGTGAAGTACGCAGTTGATTTTCCTAAAAACGGCAGCACTTATACACAGTCTGTAATTGATGGTTTATCTTTCGAGTTCAATAACAATGCTACACAAGAAACCATCAGCTTATCAAACATTTCAATCACTTACCCTGCGGATACAGATCCTACCTTACCTGTTTCTTTCTTGTCGTTCACTGGCAAAAAATCGGCTAATGGCGTGGTATTGAATTGGGCAACTGCTGCAGAGCAAAATAATGATTATTTCGAGCTTAGTCGTTCTGCAGACGGCAATAACTTTGTAACAGTAGGTAGGGTTAACGGCAAAGGTAACACCAATGAGATAAGCAACTACACGCTAACTGATAGAACTCCAGCTAGCGGAATCAACTATTACCAATTAAAGCAAGTGGATAAAGATGGAACATCTGCAATATACAAGGAGTTGGTTTCAGTTGATTTCGGTTTACCTAGTACTAATTTTAGCGCTTTTGCAGGTAAGGGAAAACTAAATTTAGCTGCATTTGCAACCGCTACAGATTTAGCTGAACTTAGCGTGTTTGATTTGAAAGGCACAAAAGTTTTAACAAGCAAATTGCAGTTAAAGGCAGGAGAAAATCAATTTTCGGTTGAGGCTGGTCAATTACCATCAGGGGTATTTATTGTAAACCTAAAAGGAAGCACTTTCAATAAAACCGTTAAAGTGGTAAAGTAAGCTTTTATAATAAATTTGGTCCGATAAAAATTGAAAATTACCCCTAATTTAAACGATAATTACCCCTTGTTTGGGTAGCCAAAAGCCCAAATTTGGATGAGCTGACTGTCTGTAATCATTTGATATAAATTCAGTGTAGCCCAAATATTAAATTAAAACAAACTATGAGAAAAGTCTTCATTTTTCTTTTGACACTGTTAACGAGCTTTCAGGTGTTTGCACAAAGTACCGTAACAGGTACAGTGAAAGATGCCGAAACTGGGGAAACCTTGGTGGGTGTAAGTGTAATGCTAAAAGGTAAATCCTTGGGAGCGGTAACGGATGTTAATGGAAAGTTCACCATAAAGGTAGCCAATAACAACGAGGTGCTGGTTTTTAAATACATCAGCTACACTTCCTTAGAAGTTCCGCTCAACGGAAAAACTAGCGTAGAAGTGAAACTGCGTTCGGAAAATAAATCATTGAATGAAATTGTAGTAATTGGCTACGGTGAAGTTCAACGTAAAGATTTGACGGGTGCTGTAGGCTCCGTAAAAGTAGAAGACTTACAAAAAGCTCCAGTTGCTTCTGCTATTGAAGCTCTTGGTGGTAGGGTAGCTGGTGTTCAAGTTTCTTCGGAAAGTGGAAAGCCTGGCGCAGGTGTAAATATTGTGGTTAGGGGTGCCAACTCACTTACGCAAGATAACTCTCCGCTGTACGTAATTGATGGTTTCCCAATGGAAGATGCCAATGCCAGTATTTTAAATCCTTCGGAAATTGAATCTATTGAAATATTAAAGGATGCTTCGGCAACGGCCATTTATGGTGCCAGGGGTGCAAATGGTGTAATTATGATTACGACCAAACGTGGTAAGGAAGGAGCACCAACCATTAACTACAATGCCTATGCTGGAGCACAGCAAATTATCAATAAAATCCCCTTGATGGGGCCTTATGAGTATGTTAAGTTGCAAGCGGAAAGAGATCCTGCTGGTATTTTACTGAACTATTTGAAAGATGGCAGAACGTTAGAATATTACCGCAATATTGAAAGCATCGATTGGCAAGACGAGCTATTCCAAACTGCTCCAATGCAAAATCACTCCATCTCTGTAATGGGCGGTAGCAAATCAACCAAATACTCCGTTTCTGGGAACCTATTTGACCAGGATGGGATTTTGATCAACTCTGGCTTTAGTCGCAAGCAAGGTAAATTCACATTAGATCAAACCTTTAGCGATAAATTTAAAGTTGGAACATCTTTGATTTACACCGGTGCTAAAACTTACGGCGCCAATCCGGCAACTCCTGATCAGGCCTTTTCGGCAATGAACTATTTGATGTACAGCGTTTGGGGTTACAGGCCAGTATCTTTTAGTGGTGCCGAATTGGAAGATTCTTTGGTTGATCCAGATTTAAGCGCTGATGACGCAAGGAATGATTACCGTATCAACCCTATTTTATCTGCTAAAAACGAATTGCGCCAAACCTTCGAAAACAGGTTGGTGGCTAATGGATTTGCTGAATATGCATTTACCAAAAGTTTGAAATTAAGAGTGTCGGGCGGTATCAATAATGCAGATTACAAGCAGGAAACTTTTAACAATTCGTTCACCCGTTACGGTTATGCGGGTAGTACTGATAAGGTGAATGGCTCTATCATGTACACCAATAGCAATACCTGGCAAAATGAAAACTTGCTTACCTATACCAAAAAATTCGGTCAGCATAACTTTAACGCCGTAGGCGGATTAATTTTTCAAGAAAATAATTACGAAAGATATGGCCTGCGTGCTACGCAATTGCCTAATGAAATTTTAGGTTTGGCAGGCTTAAGTCAAGGTATTGCCCAACCAGTAACTGCAATTAAAAGCGAGTGGTCGTTAATGTCTTATCTAGGTCGTATCAATTACAACTACAAGTATAAATATTACATCACAGCATCATTCCGTGCTGATGGCTCCTCAAAATTTAGAGATGGTAATAAATGGGGTTACTTCCCATCTACAGCGTTATCTTGGCGTATCATCAACGAAAACTTCATGAAGAAATACAAGTTTATTTCTGATGCCAAATTAAGAGCTGGTTATGGGGTAACAGGGAACAATCGTGTAACCGATTACGCCACCTACGCACAAATGAATTTCGATAATACAAGTGGTACTTACAATGGTTACTACTCGTTCAATAACAGTTTGGCACAAGGTGTTTTTTTAAGTTCGTTAGCTAATGAGGATTTAAAATGGGAAACTACAGCACAAACTAATATTGGTTTAGATTTAGGTTTTTTCAAGCAACGCATAACCATTACTGCCGATTATTATAAAAAGAAAACCACCAATTTGTTGTTGAATGCGCAATTGCCTTATTCTTCCGGCTACGCTTCTGCATTTAAAAATATAGGAAAAACTTCTAACGAAGGTTTAGAATTAAGCTTCACTACTGAAAATATCAAAACTGATAAATTTGGATGGACAAGCTCGTTCAACATTGCTTTTAACCGCAACAAAGTGTTGGAACTTACTCAAAACCAAGAGAGTTTGGTTAGCACCGTAGGTTGGGATCAAAATTATCGTGATTTGCCTGCATATATTGCTAAGGTGGGTCAGCCGCTCGGACAAATTTATGGCTTCATTTGGGATGGCGTTTATCAGTATCAAGATTTCGATTTATTGCCAAGTGGCGCTTATCAGCTTAAAAGCACCGTTGCTACTAATGGAAATGCTAGAAGTTTAATCCAGCCGGGAGATATTAAATACAGGGATATTAACGGAGATGGGGTAGTGAACGATTTGGATCGTACAGTAATCGGTAGGGGGTATCCAATTCATCAAGGCGGTTTCAGCAATAACTTCCGCTACAAAAACTTCGATTTGAATATCTTTTTCCAATGGAGTTATGGTAACGATGTATTGAACGCCAATCGCTTATTGTTTGAAGCAGGCAACAAACCTTATTTGAACCAGTATGCTACTTACGAGAATAGATGGACACCATCTAACACCAATACCACCATATTCAGGGTGAACGGACAAGGGCCAAATGCTTATTCAAGTAGAGTAGTGGAAGATGCTTCGTATTTAAGGCTAAAAACTGTTGATTTAGGCTATAAACTTCCAGATGCTTTGGTCAAACGCATCAAAATGAAATCTGCGAGAGTATATGTGTCAGCACAAAACTTATTTACCATTACCAACTATACGGGTTACGACCCAGAGGTGGCCGTTTATTATTCATCGCTAACACCAGGGTTCGATTATTCATCGTATCCTCGTCCAAAAACGTTTGTGTTTGGCTTAAATGTTTCACTATAAGTAGGCAATCATGAGAAATTATATGAAAAATAATACATCGAGATATCAGTTATTGCTGCTAGTTAGCGTATTAACGTTGGGTTTTACCAGCTGTAAAAAGTTTTTAGAAAAAGACCCGACATTTATCGTAAAAGAAAATTATTACAACAACGAAACTGATGTAAACATAGGCTTAGCAGGTGTTTATGATGTTTTGGGAAAAGAGGAAATTTATGGAGGTAACTATCAGTTGGTACTTACCGTAGCAGATGATGGCTTTTATTCCAGAAGTTCTTACACGGCTGGTCCGGCTGTTTACAACTTTGATGCTGCCGATGCTAGTGTAGCCAGTGTTTGGAAATATTTGTACGAAGGTATTGAACGTGCCAACGTTTTCTTAAGCCGCATTGACGGGGTGAACATGTCGCAAGCTTCAAAAGATGCGGCCAAAGGCGAAGTTAAATTTTTAAGAGCCTACTACTATTTCATGTTGGTTAGCAACTGGGGCGATGTACCTTTAAAAACTACGCCAACATCGTCAGTTAACGATGTCAATATCAAAAGAACACCACAGCGTGAGGTTTACGATTTCATCACTAAAGAAATGGAAGCAGCTGAAGGCATGGTAAAAACGGCAACGGCAATAGGTTATGGCGGTAAAATTTCAAAATCTACCGTTAGGGGAATATTAGCCAGGGTTTATTTGAAAATGGCAGGCGCACCCTTGAAAGACCAAAGCAAATACGCGGAAGCTTTAAAATGGGCCCGTAAAATTGTGTATCCAGATGCTGGTCCAAAAGAACATCGATTACTGCCAAGTTATCAGCAAATTTTTACCAATTACGCTGGTGATAAATATGATATTGGCGAATCTATTTGGGAAGTGGAATTGTACGGAAACCGTGGTGGCGATTTTGAAGCCGGACGTATTGGCAACACTTTAGGGCTGCAATGTAATGATGAAGCACATGGTTACAGCTACGGTTTTGTTAACGCTACCAAAAAATTGTATGATAGCTACGAAGCACAAGATGTAAGACGAAATTGGGCTATTGCACCTTACGCCTACGTTTACGCTACGGTAAACAATGCTGTAACTGTTACAGATTCTACTGCTTGGACATCCAGCCAAATTTACAATAGAAATTGTGGCAAGTTCCGTAGGGCTTATGAAAAGCTGAAACCTAAAAACAAAAACTACACGCCTCAAAATTTCCCTCTGTTGCGTTATGCAGATGTGTTATTGATGCTTGCGGAAGCTGAAAACGAAGTAAATGGCCCAACGGCAATTGCTAAACAGGCTTTACAGGAGGTAAGATCAAGAGCTAACGCTACCGACATAAGCGCTACATTAAATACAGCTGATGATATGCGTGCTGCTATCCGTAAAGAGCGCTTTTTAGAGCTTTCTTTCGAAGGTTTGCGACGCTTTGATTTAATCAGATGGGATATTTTCGTGTCGGAAATGAACCAATTGGCTATGGGCATCCAAGCTGATGCTGGAACTACATGGAGCTTTGGAGCGTTGGCAGGAAGAAATGTAACGAGCAGAAATAATGTGCTTCCAATCCCGGTATTGGAGTTGTCGCTAAATAAAGAAATGTCTCAAAATATTGGATGGTAATATGAATAAGATCAAAAAAATATCCCTCCTGCCGCTGCTAGTTTTAGGCTTGGCGGCCTGCAATAAAAAAGAGGTTATACAACTAAATTTTGATGTAAAACCCGAAAAAACATCCTACAGAGTAGGGGAAACGGTTAATTTCTTAATTACTGGAAATCCAGATCAAGTCTTGTTTTATTCTGGCGAAGAAGGTCGCAAATACATTTATAAGGATAGAACGCAAGCGCAAAGCGATAACATTACTTTGGAATTTGCCACCAACAGACGTTACGGCTTAGATGCACAGCAGCCCAATTCGCTCCGCCTGTTGGCTTCGCAAACCTTTAACGGCAAGTATGATGCGGCAAATGTTAATCCTGCCGATTGGGTTGATATTACCTCGGCATTTACGTTATCAGGCATTCAATCTACTGATGTCGCTTATGTTTCATCAGGCATAGTGAATTTAACCACACTATCTAGCTTAGGTTTCACCCTTGATAAAAGTAAACCGGTATATTTTGCTTTTAAATACACTGGTGTAACTGGTACAACTCAACCACGTTGGTGGGTCAATAAATTTGACGTGAAAACCACCACAACCGATGGTCAGGTGTTGCCAGTGGCTTCTATTGCTTCGGCAACTTGGACTCCGGTAAAGGTACTTACTACCTCTCCCGTAAACTGGACTTTCGGTACTGATCTAATTCTGAAGTTTCAAGGTGGAGGCACAACTACTGGTAGCAATCAAGTGTGGGCTATTTCGGGCGGTTTATCGCTTACTAAAGTACAACCCGATGCCGGCGTGGCCTTAAAAAATATGAGCACCAGAATGGACAACTATACTTACAAATATACTGCTGCGGGCACCTACACGGTAACTTTTGTTGCGGCCAACGTTAATGTTTACGGAGAAAGTAAGTCCGTTAAAGAGGTACAGGTAGTGGTAACACCGTAATTAAATTAGCCCACAAAATACGCAGAGCGAAATTTTTCATACATCAAATTCAACAGCTAAAAATTGTTGGGAGAGGATGTTTTTACTTAAAAAATGATGAAGATAGAGATGAATACAACGGTTAGTAAAGTTAAATTTTTATTGCTAACCATTTGCTTTTTAACTATTTATGATGCAGGTGCGCAAATGGTTAAAAAAGATTTTGAGCTGGCAGCCAAGCAATACCAAATGATGCTTGCAAAGCAACAGGATTTGAAGAGTTTTCCTCGTACTACCAATAAAGATGGAAGTGTAAAAGGTGTAGATGTTTGGGACTGGACTGGTGGTTTTTTTCCTGGGGTGTTATGGTACATTTATGAATATAATCAACAGCCCAAATGGGAAGCACTGGCCAATAAATGGACAGTAGCATTAGAGGAAGGCAAAAACCTCAATCAACATCACGATATTGGTTTTGTAATGTACTGCTCTTATGGAAATGCAGCTCGCTTAGAAAAAGATCCTAAAAAGGTAGCGGCTTATAACGATATCTTAATCCATTCGGCAAAAACTGCTTTAACCCGCTTTGATCCAAGGGTTGGCTTAATCAAATCGTGGAATGCTAAAGCTTCTTGGGACGGTAAAACCATGTGGCAATATCCAGTAATCATTGATAACATGATGAATTTGGAGATGCTGTGCTACGTTTCTAAAATTACTGGCGATTCTACCTATAAGAAAGTGGCCATCAGCCATGCTTTAAATACCATGAAGAACCATTTTAGGCCAGATTTTAGTACCTATCATGTGGTTGATTACGATCCACAAACTGGCAAAGTACTTCATCAACAAACTAACCAAGGCTATGCGGATAATTCTACTTGGAGCCGCGGACAAGGTTGGGCAATTTATGGTTTCACTATGATGTACCGTGAAACTGGCGACAAACGTTTTCTGAACGCAGCGCAAAAGGCTGCTGATTTTTTCATTAATCATCCTAACTTGCCCAAAGACAAAATTCCTTACTGGGATTTCAATGTTGGCCAAAAAGGTTATCAACCAGATTGGAACCAAGCCAACCGACCAAAATTGTCGGAAATTCCTCGGGATGCTTCGGCAGGTGCCTTGGTAGCTTCTGCATTGTTAGAGTTGAGTACATTTAGCGGTGAAAAAGGAGCGCAGTATTTTTCCACTGCCGAAACCATGCTACAGTCGCTATCTAGCGATAAATATTTAGCTAAGCCTGGAACAAATGCAGGTTTCATCCTTAAACATTCCGTGGGTAGTTATCCTCATCAATCAGAAATTGATGTGCCGCTAATTTACGCCGACTATTATTTTTTAGAAGCATTACTCCGTTACAAAAAACTTAAAAATAGAGGTTAATGTAATTTAGATATAGGAAGAGGAGGCGTATGCTAGCGATAGCGCTCCGAATCTCCGTTCAGCTAATTTTCGGTCTCCTATTTTTCGGGATGCATCAATTAGCCAAACAACTACCTTTAAAAGAAACCTGCGAAGCAAGCATGAGAACAAATGAAAACAAGAAGACACCGAATAAATAGGCAACCGAGAGTTTTTGTTACTTTTTGCGGTCAAAAAGTAAGAGTTAAAATAAGCTGTTTGTTAAGACGTATTTAATATAGTTTAAGAAGATTTATAAATATCTTGATCTAAATTCACTTTCTTTTAACTTGCTGCAAAAGCAACAATTTATTAGGTTTATGTAATCCAACTTCACTCAATTATTTAGCATGTTTCCACAAAAAAGACACTTACTCCTTACCTTATCCTTAATTTTAATTGCTAGTCTCGGCTATGCCCAAAAGCCAGCCAAAATTTATCAAAAAGGTTGGATCGATTTGAATAAAAATGGGCGTAAGGATGTATATGAAGATCCAACACGTACCACCAACGAACGAATAGCCGATTTGATTTCGCAGATGAATTTGAATGAAAAAACTGCGCAAATGGCTACGCTTTATGGCTGGAAAAGAATTTTAAAAGATTCTTTACCTACGCCATCTTGGAAAAATGAAGTTTGGAAAGATGGTATTGCCAATATTGATGAGCATCTAAATGGTTTCATCCAGTGGAATAATATAGAAAAGAAACTGGATTTAGTGACCGATATCAAACGCCATGTTTGGGCCATGAACGAAACCCAGCGGTTCTTCATCGAGCAAACTCGTTTAGGCATTCCAGTTGATTTTACCAATGAAGGTATTCGCGGGATAGAAGCCTATCAGGCTACGGGCTTTCCAACACAGCTGAATATGGGCATGACTTGGAATAAGCTTCTGGTACGTGAAATGGGACGAATTACTGGCAAAGAAGCCAGGGCCTTGGGCTATACCAACGTCTACGCACCAATTTTAGATGTTGCTAGAGATCAACGTTGGGGCCGTTTAGAGGAAGTTTACGGCGAAGATCCTTATCTAACCGCTCGTTTGGGTGTCGAAATGGCTAAAGGTATTCAGGAGATGGGCGCTGCTTCAACTCCTAAACATTTTGCAGTTTACAGTGCCAATAAAGGCGCTAGGGAAGGTTTGGCTCGTACCGATCCGCAAGTTTCGCCTCGCGAAGTGGAGGATGTGCTACTTTATCCTTTCAAAAAGGTAATCAAGGAAGCCAATATTATGGGCGTAATGAGTTCGTATAACGATTATAACGGCGTACCTGTTTCTGGAAGTAGCTATTGGCTAATTGAGCGTTTGCGCAAAGAAATGGGGTTCACTGGTTACGTGGTGAGTGATAGCGATGCGTTAGAATACCTTTACAATAAGCACCATGTTGCTGCTAACCTAAAGGAAGCGGTTTATCAAGCTTTTATGGCGGGTATGAATGTGCGTACCACTTTCCGCCGACCAGATAGTATCATCTACTATTTAAGAGAATTAGTAAACGAAAAACGCATTCCGATAGACACCATCAACAGTCGCATACGTGATGTGCTGAGTGTTAAATTTCGTTTAGGATTATTTGATAGCCCTTACGTAAAAGATGCCGAAGCAAGTAAAAAATTGGTGAATAATGCCGAGAGTCAAGCGGTGGCTTTAAGGGCTTCGCATGAAAGTTTAGTATTGCTTAAAAATACTAATAATGCACTTCCTCTTGTTAAAAATGGGCTTAAATTAGCTGTAGTTGGCCCAAATGCAACTGATGCAGATTATGCTCATACGCACTACGGTCCGCTAATGTCGGAAAGTGTGAACATGCTAGAAGGCATTAAACAGAAACTCGGAAGCCAAAATGTGAGTTATGCCCAAGGTTGCGAGTTAATAGACAAAACTTGGCCGCAAAGCGAGATTTTTCCGGTAGAGCCAACGGCAGAAGAGCAAGCGATGATTGATAAGGCAGTAGAAGAGGCTAAAAAAGCAGATGTAACGATTCTGTTTTTAGGTGGAAATACCAAAACTGCTGGAGAAAACAAAAGTCGTACGTCGCTAGATTTGCCGGGCCATCAATTGGCATTAGCAAAGGCCATTCATCAAACAGGCAAACCTTATGTAGTGGTGTTAATTGGTTCGCAACCTATGGCTATCAATTACATCGACAAATATGCGCCAGCTATTCTGTATGCAGGTTATCCTGGTGTTAAAGGTGGTTTGGCAGTAGCCGATGTTTTATTTGGAGATTATAATCCGGGTGGAAAATTGACATTGACATTTCCGAAATCTGTAGGACAGTTGCCACTCAATTTTCCAACTAAACCTAATGCACAAACTGATGAAGGCGAAACAGCAAGGATTAAAGGTTTGTTGTATCCATTTGGACATGGTTTAAGTTACACTAGTTTCAGTTATAGCAACATCAAAGTAAATAACAAATTGGCTGATCAGGGAGTGGTAGAAGTTACTGTTGATGTAAAAAATGCAGGAGCAAAAGAAGGTGACGAAGTGGTGCAATTATACCTTCGTGATGTATTGAGCTCCGTAACTACTTACGAAAAATTACTTAGGGGATTTGAGCGTATCAAACTAAAACCGGGAGAGAGCAAAACGGTAAACTTTACTTTAGTTTCTGATGATTTAATGCTTTGGAATAGAGAAATGAAGCAGGTGGTAGAACCGGGAGATTTCAAGATAATGATAGGTTCCTCTTCGGAAGATATTAGACAAACGGCAACATTTACTGTGAAGTAATTTACTCGATGAAGATGATTAAAAATAGCTTGATTTTATTAGTTGCTTTGTTTTTCGCTTGCCAGGCAAACGCACAGGAGGTTTTGCCGCTAATTCCTAAACCATTAAAGGCTGCAAAGCAAACTGGATCATTTACGTTGAGCCAGCAAACCCAAATTGTGGCTAATAGCGAGGTGAAGCAGCTGGCACAATACCTACAGGCGGAGTTGTTGCGTTATCAAGGTTTGAGTATCAGAACTGCTGATAAAGCTGCTGAAAACTATATTAGCTTGACGCTGGTAAACAACCGTGGTAAAAAAAATGCAGCTTGGTATCAATTAGCTATTTCTCCAAATAAAATTGAAATTAAAGCCACTCAGCCAGAAGGGTTATTTGCCGGCATATCTTCATTGCTACAATTGGTAAGGCAGCAGTCGGTCAATAAAAAAGTGGTTGAGCTTGCTTCTTGGGAAATTGAAGATGAACCAATTTATGCTTGGCGGGGATTGATGTTGGACGAGTCGAGGCATTTTTTTGGGAAAGAAAAGGTAAAACAGCTGTTGGATTGGATGGCGTTTTACAAGCTCAACAAATTTCACTGGCATTTAACCGATCAACCCGGCTGGCGCATCGAAATTAAAGCTTTCCCCAAATTAACTTTAGTTGGTGGCATAGGTAGTCATAGTGATTCTTTAGCTAAAGCGCAATATTACACGCAGGAGGACATCAAAGAAATTGTAGCCTACGCTGCACAGCGATATATTGATGTAATTCCAGAAATTGATATGCCAGGCCATGCTACGGCAGCTAATAAAGCTTATCCAGAATTTAGTGGTGGTGGTTCGCCCAAGTATCCGGAGTTTACTTTTAATCCGGGTAAGGAAAGTACCTATCAATACCTTACGCAAATTTTAAGGGAGGTAGATGTGCTTTTTCCATCACAGATGATCCACATTGGTGCCGATGAAGTTCATTTTGGTAACCAGCATTGGAACAAGGATGAAGCTGTACAAAGCTTGATGAAGTCGAAGAATTTGAAAGATTTGCCCGCTGTTGAGGCTTACTTTGTTAAACGAATGGCTGACAGCATCAAAGATCTCAATAATGAAGTTTTAGCTTGGGATGAAATTGTGAGTGGCACTTTATCGACGGAAAAAACTACGGTGTTTTGGTGGCGTCATGATAAACCTGAAATTTTAAAAGATGCCTTGCAGAAAGGTTATCAAGTGGTTTTATGTCCGAGGTTGCCTTTATATTTTGATTTTGTGCAAGAGGATTCGCATGTTGTTGGTCGCAAATGGGCTGGTAACTTTGTGCATTGGCAAAGCGTGTATCAATTTCCAACTAAAGAAATTACGGCACTGCCAAATGCTAACACATTAATTAGAGGGATACAGGCCAATGTTTGGACTGAAGTAATAGTGGATGCACAACAGCTTGATTACAAAATTTTTCCTCGTATCGCTGCCTTAGCGGAAGCAGCTTGGACGCCTAGTCAGCTAAAAGATCAAACGGCATTTGAAAGCAGGTTAAAAAGCCATTTTAAGTTGTTTACCGCCGAAGGTTTGTATTTCTTCAATCCTTTTAATCAGAAAGCTTCGCCAGAGTTGCTTACACCCGCACAACGCAAAGGCTTGCTACCCGACAATGAAGCTCAAACTGCCGCTGAAAAAGGTACAATTAAATAAAAAAACGAAGTGGGAACACTTCGTTTTTTACTGCGCATCGTAAATTATTACCTTTTCAAAATGTATCCTAAACTCCTCTAAAAATGCTTTGTGGATAGGATGCACTTGATAGATATCGTGAGCTGCTAAATCTTCAAAAAATAACAATAAGCTAAATGTGTAAGTAGTGTCTACTACCGCTCGTTCAATAGGCGCAGGTGTGCCAACGTGGAAATTTTTTACTACCTCAATCTGCTCCAAACTTTTCAGTCCGCCTAAAAAAGCTTCTTTTTGAGCATCGGTGATATCGGCTTTAAGCCAAAATAATACATGGTGTGCAATCATAAATCTATTTTTCACGAAAATAGCAAAAGTACTGGTAATAACTTACTTCGTCTATCATTCTCGTGAAAACGGAATCTGAAGTAACGTGAGTTGGGAATAAGAGAATTATGCTATTTGCTAGCGATAGCCCCTCAAATCTCCGTTCAGCTAATTTTCGGTCTCTTATTTTTCGGTCTGCACTAATAAGCCGAAGCACTTTCTTTGAAGAAAAATAAGCAACCGAGAGTTTTTGTTACTTTTTGCGGTCAAAAAGTAAGAGCCCGGCGGCGGCGAGCTAAAAAATATATTAATTCAAATTTTAAAGAATTATAACAGTACTTAAACCGAACTCGTGTTAAAGTATTTATCGCTCAATATTCAATTGAAAGTATCAACCTATTTTTTTCAAAATCGACCATCGTCGCAAAAAAACTATTTGCATTTTCAAAATCATTTAGTTTACTTTGTACTGTAATAAATAAAATTACAGAATGAATAATGGACGGTTTGCCATTTCCTTACATATTTTGGTATTGCTTGATAAAGCGAAAGGGGCATTGCTATCGTCTGATTACATGGCTGGAAGTCTCAATATCAATCCAGTATTGGTGCGTAAAGAACTGATCAACCTTCGGGAAAACGGTTTTGTAACTACTAAAGAAGGCAAAAATGGCGGTACTACATTGGCTAAATCTCCAAAAGATATTAGGCTGGGTGCACTTTATCAATGTGTGAGAAGCAACTATTTGTTAGGCAGTCATAAAAATGATCCTAACCCATTATGTGAGGTGGGCAGGGAGATCAATCAACATTTGAATTCGCTTTATGAAGATGCTGAACGCCAACTGGTTGAGCGGCTTAACCAACAAAGCTTAGCAAATTTTAGCGCTAAGTTTTCGAATTAAATTTTTTTAAACAAAACTGTAATAAAATTAGTTACAATTAAAATTAATAATAGATATGAAAGTAGCAGTAATTGGAGCCACAGGCTTCGTAGGTAAAAACTTGGTAAATGAATTAGCAAATCGCGGACATGAAGTGTTAGCAATTGCAAGAAACGCAGATAAGGTAGCGGAACAATCACAAGTGAATGCCGTAAGTGTTGATGTGAATGATCAAGAGGCGCTAGCTAAAGTTTTAGCGGGTACTGATGTGGTAGTGAGTGCTTTTAATCCCGGTTGGACTAATCCCAATATTTACGCTGATTTTATTAAAGGTGCAGAAGCCATCCAAGCAGGAGTAAAGGCTGCTGGTGTTCCGCGTTTGATTGTGATTGGTGGTGCTGGAAGTTTGTATATGGAAGG
The DNA here is from genome assembly GCF_003313335.1 of Pedobacter zeaxanthinifaciens. Classification (GTDB taxonomy): domain Bacteria; phylum Bacteroidota; class Bacteroidia; order Sphingobacteriales; family Sphingobacteriaceae; genus Pedobacter; species Pedobacter zeaxanthinifaciens. The sequence continues at coordinate 196,476 of NZ_QMHP01000002.1, forward strand.
CAGTCAATTGGTAGATGGGCCAGGTTTTCCAGCGGAAATTAAACCTGGAGCAACTGCTGCCAGAGATTACTTAAACACGTTAAAAGAAGAGGAGGAATTAAACTGGACTTTCTTTAGTCCGGCAATTGAAATGCATCCGGGTATTACCATTGGCCGCACTGGCAAATATCGTTTAGGCTTAGAAAATCCAGTATTCGATGAAAATGGCAAATGTGTATTGTCTGTAGAAGATTTAGCAATAGTAATTGCCGATGAAGTGGAAAGCAACAAACATCCACGCCAACGCTTTACTGCCGCTTATTAACTGTTTTTGAAAATCCTTTCCGTCGGTTGGACATCTCCATGTTATAAGAAAGCAGCAACGGATGAGTGTTTGTACTTCCTTTCCCATATGCTGCTCTCTCCCCTTGGGAGAGAGCAGCGGGGATGAAATACTTGTGCCTGTTTTTTCCTATATATAAGAAAATCCAAACTGTTTATCGTTCATTTACTTATTGCATTGCGATAGAACTTTAAGGCAAATGCTATTCTCTCCCCTTGGGAGAGATGCCGCAGGCAGAGAGGGTTAGCCTATACTAATTTTATAAAATAGATATCGGATATAATATTTTTCACCCTCTCCGTCCGTTGGACATCTCTCCCTGATAGGGAGAGAGCAGCAGGGGCGAAATACTTTTGCTTGTTTCTCCTATATAAAAGAAAATCAAGAGCGTTTATCGTTCATTTGCTTATTACATTACGATAGAACTTTAAGGCAAATGCTATTCTCTCCCTTTGGGAGAGATGCCGCAGGCAGAGAGGGTTAGCCTATACTAATTTTATAAAATAGATATCGGATATAATATTTTTCACCCTCTCTGTCCGTTGGACATCTCTCCCTGATAGGGAGAGAGCAGCAGGGCGAAATACTTGTGCTTGGTTCTCCTATATAAAATAAAATCAAGAGCATTTATCATTCATTTGCTTATCGCATTGCGATAGAGCTTTAACGCTAATGCTCCTCTCTCCACTTGGGAGAGATGCCCGAAGGGCAGAGAGGGTTATCATCAATTGTCAATTCTATAACAGTTTTTTAAAATTATATAAAAACATATCTCACTTTTTATTCATATTTGCTGAGTAATGAAAAGGATATTTTTAACACTTCTAGCATTTTTCTACTTGGCGGTTGCCAGTGGTGCGGGTGTTAATTTTCATTATTGTATGGGCGAATTGGTAGATTGGAGCTTAGTTCAATCTGATCAACATGCTTGCAGTTTCTGCGGTATGGAGAAAAAGAAATCTACCGAAAAATCTTGCTGTAAAGATGTGCAACACCAGGCAAAGGTTGACCAAGCGCAAAAAGCAAACGCCCAAATTTTCAAGTTCGAACAAGGCGTGTTCGTAGTTCCGCAATTGAAACCTGTGGAATTTTATCTATCACCAATAGTTGCTACAATTGCTAAAGAAAGCAGGAGCAATGCACCGCCTTTAGGGCAAAATCTGCCTATTTTCATTAAAAACTGTACCTACAGAATATAATACCTTTCTTTTCCTTTTTGGTATTAATCGCCCTACCGTCATCCTGAATTTGTTTCAGGATCTTTCTAGCTGATTCTGAAATAAATTCAGAATGACGATATCTCAGGGAGTGATTCCAAACCGGCATTAGCCAACAATTCAACTTATTTTTTTAATCAGCCAATAGCTAATTCGCTTTGCATGAATTGCTATGGGCTAAACAACAAAAACATGAAATCTTTAAAAATGATGGCCTTATTGGCTTTTACTATGATTGGAACGGCAGCATTCGCCCAAACTAAAACTGAAAAAATTAAAGTATTGGGTAACTGTGGCATGTGCAAAAAACGTATTGAAACTGGTTTGAAAACAGCTGGTGTTAGCAGCGCTACTTGGGACAAAGACAGTAAGTTTTTAACGGTAAGCTACGATAGTTCAAAACTTAACAACGAAGCTATTCAGCAAAAAATCGCCGATTTAGGTCATGATACACCTAAAGCGAAAGCAAAAAATGAAGTGTATGATAAATTACCTAGCTGCTGTAAATACGACAGGACTGGTAAGACTACCAAAGCGCATTAATTGATCAGCAATATTGCAAGGCACGAAGCAAGTGCTACAAATGGTTGACTTGCTTCGTGAGCTTGTGACGAAATGATGTTTTTAAAGGAAAAGAAAAGGTAAACTAAATGGTACATCAAATTATTGATTGGTCAATGCGTAACCGATTTATAGTGTTGCTTTTGGCTGCAGCGCTATTTGTTTGGGGCATTTTTGCGGTGAAGAAAAACCCGATAGATGCTATTCCAGATTTATCGGAAAACCAAGTAATTGTATTTACGGAGTGGATGGGGAGGTCGCCACAATTAATGGAAGATCAAATTACTTATCCATTGGTTACCAACTTGCAGGGCATACCTAAAATTAAATATGTTAGAGGTTCGTCTATGTTTGGGATGAGTTTTATTTATGTGATTTTTGAAGATGACGTAGATATTTACTGGGCAAGAGAGCGTGTTACGGAGCGCATTAGTACAATTTCAAAATCCTTACCTGAAGGAGTTACGCCGCAATTGGGCCCTGATGGAACTGGTGTAGGACACGTACTTTGGTATACCTTAGATGCGCCAAACATGGATTTGGGTGAACAACGTGCCATACAGGATTGGTATGTGAAATTTGCCTTGCAAAATGTACCGGGCGTGAGCGAGATTGCTTCTTTTGGTGGTTTCCAAAAGCAATATCAAATAGCGATTGATCCTAATAAATTACTTTTTTACAAGCTCACAGTGCCTCAGGTGATTGCTGCGGTGAGGAGCAACAATAACGAAGCTGGGGGCCGGAAGTTCGAAATGAGTGGCATGGGCTATATCATTAAAACCTCGGGTTACCTTAAATCCATGGAGGAAATTGCCAATATTCCCATTAAAAATCAAGGTAGTACGCCTATTCGTATTTCGGATGTGGCTGCGGTCCAAATGACTGGTGAAAGTAGGCTTGGGATTTTTGACCAAAATGGTGAAGGCGAACGTGTGGGTGGCATTGTGGTAATGCGCTATGGCGAAAATGCCGCTGAAGTGATAGATAAGGTCAAGAAGAAAATGGATGAAGTGGCCAAAGGTTTACCGAAGGGTGTAAAATTTGATATCGTTTATGACCGTGGGGAACTAATTAAAGAGTCGGTGAGTTCGATTAAGAATACATTAATAGAAGAGATGATCGTGGTTTCCTTGATCGTATTTGTTTTCTTGTTCCATTGGCGCAGCGCACTTAGTATCATCATTCAAATTCCAATTACAATAGCCGCTAGTTTTATTTTGCTCAATGCTTTTGGAATCAGTTCAAATATCATGTCGCTTACAGGCATTGCCTTGGCTATTGGTGTAATTGTAGATAACGGCATTATCATGAGTGAAAATGCATATAAACATTTGGCAGAGCGGTACGAAGAGGTTGTCGGCAAGTAGAGCCGCACAATCGTAGAGACGCACAATTGTGCGTCTGTACAAATGGCAACGGGCAACAGGTAGAGCCGCATAATTATGCGGCTGTACAACAGCAAGAGATTCGGTACAGACGCATAATTATGCGGCTGTACAATAGCAGGCGGCCACAGGTAGAGACGCACAATTGTGCGTCTGTACAACACAAAGAGGCCAAATAAAAACGCACAATTGTGCGGCTTTACAAATAGAACAAAAACCATACAACCTAAATGAAAAATTGGTTAAAAAATAAATTTCGCAAAGAACCTAGTTGGATTAGCGAAGAAGAACGTCTGGCAATTATCACCAAATCGAGCAAGCAGGTCTCGAGAGGTGTATTTTTTGCTACTGTTATCATTATCACATCTTTTTTGCCTGTATTTATGCTTACAGGACAAGAAGGTAAGTTGTTTCATCCCTTGGCTTTTACCAAAACATTCATCATGATAGTGGATGCTTTGTTGGTGATTACTCTGGCACCAGTGCTAATTTCATTCTTTATGAAAGGGAAGTTTAAGCCCGATAGCGCCAACCCAGTGAACCGTTTTTTGGAAAGGATTTACGAGCCTATCATTGAAAAAGTACTGAATTGGCGTAAAACGACCATTGCTATCAATGTAATTGCCCTGCTAATCACCATTCCGTTGCTTAAAAATTTGGGTACGGAGTTTATTCCGCCGTTGGATGAGCAAAGCATTTTATTTATGCCAGTAACGCTGCCAGATGTTTCAAACGCTGAAGCGAAGCGGATTTTACAAGTGCAAGATAAAATCATCAAATCTGTACCAGAGATAGATAAAGTGCTAGGGAAAGCCGGTAGGGCTAGTACGGCTACGGATAATTCGCCAATTAGCATGATTGAAACCATTATTACGCTGAAGCCCAAAAGTGAATGGCGTAATGGGGTGACTAAAAAAGACATCATTACTGAACTTGATGCTAAACTGCAAATTCCGGGGGTAGTAAACGGATGGACACAGCCAATCATTAACCGCATCAATATGCTGGCCACAGGTATTCGTACCGACGTAGGCATAAAAGTTTTTGGACAAAATTTGGATACCATTGCTGCAGTTTCTGAAAAAGTGAAAGCAGCTTTGGAAGGTACGGCTGGCGTAAGTGATTTATTTGTAGAACCTATTACAGGCGGTAAATATTTAGCCATCAATGTTAAACGCGAAGAATTATCCCGTTACGGATTAAGTGTTGACGAGGTGAATCAAGTAGTGGAAACTGCTTTGGGTGGTGCTAATGTGGCCAACACCATTGAAGGCCGACAACGCTTTTCGATTAGTGTGCGTTTGGCGCAGCAATATCGCAATAGTGTTTCGCAAATCGAGCGAATTCCACTTCAGTCGCCAAGCTTCGGGGAAATTCCTTTGTCGGCAGTGGCCGATGTGAAGTTTGAGGATGGACCGCCAATGATCAGTTCGGACAATGCTATTTTACGCGGCGCAGTAATGTTCAACGTACGCGATAGGGACTTGGGCAGTACCGTTAAAGAAGCAATGGAACAATTAAATAAGCAAGACGGTATTTTGCCGGAAGGTTATTTTTTGGAATGGAGTGGCCAGTATGAAAACCTGATTAGGGGGCAACAAACTTTAATGTGGATTGCTCCGGTGGTGCTCATTATCATTTTCTTTTCGCTTTACTTCGCATTTCGGTCGGTTAGGGAAGCATTTTTAAGTTTGATTACCGTTCCTTTTGCGCTGATTGGCGGTGCTTACATGATTTATTTTTGGGGTGTAAACCTATCAGTAGGAGTGGCAGTGGGCTTTATTGCTTTGTTTGGTATTGCCGTTGAAACTGGAATTGTAATGGTAATTTATTTGAACGACGCCATGCAGCAGCTCATCAAACTCAAAGGCAATTCGAGCGAAACCATTACCAAAGAAGATTTACGTATCTACGTGATACATGGTGCTGCAAAACGCTTGCGACCAAAATTAATGACCGTTTGCGTTTCCTTATTCGGTTTGGTGCCGGTGCTTTGGGCAACAGGTGTTGGGGTAGATGTAATGCAGCCTATTGTATTGCCAATGATTGGTGGTGTGCTTACTTCTTCCACACATATTCTGTTGGTTACGCCGCTCATCTTTTTAATGTCTAAAGAATACGAATTGAAAAAATATGGAAAATTGGAGGTGCATGATGTACAACATTAAAATAGCGTCTCTCTGCCCGTTGGGCATTTCTTCCCAAGGGGGAGATAGCCTCTATGTTCGTTGTTCCTGCATAGGTGGGAACTGCGAAGTGCTCAACAAATATAATCGTAAAACGAACGATAGGAAAATAGTTAGAAATTCTCTTATAACGCTACTTCTTGCATTGTTTTTTTTACCGGTCCTCGTTAATGCCCAAACCATAGTGCTGCCTTTGGACACGATATTGAAACGCATAGATCAAAATAATTTGTTGCTCAAATCTTACGGTTTGAAGGCCGAAAGTTATCAATACACTGCAAAAGCGGCTACGGCATGGATGGCACCGATGGTTGGCGTAGGCACTTTTATGACGCCATACCCAGGTCAAATGGTAATGGATGAGCGTGACAAGGGATCGTTGATGTTTCAAATTGAACAGGATATTCCCAACTACGGCAAGTTGAACGCACAAAAAAAATACATCGAGTCAAAAGCAAAAGTGGAGCGAGCTAATAGGGAAATTACTTTGAATGATTTTAAAACGCAAGCTAAAAAATTGTACTACAGTTGGTTGGTGGCGCAGCAAAAACTGCTAGTGTTGCAAAAAAGTACGCAGATCATGCAAACGATGAAGAAGATTGAAGAAATCAGATATCCATTTAACCAATCGAAACTGGGCAGCGTTTACCAAACCACGGCTAAGTTGGAAGAAACAGAAAACATGAAGCGCATGCAGGAGGGGGAAATTGGAAAAGCGAAAGCTTGGTTAAATAGTTTGATGAACAGAGCAGGAAACACTGATTTTGTAATTGACACCACTACAGTGCCGCAATTTACAGCCGCCGGTAGTTTGGATACAGCGAGTTTGGCAACGGCGAGAAAAGACATTGAACAAATGAACTACAACATTCAATCTATGCAATTGAACATCGATGCAATGAAAAAGCAGCGCAATCCTGATTTCAGAATCCGTTTTGATCACATGTCGCCTTTAAGTAGCGGCATGCCAAGGGCTTTTAGCGTAATGGGAATGGTGAGTATTCCTATTGCTCCTTGGGCTTCAAAAATGTACAAATCCGAAGTAAAGGGTATGCAATACGAAATTGATGCCATGCAAATGCAAAAAGCTGCAATGTTGCAAGAATCACAAGGAATGTTGTACGGTATGCAGTACCAAATTAAAACCATGCAAGCACAGATCAACAACATGGAAAAGAAAATCATTCCTACACTACAAAAAACATTGGATGTTAACGTGTTGAACTACCGTGAAAATAAAATGCAGTTGCCGGAAGTGATTGCGTCCTGGGAGGCGTTAACCATGATGCAAAACAATGTGCTAGATGAGAAATTGAAACTTTATTTAATGATTGCCGATTATGAAAAGGAATTATACAGGTAGTAGTGGACTTGGTCATTCCAGTGTCGGTTGGGATCTTAACGGGCTACATTTGATAAGGCAAAAAGTATTACTGCTATCAATTGCATTTCTAGTTGTTTCTTGTCAAAGTAAACCTCATAAAGACCATCATGATATTGGTAAAATTAAAATAGATGATAGCCTTAGAGCGTTGATAGCACCGTCAAATGAGCAGGCAATAACAAAAGTGCAGGCTGTAACAGCAACTTACGAGTCGAAAATTTTTACCGTCGAAGCGCAAGGGATGATCAATTACGATACCCGAAGTAAAGTTAACGTGGCTAGCCGTGTTGGTGGCCGTTTGGAGCGACTGCATGTAAAATACAATTATCAGCCTATTAAAAAAGGTCAGTTGCTTTTTGAAATTTATGCGCCAGATTTGACGGCTGCCCAACAGGAGTTGATTTACCTTTCGCAAAATACTAACGATACGCAATTGATGGCCAAAGCTAAACAACGTTTACTGTTGCTAGGCTTAACTCAGCAAACGATAGCACAAATTATTCGCAGTAAAAAGGTGAATTATCGTGTGCCTGTTTATAGTCCGGCGGATGGTTATATTTTGGAGCAACAGGTAGCTAATTTACCACAAAGCAATCAGGTAGCTGCAAGCAACAGCGGCGACGGTGGCATGTCGGGTATGGGTGCTTCAAGTGCTGAAACTGAAAGTGCGAGTACTACAACTCAGGTGCAAAACACAGCGTTACTTTTGAGGGAAGGCCAATACGTTAGTGCTGGTCAAAGTTTGTTCACTATTTATAAGGCTGATCAACTGGTGGCAGAATTTACCTTAAAACCAGAAGTAAGTAAGGCGATTAAAAAAGGAACAAAGTTGGCATTCTACAAAACTGCTAATAAAGAAGCTACATTTCGAACAGCCACCATAGGATTGATAGAACCGGTTGTAAAATCGGGTGAAAACTTTGCATTGGCCAGAGTTTATATCGGCAAAAATGCATGGAGGGTCGGTGATGTTTTGACTGCAAAAATTCCCGTTTTAGTACCGCAAAGCTATTGGCTGCCTGCATCGGCGGTAGTGAATGTTGGTGCTGAAAGTGTGGTATTCAGAAAAGAAAATGGCGTTTTTGTAGCAGTGCCGGTAAATACAGGAATTAAAGTTGCTGGCTTAGTGCAAATTCAGCAGCGTATTGATGGCTGGCAGGTTGCCAAAGAAGCAGCTTACTTGGTGGATAGCGAAAGCTTCATCAGCACTAAAACTAAACAATAACATTGGTTAAACTCAGCAAGCTAAAATGGAAAAGATAGCGAGATCATCATCAATGCAAATGATAAAAATAAAATACATTGGTTTAATTTTTGGCTTTTTTGCCCTAATAATGGGTTGTACTACAGATCAAAAAAGTAGCCAGAAAGCAGCGGAACAACAGCAACAAACCTACACTTGTCCAATGCATCCGCAGGTAATCAAACATGAAATGGGCACCTGTCCAATTTGTGCGATGGATTTAGTGCCGTTTGAGAAAAATAGTGACAATAAAAGCATCAAGCTTGATGCTCAACGCCAATTACTTGCAAACATTAGCACTGCGAAAATTGGCGAAGGCGGAAGTTTGGCGGATATTGCGAATGAAAGTGTGCTGAATGGTCGTTTAGTGCTTGATCCGCAACAGAGCAACTACATTTCTGCGAAAGTAGCAGGTAGAATTGAGGAGTTGTTTGTAAGGGAAACAGGAGTGATCATATCCAAAGGACAGCCTTTGTACCGTTTATATTCAGAGCAATTAGCTACGCTGCAGCAAGAGTATTTAATGGCCTTGGCGCAACAAAAACAATTTGCTGGAGATAAGCTGGAACAACAGTTGGTAGCTTCTGCTAAACAAAAATTGCTGCTGTACGGTCAAACCGAAAGTCAGCTAAAGCAATTGAGCAAAACACAACAAAAAAATCCCTTAGTTACCGTGTTTGCAAACCAGAGCGGCACTGTAGCAGAGTTGAGCGTTACGCAAGGGCAGTACGTTGCCGAAGGTAGCCCCATCATGAGGTTAGAGGGGTACCAGCGTTTGTGGGTGGAGGCGGATGCCTATCCTAAAGAGTTAGAAAATATCAAACCAAACCAGCAGCTGAAGGTAGTAGTTAGCGGTTGGGAAAATGAACCGCAGTTGATGAAGGTGGAGTTCATTAATCCTTCCTTACAAACTGGAACTCAGCTTACCCAAATTCGTGGTAGCATTGCAAACCCAAATGCTAAGTGGCAGCCTGGTTTACAGGTTAAAGTGATGTTGTTAACTGGTAACGCCAAGCAAGCGGGAATCAATTTACCTCTTGATGCAGTAATACAAGATGGCAAAGGCAAACATGTTTGGCTAAAAACCGGGAAAGATAGCTTTGAACCTGTGCCTGTGGTTACTGGTAAAGCCAATGCTAATAATATCAATATCACATCGGGTATCGCCACAGGCGATGAAGTTGTAGTTACAGGTGCTTACCTACTTTACAGCGAGTATGTTTTGAAACGAGGGAAGCATCCACTCGGTTAATCTCAAGTAATAAATTAATTCTCTTTCAGTGTTTTAAAATCAAAAATTAATATCAAATCAGATGAAAAGATATCAGGTTTTAGGTTTGTTGCTACTCGTATTTGCGGCATGTACCAATCAAAAAGTTGAAGATAAAAAAGAGGTTCCAGTTAAAAAGCAAGTAGTCATTAATACCGATGCAGTGTTGGTTAAAAATGATCAATTAAACGCCGCATACCAACAATACCTTTTACTGAGCGATGCTTTGGTGAATTCGGACATGGCTACAGCCAAAGAGGCTAGCATGGCTTTGGAACTTGGAGCAAAAGCGATAAACGGAGGAAGTTTGATAGCTAACTTAGCTGCTAAAATTACCGCCAGTGCCAATTTAGAGGTTCAGCGAAGCTTATTCGCTCAATTAAGTGATGAAATGATTGCTAAAGTGAGGCAAACGGGGCTAAAATCGGGTGAGGTTTATGTGGAGTTTTGCCCTATGGCTTTGAACGATAAAGGTGCGTTTTGGTTGAGCAATCAAAAGCAAATTAAAAATCCTTACTACGGCGAAAGCATGTTGGACTGTGGCGAAGTAAAGGAAACTTTAAAGTAGCAATGCAATAGCGTTATTTGCTGCTTCAAAGTTAAATCAATCATTTTATTTTGATGTAATGAATTTCTGTACCGTCTACAGCTACCGGCGCATTGTTGAAAATGATCAGCTTATTTCCGCTTACCTTAACGTATTGCTTAAAAGCATCGCCTTTGCCATTAAAAACAATTCTTGGATCACCATCCCATGATTTTTCGGTCGTGATTTCGTAGGTGCCATTGTCAACAATTTTTCCATCTAATTCACTTTCAAATTTGTCTTTGGTAAATCTTAGGGTTAAGTTCAAATTTGTAACGGTAGGCTGAAAACCTCCAATAGTAGTAACATGCTGCCAAGTGCCCACAATGCCATTTTGTGTGCTTTCTTTTTTGCAAGATAGGCTCAGTAATAAGGTCAAAACCAGCACTAGCGAAGTAAGTCGTCTTTTCATATTTGTTCTTTTATACACTATACGTAAGATCAAAATAAAACGCTACAAATTTAGATTAACCAAACGGTCATTTACCTCACTTGAAACTTCTCCCTATACTGCGTAGGGGTCATGCCCACACTTTTTTTAAACAGCTTTCGGAAAGCTTTAGGGTCATTATAGCCGGAGCTGTAAATTATTTCATTCATTTGCTGATTGGTTTTTTCCAGCAATTTTTTCGCTGCTTCAATGCGTGTTTGCTGTAAATATTCAATAGGAGTGATGCCCGTTATTTGCTTAAAACGACGCACAATGTTCCTTCTGCTCGACGGAATATCCTTAATGAGCTCCTCAATAGTTGCCGCATCTTGATAGTTTTGCTCAATTTTTTGCTGGGCAATGGCTACTAGTTCGTCTGCATGATCTTTAGAGGGTTGAAAGGTACTGAAATAGGATTGATTGTCCCTATCCATATCTATCGCAAAAATCTTGGCAATTCTAATGGCCATTTCTTTACCACAGTATTCGTGTACCAAATGCAACAATAAATGAAATGAAGAAGTAGCGCCGCCGCTGGTGTACAACCGGTCATCCTGAGTTACAGTTTTATCAGATTTTAGCTTTACCAAAGGGAAGGCATTTGCAAATCCGTTGCTGGCATCCACGTGTGTGGTAGCTATTTTGCCGTTGAGCAATCCGGTAGCGCCAAGTAAAAATGCTCCGGTACAAAAGCTTCCTAAGCAGGCACCATTTTGATATTGTTTCACTAAATGTGGGATGTTCTCGTAGTTGGCAGTTAAGGTGGCCCGCATATCATCTGAGGTAAAAGCCGGGATAAAAACCATGTCCATTAAAGGTGCATCTTTGAATTTCGTTAATGGATACCCTAATGCCTGATGGTTTGAAGTATTTGTATCGCCATCTAGCAAAATCAATTCAAACAGAGGTGATTTTTGTGCTGCAATGTAAAATTTGTTGACGGTTTCAAAAACCTCAAGTATGGCAGCAACGCTCAATAACTTATAATCTTTACTTAAAAGAAGCCCTATTTTTTTCATCGTTCATGTATTGGTTAGCCTAAAATACAAAATTGTCTCAAATGCCCCCTAACTTTGCCTTTAATACCTATCAACATCGCCCAAAATTGAAACTAACTTAGTGGATATTAAATGGGTAGATATGGAAATTAAACCAATAAGCAACCGCATGTACGGTTTTTTGGTGCTGTATGATATGCACACCTCTTTTTATCACAAGGCATTGGATGGCATTAATGATGCTGATGCTTTAAAACGATTGGATACCAAGGCAAATCACGTAGCCTGGTTGGCCGGAAGTTTACTACAGGAAAGGTTTGAGTTAGCCAATCTGTTAGGAATTCCGATGAATGCTAGCAGCAACGAGCTTTTTAAACATCATCAAGGAATTAAAGATGGCTTGGAATATCCAAAATTGCCGGTTTATCAACGGGAATGGGACCAAATTTCGCCGCTGCTAAGGGAAAAGTTGATGACAGTTACCGATGAAGAATTGGATAAAGTGATTCATTTTGAAGTGGAACAGATGAGTTTTCCCTTGTTTGAAATGTTAAGTTTCAATACGTATAGGGAAGCAAACTGCATTGGGCAAATTGCGCTTTGGCGCCGATTGCTTGGTTATGAGGGAATGAAATACATGTAAATTATGGAAAATAATCACACAATTGCTGCAGAGCTAGCAACAGCATTTACTGACTTGGAAAAATCAGTACTACGGTTTAATCGTACACAGTTTAACACTAAACCGGCGGATCAAAGTTGGTCGGCAGCTATGGTAGTACAACACTTAATTTTAGCTGGCAAAGGAATTGACCAAGTGTTGTTAGGCAACACCAAACCAACATCCGGCGCAGCCGATCAAAAGGTGGAAACAATTAGAAATATCCTGCTGGATTTTAACGCTAAATACAATTCACCACCATTTATCGAGCCCAAAGATCAGCATTACGAACAGGAAGAACAATTACAGCAACTACAGCAAATTGTTGATACGATATTGCCAATTTTGCCCAATTTGGATTTGAGCGCAACCTGTCTTGATTTTGAATTTCCAGGACTAGGTCAAGTTACTCGATTGGAACTTATCAGCTTTTTAATTTATCATACACAGCGTCACACACATCAGCTTAATAATATGTTTAAGGTATTGGCAACAGCGGTGTAATTTAGTTGGCGAAAAGTAGTCTAAGTTTAAAAACGGCTATGGATAAATATCATCATTACAAATTAACCACCAGCTGGACTGGAAATAAAGGTTCGGGTACAAGTAATTATAAAGCGTACGATAGAAGTTACCACATTGTCATCAACGGCAAACAAACTATTGAAGGTTCATCTGATCCAGCATTTAGGGGAGATCCCAGCAAACATAACCCCGAAGAAATGCTGCTCGGTGCGCTATCTTCCTGTCACATGCTTTGGTATCTGCATTTATGTGCCGAAGCTGGAGTTGTAGTGGTAAACTATACGGACGAAGCTACAGGAAAGATGGTAGAAACGACAAATGGTGGTGGTAAATTTGAAGAGGTGATTTTAAATCCAAAGGTAACGGTAACTGAAGCTGCCATGGTAAGCAAAGCCAATCATTTGCATCGTAAAGCTAGTGAACTTTGTTTCATTGCTAATTCTGTCAACTTCCCCGTAAATCACCATCCTGTTTGTTTGGTGCACTAATTGAATTAAATCTTATGGAAAATTATAGCATCACGCTATCAGTAAAATCAACAGCGGCGCAAGTATTTAGCGCTTTAACGCAGCACATCCCGCTTTGGTGGACAAGCGCTTACCAAGGTTCTGCTGCCAACGTGGGAGATCAGTTTACAATAAAATTTGGCGACAACGTTGTGAAAACCATGGAAGTGGTGAGCCTCGTAGAACCAACAAAAGTGGTTTGGCTGGTGAAAGAAGCACTTATTGATATTCCGCAACTTCAAAATAAGGCAGAGTGGGCGGGTACTACAATCAGTTGGCTGATAGAGGATGATGGAGACAGAACCTGGCTGAATTTAGAGCATATAGGGCTAACCCAAGCTTTCGAATGTTTTGATATCTGCACCGCAGGTTGGTTGCAGTTTACAGAAAGCCTCAAAAAATTCATCGAAACTGGTCAAGGAAATCCTTATTAGTTTATTGGTTTATTGGTTCACTTGTTCATTGGTTCACTTGTTCACTTGTTCATTGGTTCAGTTGTTCATTGGTTCATTGGTTCACTTGTTCATTGGTTGACTTGTTCATTGAGATTTGATTATTGGAATTTGCTCGTTAACCATTAATCATTAACAATTAACCATTAAAATCGCTTGTGTCCCAAAACACCCCTAAAATTGACGTGTTCGGCAACGAACCACAGCGGCGTCCAGCTTTAAATTTGTACTAACATGTATCAAATCAAAACAATAAACTATGGTAATTAATCCTTATTTAAACTTTAATGGCAATGCCGAAGAAGTTTTCAATTTCTACAAAGGTATTTTTGGTGGCGATTTTCCTTTCGTAATGCGTTTCAACGAGATGCCTACTGATGCCGCCGATGGTGAAGGTTGTGCTGGCGACGGAATTCCTGAAGGAGATCAAAATGGAATTATGCATATATCGCTGCCTGTGGGAACTACCATGTTAATGGCTAGCGATGTGCCTTCCAATATGCCGCCAGCAACCTCAGGATCTAATATATCGCTTTGCATAAGTATGGATAGCCGGGCTGAAGCCGACAGCGTTTTTAATGCTTTAAGCGACGGGGGAACTGTGGTGATGCCTATGGCCGACCAATTTTGGGGCGATTATTACGGAATGTTGGTAGACAAATATCAAATTCAGTGGATGATTAGTTTCAACGCAGCACAAGACGGTAAAAACGGTAAATAGCCAAATACTTTCGATCTACTTAAAGCTTCCACAATTGAAAGTGTTTAAGTAGATCTTTTTTAATGCTTAACATCACCTCCACCATAAAAAAAATAAAAAATGGCAAAGCAGATATTTGTAAATATTCCCGTAACCAATTTAGATAAATCTATTGCTTTTTATAAGCATTTGGGATTTTCGTTTAACCAACAATTTACCAATGAGAAAGCAACTTGCATGGTTATTTCGGAGCATATCATGGTCATGCTGCTAAGCAACGAATTTTTCCAAACCTTTACACCAAAGCCCATAGCTGATGCCAAAACAAGCACATCGGTAATCATTTGTATTTCTGCCGAGAGCAGAGAAGAAGTGGACCGCTATGTAAAGCTCGCAATTGAGGCGGGCGGTAAAGCTGATGTTCCAAAACAAGATTTGGGTTGGATGTACGGGCATGGTTTCGAAGATTTAGATGGCCACATGTGGGAACTCAGCTACATGGATATGTCGGCCGTGCCGCAATAATACAACCGCAATTTGTTCGTGTAGCGAATTGCTGGTTTTAAACGTATATGATTAATTAGCCGATACATTCATGCTCATATTTAAAACCAATGTTGATTCAACACTCGAAGCTGCCAAAATTATTAGGCACTTAGAACAATCTTTGCCTATTCCTATAAATGCTAATTTTGATTTGGACGATTGCGACCGTATCCTACGTTTGTATTCCACTTCACCTTTAGAGCCATTGGTAGGTAAAGTGCAGGAGCTGGTTAACTTAGTTGGTTTCAATGCCGAAATATTGCATGATGATGTCCTCACCGATGCCACTCCAAAGCAGCAACAGCCGCTCAGTTTGCAGTTGCTTTGCTCTATCATTTGAGGATTATCATAATTTATCAAACCTTTTTGCCGTTAAATCCTTAACTTTAAAACAAAGAATTGTAAGTTATGTTAAGGAAATCCACATTTTTAGTACTTCTTTTATTGGGTTCAATCCAAATTTTTGCACAAAAAAAAGATGATATTTTGGGCAAATGGGTTAACCCGTCAGGTGAAGGTCAGATAGAAATTTATAAAAAAGGCGACAAATATTTTGGTAAATTGGTTTGGATAAAAGAGCCAAATAACCCAAATGGTAAGCCTAAAACTGATGAGAAAAATCCAAATGAAGGCCTTCGAAATAAGCCAGTTTTAGGATTGGAAATTTTAAAGAACTTCGAATTTAACGATGGTAAATGGGACGATGGAACTATTTATGATCCAAAATCAGGCAAAACCTATAGTTGTAAGTTGACGCTTAAAGATCAAAATCTCTTGAATATCAGAGGTTATATTGGCGTATCGTTAATTGGAAGAACAGAAGTTTGGAAACGAGTTAAATAAACCGCTATGTCCCAATTCATCAAACTAACGCTAGTTTTATTTTTAGCACCCTTACTTGCTGCAGCCCAACAATACACTTTCAAGCCATTGGCAGAAGGCGTAAAGTCTAGCTTCCGGGGTTTATCTGTAGTCAACAATAAAATTATTTGGGTAAGTGGCAGCAATGGCCACGTTGGCAAATCACTAAATGGCGGTAAAACTTGGGAGTGGATACAGCCTAAAGGTTACGAAAAGTTAGATTTTAGGGATATTCAGGCTTTTGATGCCAATAAAGCAATTATCGTAAACGCTGGTTCGCCAGCCTACATTTTATCTACTAAAGATGGCGGCAAAACCTGGACGGAAAATTATAAAAATACCGATAGCGCCATATTTCTAGATGGGATGGACTTTTGGGATGGGCAAAATGGGATGATATTTGGCGACCCAATCAATAAACAGTTACAACTGCTTAAAACCACCGACGGGGGAACAAGTTGGCAAAATGTTAGCCAAAACTTAGCGTTCCCAATGCACATGGGCGAGGCTGGCTTTGCGGCAAGTGGTACAACTATTAAAACCATGGGCGATGGTAAGGTGTGGATTGCTACGGGAGGTGCCGAATCAAATATTTATTATTCAGCTAACTACGGGAATACTTGGCAAAAGTACAAATGCCCAATCCAGCAGGGAGAAAGTAGCACCGGCGTGTTTTCAATAGATTTTTTTGATGCTAAAAACGGCTTAGCAGTTGGCGGCAATTACCTGAAAGATAAAGAAGCGCTTAACAACGTACTGTATACAAAAAACGGCGGTAAAAAATGGAAGAAACCTCGCAAAGGCGTTGCTGGCTATCGCTCGGGGGTAGTTTATGTCACCGAATATTTTTGTGTCGCAACAGGTACATCGGGTACTGATATCTCCGTAAACGGCGGTCGTACGTGGAAAAATATCTCATCTTTAAGCTTCAATGCAGTTAAAACGGCAGATCAACTAATTGTATTGGCTGGTGGAAGAGGGCAAATCTATCAGCTGCAAATCATTCCGTAATCTCGATATTCTACAAAATGTAGAAATAAATACACTTATAGGGAATAGTTAAATTATATTTGTGTAACGGAAAGTGTTACACAACGCTTAAACATAATAGTTTTAAGTATTCCTTAAAGTGGTAAGATATTTGTATTTCTAAAATTAAAGGTAAAAATTATGTCTAGGATATTGATTGCAGAAGATGAGGTGTTAATGCTGAAGGCATTAGAATTTAAGCTGAAGAAAGACGGCTATCAAGTTGACGTGGCTTCGGATGGCAAACAAGCCATGGAAAAAATCAAGCAAAACACCTACGACCTGATTTTGACTGACATCATGATGCCTTTTGTTGGAGGAATGGAAATATTGAGTTACGTTAAAAACGATCCTGTAAAAAAAATTACGCCTGTGCTGCTCATCTCGGCAGTGGGTTTAGAAGATGTGGTTTTGGAAGGATTTCGTTTAGGCGCCGAAGATTTTATTTACAAACCTTTCAACCTAAACGAGTTGTCGGTGAGGATACGACGACACGTGAAGCAAAACAACTTCGCTTAACCGAATTTCACGCCTATGAATTTCTTAGAAGGTTTAATAAATTACATTGCTGAAACTTACACAGATCGGCTAAATTACTTTCCGTCTAACGTAAAAACATCGTTGCTGATTATACTTTTTTGTGTAATCGCTACACTTGAAATGTACATTTACATCACCTTCCGCAGGTTGTCGCAAGCTAATGAAAAACGCCAGTTAGATAAGTGGAATGAGCATGTTTCTAATATGCTGGCCAATTTGATCATCTTTGATGAGGCAGACAAAACAGAGGATATTGTTGCCCATTTTTATCCGAAAATGAAGAAATGGCCTTTGAGAAACAAGGTGCTCAATAAGGTTTTGATTTCGGAAATATTAACTTATCACAAAAGCTTTACTGGTCAAATTGGTGAGGTATTGTCTATTTTATATCGCAAGTTAGGGCTCGATAAAAAATCGAAGAAGAAAATCAACAGTCGCAATTGGGAAGTTAAAATTGAAGGCATTAGAGAGGCTAATGAAATGCGTATTTCTGAGATGGCTGCAGAAATCATCAAATATACTGACGACGAAAATGCATTGTTACGTATGGAATCTCAGGCGGCCTACATCAATTTATCTGAAAATAATCCTTTCCACTTTTTGGATCGGGCACAAGAGCGAATTTTGGATTGGCACCAAGTGGTACTGTTCGAAATCATTACCAAAAACAAAGCACTTAAAATACCTTCATTCTCTCAATGGTTACGATCACCAAATGATACCGTAGTAATGCTTTGTTTAAAGTTAGTGGAACATTTTATGCAGTTTGAAGCCGCAGAAGAAGTAGAACGTTTATTGAAGCATCATAACCCTCGAATTGTTAAAAAATCGGTTGAAATTATCGGTAAATTGGAATTAGCAAGTGCCGAAACCAGTATGTTCGAGATCTATTTTGATCAACCTGAAGATGTTAAACTAGAGATATTGAATTCGCTTGGCAAAATTTCTTCTGGCAGTTACGAAAATTTCCTCATGTCGAGGATTTATTCTGGAAACGTAAAAATAAAAAAAGAGGCACTTTACGCTATCAAAAGAGATCAGCACCAAGGTGAAGAAAAATTAAGGGAGTTGTACCAACAAACTACCGTAGAAAACCAAGCACTAATTAATCACGTACTAGATAGCCGTATTAAGCCATAATGGATGAGTTTTTAGCCACATTTGAAACCTTTTTTAACAACGCTGTTTTTTATTATGCGCTGTTTGTTATGGGCTCATACGTAGCGCTGGCATTATTGTCGGCAGTGGAGATGAATGGCTATATGAAAAAGAATAGCTATGTAAGCTACCGTGAAATTTTAGTTTCGCCGCTGGCACCTCCAGTATCTATTTTGGCTCCGGCCTACAATGAGGAAGCAACTATTGTAGAAAACATCAGGTCATTGCTTTCATTACATTATGGCAATTATGAAGTGGTGATTATTAACGATGGCAGTAAAGACAACACTTTCCAGAAAATGTTTGACTTTTACCATTTGGAACGGGTTGATTTTGCTGTAGATTACCAAATACCATGTAACGAAATTAGGGGCGTTTACAAATCCAAGTTACCATCCTTTGCAAAATTAACCGTGGTTGATAAAGTGAACGGTGGCAAATCAGATGCTTTGAATGCAGGAATCAATGTGTCGTCAAAAGGTTTGATTTTATGTATTGATGTAGATTGTATTGTGCAGGAGGATGCCATTTTGAAGCTTGCAAAGCCTTATTTAGAAGAAAAACACATGGTGATTGCCACCGGTGGTGTAGTGCGTATTGCTAACTCTTGCAAAGTGGAGGATGGTAAGTTGGTGGAAGTAAACATGCCTCGCAATATTTGGCCACGTTTTCAAGTATTGGAGTACATCCGTGCTTTTTTAATGGGCCGTATGGCTTGGAGCCGCTTAAATGGCTTGCTTATCATTTCGGGTGCTATGGGCTTGTTTGATAAACGCACAGTGATTGAAGTTGGCGGATACGATCACAGTACGGTGGGAGAGGATATGGAGTTAGTGGTACGCATGCGTAGGTACATGCATGAGCAAGATAGGCGATATGCCGTAGTTTACATTCCGGATCCTTTGTGTTGGACTGAAGCGCCCGCCGATTTACAAATTTTAGGCAGACAACGTAACAGATGGACCAGAGGAACCATTGAAACATTGTTGAAGCATAAGGACTTATTTTTTAATCCGAGATATGGGATATTGGGTATGTTAAGCTACCCTTATTGGCTATTTTTTGAATGGCTGGCACCAATTATTGAGTTTTTAGGACTTTCGATATTTATCATTTTAGCAGTTACAGGGCATATTAACTGGGAGTTTTCTTCTATTTTGATTTGCATGGTCTATTTTTTCTCCGTTGCACTATCCACGGTAGCTGTTTTATTTGAGGAAATGTCGTACCAACAATACACCAAAGGTAAGGATTTGGTTAAGCTATTAATTGCGGCTTTTTTGGAGCCCTTATTATATCACCCATTAACCGTTTATTGGGCCATTAAAGGGAATATCCATAAGTTTACTGGAAAAAATACTTGGGGCGTAATGACCCGTAAGGGCTTTAGCAACACCAAAACTTCTGAATTAACTGATCAAACCACTACATAAGCATGGAACATACTTTTTTTGAAGCACCAGAATATCCAGTGCTTGATAGGTTTAAAAAATGTGCAGTAATATTTGTCAAACAAGCCATTGGTTTGCTTGTAGTTTTATTATTAGTGAGAATAGCTGAAATTGGTTTTGAAAGTTATGCGTTAAAGCCAAAAGAGAGCCTAATTGTGTTGATTATAGAGGGACTCATCTACACGTCTATTTATTTCTTAAAAGCATTACCTTTTTTGTTTTTGATATCGTTGGTTTTTTTCTTTTCGAACTTTGGTGAAACCACGCTCAAAATATGCAATTTCGTCGTTTTTTCGATTTTTTTAAGTTTTGAAATCGTGTTGGCTAAGTACTTTTTTAGTACCAAAACATTGTTGGGAGCCGAGGTTTTAACAAATGCCCCGAGTTTAATTGCCAAGTTGTTTTCTGTTGATGTGTATTGGTTGGCTGCCAATGTTGCGGCTTTAGTGTTACTTTGGTTTGCCATGCATTTTGCTAAATCGATAGAGTTTGTGGATAGCGTTTATGCACTTTCTATCATTGGTGTTGGAATTATACTGCTCTTTTTTGGAATATCGGCGTTGCCAAATGATGATGGAACTGAAAATTTTAAAATAAAGGTTTCTAAATCAGCGTACGTTGTAGATAAAGTTTATTCGGATTTGTTTGATAAAGAGCCGGTTGTAGATATCTACGATCAAAATTATTTCGATTAACCGTTACTCAAAATAATCAAACATGAAAACTAAAATGTTACTGCCATTATTGCTAATAATGGCTTTTTTCGCATGCAAGCGACTTGAATTAGCGCCGCTTGGAAACGATGATCATCAACTCAAGCTCGCTAAAATTTCCGCAGCAGTACCTACCAGTTCATCATCATTATATAGAGGTTTATATCTTGATTCCACTTCTTATATTTTAGGTGATACGGTTAAAGAAAACAAAGTTTTAAACTGGTGTGCTGCTAATCAAATCAAAACTATTACTTATTACGATATCAAGAGGTCCTTAGAACTAGGAAAATCAGCGCAATTAGCTAATTTTTTAAAACGTGCCCGAACCAACTACGGCATTAAAGAAAATGCAGTGGTAGTGGCTAGCTATTACCGTATCCAAAACATGGTAGATACTTTTAACAATAACAAAGTAGATACGCTGAAACGCTTTAACTGGGTACACTTTGAGTTGGAGTGGTGGAATGGCGAATCGACCTTTAGCAACTACATTAGCGAGCTGTCAACCATTAAAGCTTGGGGATTAGCGCAAAGTCCCAAAATACGTACCGAAAACTATATTGGCTGGTTTACGGATCCATCAGGCCAAGATTCGCTGATGGCAAGTAGTTTGATACAAAATAGCCATCGTATCCATGTACATGACTATTACCCATCTCCATCATGGAACTATATTCAAAACAGGGTAGATTATTTAGGACGGGCAGCTCACGCTTTAGGTAAACAAGTGCCTATCATTCCAATATTTAATGCTGATGCTGCGGTGACTGGAACTTATTTTCAAAGCAATTCTTTTGATAGTGCCTACGAAACGGTGATTAATGGTTATGCTGCATCATCCATTCCTAAAAAGAGCAATGTGGATATTATTGGTTATCAGTTATTTTCTTATAGCGAAGCTAGAGATGCTAGGCCCTTACCAAAAGTGATTACTTTTAAGGTAAATAACGCACCTTCCAAACCTATAAGTGGTGTAATTAGAATCTATGATAATATCAATAAACTAATAGATACGAAAAATTTTTATGCTAATACCAATGTATTGGAGCCTATGAAACAACCAAATAGTTGGCGTATGGAAGTTGATGTTACTAACGCGGCGACAGTAAGATACGTGATGGAAGTTTATATTAAGGGAATTTCGTGGAGTCGTTTACAATAGCTGGTAACACCACAAGAACATTAATGAAAGTGCCATTTCCTTCGGGCTTACACAGTTTGCAGGGAAATGTAACACTTACTTTTTATCCATACTAATCAATTAAAATTAGCGGTTAATAAAAAAGCTGTCTTAAAAAGTTTAAAAATAATCCTTCAATAATTTGGGATTAGCGAAGACCAATTTAAGACAGCTTTTAGCTTATTTGAGTGTTTTATACAAACTTAACTCTGTTTCTGTAGGCTTAATTTCGTCAGCTTTTCTGCTGTATTTGATACGATGAGTGAAATATAAGTCGGCAATATCATCACCACTTGATTGCAAGAAGATGATATCCGGTTCAGTATACTTCAATTTATCATTCCATAACGATAAATAATCATCTACTGAATAACCGATTTTTGCGGCATTTATCACTTCTTTGTTAGGGAACATAGCTTGCAATTGCCCAGAGCCGGTTTTGTTATTATCCAAAAATGGGAAAAACAAAGCTGAGTCACCAATGTAAAGAATGCGCTGTTTAGTTTTAGGGAAAGTTAAATCATAATCCATTCTTAAACCTTGGCTGTTAGTTACCAGTTTGTAAGGTAAGTTTTTGCCACCATCGGTGATGGTATTTTGGTTAGGATCTTGGTCGCCGAAAACTTTAGGACGCTCTGTGTAAGTAGCAGTAGTTTTAACGTTATCGTACTTTTTAACATATTTAGCCATTTCATTGGTTAAAATACGTGCGCCATTTTCGTTAAAGTGGCCATCAACTGGCATAAACGTAATTTCCTCAGGTTTTTTGTTGCTAATCAACGGTACAAAATCAATAAAATCAACTCCGTTTGTTTTGCATAAATTGCTGATGAACTCTTTTCCAACTCTTTGCATAGGGATGGTAGGTTCGGTAGTAATCCAGCAGAAAACTAGTTTAGCTCCTGTGGCTTTCATTTCTTTTACCAGCTGCTCAAAGTCAGTTTTGTAACGTTGCTTTAATTCATCTAAAGTTTTTTTGGCAAGGTCGTTATCTGCGTAAAGTTCTTCTCTCGGGATTTTATCATAATCGCTTAGATTGATGCCGCTAGAAGTAGAATCGCCAGCTTTTTCGCCTGAACTAACTGCCGAGCTAACTACGCTGTCTTTGTCCTTGCTTTTTTCATAAAAGAAATATCCTAATACTCCAAGTATCAAGACTGCTGTTAAAATTTTTACTGCGTTTTTATTCATGATTTAAAATTGAAAATATAGAAATTCTGTTTGGTTGTTTAAATTCTTTGAAGAGAATATCGTAATGATGATTAATGCACAAATAGCCCACTTAATGTAATATGGCCAGTTGATGATTTGCAATGCGTAAGGTTTGCTTCGTTGAAACCATTCAAATAGGAGCAAGCCCACAATGTAGAGGAGGTAAACGGAATTTACCTCAGGTTGAAACACCCATTTGGCAGTTACAATTTGCTTTAAAATGCCATAAAAGTGATCAACACTGGTAGCCCTAAATATCAACTGTGTGAAGCTCCAAAAGATAAAAACTAAAATGCCGCTCCCTATGGAATATGCAATTGGGTTGTATTTTTTGGCCCAGCCTTTTCTTTTCTTTTTGGTGAGCAACTCGTAACCTATGGCTATGCCATGTACGGCACCCCAAATAATGAATGTCCAGTTAGCACCATGCCACAAACCACTAATGGTAAAACTTACCAAAGCGGCGTAAAATATGCCAAATTTACCCCAGGCCCTTTTGTTGAACGAGATAGGAGTGAAGAGGTAATCTTGTATCCAATTGGATAAAGACATGTGCCATTTACGCCAAAACTCCGAAACACTAGTAGAAAAAAATGGATAATTGAAGTTTTGTAACAGCTCAAAGCCTAGCAAACGGGCGCATCCTAAAGCGATATCAGAGTAGCCTGAAAAATCACAATACATTTGAAACGTAAACATGATTACCGCAATAATGAGCGTAATAGGATGTAAATCTTGATAGTGGGCAAAAGCGTAGTTCACCTGAGTTGCAAGGGTATCAGCAATCACAATTTTTTTGAAGAATCCCCAAAGCATTTGCATTAAACCATCTTCCATTTTAATCCAACTGAACTGGCGCTTGTTGGCAAATTGAGGTAGTAAGTGATTGGCTCTTTCAATAGGTCCAGCTACCAGCTGCGGGAAAAAGGCAATGTGCGCAATAAACTCAAAATAATTATTGGATGCTGGGTATTTACGTTGGTATACATCATAGGTGTAGCCCAAAATGTGGAATGTGAAGAAGCTGATGGCCAGTGGAAGGGCAATTTGCAATGGCGTATAATCCACGTTAAAGCCTAAGTTTTTAGCGAAATCAGTAAATGAAGAGATGAAAAAATTAAAGTACTTGTAATAGCACAAAATTCCAATATGAACCACAATACTTAAGTTCATATAAAGGCGTCGCTTTTTATCACTATCAGTTTCGCTAAGTAATTTGGTTACAAAAAACCCAAACGTTGAACTGAAAAGCAGTAAAAAACAAAAACGCCAATCCCACCAACCATAAAAAACATAGCTGGAAACTAATAACAGCATGTTTTGCCATTTTCTATTCGCTTTTAGCGCCCAATACAGTATAAAAACTATCGGGAAGAAAATGAAAAAGGAAAATGAAGAAAAAAGCATTACCTAGATTTTTCGATAATTAGATTAACCAAATCACCAATATTTTTTAGGTTTTGAATTTCGGGCAAGGTGAACTTGAACCCATACTTTTTCTCTACTGCATAAATAATTTGGATGTGGTTAAGGGAGTCCCAACCGTCTACATCATTAGCAGTAGTTTCTGGCGTTAACGATACTTCGCCTTCATCAATTACCTCGGTAAAAATTTCGTTTAATTCTTCAATAATTTGTAGTTGTGTTTTCATGTTATATTGTAGTTTGTATTTGTACTTCAAAAGGTTGATAGTTTGCTATATCAAGAGACCAATAGGAATCATCTGCTTGGTTGGCCAAAAAGCCTAAATCTTTATAATGCTCCTTCACTAGCGCATTTTTTGGAGTTGCTAAGTACTGTCCTCCAATTTTACTGCAGCCCAGTGATTTTGCAAATTCAACCAAATAGTTGAGCGTAAATTTTTCCATTCCTCGTTTTAACACACGGCAGCTCATGATCCAGTTTTCTATGAAAAGTTCTTCCGCTCGTTTTTCTAAAAATAATGCAGCTATTAGTCCATAATCGCCGTATTTATCCTTCAATGAGAATGAAATTACCTTGTGATTTGGGTTGTTGCTATAGTTGGATAAGGACTCTTCATCAAAACGAATGGTTCTGAGGTTAAACTGGTTTGATCTTAGTGAAAGCTGCGCAATTCTTGGCAAACTAAAAGGGCTAATTGCCTCAACTTTACAAGTCATAGCTAGGCTTTGCAAAAAGGCGTCTTCATTATCGAAGTAAGTTTTAGCCTTTACTCGGTTGGCTTCCTCCTTATATTGTACGGTGCGTTTATTATCTAACTGTGTTACATTGGCCGCCTCGAATAAATTCAGCGAGTTAACGTAATCTAAATACTCAGCGGGATTTTCTGGCAAATCTGGAACGGTAACTAATGGCAAATTTTGTTTTACCATTTCCCGTTCAAAGGGATTATCGTCCAAAAATACCATCGAATCAAATCCTATGTTTAAAATTTCCTGTATTTTTTGAATGTTGGTGACCTTGTTGTCCCAGTTGGCCATAAATACAGAAATATCATCTTCTTTTAAAACCATTTCCTGATGCTGCTGAAAAGGTTCAAGTGCAATGCTTTCGGTATTTTTACTAGCTACACATAAAATGATTCCCCTGTTTTTGAGTTCCTTTGCCCAATACTGAAGCTTGGTAAAGGCTTTTCCAATACCGAGTCCGCCAATTTGTATGTTATTGATACCGTCATCACCAATAATGCCGCCCCATGTGGTGTTGTCTAAATCTAGGATGAGGCATTTCTTCAAGTCGCCAAGCCTAACTTTGATAATGTCGATTACATTTTTGGCAATCAGCGGTAAAAAATCCAATGTAAAGTACATGTCGGCTTGTATCAGCAGCTGGTTATCTTTAATGAAATTGATGCCGTATTTATTTTGCTGACTAAGTAAATCCACCAAGTAAAACCCAGTGGTTTCTGATGCTAACTTACTAAGTTCGAAATTTAACTCCCTACATTGGTAAATAAACGATTCGGGATATTGTGCGGCGTAATTACCATACACGCCATCGTTAACTTCGCAAAAGTTGAAATATAGTATTGTAGCTCCAAGTTGTTTTGCAATGCTACTATATTCTTTAACTGTCTCAATTTTTTGTTTGGCAAAGCTATTTTTCTCTTCGGTAGGCGTTTTATAAAAATCGTCTTTTAATTTGGTTTCAGCTTCAAAAATGAGGATGTAATTTGGCTTAAAGCCATGTAAATCCGACATTGGATTTTTAAACTGAAGTGCAATTTGGTTGTACGGCGCTTCGTAAACATCTAATTTAATAGCCTCTTCAACAGCGTAGCCAACAATAGCGGTACTCAAAAATTGAGTAGCAGTATCGCCCAAGATGGCCATTTTTAGTTGGTGCTTAGGCGAAAATTCTTTCTTTAAATTCTTTTTAAGCGAGTTGAAGTTCATTTTTGGCTTTTCTTTTCTTCGTTAAGATCTTCCCTGTATCTTTTTAAAATAGTTTCAATCATCGGTCGATAGAACTCCCAAAAGAAACTCACCCTTTCAGCTGCAACATCATTATTGTAAAATAGCTTACGGAAGTAACTGATTCCTTTAAAGTACGAGCCACCTTGTGAGATGGGGTTATCCGCATAGTCGCCGCAGAAGTAAAGAAACTTATAATCAGCTTCGTAATGCTCAATAATTGCTGGGAACTGCCTCGGGATATTATTCTTTGCCAATATTTCAGCTCCTTTTTCATTGGGTTGTAAGTCGTAAAACGAAATAATTTTATTCGACCTAGAAGTACGGATCACATCAAACCAAAAGGGGTACTTCATACTTTTAGGGATGTTGTACTTTTCACGATTTTTCTTGGTAGTTAAGATGTACGGTACTTCAGCATTTAAATCGGTAAGGTATTCCAGCACCACAATTTTATCGTCCTTATTTACGAATGCTATCCCCGACTTTTTAAATGGCCATTGATTGTTGTTTTGAGCTTTGTAATTTTTCACCAGCCAGTAGGGAAGCTCCTTATTTTGTAGCGTGTCAAACGAATCGAAGTATTTTCCTACCCAGCCTGTCCATTTAATTTTAAAGGTTTGCTCAAAATCTCGTGCAACATTGGCAGGAGTTGGCGTAGCAAAAGTGTTGAACTCGGTGATGATCAGCTTTTTCTTCCTTTTCATACTTTTGAGGAAAAGCATATCGTTGCTCGATAGGCCTCCATAAAGTAATCGCTGTCTTTCCGTAATGTTTTTAGCTAAGTACCATTCTTTTGAATAGATGCCGTAAGTATCCGTAAAATAGGCCATTTCGGCATCATTGCTAAGCTTTTCTAAATTTTCCTTGGTAACATATTCCAGCCCTTTCAGGTCAAATTTTTTATTCTTATTTGGGAAAAAGCCAAAATAATCTCTTCCAACTTTATATAAGTCGCTGCGTGTTTTACTGTATTTGTTGTTTCTTAATACCCAAGTAAGCGAAGCATGTTCTTGCCCGGTTTTAAAAAGTACCGTCTTATCTACAATGGCAATAGTGAGTTTAGTTTTAGGCCAAACCAACCAAATTAGGAACATCCAAAGTGGTAAGCCAATCACAAAATAAAAGAGAAGCGTGTTAATGGGAGCTCTTCTCATAACTAAAAACGTTTGTTGATGCTTACACTTAAACCAATTTGGTTGCCCCACGTGTTGGTGGCATACTCTTCATAATACCAAAGTCCAGAAGCTGCAACGGCTAAATTCTTAACAACATCTCTGGAATAGTTTAAGCCAAACTTGTATGATTTTAAGTTTGCCGTTTGGTCGATATTTCGAACTCTGTCATCTGGCGAAACCCCTGTTCCAATTTGCATACCAACTAAATTGAAGCGGTCGGAAAAATAATACCTGACATTTAACGTGTGTGACTGGAACGATTGCTGGCTAACGAGTGAAATATACGATTGTACATTGATGTACCAGTTTTTGATGTATTTACCCAAGCCAACAACAGCTATGTATGATTCAATAGGATTGAAGTTTAAATATCTGAAACCCATTTCACCATCAAATTTTTTAGGCAGCATAAAATAAATGGAACCGCCAGCTCTAAATTTGGGGAATATGCTCGACGGTGATGCGCCAACGCCAATATAGGTGTAAACTTTATCGGAAAGTACTGGATAGGCATCTATTTCGCCCTGAAAGCCGTTTTTGCCATAACGGTTGCTGTACCATAACCTGCCCGATACATAGCCGAGAGTGGTGTTTCTACTGTAATCGGCATATGCAAAATGCCAAGGATCGGGAAAACGCTTGTCGAAATAAATATACTCATAGCCTAGGCCAACCATATTTTTGGTGTCATCCCTCTTAAGTAAGTCCAAAAACCCTCGCAACGTGTCTAAATCTTTGTGGCTGTTATAAAAGCTAGCTGCTTTTTTATCATCTTTCATTGCTGCTAGTACTTTTGCCTTTTTCACAATTAAATCTGCAGAGTTAGAGTCGTATAAAAGTCCTTGATTGGCGTGGTCCAATGCTCTTCTGAAATTTTGGTTCCAATATTCCAAATCAACCAATGCGGCATGTGCTTCAATATTTTTAGGCGTTTTAGCCAGCACTTGGTTTAGCTCGTACCTGGCGCTATCCAAGTTGTTATTCCAGGTGTAAACTCGTCCCAAAAAAATCCTTACATCTGCGTAATCCGGGCTTTTTTGCAAGGCAAGCTTTAGTGTGCTGATAATTTTTGGATAGTTTTCTTTCTCTTTTGGGATATTCCTAGCGGCATTAAAAAGCTCGTCGGGAGTTAAATTGCTTTGCTGCGAATACACGCTGTAAGCAAATAACAGCTGTAGAAATACAGTAAATGCTAGTGTGTTAATTAACTTGTTTTTCATTCGGTTGATGTAATTAAGATAGTATTTCAGTACAAAAAGTTCATCATAATACTGGTTTTATTGCAGTAATATTCAGTTGTTTATATTCTTATAATCTCTAAAAATAATAAGAGTACTGCACTTTGTAAAATTTTTGATAAAATAATCCTAAAACAGATTGTAATTTGACATAATTTAACTTGATTTGTGATGGTGTAAATAGAAAAGTGTTGCGGTATATTGCTGAATTATAGTTGTTTAATTTTGTTTGATGAACATTGCAGAAAAGATAGCCTCATTGAAATTAGTGGCTGATGATTTACCAATTCCAATTATAGTACAGTCGTTGCCTAACTACGCAGTATTGTATATGAATAAAGTAGGGCTAGAGATATTAGGTGTTGATTTGACTGAGCTGCAAACAATTGATCCGCGTACGTATGTAGCAAGGTATTTCAATATGGAAGATGACAAAGAATACTCGGAGAAAATCAAACAAAGGCTGGCCCAATTTTCGGATCAACATACTTCTTATTTTCAGCAGGTTAAATCTAAAGATGGAGTTTGGGAAGTTTACGCCAGTAACACGAAGGTATTTGCGAAGGATAACCTAGGCGAAGCAACCCACTTGGTTACCACTGCAAGTCCTTTGGCGGCGGAACATCATATCACCATCAAAATTAACAGATTGATGGATGATGTTAGGTTTTTACGTGAGAATGCTACTGTTTTCGCAAAGCTTTCAGCGAGGGAGCGTGAGGTGTTAAAACTGATGGCTTTGGGCTTAAGTTCTACAGAAATTGCCACTCAACTATTCATTGCCATGGCCACTGTAGATACGCACCGACGTAACATCAGGAAAAAACTACTTCTTAAAAACAACTACGAAGCGGTAAAATTTGCGCAGGCGTTTAATCTACTCTAATTTTTGATTACGTCTTGATAAAGGATGTTGTACGTTTCTTTGATGATAGATTTGAAGCCGTCTTTGCTGCTTGGTCCCGTGCCGTTGGTAATAATCACAATGCCAAATTTCTCTTTTGGATCAAAAAACATAGCACTAAACAAACCATAGGCGGAACCTGTGTGCCCTACCAGTTGCTTGCCATCAATGAGCTTGTTGCTTAGGCTTAATGCCAAACCATATGCTGCTTCTTGATTTACTGGAGTTTGCATCAACTTGGAGCTTTTTTTAGAGATGATTTTTACGCCGTTAACTTTGCCGTAGTGCAGGTGCATAGCCATGTATTTGGCTAAATCGGCTGCAGAAATCTTAACGCCGCCTGTAGGCGATAAAATGGGAGTGCTATAACCTAATTGGTAAGTGGCCAATTCTTCTCTGCGTGGTGCATAAGCAGCTGCGGCTAGTTTGAATGTTTTGTTTTCATATTCGTATAATGATGCAAATTTTTTGCCATCTAACGAGTCAACACAATGTCCGCCGTACAAATTTAAGGGGTTTAAAATATGTTGTTTGATGTAACTATCAAACCGCTGTCCAGTAGTGCGTTCAATTACAGCGCCAACCATATTATAGTTTAAGTTGCAGTATAAAAAAGCTGTTCCGGGTTGCTTATCGGTGTAGCATTTTTCCCAATTGGGATTTTTAGATGGATTAATCGCATCCAAATTAAAATAACCTTGACTATCGTTGATGCTTGAGGTGTGAGAAAGCACCATGCGCAAAGTAATTTTGGTTTCCGGATACTTTGGGTTTTTAATTTCGAAACCTACCAACTTTCCAAAATCGTCATCGAGGGATAGTTTTTTTGCTTCAACCAACTGCATAATGGCGGTTGCTGCAAATGATTTTGAGATGGAAGCAATTCTAAATATATCTTCGTTTGTTAAATCTGTATTTTCTTCAATGCTTTTTTTTCCAAATGAATGGTTATAAACCAAATCGCTCCCTTTAATTACTGCCACTGATAGGCCAACTACCTCATTTTTTTGCATCGACTCGATAATTTTTGCTTCAGTTTTTTCTAACTGGGCATGTCCGGTAATGGAGAAAAATAAAAAAAGGAGTAGAAATAACGGTCTCATATTTTGCTTAGTTGAATGCACTAAGTTAAAATTTTATACACAAACTTTAACAGCATTTCTTAAAGCCAAGCAATTTGCAACGAAACAATTAAAGATAAAGGTTTCGAAAAACGATAAGCAGACTTTGCGTTCTTTGCGAAACCTTAAAATCTTTGCGATAAAATCTTTGTAAACCACCAAGCCACAAAGTGCGCCAAATTTGCGCAAAGAGCGAATTAAGATACAACTCAAAGACAGACTCGCGGCTTATACTTTAAGTTGAAATTTTCACTTAGAGTGGCTTTTCAGTGTTGATTTATCTTCTTATTTCAAGTATTTAACGCATTTTTTCCAATAACTGAAAAACGACGGGAAATAACCTTTTACTTCATCAAACATCCAATCTCTCTGGTGTTCAATTCCTTGATAATGCTTGCAGGTTGGATGTTCTTTAAAATAAATGGGCTGCTTGTTGATCAAACTGCTTATTTCGGCAAATTCACCTACAAAAATTTGAATGCCCTGAATGTTTTGAGCCAATTTCAAGACGAAATCAATGGTCTTGTTGCTTACTGGGTACTCAGCGAAAAAGCTAGGTTCTAGCAATAACACACGGTTGGCTTGGGTGTCTTGCATCCAAGTACAATCCAAATTGTAAAAGTTGTAAATGCAGGTAGGTAGGTTATTGTTGATTTGGATGCTTGTTGCTTGAGGCAAATTGGTGGAAAGCGCAAGTTCCGTTAATGGAAGTAACGCTGTTGGAGTATCAATATGCTCAAATGCCTCGTAAGGCACATCCAAAAAAGTATTTTTTTGCTGCGTGTAGCAATACCTGTTAATGTTTTCTTGGTTGGCAAAATATTTCTTGCTGCTGAAGCTACCAGCAACCCATTGCCAGCTCAATGCATTGCTTGCCCAATCTGCATCCAATAAATGATAATAAAGCCACTTTGCGGGTAATTTCCAATGACTTTTTGCGATGTTGCAGCAAACGCTTGCTGTATACATCCTTACGTGATTGTGCATATAGCCATGTTCATAAAGTCGCTTAATGGCGTCATCAATGGCGTTAATTCCAGTTGTGTGGGTAACAATTGCCTCCGAAATTTGGTTGTTGTTCGCGTTCGGTTGGCTTTGTTTCAAGTCTTCGTGTATTTCGTTTCCTTTGGCAACCCAAACTTGCTGGAAATAATCTCTCCAAGCCAATTCTTTCAAAAAACTTTCAATTTGTTGCGGATGATAACCTTTTTGAAGTACAGCATTTGCAACCATTTTTGTAGAAATAACTCCTCTTGAAATGTAAGGCGAAAGCTTTGTTACTGCACCATCAGTATAATTTCTTGTTTTGCCATAGGCGATGGGATCAATCTTGTCGATTAATTGCAGTATTTCGCTGTAATTGGTATTGAACATGCTATCTTTTACTGATTTTATTGAGCGAAATATTTCTTTGCAAGCTGCATTTGAACCGGTCAATTCCTGGATTTCTTTTGTGAAGGTGCTTTTGACTCACGCCGCTGTGGACTCTTTTTCGCCACAAATTAAAGCTGCTTCTTTTAAGCTCTGAGCGCATTAATTTAATCACCTCACTTTCATTAAGGTTAAATTGTGCTTCGATCGCTTCAAAAGGGGTTCTATCTTCCCAAGCCATTTCAATAATTCTGTCTTTATTGGCTATGCTTAATGCTTCCATTGCTAAGTTAAAACTGTTGGTTTATTTCTGTATTAAATTAGTACAAAAATATTCATTGTTTTGTTTTTAGCTGGCGCTCAATTAAGAAATGACATTTTACTTATGCAATCTGCTTAGCGTTTCTCTGGATACACCTAAATAGTGTGCAATCATGGTTTTGGAAACTCGTTGAAATAGTTGAGGATATTGCTCTAATAAAAGTTCATACTTTTCGTTAGGCGAACTTTTCATCATGGAAAGCACACGTTTTTGTAGGGCAACATAACCGCCAAATGATTTTTTTCCAAAGAAGACATTCATTTGAGGCACTTTTTCGCATAAGCTTGCTTTATCTGCCAAGCTCAATTCCAATACAATGCAATTTTCCAATGCCTGTACACACATATCGCCGCTTTGTTGTTTGGCATAGGCCGGATAATCTGATACCCACCAATTCTCCATGGCAAACTGTAGAATATGTTCCTTAGCTTTCTCGTCAAATAGGAAAGTTTTTAACAAACCTTCAACCACTAAAAACTCTGAGGTAACTTTTTGACCAGCTTTGATGAGGTATGATTTTTTAGCTACTGTTTTAGGCGTGAAGTGTTGAAGAACAATATCAAATTGCTCATTGCTTAACGTTATGATTTGTTGAATATGTTGACGTAAAAAAGAAGCGTGTTCCATTTGGTAAAGTTACAAAATGAAACACGCTTTTAATGTTTAAGTGCTTGCTGTTATTGTTGCAGTGCTTTTTTAAGCGCTTCGCCAACTGCTTTAGCCGACTGCGGATTTTGTCCGGTAATTAAGCGGCTATCTTGAGTAACATGATTTTGCCAAGGGGCAGATTTTTCGTAAATACCTCCACGTTGTTTCAGCTGATCCTCCAATAGGAACGGAACCACCTGTGTTAGTTTCACTAGCTCTTCCTCTTCGTTAGAAAATCCGTTTACTTTTTTTCCATCAATTAAATACTTCCCATTGCTTAATTTGATATTTAGTAGCGCTGCTGGCCCATGACAAACAGCTGCAACTATGCCGTTTTGTTCGTAAATTTTAGTAGCAATATCAGCTATTTTAGTGTTGTTGGGCAAGTCCCACATAGCACCATGGCCGCCAGCGTAAAAAATTGCGCTATAATCTGCTGGGTTTATTTGTTCTGGTGTTAAGGTGTGGGTAATTTTTTCATGGTACTGCTTGTTTTCCCAAAACTTTTTGTTGATAGGATCGCTTAGGTCGAAGCCATCAACTGGCGGGTTGCCACCTTTAGGGCTTACGAAGTCAATTTCGTAGCCGGCATCTGCCAAAACTTCCCAAGGATGGGAAACTTCGCCTAAATAATAACCTGTTTTTTCGCCAGTATCGCCTTTGGTGCCATGACTGGTTACTACAAATAGAATCTTTTTCATGTTTTTATGATTTGTTTGTTGCGCTTTAGCTGATGTGAAAACAGTTAACGCTATGATTAATGTTAAACCTATTAACTTGTTAAAATTGTTTTTCATTTGATTATTACTGAATTAAATGTTGCTGTTAAATGTGCTTTATAAGCTTTTTCGTAATTGGTTATGCGTTCGGCTGTGGCGTTTTTTTCTAAATCGTGGAAATGAAAGCCCGGCAGTTTTTCCATTCCGGTAAACGCATTCATCCTATGAAAACCGAACATTACGCCGTCATCCACACTTGTTTGGTTAAAAAACTCATTAGGCAAGGTAAAGGCGGTTTCCGGAGCATTCCATGTGGTAGTAAGCATATAATGCTTGCCATATAAAGAACCACCAGTGCCATAATTGACGTCTGGGTTTTCAA
This sequence comes from Pedobacter zeaxanthinifaciens, assembly GCF_003313335.1. Taxonomy (GTDB): domain Bacteria; phylum Bacteroidota; class Bacteroidia; order Sphingobacteriales; family Sphingobacteriaceae; genus Pedobacter; species Pedobacter zeaxanthinifaciens. Next base: position 230,874 of record NZ_QMHP01000002.1, read on the forward strand.
TTTTTCTACCATCGCTGTAATAAATTCCTTTTCGGTGTCCGGCGGTAAAAACAGTATCAATGTACTGCTTAAATTTATAGGGGATACCAAACCACCAAACTGGTGTATGGTAAATGATTACATCTGCCCAAACAAATTTTTCTACTTCCTCCAGTAAATCATAAGTTTGGTTAATATCAGTGTATTTCAATTCGAAACCATTTGTTTCAGTAAAGAAATCTTTATCCCAGTTGCTAATGGTTTGATTAAATTTTCCTCCCGAGTGGGCGAAATGCTGACCGCCATTAATTACAAATATCTTTTCCATATACTTTCAAAAATCTGATACAAAATTCTGAAAGCAGCAGGTTTTTCACCTGTGATTTGGGTCACAAAAATAGATTTGTATTTAGTGCTGGGTTATTTAAAATTCCTGCCATCATGAAACGCTTTTTCGCCCATTGTAGCTGGAATGTTTCTGGTTTTTGCTCCGTGCAGTTGTTGCAATAAGCCATTGTAGTTGTGGCAGCGTTGCACTACAATATGCACTACTTCGCCTTCGCGTTGCACTTTTCCTTCTACCATTAATAGCTTGGCTCCTAAAATTTCTTTCCTAAAATCATTGAATAATTTTGGATAAACCACCAAATTGGCTACGCCTGTTTCATCTTCAATGGTGATAAAACAAATACCACTTGCTGTTCCGGGTCTTTGTCTTACTAAAATTAAACCAGCTACTTTCAAGCGTTGACCATCTTTAAATTGATTGGCATCCTTAGTGCTCAAAATATGCAGCGCTTCTAATTGGTTGCGTATAAAACTCACAGGATGTGCTTTTAACGACAAGCCCGTATGAGCATAATCATGCACTACATGTTCTGATTTTGGCATCAGAGGCAATTCAATTTGTGCCTCGTAGCTGCTATTATCGGCCTTGCCCTCAAACAGCGCAATTGGCCTATCGTGTAGCGCACTAATTTGCCAAAGCGCACTGCGCCTATCCATACCCATGCTCCTAAAAGCATCGGCATCGGCTAGTTTTTCTAAAGTGCTTTGGGCAATGCCAATATCTCTCAGCTTTGCTAAACTTTGGTAGCCATTCTCCCGATGAGCAACCAACAAGTTCATTTCTGGCTCTGACAAGCCTTTTGCCTGTCTGAAACCGAGTCTGATGGCATAAAATTCGCCAACTTTATCCTCCAATATGTTATCCCATTCTGAATAATTTACATCAATAGGTAATACCGTTACGCCGTGGTTTTTGGCATCAATTACAATTTGTGCTGGTTGGTAAAATCCCATTGGCATGCTGTTGAGTAGGGCAGCAGCAAATACATCGGGGTAAAAACATTTCAAATAGCAAGAAACATACACCAGTAAAGCGAAACTGGCCGCATGACTTTCGGGGAAACCATAGCCGCCAAAACCTTCAATTTGTTTAAAAAGGCGTAAAGCAAATTCTGGTTCATAACCTCTCTGATGCATGCCATCTAGCAGCTTTTTCTTGAAATCGGTAACCTTGCCAACTGCTTTAAAAGTCGCCATACTTCTTCTCAGTTCATCAGCCTCTGTAGGTGTAAAGCCGGCGGCAACAATGGCTACTTCCATGGCCTGCTCCTGAAAAAGTGGTACCCCATAGGTTTTCCCCAAAATATCTTTCAATTCATCCTTAGGGAAATAAGGTGTCTCTTCGCCGTTTCTTCTTTTCAAATAAGGATGTACCATGTTGCCCTGTATTGGTCCGGGCCTTACAATGGCTACTTCAATTACTAAATCATAAAATGTTCTTGGTTTTAGGCGAGGCAACATTGACATTTGCGCCCTGCTTTCAATTTGGAAAACACCTAAAGTATCAGCTTTGCTGATCATTTCATATACCTTCGGATTTTCTTGAGGTACATTGGCTAAAGTATAAGCTTTATGGTAGTGCTTTTGAGTTAAAGCAAATGCTTTGCGTATGCAAGTGAGCATTCCCAGGGCCAGTACATCCACCTTTAAAAAGCCCAATGCTTCAATATCGTCCTTGTTCCACTCAATGCAAGTACGGTTTTCCATGCGGGCGTTAAGTGTAGGGCATAGGTCGGTAAGTTTGCCCTGGGTAATGATGAAACCACCGGTGTGCTGGCCCAACTGCCTAGGGAAACCAACCATTTGCATCGTGAGTTCCAAGGTTTTTTTCAGCAGGGGATCATCGGGATTAAGTCCATAAGCAATCAGCCGCTCACGGTCAAAACCATCTTCGTAATGGCTGCCTACCGTGGCAGATAAAATATTCAAAGTGTCTACCGATAAACCCATGGCCTTGCCCACATCACGTACTGCGCCTTTGCTGTGCAGTTGGGTTACGGTGGCCACAATAGCTGCTCTGTCACGTCCGTACTTGTCATAAATGTACTGCATCACTTCTTCCCGGCGTTCGTGTTCAAAATCCACATCAATATCAGGGGGTTCGTTACGGGCATCAGACATGAAACGGGCAAAAAGCAAGTTGATTTCCATGGGGTCTACCGAGGTAATACCCAAACAATAGCAAATTACCGAATTGGCTGCAGAGCCTCTGCCTTGACATAAAATATCACGACTGCGAGCAAAACGAACAAAATCATGTACAGTTAAAAAGTAGGAAGCATAATTTTTCCGACCTACAAAATCTAACTCATAGTGAAGGCTATTGGTTACTTTTTCAGGAATGCCATTAGGGAATTTTTCCTTAGCACCTTGCCACGTTAAGTAAACCAATTCTTCCTGTGGTGTTCTGCCTTCGCTGGTCAGCTCTTCTGGATATACATACTTTAATTCATCTAGCGAAAACTGGCATTTTTCAGCAATAATGCTGGTGTTTTCAATAGCTTGTGGATACAGCCTAAACAGCCGGTGCATTTCCTCAATAGGCTTAAGATGGCGTTCGGCATTTTCATGTAATTTGTAGCCAGCAGTGTAAATGGTGCATTTTTCTCTCACACAAGTGAGGATATCTTGTAGCTGCCTTCGCTCTTTTTCGTGGTAGTGCACATTGTTGGTTGCTACCAAAGGGATTTGTAGTTGCTTGCTTAGCTGTGCTAATTGATGCATGCGTTTTTGATCCAAGCCGGTATAAGTTCGGTTAATAGCGAGGTACAAGTTTGCCTTTAAAACCTTTTTGTAGTGCTGTAGCTGTGTTTTAAAATCAGCTTCGAAATCAAAGTTGGGTGTCAGCTTTTTGGGAGCTATCGCGATAAATAGGATGTCTTCTTGATGTGCCCAAACGTCTTCCTGATATAAGTGGCATTTCCCTTTTTCGGCCCTGCTGTTGCCTAAGCTTAGCAAAGCCGATAAATTACTGTAACCATTTTTATTGATGGGGTAAGCTAAAAGCGATGGTCCATCCAACAGGTCAAGTCGGCAGGCCGGAATTAGCTTGATATTAGGATATTTTCTGGCTACAACATGTGCCCTTACAATGCCTGCCAAGGTATTTCTATCGGTAATTGCAATTTTAGCATAGCCTAATTGTGCCGCTTTTTGTACCAGTTCTTCTGGATGCGAGGCTCCTCTTAAAAAGCTGAAATTGCTGGTGACCTGTAATTCTGTATAAAGCATAGGCTTAAGCAAAAAATCCGTGAATAAACCATTGTGCAGGTACTTTGCTATCGTAGTGGCCTAACCTAAATAACCAATAGCGCTGCCCTTTTTCATCTTCTACGCAGTAATAATCCCTATGTTTACCATCATTGGTCCACCATTCTTGTTCAATACGCTCAGGTCCGTCAGCTTTAATAATACGGTGTATTTGCCCTTTGTAGGTAAAGTTCATGGGCGGATAATCGGGGATGGGAGCTGTAACCTTTATAGTTTCAGGCTGATTTAATAGTACCGTTGGCCTAGGTTTGTGTACAGGCCAATCGGTTTGCGGTTGTAGTGTCAAATCGGCCACTGCCTTAATGCTGTTTTCAGGCCAGTGGTGTTCTTGGGGTAAATATCGCCTTATGGCATTTTTGCCTGCTTTAATGCTGATCCTGTCAAGCAGTTCAGCAATTTCTGTAAAATTGGTATGTGTATTGGTATGCCACAGTGCTTCCTGATGTTGGGTTAAAGGCTCTACTTTTAATACCTCCATTACAAAAAGTTCGATGCCCAAATCAGGTTCAATTTGCTTAATTTTAAGTTCGAATAATTTAAAAAGATGCTTGATATGGATGGAAGGCTGGTTAGTGCCAATTTTAATTTGCTGTAATTTGCCATCAAGGCGATAGGCGTTAAGTGTAGCATTTCGTATTCCCAAACCTTCTTGTTTTAAGCGTTCGCAAATGATCTCCAATAAATTTTCAATGGCAATTTCAATGCCTTTAGCGGTTTGTATGGGCTCTAGGCATTGCAGTCTTTCCCTATACGGGTTAGGCTCTTCAATAGCATTAAAAGCTTCTTGTTGTTGTCCCATTGCTTGCCCCATACGCAGGTTAAGCTCATTTCCAAATCGCCTGCGTAATGTAGTGGGAGCTATGTGTGCAAAACTAGCGATGTGGTGAAAACCCAATTTTGATAGGCGCTGTAAAATGGGGTCTTGCAAGCGCAATGCCTTAGGTGGTAAGTTGAGCAAGGCTTGCATTTGTTGTCCTGAGGCTGCAATTTGCTGTGTGCTAAAATGTGAAAGCGCCCAGGCGGCACCAATAGTATCAGCAATAGCAATATGGAAATGGTATTCTTTTTCCAGTCGCGAGCTAATTTCCTCCAAATATAATGCTTCATTTTTCCATAAATGTGTGCATCCCGAAACATCCAAAAATAAACCATCTGGTTCATCTAATGCCACGCTTGGACTATACCTAATGAACCACTCTGCGAGTTTTTTTAGCAGTTTTTGCTGGCGCTGAGGCTGGTGTTTAAAAGCTTGTAGTGCTGGAAATGTAATCCGGGCATCAGCTAAGGGCATGTTTGGTCGTAAGCCTAATTTTTTAGCTTCGTGACTTACATTTACAATCATTTGCTTGTTGCGTTCATGTGCCACTAAAGCATAGGCTTGTGTTTTTAGCTCTTTTTGCTTAATTGCCATCTGGTCACAAACCAAATGTGGGAACCATATAGAAACATATCGCTTTTTCATGAGCCAATGGCTTGTGATAAAAATGGTGCTGAGTTGTTTTGCTCGTTAACATAAAACTGTTGGTTGCGCCAAGCTACTGTAAAATTTGCGGTGCTACCATTGCGTACTTTTAGCAGTTCTACTTGCCAATTAGCAAAACCTACTCCTGGAATATTTTCTGTGTTTTCGCTTGCTTGTGGTGTAATTTTCCAACGGGCAGCACAAGCGGTAGCGGTAATGTTTTCAGGTTGTGTGCGTAAAATAAAACCCGTTACCTTGCTTTTTTCAACGGTGAGTTGCAAGCGTTGAGATTGTGCAAAATTAATTCCTTCTACTTCGCTAATTACGCCACTTAAGCTTTTGCATTTCAAAGCTTCTTCAGTAGCCCATAAAATATCTTTAGGTTTTACTAGGTTAATGAAAATAATATGATGTGGCGGAATGCCGAAAAAAGTTAAGCCAGGAGTAAATAATTGTTTTTGCTTGCCGATCCATACGTAAATGCCATTTTGTTGTTGCAGTTTAGATAGTAGCCCGAAAATGAAAGCACTGGTACATGCCGTGTTTTCGGGTGCTGTACTTATAAATTCATGTATGGTTCCTGTAGGGAAAACCTGGTTAGGGAAATGTTGTTCAATAGGAGCAAACCCTATTTTTGAATTTTGCTGTTTGGAGTTGGTTTTGAAGCCTTCCAAATCCAAAATTTGTCGCTGTAGGCGTTGTATGATGAGTTTTTGGGCTAATTTTTCCATCTTTAAATACTAAAATATTTAGTAAAATTAGTAAAAATTTTAGTATTTTGATATTTTGGATTATGCTTTTTTCAGTTTTTAAAATCACTATAGTATAAAAGTGTGAGTCATAGATCCATGAATAATGCTATAGTTAATTTTAGCCCCTGAAAATTCACCTATTTAGAGTTTTGTCATCACATCTTCAAAAAAACTTAGAACAATTTCAAAACCTCGCTGTTTAGATATTAAAATCAGATCAATTAACAATTTACTTACTTAAACATCAAAGGTTATGGGAAATTTATTATACGTAATTGCAGTGATATTAGTAATCATTTGGGCAATTAGTTTTTTAGGAGGTTATTACACTGGCGGTATTATTCACGCTTTACTTGTAATTGCAATTGTGGCTATCTTATTAAGAGTAATTAGAGGGGCTGCGTAAAAAGAAAATTTGTAGTTAGTTAATAAATGGAGCTCGATAGGTTTAGGTCGCCTATCGGGCTTTTTTTATATTGGTGGGATGCTGTGCTCAACACTGGCTATTTTCTGAGAAACTGTTTAAATTTCAGTTAAACTTTTTTACTTGTCAGTCTGAGCTTGTCTTGTTAAAAAATGTTTCGACAAGCTCAACATAACACCTGTATGTTAATCAACAGAAATTTAAACAGTTTCTGATTATTTTAAAATAAATCATCTAGCTGTTGCAATTTTAAAAATATCGCTTTATATTTGCACCTCTTATTAAAAACTCTAGTTAAGATATTATATAGTTATGAAAAGAACATTCCAACCTTCGCAAAGAAAGAGAAGAAACAAACATGGCTTCCGCGAAAGAATGGCTACAGCAAACGGTAGAAGAGTTTTAGCTTCTCGCCGTTCAAAAGGAAGAAAAAGATTGACAGTTTCTGACGAGCGTCGTCATAAAGCATAATTTTTGATTGCCACCTTTTAGGTGAAGGCAGATCAATTCACTTTCTGCAGTTTAGCAATCAAAAAAAATGAATAAATTTTTTAAAGAAGAGCGTTTATGTAGCAAAAAGTCGTTAGACTTGCTATTCAAAAAAGGCTCTTCTTTTTTATTATATCCTTACAGGGCTACTTTTTTATTCGATGCCCAGCCAAGTCGGTTTCCTGCACAAGTGGTAATTAACGTAGCTAAAAAACGTTATAAGCGTGCTCATGATCGTAATTTGATTAAACGCCGTACCCGTGAAGCCTATCGTTTGCAAAAGCAATCCATGTTATACGAAAAACTGGAAGGTAACAATAAATTGTTGCTTTTGGGCTTGCAGTATGTAGGCAAGGAAATCCATTCCTATTCTTTTTTGGAAAAAAAACTGGGCCAAGTGCTTCAAAAATTGTTGACGCAAATTCATCATGAAAATAGTTAAACTTTTATTTTCTTGGTTGTTTTTGGGCATCATTAAGTTGTACCAAATCTTACTTTCGCCGCTGCTAGGGGCCAGTTGCAGGTATACACCAACTTGCTCGCAATACGGGGTTGAGGCTATTAAAAAACACGGTCCGTTCAAAGGCGGATGGTTAACACTCAAACGTATTGGCCGTTGCCATCCTTGGGGAGGACATGGGCATGATCCTGTACCATGATTAGGTGTCAGGTATTAGGTGTCAGGTGTCAGGTGTCAGTGGTTAGGTGTCAGGTATTGGTGGTTGGATGCAATTTTACATTCATTCAATTTCAATTAACCATTAACCATTAACCATTAACCATTAATAATTAACAATTAGCCAATATCCGATTAATCAATATTCGACGTATATTTGCGGCTAATGGGAACGATACTTCAGATAGAAACAGCAACATCAGTTTGTTCGGTGGCTTTGTCAGTAGATGGAAAAACAATTGCGATAAAAGAAGAGAAAGCGCAAAATATCCATGCCTCTAGCTTAACGTTATTTATTGAGGAAGTCATAAAATCAGCCGGTATTAATTATGCTGATTTAGATGCTATTGCAGTAAGCAAAGGCCCAGGCTCGTATACAGGCCTGCGTATTGGAGTTTCAACAGCAAAGGGCTTGTGTTTTGCTTTGGATAAACCGCTAATTGCTATTAACACCCTAAAAATGATGGCAAGTGGTTACCTAGATCAGCATCCAAACTTTGGCGGTTTAATTTGCCCAATGATTGATGCCCGTAGGATGGAAGTTTTTACCGCCGTTTTTGACCACGATTTAGCAGAAGTGCAACATACACACGCAAAAATTATTGACGAAAAAAGTTTTGCCCCTGAACTGCAAAACCATTTTGTTGCCTTTATTGGTGATGGTGCTGAAAAATGCAGAACTACTTTAGATCATCCAAATGGGCATTTTTATAGCCAGAATTTTAATAGTGCCGCACTGATGAGCGAGCTTGCATTTGAGTGCTACCTGTCAAAATCTTTTGAAGATGTAGCCTATTTTGAGCCTTTTTACTTGAAAGATTTTGTACTTACTACACCCAAAAAGAAAGTATAGTTTTATAAGGTTAGCGAAATATAGAGTAAGCTCATTATAAGCTTTAAACCTTATTTCTTTTTCTTGAAAATGCCGAAAATTTTGCTGAAAAAGCTTTTGCGGTCTTTGTCGTCAATGCCAGGCATCCAGCTCATATTCATTGGGTGCTCTACTACATAACCTATTTTAAAAGCCATTCCCAAATAAACCGAGCCTCGGTTGTAGCCTGTTTCAACCGCCGTGTTATTGTTGATAATGTCTTTGCTAGCGTAATAAGTTTGTATTAAATCGTTGGTTCCCAAAAACATTTCAAAATTTGGGGTTTGATACATGCCCTGTATTCCTAACCTGAAATTTTTATCGGTGTTGTAACTGGGAATTGCACTAAAGGAGATATTCCCCGTTTTAATTGTATTTACAAAAGCAGCTTCTCCAAACTTGTCGAATATATTTTTTGTGATGATGAGGTTAGGTGTATATGGTCCAAACGTTTTTGAAATCAAGAAATCAGCTCTGCTGTTAATGGGAGTGATGAAACGCTTACGTTCGGTGTTTTCTTTGGCCAAGCTCTCCAGGGTCCTTTGTAGTTTTGCGTCTTGCTGCTCATTTGCGTTGCCCACTAGCTGTACATTGGTTTTGTCGATATCGAAATATCCGGTGTAAGAAGTTTTTCCCCACCTGATGAAGCCTAAATCCTTTAAATTAGCCATTAAAAAGATGCCTGATTTAGTAGTGTAAGTAGTACCTAAACTAATTGCAGCGCCAAAGTTTCTGAAGGGCAAAGTGTTTTTGAAATTGAAAACTCCTTCTTCCGGATAGTTTAAACGATACGTGGCGGCCATGGCAATATCCATGCTGTTGTTTTGTCCGCTTATGCTTACCGATGATTTATTTGCGTTAAATTCTGCATATCCAATTCCACTTAGCAAGCTTACCTTGGTGCCTAGCGCCCAGCGTTTGTTATAATTTTCTCTATAAGTGAAGCTAATTTGATGATAAGATTGTAGGCGGCCGTTATTGTTGAAAATATTAATTTTAGGTATGGTGACAAACTTGCTAAAGGTATCATAAAAAAGACCTTTGCTAATGTTCTCGTCGTAGTCAATGGTGGTTTCAGATTTTATTTGCCAAGAAAATCCCATCTCACTATGAAATTTATGGTATTTAAATAACCTGATATTCATCAAATAGATATTTACATTTTCACGCAGCGTTTGAGGATTTTCAAATTCGCCAACACGATTTTGGCTGTAGCCCTGTTTTATTAAATTTCTAATGGCTAAGTTGGAGTTGCCCTTACTCAAGCTGCTGATATCTAAATAAGGGATTAAAAAATTGGAAGCAAACTGTCGCGAAGAATCTAACACAAAAGATTTTTGAGCTGGATTTTCAAATGAATCAAACAGTGTTTTGGTATTGAAAAGCGCATATTGTTGCGAGTAGGCACTAAATGAACTAATGATCAAGATTAGTGTAACAAGGCGTGCTCTCATAAACGCAATTATTAAATTAATATTTCAGGCTATCTATTGTATTTGTTGTTTGGTTTTTAAGCAATAATACGTTGCTCAAAAATTTGCCATTGTCTGCAGATAGCTGATAACCAAAGGCATTGTAGTCCTTAACGCCGTTTTTCGACTGATATTGTTTGTAGTACGGCGCCCTTAAATTTTTGCTGAAAATATCGCTGCTGTTATCTCTATTGATATAAAAAGCGATGGTGGCCGAGCTAGAAATTTGATCCTTAAAGTAAGTGTAATCGTTGGTTGAAACCAATAACTTGTTGCCGCGGTAGCTGTTTAAAAACACCTGCAGCGTGCTTGCATAATTAGCCACTACAAAGTGATTGTCGATGATGGTGAAAAATGGGCGTTCAAATTTTTTGAAAGGTTCACCAAAAAAGTTCCCCAATAAATGTGGTTCTTTAAAAATCCTAATTTCTGGAGCGTATTCAGTACTTAAATCTAATAAAAACTGTTCTAGCTTATCACCATTTTTAATATCAACTACGCCAATTTTCTCTCCGGTTTTAAGTTGTAAAACTGCCAGTTGTTTGTTAAAGTAAACTGGAAAGCTCTGCTCAATCTTAATGCGGTACTGCTCGTTAATTTCTTGATGCTGCTTGTTGATTTTATCTTCTTCTTTATTTTCTTTCTGAAGATTTTTTAACGCTTTGCTCCATTTTTCGTAATCTTCTATTGTAAACAAAGTATAGTTGGCAGTTTGTTCAGGAAAGCACTGGTCTATACTCACTTTTTGCTCTTTTTGATCAGCAAATAGCTTAAAGAAATTGGTTTCGCTGTTTACTTCGGTATAGCCATTAAGTAATAGCTTGTCGCTGCCAAAGTTGTAGCTCAATGCAGCATAGGCATTCTGTTTGTTGAATAAACTGAGCTCGCCGGTTAACGTCGAATTAAGGATGTTTTTTAATAGCGAAGGTAGCTGTCCATAGTTAACGTAGATGTTGGCAAGTGTGTTTTTGGCAAATCTGCTGTTCTTCTTAATGTAATCTGCAAAATCGCTTTCAGTGTTTTTAGCAGCGTTAATTTGCGTTATGCCCTGCTTTGAGTTTGAAATGAAGATCGCTTGGTTTTTCAAGCTAAGGTAGCATTTAGCGGTGTCTCCAAATTTTAACTCATAATAATTGCCCTCTTTTTTGATTTCGGCCTTCAGGTTTTTAAGGCTAGCTTCATTAACATCCATATTTTGAAGCTGCACCGCTATCGCAAAATCAACTGTATTATTTTGCCCAGGTAAAAACCCAAGAATCACTTTTTTGCCTTCTATCCAGTTATTTATACCACTGTTGTCTACTATTGCTGATTTTAAAGTTTTAAGCAATTGGCTTTTTTCGGTTCCTAATAGTTCGGTAGTAACTTCTTGTTTACTTAAAATATCATAAAAACCTTTATCGTTTTCGAAGGTGAAAATTACAGGAGCGCTATTAACAACGGTGTAAAGTGCATGGTCGTTGTTGTTGCTATCTTTCATTAAGGTGGAAAAATAAAGATAGGCCATGCCTGCTACGCCAAGGATCAATAATGCTAATGTGATATAGATTTTTCTCATAACTAAACTCATGCAAATTTAATTTAATTTTGCTATTACAGAGATTGTGGAGCCATTTTGTTAATTTAGCGACATATATTGCCGCTTTACTATGAACAAAAGAATAATTTTAACTGCCGCTGTTTTTGGAGCTTTAGCTGTTATTTTTGGTGCATTTGGCGCCCACGGTTTAAAAAATATACTATCATCCTATCAATTAGATATTTGGCAAAAAGGCGTTGATTATCAGTTTTATCACACCTTTGCTATCCTTTATCTTTCCACCTTTGCTCGTTACAAAAACAAACTAATAGGGTTATCGTTCTTGTTTTTTTGTTTAGGTATTTTCCTGTTTTCGGGATCGCTTTATCTCCTGGCGGTTAAGGATGCCTATCACCTAAACTTTGCAAGTTATTTAGGCCCAATTACACCTATTGGCGGTTTATTCTTCATTTTGGGGTGGGTATTTCTTTTTTTAGCCGCTTTTAGAGATAAATAATGCAGTTTTTAGCATCGGATTTTACAGAAAGAGAAACCTTATTTGTAGAGGTAGTTTTGCCATTATCGTTGGCTATCAACTATACCTACAGGGTGCCTTTTGAATTAAACGAAGCCATCGCTATCGGAAAACGTGTGGTGGTACAGTTTGGTAAGCATAAAATTTATACTGCCTTAGTAAAAAGTATCGGTAAAAATCCTCCCGAGCATTACCAAGCAAAATATATTATTGATGTTGTAGATGAACATCCGGTAGTTAATCCAAAGCAATTTGAGTTTTGGGACTGGATAACCTCTTATTACCTGTGCAACGAAGGCGATGTAATGTCGGCCGCTTTGCCTACTGGTTTAAAGCTCGCTAGCGAAACTGTACTTTTATTGAAAGAAGAATTGCCTAGTGAGTTGCAGTTAACTGAAAAGGAACAACTGATTTTTGAAGTGCTGCAAAAACAACATCGCATTAGTATAGATGAGGTTGCAGGATTACTTGGGCAAAAAACCGTTTATCCGCTAGTCAATTCGCTAATAGCGAAAGAAGTAATTGTTGCCGCTGAGGAAGTAGTAGATAAGTATAAACCTTTGTTGAAACCTTTCGTTAGGCTAAACGAATTTTATAGGGAAGATGAAAATTTAAGGCAACTGTTTTCGCAATTGGAAAAGGCACCAAAACAACTGGATGCACTTTTAGCTTACCTAAAATTGAGCAGGGGAACTGGTTTTATTTCGCGGACACAGCTTGTTGAAGAAAGCGGGAGCGGCCAGTCATCACTTAAAAGCTTGATTGATAAAGGAGTTTTTGACTTGGAAATGAGATCGGTAAGCAGGTTAAGTGATGATGGCGAAGTGTTTGATGCTAATTTCAAATTAAGCGAGCAACAAGAAAGGGCTTTAAACGAAATCAAACAGCTGTTTGTAGCAAAAGATGTGGTATTGCTACATGGAGTAACCGCATCGGGAAAAACACAGCTCTATATCAAACTGATAGAAGATGCCATTGCCAAAGGGGGGCAGGTGCTGTTTTTATTGCCAGAAATTGCCCTAACTACGCAAATTGTAGAAAGGCTCAAATTTTATTTTGGGAATAAGATTGGCGTTTATCATTCTAAATTTAATGATAATGAGCGGGTTGAAATATGGAATAAGGTATCAAGCGGAGCTTATCAAATTGTATTAGGAGCCCGTTCGGCAGTGTTATTGCCTTTTGTGCAATTGAATTTAGTAGTAGTTGATGAAGAACACGAAAATTCTTACAAGCAATACGATCCAGCACCACGTTACCAAGCTAGGGATGCAGCTATATTTTTAGCTCATTTGCATAAAGCTAAAGTGGTGCTAGGTTCGGCAACGCCATCGTTAGAAAGCTACTATAATGCTAAAACCGATAAGTATGGATTGGTGGAATTGAGTGAGCGTTTTGGTGGCGTACAACTTCCAATGCAACAGGTGGTAAGTATTGCAGAAGAAACCAAGAGAAAGAAAATGACTTCGTATTTTACGAGTGTTTTGATAGATGATATTGTGGAAGCGTTAGAGAAGAAGGAGCAGATCATCCTTTTTCAAAACCGTAGGGGATATGCCACTATTCTGTTGTGCGCTACCTGCGGCTATGCGCCTAAATGCGTCAACTGCGATGTAAGTTTAACGTATCACAAATCCAGTGGAAAGCTGCATTGCCATTATTGTGGTTATTACCAAAGCAGTATTAATGTTTGCCCTGCTTGTGGTTCAGTACATGTGGAGCAAAAGGGCTTTGGTACGGAGCGTATTGAGGAGGAACTGAGTTTACTTTTTCCGGACGCGAAAATTGCCCGTTTGGATTTGGATAGCACCCGTTCTAAAAATGGGATGCAACAAATCATCAGAGATTTTCAGGAGAAAAAAGCTGATATCCTTATTGGTACGCAGATGGTGGCTAAAGGTCTGGATTTTGAAAATGTAAGCTTAATTGGTGTAATCAATGCAGATACCTTGCTCAACTATCCTGATTTTAGGGCTTTTGAAAGAAGTTATCAGCTGTTGGCACAGGTTGCTGGTAGGGCAGGCCGCCGAGATAAACAGGGCAAGGTTTGTATTCAGGCTTACGCCGATGACCACCGCATTATACAGCAGGTAGTTAATAATGATTACGAGCAAATGTATGCTGATGAACTAGAAGAGCGTCGTCAGTTTAATTATCCTCCGTTCTCAAGGTTGATTTTCATTAATGTGAAGCACAAGGATGCCGATGTGCTTAATTTAGCAGCGCAAACGCTAGCCGCAAATTTAAGAGGCCAATTAGGGAAGCGTGTATTAGGGCCTGAGCAACCGCTGGTTTCTAGGGTCAGAAATTACTATATCAAGCAAATTATCCTTAAGATAGAAAGAACTGCGGCCATACAAAAAGTAAAGACAGTATTGGTTGATACCATTAGAGATTTCAATTCGCAAAAAGATTTTAGGAGCGTTATTACGCAGATAGACGTAGATCCATATTAGTTTTTGCGCACTAAATGTAACTGTAAGCCCACTGATACCGGGTTAAGCAGCGCTTCGAATTTGTAGTATTTTGCAAATGTTCTAGTTTCTGCTGCATCTCCCAAAACGGTTTCCTGACGTTCGTAAAAGTAAAAGAAGTCCAAACTCGATTCGGTAAATAAACTAAGCTGTTTGCTGATATTTACTTTCAATCCTAAAACTGGAGTAACTGTTCCGCCATTTTTAGAGGTAATCAATGAATATGGTTTTTTTAAGCTGCTGCTGTTAACTTGTTTCACCGTTCCTTTAAAGCTTGTAGATCTAAATCCGAAGTCTGTTGCGAAGTATGGTTGTATAATCGAGTAGTTGAAGTTTTTCTCAAAACCTATTTTAACCGAAAAATCATTCAAATTGCCTACTGCCGATTCGCAAGTTTCACATTGGTTGTTAAACGAATAATCTCTTTTGTAAAGGTAATAGCCGCTAATTCTAAAAGCCATTTGATTGTCGTTCAATTTCAACATGCCACCGCTTAACCATACGTTGGTAAAGTCATCTGTATTGGTTTGTTGCGCTATTTTTGGCAACTGCATTAAGCTATATCCTCTAATACCAATACTATAATTGTAGTTGCCTTCAACTTGAGCAAAAACATTAGCGTTAAATAATAATATTGCGATAACAAGTAAAAATCTATTCATGCATATGGTATTGATGTGGCAAAAATATAAAATATTTGATAGCATAATGCTTTTAGTGATAATACTATAACTATTTATTCTTTAAAGTTATAATCAATAACACAGTTGAATAGTTATTGTGTTGGTAAATTTTAGTAATTATCATTTGGTTAAATACCTATTTTAAGCCTATTTTTGACGGAAATGGCTTATAAGTTTGTAGATAATTATCGGGAAAAAGGTGCAAGAAAAAAACTTGTAGAAACTTTAAAGGAGCGGGGCATTTCTGATGCCAAAGTGTTGAGGGCAATAGGTAAAGTGCCACGTCATTTTTTCTTTGATGAAACTTTTTGGAATCAGGCCTACCGAGATATTGCTTTTCCAATTGGCGATGGGCAAACCATTTCGCAGCCTTATACCGTAGCGTATCAAACTGAGCTTTTGCACATACAAAAAGGCGATAAGGTGCTTGAAATTGGTACTGGCTCGGGGTATCAAACTTGTGTGTTAATGGAGCTTGGTGCCGAGGTGTTCACCATCGAGCGCCAGGAGAATTTATACAGCAGGACGATCAAAGTGCTGCCTGGGATGGGATATCATGCCCATTTTTTTCTAGGAGATGGTTCAAAGGGCATTGCCGAACATGCGCCCTATCATAAAATTATTGTAACTGCTGGTGCACCATTTGTACCAGAAATTTTATTGAAGCAGCTCAAAATTGGCGGTATTTTGGTAATCCCAGTAGGAGATGAAAAATCCCAAAAAATGATTACCGTAATTAGGGTGAGCGAAAACGAGTACGATAGGATAGAACTTGATACCTTTAGGTTTGTTCCGCTAGTTGGCGATCAGGCTTGGTAGTTTATAGTGATCAGGAATCAGGGGTCAGGAATTAGGAATCAGGAATCAGGGGTCAGGAATCAGGGGTCAGTTTTCGGTTAAGTTGCTAGTAACGCCCTAAACCCTTTAATACTGACTACTGACTACTGACTACTGACTACTGACTACTGACTACTGACTACTGACCACTAACCACTAACCACTAACCACTAAAACCTTAAGGATACAACAAATACTTCTTCCTCATTTCTTTGTATTTGCTTAAGCCAGGTTCCCAGCTAGCTCTAATTTCGGCTTCGCTTTTACCATCAATAACTTGCTGCCTAAAATCGGCTACGCCAATTAATTTTTCAATTGTTCCCATTTCTTTACTTAGTTTGGTGTTAAAGAAATCTTCTTTTTTGGGCGATTTTTGATAAAGTTCAATCAGCCATTGGATGTTGATTTGACGTGTCTTTCTAAAAATCGACGTATCGTAATTTCTAAGGTCAATTCCGTAGCAAACCTCATCTTTAAATATTGGTGTTTCGGCCATTCCTTTAATGCCAGTAGGCGTAAACGAAAAGCTATAAATGCCCTTGTAGTACGGTGCGCCTAACACTGTGAAAGGAAATTGGGTGCCTCTACCATGATTTACGTAAACGCCTTCAAACAAACAAGTGCTTGGGTATAGCAGAATAGATTGTGGCGTATTTAAGTTTGGTGATGGATTTACAGGCAACTCATAAGGCATGTCATGGTTATAGTTGGCATTTTTAACAATGGTGATTTTGCATTTCAACCCGTCTTTTAACCAGCCTTCGCCATTAAGCATTTGAGCATATTCACCTACTGTTAAGCCGTGTGCTACGGGAATAGGTTGCATTCCAATTCCAGATTTAAATTTCGGATCCAAAATTGGCCCGTCAATCACAAAACCATTTGGATTTGGTCTGTCAAAAATCATCACTTCCTTGCCGTTTGCAGCGCAAGCTTCCATTACGCGTTGTAACGTGTTAATGTAAGTGTAAAAACGTACGCCCACATCTTGAATGTCAAAAATCATCACATCAATATCGGCAAGGTTTTCTTTACTTGGTGTGCTTTGTTTGCCATATAATGATACTACTTTGATGCCCGTTTTGGCATCTACTTCATTATCTACATGTACACCAGCGCTGGCGTTGCCTCTAAAGCCATGTTCTGGTCCAAATATTTTTACTATTTTAACGCCCAGTTTCAACAAACTGTCAACCGTGGTTGTTTTTCCAATTACTGATGTAGGATTAACGACCATCCCTACACGTTTTCCTTTTAGCATTGGAAGGTATAGGGCAGTTTGTTCAGCACCTGTTTTAAATGCTATGTTGCTTTGTTTTGAACTGACGGTTGTTTTTGATTTCTGCGTTTTTTTGCTGTTTTGTCCGCAGGCGGTGAAAGTAAAAACAATTAGGAAGATTTTTAAAAATAGGGTTGATTTGTTCATTATCAGGTTTTTTTGATATTAATGGACTAATACAGTTTTGAATTAGCACTTTTGCTAAGTTACAATTTATTGCAAAAAGTTGAATGTAGAATATTTTATATCTAATAGAATCTCTTTAAAAGCCGAAAGGACTTTTTCAAAGCTGATTGTTCGCATCGCCATTATTGGTGTAATGCTAAGCCTATCGGTCATGATTTTGTCGTTGGCAATCATCAGGGGGTTTAAAACCGAAATACAAGATAAAGTCCGCGGATTTGTCGGGGATATTCAAATTTTTAGGTACGATTTAAATGGATCTTTCGAAAAATCACCTTTCATACCGAATGATACCACAATAAATAACCTCAAAAGAAATAAGCAATTAGTAGCTTTTTATCCTTTTGCAACCAAGCCTGCTATTATTGTAGCAAATGGTCAGGTTGAGGGTGTGAATTATAAAGGGGTAGATAAAACTTATGATTGGGCCTATCTGAAAAAGCATTTGATAAGTGGTAAAGTAATTGACTTTACTGACAGCACAAAAGCGGCGCAACAAATTTTGATTCCGGAATATATTGCCAAAAGATTAATGCTCAAAATAGGGGATAGCTTTGTGATGCATTTTGTCCAAAATCCTCCTCGGAAAAGAAAGCTCACAATAGTTGGTATCTACAGTATTGGGATTGAAAATTTAGATAAAACCTTTGTAATAGGCGATCTTTCTCTAATTAGAAGATTAAATAATTGGCAGCCACAGGAAACGGGCGGTATAGAGGTTAAAATTAAAGATTTCAACCAATTGAAAACGGTTGCTGACGAAGTTTATAACGGTTTGGAATTGAAACTTCGATCTCGATCTGTTGAGGAGAGTACGCCTGAAATTTTTACTTGGCTTTTGCTGCTAGATGTGAATACGCAAGTTTTAATTATCCTTATGCTGATAGTTGGCGTAATTAACATGGTAACAGCGCTGCTCATCATGATATTAGAGAGAACCAATATGATTGGTATGTTAAAGGCTATGGGCATGCGTAACTGGAGTATGATGAAAATTTTCCTTTATAACGCCATGTATTTGGTAGGCATAGGTTTGGTTTTAGGGAACCTGCTTGGTTTGGGAATCTGTTATTTTCAACAGTATACGCACTTATTTAAGCTTCAGCAAAGCAACTACTATTTGGATTATGTGCCAATAGAAGTGCATTTTTCTGACGTTCTGCTGCTCAATTTGGCTACTATACTTATTTGTACACTCGTATTAATTTTACCTTCTATGTTGGTAAGTAGGATTAGTCCGTTAAAAGCGATAAGATTTAAATAGTACCTTAAGGCGTTAATTTCTTTGCTCGTTAATCAGTTGCTGTAAAACACCGAATTTTAAATCATAAGTGGAGAGTTTAATTTGCTTTAACTGTAAAGCGCTGAGTACATAATCAGTAATCATAGTGGCCATTACAATCATATCAACTCTTAATGGAATTAAATTTGGAATTTGAGTACGTTCTAAATGACTAGATGCTATTAGCTGCGATGCAAGTGAATGATATGCTGTCTTATCGATAGTTGCTGTAGCAATATTGCTGATGTTTAAATCTGGCTGTAAAATGGCAGCGTAGGTTTCGAAAGCTCCTGCCGAACCTATTAAAGTTTCTGCACCGAATTGTTCTCCATAGTTAAGTAATTCTCCTAAAGTATCAGCTAAATGAGCGTTTATTTTCGCTTGGTCGGCAACTTGGATAGGGTCCGACTTGAAGAATTTTTGCATTAACCGGGCTGCACCAATATCAAAACTTCTTTTCCAGTTTAAGCCATTTTCATCACAAAATATAAATTCGGTACTGCCACCACCAATATCCATGATCAATGATTTCCCGTTTATTGCTCCGCTATATTTCACCCCGAGATAAATCAATTGGGCTTCTTGTTCACCATCAATCACGTCTATCTCTATTCCGGTATTTAATTTCACCTGTTGGATAAACGACTGGCCATTTGAAGCACTCCTTACACCAGAAGTAGCCACAGCACGTAACTTGTCAATATCGTATTCGTTAAGCTTTGCCTTGAAATCAGCCAAACAAGCTAAGCCTCTTTCAAAAGCAGCTGGAATAATCTTGTTTTCTTTGGTGATATCTTCACCCAATTTAACGGGCTGATTAGCTTTGTAAAGGATTTTCATCTCACCGTTTAGCGTTTCCGCAATGATAAGGTGAAAAGTATTTGTGCCTAAATCAATGGCTGCAATTTTCATTAGCGATTATTTATTTTCCTAATTAGGATGAATTTTAGCCAACGTTACAAGTTGCAGTATGCAATACCTTAAAGTTACAAGAATTAGCAATAAAGCATAATTCATTTGCCTTTTGATGTAAAGCATTTGCTAAGTCTTTTTGCGCTGGATTATCAATGGTCACCACAGGGTGCAAATGCACTTCTACAAATCTACCGCTACCTTTTTCGTCAGTTTCTAAAGTACCTGTCGCATTATCGTTATAAGTTAAAACATTTATTTGATGTAAACCGCACACGTAAAGATACGACATCATGTGGCAAGACATTAAGCTGCTCAAAAGCAAATCCTCTGGGTTATGTAAACTTGGATCGCCTTTAAAAGCTTTGGCGGCCGACACATGTAAGTCTGATTTGCCCTCAAAGCTAATTGTATGATTTTTTATATATCGTTTTACGGAATGCTTATCGCTTTGCCAATTAAGCACCGATTTGAATAAATGGGTAAGTCGCATTTAATTGATCGCTATACAGAAGATGTTCAAGAAGTTTTCCAGCTCCGAGTGATAGCACGTAAAAAAAGACTTACAAAGTTTTTGAAACTTCGTAAGTCTTTAATGGAAGCTTTTGAATCTTCGCTTCTTAATTATTATAAGTAAACCATTTGAACATTTCTTTGAAAGTGGTTTTCTTTCCGTACATCAAAATACCAACGCGGTAAATACGTCCGGCAATCCATACGGTAGCAATAAAGCCGCCAACTAATACGGCCATAGACAAAGCTAACTCCCAAGCAGGAACGCCATACGGAATACGCACTACCATGGCAATTGGTGATGTAAATGGAATTACCGAAAGCCAAAAAGCGGTACTGCCATAAGGGTCGTTAGTCACTACGCTTAATGATAGGGCGTAACCTAACAGCAATGGCAACATCACCGGCATCATAAATTGCTGTGTTTCAGTTTCGCTATCCACTGCCGAGCCAATTGCGGCATAAAGTGCGCTGTAAAACAGGTATCCGCCAAGGAAAAAGAAAATAAATACGGCAACAATTTTAGTGACATCTAAGCCAGCCAAACTTTTTTGAATATCGCCGATAGGCCCTACAGGTGCAGCGGTTACGGTAGTTTGTCCGCTGGTAATTTGACTTTGAGCTTGTGTTGAAGCGGCAATTTCCTTCACTTGATCTTTGCTTACAAAAACGCTTACAGCTACGGTGCTGATGGTTAAAGTTAATACGATCCACAGCATAAATTGTGTTAGCCCCACCAAAGCAATTCCAATGATTTTGCCCATCATCAACTGAAAAGGTTTTACGGAAGAAATCATCACCTCGATAATACGGCTTGTTTTTTCTTCGATTACCCCACGCATTACCTGGATGCCATACATCATGATGAACATGAACATGAGGATACCTGCGGTGAAGGCGATGAACGTACTTGCGCCTGCACTTGATTCTTCTTCAGCTCCAGTATCTGCTATTTTCTTGTTAGAAATATCTACTTCGGTTTTCAGTTTGTCCAAATCGCTTTGCGAAATACCCGACTGCTTCAATTTTTGGGTTTTGATCAGTTCTTCAATATCTCCAGAAATACGCTTGTTTAACGACATGCCGGCCTGTTTAGCGCCAAAAAGTTCTACGCCTTCAGGCTGCTCCAAACTAAATTCAGGTAAGTATAAAATGTAGTCGTAATCAGATTTTTTCAGCGCTTTTTTAGCCTCATCTAAACTGCTATCTAAATAAGTATAAGTGATGTTCTTATCTGTTTGCAGTTTTTCGGTAAGGGTTTTGTTATTGCTAACCACAGCAACATTATCGTGGGTGTCTTTTATTCCTTTATAGGTAAAATAGCCCATTAAGCCATAAACTCCGGCAATAAGTAAGGGCGTTAAAAAAGTCATGATGATGAAACTTTTTTTCTTTACTCGAGACAGGTATTCTCTTTGGATGATTAGTAAAATTTTATTCATGGTTTTGCCCTTTCACTTTTTCAATAAATATATCGTTCATGGTTGGTATCACTTCATCTAAACGGTGAATACTCACGTGTGGAAGTAATTGTGCCAATGCTTCATTTGCAGTTCTGTTATCCTTCAACTGCAATTTTGCTACGGTTTGGTTTTTTACTCGTTCTACTTGCTTCACTTCATAAATTTCATTGGAAGTGATAGGGTAGTCGCCCTCAAAATTAATCCAATAGGTATTGCTGCGGTAGCTCGCTTTGATGTCTTCCACAGCGCCATCTAAAATTTTATGTGATTTGTTGATGAGTGCAATATTGTCGCAAAGTTCCTCAACGCTTTCCATTCTGTGCGTGGAGAAAATAAAGGTTGCACCATTGTTATTCAACTCCAAAATTTCCTGTTTAATGATGTCGGCATTCACCGGGTCAAATCCAGAAAATGGTTCATCTAGGATAATCAATTCAGGTTGGTGCAAAACAGTGGCCACAAACTGCACCTTTTGTTGCATACCTTTACTCAAATCCTCAACTTTTTTGTTCCACCAGTCTTTCATTTCCAGCTTCTCAAACCAGTATCTAATTCGTTTGGTTGCTTCGGCACTATGCAGTCCTTTTAATTTAGAAAGATAAAGCACCTGCTCGCCAATTTCCATTTTTTTGTACAAACCACGTTCTTCCGGCAGATAACCAATTTGAGAAATATGTTTAGGACTTAGTCGTTCGCCATTGAAAAATACTTCGCCGCTATCGGGCGCTGTAATTTGTGTAATAATCCTAATGAGGGAAGTTTTACCGGCACCATTTGGCCCCAATAAACCGAAGATTTTTCCTTTCTCCACTTCCAAGCTCACATCATCTAAGGCTCGGTGGGTGGCATACTGCTTTACAATATTTTTTGCGCTTAACATATGTGTTGTTTAGTTTCTGTTAATTAGATGTCAAAAATGCTATTTTGTTACTTAAAAAGGGTGTTTACAGAAATATATTTTTTTGTTTGAATACTATAAGTTATTAAATTCGTTTCTATAACAAAATAGTTACAAATAGTTTGCTGATCCCGCTGATTATCGATACATCTTACAATTTTATCGATGCTCGTTTTAATTTTTGATTTACACAAAACTACCTTAATAATTAAACTTTAAAATCATGGATAGAAAAGAATTCTTATCACTAATGGGAGCAAGCGCAGCAACTATTATGTTTGCTGGTTGTTTAGCTGGCTGCAAAAAAAGCAGCGATTCCTCATCAACGGATGGCCCTTCAAACGTAGATTTTACGCTTGATTTAAGCCAGTCTGCTAATGCTGCACTCAACAATAATGGCGGCTACGTGTATCACGGCGGAGTTATTGTAGCACGCACTTCTACTGGCAGTTTCGTTGCGGTATCGCAAACCTGTACACACGAAAGTTATAATGTGGTTTTCCAATCGGCCAATAACAGGTTTTACTGCGCCAACCACGGCGCTACGTTTTCAACTGCTGGTGCGGTAACTAATGGGCCGGCAAGTAAAGCATTGAAACAATACAATACCGCCTTAACAGGAACTAGTTTACGCGTTTACTCTTAATTAATAGTCACTATGAAACTTCTTTTGAGTTTTTTACTGATCATTGGGCTGGCTCCGGTGGCAAAATGGCAAACAGATTTAGATGTGGCAAAGCAAAATGCCAAACAGGAAAATAAGTTGATACTGGTGAATTTTGCGGGTTCTGATTGGTGCGGCCCTTGTATCAGGCTAAAGGAGGAAGTTTTTGATACACAAGCGTTCGTAGATTATGCCGATAAAAATTTGGTTTTGCTTAGGGCGGATTTTCCTAGGTTAAAGAAAAATAAATTGCCGGCAGATCAAGTGAAAAAAAATGAAGAGTTGGCAGATGTTTACAATAAAGATGGCCAGTTCCCTTTAACGGTTTTGATTGACGCGAATGGTAAGGTAGTAAAAAAATGGATTGGCTTTCAGGATCAGGGTGTAGATAAATTTATTGCAGAAATAAATGATGCTGTTAAAGGAAAGTAAGTTGGGCGAACAGGATAAAGTGCACACCGAAGTAGTAAAATTGATGGGAAACCGTTTTGAATTTACTACTGCAAGTGTACCTGAAGCTGTTGCCGAGGTAGCTATCGCAAAAGCTATTGCCGAAGTACAGCGAATAGAACGCCTGTTTACGACGTTTAGTGCTGATAGCCAAGTGAACCAAATTAACGCTAACGCTGGTGTAAAACCTGTGAAAGTGGATGGTGAGGTTTTGGCACTGATACAACGCTCCTTACGCATAGCTGAACTTACCGATGGCGCATTTGACATCACTTACGGAGGTTTGGATAAAAACCTTTGGAATTTCAATCAGCAAATGACCCAATTACCAGATAAAGAAACGGCAAAAAATGCGGTAGCAAATATCAATTATCGCAACGTAATTATAAATGAGGCCGATAGCACTGTTTACCTTAAAAATGAAGGCATGCGCATTGGATTTGGTGGCATTGGCAAGGGTTATGCGGCCGACAGGGCAAAGGCAGTGATGTTAGCTAATGGAATTAATAACGGAATCATTAACGCTGCCGGCGATTTGATTACTTGGGGTACACAACCAACGGGTAAATCGTGGACAGCGGGTATAGCGGATCCGTTTTTTAAAGATAAACCTTTTTCATGGTTAGATATCAGCAATATGGCTATTGCAACTTCTGGAACTTATGAAAAATTTGCAATGATTGATGGTAAAAAATATTCGCATACCATT
This sequence comes from Pedobacter zeaxanthinifaciens, assembly GCF_003313335.1. GTDB lineage: Bacteria > Bacteroidota > Bacteroidia > Sphingobacteriales > Sphingobacteriaceae > Pedobacter > Pedobacter zeaxanthinifaciens. The sequence continues at coordinate 255,018 of NZ_QMHP01000002.1, forward strand.
GACCCAAAAACAGGTTACCCAACAAGTGGCATTGCCAGCGTAACTATGATTTGCCCTATTGCTGAATTGGCTGATGCAATGACCACACCCGTAATGGTGATGGGCGTTGAAGTGGGCTTAAATTTAATCAACCAAATGAAAAACATGGCCTGTATCATTATCGATGAGCAAGGCAAAATACACACCAGCAAAAATATTTCACTCAGATGAAAAAACTATCTATCATTGCTGCTATCTCTCTATTGGGGATGGCGCTAACTAGCTGCTCAGCGGTTAAGTCCTATCAAAAGGCGAAGCTTAACGATGCTGATATGGAGCTTTCAGCCAGACAGGCACAAAAATTCGAACAAAATTTCCAACTTTATCGCGAGGGTTCTTCTGGTGCCAATGGAGGCAAAAGCGGTGGTGGTTGTGGTTGTAACTAAACAAATTTACTGACATGAAAAAGTTTATCCCATTGGTGGTTGTGGCCATGCATTTTGCACTGGCTGCAAGTTTTGCGCAAACAAAGGTCGACACCTCCGCTTATCGATCAAGAAAGTTAAAAGTAGATGAAGTAAATTTAGTATCGGGTTATTACCAGCAAGATGGAAACAATTCAGCGGTAACTGGTGGGGTAGGTACAGAGCATCTTACGGATTTAGCTAATACGATTAATATTAAATTGTCACGTTACGGCCGAAATCCTAACATCAAACATCATTTTGGTTTTGAATTGGGGGTAGATACCTATACCTCTGCATCATCTGATAAAATAGATCCAAGTACCATTTCTTCTGCATCTTCTTCTGATGTAAGAATTTACCCATCACTTTCTTGGGGTATTGAAAATGAAGCGAAAAGAACCAGGTTTGACATTACGGCATCTGCATCTACAGAATATGATTACCAATCTTTCGGTGGTGCCATCGGTTTTACTAAAAGTTCTGCAGATAAAAATTTAGAGTTTAATATCAAAGCACAAGCTTTTTTAGATACTTGGAAAGTGATTTTGCCCATTGAGTTGCGAAACTCTCCACAGGATAATCACCAAAGCAGTCCCAGGAATTCGTTTAGTGTTTTTATGTCTTTGAGCAAAATCATCAATAAGAATTTTCAAATGGTATTTGCCACTGAACCGGGATATCAAGAGGGGCTTTTAGCTACAAAGTACCAGCGAGTTTATTTTACTGATAATACACTTAAATCTGAAAATTTACCTGGTAGTCGATATAAGCTACCCCTTAGTGTGAGAGCTAATTATTTCTTTGGCGACAAGTTTATTGTGCGTTCGTTCTATCGTTTTTATACCGATAATTGGGGCATTCGTGGGCATAGCGCTGAACTTGAACTACCAATAAAAATTACACCGTTTTTCTCGCTTAGTCCGTTTTATAGGTTTTATGCGCAAAATCAATCGCAGTATTTTGCACCATTTAGGCAGCATACTTTAGCGCAAACTTATTTTACAAGCGATTACGATTTATCAAAATTTGATAGCAACTTTTTTGGGGCGGGTTTAAGGTTTGCTCCACCTAAAGGAATTTTCAATGTAAGCAGAATTAAAACTGCCGAAATTAGATACGGCTATTATAAGCGAACTAACGGCTTAAATGCCAATATTTTGAGCCTAGCGGTAGGCTTTAAGTAAATATAAAACACCTGAAATAGCGCATAGCTGTTTCAGGTGTTTTTTTGCTTGTTATTTTTTACCAAACAATCTCTTAAAGTAATCAATTACCGAAGTTTTTTGCTTTTTTGGGTTTTCGGGACCAATTAAAAAACCGTATGGCTGTAAATTTGGATGATGATCGCAGATGATTTTTACCATTCCTATTAATGGTATAGCGAGTATCATGCCGGCAATTCCCCAAATCATCTCCCCTAAAACAATAGCCATAATGGTAAAAAGCGGGTTGATATTTACCTGTTCGCCAACTACCAAAGGCTCCAAAATGTAGGTTTGGATGAACTGCACTACAAAATAAGTGAGCAGTACCCAAATAATTTTATTGTTACCATTCCCTTGCGCTACCACAGCCAAAACCGTAATGCTTGTTCCGGTTAAATTTCCTACAAAGGGGATGATTTCAAGCAAGCCGCATAGCACCGCAAAGAAAATTGCATTTTCTACGCCAACTAGGCTAAAGCCAATACCATACATCACCCATAGTAAACCAATCATTGCGGCTAGTCCGCTCAGGTATTTTTGTGAAACCTTTCCTGCCTTATGTACTACCAAGTCGGTTTCTGCTTTTTCATCTCTAGCCACTAACTTTAGGATGAATTTTTTGATGTGCGTCCTGTAAAGTAAAAACAAGTACATGTACACTAAAACTAGCACTGCATTTACCGCTAGGCTCATTATTGAGGAAGCAAATACAAGCAACATACTTCCGGCTCCTTCCCCTTGTCCGCTAATGATTTCCTTTTGCTGTTTCTTATCGATGCCTACCGTTTGATTGATCCAATCTCTCAAATTATTGAATAAAGCATAAAGCCTTGATTTCATTTCATCAATGTTTTCTGCCAAGCTTGAAAGTTGTATGGAAAGCAATAATGCTATTAAACCAATACAAAATACAAATATTAACATGCAAAGGAGAGCGGAAACTGCCCGACTGATATTTTTACTTTCGAAATAGTTACATAACCTGATAAAAAGCATTGCCAGCACAGCTGATAATACCACAGGGATTAAAAACGGACCTGCAAAGTAAAGGCCAGCAAAGCCAAATGAAAATAGCAGTAATACGTAAACGCTTTGTTGAAGTTTTTCCATCAGCAAGATAACATCAAATAATGTAATAATGTTCTAGCGATGCAGATGCAATAGTTCCTTTAGCTCTTTTGCATTTTGTATGGCGCTTGATCCCCAAGTATTGTTGAAGTAAACGAAGACTTGCTTGCTTGTAGATGGAATTTGGGCGATAAATTGTTGAATTGCATCGATGCTATATTTAGATTTATAAAGCACAGGGTTGCCGTGGAAGCGGTAATAAACTGTTTGAAGGTTCGCAATTAGCTCAATAGGCAGGTTTTTAGGATGGTCCTGCCCTGAAAATACAATTCCGGCTTTAGTGAGTTGCTGGTAGATATGGTCATCCCACCACGAAGCATGTCTAAATTCAACCACGGGTTGCGGGATTTTTTGAAGTAGGTTTACAAGTAGTTCCAACCTTTCTTCTGTATAGCTAAATAGCGGTGGAAATTGAAATAGGATGCAGGCCAGTTTTTCTTTAATGGCATTATTGCTAATCTCAACAAATTGATTTAAGTCGTCGGTGCAGTTTTTTAATTGCTTGTAATGTGTAATTAGCCTGGGTGCTTTTAATGTAAAAAGGAAATCCTCAGGGCTATCGTTATACCATTTACCTAACGATTTTTCAGTAGGCATTTTGTAAAAGGTAGCATTGATTTCTATCGTATTGAAATTTTCGCAGTAAAACTTGAACCAGTCTTTCTGCGGCAGTCCCGTTGGATAGAATATTTCTTTCCATTCTCTATAGTAGAAACCAGAACATCCAATACGCCATTCCATGCTATTTTAACAGTTGATTAACGGTTTAGTTTGTTGGTTTTTTTAGTACTTCGGAATGGTTTAGCGCTAACTCATTTTCTCTTTTTTACGGAGAGGGTTAGGGAGACGATGAGCAAACCTGAGCTTTATCGAAAGCATGCCTAGCTATAAAAGCTCTATGCCGCGGGGCATCTTCTTTATCCTTGATGATAAAGAAGCAACCTGAGCTTCAGCGAAAGCATGCCTACCTATAAAAATCACAACAACATAGGCATAACATCAAGGCTTGCACCTTTTCTTGGATTAAGCTACCAAATATCCTGATGGCGCAAGAAAAAGGCGTTTTCCATTCTGTTGCCTTTCGCTCACGCTGCATTCTTGCTTGATACCGCAAGGTTAGGGTTTGTGCAATGGCTATTTTGGTGCTTACTCCGTCGAAAACCTGCTATGCCATTTTAGTGCTTAGGAATGGTCTGTTCTAATAATGTCTTCCTGCAATGTCGTTGCTATTTTGTCATCTCGAGTTTATCGAGAGATCTAGTTTTCACTTATCAATACGTCTACACAGGTTATACGGCATGGCGTCTTAATGATTGTTGATGAGAGAGAAAAGCAAGTAAATCAAATTTTTATGTAATCATAAAATAGTATTCTCATAGTACTCTATCCCTACTTGAACCCTACCTTTGATATACCTTTGACCTAGGCGATTAATTTAGCATCCTAATGACCGCAAATTTTTAATAAGTAGTTTTGGGATGTCAAATTAATTTGTTGAAATTAGTATATGTGCCAGAAGTGATTTTAGTATTGCAGCTTTTCACCGATATTAAGAATAATCTCTACCATTTGTAAAATTCGAAGCCTTCATTTATATTGCGTTATCTAAATCTATCTAAGCTCGATCCTGCCCGTTAAAATTCTAACATTTTACATTAAAGTTTCGCAAAGCCGATGGTATTTAGGTAGATATGCGTAATAGAGTTGCGTTTATTTGAGAGTTATATGCCATTTTACTGAACGACTGTAAACAGAGGAAATGAAACAACTAATTAACATATTGACAATCTTACTTTCTTGTATCATTACAGTTTCTTGTGAACAGACGATAAAAAGTGAAAAAGTAAACAAAACCGAAAAAAAAATAGTTGAAAATAATTACTCAAAAATTATTTCTGACTCAACTAACAAACTGACTAATAAAATTGAAAAATTTGAAGTTCAATATAGAGTTTGGGGTTGTGCTTGTCCACAATGGATAAAAACCAAAGACACGATTAAACAAAATGAGGAAAAAACAAAATATATTGACTTTCATTTTTATCTTCAACCAGCTGATAAGTCATTAGAATTACCAATTTATTTTGACGCTTTTAGACATTTTGTAAAAGTTGAGGGACAATTTTATGAAAATAAAGATTATCCACAAGGAACAATAGAAATGGAAGAACCAATGCCAAAAGCAAAAGTTTTTAGATACACAAAATATGAAATAATTGACAATCCAAACTTTAAACCTGAAAGTAAAATTGAAACTTTGACATTGACATATAACGCAATTTCTTGCACTTGTGCACAATGGAGCGAAAAAAAATATGCTGACAATCCTGAAAAGCGAGTTTATTATTGGTTAGAACCAGCAAATGACAAATTGATTAAAGCTGACGAATTGTTTAACGGTGAGAATTTACCAATAATAATAAAAGTAACAGGTCAAATTATTACAGAAAAAGGATTTCCTAAAAGAAGATTAGTAAAAGTCGGTGAAGATAAAGCAGGAAAAGTATTTAGATACACAAAAATTGAAATTATTAAAAAATAAAAGAAAAAAAACGGCATATAACAAGGTATTGCCAAAAGCGGGGCTGAAGTACTAAACCCAACATTTGTGCATTTAAAAAACTTTTGTACTCTAGCCGAGTGGAAGTGCATTTAAAACCCCGCCTTCGGCAATACCGAAACCGTTAGCATGCATTTTGAAAAATGCCTGTATATAACACGGGTTTTACATAATCGGGCTGACGTGAAAACATATAACGTCTTTACCGCTGATGAATTAAAAGATAAATTGCACCACATTACAAAACACAACTTATAATAATACGAAATTCCAAACTACTACTGAAAAATATGAAAAACCACTATACTATGAAAAGACCGCTATTGACAACATTTTTAGTTATATTTTGTTTAATTCAATCATTTGGACAAATCAGCTTTGGCCTTAAAGCTGGACTTAATCTCGGTGATATAAAAAATATTGGTTTGACAGATCATAGCACAAGGCTAGGGTTAAATGGTGGACTATTTACGGAAATAGAAATTAGTGAAAAATTTATTACCCGACAGGAACTTCTCTATTCAATCAAAGGGTGTAAATTTCCGTCAACAGAATTTAATGGCGGTGGAACTTTAAGTCTTAATTATTTTTCTATTCCACTTTTAGGAGGATTTCGTCCTAACGACAAATTTACAATTCTATTGGGTCCTGAATTTGGTTTTCTGATGAGCGCAAATTCAAAGTTTGACGGGAGTAACCATGACGTATCAAAGAACTTTAGAAAATTTGATTTGGCAATGAACTTAGGATCGTCTTTCAACCTCAAAAATGGTTTGGGTTTTGAGCTCCGTTATAGTCACGGGTTCGAAAAGTTAGTTGATGTTTCCATCACAGATCAATCTGGTAATGAGATTGGAAATGACAAGGTAGGCAGTAATAGAGTTTTTCAAATAGGAGTGTTTTACAAGTTAATTAAAAGTAGAAAACCCTAACTCTTTAGGTTTTACTTTGCGAATAACAAACAGAAACCAAATTAATGTCTGCATTCGGAGAATTTATTATCTATATTGTTTATTTTACGCTTGGCTTCGCTTGTATAATATCTATGAACGAATAGGTATCTAACTTGTTATACACACATTAAACCAAAATACAAATGACGCTTAGAATGAAACACATCATTTTTGATGAATAAATAACCTTTGACTATAGAAAAGCCCAAAAAATATTTAGTATGCTACTCTTAATTAACGCCATGTCAACCACATCGGTAAGCCAAAGACAGTATTTAATTCATATGAAAAAGTTCACCATTTTATTGTTTTTCATGTTTACGCTTCTAATGAATATTACAGCCTGCCGAAAAAAGTACAAACCTCAGAATAGGAACCCTCATTTCCGTAAGCAGTTTGTACAGGCTTTGAAATTACAGCTTGTGAACATAGATAGTGCTTATCGGTACGGTGATACAAAAATTTTTAACGATACCATTATAGGGATTGACGTGTCTAAGACCAAGGGCTCACGTGTTCAAAATCCAGATAAAGCTATCTATTTTATACAGTCGTTGAAAGGAAATATGAAAAAGATGGAATATCGTGCCGATATTACTGTGCCTGTTGAACTTGATGCCCTACGCAACGGTAATATCTATTTTGGCGCTTATGGGAACAGTTATGCGATGAGCATTGGTAAAGATGGACTAAAAGAATATTTTAAAAATATCAGGATACGCTTTTTTATGCCAACAAGGTAATGTTGTACAAGAACAATGCTGTTATAGTAAGTATGAACGGTGTATTTTTATTTGATCTTGGTAGCCAAAAACTTTTGAGAAAATACAAGTATAAAGACGAAATAGGAAACTTTGGTGCTTTTATAGACGGTGATGACCTGTTTTTTAACGAAGTAATAACCAAGATTATGCCCGATAGCTCTCAAAAAGAAACACTAATATTAAACCGTATGGATTTAAAGGATTTGACCTATAAGTGGAAAGCTAAAATATCCGGTTCCTACGTATCTCATTTTAACGATGATAAATTTTTGCTGTACGGAAAGAAGTGCTACACAGTAGCCAGAAACAATGGTAAAATTACCGAAATTTCTAACCGAAAAATGATCTTCAAAAAGGATAGTGTATATGGCATACGGTATGTACACACACTAGACACTACCCTTCACAAAGAAGGGTATGAACTTGTAAACCCGGGATTTGTAGTCTTAGATTCTTTAAATAAGGAGCTGTATTCTTTTAAGAATTGCCGTTATATGACTGAGCGTGGAGAGTTTATCATCTTACGGACAAATGATAATCTTTATTACCTTTTAGTAAACAAACGAAGTGGTAAAATCTCGCATAAGATTAATAATAATGATTCTCGGGAAGACAAAATTAAATTTTTAGGCAAGTATATTTTAATTGACGGTATCTACTTATATAAATAGAGTTATGGCAAATACATATTATCCAGCACTTTCGAGCATTTTATCGGTAGATTATCTACCTGAGGAACTCAATTTTATATCAAGTAATTTAAATGAATTGCTCAACAACGTGCATTTTAAGGATCTTATGGTAGAAAAACCACTCTAGTGCAACGGTACTTGTGTTCAATTGTTATATAGGCCCAAGCGGACGCTTGCGCCATAGGGGGTAGAGTATTAATTTATGGATGGAATAAAATTTTTTGAGTTTCTTAAAACGGGAAATAACCTAAACGGTGTCATACTTAATGATCCGAAGGATAAAATATCCGAGCTTTTAGGCGAACCAATTGAACTAATAGGTGATAGGGAATGTGGTTTTTTTCAGTATAAGAATGGCGTTAGAATTGGTTATTTCGGTAATGAAATCGATGAGTTGGCAATAAGTTTTGTGGGTCGAGGGGATATTTTTTATAGTGTCAAATTAGATAATACTTATGAAATAACAAATCATACACAAATTCATGAGTTTATATTTTTTTTAAACAATAATAATTTAAGCTGGAAAAGTTTTGACGAGAAGAGTAAAATGGCTTTTAGTATTATTCTTAAAAGTGGAGTTTATGTAGTTTTTGATTTGGAAACAGGTTGCTTATATAAGATAGGTAAATCGAGACTTTAACGCACTCCTAAAGCAAGTGTTTACTTTGTAGAGCTCACTTTGTTCGGTTAGCGTAGCGGTGCTTGTGCTTAATTGTCATATAGGGCCCAAATGGACACTTGTGCCAGAGCGGTTAGCTCAATAATTAAAGGATTGGGCTAGATGATGCCATTTGTAGCGATATCTACTTTGCCAACGTATAGGTGCTATACTCAAAATAGAATTATGAAGAAGTTTTTATTTGCCCTAACCTTTATTTTTGCCATTAATTTAGCCTGCAAAAAAATTGACGACCCCAATCCAATATGTGCCTGTTCGCCTGTGCAGTTGCCAACCTTAACCTTAGTATTGAAAAATGCTAACCAATTGGATTTATTGAATCCTAACAATCAGGGAGCTTACTTGTCAAAGGATATTAAACTCTTTTATTTAGATGCCGCTCAGGCGGAAAAGAACGTAAATTTTTACCTAAGAACACCATTTTCTTATGGTAGCAAGATGTTTAACTTTTATCAATTGCATTCTTCGGATATTTTAAAAATGGCTGCTGAAAATAGTACACAAGTTTTTACGCTGCAAGTAGGTGCCAAGCAATTCAAGCTAAAAATAACGCTAGATGATAAATTGAAATATAAAGTTAACCAACTATGGGTTAATGATGTATCGGTGCCTATGGAAACGGGAGAGGTGAGCTCTTTCGTGCCAAATATGTTTTACATCAGCACTCAATAAAAAAAGTCCCGAATAATTCGGGACTTTTCAACTAGTAAATAATTAATTAGTAAAACCTCTAAACTAATTAATTCCATCCGCCACCTAACGCTTGATAAATTTTTACCATCGCATTAAGTTGCTGTTTCTTTGTTTCTATCAACTCCAGTTTAGCTTCTAAAGCATCTCGTTGAGTCATCAACACCTCTAAATAGTCGGCCCTCGCCGATTTAAATAGGTCATTTGATATATTGATAGATTGGTTAAGTGCTTGCACCTGTTTATCTTTTAAATCGTAAGTTTTTTTCAGATTACCAATGCTAGCCATTTGATTAGCCACTTCTATGTACGCATTTAAAATAGTTCTTTCATATTGATAAACTGCTTGTGTTTGCTTGGCGTTGGCTGCGAAATAGCTTGCTTTAATAGCGTTCTTGTTAATTAAGGGCGCAGCAATATCGCCCGCTATCGAATACAGCATAGATTCTGGAAATTTAACTAGGTAGGAAGGGTTAAAGGCTTGAAAACCTAAGGCACCAGTAATACCAAACGAAGGATAAAACTGTGCTTTAGCCGCTTTAACATCTAACTTCGAAGCAATTAAATCCAGCTCCGCTTGTTTAATATCTGGTCGGTTAGCCAACAACTGTGAAGGAATGCCCACAGGAAACTGATCCGCTACACTATCAAAACTGTTTACATTTCTAGCAATATGCTGCGGATATCTTCCTAGTAGAAAGTTGATCTTGTTTTCGGTTTCAGTAATTTGTTGCGCAATTTGATATTCCAAGCTTTTTGAACTTAGCACCTCGGCCTCAAATTTACGCACAGCTAATTCTGTTACCCTGGCCGCTTCCTTTTGTAGCTTCACTACTTCCAAGGCATTGCTTTGCAATGCTATGTTTTTGCGGACCATTGCCAATTGATTATCCAATGCCAAAAGTTCGTAGTAAGAGTTTGCAATTTCTGCTACCAAGTTAGTTACAACAAAGTTTTTGCCTTCAACTGATGACAGGTAACGAGTGTAAGCGGCTTTCTTAGCATTACGTAATTTGTGCCAAACATCAACTTCCCAATTAGCATACAGTCCCGCCATAAAATCGGGTACGGGATCTGGCATTTCTTTTCCAGGTTCTATTTCAGTGGTGGCATCACCTGCTCCCTGGCTAGTGTACCGTCCTACTTTTTCAAGTCCAGCGCCTGCTCTTATACCAACTGAAGGCAGCAATTCACCTTTTCTTGCCCTAACTTCACTTCTAGCTATTTCAATTTCCTGTAGGGTGATATTTAACTCCTGATTATTTTGCAAAGCAGTATCAATCAGGTTAGTCAGATATTGATCTTTAAAATAGTCTTTCCATTTAATTGCTGCCAAGTTAGTAGTATCGCTTCCACTATTGGCATAAGTATTGGGTGTGCTTTTGTTCTCGTTTTTTTGAACAATGGCTGGTATTTTACAGCTTGAATATGCCATGTATAACAGTGCAAATCCCCATATTTTATATTGATTTCTTTTATACATTGCCTTCAATTTCTTCGGTTAACGGATGTTCTTCTTCAATTTTAATCAGTTTGCGTTTGCTGGCGATGGTACCGAACACATAATACAGCCCTGGGATGATAATTACACCAAATACAGTTCCAAGGAGCATACCTCCAGCAGCTGCTGAACCAATTGTTCTGTTGCCAATTGCACCGGGACCAGTGGCAAAAACTAAAGGAATTAAACCTGCGATGAACGCAAATGAGGTCATTAAAATAGGGCGGAACCTTACCACTGCACCTTCCATGGCGGCAGCAAGTATTGTTTTTCCTTCCGCATGTTTTAGGGAGGCAAATTCCACAATTAATACGGCATTTTTACCCAATAAACCAATGAGCATTACCATAGATACTTGGGCGTAGATGTTATTTTCTAATCCAAACAACTTAAGGAAAAGGAAAGCGCCGAAGATACCCACCGGCAATGAAAATATTACCGCCAAAGGTAAGATGAAACTTTCGTACTGTGCAGAAAGCACCAAATAAACGAAACCTAAACAGATGATAAAAATGTAAACAGCTTCATTGCCTCTACTGCTTTCATCTTTGGAGATACCTGCCCAGTCGATACCGTAACCCCTTGGCAAGGTTTTCTTAGCCACCTCTTCTACAGCTTTTAGCGCTTCGCCAGAGCTGTAGCCATTTGCTGCTGATCCGTTTACTTCGGCAGAGTTGTACATGTTATGGCGAGTAATTTCCGACAAGCCATATACTTTTTGCATGGTCATGAATGCCGAGAAAGGCACCATTTCATCCTTTTCGTTTTTAACGTAAAGTTTCATCACATCTGCAGGTAAGGCCCTGTATTGTGGTAACGATTGAACAATTACCTTGTACTGTCTACCGAATTTGATGAAGTTGGTTTCATAGTTACTACCAATTAAATCAGATAAAGTTTCCAATGCTTTTTCAGGAGTAACACCTTTTTGCTGTGCTTTATCGTTATCAATATTTAACATGTATTGCGGGAAACTGGCGCTGTAGAAAGTAAATACCGATTGCAGCTCAGGGCGTTTGTTCAATTCCTTAACAAAGTCCTTGCTCACTTTTTCCATCTCTACATAGTTGTTCCTACCTGCTTTATCCAATAAACGAAGCTCGAAACCTCCAGCTGCACCATAGCCTGGCACCGCAGGTGGTTGGAAAAACTCCACCATAGCACCTGGAATATCTTTCGATTTTTCTTCCAGTTCTTTGATGATATCCTGTGCACTATTTTTACGATCTTTCCAATCTTTTAGGTTGATTAGACAGGTACCCGAGTTGGATCCAGTTCCTTCGGTAAGCACCTCGTATCCGGCTAATGCCGAAACAGATTTTACCCCTTCAATTTCCTCGCAAATTTTTTCCAACCTTTCTGAAATTTGGTTGGTTCTTTCCAAAGTTGATCCTGGAGGCGTTTGAATAATCGCATAAATCATCCCTTGGTCTTCATTAGGAATAAAACCAGATGGAACTGAACTGCTTAAAAAATAAGTAGCTACGCAGAAAATACCAAGCACACCAAATATCGCTACACGGCGAGTAACCACCTTCGTCATTACTTTTTGGTAACGGCCAGTTAATCTGTAAAACCAGTTGTTAAATGCATTTAATCCTTTATCAATAATTGATTTTTTATGTTGATGATTAGCACTATGTTTCTTCAACATAATGGCACATAAAGCTGGTGTTAAAGTTAAGGCTACAATACCGGATAGGATAATTGACGTAGCCATGGTGATGGAGAACTGGCGGTAAAAAACACCAACAGGACCCGACATAAATGCCACTGGAATGAATACCGAAGCCATCAAAAAGGTAATTGCCACAATAGCACCACCAATTTCGCTAATAGCTAACTGCGTTGCTTTCAATACAGACAATCGCTTATCAGCTTCCATCTTGGCGTGGACGGCCTCAATTACCACAATGGCATCATCAACCACAATGCCAATAGCAAGTACCAAAGCAAATAACGTGATAAGGTTTAGCGTAATGCCGAAAAACTGCATGAATACGAATGAACCGATCAGCGATACAGGAACAGCAATTGCTGGAATTAAGGTAGAACGCCAATCGCCAAGGAAGATGAAAACTACCAAGCCTACCAAAATGAAAGCTTCCACCAAGGTATGTACTACTTTTTCGATAGAGGCATCTAAGAATTTGGATACGTCGTAGCTGATCTCATAATCCATGCCTTTAGGGAAAGAAGTCGCTTTGATTTCTTCCATCCGCTTCTTTACATCTTCAATTACTTGTTGTGCATTACTGCCATAAGATTGCTTTAATACAATAGCCGCTGAAGGTTTACCATTGATGTGCGAATACAAATCGTACATGGAACTGCCAAATTCTACATCGGCAACATCTTTTAAACGTAGGATTTCGCCGTTCGCACTTGCTCTTAGGATGATATTACGGTAGCCATCTTCGTTGGTAAAACGCCCTGGGTATTTCAATACATACTCGAACGATTCGGAACGTTTACCCGAACTTTCACCGGTTTTACCTGGTGATGCCTCTAAACTTTGGTTGTTTAATGCTTCCAATACTTCCTCTGAAGAGATTTTGTAGGTCAGCATTTTATCGGGCTTTAACCAAATACGCATTGCATATTCGCGGTTACCCAAAATGTCGGCAAAGCCTACGCCATCCACACGTTTTAGCTCTGGTAGTAAGTTAATATCCGCATAGTTGTACAAGAAATTTTCGTTCATGTGCGGATCTTTACTGAACACGTTAACATACATTAGCATGTTAGGCTGTTCACGACTAATCTTTATCCCTTCTCTAATTACCAAAGGAGGAAGCTTATTAGTAACAGCAGCAACACGATTTTGTACGTTTAAGGTAGCTTGGTCTGGGTTGGTACCTAAGTTAAATACGATTTGGATAGAACACTCGCCATCATTACCAGCATCCGAAGTCATATATTTCATTCCCGGAATACCGTTAAGGGCTCTTTCCAGTGGAATTACTACGGCTTTAATTAAAAGTTCATTGTTGGCACCTGGATATTCGGCTACTACGTTTACCATAGGAGGCGATATATTAGGAAGTTGAGTTACGGGTAGGCCAATAAGTGCCAATACCCCTATGAATACGATAACCAGCGATATCACTATCGACAACACTGGTCGTTTGATAAATTTGCTAAACATAATTTTTAAGGAAAATGGCTACTACTCTGCTTTTAATTGTAATTGGCTTAGCGCTTGTTTAGGTTCAATAAACTTGAAGTTGATTTTTTCATCGTCCTTCACTTTTTGAACGCCGTCAAACACAATTTTTTCGCCTTGTTGTAGGCCACTTGCAACTACGTAAAGGTCCGGAAGCTCACCACCAATTTTAATTTCCTTGGATTTAGCAACGCCTTTGCTGTCAATTACAAAAACATAAGTTTTATCCTGCAATTCGTAAGTAGCTTTTTGAGGGATGATTAATGCATTTTTCAAAGGAATAACCATTTGTACCTTTCCTGTTTCCCCATGGCGCAACAACTGATTTGGATTTGGGAATTTTGCTCTAAAAGCGATGTTTCCCGTTTCAGAATCGAATTCGCCTTCAATGGTTTCTACTTCGCCTTTGCTTCCCAAGGTTTCGCCATTGGCTAAAATGAGGCTAACGTTGGTGTTATTTTTAGATTTTGATTGCTGAAAATTAAGATACTCAGGCTCTGAAACATTAAAGTAAGCAAACATTTGACTATTGTCTGAAAGTGTGGTCAGCAACTCACCTTCATCAATTAAACTTCCTAGTTTTTTTGGTAGGCGGTCAATTTTGCCATCAAAAGGCGCTCTAATTTCAGTAAAAGATAGATGAAGCTTAGCTAATGACTCTTCGGCTTTTGCTTGAGCTAATTTGGCTTTGGCCATTGCCAGTTCATTTGGAGCTACTACATTTTTATCGGCCAATAATTTGGTGTTAGCTAATTCAATTTCCGACGCCTTTACCTCAGCCTGTGCTTTAAGCACTTCAGCTTCGTACATTTTAGGCATAATTTTGAAAAGTAACTGTCCTGCTTTTACGTTTTGGCCTTCATCTACGTAAATATTTTGCAAAAATCCTTTTTCTTGAGCCCTAATTTCGATGTTACGGACAGAGCGGATTTGCGATACGTATTCTTTAGTGAAAGAGGTGTCCAGCGTTAACGGACTTGTGGCAGTGTAGTTGGTTTTTTCTTCTTTTTCTTCTTCTTTTTTACCGGAGCAACTGCAATAAAATAGGACGGAGGCACATACACCTACGAGCATTAGATTTTTCTTCATTGTGTTATTATTATTTACCTAGTTGTTAAAAATTAAAGAAAACTTACTATTGAGATTTTGCAGTGGTTTTCTTTGTTGCGGTCAAAAATAATTTCACAACCATGAAGTTTTAATGAAGAAAAATGAACCTAATCTTCATAAATGGAGAAATAAATAAAAAATGTTGATTGTATTACTAAAGTGTATGAAAAAATGAGTTCGAAATACCTTAAAAACAAAAAAATCCCGCATTAAGCGGGATTTTTATCATTCGAAATATTCTTTCATCTTATCGAAAAAGCTTTTGTCGCTTTTGCCGGGCTGCGGCTTAAAGTTTGCCGACTCCCTCAGTTTTTCCAATAAGGCTCTTTCTTCACTATTTAATGCCTTTGGTGTCCAAATATTGACGTGTATAATTTGATCACCGCGGTGGTATGAGTTTACCTCTGGAATGCCTTTGCCTTTTAAACGGAGTAGTTTTCCACTTTGAGTACCAGGTTCAATTTTAATTTTCGCTTTACCGTCAATGGTTGGTACCTCTACGCTTGCGCCAAGTGCAGCATCAGGAATGCTTACATGTAAATCGTAAACCACGTTGTTTCCTTCACGTTTTAATGTTTCGTGAGGAACTTCTTCAATCAAAATAATTAAATCGCCGGGAATACCACCGTTAGGGGCAGCATTACCTTTGCCAGCCATGCTCAATTGCATACCTTCGCTTACACCCGCAGGGATATTGATTGAGATGGTTTCTTCGCCTCTAACCGTGCCATCGCCGTGGCAAACGTTACATTTAGAAGTAATTTGTTGGCCACTACCATGGCAGGTTGGACAAGTTGCCGTAGTTTGCATTTGTCCTAAAATAGTATTAGTGACCCTACGTACCGAACCGCTACCACCACAAGTTTTACATGTGCTTACCGAACCTTTATCTTTTGCGCCACTGCCATCACAAGTTTTACAAACTACTTGTTTGTTCACTTTGATTTTTTTCTCAGCACCGTTGGCAATCTCATCAAGTGTTAGCTTTACTTTGATACGGAGATTTGATCCTTTAGCTACCCTACGGCCGCCTCTTGATTGTCCGCCGCCGCCAAAAAAACTATCAAACGGACTGCCGCCGCCACCAAAAATATCTCCAAACTGACTGAAGATATCTTCCATGTTCATGCCGCCACCGCCATAGCCGCCGCTAGCTGCTCCGCCTACACCTGCATGTCCAAATTGATCATAGCGCTGTTTTTTTTCAGGGCTACTTAACACCTCATAGGCTTCGGCAGCTTCCTTAAATTTGTCTTCAGCAGATTTATCATCAGGATTTTTATCCGGGTGATATTTGATTGCCAACTTACGGTAAGCCTTTTTTATCTCTTCCGCCGATGCGCTTTTGGAAACGCCAAGCACGTCGTAATAATCTCTTTTGCTCATTTTATATAATGCGATAATAAGTGAATTAGCGAATTAGCTAATTTTCACATTATCAAATTTTATGCTCCTACTACTACTTTCGCAAAACGCACTACTTTGTCGTTAAGCGTGTAACCTTTTTCTAACTCATCAATTACTTTTCCTTTTTGTTCTTCCGTTGGAGAAGGAATCTGAGTAATTGCTTCGTGAATATCTGTGTTGAACTCCGTATTGATGCTTTGAATTTCTTTTAAACCTTTCTGAGTTAAAATGCTTTTCAATTTAGTTTGCACCAATACAATACCTTCGCGAACAGGGGCTACATCGGTAGCATTTTCTGTAGCTTTAAGGGCACGTTCAAAATCATCTAACACAGGTAAAAGAGAAACCACTACATCTTTACCAGCTGTTTGTAGCAACTCTACACGTTCTTTTTGCGTACGGCGTTTAAAATTGTCGAACTCAGCAAACAGGCGTAGGTATTTATCATTCAACTCTGCTACTTCATTTTTTAACTTTTCCTCTGCCGATAGCTCCTCTTTAGCCTCAGCGGTTTCAGTTGCATTTTGCTCTTCTGTATTTTCAGCAGGTGTATTTTCTAAAGTTTCGTCAGTTACGTTAGTATCCATCACAGGTTCTTCTTCCTTTTTCTTCTTGTTAAACATGTGTAATAGTTTTTTTGGTCTGAACAAAAGTTTTGCCAACGCTAATAAAACAGCCATGCTGTCAGTTTTGGGTTAAGTTCAACTAACAGAATGGCTGTAAAATAAAATTTTGTCAGAAATTTGTACGCTTAATATGGCGATGTATTTTTAATGGTTTATTTGTTAAGCAATCTGCACATCTTCATGAATCAATCCGTTTTCGCATTTAATGATACGAGAAGGGAAAGTTCTAATGATATGATAATCGTGTGTAGCCATTAAAACGGCCGTTCCGCTTTGGCTAATTTGCTTTAATAGGAGTACAATTTCTTCTGATGTTTCTGGATCTAAGTTACCTGTAGGTTCATCAGCCAATATAATTTCCGGATTGTTCAATAAAGCTCTGGCAATTACAATACGCTGCTGCTCACCACCCGACATTTCGTGAGGCATTTTCTTTATTTTAGAGCGTAGACCAACTTTTTCCAATACGTCTTTAATACGTTCGCTAATCAAGTTTTTATCATTCCAGCCAGTAGCTTTTAAAACAAATTCTAAGTTTTGCTCAATGGTCCTATCACTCAATAACTGAAAATCCTGAAAAACAATACCTAGTTTTCTTCTCAAATAAGGAACTTCTTTATCAGATAAGGTTTTGAGGTTAAAATTGGCAACACTTCCTTCGCCATTTCCAATATGCAAATCGCCATAAAGGATTTTTAACAAACTACTTTTTCCGGAGCCAGTTGCGCCAATTAAAAATACAAATTCGCCTTTAGCAACGTTAAGATTTACATTTGATAGCACTAAATGTTTTTGTTGAAAAACATCGACATTATTGAGGTTGATTACATTTTCCATTTGCTCTTTCGTTCTAAAGTTCCAATTTAGTGACCTGTCCAAAAGGAAGATCATTAATGATATTCATAATTTTTTCCTGTTGATCACCAAAGCCCAACTTTTCTAATGATTTGTCTGGTCTATCTACCCTGAAATAGGCTAGCAGTGTAAACTTGTCATCTCTAAGTTGCACGTAATTGGGTATTTTGGCTATGCCTTTAACTTTGATAATATACATGAAGTCCAAAAATAGTGTTTATATTGGAAATTATGTAGTTGGATTCAATTTATAAGAAATTTAAGGTTGAGTTTCGCTATTGAATTTGTATAAAAATGGAGATAATTTATTTTTTAGAAAAGGGTAGTTTATATCAGTGGTTTTGAACTTAGGAGGTCGTAACAAGGCTGAAATTGTAGTTAGGACAATTGGGATTACCACGACGCATCCAACTACTCCAGCTCCTATTGCAAGCCAAACGTTGTCGATACTCAACGCATAGATAATATTTCCAGTAATTGCACCGACAGCGACTGCTCCAAAAATAGCATTAGATCTGTTTTTTTCAACAACTATCTTCGATATTTTGTGGTAGGGTATTATCATATCGTTTATACGACCATTTTTAGTGAAAATTGGACCAAATACTAAAGCCGTATCTGTAACTTCTAACAGTGGCGCAGCGTATGCAACATTAATTTGCTTACCTTTTTTATTAATCGTTTTATGATAAGCTTTAGTGATAAATTCCGGTTTTTTAGGTGTTTGTGCGAAAGATGAAGTACACAAAAAAGTTAATGTGAGAAATAATACTACTTTATAGTTTTTCATAATTTGATAGATTTAGCAGAACTAATATAATCACAAATCATGAAATTTTTAATAAAACGATTAACCAAATAATCGATAAAACAATCCAGCCATATTAAAATTTCCCCTAATCCCTAATCCCTAATCCCTAATCCCTAATCCCTAATCCCTAATCCCATTTAAAAACTGAATAGTATCCACATTATCTGCATAATCCCAAAGTTTTGGATGCTGACTTTGACCAAAACCGAGTGCAGTTAAATTATGCAAAGCAATATTTCCTGCAACACACTGTATATGCTCTCGTTGTTGGTTAAGTTTTTCTTCAACTTCTTCCAACGTATCAAAAGTTTCGTAATAAAGTACAGCCAGAGGCGATGCTAGACCTTCATCTTCTTTCAATAACAAAAAGCCGTTGTCGAAATGTTTTTGTTGGTTTACTAAATAAATTGATTTATTGTAATCGTAATTATTATTGTATTTAAAATGGTTGATGATAGGTTGGAAATCTTCCAAAGGCTCAAAAAAAGATTTGATATCGTAGTTCTTTGGAATAAAAATCTTCGAAATACTGCGACATCCCATTCCAAAGTAATCCAAAATGTCATGACCTAGTTGCTTAATTTCTTCTTCGCTTTCGTTGCCAGTTAAAACAGCTACACTATTTCTATTTTTTCTAATGATATTTGGCACCTTGCCGAAATAATATTCGAAGTACCTGGAGGTGTTGTTACTTCCCGTTGCAATAACTGCATCGAAATTTTTCAGTTGCTCAATAAATATAATCCTGCTTTTAAGTGCTGGCAGTAATTCAACCAATTGGTTCAGTACAAATGGTAATAATTTATTATCTGATGACGATAATTTGATTTGCGCTATGTTACCGGTTGCTAAAACACACATTACATCGTGAAAACCTACTAACGGAATATTTCCTGCCAGTATTAAACCAATGTTTTTTGGATTTGGATTAACTTCGATATTCCTGAACCAATGCTCTAAATCTTGCTCATTTAGCATTGCTGCCAATGCTTTAACCGCTTTGTTTACTTCTTCCAAGGTAAACCAAGCATTGGCATTGCTAGCCGAATAGATCGTGGCTTGAAAAGCTTCATTAGGTTGAGCCATGAATTTTCCTAAGGATTTAAAGGCGGAAATTAATTGTGCTTTATCAAGTGATGACATATTTAGAACTATTTTAAACGGATTATGTATTATATTTGCGATGCAAAGTTAAACTTAGCATTTAGAATTAGACGAAAACATGGCAATTAAAATAACAGACGAGTGTATAAACTGTGGGGCATGTGAGCCAGAATGCCCTAATAACGCAATTTACGATGCAGGTACCGCATGGAGATTTTCTGACGGCACCAATTTAGATGGCATTATTGATTTCGGTGGTAAAGAAATAGATGCTGAGGCTGCACAAGATGCAATTTCAGATGAAGTTTACTATATCGTATCCGATAAATGTACTGAATGTAAAGGTTTTCATGATGAGCCACAGTGTGCGGCGGTTTGCCCGGTTGACTGTTGTGTAGACGATGAAGACGTACGTGAAACAGAAGAAGAATTGTTGGCTAAAAAAGCTTGGTTGCACCAAGAAAATTAAGTCTGAATATTCAAATTATTTGATATAGGAGATGCTTAACGTATCTCCTTTTTTATTTTCAATGCTTTTCATCTGCTACCTCATTTGTTTTCCTTTTAACCAGCGTAGCTCCTAAGCTGGCGGTAACTACTAAAATGATGGACACCCATTCTTTTGCCGCGAGGTGTTCGCTCAAAAATATGATTCCGCAAATTGCAGCCACGGCAGGTTCCAAGCTCATTAAAATGCTAAAGGTTTTTGCTGGGATGTGCTTAAGTGCACTCATTTCAAGTGTGTAAGGTATAGCGCTAGATAGCAGTGCTATCGCTAAGCCTAATCCAAGTAATTTGAAATTGAGCTGTGCAAAACTTCCATCGGCTAATGCAAAAGGAATAACCACGCAGCTGGCTACCGCCATTCCAATGCTAACAGCCTGGCCGCCATCTATAACTTTGGACACCTTGCCGCCGATAACAATGTAGGCCGCCCAAAATGTTCCTGCAAGTAAGGCTAAGCCCGTACCCAACAAGTCAAGCTTGCTATCAACGCTCCAAGGTGCAATTAAAAATATTCCAGCAGCTGCAAGTATCGCCCATAAAAAATCTAATGCTTTTCTTGAGCTCGATATCGCTAACACCAAAGGGCCTAAAAACTCTAAAGTAACAGCTAATCCCAAGGGAATCCGAGATAGAGAAAGGTAGAAGCTGAGGTTCATGGCTCCAAGGGCAATCCCATAGGGAACGATGAGTTTCCATTGGTGTGCAGAAATTTTATTAAGTTGAGGCCGATAGGCGAGCAATAAAATGATAGCAGATAAAACAATACGCAGCGTTGCTGTACCCGTAGCACCCATAAATGGAAATATCCCTTTTGCAATTGCTGCACCGCCCTGTACACTTACAATGGCTAACAGTACGGCTGGTACTGGAGGGATATTTTTGAGTTTCATCGTTTTTCTTTTGTGCAAAGCTAATTTGTTTGCTGCAATATTGTTCTTTTAGTTTAAATGTTTTATTGTAGCCAATGTAATTATGCCATGAATCAGATTATAAGAAAATTAACGATGGAAGAGAATTATTTTAACCACTTTGATATCTAAATTTGAACCTATCTCCAAACAGACCCTCTTTGAACAATTTTAGAGTTTCTATTAAAGCATCTCGACAATTTGAATGTTGTTTCCGCAAGTGTCGTTAAAAACGGCAATTTTTACGGTTCCCATTGCGGTTGGTTTTACGCTAAATTCAACCCCAAGGTCTATGAGCCTTTCATAGTCTCGTTGTACGTCATCTGAATTGAATTGTGTGTAAGGAATACCCGCTTCAAAAAGTGCCTGTTGATAAATTTTAGATGGCTCAAAATGATTTGGTGCAGGTTCCAATAATATTTCAACCCCTTCTTGGTCTTCTTTGCTTACAACAGTTAACCAACGGCTGTGCTCACTTAACGGAACATCCACTTTTTTTACAAAACCTAATTTTTCAGTGTAGAATTGTAATGCTTTTTCTTGATCTTGAACAGGAATACTGGTTACTTTTACTTTCATTTTTTGATGTTTTAAAATTTATTTTTCAAAATTCTAAAAAGAAAATTTGTCAAACTTTGTAAAAGTTGCTCTTTTTTGAAATTCAGTAGGCGTTAGTCCAACACGGCATTTGAACAATGTGCTAAATGAACTCGGAGTGTCAAACCCTACTTCAAAACATGTGTCAGTTATAGTTCTCCCTTTTTTTAGAAACTCTTTTGCCTTTTCAATGCGTTTTCCAATAATATATTGCTTCGGCGTTTGTCCGTAATACTTTTTAAATAATCTAAGCAAATGGAACTTAGAGGTGAAACGAACATCAGAAAGTAAGTCAAGCTTCAAATCTTTATCAAAGTGATTGTCTATATATTTTCGTGTACCTATAACTGCATTAAGCTGTCCTTCGTTAGCATAATATTCGTTCATCACTTTGCCTGCTTGCTTAAAATAATATGTACTTTCTTCAATCATATTTTATCTACAATTACTAACTGCTTAAGGCCTGTATTTGATGGTAGCAGAACCACAAAAGTCAATATGATTTAATAAATAAACAAGAAGAATAATTTTTAATAGCTCATTTCAGGAGTTCTGTTAAGGTTAATACACTAATTTTTAAAAAATATGAAGCAGGCAACGTTTGGATTACAAGATAAATTCCTGTTTGTCGCAATAACGCTAAGCTATAAAATCAATCCAAATAACCTTAACTAAGAAATTCGAGATACTGATTGCACTTTAAAAAAACATCAAGGTTGATCAATTTTCCTTATTCACATACTTTTGCTAGTTTTGATGCTTAGATTATAGAGGTAAAAAAGGCTTTTATATTCAAAAATGGCTTATAAAATTTGAGGCAAGTTCAGAGTTATTAAATTGAAACCAAAGTCCTATTTCATAAACCTGAATTTTGTCGCCACATTTGTCGCCAACCTTGATTTAGAGGTTGTAAATATACCCTAGAATAACTTTAAACGTAGATAAAACATGAATTATTGGCTAGTCAAATCAGAACCTTTTAAATACAGCTGGGAGAAATTTAACCAAGATGGCAGGACGTTTTGGGACGGAGTGCGTAATTACCAAGCTCGTAATAATTTAAAAGCAATGAAAGAAGGCGATTTAGTGCTGTTTTACCACAGTAATGAAGGCAAAAATGTGGTAGGAGTGGCTAAGGTAGTGAAAGAGTTTTATCAAGATCCTACCACTGATGATACGAACTGGGTGGTTGTTGATTTAGCTCCGGTAGAAACTTTGAAAAATCCAGTGAGTTTAGAGCAGATCAAAGCGGAAGAATCATTAAAGGATATATCTTTGGTGCGACAAGGTCGATTATCTGTAATGCCTTTAAAAGCTACAGAATTTGATAAAATTTTGGAAATGGGCAGCTAACTCAAGCTTAGTCTGTTACATTCTTAAAACTAAGAGTTGTTTTGGCATTTCTATTGCTTTGGTAGCTAACAAATTACCAAACAACAAAAATGAAAATTTTATTCACGCTTTTGATAGCTGGGTTTCCACTGCTATTATGCGCCCAATTGAGCAATATTGGCGATTATGAGGTGAAAGTATCCTCTAAAAATTACAAGACAGTAAAGGGTCATCTGAAAAAAGTAAATGCCGAAGGCATTGCAGTTGAAGACTATAAAGGAAACTATATCATTTTTAGGACAGCTGATATCGAAAAAATCAAAGTTAAAAAAAGGGGGGTTGGTTTTTTTGAAGCAGTTGGTGGTGGCGCTTTGTTTGGACTAGGTTTAGGTGGCGCCATTTGGTCGTTAGATAAAAGTGGCGAAAATGCTGGCGACATGGCAAAACTTACTGTTTTACTAACGGCAACCGGAGCGGCAACCGGCACTGTAGTGGGAACGGTATCTACTTTAACTAGGGGAAAATTAACATTGAGGGTCAACGGCGATACGCAGTACTTTATACAGCATTATCACCTCCTAAAAAAATACGTGAACAATTTTGAGCCAATTCAGCACCTTAGCGCAAATTAAAGTGCTTCATAGTTGGCTGGTGTTTCTAACTCTTTCTTTTTGGTAGCCATCAAGCCTATGCTCATTACCAAACTAGAGCCCAATACCACTAGAAATAGGAAAGGTGTGCCAATCTCCATCAGTTTCAAATGTTGCGGTAAATTGTAATAAATCAAAATGCTGATCAAGCCCCTTGGCGTTACAAATCCTTCTGGAACAGTATTTTCTCGTTTAAAAAAGTACAAGTAGGCGAAGCGAATCACGTAAATGCTTCCTAAAATAATCAGTCCGTTGGCAATTAAAATGAAGTTATTCAGCTGGTAGATATTCATCGTAAAACCGAAAATCACGAAGAAAAATGTCCTGATGATAAAGGCCGTTTCTGCTGATAGCTGATGGAGCTGCGTTAAATCATTGGATAAGTTTTTATAAATGAATACCGAACGGAACCAAGCATGTTTAATGGCCTCGGCATTGTTTAGGAACAAACCAAAAGATAAAATCAATATCAGTGCCGATAAGTGAAAAGATTGGCCAATGGCATACATCAAAATGAGTATCGATATGATCAAAAAGAACTTGATGTGATGCTTTAATCGGCCCATTAAATACAAAAGCGTAATGCAGGCAACTACTGAAAGAATTAAAATGAGTATGGTGTTAATAGCCAATTGACCGAAGGAGCCAACGGTAATTTGTTGATTTGAAACCGCAAAATTGAATAAAATAATGCCTAGAATATCGGAGAAAGAACTTTCGTAGATGATAAATTCCTTGCTCTTTTTGTTGATGTTGGCAACCGATGGAATAGCGATGGCCGAACTAATGACGCTAAACGGTATGGCATTCATGAAACACACGTACAGCTCGGCACCTGTAATTTGATGAATGATGAAGGTAATGACGGCTACGGTAATAATTAAAATGATAAAAGCGGATAAAAAAGCGCCCTTAATTATCTTATTCTTTTCCTTGGCATATTTTAGTTCCAGCGAGCCTTCAAATACAATTAAGATTAAACCAACCGTACCTAGGGTAGGAAGTATTTGTAGGAAATTATAGGTGTGAATCTGCAGTTTATCAACCAAAAGCCTTAAACCAATACCTAAAACTAAAAGCAATAATACCGATGGCAGCTTGGTTTTACTGGCTACCAAATCAAATAAGTATGAAAATATTACTAGTCCACTTAAGATAATTAGTACGGTATAGGTGCTCATACTTATTGTGCTTTAGGTTAAAACTATTTAATTTTTTGCAAATAAGGCTTTCAGCTCAAGGGCGTCATTAGGTTGCATTTTTCCGGCTAACACTAGTCTCAATTGTCGGCGTCGTAAAGCTCCTTCGTAAAGTTCAATTTCTTCAGGAGTTTCTGGCTTCAACTCTGGCACCGGAATAGTTCTGGCACTTTGGTCAACCGCTACAAAAGTGTAATAAGCCTCATTTGATTTAGCTCTAGTGCCCGATGGAATGTTTTCCGCCCAAACATCAAGTCTAACTTCAACCGAGGTGTTAAATGCCCGCGTCACTTTCGCTTCGATGGTAATTACATCGCCCAATTTAATTGGCTGTTTAAATGAAACATTATCTACCGAAGCAGTTACTACAATTCTATTGCAATGTTTTTGTGCCGAAATCGCTGCTGCGATATCCATCCAGTGCAATAATCTACCGCCCATCAAATTATTTAACGTGTTGGTATCATTGGGCAACACTAGTTCGTTCATTACAGTAAACGATTCTTTCGGGCTTTTAACATTCAAACTCATGGCCGCTAAATTACTCAAAATACGCAGTTGTTGTATTAATTTTATGTAAAACCTATTGGCCTTAGCCGCCTAAATTACCTCTTTATATAGCCATTTGCTTGCGCTATTGAAACAAGGTTTGGTAGTTTTAGTTTCATTTTTTTGTACCTAGTAAAACATTAGTGTCGCCTTTGTTGTTGCAAACGTAAAATCATCTATATGCAAAATCAAACACTCATCCAGTACTTCCACTGGTATTATAACGAGGGGCAAGCACTTTGGGTTAAAGTTAAAAATGAAGCTGAAAACTTAGGACAATTGGGCTTTACAAAAGTATGGCTTCCACCGGCCTATAAAGCAAGCGCAGGCGGATATTCGGTTGGGTACGACGCTTATGATTTGTTCGATTTGGGGGAGTTTGACCAAAAAGGATCAGTGCCTACCAAGTATGGAAGCAAAGCCGAGTTTTTAGAAGCCGTTAACGCTTTACGTGACAATGGAGTTGGTACCTTGGCCGACGTGGTATTTAACCATAAAGCTGGAGCTGATGAACTAGAGCAGGTTAAGGTGCGCAAGGTGGATCCGGAAAATAGGAACGAGTTCATATCCGACGAGTTTGAAATTCAGGCGTGGACCAAATTTACCTTTCCAGGTAGGGGCGATACTTATTCCAGTTTCATTTGGGATCACCAATGTTTTAGTGGCGTAGATTGGGCCGAAGATACCCAGGAAGATGCCATATTTTCTATACAAAACCAATACGGCGATAAATGGGAAGAGGTAGTTTCCGAAGAGCATGGCAATTACGATTACCTGATGTATGCTGATATTGATTTTAGAAATCCAGCAGTGCGGGAAGAATTGAAGTATTGGGGCAAGTGGATGCATGAAACTTGTGGCTTAGCAGGGTTTAGACTAGATGCTGTAAAACACATTTCTCATCACTTTTTTAACGAATGGATTGATTTTATGCAGAGCAATGCCGGCGACGAGTTATTCATTGTAGGCGAAAACTGGGAAATCAATAGTGCAGAGGAATTACAAAGTTATATCGATAGGACAGAAGGACGGATGCAGCTTTTTGATTCCTTACTGCATTTAAATTTTCACGAAGCCGCTAAACAGGGTAATCAGTTTGATTTGCAGACCATTTTTGATAATACCTTGGTGCAATTAAGTCCGAATTTGGCAGTAACCTTAGTGGATAATCACGATACACAACCGTTGCAGGCATTGGAATCTTACGTTGATTATTGGTTCCGACCAATTGCTTACAGCATCATTTTATTGCGTGAACAAGGGATTCCTTGCGTTTTTTATCCAGATGTTTATGGTGCTAAATATGAAGAAGATGGACAGCCGATTGAATTGAACCATGTTGAAGAACTTCCTGAGTTGCTAAGACTAAGAAAGGAGAAAGCGTACGGTTTACAGCGTGATTACTTTGATCATCCGAATTGCGTTGGTTTTACTAGAGAAGGTGATACGGAACACGACAACTCAGGTTTGGCAGTTGTAATTAGTAATGGAGATGAAGGCTTTAAACGTATGGAAGTAGGTGAACATTTTGCTGGGCAAATTTTTATTGATGCCATGCAAAAGCGCACTGAAGAAGTAGAGATAGGCGCCGATGGCTTTGCAGATTTTTATTGTGCCGCAGGTAGTGTAAGCGTTTGGGTGTTGAAATAATATGAACAGACTTACGAAGTTTCAAAAACTTCGTAAGTCTGTTATCAACTATTACATCATTCTAGAAAAAAGTGCATTAGTTTCAAAAACTTCGTAAGTATGTTAAAAATGTAGCTATCTTTTTACGCTGCTGATATTGCTAAATCCTACCAGTTCATCATATCTGGAGCCTGGCCTTCTATGGTAAGCAAAAATCTGGTAACTATTTTCTGTTTCGAAATACGAATTCTCAAATACTGTTTCGTTCAGCTTTCCATTTTCATCAACCCAAACATATTTAAAATCATATAAGCCTTGCTTAAGCTTAATGTTGCCGTAAAATCTTCTTCTAGATGATTCAAAAGTCAGTTTGTTATCTTCTGTTAACGCATAATTGTTGAACCTTCCAAAAACATAAACATTACCTTTGGGCGTAGGCGGTGGGGCTGCCAATGTGAACAAAATGTAGGCATAATCGCTATCGGTTATGTTATCTCTGCCATCGTTATTTCTGATGAAGAAATTCCCATTTTCGTCAAATTGGTTGCTGTATCTGTTATTGGTATTGGGTAAATCTATAGACAAAATTACGTTTTGGGTACTGTCTCTGTAGATATCGGCTACGTGCTCCGCTTTGTACCTGAAACTTCTGGTATCGAATTTTCTAAATTCATATCCTCCCCAAAAATGATTGGTATTGATATCATTATAAACTAAAGAACCTGGTTTAACAAAGGAAGGCTTGGTATTTACAATGGCAGTTTGCGGAATGAAATTTTGCATCACAACGGCTTTAAGCTCCTGAAAAGGATTGTTAATAGGCATTTGATGAAATAAAGTGAAGTTGACCTTCTGCTTCTCATTTCTATCAGCAACCTCAGTGGCAGGTACCACTTCTGCTCCAATGTTAATCGTGTTGTTCAATACATAAAATCGTTGAGTAATAATGATTTTATCCGGATTGTTGTCCTCATAAACTTTCAGAATGTAATTTCCGCCAATTTTCACTTTCATTTGGTCGTTAGGAAAATTAAGCTGATAGTGGGTAAACTTCACTAACGTGTTAAAAGAATACCTGTAATTGAAAATGATATCCTGTTGCACACCTTCCAAGTAATCCAAAATATTTAATCTCGAAGATTTCCAATCCCAAGTGCAATGTTCTATCGTGTAACCATAGTTATGCTGCCCACCACGTAAATCATCAAATCCAAAAGTGATGGTTTCGTTGCTTTTTAAGTTAATTACCGGTATGGATTGCTCTTTACTGCTATTGTAGCATTCTACAGTTTTAATGAAAGATTGATATGTTTTGTTTTGATATTCTTCTTGAGCATGCAGATGGTTGATGCCCAAAGTAAAAAATAGCAATAGCGAAATATATTTTATCATGTTTAAATATATCAAAATATTACCAACACGCCGTTTGGCAATTCAAATTGTTGACTTGAAGTTAACGTAATCGTGAAAGGTTAATTATGAAGCAGTAAAGCTATCCATGATTTTCATCGTTTCTAAAGCAACTTCAGCCGAGCAGGGATTGGTGTCTTCGCCTCTAAAATAGGCCACTACTTTTTCAATCATAGGTTGCTCCACATGTTGTAAAGGTTCAAAGTCAATTGTTTCCGTTGCGCCATCAACATCCAATTTAATGCTTTGACCAAATACTGCGAAGCTTATTTTGCCTTTTGAACCTATAATTTCACAGCAATCGGCTGTTTCATTTTTGGGTACAGCAAAACACCAGGTTCCGCTAAACGTAATGCCTTTTTCGAAAAGAATTTGCCCAGTTACCAAATCGTCAACCGGGGAAGCATGGTCTTTTTTGCTGGCAATTCCCTGAAATTTCAGTGCTTTTCCAAAGTAATACAGCATCAAATCCAGTTGGTGTGGCGCCAAATCGTGAAATAAACCACCTCCAGAAATAGCTGGATTGATGCGCCAGTTTTCCTCCGAATTAGCAATTACGTTGCTTGCCGCAGGTTGCAGCATTTTTAATGTTACAAAACGTACATCGCCAATAGCTTTTTCTTCCAGTAAAGATTTGATTTTTAGGAACAACGGTTGCGCCCTTCGGTAATGTGCTACCACCAATTTTACGCCGGTGTTTTTTGCGGCTTCAGCCATTCGCAATGCTGCGGCGCCATCCAATGCCATTGGTTTTTCTACGTAAACAGGTTTTCCAGCACTCAACGCAGCAATGGTATATTCCTCGTGCTGTAGCGGGGGAGTAGCAATGTAAATGGCATTTACTTCCGGGTCATTGATCAGGTCTGCGGCATTGCTATACCATTTTGGAACGCCGTGTCGTTTTGCGTAGTCTTCCGCCTTTGCGGCATCCCTGCGCATTACCGCCACTAGTTTAGAATTTGCAATTTTATTGAATGCAGGTCCGCTTTTTACTTCCGTAACATCGCCACAACCAATAATGCCCCATTTAATTTCGTTCATGTTTTTTTGCTTTTCCGTGAATGTTATCAGCGCTGTATAGCAATCTTAAAGCAATTATGTATCACGTTATAATACTGATTTCTGATGGAGCTATTGGCAACGACTAAAAACGCTTATCCTTCCAACTCCATAATTTCAGCAGCTAATTCTTCCCAAGTATTTTGGGCCGAATCCAACAATGCTTTTTCTGCTACATATTTTTTATTGGCAGCTTCTAATTTTTTAGGATCGCTATAAATTTCTTCTTTAGCCAATTCCGCTTCGCATTGCTTAACGCTAGCTTCAAAAACGCCTATTTCCTCCTCAATTCGTTTCAACCTATCGTTCAGCTTTTTTAACTGCTGTTGTACGTTGGCTGGTGCTGGTGTTTTAACTACTGGTTTTTTTTCTTCTTGTTTTACTGGTATGGCCTTTGGTACTGGTTTCACCCGTTTAGAGTCCCACTCTTCAAACTCAGCATAAGTTCCAGGATATTCTTTGATTTTTTCTTCCTCAATAAACCAAATTTTGTTGGCAACGTTATCCAAAAAGTACCTATCGTGTGATACGGTAATGAATGTACCTTCGTATTGTTGCAGTGCTTGTATCAAAATATTCACCGACTGGATATCCAAGTGGTTGGTAGGCTCATCTAAAATCAGGAAATTGCTATCAGCAGTAAGTGATTTTGCCAACGCCACTCTCGATTTTTCTCCTCCAGAAAGCACTTTAATTTTCTTAAACACGTCATCGCCAGTAAACAGGAAGCAACCTAAAATTCCACGTAGTTCGGTATCTGTGTGCTTTGGTGCAAAAGCTTGAAGCTCTTCTAAAATGGTATTGTCTAAATGTAACGACTCCAATTGGTGCTGAGCGAAAAAAGTTGCTGTTACGTTATGTCCCGTTTCGCAAGAGCCCTCGTAGTTTTCAGTTCCGGCAATGATACGCAGCAAGGTAGATTTTCCTTTACCATTGGCACCAATCAATGCAATTTTATCGCCTTTTTCAATTACTGCCTCGGCATCTTTTAAAATTTTAACGTTAGGATAGTTTTTAGTTACATGCTCCAAACGTACCACATGCCTTCCCGAAGGTTTAGAAAATTTAAAGCTGAAATTTACCGTTGGGTTGTCATCATCCACATCTTCTACACGTTCCAATCTGTCCAACGCTTTGATACGGCTTTGCGCCATTTTCGCTTTGCTGGCTTTAGCTTTAAAACGTTCAATTAAACGCTCTTCCTGCTTAATTTTAGCCTGCTGATTTTTAAACTCACCGCGTTGTATCTCGGATCTAAGTTCTTTTTCTTCTAGGTAAAAGGTATAATTCCCTGCATAAAGCGTAAGTTTTCCTTTACGGCTTTCAACAGTTTTGTTGGTGATTTTATCTAAAAAGTACTTATCATGCGATACAATTACAATAGCACCTTCAAATCCAGCTAAATAAGTTTCCAGCCATTTAATTGACGGTAAGTCCATGTGGTTGGTAGGCTCATCTAGCAATAAAATATCAGGATCTTGCAAAAGAATTTTAGCCAACATTACACGCATGCGCCACCCGCCCGAAAAAGTATTTAACGGCCTGCGTTGATCTTCCGCACTAAAACCTAAACCAGCCAGTACCTCATTTGCTCTGTACTCAATGTTATAGCCATCCAAAGCATCAAATTCATGTTGCTTTTCGGCCAATTTATTCAGTGTTTCTTCGCTATAATCGGTTTCTATTACCTTTAGCAGCTCTTCAATTTCCTTATGCAGTTTGTTCTGACGATCAAAAGCTTCCATTGCCACCTGCAAAATAGGATTGTGGCTATCGTAAGACAATAAATCTTGGTTCAGGTAGCCTAAACGCAGGTCTTTTGCCATCGAAATAGTACCCGAGTTAGGCGTGTACTCGCCAACAATTAACCTCAATAGTGTTGATTTTCCTGCACCATTGGCACCAATCAATCCCACTTTATCGCCCGGTTTAATGTGCCAATCGGCATCCTCGTATAAGGCTCTTGAGCCAATTAAAAAACTAAGGTTATTTATAGAAATCATTATGCCGCAAAGATAGCAATTGATTTACGATATACGATTTTAGATTTACGATTGAGGTTGAATAGCAAGATTATTTGAAAAGCAATAGCAGTAGTACTTATCGGAAGCCAGTCCCGCTTTCCGTTGCAATCTTTTTGTTTCGTTCTTTTGTGACTCGCCAAACTTACGAAGTTTCGAAAACTTCGTAAGTTTAATTCCTATGCTCAGCATGACAGCAATAACAAAAAGTATTTTCACTTTAATCGGGTTTATTGAACTTAAGCCTGTGCACAAAAGCGCTAACCATACTTACAAAGTTTCAACAATCTTTTTGTTTCGTTCTTTTGTCATTCCGAGGAACGAGGAATCTATAGAGATTCTTCGCCATGCTCAGCATGACAGCAATAACAAAAGGTATTTCACTTTAATCGGGTTTATTGAACTTAAGCCTGTGCACAAAAGCGCTAACCATACTTGCAAAGTTTCAAACAATCTTTTTGTTTCTTTCTTTTGTCATTCCGAGGAACGGGGAATCTATAGAGATTCTTCGCTTTATTGAACTTAAGCCTGCACACAAAAGCGCTAGCCATACTTACAACGTTCCAAACAATCTTTTTGTTGCGTTCTTTTGTCATTCCGAGGAACGAGGAATATACAGAAATTCTTCGCTATGCACAGCGTGAGAGCAATAACAAAAAGTATTTCCACTCTAATCGGGTTTATTGAACTTAAGCCTGTGCACAAAAGCGCTAACCATACTTACAAAGTTTCAAAAATGTCGTAAGCTTACGCCGTTATTCCGGAAATTCAACTTTAAAACCAATACCACGTACTGAGTCAAACTTGATCCTATCATCCTCCTTAAAATACTTGCGTAATCTGGTCATAAAAACATCCAAACTTCTACCTAAAAAGTAATCATTTTCGCCCCATAACTTTTCTAGAATTTCCTTCCTGCTCAATACTTTATGATTGTTTTGCGTAATTAAAAGCAGTAATTCAGTTTCCTTTTCGGTAATGGTATAGGTTTGTTCACCAAAAGTCAACTGATATTGTGCTGGTATAAAGAAATAGTTGCCAATGGGTATCACAGCAGCTGTGGCTTCCTGCTGGTTTCTACGAAGGATGTTCTTCACCCGAAGCAGCAGTTCTTCTGGCTCACAAGGTTTGGTAACGTAGTCTTCCGCACCAAGCTTCAATCCCAAAATTTTATCAATACTTTGTGCTTTTGCCGTTAAAAACAGAAAGGGAATTGGTGCTCTGCTCTTGATGATTTTTGAAAGTTCAAATCCATCCATTTGTGGCATCATCACATCAATAATTGCCAAGTGTAACTTAGCCAAATTATCCATGCTTTCTACAACTTCCAAAGGATTGCTAAACCACGTTACCTCAAAGCCAGATACTTCGAGATATTGCTTAATCACTAAACCCAAATCAAGGTCATCTTCCACTAGTAAAATACGGCTAGGCATGAGGCAAATTAATGTTAAAAGTTACACCGTTTGTAGCGTTTGTGCTTACATCAATGCTACCTAAATATTTATCTACCGTTTGTTTAACTATGTGCAATCCCAATCCTAGCCCACTAATTTGTAGGTTTTCTGACCTGCTAACACGATAATACTTATCAAAAATATAAGCTTGTGCATCTTTCGGAATGCCAATTCCATTATCGGCCACTTGTATATTGATTTGGCTCGAAAAATCTAGTTTTACATCAATATGGTTCGCTCGATATTTAACCGCATTCTCAATCAAATTATTCAGTAATTGTTCAAAATCGTGTTTGGACAGCTGCGTGTTTGCTTTAAATGCAAAATCAAAATCCATAACCACACCGTTAAATCTTTTTAAAGTCTGATCAATATATGCTTTAATCGCAGCTTCGTCAATTAATTCGCTATCTACCTCAGGGTTTCTAACAGCACATGCTACCTTTTCCAATCGTTGAATTTGACGTTCAAACAACTGCTTGTTATCGCTAGCGGGCATTCCTGCCAAACTGAACTTTAGCGTAGCAATTGGCGTGCTTAACTCATGCGAAATGGAATCAATAGACGTATAAAGCTGTGCTAATTTGGATTGCTGTAGTTTTAAATTTTTAGTAGTGCGCCAAAACAAATAGGTAAGCAAAGCAATGATTGCCAAGCTTACCAACGACAGCGGCAGTATTTTTTTAAAAACTAAGGCACTAAGGTTAATCAACTCTACCGAAATCCTTGATCTGATAATGTAATGATAATGGGCATCAACCTTTAACTCCGTATCTCGCTCTGTAAAATTAGAATTCCACTTGCCTTCGCTAAATACAAAGCCGGCACTTACTGGCGCTTTTGTTTTGAACAAAATTAAGGGGTGCTTTTTTGAAAGTAATTCTAATTTTCGGTTCTCATCGTAAACGGAATAAATTTCGCTGCGCAATGCTATTTTAAAATTGGTGCTTGCTGTTTTTTTATCTAAAATCGAATCTACTTCCTTCTCATAGAAGTTCTTAAAAGTGAACCATTGTTTTCGCTCATCAAGCTTTTGGTTCATAAATAGTTGGTTAGATGAGAGTTTTTTCAGGCTCAAAATCAGGGAGTCTTCGCTAGCATCTGTTTCGTATTTTTCCAGTTGTTTCACTACATCATCTGCAATGATTTTTACTTGCTTGTTTAGCTCTTTTTCTTCGAGAAGATAGGAGTTGTACACATAATAGCTCTGTAATGCAATAAGCACTAAAAAACAGCTCAGAAAAAGTAAAGTGGTACCGATTCCTTTATTCATTATCCAAAAATACAAAGTCAATTCAAATCGTCACAGCATTAACGCTTCATTAACTTTTCATTAACCAAGCTTGCCAAGTTTTAGAAACAGTTTTGCAGCAGGATAATTGAATTATGAAGAAATATATCTTTTTACTGGTTGCAGTGCCATTTTTTGCTTCGGCACAAAACCCAACAGATACTTTAAGCAAGTCAAAAAAGGACAGTGCCATCGTTCTTAATGCAGTTAACGTGAATTATAAGAAGCCAATGTTAAAGCGTAAGGCTGATCGGTTGGAGTTCAATATCGACCAAACTCCATTACAAAATCTCAACGGTTGGGATATCCTTAAAAATACGCCAAGTGTGGTGGTTAAAAATGATGAGCTTTCAGTACGTGGCAATGCGCAAATTTTGGTGACTATTAATGATAAAAAGGTGATGATGAGCCAAGAGCAGCTCAAACAATTGCTAGAAAATACGGAGGGAAGTAGCATCCAATCGGTAGAAGTAATTACCAATCCACCAGCTAAATACGAAGCTCAAGGAGGCGCTGTAATCAACATCAAGATGAAGCAAAATAAATTGGCGGGTTACAAAGGGCGTTTATCTGGTCGCTACCACCAGTCTATTTATGCCAAAGGTAGGCTAGGGTTGATGCAATCCTTCAATACGGATAAATGGCAAATTAGTGGCGATTATAACTTTGTATCGGGTAAATATGTGCGGAAAAACTTTGATGTGGTTACTTTTGATGACAGTCAAACCCGTTGGGAAAGTGATATGGTACGTAAAACCGAAGCACCGGTACAACATGCTTATAACTTCGCCTCGCAGTACAATATTGATTCACTACAAAATATTCAGTTTGGTTTTGATGGTAACTTTAACCCTTCTTCTTTAGGTAACTACTTGGTTCCAACAAACATCTACAATACGGTTAGTAATCAATTGCAGTCTAACTACCTTACATCAAATTACCGAAAACAACGTTACGGCGGCTTTAATGCCTACTTTGCTTACGATAAAAAATTCGGAGCTAGCAACCTCACCTGGTCCAACAATTTTAGCAGTAACCACCACCGCGAAAATCAAGAAGTGGGAACTTATTTTAGATTCATCAACGAACCAGAACGCTATAATCGCTTTGCTAGTAATAGTTTGCAGCAAATTAAACTCTACGCATCACAACTTGATTATCGGTTTAATAAAGATAAACTCAATTTCGAAAGCGGTGCCAAATACAGTTTTGTAAGTAATCAAAATGATTTGAGCTTTTTCGATGGCAATCAGCAAAATTTAGTACTCGATCCCAATAGGAGTAATTTATTTAAATACCGTGAACAAATTTTTGCAGCTTATCTTTCGGCTAATTATCAATGGGATAAATGGGAAGCAAAAATGGGTCTGCGCTCCGAAACTACTTTGATTCGCACCATTTCTAATCAGCCTTTTGTGCAGAATAAAACCAACAGAACCAATCTATTTCCCACCCTTTATTTGATGTATAACGTTACTAAAGATCAGCAATTAGGTTTTTCTTACGGCAAACGGATTGCTAGGCCAAATTACGATTTCCTAAATCCTTCAAAATCATATTATAACTTTTACTCCTATTTTCAGGGCGATGCCAACCTAAAAGCCACCATTATTCACAATTTGAGCTTAACCTACACACTTAAGGATTGGAATTTTGAAGTTTATCACAGCCACAGGGTAAATCCGTCAATGGAAATTTCGGTACAAAATCCTGCTACCTTCGAAACGGTTTATAACTACACCAACATCGAAAAAAGTAACAACTGGGGTGCTAATTTTTCAAAAGGTGTATCAGTAAGTAAAAATTGGAAATTGAATTTATACGCCATGGGCGAGTATAATGATGATTATTTCATAGGCGTTGACCAAAACTTATACAAAAACAAAAATTTCTTTTACTACGGCAACATCTCCAGTCAAATAATTTTAGATAAAGCAAAAACCTGGGATTTGAATTTGTCCTATGTTTATAATTCTAAATCTATCCAAGGATCATTTAACATCACTTCTTCCCAAAACACTAATATCGTACTTAACAAAAAGCTATTTGCCAAACAGTTCGAAATAGGTTTAGTATTAAATGATATATTTAAAACCGATAACAGCATAGTTTCAGCAAGGTACGCTAACCAAAATCAATACTTTACCGATTATAGAGATACCCAATATTTCATGATTAACTTGAAATATAACTTTGGCAACCAAAAAGTAAAGGATGCCAAAGCTAGAGCTAAAACTGCAGAGCAAGGTAGGATGTAGGGCAGTATCGGGTTATTGAGTTCGATATTAGAATTAGACATTTGCCAACTATCACATGAGTAAGCAAGCTGCGCTTTTAACTTTTATCGAACTCACTTAGTTGACTACCTTTTTAGTAATTCATCTTTAGTCTTGAAATTTAGATAGCTGAATGATAGCCAAGTCCTACTTTTTTGATCTTGCAAAAAGCGTCGTATCCTCCCGTCAAGTCTTCGGTTAAATTCATCTTTAGCTTGTTTAATAGCCAAATTCTTTAAATCGTTTTCACTTAATTCAACTGGAACTGCTAATGTATCTGCATTTGAAGAGGTTCTTGCTGTTTCTACGGTAGGTAGCATTGTCCTGTAATCATCTTTTTGTGTGCGTTTGGCCACTTCATCAATTAAAACCGCTCTTTTTTCTCGTAAAATTGGAAGTGTCTTATCTGAGAAACTCATCAAGTGGTCAACATCAATAACTATTTTCTCTGCTTTTGAGAAATTGTAATTCACAATTAAAACATCCCAATTAACGAAACTAAAAAGTAAAAGTAATGCGTACCAAACTTTAGCGTTAACGCGATATAAATAGAAAACCGTTTTCTGTTTGGCTACTTTGATATAAACAGTACTCAACCCCACTAAGCACAATAACGCAAATACAATTACACCAATCCGTTTATAGGTTAAGCCATGATAAAAAATGTAATCGTAATCTCTATGCAGAACAGAGGCAACCAAAAATATATTTTGTGCTATCCATATGAAAGCCAGTAATTTGATCCATTTATTTCGATTATAAAAATTTAGGTTCCCACTGAAGAAATAAACAATAATAATCATTGCTATAACGATACTGACTATAAGTACGTTGGTTCCATCATGCAGCTCTGTCGAGAAATCTCGGATGACAACAGTTTGATCTGACAGCCACAGATTAACAATATCAATGCTGTTTAAAAGTAGCAACAGCAAATTAAGCGCAGCTAGGGAAATGATGCCTATAATATTTTCAGTTTTGAGCCCCAACACCTTATTTGCCTGATTCCCAGCTAGCAATATTCTAAAATCTCGCAAAAATTCTGATATCTGTCGGTTTCGTCTTTTCCTTATCAGGTCGTCTGTTGCGGTTACTTCAATTTCAGCAAGCTCTTTATTCCGTAAACTAATCAACAACGCTGCAGTAATCAAAATGCCAATTAAAATCATGAAACATTTAGCAAAGCTGATGTCTACAAACAGAAAGTTAAAGATGTTGCTAAATAAAACGTTGATTTTGTGCGTAATTGCAAAAACATATTTCGCAAAAATGGCGTTGGCATTTGCATACAATGAACAAAATATCATCACAAGCAAAATTGGAATAATTACAAACTTAAGTAACTTGGTAAATGGCTTGAAGTTAATTTTGCCCACTTTGGTAGCCTGTAATTTCGTAAGAATACCGTACGGTCCGCTGATTAATTGAAAAACCCCGAGCACAATTGAAGTAACTGTAGATTTAACTAAAGGGAAGTGCGTTTGACCAACAAACACTAGCAGAGTTAACACCCAAGTAACAATCGCTAAATCTGAGTTGTTGTAAACCATATAGCAGGCCATGGCTAAGTGGCATAGCGCTGCCAAAACTTGACTTTTGCTTACTGGCAACTGTTTATTAGCAAAGGTAACTAGCAGTATAAAAATTGAATACAGCAGCAAGTTCAGCCCAAAAAGTTCGTTCCAAAATAAGAGCTGAAATATGAAGCCTCCAGCAAGCATGATATAAAGTTGAAAATCTATTTTTTGTTTCATTATAAAATAAGTTTAATGATTTAGAGCTAGCAAAATCCAAGCATACAAAATGGCCACAGGGATGTTGAAGAGCAGTAATAGAGCGGTTTTAATGAGCGCAGGGCGATGATGGGGCGAAGCGATAGTTAGATGTAGAAATAAAATGAAAAGGATAATGCTATTAACGATGAATGCTATGATGACGTAGAATAAACCAATAATCATTATCAAATCAGAAACGTTGAGGTTGGCAATAACAAACAGAATTGTGCCTATTATAAGTGATAACCTCGCTGATTTTTTAGCAATTGATGTAATTGACATTTTTGTAAAGTGCTTTGAATTTCAAAGTTAAATATTAAAAAAAAGGTAGCTTTTAACTACCAGCAAATGGCGTCCCGAACAAACCTACCGCAAGTTCAGCCCAAGTAAGCAATAGGAGTAATACAATTGCACCAGTTATGATTAATCGCCATTTGGTAGATGTTACTTTCCGAGCCACTAGTTCAATTGCCAATCCGGTTAGGCTAAGCAACATACCCATTACAACAAAATCAAAAAGGTTCCAGTCGACTTCCTTGGTGAACTGCATCGCTACAGCAGGAATTAATAAAATGAAGGCGATAATGCCAAATGTAACGGTTAAGCGTTGTTTACTTGTGGTTTTTAAGTTGTTCATTGTTTCCATAATTGTTTATTCTAAAATTAATATAAAGTACTTTGTTTTTCAAAGTTAAAATTCAAAAAAAATTAAATGCCTTTGATCATCTTTTCTAAAGCATCTAAATGGCCTTTAAAAGCCTGTTTACCAAGCTCGGTAATGGTGTAAGTAGTACTGGTTTTTCTGCCAACAAAAGCTTTGTGCATTTTAATATATTCAGCTTGTTCTAAGGTGTTCAAATGGGAGGCAAGGTTACCATCGGTTAGTTCTAACAGCTGTTTCAAGTCGTTAAAACTTACGCTTTCGTTCACAATAAGCACCGACATTACGCCCAGCCTTATCCTGCTGTCGAAAATCTTATTTAGTGCTTGTATTGGATTTTTCATGTGTATATCTACCCTTTAAATTGAAAGAAACTGGAACAATAACGCTGCGTTTAATTTCCTGCCCCTTTCTCATATTTAAAATACATGATGCAGCCATAAAAAATATGCAGCACGCCAAAGCCAATGGCCCAAAAGTATAGGCTCAAACCAACGTTAAACATGGCAATAAGTCCCAAAATAATTTCGCAGATACCTAAAAACCTAATATCAGAATAAGTGTATTTGCTAGCATTAATCAACGCCAGTCCGTAAAATATCAAGGTACTTGAAGGAATTAGGCTTAAGGCATTGTTATGGGTAAAAAGCAAAGCGATAACAAACACACCGCCGCTTATCAAAGGAATGGCTAAATTAATTAACAAGTTTTTAGCGGTACTATCCCAAATGGGCAGGTTCTTTTTTCTGCTTTGCCTGTAAGTAAAAAAGGCGCCGCCAACAAGCGCAGTAAAAAGTACTAAAACCCCAATTTTTAGCAATTCAAACTCAATACTCAAATCGGCATCAACACCGTAGCCATAACCACTTGCCGCGTAAGTTTTGAGTGCTTCATGAGCAAAGTAAGCGCCAACTAAAGCCGTTAATCCGGCAAAAATACCCGATAACCCACTCAAAGAAATGAATTTTGATGAGCGGTTCATGATATTTCTAATATCATTTAACGTATCTAACTGTTCTTGCTGGTTCATTTTTTAAAAGTGCTTTGTGATTCAAAGTTATTAATCAATTTTTGATTTGCAAATTTTTATGATAAATCTTTTGATATTTTTAAATGGATCGTTTTACGCCATGATGATAAACAGAAGTTTGGATTTTTACTCAACCCTTTGCTTTGTAAAGTTGTTGTTTAGCTACGCAAGCTTTTATCAATTAAACAATTTAACATACATTTGCTACATGTTACAAGCCAAAGGGATCAAAAAAGCATACGGAAATCTTCCCATTTTAAAAGGGGTTGATTTTGATGTTGCTGAAGGAGAAATTGTAAGTATCATCGGAGCTTCGGGTGCTGGTAAAAGTACGCTTTTACATATTTTAGGCACCTTGGATCGTCCTGATGCAGGTGCGGTAATACTGAAAAATACTGATGTAAGTAAGCTATCTGGACAAGCCTTAAGTGTTTTTAGGAACTTGAATATTGGCTTTGTATTTCAATTTCATCACCTTTTGCCCGAGTTCAATGCTTTGGAAAATATCTGTATTCCAGCTTTTATTGCTAAAAAAAGTAAAAAAGATGCAGAAAAAAGAGCCTACGAACTTTTGGATTTATTTGGTCTGAAGGAGCGGGCGCTTCACAAGCCAAGTGAACTTTCAGGTGGCGAACAGCAACGTATTTCTGTGGCCAGGGCCTTAATAAATCATCCGGCAATTGTTTTGGCAGATGAGCCTTCTGGAAACCTTGATTCTACTAATGCCAACGCACTACATCAGTTATTTATTAATCTGCGTGATAATTTCAAACAAACTTTTGTGATTGTGACACACAATACTGATTTAGCACAAATTAGCGATAGGGTGGTGACCATGAAAGATGGCCTAATTGTTTAATCTTCGAAACTGATGGATTTTTGGGTGAATGCGATAGTATTCTCCCGGTCGGTTAACCTAACATACAAATCATCAATCAATCTTATTATAAATTGAAAATATTAATAACAGGGGCAAAAACAGCAACGGCTTTAAAATTGAGTAAAGCATTTAACCAATTTGAAATTCTATTGGGAGATTATGGCGATTTACCCCAAATAACTACCAATTCTTATGCGCTGGTTGATTTGGGAACATGGAATGAAGAAGTGCTAGCACACAATTTATTGACCAAATGTTTAGATTATGGTGTAGATATGCTTCTTCCTTTGTACGAATCGGAAATTGCTGCGGTTGCTAAATCTCTAGTATTGTTTGATGAGTTTAATGTGGAAGTATTGCTTAACGAACATCATCATTTAACCCAGT
Source organism: Pedobacter zeaxanthinifaciens (assembly GCF_003313335.1). Classification (GTDB taxonomy): domain Bacteria; phylum Bacteroidota; class Bacteroidia; order Sphingobacteriales; family Sphingobacteriaceae; genus Pedobacter; species Pedobacter zeaxanthinifaciens. The sequence continues at coordinate 296,333 of NZ_QMHP01000002.1, forward strand.
CTACCTCTAAAGATTGGGCAATTTTTCGTAAAGGTCAATTGCTTTTTAGCTCGGTGCCTCAACTTAATGCCAGCCAATATCCTACATTAAATGGTGCATATTATCTCAACGACGAGAAAAAGGAGACCGCTATAATAGCTATCGCTAATCCAGTTAAATAAATAATACATTAAAAAAACATCATCAAATTCTCATGTCTTTCGATAAATATCTTAAAGCAAAAAAGGCTTTAATCATCACTTTAGATGATGCCATTTACCCAGAAAAAGATTATTTGTTGCAGGTGTATTACCTTTTTTCAGAGTTTATGGCTTATACCGAGCAGTTTGATGCAAAGTTAATGCTAGATTTTATGAAAGCGGAATTTGAGCTGCATGGAAATAAAGATATCTTTTTAAAAACTGCTGCAAAATTTGGCATAGCAAATAAATACGAACACAACTTTGACCTACTACACGAAACTGCCCGATTGCCACTAAAGCTTCTGATGTATCAAAATGTACTTTCGCTGTTGCAAGAAGTAGTTGTTGAACGTAATAAGATCATCTTACTTGCTGATGGTAACCCGGCCGTTGCCATTAATAAGATCAAACAATTAGAGTGGCATGGATTGGGCGAGTACCTAGAGGTTTATTTCACCGCAGAGTATCAGTTTTCGATAGACAAAACCTTGGCTGCTATTTTCGCTTCAAAAAATATTGAACCACAGGAAGTAACGTTAATATTGTCAGAAAACCAATTTGATCAAAAACTCGTAAATTTAGATATAGATTGTTTTTCTGTAACAGAAATATTGTGAAAAATATTTCGTTAATTAGTACGCTTATTAATTATTGAAAATGAAGATGAAGTACGCCTTGATGCTCTTTACTGCATCAACCATAGCACTCGGTGCTTGTAAAAAAAGTAGCACTCAGCCTACGCCAACACCTACACCAGTAACTCCGGTTACGCCAACCAATGCCACTAGGCAACAACTTACATTAGACTCTATTTTTCTTTACGCAAAAGAAATTTACTATTGGAATGATAAGTTGCCAACCTATGAAGTATTTAATCCAAGACAATACACTACAGGAAGTTCAGATGTAGCAAACTATAATGCTGCATTGCTCAATGTGGCCAAGTACTCCAATCCTTACGAGTGGACTACCGGCGCAACTTCACCAAAGTTTTCTTACATTTTTGATAAAACCAACAAAAATCCAACGGCTGTAATTAATCCAGTATCGTCGGTTGATTTGGAAGGTAACGGCAACGATTTAGGTATTAGGTTTGGTTTGTATGGCAGTACAAACGATTACGTAATTTATGTAACAGCTGTTTATCAAAATTCGCCTGCTGAAAAGTTAGGTTTTGTTAGGGGAGATGTAGTGAAAAAAATTAACGGAGTAAGCTATGGTACAAACTATAATGCAGAAGTAACTCCTTTAAACAACGCGTTAAATGGAACTAGCATCGTTTTAGAAGGATTTAAGAGTGATGGCGTTACGCCTTATAACTTAACGGTAACTAAAGCGGTATTCAAAAGTAATCCAATTTATAAAACTAGGGTAATTACTGCAGGTGCCAAAAAAATCGGCTATTTAGCTTATGCCCGTTTTTCAAATGCGGATAATTCAAATGCTGCTTTGGAAAGTGCTTTCGCAAGTTTCGCTACTAGCGGCGTTACTGATTTGGTAATTGATTTAAGATACAATGGTGGTGGTTATGTAAGCACTGCTGAAAATTTAATCAATTTAATTGCTCCTTCTACCGTTAGTGGTGTAATGTTCAGCGAGTATTTCAACGCAACAATGCAAGCGGGAAATGCTAGGATATTAGCTAACCAACCCCTGTTAGATGGTGCTGGTAAAATTAGATATGGTAGCAACGGAGCCATGTTGACTTATGCCAACGTTAATTACTCGGTTGCTGGTAATACCACTAGTTTTGCAAAGAAAGGTACTTTAGGTAGTGTTCAAAACATTGTGTTTATCGTTTCAGGAAGTACAGCTTCTGCGAGTGAATTGGTGATCAATAGTCTTAAGCCTCACATGAACGTGAAATTAGTTGGTCGCACAAGTTATGGTAAGCCAATTGGCTTTTTCCCTGTAACTTTAGAGAATAAATATGATGTTTACTTCTCGTTGTTCGAAACTAAAAACTCTGCTGGCCAGGGTGGTTATTATTCAGGTATGGTTCCTGACTTTGATTTGCCTGAAGTTCCTTCTGGTACGGTGATGTATGATTTCGGTAATGTTAACGATAATTACTTAAAGCAAGCCATTGCAGTGCTAGCTCCTGGTGCTACCGTAACTAACGAAAGATCAGTGCAATCAACCAAAGTAAGTGCGGTTAATTCAGTGTCTTCATCAAACATGATTAATGCTGAATTTGCTGATAAAGAATTTAAAGGAATGGTTGAAAATCGTTTTAAATTGAAAAATTAAAATGAGATTAAAATAAGATTAAGGCCGCATTAGCGGCCTTTTTTGATATTAAATTTTTACAAAATACTGTATAAAAACTGGCTTTCAATTTTGTTAATCTTTTAAAAAATCGTTAAGCTTGTTTAAACAAAAATATAATACTTATGATTGGGGACTTAATTGAAAAAGAGGAGATAAATACATACGAGTTTTTGCCAGCGGACTTACAACCTTCTGAGGATATCTTAAATAAATTATCGTATGCACAACGTTTAGGTAATGAGTTTAAATCTAAAGCTTACATTGCCTTTAACACTAAGGATGGTATTAAAAAAGTAAGTACCACGGTTTGGTCGGTAACTGAAAAATACCTGCAGTTAAAGAATAATGTTCACGTGCCTATCAGGTCAATAGTTGATATAGACTTCTAACAAAAAAATCCCAGTTTTCACTGGGATTTTTTTTATTGTTTCTTCATTTGAAGATTTTCTTTAAAAATACTTTGAATGTCTCGCTGCTTATCAATATTGATAATGACTTCTTGTATAGCGCCAACTGCATTCGTATAAAAAGTCTGGTTAATGTTTTTAAACTCGTCAGTTGCTTTGTGGTAATCTTTATGATCTTCTACACCAAAATACAGAAATGGAATGTTCTTAGCGTTAAAGGCACCTTGATCACTTTGATTGGTCCAGTCATCATGGCCTAGCTTAGGATCATCATGGCCCAAAAGTAATTTGATATTTGGATTAGTAGTGGTAATGTATTGTTTTAACTGCGGATATTTGAATGTTCCAACTACATAAAGCTCACCTTTGTCGTTGTGGCTAATCATATCCATGTTGATATTCAGCTTGATTTTATCCAAGGCAACGGGCGGGTTTGCAACAAATGCTTTAGCGCCCTGTAATCCCATCTCCTCCGCATCAAATAAGGCAAAAATAATCGTGTTGTTAGGCTGATGATCCTTGAAATACTTTGCATAGCTTAATAAAGCACCAACACCCGAAGCATTATCATCAGCTCCATTGTACACTTCATCTTTGATAATGCCAACATGATCATAGTGCGCTGAAACAACAATGACATCGTCAGACTTCCCTTTTACGTAGGCAATTAAGTTTACTCCCTTAGTAACACTGTTTCTTCCCTTAATTTCAAAATTTTGCTCATACGCACCTAATGAGGGATGAGCCGCTACACCAATTTCTTTCAATCGTTTTACTAAGTAAGCCCTTGATAATTCACTGCCTTTTGTGCCTGATTTTCGACCTTCGTACTCATCTGAAGATAAAATTTCAACATCTTTTAGTAGCTGTGTATTGGCTGTTTTTGCCTCTTTTACCGATCCACACCCTAATTGTATGGCTAAAGGTAAAATCAATAATAATCGTTTCATATTCTTTATTTATGCTTTAAAGTTAGAAATATCTACGAAAAAAGTTTTGTTTTTGTAAAATCTTACTGAGCGATTTTGCCTTTGCAAATAACTGACTAAATTGCCTGTTCAAAATTTCTTAAAATGGAATATAGAAGACTAGGAAAATCGGGCTTGCAAGTAAGCAGCCTTTCATTTGGTAGTTGGTTAACTTTTGGTAACCAAATTAGTGATAAAGTTGCAGACGAGCTGATGGGCGTTGCTTATGATGCTGGGGTTAACTTCTTTGACAATGCCGAAGGATATGCCGAAGGAAAATCAGAAATAGTGATGGGCAACATCATCAAAAATCAAAAATGGGAACGAGATACTTTTGTGGTTTCAAGTAAAGTTTTTTTCGGGGCAGAAAGAAAAGGTCCTAACCAAATTGGTTTATCGCGTAAGCACATTATTGAAGCTTGTAATGCTGCGCTGAAGCGTTTACAGGTTGACTATTTAGATTTATATTTTTGCCATCGCCCTGATAAAAACACACCTATTGAGGAAACTGTTTTTGCAATGAACACCCTACTACAGCAGGGTAAAATTTTATACTGGGGTACTTCGGAATGGAGCGCCGCTGAAATTATGGAAGCTATTGCCATTGCGAAACAGCATCACTTAATTGGCCCTACCATGGAGCAGCCTCAATACAACTTATTTGAGCGTGATAAGCTCGAAAATGAGTTTTTACACTTGTTCAATAACCACGGTTTGGGTACAACCATTTGGTCACCTTTAGCTTCAGGTATTTTATCTGGTAAATACACCAACAGTGGGGTAGAAGGTACCCGTTTAGGTATGAAAGGTTTGGAATGGCTTAAAGATCGTACGTTGGCTGCAGATAGGATGGAGAAAGCTAACGCATTGCAGCAGTTGGCTAACGAACTGAACGTTTCACTAGCTAAGCTATCAATTGCTTGGTGTTTGAAAAATCCAAATGTAAGTACGGTTATCCTAGGTGCATCAAAAGTTCCTCAATTGCAAGAAAACCTTGAAGTGTTAGAGGTGTTGCCAATTTTAACATCGGAGGTGATGGACAAAATTGAAGCAATTGTGAAAACCAAACCAGTATTGCCACAGTTTTAGTATAAAAATTAGAGGAAGTCGATAAATCGAACTTCCTCTTTTTCAACCCCCACACAATTAATTTTATTTTGCTGTACAGTTTAAAGCAGTCTTCGCCATTGATAAATCTGCGCTAGATTTTGATCCTGCTAAGTTCAATTTAAGCTCACTGTTACTGATTGAAGTGATCGTGAAAGTGTTGGTGTAGTTGCCGGTAGTAACACTTAATGTTTTTCCATCTTCACTAATGCTGTAAGTTCCATTTCCAAAGTCCCAAGTTTCACTTACAGTACCATCACTTTTAAACTCCCAATAGTCTGCAGCCGTAAAACAGGTATAAGCGCTGCTAGATCCAGAATTTTTGTAAGATTGGTAATACCATTTGCCACTTACCAGCAACTCCAGGTTCTTCTCTTTTTCCGTTTTTTCATCATCTTTTTTGCACGATGTGAACGTTGCTGCAGTGCCGATCATTAACATCAGCATAAATAGTACTTTTTTCATTTGATTTTTGTAATTATTGATTATTGATTATTGATTATTGATTATTGATTATTGATTATTGATTTTCTCCTAACTGCGCTTAGCAATTGTTACACTAAAAATCCCAAAGCCACTTGTCATTATCTTTTGAAACTGAGCGACTGGTTGACGACGAACTTCAGGAAGCCTAACACGAACTTTAAATAATGCATAGATTTAGTTGTTTGGTTGTCAGCAAAGTTGATTTTAATATTCAGAGATAATCTGTGTAAGTTTACTAAAGCCTAGTATTGGTTAACGAAAGATGATTGTGCTAAAAACCCATCTATTTAATACTTTATAAGCGTTTGTTAATGCTTATGTAGGTTTTGTAAACTATATTCGTTATTTGTGTAGGTGTGTTGCTTACATTTGAATCATAATGATAACACGGTTAAAAGCCCTCTTATTTTTTTGCTTCGCTTTTGTTTATGGCTTATATGGCCAGGACCCTTATCATTATATTATTGATAAAACAAGCGGCCTGCCCTCTAACAGCGTTTACGATATTTTTCAGGACAAGACGGGTTACATTTGGTTTGCTACCGATGAAGGACTGTGCAGATACGATGGTACAAAATACACGTCCTTTTCTGGTGATACGCAGACATCCAAAGCTGGCTCTTGCATTGCTCAAGATCGGTTTGGTAGAATTTGGTACAGTAATTTTGATGGCTATCTGTATTATATTGAAGCGGGTAAACTCAACGCACTGTATAACAAAAAGCCACGAGGTTATTTTAAATACGGCATTGATGATAATTATCTGTATATCGTGGCCGAAAACGGAGTTGCTGTTTACAACATCAAAACACTTCAGTTTGTAAAATGTATTGCAATAAATGATAGCTCCATATCATCAGCTAGTTTAATTGATAATAGGTTTTACGTTGTAGGCGATTTTTTGTATGAAATTTCAGATGGACAATTAATTAGAAAGTTACCTTTTGTAAGTAGAGTTAAGGGCAATAGTGTGTTTCCTGTAATCATACAAAAAAATGTCGAGGGACTAATTTTCATATCAAAGAATACTAATACACATCAGGTCTTGAAATCAGATGGCGAATTTGTCAGGTTTCAGCGTCCAAGCGAAATTAACTTTGTTCAAAATACCGCCCTAACTGCCGATGGTTTATGGCTTTGTAATCCGAAAGGAGCTTATTTAGTAGATAAGCTGGGACGTTACAAAAGCTATTTCAGCCATTATAATATCTCTAGCGTATTCAAGGATAGTAGCAACAATTACTGGTTTGCTACGGTAAATAAAGGAGTGCTCCTGGTCCCTGATTTCACAAATAGGCTTGTAGAAATGAAATCTCGTCCGGTAAAAGTTCGTTTGGATAAGGATTTACTGTATATCTCCACAGAGGATGATGCAATCTATCAAATGGATTTGAAAGGCAATTCGGCAAAGTTGATTTATCGTGGAGATAGCAACCATGCAATCAATCAGTTATTTATTGATCCGCAAACTGGTAACATCATTTTTTCTTCAAATACTTTCAATGTGCTTTCTAAGCAAAGAAAAAATTTAATTAATGCACGTATTGCCATTAAGGAGGTTGATAAAGTAGATGACAAGTACTTCAGTTTTGCCGCAAGTGGTTCGTTTGGATTATTCAAAGTAGGTAACAAATCATTTCAAAGCAATTGGGATTCGCTATATAATGCCCAGGAAAACAATATTCATAACTTTTCCCAAGCGGCGTTAATGTCTAACGTAAACGCTAAATCTACATCCTACAATGCAGCACACAAAGTAATTTATTACGCTACTAACCTAGGTTTGTATTATGTAAGTTTAAATGCTACCGGAGAAATCAGCTATAAAAGCGAAGTACTCTACATTAAAAACTTGATCAGTTATCGTGACATTACATTTGCGCTTTCTACTAACGGTAAATTATATCAAATATCAGGTGATCAAAGGATCGTTCCGGTTACGCTTTCAGATAAGTATGTGATCAAAGGCGCCCACCGTATCAGTAAATCTAATTCCTTGATGATTATTTATGCTAACTCAGGACTTTACTGTTACGATATGGAAAGCAAATTATTAAGTAGGTTATCTAATTCCTATCAAGATTTTGATGTTACAGACGTAGTTGAAACGGGTGGTCACTTAGTAATGGCAACATCGAAAGGCATGCTTATCGAAAACAAAAAAGGCCCTAAAAGCACTTATCTAAGTAAGTTTTTAATTGAAGATGTAATTGTCAACAATCAAGCGGTAGCTAAAACTCAGCTAAACCAATTGTCGTACCAGCAGCGCAACATAGAAATCGATTATGCGCTTTTAGCCTTTACACCCAAAGAAAAATCAGATATTTTTTACAAATTAAATGATGATAAATGGTTGCCGCTTGCTTCACAAAGTGGAAGTTTAAAGTTAAGTTCGCTTTCACCAGGCACTTATAAGGTATTATTTAAAGTGGATGGTTTAGAAGTTGAAAAGGTAAGTTTCAACATCAATAAACCCTTGTGGCTTTCCTTTTGGTTTGTTTCATCGCTTTGCGTGCTATTGGTTATTGCTGGGTACTTAACCTATAAATTTAAGATAGAACAAAACGACAAGCGCAATCAGCTGAAATTAGACAGAATTAGTCTCGAGAACAATTTGAACCAATCTAAGCTAAAAGCCATCAAGTCTCAGATGAATCCTCATTTTTTTTATAATGCTTTAAACACCATCCAGTCCTTTGTTTTGGCAAACGAGAAAAAACAGGCGGTTAACTATTTGTCTAAATTCGCCAACCTCACCCGCACTATTTTGGAAATGTCGGAAAAGGAAGAGGTTTCATTGGCAGAGGAAATTAGAACCATTGGATTTTATCTGGATATTGAAAAAGCTAGGTTTGACAATGATTTTGACTATCAAATTGTTGAATTGGGTCTTGGAAATAAGGAAGAACTTAAAATCCCATCGATGTTATTGCAGCCGTACTTAGAGAATGCGGTAAAACATGGCCTACTGCATAAAGCTGGGCCTAAAATGCTAAAAATTACTTTCGAAAATATGAATAATGAGCTTTTGGTAAGTATAGACGATAACGGTATCGGTAGGAAAAAAAGCATCGAACTAAACAAAATTAAACAGGGTACACATAAGTCTTTTGCTACTGAGGCTATCCAAAGCAGAATTGACCTGATTAACGAAAATAAAAAGCATCAAATTACCGTAGAATATGTGGATAAAATCGCTGCAAATGCGCAATCATTAGGCACAACGGTAATCATTAAATTTCCTCTAAGCTAGTTGATATATGGACGCAATAATAATAGATGATGAGAAAAGAGCAAGGATTAACTTGTCGCTGATACTGAAAGAGTATTGTCCGGAAGTAAATGTGGTTGCGGAATGTGAAAATTTATCTCAAGGGGTTAAAGCCATCCGCAAGTTAAAACCACTAATTGTTTTGCTTGATATAGAAATGCCGGGGCACAGCGGTTTAGAACTATTGGATTTTTTTGACGAGCATGAAATAAATTTCAGCATCATATTTACCACCGCCTATAATGAATATGCGGTTAAGGCATTTAAATTTTCAGCTGTTGATTATCTTTTAAAACCCATTATTCCTGACGAGTTGGCAAACGCCGTACAACGCATTAAAAAGCAGCAACTAAAGCTGCAGGATTATGTACTGTTAAAGGAAAACTTACATCAGGCCAGCTCAGGTAAAATTGCCATTCCATCGGGCACTTCGCTTATCTTTTTAGAGGCAACAAAAATCTTGTTTATAAAAGGCGAAGGAGCGTATTCGGAAATTACCATGTTGGATGGGAGCAAACATATGGTAAGTAGAAACCTAAAAAACTTCGAAGACGTACTTGCTGGTAATCAATCTTTTTTCAGGCCGCATAAATCATATATTGTCAATATCGATCACGTGGTTTCGTACAATAAAAGCGATGGGGGAAGTTTGTTTTTTAGCAATCATCAATCTGTTCCGATTTCGTCAGAAAAAGCTCAAATTATCCTGGAAAAGATAAAGCTAGTGAGAAGATAAATGAGACTTATGAAAGCATATTTAATCTATCATAAGTCTCATTAGAAGCTTTTTAGTAATAAGTTAGCCTTACTACGTTTGCTATTTTTTTGGCCAAGCGAATTACTTGGCGGGTGTAGCCATATTCGTTATCATACCAAGCGTAAAGTACTACAGATTTTCCATCCTTAGATAGGATGGTGGCTGGTCCGTCTACAATTGAGGCGTGGCTGTTACCAATTAAATCGGTGCTTACCAACTCATTTGATACAGAATATTCCAACTGCTCCGATAAATCGCCAAAAAGCGACGCATTTTTCAACACGCTTTCCATTTCCTCTTTGCTAGTTTGTACGTTTAATGAAAGATTTAAAATGGCTAAAGAAACGTTTGGTGTAGGAACACGTACCGCATTACCGGTTAACTTGCCCGCCAATTCAGGTAAAACCTTCGCCACAGCTTTGTCTGCGCCTGTTTCTGTAATTACCAAATTCAATGCCGCTGCTCTGCCTCTTCTGTATTTCTTGTGGTAATTATCTAGTAAGTTTTGGTCGTTGGTGTAAGAATGGACCGTTTCGATATGGCCTTTTTCTATGCCAAAATGCTGTTCTACTACTTTCAACACCGGGATAATTGCGTTTGTGGTACATGAAGCGTTCGAGAAAATATTTTCCTCTTTGAAGTCAAAATCACCGTCATTAATCCCTGTAACGATATTTGGAATGTCGCCTTTTGCTGGTGCCGTTAGCAATACTTTGCTCACACCTTTTGCTTGTAAGTGTTTAGATAAGCCATCTCTATCTCTGTACACACCGGTATTGTCTATAACCAAAGCATCATCAATTCCATACGCGGTGTAATCAGCTTCCTCCGGATTTTTAACAGCAATTAAGTAAATGGTTTGTCCATTAACAATAAGTGCGTTATTCTCGTGGTCTTCTACAATAGTGCCGTTAAAAGGGCCATGGATAGAATCGGTTCTTAACAATTCTGCTCTTTTGCTAAGCTCTTCTGGGCTGTAGCTACGTGTAACTATGGCACGCAAACGCAATTGTTCTCCCTTTCCCGCTTGTACAATTAGCTCCCTAGAGGCTATACGTCCAATACGTCCAAAGCCATACAAAATTACATCTTTTGGTTTTAGACTGATTTTATCTTTACCGATGTGGCTGCCCAGTTTACTGATGATAAAATCATGCATAGATGATTGCGTATTGCTTTCATCAAGCCATTCTGAGGCTAATCTTCCAATATCAATACGAGAAGGTGCAAGGCTTGATTTTGCAATGGTATTGGCAAGTTCTAAGGTTTCATAAATGGAGATATCTTTTCCGCTGATTTCTTTAGCATATTGATGGTAAGCAAGTATTTCGCTACTGCCTACATCAAATAAGGGTTTACGGAAAAGCACCAGTTCAATTGACCTATCAAACCATAAGTGGCCTACGCACTTGATTAGTTCAAGGGCTTTTTTTTCTTTTTCAATCCAGTTTTGAAACTCTGATTGATATTTATTAGACATACAAGAAAATTATTTTGGTTAGAAATGCTGCAAAAGTAAAAAAGATTGAGCGTGTACCCAATCTTTTTTAATATTATTTTCTTGTAAATTATTGTTTTACAATGTGTTGAACTTACACTAAGTAAGCGTTAACCTACTTAGCCTAAGTACGATTTCAAGATTTTGCTTCTTGATGTATGACGCAGGCGCTGTAAAGCTTTGTCCTTAATTTGACGTACACGTTCACGTGTTAAATTGAATTTTTCGCCAATTTCCTCTAATGAAAGTGGATGGTTAGTGCTTAAACCAAAAAACAACACGATGATTTCACGTTCTCTCTCGGTTAAAGTAGATAAAGAACGCTTAATTTCCTCTGAAAGCGACTCATTAATTAAGTTGCTATCTGTATTAGGCTCGTGGTTTTCTAACACATCTAACAAGGTATTTTCTTCACCTTGTACAAATGGCGCATCCATTGAAACATGGCGACCAGAGTTGCTTAAAGTATCAGAGATTTTATCAACTGTAGTTTCTAAGATGTCAGCTAACTCTTCAGGTGATGGCTCACGCTCATACTCTTGCTCTAGTTTAGAGAAAGCTTTACTGATTTTACTTAATGAACCTACTTGGTTTAATGGTAAACGTACAATACGGCTTTGCTCGGCAATAGCTTGCAAAATCGACTGACGAATCCACCATACGGCGTATGAAATGAATTTGAAACCTTTAGTCTCATCGAAACGTTTAGCAGCTTTAATTAAACCTAAGTTTCCTTCGTTAATTAAATCGCCTAGAGTTAAACCTTGATTTTGATATTGTTTTGCTACGGAAACAACGAAACGTAAATTCGTTTTCGTTAATCTTTCTAGAGCGGCTTGATCTCCCTCACGAATCTTACGAGCTAAAATTACTTCTTCTTCAGCTGTAATTAAATCTACTTTACCAATCTCATGCAAGTACTTATCTAACGACTGACTTTCACGGTTGGTAATGGATTGGGTTATTTTGAGTTGTCTCATTTATATGTATTGGTCCTCGTTGTGTTATTTCGATTCTGCAAAAGTAAGGTTTTTTTAGGCAGAATAGAAAGTTAAATTACTGAAAATGTTACGTTTTGTCACGTATTTTTGAACTATTTCTTCATAGCAAAAATCATTCCAAGTTGAATCTGTCAGGTGCTGTTCTAACCTTATTTTAATGTATTTATTTTATTGATTTTCAGTTATTTATATCTTATTTTTGACTCTTAATTTTAATGTTATTTCAAAATCAAGAAGAGATACTGGATCATATTGTCATGCTTTTTTTGTGGAAAGTGTAGCAATCTGTTGTCAGTTTGTTTTGTCACAGTTTTAATCTCACGCCGTAGCCCATAAAAAATATCCTAGTAATGGGGGTGGTAGTTCTATTTTCGAACCAGCTTACGGCGTATAAGTCGTTGGTGTTTGTTTCTGCATACAAACTAACGGCTTTTATTGCAGCCTTTGGATTACCCAAAACTTTAACCTCAGTGCTAAATCCTAAATGTGCTTTAAGTGCTGTAGACCACCAGTAGTAGCCATCTGGATATTGATTCGGATCAAACTCCTTATCGAAATTTCTACCTAAAGTATAAGAAACAAAAATAGTTGGATTGATTGGCTGCCACCTTAGGTTTTCATTGATTTTGATTTCAAACGGCCTGTAGGCGAACTTTGGGGTTAGGATGTTAATTGGCCCACCTTTGCTTTTTGGTACAAATCCGTAATGAAGACTTACTGTAGTTTTTTCATTCAAAAAGTAATAGCCAACGCCACCACTGAAATAGCCAATGCTACCACCATATTGTAAGTTAATATAGTCGGGGATGAGCTGTTTTACGAAAGTGTTTTTTTGTGCAAATGTGAAAAATGGGATGATTAAGAGGCTAAAAAGTAGTAGGGTAGGTTTCAATTTTTCCATTGTAAATGTCAAGAACGGTGTAAGCTTTATTAACGATAGCATTGGTAATAATAAAAGGAATGTTGCTTCCATTCGGACGGTAGGTCCTGTCAGGAGAATGCTGATGTGCATGGACGGAAGCCAAAAATCCCGGTGTATTGATGGCCAGCTGTTCGTAAACCGGCCTCAATTTTGGGTCAAAGTCTGCATCATCAGGCGGAATGTGCGAAAAAGCAACGATGTTTTTCACGTCAGCTTCGAGTTTCAGGTTAGCGCTCAGCCAATTCATATCTGGCACTAAACCATTAAAATTATACTCTCTGCTGTTGGAGTCGAAGCAAACGAATTTTACATCGCCGTATTTAAAAGTAAAATTAAAATCGCCAAACATTCTTCTAAAAACAGAAGGTCCATTGGCTACCAAGTCGTGATTTCCCACAATTGAAATGAATGGGACTTTCAGCTTTGAGTAGATATTATAGACGCCCTCAAACTCTAATAATTGACCGAAGTCTGAGATGTCACCATTTAAAATAACGAAGTCAATATCGTTTCTAGCATTGATTTGGTCTACAAAAAGCGCTGCCTCTCGGTACTTTCTTTGTGTGTCACCCGAAACTGCAATTCGAATTCTTTCCCCTGCGTTTTTAGGTTTTAATTTCTCAATTTGAGTTTTGTTAACGTTTTGTGGAGTTTCGTCTCTAAATTTTTGATTCGGGCTAAATTCAACACCATTGCAACTAATTAAGGTAATGAAGCAAATGGATAGGTAAGCTGTAATTTTTTTCATCCACAGCTTAACGTTCGATCAGCTTAATTGTTTACAGAATTTCTTCCAAAGAGAAAGTATCTTTCAAGCGAACTCCTTTTTCGGTATGCTGCAAAGTACAGCAAGCATGAATTGGATCGTGCTCCAAATAAAGAATATAATCGTTAGTTGCAGCCTCTTCTAAAAATTCTTGTTTTTCTTTTAACGTTTGCAGAGGAAACATATCGTACGACATCACATAAGGCAAAGGAATGTGGCCGGTTGAAGGCAACAGATCAGCCATGTAAACAATCGTTTTATCCTTATATTGTAATTGAGGAAGCATCATTGCATCCGTATGCCCATAGGCAAATCTAATGTTGATTCCATCGTGAAAGTGTACATTTTGCTGTGTAGGTATAAATTTCAGCTGTCCGCTTTCCTGTATTGGCAGGATATTTTCTTTTAGAAAAGAAGCTTTTTCCCTAGCATTGGGATGAACTGCCCAATCCCAATGTTGCTGGTTGCTCCAATAGATGGCGTTTTCAAAAGCAGGAACTAATTTTTCACCTTTACGTTCAATGGAGCCACCACAATGGTCAAAATGTAAGTGGGTTAAAAATACATCGGTAATGTCGTTTCTATGAAATCCATGGGCAGCTAAAGATTTGTCTAAGGTATCATCACCATGTAAATAGTAATGTCCGAAAAACTTCTCATCTTGCTTGTTGCCTAAGCCGTTGTCAATCAGGATTAGTCTGCCACCATCTTCAATAAGCAAGCAGCGCATAGCCCACGAGCACATATTGTTTTCATCTGCAGGGTTGCTTTTTTGCCATATCGATTTAGGCACAACGCCAAACATTGCACCGCCATCTAATTTGAAATTGCCTGTATTAATGGTGTATAGTTTCATGATGAGCCCCCAAACCTCGCCAAAGGAGAGGTTTAATGATATTGTTTAGTTTAAATTGACACAATGTATAAAAATATAAAACCTTAAGCTTACGCCAAAGGTTTTTTACTAAGATTTATGCATGACTCTCTTTTTCCCTCCCCTTTGGGGAGGATAGGAGGGGCTTTATAAGTGTATCACTTCTCCGTAAGCATCAGCGGCGGCTTCCATAATAGCCTCGCTCATGGTAGGGTGTGGATGTACAGATTTGATCATCTCATGGCCAGTAGTTTCTAATTTTCTAGCCACTACAATTTCGGCAATCATTTCTGTTACGTTTGCGCCAATCATGTGTGCACCTAATAATTCGCCGTATTTTGCATCGAAAATTAATTTAACAAAACCATCTTTTGCTCCAGCAGCACTTGCTTTACCAGAAGCTGAGAATGGGAATTTTCCGATTTTTAGTTCATAGCCAGCTGCTTTTGCTGCTTTCTCAGTGTAACCAACAGAAGCAATTTCTGGCGAGCAGTAGGTACAGCCAGGGATGTTGTTGTAATCCAAAGGCTCTACATGCATTCCAGCAATTTTTTCTACGCAAATGATGCCTTCGGCAGATGCAACGTGAGCAAGTGCTTGACCAGGAACAACATCGCCTATGGCATAGTAGCCTTTAACTGATGTGTTGTAGTATTCATCTACTACGATTTTACCTTTGTCGGTTTTAATGCCAACTTCTTCTAAACCAATATTTTCGATATTAGCTACAACTCCCGCTGCAGAAAGTACGATATCGCACTCAATAGTTTGTACGCCGCTAGCAGTTTTTACCTGCACCTTGCAGCCTTCGCCCGATGTGTCAACAGCTTCAACGCTTGAAGAAGTCATGATATCAATGCCAGTTTTTTTCAAACTACGTAGCAATTGTTTCGATACATCTTCGTCTTCTACAGGAACAATGTTCTCCATAAATTCAACGATGGTTACCTTAGTACCCATTGTAGCGTAAAAGTATGCAAACTCAACGCCAATAGCACCTGAACCAACAACCACCATTGATTTTGGTTGCTGAGGTAAAACCATTGCCTGGCGGTAGCCAATTACTTTTTTGCCATCTTGTTTTAAGTTAGGCAACTCTCTTGAACGAGCGCCAGTGGCAATTACAATATTTTTTGCAGTTAGTTCTTTTTGTGAACCATCAGCGCCTTTAACTTCAACTTTGTTGCCCGGCTTAACTTTGCCAGCACCCATAATTACGTCAATTTTGTTCTTTTTCATCAAGAACTGAACGCCTTTACTCATTCCATCAGCAACGCCGCGACTACGTTTTACAACAGCTTCAAAATCAGCTTTTGCTTCTGCAGTAGTGATTCCATAATCAGCTGCGTGGTTAATGTATTCGAAAACTTGTGCACTTTTTAGTAAGGCTTTAGTAGGGATACAGCCCCAGTTAAGGCATATACCACCTAGTGATTCGCGTTCCACGATGGCAACTTTCATTCCAAGCTGGGAAGCTCTGATGGCAGTAACGTATCCGCCTGGGCCGCTGCCTATAACAATTAAATCGTAGTTCATATTCTTGTTTAAAGGAAAATTAACGTAATAATTAGTGGGTCAAAATTAAAAAAAATGTTGATTAAACCATAAGAGCCATTATTAAGCAATTGTAATAAAGTAGTGCCATAGATGAAAATATCTTAAAATATAGCTACAGTATTTGCGAAAGTAGTATTCAAGATATTGGTTTAGTGAGTTTTAAACTTAATTTCTCTATTGTTAAGTGTGGAAAAGTTTTAAGATAGTTAATAATAATTTAACATTGAAATAGAGGCGTTAAGGAAATTAATATCTAGATTTGCAGCGGTATTTTTTAACATATCTTAACAAAACAATTAATTCATTAAAAAAGCATGAAAAAATCTTTACTATTGAAAATTGTATCGGTTATTCTTGTTGTAGTTGGTTTTGTGGGTTCAGTGAGCGCACAGGTTACTACATCATCTATGACGGGTACAATTAGGGATTCAAAAGAGACTTTGCCGGGTGCAAGTATTAAAGCTACGCACACGCCGACTGGGTCTGTTTACACAGTAATTACCAATAGCGCTGGTAGGTTCACCATTGGCAATATGCGTGTGGGCGGGCCTTATATCGTAGAAGTAAGCTTTGTAGGATTTAAAACACAAAAAATCGAAAACGTTTACCTTAAGTTAGGCGAAAGCTTTAATCTAGAAGTGAAATTAGATGATAATTCTTCTGTATTAAGCGAAGTAGTGGTAATGGGTAAAAACGATCCGATTATGAACTCTAAGAAAAATGGAGCTTCAACTATTATTTCTAGAGCTAAAATTGAGGACCTTCCAACGATTACTAGAAGTGTTAATGATTTGACTCGTTTAACGCCGCAAGCTAACGGTTCTTCAATTGGTGGTGGTTCGTATCGTGCCAATAACTTCACTGTTGACGGTGCTAACTTTAACAATCAATTCGGTATCGGTCAAAATATTCCAGCAAATGGTTCACCGATTTCTATCGACGCGTTAGAAGAAATTTCGGTTAACGTAACTCCTTTCGACGTTCGTCAAACTGGTTTCACTGGAGCTTCTATCAATGCGGTAACTCGTTCTGGAAAGAACACTTTTTTTGGAAACGCACTTTATACATTCCGTTCTGAGAAACAGCAAGGTGTACGTGTTGGGGATAATACCATATCTAACATACAGCAATTAGATGAAAAACAATATGGTTTCAGTCTAGGTGGTCCAATCATTAAAAACAAATTATTTTTCTTCGTTAATACAGAACTTAAGAAAACTATTGAGCCTGGACCAACAAAAGTAGCCTCTACAAACGGAGTTGAAAATGCTACTTTAAATATTGCAAGACCAACCGCTGCATTTATGGATCAGGTGAGTACTTATTTGGCAAATACTTATGGCTACCAGACCGGACCTTATCAAGGTTATTCAAATAAGAGTAACAATGACAAATTTTTTGCTCGTTTAGACTGGAATATCAACAATGAGCACAAATTTAACATCAGATATTCTCAAGTGAAAAGTAAATCACCTGTAGGTTTAAATCAATCTACAACAGGTTCTGGATTTTCAGCTACTGATACCCGTACGTCGATATATGCAATGAGCTACGAAAATTCGAATTATTTTCAAGAAGCTAACCTTTATGCAGGTACTGCCGAGTTGAACTCTAATTTCGGTAAATTCAATAACTCTCTAAGAGCTTCATTCGCTCATCAAAATGACCCACGTTCTTCAGCGGGTGCTGAGTTTCCATTAGTTGATATCTTAGATGGTGGCGCTAGAAATGCGGCATCTACTTTAGTTTCATTTGGTTATGAGCCATTTACTTTTGGAAACTTAAGGGACGTTATGACTTATACTGTAAATGATGATTTAACTTTTGCTTTGGGTAAACATAATTTCACAGTAGGTGCTCAAGCAGAATGGAGTAAGGTTAAAAACGGATTCCAACGTTTTGGAACAGGTTATTATGTTTATAGAAACTGGACAGATTTTACCAGCGGTGCTAAGCCAATTAACTTTGCATTAACATACCCGTTAACTGCCGATGGTTCGCAAGCATTTCCTAGCTTCCAATTCTTCCAGTTATCTGCTTATGGTCAAGATGAAATTTCAGTAAGCGATAAATTGAAGGTTACTTTAGGATTAAGATTAGAACTTCCTTCTTATCCAGATGTTTCTGAGGTGAAAACTCACCCATTAGTTGCTGCTGCAACATTTAATGGTGGTCAGAAAGTTGATACAGGCGTATTACCTGATACGAAAGTGATGTTTTCTCCACGTGTAGGTTTTAACTATGATATCTTAGGTGATAGAAGTTTACAACTTCGTGGTGGATCAGGAATCTTTACCGGTCGTATTCCTTTTGTTTGGTTAGTTGCACAATCAGGTGATGCTGGTATGTTACAATTTACTCAAACTGTTAGTGGTCAAACTGATCCTAACATGCCAAGTTTTAATCCGAACTATAAAGCTTTATATCCTTCAACTTTACCAGCGGCAGGCACTTCAATTCCTGGGAACATTTCAGTAATGTCTCCTGATTTGAAATTCCCTCAACAATGGAAATCGAGTTTAGGTTTAGATGCTAAGTTGCCATTCGGATTTATTGGAACGGTAGAGATGATTTATGGTAAAGATATTAATGCAGTAATTGCAAGAAATGCAAACTTTGTTAATCCATCTCCGCTAAACGTTTCTGGTTATCCTGATAACAGAATGATTTATCCGACAACATCTGCTACAAGTGTAGGCTCAGCTAGATATATCAATAGATTGTCTAACGGTCAGATTAGCGCAACCGGTACCGGTGCTTTAGATGTGGCGGTTATGGATAATGTAAAAGGTGGAGAGTATTTTTCTAGCAGTTTCCAGTTGACAAAACCTTTCGCTAACAAGTGGGAAGTTTCTGCAGCTTATACTTATAGCTACGCTAAAAATTTTGGTGATCAAAGCGGTGACCAAATCTTAAACTTATTCAGCTTGCCTTATCAGTCTAGCGGAAATCCTAACGATCCATCGTTATCTTATACGTCAAACGTTATTCCTCACAGAGTTGTTGGAAGCATCTCTCACAAATCAGAGTGGATTAAAGGGTTGCAAACAGGTATGACTTTATTTTATCAAGGTGGTTCACAAGGTAGATATTCTTACTTCTACTCAAATGATTTCAATAGGGATAACTTAAATAACGACTTAATGTACATTCCTAAAGATCCATCTGAAATCACTTTCGTTAACAACACAGTTGGAACGGTAACTTTCACTCCTCAACAACAATCGGACGCATTTTTCCAATTGATTGAGAGCGATAAGTATTTGAAATCTAGAAAAGGAATGTATGCAGAGAGAAATGGTGCTGTTTCTCCTTGGAGACATCAGTTTGACTTCAGATTTACTCAAGAGTTGTATGCTGGTAAAGTTGCTGGAAACAAAAATTCATTGAGTTTCTATTTTGATATTTTCAACGTAGGTAACTTAATTAATGCTAAATGGGGTGCTTACACTATTAATAACAATTCTCCTTTGCAAGTTTCTAATAATACCGCTTATACTCCTGGAGGTACAACAAAACCAACTTTTAGATTGAATACAATCAATGGTCAGTTGATTTCAGAGTCTAACAGAATTAACACAAGTATTTCATCAACATATTACATGCAGTTTGGTTTGAGATATAGCTTCAACTAAGTTGTAAAATAGACAATACAAAACTGAAATCCCCAAGCACCACGCTTGGGGATTTTTTTGTTTATACCTAACTTAGATAAAACCCTAACACAAAACAATGGATCAAAAGATTATTAACCTATACGATTCCTATACCCACAGCCAAATCAGTCGGAAGGAGTTTATGAAAAAGTTGGCGATACTAACTGGCAGTACTGCGCTAGCTTTAACTGTTTTGCCGAGTTTGGAAAGCAATTACGCCAATGCCGCTACGGTACACGATGGCGAAGTTGATGCAGAAGAAATCACCTTTCCGGGCGTTGAGGGAAATATGAAGGGGCTGCTAGCCATGCCAAAGGCGAATAAGAAAAAATTAGGCGCTGTTGTGGTAATACACGAAAATAGGGGACTTACCCCACACATTAAAGATGTAACTAAGCGAGTGGCATTGGCTGGTTTCGTTGCTTTAGGTGTTGATGCGCTTTCTCCATTTGGTGGCACACCGGAAGATGAAAATAAAGGAAGAGAATTAATTGGTAAACTTGATGCAGAAAAGAATTTGGGTAATTACCTGAAAGCGCTATACTTTTTAAGGGCCTATCCTTTAAGTAATGGTAAAACTGGTGTAGTTGGTTTTTGTTGGGGCGGCGGCATGGCTAATAAGTTGGCAGTTGCAGATCCGATGTTGAATGCGGCTGTGGCTTATTATGGTGCACAGGCTAAGGCAGAAGAGGTGCCTAATATTAAAGCAAGTTTAATGCTGCATTACGGTGGTTTAGATGAGCGCATCAATGCTGGTATTCCGGCTTATGAGGCTGCTTTAAAAGCTAACAATAAAGACTATCAGTTATTTGTTTATGACGGAGTTAACCACGCTTTTAACAATGATACTTCGCCAACGAGATATAACGAGGCTGCCGCAAAATTAGCTTGGCAACGTACTATTGATTTGTTCAAAAAGAAGTTGGGGTAAGCTACTTTGTCATTCCGAGGTACGAGGAATCTGTTAAATTAACGTGAGTTCGGAATAAGAGGATTATGCTATTTGCTAGCGATAGCGCTTCAAATCTTCGTTCAGCTAATTTTCGGTCTCTTATTTTTCGGGTTGCACTAATAAGCCAAAGCACTTTCTTTGAAAGAAAAATAAGCAACCGAGAGTTTTTGTTACTTTTTGCGGTCAAAAAGTAAGAGCCCAGCGGCGGCGAGCTAAAAGAACACGTTCAATGTAAATTTTTCAAGAGTTGTAAAAGTCCTTAACCCGAACTCAAGTTAAATTAACAAATAGGTTCCTCGTAGCTCAGAATGAAAACTCTAGAAGTTAATTATAAACGAATTCGCCGAATTCGCTTTTTATCGTTACCTGTTTTTTATCGCTTGTCTCGACACGACCAATAATTTTTGCGTCAATATGGAAGCTTTGTGAAATTTTAATAATGTCCTCAGCAATTTCTTCAGGGACGTAAAGTTCCATACGATGACCCATGTTGAACACTTTGTACATCTCTTCCCAAGCGGTACCAGATTGCTCTTGAATCAATTGGAATAGCGGAGGTATTGGAAACAGATTGTCTTTAATTACATGTACATCGTCATTAACGAAATGTAATACCTTTGTTTGTGCGCCACCGCTGCAATGTACAATTCCATCAATTTGTTCACGGTATTTGTCTAGAATTTGTTTGATTACAGGTGCGTATGTACGTGTAGGTGATAAAACCAATTTACCGGCTGTTACGCTTTCGTTTTCATTAATTTGAACTAAATCAGTCAGCTGCTTGCCGCCAGAAAACACCAAGTCAAAAGGTACACCTGGGTCAAAACTTTCAGGGTATTTCGTAGCAATTGATTTTTCAAATACATCATGGCGAGCAGAAGTTAATCCATTTGAGCCCATGCCGCCGTTATATTCGCTTTCATAAGTAGCTTTTCCAAATGAAGCTAAACCTACAACTACGTTGCCTGCCTTAATATTATCGTTGCTAATCACATGGCTCCTCTTCATGCGGCAGGTAACGGTACTATCTACAATGATTGTACGTACTAAATCGCCTACATCCGCGGTTTCGCCTCCTGTAGAATAAATGGAGATGCCTAGTGATCTTAATTCGGCTAAAATTTCTTCGGTGCCGTTAATTATTGCAGCAATTACTTCGCCAGGAACCAAGTTTTTATTGCGGCCAATGGTTGATGATAGTAAAATTTGGTCTGTAGCACCAACACAAATCAAATCATCGATGTTCATAATGATGGCATCTTGTGCAATACCTTTCCAAACGGAGAGGTCACCAGTTTCTTTCCAATAGGTATAAGCCAATGATGATTTGGTACCGGCGCCATCGGCATGCATGATATTGCAATAATCAGCGTCGTTACCTAAAACGTCAGGAATAATTTTACAAAATGCTTTTGGAAAGATGCCTTTATCGATGTTTTTGATGGCTGCGTGTACATCTTCTTTTGATGCTGATACGCCACGCTGGTTATACCTATTGTCGCTCATAATTGTCTGCAAAGATAGGTTATTAAGGTAAAAGGTGGAAGGTAAAAGGTAAAAGGTTTTGAAAACTTGAGTGATTGTTTTTGTTGTTGGAAAGCTGTGAGGTTTAAATGTTGGAAAGTTGGCGGGAATTTAAACTTTTAGTAGAGGAATTGCCTTGGGTTTAAGGATTTAAAAGTTGTAATGTTGAACGTTGTTAGACGGTTCAAAGTTGACGAATGAATGGTTTTTGCGTACCCCATTGTAATAATGATATTTAGGCATATTAAATACAACTCCAGAGGGTAAAATTATCATTGAGATTATACGTGCGATAATAAAACCCAAAGGGGGGTGATATGATTTGTGTTTTTGTTTTTTGGTAGATAGTAGCAATGAATTTTGTAAAATAAACCTTATTGCAGCGATATACTTTTGTGAAAGCGCAGCGAAACAAAAGATTTAGCGGAAAGAAGGACTAGCTTTGATGGAAATACGGGTTTTGCTTTTCTAAATAATGTAGTAAAATTACGGATGCTTCGACACGCTCAGCATGATCGCCTAGTTGGTGGAGTTTACAAACAAAAAAGGTGCAAAGTAAACCTTGCACCTTTAATAATGAAAATTTGCTGCTTATTTTAAGAATAACAATTCTCTGAATTTAGGCAATGGCCATACGCTATCATCAACAATTTGTTCTAATTTGTCAACGTGGTAACGGATGGTGTCGAAATGAGACTTAACTTTCTCATCATAACCAATTGCTTTTTCACGAGTATCTTCGATTTTGTTTACTTCTTTACGCTCTTCCAACATCGTATCGATAGTGTTTTTAACGATAGAAAGGTGGCTTGATAGTTTTTCGATGATTGCCAATGGCGTAGCGATTACATCTTTGCTTAAACCAAGATCTTTTAATCCTTTTGCATTTTCAATTAATGAATTTTGATATGCGATAACTGCAGGAATAACTTGACTATTTGCTACATCGCCCATTACACGAGCTTCAATTTGAAGCTTTTTGTAGAAGTTCTCTAACAAAATTTCGTGGCGAGCATGTAATTCGCGTTTGCTGAATACGTTAGTTTTAGTGAAAAGTTCAGTTGTTTTTTCGCTTACGTAGGCATCAAGCGCTTTAGGTGTAGTTTTAATGTTTGATAAACCGCGTTTTTCTGCTTCTTCAGCCCACTCGTCGCTATAGCCATTACCTTCAAAACGGATCGCTTTAGATTCTTTGATGTAACGTTTGATTACAGTCATTAAAGCAACATCTTTTTTGTCGCCTTTTTTGATCAATTTATCTACATCAACTTTAAATTTCGTCAATTGGTCAGCAACAATTGCGTTTAACACCGTCATTGGTGCCGATGAGTTGGCAGAAGAACCTACTGCTCTTAACTCGAACTTGTTGCCTGTAAATGCAAATGGCGAAGTACGGTTACGATCGGTATTGTCTAACAAAATTTGTGGGATTTTAGGGATGCCCAACCAAAGAGAGTTGTCTTCTTTTAGTTTTTTGCTCAAGCGAGAGTGCTCGATTTCATCTAAAATCTCGTCTAATTGCTGACCTAAGAAAATAGAGATGATTGCAGGAGGAGCCTCGTTAGCACCTAAACGGTGATCGTTGCTTACTGATGCAATACTTGCTCTCAATAAATCTGCATGCTCGTGAACAGCTTTGATGGTGTTAACGAAGAAAGTCAAGAACATCAAATTGTTTTTAGGTGTTTTGCCTGGTGCCAAAAGGTTTTTACCAGTATCGGTAATTAACGACCAGTTGTTGTGTTTACCAGAACCGTTGATGCCAGCATAAGGTTTTTCATGCAATAACACTTTAAAGTTGTGACGACGAGCAACTTTTTCCATCAAATCCATTAATAATTGGTTGTGATCGATAGCTAAGTTGATTTCCTCGTAAATAGGAGCACACTCAAATTGAGATGGAGCTACCTCGTTATGGCGAGTTTTTAGTGGAATACCTAATTTAATTGCTTCGTTTTCGAAATCAACCATGTAAGCAAATACACGCTCAGGAATAGAACCAAAGTAATGATCTTCCAATTGCTGTCCTTTTGCAGACATGTGGCCAAACAAAGCACGGCCAGTTAGCACTAAATCAGGACGAGCGTTAAACAAAGCTAGGTCAACTAAGAAATATTCTTGCTCGATACCTAAAGATGCATTTACTTTAGATACACTTTTATCGAAATATTGGCAAACCTCTACTGCAGCTTTATCAATTGCCGATAGGGCCTTTAACAAAGGAGCTTTATAGTCAAGCGCTTCGCCGGTGTAAGCAACAAATACAGTTGGAATACAAAGTGTTTTACCAGCAGAGTTTTCCATAATGAAAGCAGGAGAAGAAGGATCCCAAGCAGTGTAACCACGAGCTTCGAAAGTGTTGCGGATACCACCATTAGGGAAACTTGAAGCATCAGGCTCTTGTTGTACCAAAGCACTTCCGGCAAATTTCTCAATGGCACCATCACCACTAGGCTCAAAGAAAGAATCGTGTTTTTCGGCAGTTGTACCAGTTAAAGGCTGAAACCAGTGAGTGTAGTGCGTTACACCTTTGCTCATTGCCCAAGCTTTCATAGCGGCTGCAATTTGATTTGCATCGTCTTGGTTAATCAATTCGCCTTGGTTGATAGAAGAAATTAATTTTTCAAAAACATCTTTAGAAAGATATTCTTTCATTTTTTTCTTGTCGAAAACATTCGAGCCGTAGAAATCAGAAATTTTAGTAGATGGTGCTTTTATTTCAGGGATTTCTCTGTTTTGAGCCTCTTTTAGTGCTATGGTTCTTAAGCTTTTCATTGATTTGTTTAAATTTTTATCCAAAAATATGATTTTTTGTGATTTTTAGTAAAATTTTTATCTAAAATTTGATAAAAAATATTTTTTGATGATAAAATTTCAATTTGAAGTGCTGTTTTGTTGTTTTTTATAAAAAAATATATTTTTTATTTTCCTTATGGATTTTTGTGAAGTATCGCATCATAGCTAAAAAACAAAAGCTATGTTCAATAATTCATCAAATTTGTACGATAGTAAGTGGCTTGCTCTCGTATTCGCCAACCGAAACCAAAATTACGGTGCTTACCAATTAAGAAAAGAATCATCAAACAACACGATGAAGGCATTTTTTATCGCAGCTCCATTATTTGTAGGCGTTTTTTTTGCCCCATCTGTTATTGCAGCACTTAAAAGTCCAGACCAGGTAATAAATGACCCAATAGTGAAGGTGGTGGAATTTGATCAAGTGCATGAGATGAAAAAAAAGGAGGAACCTGAAAAGGCCGAGGCAGAACCTCAGAAACAGGAAGCGCCGAAATCTATCCAAGCACAGGCAAAAACTGTTGCGTTACCGAGTAATATAACGGTGGTAAAAGATGAGCTTGTTAGTACACTACCACCTAAAGCAACAGATTTAGATGAGGCAGTAATAGCCAGTACCACAGTGGAGGGAATTGGCACCAAAGGCAATGCTGATATAGGAACAGGTGGCGTTACCGGAGGCGAAGGTATAGGCGTTGGAGGAAATGGTACAAGTGGAAATGATGTAAAGGATTTGGCTGGTGTAGATGTTTATCCAGAGTTTCCGGGAGGAATGGAAGCTTGGTCTAAATATATTCAACGAAATTTACGTTATCCTAGCATGGCACAAGAGGAGGGGATAGGAGGTAAAGTTTTTTTAAGCTTTGTTGTAGAGAAAGACGGTACGATCACCGACGTGAAAGTAGTGAAGGGCATTGGCTATGGTTGTGATGAGGAAGCTACACGTGTGATTAAAAAATCGCCGCGTTGGAAAGCCGGTATGCAAAATAACCTGCCAGTTAGAGTGAGATATAACATTCCAATTAATTATACCATAAGTAACTAGTTTTAGATTAATGTTGATTTGTGAGCGTGTATGTAAAAGCGATTGAAGAAATTCGGTCGCTTTTTTTCTTAAACTTCTAAATTAATGTAGTTTTATAGACAAATAAATAAAACTGATGCTTAAGCTGCTGAGCCGAAATGAATGGGTTTTAAAAATTGAGAGACAAAGAAAGCTTTTATTTAATGAACAGCCAGAAGTTGTAAATGCTTTAGTGCGTAAACATGGCTGTACTGCAGCTTACCTAGTTTTTGAGAAAAAAGGTAAGGTTGCCATAAGTTTCCTCGCTCTAGTTAAATCGAAACGGATTATAAGTCCAATTCATTTCTTCTATTCAGCATTGTGGGTAGATCCAGCATTAGGAGATACAAAATACTGTGAATATGTTTCTGATTTTCTAAGAAAGCTTAAATTGAGCTTTAGTAGTGTAGATATTAGAATCCCACCGACTATATCCGACGTTCGGCCTTTTCTATGGGCTGGCTTTGATATAGACAATAGATTTACTTACATCAAAGGATTAAATGAGCTTGAATATGCTAAAGATGTAAATAAAAACATTGAAAAGCTCTCTGGTAATTCTGTGTATGTGTTTAAAGAAGAGCTGCTTACCAAAGAAATCTTAGATGTTAACCTACAGATATTTGTTGATCTTAAATTATATTCTAAAAAGTCGATTACCGAAATAAGTGACTTAATAACCCAATTGTCTGGTACTAGCTACCTAACTTGTTTCAGTTGCTATGCAGAGAATCGACTTGTGGTATCGCATATATTATTTATCGATAAGGAAAA
Source organism: Pedobacter zeaxanthinifaciens (assembly GCF_003313335.1). Taxonomy (GTDB): domain Bacteria; phylum Bacteroidota; class Bacteroidia; order Sphingobacteriales; family Sphingobacteriaceae; genus Pedobacter; species Pedobacter zeaxanthinifaciens. Next base: position 323,165 of record NZ_QMHP01000002.1, read on the forward strand.
TAGGATAGCATATACAATCCTTAAAAATAAGGTTCATACAGCGCAAGTTGCCTCTTTGCACTCCGTTTTGTACCATCATCTTTTTATGAACCTAAAATCTCAAGGTTTTGAATATGTTGATCTGCTGGGAGCGGATATGGAGTCTATCTCATTATTCAAATCTAGGTTCAAAGCCAATTTGCGAACGGCAAATGTTGCTAAATATAGCAGAAAGAGAACTATAATCGACGCAATTCGAAAACGGATAGTTTATGCTTTAAAAAGAATCGTTGTAGCTACCGGAATTTAGCCAATATAACGATTGTACCACATTTGAAACTGTAGTAGCAACCATAATTTACGGGCATCGGTATTATTTGGATTATTGTAAAATCTGTTTTTTATTTTGAAAACTTCAATGATGTCGAAAAATCTGTGTTTATCTAAATTTTCTGGAGATAAATATTGCTCTAAATAGGGCTTGTAAATGCCGTTAAGCCATTCTACCAAAGGTATGCTAAATCCTTTCTTAGGACGATCCATTAGTCTTTGCGGAATATATTTTTGACTCACTTTTTTTAGCAAATACTTCAACTGATTATCCTTTATAAACCATTTGTCATCTAGCTTTTCAGTAAAATGTACCAAGTCAGTTTTTAAAAGTGCATCTCTATTGTCAATTCCAAAATGCATGGTAATTCTGTCTGATTTCAATAGCAAATCATTAGGTAGGTAGTTGTTTAAATCAAAATCAAGGAGGGATTTAATGGTTTCTCCACTTACCTTCTTTTGAGCCGATACCACTTCTCGTTTTAGCAACTGATTAATTTCTATTGAAGAATAGTAATCTGTTAGCGCTTGGTAGGTTCCAGTTAGGCTATCGGCAAATAGCACATCTCTAAGTTTGTTTTTTCTAGTTTTTGAGAGATTAATTAACGTTTTTTTAAATATTTTGGGCATGTTTTTGGATTTCCTGTAAAGCCAAATAGCCCTTTGGTAGTTTTTATAACCTGCAAACAGTTCATCTCCACCCTCTGCACCCAGTACCACTTTAATGTCTTCTTTAGCAATTTTGCTAGCTAAAAATGCCAAAGGAACTGCACCGCTATCGCCCATAGGCTCATCGAAAATATCGGGTAAACGCTCTAGCATTTCAATAGCGCCAGCATTATTGATGTAGTATTCGCTATGGTTGGTATGCAGATAATTGGCAATTTCCTTTGCGGCAGGCGCCTCGTCAAATTTCTTATTTTCGAAACCCAAGGTAAAAGTACGCAGTTTCTTCGCCTGATTTTTTTGCAAAATGGCAGCAACAGTGGCGCTGTCGTATCCTCCACTTAGCATTACACCAACATTCACATCCGCCACGTTACGTCTTAATATCGATTCCGTTAGCAAATCATCAAGCTTTTCTACTATTTGGGTTTCATTTTCTAAAATTCCTTCAAACTCAATGTTATTTGTTTCAAATTGATGCTCCAAAAAGTTGCCACTATTTAGGTCGATGATAAAATAATGTTGTTTTTTAAAGGAATAAATTTGCTGAAAGATAGTTTCGCTGCCAATAAAATATCCGTTTTTGAGATACTGCTCAAGCGCTTTAATATTAGTTTCTCTAGCTATCGGATACTGTAGTAAAGCCTTTAACTCCGAACCAAATACAAAGAAATTTTTGTCTTTATAGTAGTATAACGGCTTCACGCCCATCGAATCTCTGGCTAAAAAAAGTTGCTTTTTTGTGCGATCTAAAATAGCAAAGGCAAATGCGCCATCTATTTTTTCAAATAATTGATGTCCCCATTTTTTATAGCATTCAATTAATACTTCGGTATCAGAAAGCGTATTAAAGGCAACACCGTATTTAATTAAAGACGCTCGCAAATCTAGGTAATTGTATATGGTGCCATTAAATGTAATGGTGTAATTTCCGCATAGCGATGTAAAAGGCTGAATGCCGGATGTTGAGGTGTCAATGGTTGCCAGGCGCTCATTAGCTAGGCCAACATTATACCGTTCATGCTTTTCGTATATATGCCCGTAACCATCGCCGCCGCGGTGGCGTAGCGTTGTCGAAGCCGCAATCAAAATCTCCTCACCAATGGTATTTTGATAATCAATAAACCCAGTAATTCCGCACATTATCTCATCAGGTAAATTTTACCAGTATTTTGTTTAAAGAAGCTATCTGTTGATGTTTTTCGGTGCTTAATTTCCGATTTGTCGTTGTTTTCTACAATCACTTTGTAAAAGTAAACACCGTTGGCTAAACGGTCGCCATACATGTCTGTTCCATCCCAAGTAAAATCCGAAATATTATTGCCGATTTTGATGTTTCCAAGTTCTTCTTTGAAAATTTCCCTCACAATTTTTCCACTAATCGTCATAATTTGCACCTTTATTTTATCCGGTACTTTATCACCTGTTAAGGTAAAAACAAATTTCATTTTGGTAGTAAACGGATTTGGATAAGGGTAGAAATGTGTAATCGCAGATTCGTTTATAACTTCAAAATCAATGGTGTAATTATTTGATGCATTGATATTGCCACTTGCATCTTTAGCTTCAACCATTAACGTGTAAATGCCATCTTCTAATTTAGCAGGTTTATACGCTACAGAGGCTTTGTTATTGTTATTTGAACTGGCCGGAGTAAAATTTAATAATCCACTGCTAAAAGCTACACGTTTGTAGTTGCCCGTTTCAGACTTTAAGTAAATGTTCATTACAGTGGTATCCTTTAGTAAGATGTATGAATTTTCATCACTTAAATTGATCATGATATTTGGTTGAGGCGCAACTATTTCACCATTCATGATATGTTTACCATCAAAAGCAACATCAACTATTGGTTCTTTATTGTCTTTAATTACGCTAAAATTCTGTTGGATGAAATTATTAAAACTATAGCTATCGTTATTGTTAATTGGTTTAAAATCTAATTTTAGCATGTTACTACCTACCAAACCAAGAGTAGGCACTTTAAAGCTAAAAGTGGCATTTGCACCAGCAGCCAACTCTTCAATTTTTCCAACTTTGATGTTTACCGTACTTCGATCTGGTTTTGTTAAGGTATAAAATACATGTACAGAATCCGATTTATATTTAGAAAGATTTTGAAAACCAATGTCCCATTTTACACTATCACCTTCTTGGATTTTATCTTTATAAAAACTGTATTTCAACTCCGGGTTGATACTTGCTTCAGGAACTTCGTCGTAAATGAATCTCCACTTCAGCAATTGTGGTGGTGTTCTATCTATTTCATCAGCAAAGTTAGCTTTAATAGCCATTTGGGGATAAGTTTTTGCATCGTAGGTACTCAAATCTACGGTGTTTGAGCTTAAGCCCGTTTGCAGTATTTGCATGGAACCATCTGTCCTGTAGCCAATCAAATCAAAAGAAGTTTGGTCGTTGGTACTTTTAGCTACATCATAGCTTGCACTGTACCATTTTGTAGAAGGGCCGGCTTTTTCAGTAACGTAGCTACCGCTAGTTAGGGGGTAAGGGTAGCTTTTATCAAATCTTATGACTTGTTGTCTAGCCGGCTGACTGCTCCCCAAATCTGAGGTTCTTTCAATTGCTTGTCCAGGCGCCATACCTTTTTCTCCCCAAAACATATAAGGTTCTCCAGCAGGTATATTGCCAATATTTACAACGCCAACTTTTAAAAATGCGTCTTTTGCGGCTTGAGGTAAAGCCGATAAATTAATGCCATATCCGTTATAGCCAATTACGTAGTAGCCATTTGGTACTTTATTGATATAGCTAATCAAACTATCAACTTCTGCCGGAATATTAGTATTGAAATAGAACTGTCCGGAGTAATAATCTGGCTGTCCCAAACCATCGTTGTTTAAGAAGTTAAACTGCGACGGATATTTGAAGGATATCATTGTAGAAGGATTTAAAGACAGGATGGTGAACCCTGTAAAGTTATCGCCGTTAAATCCTAATGCACCGCCTGGGTTAGCTCGGTAGCGCCTTTCTTCGGTTAATGGTCCTTCATCGCCCCTGGTTTGAATTACCGTGTAAAATGCGGTTTTGGCAAACTCTAACAACTTACTCGTATTGTTAAATTCCAAGCTAGTAAATGTACCGTTTTGATACTGTTGGTAGTGTGACTGATTCCAGCCATCAGGGCTGTTTTGAACGTAAGTAAAGGAACTTTCACGCCAAGCGCCACCTTTATCCATATCTACATTTAAACGCACCCTCCAATAATACACCTGATTGTCTTTGGTTAAAAGCGTAGGCTTCCATTTTGGCATGAAACCAGCCGTAACGTTAGTAGTTTTTAGCCACGCACTATTAAACGTTTTTACAGTATCAATCTCGAAAATGTAGCTGGCGTCTTTAATTAACAAATCGTTTGATTGTGCAACAAGTTCTACATCCAATTTGGGAACAATAGCATATTGTTTAGGGTAAATGATATTGACCCCATTGGAGGCAAAGAAATACTCAAACGTAGCTGTGTTGTTTGTTTTAGCAAGTTCATCAATTTGATTTTCAGGATCTAAGGTTACGGTGAATCTATTTACGCCAGCGGAGCTAATGTCATTGTTTTGAACCTGAAAGTAAAGCGTATCTGTATTGTAAACTGGTTTTGTAAAAGTTTGCGTAGGCAATGTTACCAAAGTGTTATTTGGCAATGTTCGTGTTATCGCAACCTTTAAAGGCTGATTTACGGCCTTTGCAATATTCTTCACAATTACTCCGATCGAGAAAGAACTGCTAAGTGCTGTGGTATTTGATGGAAAAATGAATAAATCTTGGCTAGTGATGGCAAAATCAGGCTTGGCTGGCGTATAAAACTTAACCGCAGGGTCGCCTTGAAAAGTATATTGCGTAGTGTGCATTACATTAATCAAGTCGTTAACGTTTTGATACTGACCTTTGGCAAGCCGAAGCGCCTCAGCTATGGAAACGCCAAAATTGGTAGTAAAAGCTTTTTGATAAAAAATGGAGCTGAAATTTGATAAATAACTTGCCACTCCCTCGCTAGAAGTTCCTATCCACCCAATAGCACCTTTTGAAGGATAAAAAATGTGTTTTTCGCCTAATGAAGGCGCTGTGATATAGGTATTTCCAGTAGTACAACCGTTTACTAGATACGTTAAGAGCTGATTGCTATTATCTAACTCTTGCGGGTTGCCAAAATCAATTTCTGTGGCTTGATGTGCGCCATGCCCTAAGAAAGAAAGTAGAGCAGCGCCTTTGTTAATCTCTCCTATAATCTGCTGTTTTTGGTTAGCGCTTACAGGTAGCGTTACATTTTTACTGAAATTCACTGTATCTGCGCCAAAAGGCTCCTCTTTAGCCATATTAAACATGTTAGTTTGGTAGCCTGCCCATGATAAATTTTCTGAGAGATTGTTTCCTCCACTAACATGTATGAATTTTTTACGCCAGATTTCGTTAGGATATTGTTCGTAACGTTTCAGTTTATCTAGGTAAATTTCTACTTCTTGATTTGTTTTGGCGCCAACACGTCCCGTAGCAATTGCCGGAGCTAAACTGGTATTGTTTATTCTGGCAGTTAGCAAATCATCCGAAGGAGGCGAGCCAAACGTCGGAACTAAATCGTCGTTAATGCCGCCAGTTCCTCTAATCAAACTATTTTCCATGCCTTTGCCCAACAGTAAAAGGTATTGAGGCTTTGTAGCGGCAAACTGCAGCAAATATTTAGCAAAGTTTTTTATCGCCAGTGGATGATGAATACCATAATAGAATTGGTCATAAAGCTGCTCTGTAGTAATTAAATACGATTTGTAACTACCTTGGTTTCGGTATGCCGCGTAATTTTGTGCACTATTTAAAAGAGATTTATGGGTAATGATTAAAAAGTTTTTATCAAACGTGCTTGGCGAAAAATTGATCATCTCTACCTTAGTCAAGGCAGGGGTTTCAAAGCTGTTACCATCGTAGAGAAAAAGATTTCTATTTTCTGTGTTAGCAGATAGTACAAAATCTGCAGTACTTCCGGCAACTTCACCTGTTATGCGCTGGTTGGAGGTCATATCCCATATCATTGGTTGCGCTTTATTGTTGTTGGAGAAGCTTAAAAGCCTGTTCTGCGCACTTCCATTTATACTAAAATTGAGATTGCTACTTCCTGATAAATTTAAAGTACGAGGGTAGGTTATTTTTGCATAAGCAACAGCTTGATAGTCTGTTTGTGCGCCAATATCATTAACGGCTTCATAAATTACCTGTGTATTTTGACTTAGTTCATTTGCCCCGATTAGAAAGCTGGTTTTAGCAAAACCATAACCTTTAAATAAAGTGTCTTTTTTGATGAAATTATTGGCGCCATTGCCAATGCTGATACGCAAATGGTGGTTATTACCTTGAGGATTTGTAGATTGTGCATCAGATCTTCCTGCCACATAGGTTTCAAACTTGATGGTTGGTGCACCTGTGCCAGTGAAGAGATTTGGAGTAGGGAGCGTTCGCACTTGTTGCCCCCAAGTGTAGGTATTGCCCATAAACCCTTCAGCCTCCTGATAGTCGGATAGGCTCATGTGGGCTATAATGTATCGACCTTGATAAAATGCTTCTGGATAAATGCCTAAACTCTCTTGTAAAATGTAATTTTCGGCTGTTAAACCAGTTTTAGGCGCTTGAAAAGTTTGTACCCTTTTGCCAGGTGTTGATGCTGTGAAAGTGAGAAAGTAAGCTGCGGTATCTGTAAATAAACTGTAGTAACTATGCGGCTGGGCAGTTGTTGAAACATAAAGGTCTTTATCCAAACTCCCGTCGTTAGGTTCACCGTAAAAGTCAATAAAATCACTACTGTCGAAGCGATTATCAGCCTCGCCTTGGATATATATTGCTACTTCTTTTCCATTTTTAAACAGTTGGAAGTTTTTTGGATTGATGGTACCTAATGAGGGTATTTGCTGATTTAAAGCAGCGTAATTTAATCGATAAATGCCTTTTTGAGCTACCTTAATTTTAAAGTATTGCTGACTTGGATTTATCCAATCATTTCCATAAGGTGTTTGGGCAAAAACACCTAAAAAACAACAAGTGATAACAACAGATAAGAATATGCGCAACATAAGCTCAAACATACAAATAATTCCAATTATATTGTTGTGTTACAATTCACTATAGTCGATATATTTTTCTACTTTTAAGTCCTTATGGCGATAGATCAGAAGAAAACTGTTTTATTTCTTCCAGCGTGGTATCCAAACCGGACTCACTTGTCCGTTGGCTCTTTTGTTAGAAGCCATGCCGAGGCTATCAATACAAAATTAAAGGTAGATGTGTTGCTTGTTTTTGGTGACGAAAGTTTAGAAAAGCTTTTCGATTTTCAACAAACAAACGTGAATGGGATCGATACCTATATCCAATACTTTAAAAAGCCAAAATCTACTGGAGCTATTGCACAATTTGTGAAGGCATCATTGTATGTTATTGGTCAGTTTTATGGGTATTTTCTTTATCGTAAGCAGCAGCCTAAGCCGGCATTTTTCCATGTACACGTACTAACTCGAGCCGCAATTTTGCCGTTGGTGTTAAATTTTTTTAGCAAAACAACATATTATATCACCGAGCATTGGTCTAGATATTTACCAGCAGATAATAGCTATCAAGGTTGGTTGAGGAAACTCGTTACTAAGCAAGTGGTAAAGAAAGCAAGCGGAATAACTGCAGTTTCCGAGAATTTAAAGCTAAATATGCTGAGACATGGTTTAGCACATCCTAATTTTAAAGTGATATCAAATGTTACTAAGCCGATTTTTTTTAATGGTTATAGATCCAAGGAAAGTTTGCCGATACAATTTGTTCATGTTTCAAACTTTGCAGCTTGTAAAAATGTGAAAGGCATTTTGGAAGCCGTGCAGTTGTTAAACAGTAAAGGATGCTCTTTTTCCTTAAAAATGGTAGGTAGTGGAGAAGAATACGAAGCAGCGAAAATAATTACGGAGCAACTGGGGCTTACAAACGTCACTTTTACCGGATTTATTTATGGAACTGCTGTTGTTGAGGCAATGACCAATGCAAGCGCAATCATTCTATTTAGCGACTACGAAAATCAACCAGTGGTAATTACCGAGGCACTTAGCTTGGGCGTTCCGGTTATTGCCACCAGCGTTGGTGGTATTCCGGAAATGATTAACCAAAGCAACGGTATTTTGATAGCGGCAAATGATGTTGAGGCTTTAGCCGCCGCTATGTTAGCTGTGGCTTCAGGTGAAATTAAATTTGATAGCGAAGTGATAAAAGCCGATGCTTTACAAAAGTTTCATCCTTCGGTGGTGGCAAATCAATTTTTAGATTTTTACCGACTAGGAGGAGCGGAGATTTAAAACAAAACAAGCCCCGATTTCTCGAGGCTTGTTTTGTTATTTTTGGTGTTTTTCAATCCATTTTCTAGCATTTACAAAAGCTTCCATCCAAGGTGAAACTTCATCTTTTCTTCCTGCTGGATAGTTTGCCCAATGCCATTGGAATAGCGAGCGTTCAATGTGTGGCATCATCACTAAATGTCTACCTGTTTCATCACAAAGCATTGCCGTGTTGAAGCCAGAACCATTTGGATTAGCAGGGTATTGCTCATAGCCATATTTAGCTACCACGTTGTAGCTGGTTTCTTCGTAAGGAAATTGGAATTTGCCTTCGCCATGCGACACCCACACGCCTAACGTACTGCCGGCTAAAGTGGATAACATCACCGAATTATTTTCTTGAATCTTTAACGATGTAAAAATACTTTCGTGTTTATGGCTATCGTTATGCAACATTTTAGGCTTTGCTTCATGGTTTTTGTTGATTAAACCAAGTTCAACGAAAAGTTGGCAGCCATTGCAAATACCTACAGATAAGGTATCTTCTCTGTTGAAGAAATTCTCCAATGCAACATGAGCTTTCTCGTTATACAAGAATGCACCTGCCCAACCTTTTGCCGATCCTAAAACATCAGAATTAGAGAAACCACCAACGGCACCAATGAATTGGATATCTTCTAAAGTTTCTCTGCCCGAAATCAAATCCGTCATGTGAACATCTTTCACATCAAAACCTGCTAAATACATCGCGTTAGCTACTTCACGCTCAGAGTTACTTCCTTTTTCACGTAAAATCGCTGCTTTTGGACGAGGTTTGCTCTCATCAATAACTGGCTTTTTACCATCAAATTGAGTAGGGAAGTTGAATTTTAACGGTTGATTTTTATAATTATCGAAACGTTCTTTTGCTTTTACTTCACCGCTTTGTTTCCTATCTAATAGGTAAGAGGTTTTGTACCACACATCACGCAGATGATTGATATCAAAAGCGTAATTAGCTCCGTTGTTAGTTACGTTCAATGTAGCAGTGCTATTTACAGAACCTATTTTTTGAAATGCAACAGCTTGCTCATTTAAAATAGCTTCCACGCTTTCATCCGCTTGGAAAACTAGTGCAATATTTTCTGCAAATAATACTTTCAAAACGTCAGTTTCGCCTAAGCCAGATAAATCAATATCTGCACCTAAATTTTGATCTGCAAAGCATAATTCTAAAAGCGTTGTAATTAAACCACCGCTGCCAATATCGTGTCCAGCTTTAATTTTTCCAGCTTTAATTAATTCTTGCACAGCATTAAAAGCAGCGCTGAATTTAGCAGCATCTTTTATATCGGGAGTTTCGTTGCCAATTTTGTTTAAAACTTGAGCAAAGGACGAACCACCTAATTTGTAAGTGTCATCACTCAAATTGATGTAGTAAATGTTTCCGCCATCTTTTTGTAAAACTGGCTCTACCACCTGAGTAATGTCGCTACAGTTACCAGCGGCTGAAATAATTACAGTTCCAGGCGCAATTACATCACCATCTTTGTATTTCTGCTTCATCGAAAGCGAATCTTTACCCGTTGGGATATTGATTCCTAATTCGATAGCAAAGTTTGAACACGCTTGAACGGCTTCGTATAAACGGGCATCTTCACCTTCGTTTTTACAAGCCCACATCCAGTTGGCAGAAAGAGAAACACTTTTCAATCCGTCTTTTAACGGAGCCCAAACAATATTCGATAAAGATTCTGCAATAGCAACCCTACTTCCGGCACCAGCATCAATCAAAGCAGAAACTGGGGCATGGCCCACCGAAGTAGCAATACCTTCTTTACCTTGGAAATCAAGTGCCATTACGCCGACGTTGTTCAACGGTAATTGCAAAGGGCCTGCACATTGTTGTTTTGCCACACGACCACCAACACATCTATCAACTTTGTTTGTTAACCAATCTTTACAGGCTACTGCCTCTAGTTGAAGCACCTGTTCTAAATACTCGTCTATTTTGTTTTGATCGTAAGTAACAGCTTCATAATTACGGTTAACGGTTTTGTCTTCCATAATCATTTTTGGCGAGCTGCCGAACATGTCGCTCAATGCCAAATCCATTGGTTTGGCGCCCGTAGTTGCCGATTCGAACGTAAAACGATGATCGCCAGTAACCTTTCCCACCGTGTACATTGGAGAGCGCTCTCGGTCAGCAATTTTTTGCAAAGTCTTCAAATGCTCGTCGCCAATAACTAAGCCCATGCGCTCCTGAGACTCGTTTCCAATAATTTCTTTGGCAGATAGGGTAGGATCGCCAACTGGTAGTTTATCCAAATCGATCTTGCCGCCCGTAGCTTCTACCAACTCAGAAAGGCAGTTTAAGTGACCACCAGCACCATGATCATGGATAGATACAATTGGGTTATTATCGCTCTCCACCATAGCACGAACTGCATTTGCAGCACGTTTTTGCATCTCTGGATTGGAACGTTGAATTGCGTTTAGCTCAATTCCAGAACCATGTTGGCCAGTGTCCGCTGAAGAAACAGCAGCACCACCCATTCCAATTCTATAGTTTTCGCCGCCTAAAACCACAATATTATCGCCGGTTTTTGGCTCCTGTTTTTTAGCTTGCTCCAATTTGCCATAGCCTATACCACCAGCAAGCATAATCACTTTGTCAAAACCTAATTTTCTCGGTGTCACACTTAGCTTGTCGAGGTGTTCGTCGTGTTCAAAAGTTAGCACTGAACCAGTGATTAGGGGTTGACCAAACTTGTTTCCAAAGTCAGAAGCTCCATTTGAAGCTTTGATTAAAATATCCATTGGCGTTTGGTACAACCATTTGCGTTCTTCCACGCCTTTTTCCCAAGGACGATTTTCCTCCAAACGGGAAAGCGCAGTCATATAAACTGCTGTTCCTGCTAAAGGTAATGAACCTTGTCCACCCGCTAGGCGGTCTCTAATTTCGCCCCCAGAACCTGTTGCTGCACCATTAAAAGGCTCAACCGTAGTTGGGAAGTTATGTGTTTCTGCTTTTAGGGAAATTACTGAATCAAAATCTTTGGTTTCGTAAAACGATGGTTCATCTGGTTTTGAAGGTGCAAATTGCTGCACTTTTGGCCCCTTTACGAAAGCAACATTATCTTTATAGGCAGAAACGATATCATTCGGATGTGTTTCTGAGGTTTTCTTAATTAATTTAAAGAGCGAAGTTGGCTGCTCAACACCATCTATCACAAATTTGCCGTTGAAAATTTTATGGCGGCAATGCTCAGAGTTCACTTGTGAAAATCCAAAAACCTCTGAATCAGTAAGTGGTCGGCCTAATTTTTTTGATAAGCCTTCTAAATAATCAACTTCTTCGTCGCTAAGCGATAAACCTTCTTGCTTATTGTAAGCGGCAATGTCGGTGATATCTAAAATTGACTCCGGTTTAATGTTGATAGTGAAAATATCTTGCCCCAAGCCACTATACTTTTGAGAAAGCATGGGATCAAATGCAGTGAATCCCTCATCAACCTTTTTAAATTCCTCAATTCTGATGATGCCATCAAGCGTCATGTTTTGTGTAATTTCCACGGCGTTAGTACTCCAAGGAGTAATCATCGCAGCTCGTGGACCAACAAAAAAACCAGTTAAAGAACTTTCGGGGCTCAATGTCGCTCCGCCGAAAAGCCACTCTAATTTTTCTGTATCAGTTGGGGATAAAGTTTGATTGGTTTGTAAAACAAAAACCTCGTCAGATTGGCCTAAAAAGAAATGAATCATGCTTATTTTTTGAAGATGCAAATTTAGGTTTTTTTAGCCGAAAAAGGCAATGGTTTTTGGCTTTATTTGTTGTGTTTTTGGGATGTTGAAAATTGGAAAGTTGTAATGTTGGGAAGTTGATCGATATTTGGGCATCTTAATCGTACTTCGTCAATCTAAAGTTATAAATTCAAGGATGTTCAATCGTATCCATCATACTGCCATTATTTGCTCCAATTACGAGCTTTCAAAAGAATTTTATGTAAACACGCTAGGCTTAAAAGTAGTAGCAGAAGTTTTTAGGGAGGAAAGAAAATCGTGGAAATTGGATTTGGCAGTAAATGACCTTTACCAAATTGAATTGTTCTCTTTTGAAAATCCACCGGAAAGGCCATCTAGGCCTGAGGCTTGCGGCTTGCGTCATTTAGCTTTTGAGGTTGATGATGTTGAAAAAGTAGCTCAGGTTTTAAATGAAAGAGGGGTTGTGACTGAACCGATTAGGATTGACGAGTTTACGGGTAAGCAGTTCACTTTTTTTGCAGATCCAGACGGATTGCCTTTAGAAATTTATGGGCGTTAATAGGTTTATTTTGCAAGATCTTTGTGTTCTTTGCGCCTTTCCCGAATAATCGGAACAAGTTGTGGTTAAATTAACAGTATGAAAAACATCTTCCGTTTTAAGCAATTTGAGGTAAATCAAAGTGGCTGTGCCATGAAAATTAACACAGACGGAGTGTTATTAGGCGCTATTGCAGGTCATCAAAATCCTGTACGCATTTTGGATATTGGTACGGGTACTGGTGTAATTGCGTTAATGTTAGCGCAACGCTTTTCAAAGGCCAAGGTGCACGCCGTTGAAATTGATGAACAAGCATCGGCAACCGCGAGAGATAACTTTCGGAATTCAGTTTTTAGTGAACGATTGACTAATAATAATGTGCCAATTGAACAATATCAGCACGCCGAAAAATTCGATTTAATCGTAACCAATCCCCCGTTTTTTGTGAACGATTATAAAAATGCTGAACCGAAAAAGGAAATCGCCAGGCATGCTAGTAGGACTTTTTTTGATGATTTGCTGGCTAAGGTTAATGAGTTGTTGAGTGAAGCGGGTTGTTTTTGGTTTGTATTGCCTATTAAGCAAGCGGAGTATGTAGTTGCCAGAGGAGAAGAGCTAGGCTTATTTCCGCAACAAGTTGTTAAGCTTCGTTCTGATAATACCAAGTCTGAATTTAGAAGGATTGTTTGTTTGTGTAAGCATAAAGCTGATTTACAGGAAGCGGATTTTGTTATTTACGAAGGCGAGAAAGTGTATACAAAGGCTTATCGGGAGTTGTTAAAGGATTTCTTTTTAGCTTATTAAGGCCCTTTTTGCCTTTGGTATCTTCTTCGGTATTTGAAGTAGATCCCTCGAAACTCGGGATGACAAGGTGCTTTTTTATGAGCGTTTTATCGTCATTGCGAGGCACGAAGCAATCTTAAGGCTAAAGAGATTGCTTCGTGCCTCGCAATGACGTAGTGTGATTAGCACAGTTTATAGCGCTGCCTTTGTTAATTAAACGGGATTGCAGCGGCATCCTACTAGGTATTAGAAATAGATCCCTCGAAACTCGGGATGACAAGGTGCTTAGTATGAGCGTTTTATCGTAATTCGGGATGATAAGGTGTTTATTAAGAGCGTTTTATCGTCATTGCGAGGCACGAAGCAATCTTAAAGGCATCTAATAATAAAGCTTTGTTTCACACTTGGAAAGTTTTCAAGAGAAGAGGTATAGTGGAAAGCCCGGCTGGTTTTACCTAGCTGCATTGAAATTGCTTTTCAAAAAACAAACATCTAGGTTTGCAGTTGTTCCTAACACCTAACACCTAACACCTAACACCTAACACCTAAAATGAAGAAAATTGGTTTAATTTCAGACACTCACGGTTACCTTGATGATGCCGTTTTTAAATACTTTGACGACAGAGATGAGATTTGGCATGCGGGTGATTTTGGACCCGATGTTATTGCACCTTTAGCGGCTTTTAAGCCTTTGCTGGGTGTTTATGGCAATATTGATGGCGCTGATGTGAGAGCACAATTTCCAGAGCATTTGAAATTTAAGTGCGAGGAAGTAGATGTTTGGATTACACATATAGGTGGTTATCCGGGGAAATATGCGCCTCAAGTTAAAAAAGAAATTTACACTAAGTCGCCTCAACTTTTTATTTCTGGTCACTCGCACATTTTAAAGGTGATGTTTGACGAAAAAATACAATGTTTGCATATTAATCCCGGTGCGGCTGGAAAACACGGCTGGCATAAGAAAAGAACTTTGATTCGTTTTTGCATTTCCGATGAAAAAATCCATACCTTAGAGGCCATCGAATTAGGAGATAGATAACGTAAAAAGTACACTAAGTAAAATGATGTCGGGTATTAAAACATTAGGTCAGTTTATTATTGAAAAGCAGGCAGACTTTCCGTATGCCAAAGGAGAACTCTCTCGTTTATTAAGGGATATTGGTATCGCCGCAAAAATTGTAAACCGCGAAGTAAACAAAGCAGGTTTGGTTGATATTTTAGGCGATGCGGATACAATTAACATACAAGGGGAGGGGCAAAAAAAGCTTGATGTTTATGCTAACGATCAATTTATATCGGCATTAACGAGTGGTGGCGAGTGCTGTATTGTAGCTTCGGAAGAGGAAGATGATTTTGTACGCATTGATTCTCCAGTGTCCAAAAATGCCCGTTACATTGTATGTATTGACCCTTTGGATGGTTCCTCAAATATTGATATTAACGTTACCGTTGGTACAATTTTCTCCATTTATAGAAGGAAATCAACCGAAGGGCCAGCTACCCTAGATGACGTTTTGCAAAAGGGAACCGAGCAAGTAGCTGCCGGTTATATCATTTACGGCTCATCAACCATGTTGGTGTACACCACAGGAAAAGGTGTAAATGGCTTTACTTTGGATCCGTCTATTGGCGAGTTTTGTTTATCTCATCCCAATATGAAAATTCCTGAAGATGGCGTTATTTACTCCATTAATGAAGGTAACTATGTTCATTTTCCGGAAGGAGTGAAGAAATATATCAAATATGCGCAGGTAGAGGATAAGGCCACCAACCGTCCATATACTTCAAGGTATATTGGTGCAATGGCAGCCGATATACACCGTAGTTTAATTAAAGGTGGAATTTATATTTATCCAACTACTGCTGCCTCGCCGAAAGGTAAGTTAAGGCTGCTTTACGAATGTAACCCGATGGCTTTGATTATTGAGCAAGCTGGCGGCATTGCATCTGACGGTTTAAACCGGATTTTAGATATTGAACCGACTGAGTTGCACCAACGTGTGGCAATTTTTGTGGGCTCGCCAAAAATGGTACGAAAAGCAGAAGAATTTATGGCCGAATTTTCGCCGGTGGAAAAAATTACAGAAAAACTGGTAGAAACTAAATCTGCGTAATAAAACGAGTTGTTTTTTAGGAGCATATAATTTTTACAAAAATTGATGAGCCAATGTATTAACTTAGTATAAAAAGATATTAAGATAAATTTTATGAAATCAACAATTAAATCTATTACTTCAGTGATGTTTATGCTTGTGGTATCGTTTAGTGCCCTAGCACAACAAGCTAAACCAAAAGCTAGTCCTGCGGAAAGTGCAACTGGCAAGGTGAATGGTGCCAATATTACCATCAACTACGGAAGTCCATCAGTAAAAGGTCGTACCATTTGGGGTGGTTTGGAAGCTTATGATAAAGTTTGGAGAGCAGGTGCTAATGATGCTACCACATTTGAAACTGATAAAGACCTTAAAGTAGAAGGCAAAGCTTTGCCAGCAGGTAAATACAGCTTCTTTTTAATCCCAAGAGCTAATGGTACTTGGACAGCAATTTTCAATAAAGAACCTAAACAGTGGGGCGCATTTAAATACGATGAAAGTAAAGATGCCTTGAGGGTTGATGTAAAGGTAAAAGCACTTACGGAAACACAAGAGAAATTGGTTTACAAAATAACCGCCAAAGGTTTTTCAATGGATTGGGATAAAGTGTCTGTTCCGGTAAATATTAAATAACATTAATTCGGAAAAGTGCTACTTTCAAACATTGTCTATTTAAAATTTACTTTGTTTTCTTAGCTCGCTGCCGCTGAGCCCCTACTTTTTGACCGCAAAAAGTAGCAAAACTCTCGGTTGCCTATTTATTCAGCGCCATTTTGTTTTTAATGGTTTTCATGCGTGCTTCGCAGGTTTCTTTTAAAGGAAATGCTTTGGCTTATCGGTGCTACCCGAAAAATAGAAGACCGAAAATTAGTGTAACGGAGATTTGAGCGGCTATCGCTAGCAAATAGCTTATTTCTCTTGCGTCGAACTCAAGCTAAATTATAAGCTTTTGTTTTATGAAAAGGCTGACTTGGAAAATTTGGTTTTTCGAGTCAGCCTTTTTTATGCACTATTTGTTGACTAGCATTTCTTTTAAGGCTAGGCGTTGCCATTTCGAATTTCTATTGCGGGCATATCTAGGCAATAGTTTTATTTCGCTTCTGATCAATTGAAACTGTTCCTTCGCTTCCTGATTTTTACCTTCGGCTTTCAAAAACAGGCCGTAATAATATCTGGCTTCCAAAGAATGATGAACCCTGATGATTCGCTTAAATCCATTTTCGGCATTTTCGGTTTCACCTGCGCCAGCTAAAGCCCTAACGTAAAGCAACTCATCTTCTACAGTTTTAAGGCTGGTTGAACTTTTGCTCTGAAGTTTGTTAAAATATTGGATGCTTTCCTGATATTGCTCGTTTAAAAAATACTGGCGTGCCAACTGCATTAAAATTGCCGGGTCTTCGGCATAGTAGCCGTTTAGGCATTCTAAAGAAAGTGCAATGGCTTTATCATACTGCTGTTGTGCGGCATAAGCATTTGATAGACCAAGTTTGTTGGTAACACTGTCGGACATTTGTACTTTGCGCTCCCATTCCTTGATTTCATTATTTGGGAAGACAATTTTAGAAATACCTTTTGTATTAGTGCCGCGTCTCAGATCTGGCAAAAGTTCCATAAAGAAATAGGCGATGGCACCAATTAATGGAAGAAAAATCAATAAATAAATCCACTGATTTCGTCCGGTTTTAAGTGCGTGAATTACGCCAATTGCCTGAAAAACAATAACGATGTAGTAATAATCATTCCAGTAGGTAAACATAAAAGCTCATTTAGGTGAGCCTAAAGTACTAATTAAGGGCTAAGAAAAAAATGAATTATCGTTTTTTCTTTCGGCTTCAAATACGGTATCAACAGCTAAGTTGGCTTTGTCTTGAGAAGCGGCCACCGCCAATCTGTCGCAGCGTTCGTTTTCGGGATGTTGGTTGTGCCCTTTAATCCATTGAAATTTAACTTGGTGCAATTGGTGCTGCTGTAGATATTGCAACCACAAATCTTTGTTTTTCTTATCTTTAAATCCCTTTTTGTACCAACCAAAAACCCAACCTTTTTCTACTGCATCTACCACATATTTACTATCGGAATAAACAATTACTTGCTGACCAGGAGTTTTTAGCGCCTTTAGGGCCACAATTACGGCAAGTAACTCCATCCTGTTATTGGTAGTAAGCCTAAATCCTCCGCTTAGCTCTTTGTAATGTTTGCCAGAGCGTAAAATTACACCATATCCTCCCGGGCCAGGATTGCCACTTGCTGCACCGTCTGTAAAGATTTCGATCATATTCAATAGCAAAGCTAAGTTTTATGGTGGATTTTGCCGAACACTGTGGAAAGATTAAAAGGCAAAGCCCCGATAAAAATCGAGGCTTTGTACATTATTTCACCACTTTTAGCAATTCTGCAATGGCTACTTCCAATTGCTGATCTTTGCCTTTGTCTATCATTCCAGGCATATTTTTAACTTGGATATCAGGCTTTGTTTCATTGTTTTCTAACCATTCGCCAGCCTTGTTTTTAGCACTAATTGGAACTGATCCCCATCTAGTACCATCAGGTAGTGCTTCCCAGCCTGCAAAACTACAAGTTCCCGGTACTGGCATACCTACCGTTTTTCCGATGCCTAAATCTTTATAGCCACATGAAAAACAATGACCATCACTATAATTGGCTTCGTTAAACATGGCCAGTGTAGGCTTAGTCCACCTAAACGTGGGCTCAAAGCCAACAGAACGTTGTGCAGTTGCATAATCTAGGAATTTTTGTCCCGTAAAGAACATCGCCAAATCCGATACCAAATCGCCTCCACCATTGAAACGAGTATCTACAATTACCGCTTTTTTATCCGCATATTTTCCCATCATTTCCTCGTAAACACTACGATATGGGCCATCACTCATGCCAGGGATATGCACATAACCAAGTTGTCCCTTACTCAAGCTATCTACTTCTTCTTGGTTCTTTTTCACCCATCTTCTGTACAGTAGTTGATTTTCGGCGCCCAAGCTAATAGGCTTTACGGTCAGTTGCTGGCGCTCTTTTGTGCTAGGATCATAAATTTCCAGTAAAGTAAACTGATCTGCTTTTCTGTTCAAATATTTAGCTTGATCTTGATTAGCCTCAATTAACTGTCCATCAATTTTTTCGATAATCATCCCGGGTTTTACGTTAAACTTTGATCTGTCTAATGGTCCACCAGAAATAATTTCGTCGATTAAAATTCCATCACCTTGATGTTTATAACTTGCTATTATGCCCAAAGAGGCGGTTGCATCAGCATTTGGAATGCTACCGCTGTACCTTGCGCCGGAATGTGACACGTTAAGTTCGCCCAATAATTCCGATAGCATTTCGGCAAATTCATAACTGTTACCAATGTGTGGCACATACTTGGCGTACGCAGGTTTCAATGCATCCCAATCAGCGCCATGCATTGTTGGTGTATAAAACATGGCTTTATTGCGTAGCCAAACATGTTCAAACATCGCTGTTCTTTCTGCTTCGCCATCAAATTGTACTTCGCCTTCAATGTTGATTTGCTCACGTTTGTTATTATCTGGATTGATTTTTGAAATACGGCCGCCGCTGAGCAGATACAAGTTTTTCTGTGCTTTGTCCCAAGATAAAGCACCGCCCATTCCATCCAGTGGGATTTCCATTTTTGTTTCTTTAGTACGCAAATTGGTGCTCCATAAGTTACTGCCTTTTTCAAAACTAGCTAAGTAGTAAAGTTTTTCACCATCTTTAGAAAGTACGGCATCACTCAGTGACGAAGAGTGAATGGTTAAACGAGCTTTTCTGCTATCTAAGCCATCCCATTCAAAAACTACAGTAGAATCTGGTTTGGGAGCTGGTTTAGCTTTAGGATCTTTAGCTGCTGCTTTTGCCGCTTCATCTTTCGCTTTTTTCTCCGTCGCTTCCATATCTTTTAGCAAAGCGAAATCATCCTTACTGAGGTTGTAGCGTTCCCAAGCATCCTTGGTTAAAAATAGGCTATACACGTCTCTTTGAGATGAACCGCTGTTAGCATGGGCTTTCATACCATCACGGTTACTGAACCAAATTAACTGTTTGCCGCCATTAACCCATTTAGCACCGCCATCGCCGTAGCCGCTTTTAGTTAGGTTTCTCATGGCTTGTTTTCCAGAAGCGTCAAGTAATACAACCTCACCGTTTGACATAGTGGGACGGTACGTCGCTAACAACCATTTGCTATCAGGACTCCATGTAAAGTACTGGTCGCCATCTTGCATGTAGTACAGCTGATCAGGATTAAGCAAGGTCACGGTATTTTTATTGCCTATCTCCATCACTTTTAACGATCTTCTGTTTTCTATGTAGGCAATTTTTTTGCCATCCGGCGATAGGGCAGGCATATAATTGTCGTTGTCATTGCTTACCAACGGTTTTTCTTGCAGCAAAGTAGCAGCAAAAAAGTAAGGCTCCTCTTTACGTAGTTTTCTACTTTCGTAAATGCGCCATTTGCCGTTGCGTTCGCTGGCATAAACTACCGACTTCCCATCCGGAGCAAATTCTACAAAACGTTCTTGTTCAGGGGTATTGGTGATGCGTTTGGTCATTTTTCCATCTACAGAAGTTACAAAAACTTCGCCTCTGGCTATAAATGCAACTTCTTTGCCATCCGGCGATACCGACATTTCCCTAACACCTCCATTTACGCTCGCAAAACCGTCGTTGTTGGATTTTTCTTGGGTGTTGATTTTTACGTTGACTTTTTGCGGACTTGAACCAGGTTTTAAAGTATACAGTTCTCCGTCGTAACCGAAGGACAGTAAACCAGCATTGGAGGCGCTCAAAAATCTAACGGGAAATCCTTTAAACTTAGTGATTTGTTCGCTTTTTGCTTTTTCTTTTAAAGGCATTTTATGGATGTTGAAAGTGCCACTTTCTTCACTCAAATAGTAGATGCTTTGTTCGTTATCTGCAAAAATGGGATTTCGGTTTTCGCCATAAAAGCTGGTAAGTTGCGTGTGTTGATCTGTTTTTCTATCATAAAGCCAAATATTACGGGCAATAGATGATTGGTGGTGTTTTCTCCATTCATTTTCGCCGCCTTTTTTATCGTGATAAATCATTTTGGCGCCGTCTTTACTGCTTTGAACAGCTTCTGCAGGAATGGTGAAAATTTGATTGATGCGGCCGCCTACACTTGGAACACTGTACAATTCTGGTTGCGAACCTGTAGGAAACTGACGGTGCTTAAAGGCATCTTGACGCGACGCTCCAAATACCACTGAACGGTTATCTGCTGAAAAACTGAACGGAAACTCATCTGTAGAGTGGAAGGTTAATCGTTTGGCCGAACCTCCGTTGCTATCCATTACAAATACATCGAAATTCCCGTACCTGTCCGAAGCGAATGCAATTTGTTTTCCATCCTTGCTCCATTGTGGCATAAAATCATGAGCTTCGTGAAAGGTTAGCTGCTGGGCAGTACCGCCGGTTGCCGGTACGCGGTACAAATCGCCTTTGTAGGTAAATGCAATGCTTGTTCCATCTGGTGATATGGATGGATAGCGCATCCACTGAGGTTTTTCTTGGGCAAAAAGCTGGGTGCTCAACAAAAAGCTAAGTGACAAGGTCAGTGATTTTTTCATAAAATGATTAGGTTTATTTTAATGCTAAAATAACAGATAGTTTGCTGCAACTAAGTAACAATAATGATGTTTGTGCCCGAAAGCTAAAAAAAGTGATTTTGGCACATTTTTGAATTGCCACGGCTGTAATAATACATGGTATTGTTTGAGTAAAAGGTTTGGGTTAAACCTGGTTACACACATTACCACCCACTAAAGTAAAGACTTGTTTTGAAAAGCGTAATTGCCTATTGATTTGAATAAGAATCCGTTGGTTACGATTTTTGTAAGCTCATTTAAGTGCTGCTCATGATGAAGGTCGGTGCCGGCAAAGTCGTACCATTTTTTACTTAGCATATATTCAGCAAACAGACGAATATCTTTCCCATAATAGCCGCTTACCGATAATAAATTCAATTGAAAAAAAACATTACGTTCTTTTAAACGGCTAAGTCTATCATGGTTTTTATAATAATTGAGGTAACGTTCTGGATGCGCTAAGATTACTTTAAAGCCCTTTATCTGTAAATCAAAGATGATTTGCTCAAGGTTTCTAACTTCAGAAGCATAAGGGATTTCTATCAGCAAGTAGTTATCGGCAATGCACAGCAATTGGTCATTGGCCTTAAAATTATCGTCAACAAAATATTCCGCTGCGGCAGAGATTTTGTGGCTTGCTATTGCCAAAGTTTCAGCCGACTGAACTTTGTTTAAAGCGCTGGATATGGTTATCGGCGTGTTGGGATATAAATCTGGATAAATGTGAGGGGTGCAAATAAAGTTTTCCACCCCTAAATTTTTCAAGCTTTTAATGAAATTTAACGACTGCTGTAGATCTGCTGCTCCGTCGTCAATTTCTGGTAATAAATGGTTGTGAATATCAACACCTAGCCAATTGAGGTCATCTGTAATTTGCTTTTTTTTAAAGAAAGAAATCATTTTACATGAAGCTAAGTGTTTAAACTCAATTATCTATGCTGTACTCATTTTGTGCTGTTCTTATAACCTGGCATCAACTAAGCTGCGTTCAAGGCATGCTTTAGTGTCAAAAATCACGCATTGTTCGCTTGCTATCTGATTTAAATCCAAGCTTAAAAATGCCTTGTGTGCTACAGCAACAATGATCGCGTCGTATGATGCGGCGGTATCAATCTCGCTGATGATGTTAATGCCATATTCTCCCGAAACTTCTTCAGGGTCGGCAATGGGATCGTAAACATCTACATTTAAACCAAATTTTTTCAATTCAAAAAAGATATCTACAATTCTGGTGTTACGTACATCTGGACAATCTTCCTTAAAAGTGATACCCATAATAAGTGCTTTTGCACCTTTTATTCGCTGATCTTTTCCAATCATCAGCTTCACTACTTTTTCGGCCACAAAGTTTCCCATGTTGTCATTTACCCTTCGGCCAGAAAGTATCACCTGCGGATGATAACCCAAAGCTTGCGCTTTATGGGCAAGGTAGTAAGGGTCTACGCCTATACAATGTCCGCCAACCAGTCCTGGTTTATATTTAAGGAAATTCCACTTGGTGCCTGCTGCTTCAATCACGTCGTTGGTGTCAATATCCATACGGTCAAATATCAGCGCCAGTTCATTAACAAATGAGATATTAAGATCTCGCTGTGCGTTTTCAATAGCTTTTGATGCTTCGGCCACCTTAATGCTTGGCGCTTTATGTGTGCCAGCAGTAATAATTGAAGCGTAAAGCTCATCTACATAGTCGGCAATTTCCGGTGTAGAGCCAGAGGTAACTTTTTTGATTTTGGTAAGCGTGTTAACTTTGTCACCTGGGTTGATACGTTCTGGTGAGTAGCCGCAGAAAAAATCCTGGTTAAACGTTAACCCCGACATCTTTTCCAAAACAGGTACGCAATCTTCCTCGGTACAGCCTGGATAAACGGTAGATTCGTAAATTACCAAATCGCCTTTTTTCAAAACACTACCCAGCATTTTAGATGCGCCCAATAATGGTGATAAATCAGGTGCTTTAAACTCGTTGATGGGAGTTGGCACCGTTACGATAAAAACATTGTAAGTAGTTAAATCAGCTTTGTCAAAGGAAAAAGAAAGACCGGTTGCAGCTGTTTTTTTATTGCTTATCACATCGTTAAGGGCAGATAAGTCAGCTTCTTTAGTGCGATCTTTCCCTGTTTGCAGTTCTTTTACCCTTTCTTCATCAATATCAAAGCCTAAAACATCATATTTTTTTGCAAATTCAATGGCTAAAGGTAATCCAACATAGCCTAGGCCTATGATGGCAATTTTTGGGGTTTTGCTCGTTAGCATATATGATTTAATAGTTCGTTTTTATGAGGCGCTCATTAATTGCTAGTTTGTAATTCATTTACTACCATCATTTTTTGCTAAGCCCATTGCAACAGCTTGGGTTGTAGCACAAATTTGTGTTCAGGAAATTGTTTGAATTTATAGCAATAGTTTGTTAAATGTTTTGCTTGGTGCAAAGTTAAAATAAAATTCACTTATTAATTTAAGCTGATGTTGTAAATTAAAGCAGCAAATTTTGATGTAATGACTTTACAACGTGCTAATTTATACAATTGAAAATAGCTTTTTCAACACCTTGTTTTATATGTTTTATAATGTAAATAAAATGAGACGCAAGATAAGTGGTGCTTTTCATTTACAAATAATGTCATTGCATATCTTTAAATCTTGATGTGCCTGCGCAAAGCGATACTTTTGATGTATGCTCGATACGTTGAAATTTCATTTGCCGCTGCCAATTTTAGAAATTATAAATAAAATGGTAGGCAAGGTTATTTTACTTTTATTTTTACAACTTATAGTTTTTGTATTTTTGCAAACGGAACTATTTGTACCTTCCCCAACAGCCTATAGAAATATTGTTAAAGTTGTGTTTTTGCCTTATGCCGCGGTTACGCAGTTTTTTATGCAAGCAACGTGCCGTAGCTGCACGTTTGAAGTGTTTTTCTTGTGATGTTGATTTTTTACATGTATTTATTCTATTCCCATTTTTTTTATGAACTATATTAATAAACCCAAAGCTTTAGGGATCATTTTATGCTTTGCTGGTTTTTTGATGATGACATCCTGTATTTCAAATAAGCGTATTATTTATCTGCAGAAAAACAAAAATGATGTCGCTCTAAATGACGATACCCTAATCCAGTATAATATCCCGGTTTACCGATTACAATATAATGATATCGTTGATGTTCAAATTCGGACTTCTATTCCGGAGATGAATGCTGTTTTTGGATTGAAAAACCCCGATGAGCCTAATGTTATTGGTAACCAAAGCGGCATGTTGCAGTCGGGCGGAGATGCCTATTACATGACGGGTTACACTTTAAACCAACAGGGTGAAATCAAATTGCCGTTTATAGGTAAACTTGCCGTTGGCGGACTTACTTTAGAAGAAACTGAAAGGAAAATCACCGAACGTTTAGGGGGGTATTTTAAGAAAGCGTCCGATGAAAACCTTTACGTAAAGGTGAAATTGGGAGGTATTAGGTTCAGTACCTTTGGCGAGTTTAACAAACCAGGAAGGTACGTGATCTTACAAGAACGCCTCACCATTTTCGAAGCTATTGCCAACTCTGGCGATATGACAACCGTTGCAAAGAGAAACAAAGTGCTATTGTTAAGGCAATATCCAGAAGGAACCAAAATCCACGTGCTTGACCTTAATAACAGAGATATCATCAAATCTCCATATTATTTCATCCAGCCTAACGATCAATTGTACGCAGAGCCAATGAAAGTTAGAGAGCTTGGTGCTGGAACCACTACCGGACAAACTATCCAAATCTTAGTAACCATATTAAGTGCCGCCGCCGTAATCGTAGGTTTAACAAAGTAAAATGAAGCAAGAAAATATACATACGATTGCCAAACCTAAAGGTGGGGTTGATGAAAACAGTGATATTAAAAAGCTATTTGCCGATGTAATTAAGATTTGGCCTTACATTTTGGTTTTTGTTTTTGTGAACCTATGTGTTGCCTACGTATTCTTAAAAACAACCAACCCAACTTATCAGGTTAAGGCTACTTTAGAAATCAAGCAGGATAAAAATGCCGAGTCGGTTGATTTATTTCAAACGATTGGTATAAAAATGCCAAATAGTATAGATAATGAGATTGCCATTTTAAATTCATTTACGTTGGCGTTAACAGCAGTTAAACAGCTTGACTTTAATGTAGAGTATTTTCAGGAAAATTTTTGGCGACATTATGAGGTGTACCACTCACTACCGTATGCGGTTGAAGTAGACTGGAATCACCGTCAGTTGTTAGGGGGCGAGATACAATTGGCGTTTGCAGATGCGAATCGTTTCTCTATCAATATCAGTAATAACTCGATGGCACTTTATATTCCACTAACGCCCGATAAAAAAGGAGTGTTGGACTTGAAAAAGCTGGAAATAACAGGCGAGTACCGTTTAAACGAGTGGATTACTGGAACAAACTACCGGTTTAGGATTGTGAAGGTAAACAATGAACGCAAAAACAGTAGAGATTTCTCGTTTAGGCTACGTTCTGATTTTGACCTTGCCGAGGCCTACAGCAAAAGGATGAAGGTAGAATTACTGAAGAAAGAATCATCTATCTTATCACTCGGTTTAGAAAGCCAAATGGTTGATAAGGATAAAACCTACATCAATAAGTTAATCCAAGTTTATCAGGAAAGAGAACTGAAAGTAAAGAACCAAACTTCAATTAATACAGCTGCTTTTATCAAAGAACAACTTAAAAGTATTACCGATTCAATGGTTTTCTTTGAAGATAAGCTACAATCATACCGTACCAGAAATGAAAGTTTTGATTTGAAGGAGCAGGGAAGCGCAGTTTATACACGTTTAGGATCACTGCAAGATAACAGCGCTGCCATTAGCCTAAAAATCAAATACTATCAAAGCACATTGGCTTACTTGGAGCAGGATAGGGTAAGTCAGCTTGTGGTACCATCCTCCATTGGAATTGAAGAAACGGTTCTGGAAAGCCTGATCCCTGAATTGCTAGAGAACCAAAGCAAACGCGAAAGGCTAAGACAAGTGTTATCGCCAGAAAACCAAGTGTTGAAAGACTTGGAATTTAAGTACAACAGTTTGCTTTCGGCTGTACGCGAAAACTTAAAACGATCATTAAACGCAGCAAATTTATCACTAAAGGATAACAATAATCGCATTGCGCAGTTAGGTGGCGAGCTAGATCAATTGCCACAGGTTGAACGTAATTTGTTGAGTATTCAAAGGCAGTTCAACATCAGCGAAAATATCTACACTTACTTATTGCAGAAACGTTCAGAAGCTGAAATAACCAGTGCAAGTAATGTACCTTCTAGTCAGGTGTTGGATTTATCCCGACAAGTAGGCGGTATTTTATCTCCTATATCAAGTAGGAATTATATCATCGCATTTTGTTTAGGTATTTTGATACCAGTGCTGGTCATTTTCGTTAGAAACTCTTTCGATAATAAAATATACGATGTTAAATTATTAGAAAAACGTGTGCTTGCACCACTTGTTGGTGTAATTTTTAGAAATTTTGGCAGAGAGGGCAGCGCTGTTGTGCTCAATTCGCCCCGTTCTTTTATCAGCGAAAATTTCCGAAGCGTAAGGGCCAGTACACAGTTTTTACACGAACAGCAAGACAGCTTGGTGATTTCTTTCACCAGTGGAAAAGCCGGGGAGGGTAAAACCTTCTGCTCTATTAACACCGCTTCAATTTATGCTTTAAGTGGAAAGAAAACCATTTTGGTTGGTATGGACTTACGTATGCCAAAAATTGCGGAAAGTTTCAATTTAACAAACGACTTTGGCGTAAGTAATTATTTGATTGGAAATGGTGCAATAGACGATTTGGTTAAATCCTCTGGACACGCAAATCTGGATATTTTATTATCTGGTCCGCTACCTCCTAACCCGGCCGAGTTAATTGTTCGCCCAACGTTTGTAGAAATGATAAAGGAACTCCGTGAACGCTACGATGTGGTAATTTTAGACTGCCCGCCTGCTGGCTTCGTATCGGAAACCATCGATATTTTTAAGATAGCAGATATCAACTTCTACATTTTCAGACACTTAAATTCTGAATGGAGTTCAATAGATTATTTGAACAGCCTTATTGAAAAAGGATTGATGAAGAAAGCCTATGTAATTTATAATGACATGGAAGTAGTTTTCAATAAACAGTATGGCTATGGTTACCATGCCGCAGTGGAAAAACAACCGATGTCTAAAAAAATGTCAAACTGGTTCTCAAAAGACTAGCAGCATGATTAGTAACCTTAACAAACGCATTTATTACTTTACCTTTTTTAGGAAATACCTAAAAGAGAGGGTGTTTGTTGTGGTATTACTTAACATTTTGGTGGGCATGTTGGATGGTTTGGGTTTAACGATGTTTTTGCCTTTGCTGTACATAGCTGCTGGCGAAAGCTTTAAGGGAGACGCTGACCTAGCCCAAATAAATAATTGGATCGAATACTTCGGCATACAGCTTAACCTTAACACGGTATTGTTGCTATTGGTTGCATTTTTTTCGCTTAAAGGCGTTGTTTATTATTTTAAAGGTGCTTATCAAGTAGCTACACAGCAGTATTTCATCAAAACAGTAAGGTTAGCTAGCATTAGTTCCTTAAACGAAACCAAGTACGAATACTTCGCCGGATGCGATCAAGGACAAATTCATAACATTATTACTACCGAAATTGAACGCGTTGCAAAAGCCTGCCAATCGTACTTTTTGGCATTTCAGCAATTGATTTTGGTACTCGTTTACGTAGGTTTTGCATTTACGTTGAATTGGAAATTTGCGCTAATGGTTTGTGCTGGCGGCTTAATTGTTGATTTTGTTTACGGCAAAGTGTATCGCAAAACCAAAGCCATATCTCGTCAGCTTACTGATGGAAGTGGCAAATTTCAAGGCCTAATTGCCGACTATTTTTCATCGTACAGTTATTTGAGAGCTACTGGCACGGCGGCAAAGTATCGAGCAAAATTAGATGCTCAAGTTACTGAGATCGAAAATAAAAATAAGCGGATAGGCACAATGTCCGTTTTTCTAAGTGCTTCTAGGGAACCCATGAGTATTATTGTGCTGAGTGCGGTTATTGCCATACAGGCACTTGTTTTAAAAGAACAGTTGGCCACGGTATTAGTGAGCTTATTGTTTTTTTACAGGGCCTTATCCTGTTTAATGCAATACCAAACAGCCTGGAACTCATTTTTAGGTGTAGCGGGATCATTGGAAAGTACCGAGCAGCTAATAAATACCTTGGAAGCCAATAAACAATATACGGATGGAATCAGGTTCAGTAACCTGCGTCATGGTTTAGCGCTTGAAAATGTATCGTATAGTTATGGAACGCAGCAAGTGCTACGCAACATTTCGTTCAGGATTGATAAATATGAAACGGTAGCCATAGTGGGGCCAAGTGGAAGTGGTAAATCAACCTTGATTAGTTTAATTACTGGCTTGCTTACACCTGCTGATGGTAGAATTATGGCTGATGCCATGGATTTGAAAGAATGGAATTTGGTGACCTTCCAAAGTCGCTTTGGTTACATTACGCAAAATCCGGTAATATTTAATGATACCATTTTTAATAATGTCACCTTATGGGCCGAAGCTAATGAAACCAATAGGAGCGTTTTCGAAAAAGCCTGCAAAGATGCCGCTATTTGGGACTTTGTAAAAGATAGAAAGTTGCAAGAAAATGAGGTGTTAGGCGCCCATGGTATCAACCTTAGCGGTGGTCAAAGGCAGCGCATAGCATTGGCAAGGGAGTTATTTAAAAGTACAGACTTTCTTATTATGGACGAAGCTACTTCGGCCATGGATTCATTTACCGAAAAAGAAATACAGCAAACAATCGAAAAGTTGAAAGGCACTACCACAATTATTTGGATTGCCCATCAACTTTCGACAGTAAAAAATGCAGATAAAATCATTTACATAAATAATGGCAGCGTAGCACAAATTGGAAGTTTTGAAGAGTTGTGCAACAAAAATCCGGAGTTTAAAAGAATGGTTGATTTGCAGACAATAAGCTAAACAAACACTATTAATGGTTAAGATAATTGAATTCCCAAAGGTAATGGACCCAAGGGGAAATTTGACCTTTTTGCAACACCCAAATTCAATTCCTTTTGAAATTCAAAGGGTGTTTTGGACTTATGATGTTCCCGGAGGCGAAACTAGGGGAGGGCATGCCTACAAACAACAAGAAGAGGTAATTATTGCATTGAGCGGAAGCTTTGATGTGG
Organism: Pedobacter zeaxanthinifaciens; assembly: GCF_003313335.1. Lineage (GTDB taxonomy): Bacteria > Bacteroidota > Bacteroidia > Sphingobacteriales > Sphingobacteriaceae > Pedobacter > Pedobacter zeaxanthinifaciens. The sequence goes on from NZ_QMHP01000002.1 coordinate 352,454, forward strand.
TTATTAGCCATCCAGACGGTACCACTACTAAATACCATATGAACAGATCTTATTACGGTTTGTATCTGCCTCCCTTTACTTGGAGACATATGGAAAATTTCTCCACCAATTCTTTAAGTCTGCATCTATCAAGTATGAAGTTTAATGCAGATGATTATATCCGAAACCAAGATCTTATCAAAGCTACAACATGATTGCTAAAACAGTTTTCGATTGCACGCTCATTTATCTCAACCAAATTGGAGATAGAAATGGCCATATCACGGCAATCAATAATGACGAAGCTATTCCTTTTGCGGTAAATCGTGTGTTTTATCTGTACGATATCCCGGGAGGCGAATCAAGAGGTGCTCATGCGCATAAAGAATGCCATCAGTTTTTAGTGGCTGCAAGTGGTGCCTACGAAATTTTACTTAACGACGGTAAAACTCAAAGACAGGTGATGCTAAATAGACCTAATGTGGGGCTGCACATTCCGCCGGGCATTTGGGCATCTGAAATTAACTTTTCAAGCGGGTCAATTTGTCTGGTAATGGCTTCTCATACCTATTCAGAGAATGATTATATCAGAGAATATAGTGACTATTTAAAGTTTAGGGAATTATGATGATACACGCTTTAGCTGATGTGAAGAGCAAGCAAATTGGTAAAGATACTCGTGTTTGGCAGTTTGCAGTAATTATGGATGATGTGGTAATTGGCGAAAATTGTAACATTAATTGCCATACATTTATTGAAAGTGGTGTACGCATAGGTGATAACGTTACGGTAAAATCAGGTGTTTATCTATGGACTGGCATCACCCTACAAAGTAACGTATTCATTGGTCCAAATGTGACCTTTACTAACGATAAATATCCACGCTCTAAGCAATATCCCCAAGAATTTCAGCACACCTTAGTTGAGCAAGGGGCATCTATAGGTGCTGGTGCTATTGTGCTAGGTGGAAGCACTATTGGCAAATACGCCTTAGTAGCTGCAGGTGCTGTGGTTACTAAAAGTGTACCTGCTCATGCCATGGTAATGGGCAACCCCGCAAAAATTGTGGCTTGGGTTGATACCGAGGGCAACAAACTGACCCAGCTTAACGAAAATACTTTTATAGACAATTTAAATAACAAATGGCTGTTGGAAAACAACACAATTACCCAAATATGAGCGTACCTTTTTTAAACTTCAAGCCACAGCATGATCTACTTCGTGAGGAAATGTTTAAAGCCTATCAAATGGTTTATGATAGCAACTGGTATATCATGGGCAAGTGCCTTACCAATTTTGAAGCGGAGTACGCAACGTTTAATGATGTTAAACATGCTATAGGCGTAAGTAACGGACTGGATGCGCTTTACTTAGGCTTAAAGGCATTAAATATTGGTGAAGGTGACGAGGTAATTGTACCTTCTAACACCTACATTGCCACAGCTTTAGCAGTTTCATACACGGGAGCAAAGCCTGTATTTGTTGAGCCTAATCCGCATACCTACAATATTGATCCTCAAAATATTTTAAAAGCAATAGGTCCTAAAACTAAGGCTATAATGCCGGTTCATTTGTATGGTCAGGCTTGTGAAATGACAGAGATTATGGACATTGCCAAGCAACACGGACTGTATGTTGTGGAGGATAACGCACAAAGTCATGGCGCTACCTATAACGGTAAAATCACAGGTAGTTTTGGCGATGTAAATGGCGTAAGCTTTTATCCAGGTAAAAACTTAGGTGCTTTAGGTGACGCAGGTGCAGTAACCACTAACGACCCTGAAATTGCCGAGCGAATTAAAGGGCTGCGCAACTACGGCTCAAAAGTGAAGTACGTAAACGAAGAAATTGGGCATAATATGAGGTTAGACGAGCTTCAGGCTGCATTCCTATCGGTAAAGTTGAAGCATTTAATGTCGTTTACACAACAGCGTGTTGAAGTAGCTGCGAGTTATAATGAAGCGCTAAAAAACGTAGGCGATTTAATTTTGCCTGAAGTGCATGCCAACGCTAGCCATGTGTATCACTTGTATGTAGTGCGTACAAAACATCGCGATGAATTGCAAAAACACTTAAACAATGATGGCATTGGCACACTGATCCATTATCCTATACCACCACATTTGCAGCAAGCTTATGCACATTTGCAGCTTCAAAAAGGCGATTTTCCGATTGCTGAAGAACTGGCGGATACGAGCTTAAGTATACCTATGTGGCCAGGCATGACCACTGAAGATATCAACGCGGTAATTGCTTCAATTAAGAGTTTCTTTTAATGAAAAGTGAAGGATATAAAAGCATTTTTAAAACCACAGCTTTATTTGGTGGCGTACAGGTAATTAATATTCTGATTACCGTGGTGCGCTCTAAATTTATTGCGGTTTTTCTGGGACCAGTGGGGATTGGAATTAATGCTTTGCTCAATTCTTCAACTGGTGTTATTGCCAGTTTAACTAATTTTGGTTTATCCACTAGCGCAGTAAAAAATATTGCCGAAGCCAATGCTACTGGCGATGAAGAACGCATTGGAAAGGTAGTAGCCGTATTTAGGAGCTGGGTATGGATTACCGGTTTTTTGGGCTTTGCAGTAGCCTTGCTTACGGCACCGTTGCTTAGCGAACTCAGTTTTGGCAACAATAATTACACGGCTGCTTTTGCGCTTATATCCATTACGTTATTGCTCTCTCAAGTAAGTGCGGGTCAAGGCGTGATATTACGTGGTATGCGCAAAGTAAAGTACATGGCGCAATCAAGTTTATTGGGCTCACTGATAGGATTATTCACTTCGGTGCCATTATATTATTTTTTCAAAAACGATGGTATTGTGCCTGCTATTCTGGTAAGCGCAGTAACTGCACTTCTTTTAACTACTTTTTATGCCCGTAAGGTGAAGGTTAAAAAAGTAGCTGTACCTCGTGCCGAATTATTTGAAGAAGGAAAGGATATGCTGCGCATGGGATTCATGTTAAGTTTAAGCAGCTTAATAACCATGGGCACTACCTATGTACTTCGTATTTTTATTAGCAGGTGGGGCTCAGTGGCCGATGTTGGATTGTATAACGCAGGTTTCACAATGATCAATACCTATGTTGGTTTGATATTTACTGCGCTTTCTGCAGATTACTATCCTAGGTTAGCTGGAGTGGCCCACGATACGGAAAAGGCTACAAAGGAAATCAATCAGCAGGCAGAAATTGGCTTGCTCATCATGGCTCCTATTTTATGTATATTCTTGGTCTTTGTTAATGTACTCATTATTGTGCTGTACTCAAACAAGTTTTTGGCTGTAAATGATATGGTACACTGGTTGGCTTTGGGCATGTTTTTAAAAGCAAGTTCATGGGCGGTGGCGTTCCTTATTTTGGCCAAAGGCGATTCAAAAGTATTTTTTTGGAATGAGTTGGTAACTAATATCTACATCCTTATTTTCAACTTTATTGGCTACTATTTTTGGGGATTAACTGGCTTAGGCATATCATTTTTTGTTTCCTACTTGGCCTATCTCATACAAGTAGTGCTGTTGGCTAAAGTAAAGTATGGATTTTCTTTTAATAAGGAATTTCTTACCATCTTCTTTATTCAAATGACACTGGGTATTTGCTGCTTTGCATCGTCATACTTGTTATCTGGTATTTGGTACTATGTTGTAGGCAGTTTGTTCTTAGCGGTGTCAGTTGGCTATTCATTTATCGAAATAGATAAGCGTATCGATACCAAACAGATTTTAGCAAAAATTCGATTTTCTAAAAAGCGAACGGTAAAGCAGGAGGGTGAAAATGAATAATTCAAATTTAGTTTCCATTGTTTTAATCACCTACAACTCTGCTTCCTATGTTATTGAAACCTTGGAAAGCATTGCGGGGCAAACGTACAAGGATATTGAATTAATTATCAGTGATGATTGCTCCAGTGATCATACAGTAACGTTATGTAAATCGTGGTTGGAAGAACATAAGGAACGTTTTTTTAACGCTGAAATAGTAACAACCGAAGTTAACTCGGGTATTCCAGGTAACTGTAATAGGGGAATCAAAAGAGCTCAAGGAGCGTGGATTAAACTTATTGCTGGCGATGACATTCTTTTGCCAACTGCTATTGAAGATAATTTTGAATTTACGAAAGGTAAGGACATCAAAATTTTATTTTCAAAAATTCAGCTCTTTAAAATGGTGGGAGATGAGCAAGTTAATTTGTCGGTTAAGCCTTCAAATCATCACTTGTTACTTTCCAAAGGGCTTACTGCTAAAAAGCTTTATCATACATTATTGCATGCCGATTTAATTTCATTCACACCATCGGTATTTTTTAACGCTAGTATCTTCACAGAAATTGGTTTTTTTGATGAGCGGTACAGGCTGATGGAAGATTATCCTTTTTGGTTAAAAGCAACTAAAAATGGCATAATGCTGCATTTCATGGATAAGCTCACGGTACTTTACAGAATTCATGACCAATCTGTATTTGGGGGAGCTAAAAATGAAAAAATAGTCAGCAAAGCTTATCTGCGTAATGAAAATTTCAGAAGGGATAATGTTTATCCTAACTATTCTACCTTTGGCTTGCTTAATGCAAAATATATCTACGGCGTTAACAATTTGCTCAAAAATTTAAACGCCAACAGCTTTAACCGCAAAGTTCATTTATTTCTGGTAAGATATACGAATCCTTTTTATTGGATTAACGCCGTTGGCGAGAAAATTTTCGGTATTAAAAACATGAAATTAAAAAGGGGGGTGTAGTGATTTTGATAAGTGTAATTGTACCCTTTTATAATGCTGTTAACGTTTTGGAAAAAGCGGTTAAAAGCATATTATCTCAAACCTACACTTGTTTTGAAATCGTTTTAATTGACGATGGTTCTAACGATGGATCAAAAATGCTTGCCGAAAATTTGGCGCTTGCCGATAATCGCATCAAACTATTTAGTCAAACTAATCAGGGCGTTTCTGCTGCTAGAAATTTGGGCTTGCAAAACTCTTCTGGTGAATATATCATGTTCGTTGATGCCGATGATTGGATAGACGAGCACATGATGGAAGATATTTTCAGGCATTTGAACGACTTCAAAAATGTTGATTTGGTAAGGTTACGCAACCAAAAGGTATTTACACGCGATAGTAAGTTGCTAAACGACAAGCAATACAACGTAAAGCTGTACGAACCATTGGCTTTTATCAAAGAAAATTTGATGGGAGGTTACATCTGTAGCTTATTTATTAAAACCGACATTATCAAACATAATAATTTACGCTTCTCTTCCGATATGAAGTTCATGGAGGACCAGGAATTTTCTTTGAAATGCTTTTTACATGCAAAGAGAATCCTTTACTATGATAAACCACATTATTTTTATTATCAGAGTGAATCTTCCGCAAGTTTAAGCAATATTAAAAATGTGGTGGCAAATAGCGCCGATATCCTTAAATGTGGCGGCAGGGTGTACCAATATGCCATACATCACGCTAGTGCCGAAATTAAACCTATGGTTAAAAAATACGCATTGCAAAAAATACATCAATACTTTAAAATAAACATCAGATATAAGGCTAAATCGACTTCAATGATCGCTTCAGAAATAAGGCAATGTCTTACTGATATCGGTATTGGAGCCTATCAAATGGGCTATCAAAATTTACTTTATTATTTAATTATCAAATCCGGGTTAAGGTCTCTATTCACTAAATCATGAAAATTACACTTATAGCTGGCGCCAGGCCAAATTTTATGAAAATTGCACCCATTATACATGCCATTAAAAAGGCAGAAGATAATGGCGCAAATATTACCTATCGTTTGGTACATACTGGGCAGCATTACGACGAGAAAATGAGCGATACATTTTTTCATGAGTTGGCAATTCCGGCGCCAGATGCCCACTTAGGCGGAGGTGGTGGTACCCAAGCTGAACAAACAGCGGCCATTATGGTAGCTTTTGAAAAGGAGCTGATGAATAATCCTGCAGATTTGGTTTTGGTAGTTGGCGATGTTACTTCTACCATGGCCTGTGCTATAGTAGCTAAAAAGTTAAATACCAAAGTTGCTCACGTTGAGGCTGGTATTCGCTCTTTTGATCTTACCATGCCCGAGGAAATCAATAGGATGGTAACAGATAGCATCACCGATTACTTTTTTACTACCTCAGTTTGGGCAGGTAATAATTTGAAACACACTGGTATTGCTGATGATCAAATTTTCTTTGTGGGTAACGTGATGATTGACACCTTGCGAAAAAACGAAGCTCGATTTGTAAAACCATCACTTTGGGAAACCTTAAACCTAAGCCAAGGAAACTATTTTGTGATGACGCTCCACCGCCCGGGTAATGTAGATGAGCAGGCGAAATTTAAGGCCTTGCTAGAAGCGATTATTGCTGGGTCAAATGGTAAACCACTAATTTTTCCAGTACATCCACGTACTAAAAACATTATAGAGGAGAGTGGTATTAATCTCGATGATATTCCAAATTTACATTTAACCAGCCCAATGGGATACTTGGAATTTAATTATTTGGTAAAACATGCAATGGCGGTAATTACCGATTCGGGAGGTATTACAGAAGAAACCACAGTAATGGGCGTGCCTTGTATGACCTTGAGAGACAATACGGAGCGACCAGAAACCTGCGACGTGGGTACTAACGAGTTGGTAGGTACAGATCCTGCAAAAGTGGGACCTGCCTTAGCCAAGCTGTTTGCAGGAAATTGGAAACCGGGCGCTATTCCAGAAAAATGGGATGGTAAAGCTGCGGAGAGAATAGTTGATGAATTATTAAAATTATAATGAGTTCGAAAAAAATACTGATTGTTAGCCGTACATTTTATCCTGAAAATAAACCGAGGGCTTTTAGAACTACCGAATTAGCAAAGGAATTTGCTAAAAATGGACATCAGGTTACCGTAATTACGCCACGTGATAACAAAGTGCATGATGAGTTTGAGCAACAATACGGCATTACCATTAAGGATTTGGGTAAACCCACTTGGCAGCAAATTAAAGTTAGCGGAGGTGGCATAAAACGTCTTTTTAAACGAGTTCAGGCCAGGTTGTTCAACTTGTTATTCATGTATCCGGATATACAAACCATGTTTTTGGTGAAAAATGCATTGAAAAAAGAGCGTTCAAAATATGATCTGTTAATTTCTATTGCAGCGCCACATCCGGTGCATTGGGGCACAGCATGGGCAAATAGTAAGCGTAATCCTATTGCCACAAAGTGGATTGCTGATTGTGGCGATCCGTTCATGGGCGGCGAGAATGACACTTTCAAACGACTTTTCTATTTTCAGTATTTTGAGAAGTGGTTTTGTAGGAAAGCTGATTTCATAACGGTACCACTAGCCGATTCAATTACTGCTTATTATCCTCCTTACCGAGATAAAATAAGGGTGGTGCCACAAGGTTTTAGGTTTGAGGATGTCGTATTAAAAGAAAATCTACCACCCAATAACGTACCTACTTTTGCTTATGCGGGTACGCTAATTCCAAAAATTAGAGATCCTAAAGAGTTTTTCGAATTTATATCGAGCCTTGATAGAGATTTTAAATTTGTAGTGTATACGAATAACCCTGATCACGTAAAGAAATATCAGGAGATATCAAATGGTAAAATAGAAATCAGGTCATTTTTGCCTCGATTATCTCTTTTGGCAGAGCTACAACAAATGGATTTTGTGGTGAATTTCGAAAACATCGGACCTAAACAATCGCCAAGCAAATTGATAGATTATGCCATTATCAAAAAGCCTATCCTTTCAGTAAAAACTTTTGGTTTCAAGCCAGAGGCGTTTATCGAATTTTTGGAAGGTAATTATGCGCAACAACTACAAATACCTAACGCAGACCAGTATCGTATACAAAACGTTTGTGCCAAATTTATTGAGTTAGCCAGTTAACATGTATAATAATATCAGAGAACGTCTTTTCATTTGGGCTATATTCATTTTATCTCCATTAGCCTCGTTAGTTATCTCTTTGAAAAACTATCGAGAGTCGTGGGTGAAAAATGTGGTATGGGCATTCATCGTGTTTTACGGTCTCAATTTCTTTATTTACGATGAGTTTATGGATGCCAACAGGTATGCCGAGAAGTTAAAAGTGCTAAATCATACAGAGATTAACACCGAAAACTTCTTCGGACTTTTCTTTTCGGACGAAGAGAGTAGTTACCTTGATTTTGCAGCGCCGGTAATCACCTTTGTAACCGCCAGATTTACGGAGAACTACGCTGTTTTATTTGGAGTTTACGCGTTCATATTCGGATTCTTTTATTCAAGAAACCTTTGGTATTTATTGGAAAACTTGGAGGATGGAATCAAGCCAGCGTCGCTTATCGTATTTGCAATGATAGCGTTACTGGTACCTTTTTGGGCAATCAATGGGTTTAGGTTTTGGACCGCAACGCAGGTTTTTCTCTATGGCATGTTGCCTTATGTATTTTCGGAGAAACGACCCAAATACCTCATCATTGCGTCGTTGTCGCTCCTGTTTCACTTTTCGTACATTATACCGCTATGTTTGGTGTATTTTTCCAAAACCTATACCAAAAACTTAACCGTACTTTTCTACGCTTTCCTGTGTTCTTTCTTGTTCAGCTTTGTCAAATTACAAGGTCTTCAAGAATTTTTGTTGAGTCATGCTCCGGAGTTTTTGCATAAAAAACTAACTACTTATGTAAACCAGGATTACGCAGATAACTTAAAGGAAGCCGAATCTGGTGCTAAGTGGTTTGTGATTTTGAAGGGGCAGGTGGTAGCTTGGTTTAGTTTATTTATTGTGGGCTACTCCTTTATTTTGCACCGTAATTTTATCAGTTCAAAGCCAATATTGTTCAATAGTTTTTGCATGATAATGTACATGCTCATTGTTTTCAATATTCTTTCGGCTATCCCCTCAGTTGGCCGCTTCTTGTTGCCTAGTTACTATTTGACGTTTTGCTTTGCTTTCTTGCTTGTGCAAAATTACCCAAGTACGTTTTTATGGCTACGGAGGTCAATTTATATTGCCGCACCCTTACTAGCGGTTTATATTGTGTTTACGCTTAGGATAGGGTTCCAAACTATTAATGTTTTAGTAATCAACAGCAATCCCATACTGAGCATTGGGCAAACGGGCCATGCTTTGTTAGATTGGTTTAAAAAGTAATAGATAGATGTTACAAAAGTTAAAAAAGCAGCTATCATTAACTGCACAGGCATTTTTAGGGCAACGAATACAACCAAAAGTTGTAGTTTTTGAATCCGATGATTGGGGCGGTATCCGTATGCCATCCGCTGAAATCTATCGTAGCCTTTCTCAAAAAATGCCGATGATCAAAGCGGATCGTTTCAGCAAATTTGATCATTTAGCCTCAGCTGATGACCTCTCTGCATTATTTGAAGTGCTGCAAAAGCATAAAGATAGCCGCGGTAAGCCAGCCATATTTACTTTTAATGTTACTACTGCCAACCCGGATTTTAACGAAATCCTACACCATAATTTTGAGCGGTATTTCGTAGAGCCTTTTCATCAAACTATTCTACGTGAGCAGCCAGGGGCGCTGTCATTATGGAATGATGGGTTTTTTGCTGGTTTATACCGGCCGCAGTTTCATGGTAGAGATCACATCCATCAACAACGTTGGCTCTTTCATTTAGCTAATGGAAATAGCGCTGTACGTGAAGCTTTCAATCACAGAACGTATGGTTTCGACAATACTTTTGACGGTACCGAATATTTGCTCGCCGCTTACGATTATCCCGCTGCAGAAGACACCAGCATTTGGAAAGCAAGTATTGACCACGGCTTGCAAATTTTTGAAGATTTCTTTGAGTTCGTACCCAAGTCATTTATACCGCCATGTTACATAGCGCCCAAGCAATTGGTTAGCTACTTACAAACCAAAGGTGTAGATACCTTGCAGGGCAAATTATACTCTTTTGAACCTGCGGGCATAACATCAGGTAAAAGAAATTATCATAAAAAAATCAGGAAAGCGGGCTTTGATGCTAAAACTGGTCAAACCAACATTGTAAGAAATTGCTTTTTTGAGCCGTCTCGCGGAAAAGCTGATTGGTGGGTTGCAGACTGTTTGGCTCGTATAGAAGTAGCATTTAAATGGGGTAAGCCTGCCGTGATTGACACCCATCGGGTAAATTACATTGGTTCTTTGGTAGAAGGCAATCGTAAAGAAAACCTCATGCTGTTGGATCAATTGCTTGCCAAGATTAAAAGCAAATGGCCTGATGTTCAGTTCATGAGTTCTGATGAATTAGCACAACTTTATAAAGGGAATTAATGGAAAAGAACAACAAAATTGTTTTTGTGCTTAACAACATAGCTGGCGGAGGCATTGCAAGGGTAGTTACTACGTTTGCAAATGAAATTGCCCAACTTGGTACGCATCAGGTTTATTTGGTGGTAATGCACAAAAAGCCATCACTATATGCATTGCATCCTTCCATTAATGTCATTGAAAATCAGGCAACGCGTAAATCGGGTGGCAAAATTAGTTACATCATCCAGTCGGTGCTGTTTATTAGAAAAGCGATTAAAAGCATTGGGAAATGCACCGTTATTGTAAATGGCGAGTGGCTTAATGCTTTCGTATACCTTTGTTTGAAAGGCCTGGTTAACAAAATTTATCTGGCCGATCATTCTAATCCGCAACGCTCAGGACAATCGCCTTTTCCTTGGATGGATAAGTACGTTTACCCTCGTGCCAGCGGCGTTTTGGTATTATCTGAAGCGGCAAAACAAAAAGTAGCGCAACAGTATCGTCAAAAAAATATCCTCTTGTTAGATAATCCGGTTACGTTTCCAAAACAACTAGCCGTACCAAAGCAAAAAGTAATCATTTGCATGGGTAGGTTGTCAGCAGAAAAGGGGCAACATATTTTAGTGCAAGCCTTTGCAAAAGCAAAAAACGATTGGCAACTATGGTTTTTAGGCGATGGCCCAAGTAAGGCCGAATTGCAACGATTAGCGCAAGAATTAGGCGTTGAAAAACGAATTGTTTTTTTAGGGATGCAGCAGGATACCGCACATTACCTCAATCAGGCAAGCATCTATGTAATGCCATCTTTAACAGAAAACTTTCCAATGGCTTTGATAGAAGCGATGGCTTTAGGCCTACCATGTGTAGCTACCGATTGTATGCCTTGGCGAAAAAACGAAGATTTTATTATTGATGGTATTAATGGCCTGAAAGTTCCAGTGTCCAATGCCGAAGCTTTGGCTAATGCCATTGACCGCTTAGTTTTTGATGAACAATTACGTGAAAATCTTGCAAAAAATGCTGAAAAAATAAAGCAACAATTTGACCTGGAGCGCACAGTAAATAAATTTATGGAGTACATTTCATGAGCCAAAATCAACCTCTTGTAAGTATAATGATGCCGGTATACAACGGCATTGACACACTTGGATTAGCAACAAATTCGCTGATACAGCAAAGCTATACCAACTGGAAATGTGTGATCGTTAACGATGGTTCCTCTGATGGTACTAAGGAGTTTTTAGATCAGCTTACCGACCCTCGCTTCGTGATCATTCATTTTGAAGCCAATAAAGGGCGCCCTGTGGCTAGGCAAGCTGCGCTTGATGCTGCCGAGGGCGAATATTTAGCTTTTTTAGATGCTGATGATTTTTATCATCCTGAAAAACTAAAGGAGCAGATTGCATTGCTTGAGCAATTTCCGGAAGTAGCGTTGGTGAGTTGCGGAAATGCCTGCTACGACGAAAATTTTAACTTAGAAACTGTAAGGGGATGTGGCAATGGCGTACCTAAAACATATCGTTTTGGTGCTAAACTCACTTGCGCCTTGCGTACATCGGTTGTGAGGCTAGCGGCGGCTACAAAAATACCTTTTAATGCCAAGTTGAAACATGCACAAGATACAGATTTTATGCAGAGATATTTGGTTGGTAAGCAGTACATCAGCATGCCGCAGGTGTTGTATTATTATTCTGAGTTTGTATCGGTAACAGGAAAAAAAATCCTTAAAACCTACTATTACTCTTTAATTCATCATAGAAGCTTGTTAAAACATGCGTTTGTACCTAACCTAAAAGCAATGCTGGTAACTGTTGCAAAAGGTGCTTTCACCGCAGTGCTATTACCTTTCACAGGGGTGGGCTTTTTCCTTAAAAAAAGAGGACGTATACCTACACTTAGCGAACAAGAAGACTATAAAAAAGTGAGTAATCAATTACAAATCAATGGAAAAGCCTAAGCGTATACTCATTGTAGCCACTTCTGATATTCATTTGCAGGTATTTCACTTGCCGTATTTTGCGATGTTAAAAGCAATGGGATATGAGTTGCACGCCGCTGTGGAAGTTCGTGGAAATGGCCAAGTTGAGGGTATAGATCAATTATTTAATTTGCCATTTAAGCGAACTTTATTTACTACCAAGCTATTTACCGCTTATGGTAAGCTGAAGCAAATTATAGATGCAGGTAACTATCAATTGATCCATTGCCATACGCCAATTCCAGCAGCGCTTACAAGATTAGCAGCAAAAAAAGCACGTAAATTGGGTACAAAAGTGATGTACACCGCACATGGGTTCCATTTTTACAAAGGAGCGCCGTTCGGTTATTGGGCCACTTATTACCCGGCTGAGCGCTACCTTTCCAGATTTACTGACGCCATTGTAACCATTAATAAGGAAGATTTCGATATCGCTAGCGGCAAATTTAAAGCTGGCCAAACTTTTTATATTCCAGGTATTGGTGTAGATACCAAACGGTTTAACGTAGACAATACTATTGATAAACAAAAGATAAAAGCACAATTAGGCTTGCCTAGCGATTCATTCGTATTGTTTTACGCGGCTAACTTCATCTATCGCAAAAACCATCAGTTTATCATAGAAAGTTTAAGCGACATTAAAAGACAAATTCCAAACCTTAAGGTGCTGTTTGCAGGATCTGGTGTTTTACTTCCGGCCATGCAAAAGTTGGTTGCGGAGTTGAATTTAAGTGATACAGTGCATTTTTTAGGTTTTAGAAAAGATATCAATGAGCTGCTCTCGATAACAAATATCAGTATCTCCGCCAGTAGGCAAGAGGGTTTAGGATTGGCTTTGGCAGAAGCTATGATTAACAACGTTCCAGTGGTAGCTACGGTAGACAGGGGACATAAAGAGCTGATAACAAGCGGCGTTAACGGATTTTTGTTTGCGCAAGGTAATCAACAGGAATTTAAGCAAAGTGTGCTCAAGCTCTATCATGATCCCGCTTTGGCAAAAACATTTGCAAACCGAAGTGCCGAACATATCAAGAAGTTTTTTATCGAAAATTCGCTAGCCGAAATGGATAAAATATATCGTAAATTTTTAAGTGTAAGTAAAGATGATCAGCCAAATTAAAAGATCTCTAATTTCTACTTTGAGAAACATTCCGGGTAAAGGAGTGGGCAAAAAAGTGGTAGTGATTGAATGTGATGATTGGGGTGGGATAGGTGTGCCATCGCAAGAAGCTTATCAAAGTCTTAAAAAAGCTGGCCTCCCTATGGATAGTAGTAGGTACTCCCGTTTTGATACTTTGGAAGCTGCAGATGATTTGGAGGCGCTATTTGAAGTGCTTTCCCGACACAAAGATAGCAAGGGAAATCCGGCTGTGATGAGTCCGTACTACAATACCGCTAACCCCGATTATCAAAAAATTAGTGCAAATGGTTTCTCAACTTACGAAAGAGAGCCGCTTTTAACTACAATTAAACAGAGGGCTAAAGGCAATGTGCTTCAAGCTTGGTCGCAGGGTATTGCTGCCGGCATCTGGATGCCCGAATATCATGGTCGTGAGCATATTGCAACAGCAATGTGGTTAAGGGCCTTGCAAAGTGGCGACGAGAAAATGAAGGCTTCGTTTGAAAAAGGCTTTGCTTCTTACTCACCTGCCGGTACACCCAAAGTGGCGCAAAACTTCCGCCCAAATTTTTATATCGAAAGTGATGCCGATTTGGAAAGCGTAAAGCAAGATATGGAGGACGGAATCTCCTTGTTTTTCGAAGCATTTGGCTTTTATCCAACCGTGTTTAATGCACCAAATGGGGTGTTTATCGACGGTTTTGATAAGCATTTAATGGACCACCATATTCGTTACAACGCAGTTCCTCGTCAACGTTTTGATAGAAGTGCCAACGGCGTTTACCAACTTAGAACTTTTCGCACTGGTGATAAAACTGCAAACGGCATGACTGTTTATGTGCGCAATTGCAACTTTGAGCCTACTGAAAAATCTTATGCAGGTTTAGGTCATATAATGAGTCAAATTCAAGGCGCATTTATCTGTGGAAAGGCCGCTATAATTGGTACCCATCGGGTCAATTTTGTTGGTGGAATGGACGAGAAAAACCGTGAAAAAGGTTTGGGTGAGCTAAATCGATTGTTGGCTGCAATTACCAAAAAGTGGCCAGATGTCATTTTTATGAGTGCTAAAGACTTCACTAAACTACTGTAATTATGAAATACCTTACTAAAGCTATATTTTCTATTTACGATAAAGTGGGTGGCGGAAAAATTGATGAAAACTATCGTGTTATTAAAGCCTGTCACCAGCAAGAAAAGGAAATTGATGCTCAAGCTATTGAAACGTATCTTCGTTCGCACAACATTGAAGGAAGTTTGGCAGTACAACCTTTAATGACCAAAAAAGATATCTCAAAAAAGATCGCTACAATTGATGTAAACGCCATCCACACGTACGCTTACACGGGAGGGTCTTACGGTGAGCCATTTAAAATCCCTTACTCAAAAAGCCGAGCGCTCATCAGAACAGCTTCATTTAAATACTTTAACGAAGCAGCTGGGTATCAACTCGGTGATGCATTTATGCTTATTGCCGCCAAGCAGAAACCAAAATGGTGGCAGTTTTTGAGAAATGAGCACCGATTTGTGCCAACCAACCTAACTCAAGATAAAGTAGCAGATGCGGTTAGGCATTTAGTAGCTCAAAAACTAACTGTAGTAATTGGCTTCCCTTCGGTTATTTTTGAGCTGGCTTCGTATATCAAAACTAAGCAAATTAAACACCCTATTAAATCGGTAATTTTTACTTCTGAACCCATCGAAGCAATTAAAAAACAATTTATTAAAGATGCGTTGAATTGTGAAGTAATTGATAGGTACAGCAATGAGGAAGTAGGATTAATTGCCCAACAGAAAACATTTGGCAGCGCCTATTACACCAATAGATATAACGTAGTGGTTGAGTTGCTAGATAATGATTTGAAACCTGTGAAAGTAGGAGAGGTGGGCAAAGTGGTAGTAACAGATTTAGCTGCGGATTTGGTGCCAATAGTGAGATACGACACTGGCGATTTGGCGGTAGCACAGGAATATAGGAATGGGCAGTTGTTTGCAATTGGTAGCATTTCCGGGAGGATAACCGAACAACTGTTTACTACAAATGCTGCTCCTGTGGCAAGTTTGGCTTTGGGGCCGCTAATTCACATGCCTTTAAGTACTGCAGGTTATTTTCCGCAATATCAATTTGCGCAAATTGCAAAAACCTCGTATCAATTGCGCATCAGGAAAACCAACGAGCAAGTTCCTGCCCAGGTGCTTGAACAAATTACAAATAACCTGAAAAATGTATTGGGGCAAGATGCTAGCATTGAGCATTTATTTGTAGATGACATTAAACCGCAACCATCGGGCAAACGCCCTATTTATAAAAATGAAATGCAATAAATATGTACAGGTCTACATTTAAGCGTTTATTGGATATTTTAGTTTCGCTAACGGCACTAATTGTACTATCACCCGTGATATTGATTACATTTTTGTTGTTGAAATATTATCATGGTAATGAGGTATTTTTCTTTCAGGAGCGACCAGGCTACAAAGAAAAACCCTTTAAAATCATCAAGTTTAAAACCATGAATGATGATAAAGACGCGGAGGGGAAATTATTGCCAGATGTACAACGAACTACCACAATAGGCAAAAAAATTAGATCGCTTTCTATTGATGAATTGCCGCAGTTAATTAACGTTTTAAAAGGTGATATGAGCTTAGTTGGGCCAAGGCCACTACTTTTTAAATACATCCCTTTGTACTCTGCAGAACAACGTACACGTCATCATGTACGCCCGGGCATTACAGGTTTGGCGCAGGTAAGCGGTCGTAATTCAATTTCGTGGACTAAAAAATTTGAACTGGATGCCTATTACGCTAAACACCTAAGCATTTGGCTTGATATTAAGATTTTGTGGCTAACCGTACTTAAAGTGGTTAAAAAGGAAGGTATTAACCAATCTAGCGAACGACCTATGCAACCTTTTGACGGAACTAACTAGCTACCATAATTTATTGAACTACAAAAAGATGAAGAAAATTGTAATTATTGGTGCTGGCAGCGTTGGCGGGCACATCGCTAGTAACTTGTCACTTTACGGAATAGAAGGACGGTTAATTGGTTTCTTGGACGATGATACAGCTAAACAGGGAAGCGAATTTTGTGGTTTTCCAATTTTGGGAGGGGTATCTTGGTTACTCGATAAAACAGATTTGGCAGTAGTGATTGGTATTGCATTTCCAAGAATTAAAGCATTGATATTAAATAAGCTAGCAGCTAATCCAACACTTGAATTTCCAACGCTGGTAGCGGGTAATGCTTGGCTTTCCAATGGCACAACCTTGGGTAAAGGTGTGGTAATTTATCCGGGCACTTGTATTAATTACGGCGCCCAAATTGGCGATTTTGTAGTGATGAACATGAATTGTTCAGTTGGCCATCATTGTTTGATAGATTCCTTCAGTTCTTTAGCGCCAAATGTGAGTTTGGGCGGGCATACCAAGGTAGGTTTTTCGGTAGAGTTAGGTATTGGATGTTCAACACTACAAGGAGTAACTATTGGAAACAAAACCATTATAGGAGCACAGTGTTTGGTGCATCAAAACCTACCAGAAAATGTAGTAGCGGTGGGCGTTCCTGCAACCATAAAACGATATTTAACTAGCTAAGGCATAAGCAACGTAAGTTCAAGAATTTTGTTGTGCATAAATACACTTTATTTACATAAAGTATCACAACAATACCATAAATATTCCTATATGGAATACTTGAGCTAAGTTTATTATCAATTCATCAAACTATAACAAAAAACACACAATTTTTAATCGTTAACGCAGTAAAAATTAAAATGAAATTCAGAATTCTTTCTCCGGTTTTAGTATCCGTAGTACTTTTCTCTCTAGGATGCAAAAAAGAGCAACAGGATAATCAAGAACCAACTGCAGAAGTTGACTTTAGATCAATGAAAGTGGCAGATGGGTTTGATTACTCAAACACATTAACCCAAAATCTTAAAGTAGACGTTCAATTATTAGGTAACATTCCTTATGATGGTGCAGAATTTGATGTTTGTTTGGATAATCCTGTAGATTATCTGGATCAACCAGCTGAATTAAATAAGTTACGTGTTGTACGATCAATCAAACTTGATAGCAAAGGTCATTTCGAAACAGAATTAAAAGTGCCTAGCCATATCAGCAAAATTTATTTGCTGTCTAAATCGGTGGGTATTCCTGAGTACTTTGAAGTAGAACGTGGTTCTCAAGGCTATCAGTTAGATTATAACCCATCTCAGCCAACTAAGAAAACCTCTTCGGCGTATAATTTTATCTATACCAACGCTCTACAGGCTGCTGGCCCGGCAGATGTTCAGGCAGTTAGATCATGGAGTAACGTAGGTTTTCCTGATTATTTAACTACTCCGCAATACGTTAACCCAAGCTTTTTGCAACGTTTTAAGGCAGCTTTGCCTAAAGGCGTACCAGTGCCAGTGGGTTCAAACTACCTAGATTCTTCTATTCCAAGAACCATTGTGTTAGATTTGAAACCTAATCAAACTGCGAATGTGAGCATCACTTTCATGTTTGCTAATTCATCAAATAAAAACACTTTAGGTTATTACTGGCATCCTACAAACGCGAAGCCAGCATCACCTGCTGCAATACCTAGTACCAATAAAGGTTACATTTTCCCAAGTACATCTAGAACAGCTACAACCAATTATAGCGGTTTAGTTGCAGGTAACACGGTAGAACTTATTGGCCCTAACGCTGATGGTTCATTCCCTCCTAATACTACAATCGGCTTTTTCTTAATCAGTAATAGCTTTACTCCAACTGCCGTAGGTACTCCAGGTACAATTAATACTAGCAGAACTACTTATTATTCTGATTATAACTTGAATACTGCTGGTTCTACAGGCTACATGGCTGGAAAGAAAGAGCGTATGGTAACACTTTACGATGAGGCTACTAACAAAATTGTATGGTCAATTGAAGATGGTACCGATGGTGATTATTCGGATATTGCGTTTTTTGCAAGCTGGAATCCAAATGAGGCTATTGATGTAAGAAACTTCCCTAAGTTACCTACTGTGCCAAGAACAGACAGCGACTATGTTTTTTATCCGGCCAAAAACGTAAAAGGTACTTTATTATTTGAAGATTGCTGGCCGCGTTTAGCTGATTTTGATATGAACGACATGGTTGTTCACCACAACTATACTGGTTTAATTGACCAGGTTGAGCAAAATAAAATTAGTGAGGTTAACTTCACTTTTGATTTAGCATCAATATCGGCACAACAAAACAATGGTTTTGCAGTAATGGTGCCTAATGCTACACCTGGTCAGGTAGCTATTGTAACCAACGTTAACTTTGACGGTGCAAACATCAACTCCAATAAATCTATCAATTATAGTGTAGAAAGTGGACACACCAGTGATGTAGTAATTAAGGTTTTTGACGGGGCTACCACAATTTTAGGCGGTAACAATGTGAATAATACGGGAGCAGGAAGTACCACCAGAGCTGCTGAAACATTCTCTTTCACGGTTAAATTTAATCCTGCAATTCCACTGGCTGATTTTAATAAGATATCTCCATTTCTTATCCCTCGTGGAAATAGAAACTACGAAATACATCTAGCCAACAGAAAGCCATCAGTAAAAGTAAACAGGGCATTGTTTGGTACCGATGATGATAACTCATCTGTAGCAGCAAACAGATATTACCTAAGCAACACTAAAAACAGTGCTGGAAATATCACCTGGGCTATTGATGTTCCTGAAAAAATCCCTTATCCTAAAAGCGGACAGTCGATGACAGCAGCCTATCCACGATTTGTGCAGTGGGCTACTTCAGGAGCAACTACCAACTTAAACTGGTATACCAACAGTGCTGGCAACAGAATACTAGATAAACTTACTGATTCACCTAACTAAAATTTAATAGACGACCTACGTGTTGGAAAAGCGGCATTTGACAGTATGCTGTGCTTGTTTAAACCATGATATTGAGAATAAAGAATTTTGCATACAGTTTAAAATACCGCATTTCCCTATTATTTATAAAACGCTTTCGGATAAAGCTTGACACAGATCTTAACCACAACAACAAGGTAATTGTTTCCTTAACTACCAAGCCGGATAGAGTACATAAAGCTTGGATGGTTGTTGAATCAATCCTTAGGCAAACTGAAAAGCCTGATGCCATTATTCTTTATTTGGCTTCCGATGAATTCGAAAACGAGAATAAGCTGCCTAAAAGGCTGTTGAAATTAAAAAAAAGAGGGTTACAGATTGTGTTTGTATCGGATAACCTAAGACCTCACAATAAATATTTTTATGCGATGTCTTCTTTTCCAAATGCAAGCATTATCACCATTGATGATGATAAGATTTATCCTACCCACTTGGTAAGTACTTTGAATAAATGTGCTGTTCGTTATCCTAACATGATTTGTGCGGTGCTAACTAGGAAAATAAAAACCATCAACGGTAAGTTCGATTGCTATTTGAATTGGGATGTGATAAAAGAAAATCGAGAACCGTCGCACAGTTTGTTGAACCTGGGCGTTGGCGGCGTAATTTATCCACCTGGTGCTTTGCACAAGGATTTATTTGATAAAGAACAACTAAAAACCAGATCGTTATTAACAGACGACATATGGATAAAAGTTATGGCGGTGAGGAATAATACCAAAGTGGTATCGTTGGCGGGGTTGTTTGTGCATCCATTTATTTCGTTAACAGGTTTAGGTACCGAACAGTTAATGTTCAACAATATATACGGAGGAAAGAACGATATGGTTTTCAATGATTTGTTGTCACACTATAAAGTTGACTTTGATAAATTTCATGATTAAGCTCTTACAATGAAATCTGTTGAATTTTTAGGTTCATCCGGCGTTGGAAAAACCTATATGTATCACAAGTTATTTAATGCGTATACGCAAAGCAAATACCTTAATGTACGTCAAGCATGTATTAGAGCGGCTATTAACCTGGAAATCACCTTTGGTTTTAACAGGCAGACGTTATATAACATTCTTTTCGGCAGTAAAGTTTTTGAAAAGAAAAAATACGGTTTGTCTAAGATGATTTTGATGAACCATCATAACAATTGGAAAGAAGTAGTGAACTGCAAAATATCGTGGGAGTTATTTAACAATTACCTAGCGTCTGAAAAGCGCAACGAGGTGGTGGCTAAAAGAACCGCCAATTTCGATAGGTGTGTTTGCCTACACGGAGCGCTTAAAAGTACACTTAACGAAAGCCACGTAGTAGTTTATGATGAAGGGGCACTTCATCATCATCATGGCTTAAAAAGTAACATCACTGCTAATTACAGTTTAAATGAAATAAAACAAGACGATATCCTCAATCCAGATGCAGTAGTGTTTTTCGACCTACCTTTTGAGGATCACATGTCGAGGGTTTTAGAACGAAAAGCAAAAGGAATCAATACGTTTAGCCACGGACCGCTTTCCAACAAAGCACTTGAGGCTTACGTAGCAAATGATGTAATAGCTTACAAAGAAAAAATAAATGCACTTAAAATGCTCAACGTACCTGTATTACATGTAAACGCAGGAGAAAATGAGCAAGATAACTTGGAAAAGATCAACGTCTTTTTGGACAACTTGACTTACTATGCTTAATATCAAAATTTATAAAATCGCTAAAGTTTTAACCTTAACAATGTTGTTGGGGGCTAATGTTTTAGCACAAGATGCCAGAGTATCGCAATACAATTCAATTCCCCTAGCGGTAAACCCTGCACAAACTGGTGATTTTGAAGGAAAATTACGCATACTCGGTTTAGCTGCTAGAGTTGATAACGACATACAGCATAATTACATTTTCAACGGCTCTGCGGATTTCAATTTTGGAAAGGCCGAAAATTGGAGCCTTGGGTTAAACTACATGAGGTCAGGTTCTCCAAACTTTCCGGTAAATGGCCAGTATTTTGGTTTTTCTGCCGCAAAGCGATTTTACCTAGACAAAGCCGGGTTGCAAACATTAAGGTTTGGTGGTCAAGCTACCTACATCACAGGTGGAGCAGATATGTCTAAATCAAATTATGATAGACTATTGGACGTAGGCGCTTTTAGGTATCTAGAAAAGCCTTTGTCAGCATCTATTACCGGTACAGAAACAACAACCTCTTATTTAAATTACAGCGTTGGGGTAAAATATAAAATCGAAGTGGGCCGATTGAAAATCGAAACTGGATTTTCTGCCTATAACGTAACCAACCCTAACCATAACCTAAAGTATGAAGGTGTAAATACTTTATTGAAACGTTATCGTGTAACGGCATTGAGTAACATACAATATCAATTCAGTCCTAAAGATGCCGTAAGAGTAGAGCATTATTCTTGGAAAGAAGGTATTTTTCTTCGCGATTATAAACCTAAACGTGACACGGTTGGTATACACGAAACCACTTATAGCCTTACTTGGTTGCATAAAATTAAAAACAACACCGTTTCTTTTGGTGCCTACAGCAGGTCGTGGCAAGCTGTTTACGGGGTAGCTGCTATCAATATCTCTGATAGGGTTGGCATTAGTGCAAGTTATGAGTTTCCAATTTTGAAGGATTATTACAATGTTTCTCACATGGAAATTGGTTTGAGCTTTTTTCCTTTTGGAAAGAAAACTACGATCAAAAAACAAACTGACGTATTCCGTAAACAAGTTACTGGTTTAGTTCCTGTTGGCGTTACCTTATGTCCGCCTTGTGATTCAATTAAGGTTAAGGAAGCTACGCCTGAAGTAGTTAAGCCTAAAGAGGAAGTGCCGGCAAAAATTGATATACCACGCGTTCCTATCAGTACAAATGTAGGTGATGCTATCATTTTTGCAGATACCGTTTACTACGATTTAGACAAGTATAACATCAGACCTGATGCGCAGGTGAAATTAAACCAAGTAGGTCGCTTAATGAAAAGGCTGAACCTTACATTGGATGTAAAATCTCACACCGATTTAAGAGCTAGCGTTGCCTACAACAAAAAGCTTAGTGAGCGTAGGGCAGCTTCGGTAAAATCTTATCTAACAGCATTGGGCGTTAACCCATCTAGTATAGAAACTTCTTGGTTTGGCAAAAGCGAGCCTGTAATAGGTTGCTCTACTTGTATTGATAGTTTGCAAGAGAAAAATCGTAGAAGTGTATTGATGTTGAAGGGCTTCAATAATGCTAACCTTGAAAAGATATTGGAAGAAGGGTTATTTGGTGCAGATGTTAAAAATAGAGCACAG
Source organism: Pedobacter zeaxanthinifaciens (assembly GCF_003313335.1). GTDB lineage: Bacteria > Bacteroidota > Bacteroidia > Sphingobacteriales > Sphingobacteriaceae > Pedobacter > Pedobacter zeaxanthinifaciens. Next base: position 374,977 of record NZ_QMHP01000002.1, read on the forward strand.
TTAGAAGCTAAAATTAAAGAACTACTCACCTTGGAAGAAACTTCTAACGCTAGTTTCTCTAGTGGTGTACCGGCAACTTTAGCTAACGACAAATATTACACCATACAGGTAGCTGCCGTAAGTGCCGAAAACGAAACTTCTGCGCTTGACTTAAGATGGCTGAATATGTTCAGCGAAAGAAATCAAGATGGTGTCCGCAAATATTTCTATGGACTGTTCCTCAACTTGGATCAGGCACAAAAAGCTATGGAAAATTTGCAAAAACTAGGGTTTAAAAATACTACTGTGAAAGAAGTAGGATTAACATTGAATTAGAAAATTGCCTAAATCATAAATGATATGCAACATTCGCTAAAAAGCAAGGTTTGGTTAAGTTCACCTCACATGTCAGGGAATGAGCTTTCTTATATTGAAGAAGCTTTTCGCTGTAACTGGATCGCTCCACTTGGTCCGCACATTGATGTTTTTGAAAACGATTTATGCAGATACAATGGGGTAAAACACGCAGCCGCATTGAGTTCGGGTACTGCTGCCATACACTTGGGATTAAGGATGCTAGACGTACAGCCAGATGACTACGTACTAACACAGAGCTTAACTTTTGTGGCTTCAGCCAATCCAATCAAGTATTTGGGTGGTATGCCAGTATTTATCGACTCTGAGAAGGAAACCTGGAACATGTGCCCTCAGCAGCTTGAAAAAGCAATTATTGCTTGTATGAGAGGCGAAATCAGAACTCCGATGGGAAGGGGTGAAGCCAGACTTCCGAAAGCAATTATTCCAGTGCACTTGTACGGCATGCCAGCAAACATGCAAGAAATCATGCGTATCGCTAACGAGTACGGCATTCCAGTGCTAGAAGATGCTGCCGAAGCCTTGGGAAGTACATTTGACAAACGTGCTTGCGGCGGTATAGGAAAGCTTGGTGTACTTAGTTTCAATGGTAATAAAATCATTACAGCAAGTGCTGGTGGTGCGCTTTTAAGCAACGATGATGAAATGATTACCCGTGCCAAGTTTTTAGCTACACAGGCAAAAGATGTTGCTAAACATTACGAGCACACGCAAATGGGCTACAATTACAGAATGAGCAATATTTTAGCTGGTATTGGTATTGCACAGCTAGAGCTTATTGACGATAGGGTAGCAGCTAGACGAGCAAACTTCAATTTTTATAACAATTACTTCAGTAACATTGAAGGTGTTGAGCTGTTGCAGGAACCTAATGAAAAATATTTCTCTAACAGATGGCTAACTACCATATCCGTTAATCCAAAGTTAACAATGGGCATTACCAGAGATGATGTAATGGATGCGCTAGCTGCAGAAAATATTGAATCTAGACCAATTTGGAAACCAATGCACTTGCAGCCACTTTATACGGCCTATCCATATTTTGGTACCGGAGTTTCTGATGAGATTTTCAATAACGGATTATGCTTGCCTAGCGGAAGTAACTTGACCAAAGATGACTTAGCTAGAATTACAGAAGTGTTTGATGCTTTATTTCATAAATGTAAGCAAACAGAACGTAAAGTAGCAGTTAATTTCTAAGTTGTTTAATCCCCTGTAAAAAAAGATATTTGCAGGCCAACCTTAAGAAGATATTTGTGTTTATAAATAACACAGTAACATGAGTTAAAGTAATGGATAAGATCAAGGTTTTATTAGTTGAAGATGATATGGCAATTGGTTTACATATTCGTAACTTTCTTACAAAAAACTCGTGTGAGGTATACCTAGCTCAAGATGGGGAAGAAGCTATTGAGAAGTACCTAAAGCAGCAAGATAAATTTGATGCGATTGTAACAGATATTTTGATGCCTAAGTTAAACGGACTTGAATTATTGATGTACGTGAGGAACGAAGGCTTAAAGGATATGAGAATCATTGGAATGACTTCAGGTTTTTCAAGCTACCTTAGCTCCCTATCCTCCGAAAAATTTGATTTCCTGCTCAATAAACCCATAGATCTCGATTATTTATTGCAGTTAGTTAGAAAGGAAGAATAACAGGATATCTCCCCAGTCTGCTGTGTTTAACGGAAGCTAATATTGTTGCTCCCGCTTAATTTTAAAAGCGATGTGTTTGTTATTTTGGGAAGCTAATTTTAAACGTACTTCCTTTATTAACTGAACTTTTGATGGTTATTTTGGCGTCAAGCATGGTAGCACACTCCTTAACTACCGATAATCCAATTCCAAAACCTGTGATCTCGGTATTTCTGTTCGAACGATAAAATTGGTCAAAAATTTTGTCTTTTTCCAAAGGATGAATGCCAATCCCGTTATCTTTAACTGAAACATCAACCTGCGATTTAGCAGGCTCTATAGTAATTTGTATTTTCGATTTTTCAGGCTTTGAATACTTTAAGCTGTTTTCAATAAGATTTTTAAAAATATGATGCAGCAATATCTTGTTCGAGTCAATTAATATTTTCGTCTCAGTACATTTTATACTTATTTTTTTCTGATCAGCTTCAGAAACACTTTCCTTTATCACTCCGTCAATAACGCTTACCAAATCCAGGCGTTCCAACACAACCATCTGCTGGTAGTTATTGTTTTTTTCGGTCAGAAGCAACTCATCAACCACACTATTCAAACGCTCAAGTTGTGTCTGCATTTTTTCTATATGGCGTTCTAAGCTAATTAGCTTGGCATGTTTATCTTCTTGCAGATAAATCGAAATCAATTCTAAACTGCTGGATATGGTAGCTAAAGGGCTCTTCATCTCGTGAGAGGCGATTGAGATCAGCTTCGACTTATGCTCATTCAATGATTTTTCCTTTTTCAGTGCTCTTTCCAGCTCCTTTCTAAGGCTTTCCCTTACATCCACATCTCTTAAAATGGCCAAGTAGCATTCGATGTCGCCATTTGAGTAAACGGGCTTAATCAATGATTCTAGCATTCGCTTTTCATCTTTATGCTTGTACTGGTAGCCTAAAACTTGAGGTTCGCCAATGCGTAAAGGTTCGCTAATGGCGAAAATAAATTCCACTTTTTTACCAACCACTTCAAAAAGTTCGTAGCCCAATAATCGTTTCACCGAAGGGGAAATGTAAATAATGGAAAATTGCTTATCAAACAGAATGATAAGGTCTTTTAAATGACTAGTAATTAGCTCAAATAACTTGGCTGATTCAATAATGTTAGAGTTGATAGGGCGTAGTATTTAGTTGCTGAATAATTCTTTAAGCGACTTGTAGTAACCTCTTCTAACAGGTACAATATTGTCGTTTATTTTAACTCCTTTACTATTGAAAGAAGAAATGTGATCTACGTTTACTAAGTATGATTTATGTACTCTCAAAAATTTATTTGAAGGCAATTGTTCCTCAACGTTTTTCAATATTGCCCTAATCAGATAACTTTTTTTAGCAGTGATAATTTTGGTGTAAAGGCCATCGGCTTCTGCAATCAAAATGTTCCTGAATTCGATGGGGATAAGATAACCTTTGTCCCTAACGTGTAACGTATCTTTGCCGCTGCTTGTAGGTGCTATAAATTTATCGTTTAGCGCCAAAAATATAGTGGTTTTTAATATCTGCCTATTGAAAGGTTTAATAATATAGCCACTATGTTTAATGGTTTTTACTTGCTGTAATATCTGGTCATCAGAATAGGCCGAGCAAAATACAATAGGCACATCAAAATTTGAGGTAATAGCTTTACCCAGTTCAATGCCTGTATCTTCCCCTTTAAGTAAAATATCGATGATAACAAGGTCTACCGAATTGTCATTTAGGAATGTTAGACAAGTCTTGCTTTCATTAAAAATAGCAGACACTTGGTATCCTAAAATCGTAACTAACTCTGCTATGTTATTGGCTAATTCGGTATCATCTTCAACAATGACAATCTTTCGCATGATCTAACGTCTTTCGCATAAAAAAAATAGTGTATCGGCATAGATAAGAGTATGGCAAAATTACGGCATTTATTGAAGTTTAATCGGGAATTATTGTAAAAAATCCATTAAAATGAATAAAATTGATAATAAAGTGCTGTTTTTCTTTTACTTGTAATTGAAAATATTTTTTAAAAGACAAAATCTGTTTCGTTGTACTCGGTTTAATCTTTATCTGTTTAGCTTTTATTGAAAATATTATTATACGAAGTGTACGCTCTCTGAGTATCTAAACGAATAAATTGTAGATGGATTTGAATTTAAATAGCATCCTCTTACCGTCCTCCAAGAATAGTTGGCGGATTGGTAAGGCGCCAGGATGTATGGCGCTTAAGCTAACGCAAGGGCGTATCCTTATTTATCAATTACTTTTGCCGGCGGATTATACAAATGCTGCTGTTTCTTTTTACACTCGGCATAAAATTGATTGTAAGCTTCTTCCATTTTTTCAACTTTTTGCTCACCATGATACTCAGCAAGATATACTCTAGCTATAGGTTTAAAGCTTTCTAAATAATCAAGTAACGTTATTCCAAAAAATACTTGATAAGGCGTGGTTTTTGTTTTTTTAAAGATATAATCTAATCCGCTTTCGAAATGTACACGGTTTAAGTGCATAGAATATAATCCGCCCTGCGGATAAATGCCCAACATCACCTTTGGGTTATGTAGTAATTTGGCCGCATAATCTAACGACTCAATCATATTTCTCGACTTTTTACTTATCGAAAAACATCCAACATATTTTAATATAGGAAATGCTTTGAGTTGTTCCTCTATCACCACCGCTTTTAACTCTTTCTTCAAAATCTTTCGGCAAATGCGATGTAAAATTGCCGAGTCATTGTAACTGTAATGGTTCATCAACATTACACAAGAATGGTCGGTTTTAACTTTGAGTTCACCAATAAATTTTAGAGAGGCAAAATGACGCAAAATCCATCCTTCGGCAAAATTTGCGAACCACTTTACAAATATATTGGGTTTATCTTTAATCATAACTAATGGTCAATTGTAGTGCAATATCTTAGTTTTTTCACTAATTAGTGCCCAAAATAATGATGATTAAAACATTTTTTTTAAAAATCTTTTAAAATTACCTGTAAAAAGCAAGTTTTACTAAATGTACGGATTGAAAGGTTAGGATAATATCCAATCTATTTAATTATTAATCAGAAAATTTATCTTTACAGCATAAGCTAAACACAACCATTTATCCCATTACGAATGCCTGTCCTGCAATCAAACTATCGTCCTCCAGCATACCTTTTTAATGGGCATCTGCAAACTATAGCTCCTGTTTTTGGTGTAAAACGAAATAACTCACTTTACACAACAGAGAAGTTAGAATTGCCAGATGGAGATTTTTTGGAACTTGATTGGGTACGCGGTGGTAATGATCAACTAATGATCCTTATTCACGGGTTAGAAGGTAATTCAAGAAGTCATTATGTGCAACAAATGGCTGAACATTTTAGCGCAATAGGCTGGGATATTTTGGTAATGCATGCTCGAAGTTGTGGGCGAGAAATGAACCGTTTGCCGGTGCTTTATCATGGTGGATCAACCAATGACATAGCCGTTTTAATTAAAGAATACGCTCAAAAATATAACTCAATTGTACTTACGGGATTTTCTTTAGGCGGCAACATGGCTTTAAATTTTGTTGCCAGACACGCTACTCCCCAAAACCTTAAAGCTGTAGCAGCTTTTTCTGCACCATGCGATTTAAAAACCTCAGAGCAGAAAATAGATAGATTTACCAACCGAATTTATGCCAATAAATTTTTACTTAAATTAAAGGCTAAAGTGCGCAAACTGGAAAATCTACATCCAGGGATATTTGACATCAAGACATTGGATGAGATCAAATCTGTACAAGCATTTTCTGCAAATTTTACTGCTCCTTTTTCTGGATTTAAATCTTTAGATGATTTCTACTTGTCGGGAAGTAGTTTAAACTCCCTATCAGAAGTCCGCATGCCAACCTTAATTGTAAATGCGCAAAATGATCCCTTTTTATCCAAGCCATGTTTTCCAATAGAATTGGCCAAAAAATCTGATCATTTATTTCTTGACATGCCTAAACAAGGCGGTCATACCGCATTTCCCATTACAAAAACTAAATCTTGGATGCCAGAGAGATTAGAGCAATTTTTGGAGAATATCTTGTGATAAGCCTTTTGGTTGCATTATACTTTCTGAACTGAACTAAATGGATTTGATTAGGAACAAAAAAAGCAGCTCTTTTCAGAACTGCTTTAAAACTTGGGGTCATTGGCGGTGCGTAATTCAAACCATTTAGTGGACGAATTGATTGAAATTGGGGGTCGAAGATTTAAAGAAGCCAAAATTTGATAAAAGTGAATAGCTTTAATTAATTTTCAACACTACTTTCCCTTTCGCTCTTCCGCTCTCCACGTATTTCATTGCATCATTGGTTCGACTGAAAGGAAAAACTTTATCAATTACCGGTTTTATAATTCCTGCTTCAATTAATTTGGTAATCTCCCAAAGCTGCTGCCCGCTGGCTTTCATAAAAAGAAAATCGTAACTGATATTTTGTGCTTTAGCCTTTTTTCTAACTTTACTGCTCAGCAATCCAACAATAATTTTCACGAACCAAGGCAATTGAAGTTCATCCGCAAACTCGGGTGTGGGCGGTCCGGAAATAGAGGTGATTTTACCGCCCGATTTTACTATTTCAAAAGATTTATTTAAAGTTTTGGCATCCTGACTGTTCAGCACAAAATCATAATCATGAAGCATATCTTCAAACTGCTGTTTTTTGTAGTCGATGAGTACATCTGAACCCAAACTTTTCAGAAAATCAAAACTTTTTTCGCTGGCTGTAGTTGCAACCGTCAGTCCAAGATGTTTCGCAAGCTGGATGGCAAAAGTTCCTACACCGCCAGATCCTGCCTGAATAAAAACCTTATCACCTTTTTTAAGGTTTACATTTTCTACTAACGCCTGCCACGCTGTCAATCCCACTAACGGAATAGACGCTGCCTCTTCCATAGTAAGGTTTTTTGGTTTTAATGCCACATCTTCCTCATTCATGGCAATCTGTTCTGCAAAAGTTCCGAATCTGTAATCTGCAGGTCTTGCGTAAATGGCATCGCCTTTTTTAAATTTTGTAACTTTTGACCCTACTTTGGTAACAATTCCCGCCACGTCGTGACCTAAAATAAGAGGTGTTTTATATTTTAGAAACATTTTGAACTCACCATCTTTGATCTTGGAATCCAGAAGATTGACGCTGGCCGCATGAATTTCCACCAAAACCTGATTGTCTTTAATAACTGGATCCGGCATTTCGCTCAGTTGCAATTCGCCTCCTTTCTTGTAATTTTTGATGATAAATGCTTTCATATTTAATGAGTTGTTTTGATGTTTTGATGAGATGTTTTTGGATTCACCAGACTGAATGCTAATTTCGGGAAAAACCGGTGCAGGAAATACATAATTTTGCTGTCACCTACCCGAATGGTGTACTGGTTTTTTTCTAAACCTGAAATTAATCCTTTCACCAATTGTTCAGGAGTTAATTTCTTTCCTGTTCTGGACGCTGTCATTTCTGTATCCACAACGGGTGGAAGTAATTCAAAAATTTTGAGGTCACTGCCAATAATTCTGAGATGTTCCCGCAAAGCTTTGGTGTAAAATGCAAGAGCTGTTTTGGTAGCAGAATAGGTAGCTTCTACCAGAGATGGAACATAGCTGAGAATTGAAGTAGTTTTGATGATGGCCGCTTCTTTCCGGGATTTTAGCATTTCCATAAAAAGATTGTTGAGGCGGATAATCCCGATATAGTTGACCTCCATTTCGTACGTTGCACCTTCAATATGTTTGTCGTTGGCTATTCCCAAATTGATCGGAGGGATGCCCACGCCGGCGTTATTGTAAAGAATATCGATTCCGCCAAGGGCTGATACTTTCTCAAAAAGTTTTTGAGCATCATCTGCATCGGAGACGTCACTCTGAATAGTAATCAGATCCGGAAACTGTTTTTTTGCGACAGTTAATTTGTCCTGATTTCTCCCCGTAATGATCACTTTTGCACCTTTTTCCAGAAACTGTCTGGCAGCTTCTAATCCTATTCCTGATGCGCCACCGGTAATCAGAATGGTTTTTCCCTGAATTTTCATTGCAATAATTTTTTGATAAGAAGCCACTTTGAAAATTAAATAAGGAGTGGCTTTTCAATCGGTTAAGAATTGGCTTCCTGGGCAGCTAATTTTGCCATTGCCTTACCTACGGCAGCAGCATATTTTTTCACCTCACCTACAGGAATATCAAACTGATTCTTTACCAACCCCATGAATAATTCCTCTGCCACTTCTGATGCAGGAATTCCATTAGAACCGCCTATTTCGGCAGAAAATTCGGTGTTAACTGTTGGTGGGTACAGTTCGTAAATCTGAACATTTTTCTGATCTTCATACGTGTATCTCAACGCTACAGTGTAGCTGTGTAATGCTGCTTTGGTGGCGCAGTAGGTTGGTAGAAACTTGTGACTTCCGTAAACGGCTAGAGAAGAAACATTCACTACAGCGGCAGCCTCTTTTTGCAAAAGGTGCGGCATCATCAATTCTGTGAAATGAATAATAGCGATGTAGTTGACATTCATCTCCGTCATTGCTTTTTCGTGTGCATTGGCTGTTTCGCTCAATAAATAGGCAAAGGCTGCTCCGGCGTTGTTGATAATCACATTCACCTCAGGATGATTGTTTTTCAATTCCTCTGCCACACGAATTCTATCTGCTTCTACAGCAAAATCTCCCTGAATTCCTACAGCGCCCGGAAGTTCTTTCAAGGCATTGTCCAGACGTTCCTGATTTCTTCCGTTGATGATGATGTGGTTGCCTTCAGCGATTAATTTTTTAGCGATGGCTAAGCCAATTCCGGCGCTTCCTCCGGTGATGAATATAGTATTTCCTGTTGTTTTCATTTTTTCTGTTGTTTAAAATTCCTCGTATATAAAATTTAATTGCTTAAATTTGCTTGCGTTTTGCAAGTACAAATATAAAAACAACTTTCAATTTGCAAGTAGTTTTAAAAATTATTTTTATGAAGGATATAAAAAAGCGATCAGACTGCCCCATTAGCAACTCGCTAGATGTTTGGGGAGACAAATGGTCATTACTTATTGTTAGAGATCTTATGTTTGCCAAAGAGTGTACTTATGGAGATTTTTTGAAGTCTGATGAAAAAATAGCAACAAATATTCTGGCTTCAAGGTTACAGATGTTGGAAACAAATGGGATAATTACTAAACAAGATCATCCTGATAGCAAAGCCAAAGTTTTATATAAACTAACCCAAAAAGGAGTAGACCTGCTTCCTTTGATGATTGAAATAAATTTATGGGCTGATAAATACTTTACATTGCCAATGGAAAGAAAAGCAATCCTTGAAGAGGTAAAAAAAGACAAGGAAGGTTTTATTAGGGAAAAAACAATAGAGCTACTAAAAGATACCGACTAATTGAAAAGCATAAACGATTTTTTACTTCGGTTTAATTTAAAAACATCGAACTATAAAAAACGAAGAATACAAATCTATAACTCGCTCGTTAAAGTACTATTAAAAAAGTGAATTTATAACTTCCTAACTTTTGTCTGGTTAGGATGCCCATACAAGGTTCGAACGGAAACTGAGCCTCTATTGGCTTTATTCGACGAATTGAAAATTGTCTAAAAAAGAAAAAGCCTTTCATTATTTTGAAAGGCTTTTGGGTGGAATATGGGGTTTAATCCGTCCTTAATGTTTTTTCTGTTGTTATTCAATTGTTTAACAGGTTAACTTCGTAAATTTAGGTCGAGCCCATCGATTACGCCTTTTAACTCCTCTATCTGATTAGACAATTCTGAAAAATCACTGTATGCTCTACCATTATCATCGTAAGCTAAAAAAGAGTTTAACTTACTAGAGTGATCATCCATGGCAGTGGAATGTCTATCTAAAGAATTGCCCAAATCTTGAATGCTTGCTGATAATTGCAACAGTGCGTTTTCGAGTGCTTCAATTTTTTGTTCCATGTTGCTATTTTAAAAATCCGGTAATTTATTTGAAAATTTCATTTTAAGCAGATTTGATAATGTCAATCAGCTTTTCCCTCATATCTGCTATTTATTAATGCCAATTAAATTCAATACTTCACGCTCCTTAGCCGGATCGTTCAACTTAATTGTCACACTGATTTCGTAGCCGTTAGATTTTGAGTACTTAGGCAAAGGCTCATTAAATTCCTTTTCAGATTTATTAGTGTTATCAATAATTAAGTCGAAAATACTTACCTCTAAAAGATTAGCGATATCATGCAATCTATTTAGTGTTATATCCGACTTTCCACTTTCAATGTTGCTGTAAGCGGCTTGTTTAATCCCTAACTCATTTGCAATATATTCTTGGCTAAACCCCTTGCTCGCCCGAATCGACCTTATTAATGATGCCGTAGTAACCATTATGTAAAATTATAGCATTGATAATAAGTTAGTTATCATTAATAATATTATTTCATCATTTAAAATGTTGTTTTTATCATTTAAAATGATTGATATTTGTTTTAATAATATTGATTAAAATAATAAATCATTATTTATAGTTATCGGTAATTCAAATGTAATACCCAAAAAACTCAAGTGATACCCAAAAAATTGTATATAAAAAATGTTACAAGAAGATCAAAACAAATTTAGACCTGCTAAAAGGAGAAAGCAACCCAAGGTTGCATTAGAGGCTAAAAAACAAACAAAGAAAAATGCTCAAGCTGATGCACCGACTAACAGCATCAAAAGTATTTTGTTTGAGAGAGGATTTAAATCGGTAGTTCCTACTGACAGCGTGTTGCAAACGCTAGACATCACATTGCACAGGTTCAATAAAATACTGGACAATAAAACCGAATTAACCTTAACAGAAGCCAACAGTTTCGCTGAATGGTTAGGAGTTACCATCGAGGAACTAAGCCCGGCACAAAGTCAAAATTTGCCGTCAAAGTTCGGCCTTAAAAATTGACCTCCAACAACCTAAACAACAAATCACATGGCCTCCAAACTAAACATCATAGTTACCAACGCTAAAGAAGCGGAGGAAGCTGCTACTATCGTTATGGCTAAAATTGACAAGCTATTTCCGTTGCAAATCTCTTATGCCGTAAAAGCTGCAAACGCACACCGTGAATGCCAGTACAGATTTTATAAGTGCAAATTTCAGCAGATCGATAACCAAATCGTAGAGTTAAACCGAGCTCTTACTGAAATTGCCACATTTCTACCAATGCCGCAAAACTTCCCGTTATGACAGCGCACACCGATTACGAGCAAACCAAACAAAGGTATTTGGAGCTTGTGAACAAAAAAAAGGCATTGGAACAAGCCATAACAGCAAATGTAAATGACCAAGAAGCGCTAACCGCCCTACGAGCCGATTATAGAAAGGTGGTTGACGAACTGGAAACCATATACACCGAAAACATTAATTATTTCAATTAAATCATGGAAACCTTTCTAAAAAACAATCTCGGCAAAATCCTACTAGGTGGGTTCATTTTAGTGGCCGCAACAATTATCTACATCTGTTTACGCAATAATTAACGAAATGGAAAAGTATTATAAGCGCCTATTGACGTACTATAAAGTAAGTCCTAACGGAGATTATATTTCTGTAACTCCACTGATTTCACAAGTGACGGTAAGTGCCGGTAGTGACTTCCGAAAAACTGATACTGAAACGGAAATAACAGAAAGCGAGTTTAAAGCGGAAACAGAGCAAGCCTTATCCAAGTTTGGTGATGCTACTAGTTCTTTAATTTTTTATAAGCTCCTACTATAGATTAAATTAATTATGGCAGCTGAAAATAAAGTTTGGACTTGTATAATGACTACTACTCCGAACGGTAAAACCACAGAAAGTAGCGTTAAGGATATTTCAATTATTAATCAATATCCTAATGCGAAAATAACTTTAGAAACCTTAAACGGCAAAGCTTACCTCTTAATAAAAGTGTCTAAACCATGAAAAAACCATTTAAAACCTATAACGGTGGTAAGGCTGGTAACGGAACGTATCAGCAGATCATCAACCAAATACCGAAGCACAGAATCTATGTTGAGCCAATGGTAGGTAATGGCGGCGTACTGCACAACTTAAAGCTCCCATCGATCACAGTTATAAACGATCTTGACGGATCTGTTATTGAGAAATATGATGAAACATTATTTGCTACTGACTTAGTAAAGAGTAATTATTCTTACGAAGTTATTACAAATGTGTTTGACAGACAAAAAGACGTTTTCTTCTATTTCGATCCTCCATACCTATTTAGTACTCGTAAAAGCAAAAAGCCACTTTATAATTATGAGTGGACAGAAGCTGATCATGTAGAATTTTTAACCTTGGCCAATAGCATCAAAAGTAACTGTATGATATCACACTATCCCTGTGAATTGTACGATACCATGTTGGCCGGTTGGCGAACACACGACTTCCAAAGTATGACACGCAACGGCCTGCGTACCGAGCGTATCTACATGAACTATCCCGAACCCGAGATTTTACAGGATTATCGCTATACCGGTACAGATTACCGGGAGCGCCAAAGGATAAAACGAAAGGTAACCAGGCACATTAGTAAACTGGAAGCATTACCAAATGATGAACGAAACGCAATACTATCAGCTGTTATGGACAAATACGGCGCTACTGCAGTAACCCTAAATCCCGGCAACAACATCAAAAATGGCTGTGAGATCACAGCGCCAAAACTAACTATGATTGATCATGACAAATAAAGAGAAATTTTTAGCTGGCCAATGGTTTTCGGTTGACGATCCGTCAACGTATGCTTTTGAGTTATTTTCTTATTGTACAGCATCAAAGTGCATCCAAAACTATAAAAATGAATACGAGTGCGCATTTAAAATGACCGCTACCCGGATCAATTGCTTTAAAACCATTATGGGCAATAGACTTATAAGGTTCGCGGTCAAGTTTAGCGAAATGCACTTTGTAGAAACTGAAGAAGTCGACCATACTTTCGGATCATAGCCATGAAAACCATAAAATTCAACCTAAACTGGAACTGCAAACTTTACTGCAATGTATTTTCCACTTTACGCCCACGTGATGACGAAAAATACCAGCTTGACGAAGTTTACCAAATACTACTCAAAGGCAATGATATGGGCGAAGCAACGGCCGTAATGATCAAGCATTTCAAGCTATCGATGATGACCGAAGCAATCGCACTGATAGATACCGGTTATACCAAGCAAAGGGCTATAGAAATAATCGCAACGCTTTATCCAGATATCGAAAACATTGCCGATCATGAGTTTTCCTATATCCTTTTGGAACGCACAATTAAGGACAGTAACCACAACAACCAATACAATGAATTACAGCATAATCAAGCTGCTACTATTCCGCTACCCGGATGATTTCGCCAGCTCCGCCTTTTTGTGGATGGTAATTATAGCACTCGCAGCAAAAATATTGAGATAATAAAAAAGCGGCCGCACCATGGCCGGTGCAAGAATGGCCGCTTTAATTTTTCCAAACAAACTAACCAACGCTATGCAAATAGAAAGCCAAAAAACCCAATTGAAGTACCCCATTAAATTGAAGCTCTTACAAATGGATGGTACCTACAACGAAAACTTTTTAAAGATGTGCCTGCATGTTAAGATTTCGCCCACAACTGGCCGCCGATGGGAGGGCATTAGAAGTGGCGAACGTTTCAGCATTCCGGTAGATCAGTTTTATTTATTGGCCGAGTTTTTTAAATGCACACCTAACGAGTTATTGAACAATGGCTAAAAAAACAGACAAACGAGTACAACAGGCATATCTTAAAAACAGTACATTGCCTGCCGATCCTAACCAAGAACCGGAAATTAAAACCGATCCGCAAACGCCATATTTTAACAGTCGAATGGCAGATTTGGGAATTGATGATCCAAAACAGCAGAGCTTCGAGGTCTACCGTAAAAATTCGACAGGTAGCTTTTGGCAAAATATATTTGAGCCTAGCAGTAAGGACGATATCGTTATCAACTACCCGGCATTGCACGGACAGCAGGAAACATATTTGGAAGATGACGAGCGAAAACCGTTCTACCGCCTGCGCTTTAATCCCGATAGGCAAAAGGATGCCAAGTACATACAGCCGGCAAATTCGGGCGTACACCTTTTCTTTCCGCTCAATATCCTGGATAAGTTCGCAAAGGGCGAAAAAATAGAAACGCTTTATTTGGTTGAGGGAGAATTTAAGGCACAGGCCGCAAGCATGCACGGCATGGATATCATAGGTTTGGGCGGTAAGGATTTGTTTACCGATGGCGAAAACCAGCTGCACGGCGATATTTTGCAGATCGTAAACAAATGCGAGGTTGATAATTTGGTATTGCTTTATGATGCGGATATATTTTGCTTGAATTGGGACCAGGACGGTGAACCCGACAAAAATTTGGCCAAGCGGCCAACATCGTTTTATAAAGCGATAATGCGCTTTAGGGAACTGGCCAAAGGCCGTGTAAAGGATGCCTATTTTATGCACATTTCCGAGCGCCTATTGAACGATGCCAAAGGCCTGGATGATCTTCTACTTTTCAAGCGTGGAAAGGAAAAGGAGGTTATATCGGCGGCCAATAAATTGAGCGGTACAAAGAACTATTTTTTCGACTGTATCAACCTGAGTGCAGAAACACCGCACAAGATCAAGACATTTTTTAAGCTAACGCTTACAAAGGGCATCCCATCCGCATTTTATGCGCACCACGCTGGCGAAATTGACAAAATGGAGTTCAATTTCAATGGCTTCAAGTACCGCTATATTGACGATGAAGGCCTACAGATGGTAAAACATGCCGATAGTGCAAAGTTTATCCGTGTAGGATGCGATTATTTTAAGTTGATCCTTGTTCCAAACACCAATAAAGAGGGTGTTTTGGACACTAAGCGTGTACCGTGGAAAGTTGGGGAGATCACCAGGGACTTTGTACAGAAAGGCCACAAAAATTTCTTTGATCAGATTGAGCGTTTCGATGCCTTTTGCAACGTTCCTGATAACACAGGAGGTTATCAGCCGGTAATTTCCGGATGCTTCAACCTGTACAGTAAAATTGACCATTTGCCGGAGGCCGGTAGCTGGCCAACAATCGAAAAATATTTAAAGCACGTTTTCGGTACAAAGCAGCTCAATAGCGGCCACACCAATTTTGATTTGGCACTAGATTATTTAACGCTGATGTACCTAAAACCACGTCAAAAGCTGCCAATACTCGCATTGGTAAACCGCCGTAAGAACACCGGTAAAAGTACCTTCCTTTGGCTTTTAAAAGAGATATTCCAGGCAAACTGTACTTTCATAGGAAATGAGGAGCTAAAGGATCATTTAAACGATGACTGGGCGGATAAATTGGTTATAGGTATTGACGAGGGATTTATCGATAAGAAAAGCGTTCTGGAGCGCCTAAAATCAATGGCTACCAGTAGCACCATTAAACTGCGTGGTATGTATGCCGGCCGCCAGGAGATTGCATTTTTCGGAAAGTTCGTGCTTACTTCCAATGACGAGGACAACTTTGCGCCGATCGATAATGACGAGGTAAGGTTTTGGGTAAATAAAGTGCCGGTACTAACGGAGGATGATCCGGAACTATTGGATAAAATGATAGCGGAAATACCGGCATTTTTGGAACACCTGCAAACACGTACTATCCTGCATCCTAAAAAGACACGCTCATGGTTCGCCTTTGATCTGTTGGAAACCGAGGCGCTCAAAAATGTTAAGATGGCTTCCGGCTCATGGCTCGAGCTGGAATTAAGGGCTACTTTAAAGGAACTTTTCTTTGAATACCATTACCATACATTGGCCTACACAATCACGGAGCTAATGGATATCCTTAACAACTCCAAAGCTTCCATTAAGTTCAGAAAGGCAGATGTAGTTAAGCAGCTGGCCGACAAATTTGGAATTACCTCCAAAATGGGGCGCTATGAGTTTCCGAAGCATCCAAGGGAGCTAAATCCTAAAGATGTTTACGAGCCTAAACATATTGACAAGCATGGCCGTTGCCTGGTATTCAAGGTCGAGGACTTTTTGACATTGGACGAGCTTAAAACGGAGTTTTCGGAGTTCTTTAAACCGGAAGAAATCAATACTTATCGTGAAACTGCACTTGCAGCAGTAGAAAATGAAATAATGTAGGTATGAAAAGAGTCTTTAACTTTTCTGGCGGCAAAACAAGTGCCTTAATGACAATATTGGCTAAGCCGACTGATGATGATATTGTATTGTTTACCGATACAAAGTGGGAATCTAAGGAAACTTACAAGTTTATTGAAGATTTTGAGAAATTTGAGGGCATAAAAGTTCACAGAACTAGTTTTACACATAAAAGATCGCCAGGTTTAGAGGGTTTTCCAGCTCTTTTAAACTATAAAGTGTATTTGCCAAATAGAGAAAGAAGAATATGCACTGATGAATTGAAAGTAAAAACGGCAAAACGTTACCTTAGAGCGTTGGGTATTAGACGTTTTGAAAACTATATAGGCTTTCGTTATGATGAAGCCCATCGTGTCAAAAGAAATTCGAGCAGATTTGTCAACGTAATCAATAAATATCCTCTGTATGACCTTGGAGTTACAAAGGAAATGGTAGATCAATACTGGCTTACAAAGCCATATACGTTGGATGTTCCTAGAATTTTAGGTAACTGTGATCTTTGTTTTTTAAAAGGCAAAAATGCTATCATAAGTATATTGCAACATCACCCAGAATTAGCTGAAAAATGGATTGAAGCTGAAAACAATAATTTTAAAAATGGGGTTAATGGTACTTTTATCAAGGGGGTAACCTATAAGGATTTACTTAATGCTGCTAAAAACCAAAGAACACTTTTTGATATCGATATACAACAACCAGCTTATTCGTGTAGTTGCGGAAACTTTTAAGATTGCTTGATAGGTTAATGTTTACGCATGGTTACCTAAAGCCCCTTAATCGGGGCTTTTTTCGTTATAGTCGATAGGACTATCAGTCCACATCGTTTTAAAGGCATTAGGGTTGATAATTGCGCCTCTCCGTTCAACATATCCAGCGACCGGGAACTTTTCGCTGATATCAATGCCAGCAATCTGTAACAGCTCGTCACTATCGCCCTGGTTAAATTTATCTCCGTTGAGCTTGACCATCCATCCGCCATCGTACTTGATGATACCTCCGGAGTAAAAGCCGTTGATGTACACATCGAAATAGTTGCCGCCCTTTTGCCTCCACAGATAGCAGTCAGCAGTTTCGTTTCCGAATGCTGCAACGAAATGAATTTCCTCGCTTTCCATCATAATGGTTTACAACATTGCTACGCTCGTTTTGGTTTGCGCAGCTTACCAAAACAGCGCTAAAATCGTGAGCGTAGCGAACACCACATTTTTAACCGATCAACAATTTTTTTTTCAAATCCGCACCCCTCTATTTCAGCAGAGGAGAGAGGTTTGGTCGAAATTTTTTTAACCTACCAAATATAATTTTGTGCAAAAACATCAAAAATATTTTCGCTGAATTATTTTGTTACATTTTGTTACAAAATATAAAATATATCCTAAAGCTAAAAAGGAGCAAGTTTTTGATGTAACAGTTTGTAACAAAATGGAAAAATCAAAAATTGTTTTGTTACAAACTGCTACAACCTATTTTGTTACAAAATTGATGTTTTGTTACAAACTGTTACACCAAAAATTGGGCTTATAATATCGTAAACGCAGTTTGTAACATTGTAACAGTTGTAACAGAAATTTTTGTACTTCTGAAATAAAGCACTTTTTCAAAAAATAGGTGTTTTCCTACTGGCGTGTTCTAAATTTAGCACCAAATAAAATTCCGTACGTGGTTACCATATAGATTTTAACCCCGTAAACACTTATCCATCTTTGTAATGCCGATCCCAAACTCGGTACACCAAACAAACTATTTTTTCATGGATAACCCTGTTAACGGCATTGCCAACAATGGCGATGTGGTACCAACGCATAAACCCAACCAGTCAGAGCAGGCCGCAACGGAGCTGGGCATTGATCTGCCCACTCCCGAACCGGCCAAACAACCCCGTAACCAGCATTTAAAGGTTGCCGATCCGAAGGACAGGCAATTCGCTGCACGTGCCACAGCTGGGCAGCATGCAGAAATCACTGCCGCAATGCAGGCCAATGGCTGCAAGGATATCGTTGAATTAATGCTGTTTTCAATGAAACTGCACCGAAAAGACATTTTAACACCTTTTAAATTCAAGTAATGGCAAAGCAAAGAAACAATCCCGAAAACGATAATCAGGCACAGTTTGAAATGACTGTTAATGATCAACAGACGCCTTTGCCGGTAGAAGTTGACGAAGCAGCTGTAACAGACGAAGCCGATGTTGAAGTACTGCCAAATGCTGAAAACGTTAAATACAATGTTGAATTAATGCCGGGAGTAGTTACCGTAGATGAAAAGCAGCTAAATGAGTTGATGGATCAAAACATAACTATGAAAACGGAAATCGGGCTACTGGTAGGACTGTTCAAAAACTTTGAGGGACTGATCAGCGGAAAGGCCAATATCATGAGTTTAACTATGATGCTGCCAAAACTGATAGGTAATCCGAAAATATCAGCACAAATAGAGGCTATCCAGCCAATCATAGAAAAGTACGCTAAACAATCGTAAACACCATGAGAGATTTATCGGACATTCTTTCCACTGAAGTTGAGGTAAGCGCATCAGCTGCTATCATAGATGAAACGGTTACCGAAGCACCGATCATCGATGAGGAAGAAATCATCGAAACAACCGTGCAATCGGAGCATTTAGACGAAATTCCCAACACGGAAAGGCCAAAGGCTATGCCGCATAACCATTTCGCAGAAACCATTGTCGGTGTAATTGACGGCCTGCAATCTTCATTAATTCCAATGTGGCGCAAGCAATCCCTGTTTACACAGAAAGAACGTGATATTTTGGACGGTTTGGACACTACCGGTGGCACGGTATATCCTGCCAACAGTCCCGAATACAAGATTTTGAACAAGTGGAACAAACATTTGCAAATGGCCAGTATGTTGCCGTTTACGCCTGCCGAAAAGGAAAGGCTTGTTGCAGCTACCGAACGCTATGCCAATACGATGCAGATACAGGTTTCGCCGTTTACCGGGTTATTACTGGCATTTGGTGAAGTTGCCGGCACACGTGTGGCTTATTTTCTAAACGATTAACATACTATGAACAGAAGATTTTTAACAGCTGGTTTGGGGTTGGCTGCACTCTTAATTGGTGGCCAAACAAATGCGCAAGCTGTACAGCGAATTAATACCGCAAACGAGGTAAAAGCAACGGTGGCAACAAAACGCAAAAGCCAGGAGATTGCAATCAATGCCATGGGCGGATTGGATTTTAGATCACCGATGTATTACTTTACACCTAAAACCAATTGGGTGCCAAAGTTTGGCCATCCCAAAAGAAAAACCAACAAATTACGCTGTAAACACAACGCCAAACTAAAACGCCGTAAATAGCTATGCTTCAGCTCTCCCTCTTCCTATATATACTGGCTGGCTTCATCGTTTTGGTGTGGCTTTGGGACGAACTGTACTATATACACCTTGTTTACGGGGTTAGAAACTGGTTTTTAAGTGAGGTACACCGTTTAATTTCATTCCTACATAAACTATTTGGACTATGATAGATCGCAAATCAATTTTAATGGGCTTGGGTATTGGTATCGGCATTGCCGCCATCGCATTTGCCATTCGACTAGATCAGCTGTTGAAAGAAAAGATCATTGGCGATATCATTGCCAACAACTCTGCCGCAGAAAGGCATAAACAGGTAATACAGGAACTTAAAAAACGCAATAATGGCAAAGCAAAACCAACCAAAACCGATCCCGCAAACGCTTAAGGCATTTGGCAAAGAGTATTGTTTCCAGGGCGTGTTTGACGAAGTAGAGTTGAAAGCTACCAAACAACGCTGGGAAAATATAGGCCATAAGGCCATGATTAAAAAAGGCAATCAATTATACGTAACCAGGTTTCCACAGTAATGCGTGATCTCCATTATTCGGCAATAGTAGTAGGGCGTAAGGGAGTAGGCAAAAGCACTTACCTAAATGGTGTGGCCGTAAAATATCCACGCCAAAAAAAAGTGCTGATCATCGATGTTAACGGATCACCGGCATACAATGCGCACCGACAGATCGAGGTAAAACAGATCAAAGGTTTTCGCCAGGGCATTGCAAAGATTATGGGAACGCCAACACTGGAAACGTTAAAGGTTATCGCCGATAATTTCCGTGATGGATTGGTGATCTTTGAGGACTGTACAAAATACATCGAGGGTAACGTGCATCCAAGCATTAAGGCATTTTTGGTAGATCACCGGATGTTCAACTGTGATTTGATCTTTACTTTCCATTCGTTGAAGCGTGTGCCTCCGTTCTTTTGGGAAATGATCGGCTACTGTGTATTGTTTAAGACTTTGGAAACTTTCGAGGGTTCGCGAAATAAAACCGTGATCCCGAACTATGAAAACATGGTTGCCGCCTTTAAACGAGTGAACAAACATAGGGATGTGCGCTACAACGAAACAATAGAAACAATGATCTAACTATGCAAACAGCTGATTTTACCATTAAAGCCTACACCAAAAAACAGTTGGCCGCTTTTTACGGTGTAAGTCGCAGCACCTTTCGCCGTTGGATCAACCAAATTAGTGACCTGGGCGAATACATAGGAAAAACCTACACGCCGGCACAGGTTAAAAAGATTGTAGAACATTTAGGTACACCATGAAAGATAAAAATAAAACTAAGGGTAATGATCCGATTAACCCTATTGATTCTGATATACTTATATCGGAAAGGAATGGGAACTTTGATAGCGTTGGCAGTATGAATCCATTTGGATTGACCAAGCGTGAATACTTTGCAGCTATCGCTTTGCAAGGCCTAGCAGCTAACCGCTACATTGTTCCTATTAAATTAGTCAAAAACGCAATAGAAATTGCTGATCTTTTGATAAGCAAATTAAATCAAGATGATTAAAAGATATAAATTTAAATCAATAGGAAACGCCCGGACACTTAGAATTTATGTTTAGCCCTGCCAATTTGGTAGGGCTTTTTTGTTGCACTTATGTTTAATTGAAAACACTTGTGTTCAGTTACTTAAAGTTGCGTTGCGTTACGGTTCAGCACGGTTTTTAGTTGATGTAGTTTAGGGTTCAATTCAAAAAAAACTCACAAACAAACTAATCAAAATCAATGGGAAATCTCATCGACAAAAAAACATTTGTTACCGGGGTGCTGATCCTGGTAGCCGCTTTCTTTTTGAAGCGCTGGTTTACGAAGTCACGCAAAAACGCTGACGGTACAACCTCCACATTCGTAGGCTTTGATGGATTCGGCTACATGTAGCATTTATCTGTCACCAACTAAACAAGTTCAACCCTAAAATTTAACATAAGTGAAAAATAGAAACTTTATTGGCGGCAAATCATTTGTACGTCACGCTGATCCTAAGCACACAGCAAACTATCATTCTGCGGAAGATTTGGAAAACGAAGCAAACCAATTGAGCAATTTTAACGGCGGCATGCTAGGCTACACCGGTGCCGGTGATGATTTCTTGGACTACGCAGGTGGTGCGGTTTCTTTGGCATCGGCTCACAAAAATGCAAAACCGTTCATTATGACCATTACCAATGCAAATACTTCGCCTAGAACGGCATTGTTATGCCCTGGTTTGGATGATGCAACGGTAGGTTTGGTTACCGATGGTGCTTTCAACGATAAGGCCGGAGCTGCTGGTCTATCTGCTTTGAGCGGTTCACCTGGTTCGATTAAATCTTTCCAAAAGTTCATTCGCTTGTTCCCGTCTGTGATCAGTGGTTTCAAGATTGCGACCTCAAACATCGCACAGATGGATCAATCGGTAACGTTGGTAAAAGAAAGTCCGTTTGCACAGCATTCAAGCAAGGTAATTACGCCAGGTACTTGGGCTAGCGAGGGTAACTTTAACACGGCTATCTTGACCATTCCGGAGAGTTTCTTCATGGATGCACAGACACGCATCGAATACCCTATTTTGGGTTCAACTTCGGTAGTGATCACCTTGATGGTAGGCGTATCGCTTAACATTGCCAAAGCATTGCGCAGCAAGGCTGAAAAGGCAAAAGTAAACATTGAGGCCGCAGGTGGTCCAGCAGTGGTAAGTAAATTTATCGGCTAACCAATCCACCAAAAATGGATTTGAAAAGGATAGTTGCGCAGGAGCCTGGGGCGGTGGCGCAACTATTGCTCCTTTATGGCTACAAGGCCGCACCAACAGCCGAAAATCTCGGCAATTTGGTAAAGGTTTACGGAAGTAGGCCGCTGCCGTATTCGAACGCAACCGGAGATACCAAACCAAAAACTACCTTTTCCGATATCATCAATATGGTACAAAGGGGAGTGACCACGATTACAAACGTGGTCAATGCGGTAAGCGGTAAGGCTCCAATAGCACAGAATGGGCAATTCAATGTAGGTGTCGAAAATGGCGCTACTGCAGGAGCAACCGATAGGGTGCTGGGCATGGACAGAAAACTTTTCATTGCGTTGAGCATCATTTTATTAATCACAGTAGCATACCTGTTTTTCCGTAAAAAATAATGGCCTGGGCAAAGGGGATCACTAGAATAACATACGTGCCTGATTTGATCAGTACACCTGCAAGGGTAAACCGTAGGACTGGCGAAATGCAGTTGAGTTTAAAGCACATGAGGGCAATGCCCAAAGAACACAGGCTATTTGTAATGCTCCACGAAAAGGCTCATGTAGAATTACAGACCACGGACGAAGTAAAAGCGGATGCGCAGGCTTTTAAGGAATATGCCGATTTGGGCTATTCGCTGAATGCAAGCGTTAAGGCACTTACCAAAGTACTTAGCGATAAAAACCCAGAACATTTTTGGCGCATGTATGCACAGCTACAACGGGCAAAGGCCTACGATTATAGCCATTACGGAAACACTAAAATTTATCAAAAATGAGATTAGCAGATTTATCTGTCGATGATAGCACGAGGCAGGCCATACCGGTAGCCGAGGCAATTGCAAAAGGAGCTGGTAACGCACCTATGATATTGCCTAGCGCCGCAACCAATGCCGGCACTTCCGTTGGATCGCCGAACTCGGTGACCAATGGCGTTTTGATGGACGATGACGATGACGAGTTTTTACAGGCCGAAACATCGCCGTTTGATATCAACGATGCTTTTGACGACCACACGAGCAATTTCAGGGGCAAAAAACCGAAACCGAGAAAGCCTGGAACATCGATAGCCAAATTACCTGCCTCTAAGGCAAAGCCGGCTGTAAGCAGCCCGGTTGAAGTCTTTTTGGACAGCAACGGTGACGAGTACGAATATCTAGGCCAATTTGACGGCAATACGGAATTTTTGGACGAAAAGTACAAGGGCGTAGTTGCCAAGCCAGGTGACCACTTATACCGCAAGCAGATCGGTGCGCAGTTTGACGGACAGGCACAATTTGAATATTTTATAGGTGACGATCCCGAAACCAGCGCCGTTTTTGGAAAGATTTTCAAGGGCATAGGTAAGGCAATTAAAAAAGTTGGAAAGGGAGCGGGTAAGCTTCTGAAATTTAACCTGAAATTAGGTACGAAAATTTTACCTTTTATGGTTCCTGGCTCAGAAGTCGCGTTGAATGGAGCTAGAACTTTATTGTCAAGTAGAAAATTAGCACCTCAAGCCAACCCAAACCTTACAATTAAAAGTCTATCAAGTTATGATGGTGATCAATTTGAATATGTTGGGCAGACCAATGGCGATCTTTCCTTTTTAACCGAGATCGAGCCAGGTGTTACCGTCCGTCCGGGAGACCACATCTACCGTGTACAACGTACAGAGGCTTTTGACGGTGACCAAGCAGAATTTGACTATTATGTGGGCGGACACCCTGATTATAGTAACGGTATCGGCTCTCTTTTCAAGAAGATAGGAAAAGGTATTGGGAAAGCTGCTAAAGCGGTTGGGAAAGCTGCCAAGGCGACTGTAAAAGGCGTAGGTAAAGCAGTTAAGGCGACTGGTAAAGGTATTGGTAATGCCGCAAAATGGACGGTTAAGCAAGCAGCTACTATTTTAGATGCTAACCAAGCCTCGCCTGACGAAAGTAATGGAGTAATCCCTCCTTACAATCCTACCGCTGGATTTGAACAGGGTGGTGGTGGTGATGACATCGATTGGGGAGATGGTATGTACCAGGAACAGTTAGGATCTACTAGCGACAATTATAGCGTTGCTTCAGACAGTCTAAACCTATCAAATAAGCAGACAGACAATCAATCGACGAATACTGCGCTCAAATACGTACTTATCGGCGCTGCAATCCTGGGCGTTATCGTATACCTAAAGAACAATAAATAGATGAAACTACCAGCATTAAAACTTACCGATCTGAACAAGTTCGTACTGCCGGCAATAGTTATAGGAATTATTGTCTATATCATTTGGCGCAACGGAAAAAAGGCGGGGCAAACGATTATTCCCGATGTACCCTATATCAGGGATCAGCCGGTAATTACGGCCAATTTCAACCCTAATATTTTAGCGGAGGAACTTTACAAGGCCATGGACGGACTGTTTACGCTTTCCGGTACAAAAGATGCCGCCTGGCGCAAGCTTTACGAGCTTGGAACGGATAACATGGTTATCGCAGTTTACAACGCTTTCAATAGCAAATATGGTTCAAAGGGCAAAGGAAGCCTAACGCAATGGATCAAGGACGAAACCTACTACGATTTTTTAAGTGGTATGCGTGCAAAGGTACTTGGCAGGCTTCAAAATCTAAGGTTACAGTAATGGCAAAAAAAGTAAGCACCAAGTTTGGCGAGCTGCTTTCAAAAATGAAGCGTAAGCCGAAAGATAACAAGGGACGGTTCAAGGATCGTGACTTCGCAAAGCAGGTAAGCCGTGAACTGGCCGAAATCCGCAGGAGCGGAAAACAAAAGAAACTGAATTTCAAACGTAAATCTAAATAGTCTATAAAATGACCAACAACACCAAATACCTTTTGATAGCGGCAGCCGTAGCGGTTGTGGGCTATTTCCTTTGGAAAAAGTACAAGTTAGTTAAAAAAGTAGAGGGCTAACCGCTTTATGAACCAAACAAACAACCAAACTATTGTGCGTGGCCTCCTAATAATGGGAGCTGCCGCAATAGTTTATTTCTTTTTCATCCGCAAAAAGGCAAAGGCGGCCACTGAAGCAGCGCTGGCACCGGCTGTGACTGATCAAAAAAAGAAAACTATCACGGTTGCTGATAAAATTGCCACTAAAAGCACCTTAGCAGCTGGTACTTTATCAGAAGCTGAGATCAAAAAGTATGCAACCTGGATAGACCGCATCTTGCAAATATTGGCGCAAAGCCGTTTAGATCGTAAGAACAAATACGGTGTGCCAACCGAGGAAGCATTAAGCAATGCGGATGCACTTAGCAGGTTATCCGATGCCAATTTGCGTTCTGTGGTAAATTATTGGAAAGGCATAAGGGGCGCATTAAAAGTGCTGGATATGTTTGTTGACACAAGCGGCCGTTTGATTGCGCTAACCTACAGATTAGACGAACTCGGACTAAGAAAATAGCAAATTATGTTAGAGAACCTTTTTAAAAATGGCCAATTGCCTACCGTAACGGTAGATGTTCGCCTCAATCGTGAAAACATGACGGATTTGGCCGTGACGGCCATCATCGCCGCTTTAGTGGTGATCCTATTATATAAAACCATCTTAAGCAAGCTGTAAAAATGAATATTAAGCAGACCTATATCAATTTGGTCAACAAAAACAGTGGCAATGCCGCCGAATTTTTTACCGCTTTGGATGCGATGGCAAAACGCCTGGGCATCCCGGTAGAATGGATTTGCGATGTAATGTATATCGAGAGCGGCTTCAAGCCTACGGCCAAAAATCCTAATAGCAGCGCAAGCGGCCTTATACAGTTTATGGAGGCGACCGCAAAGGGATTGGGTACGACAACGGCGGCCATCCTAAAGATGACCAACGTACAGCAGATTCCCTACGTTGAGAGATACTTTAAAGGTCAGATTGCAAGTGCGGGTAAGCCCAGGGATTGGTTTGATACCTATTGCCTTGTATTTTATCCGGTTTGGGTGAAAGCAGCTGATACCGCCACTTTGAGCCAAGCGGCATATAAGGCAAATTCCTACATCGATCTAAACAAAGATGGTAAGGTTACAAAGGCCGAGTTTAGGCAATGGGCATCAAGTAAGCTTCCAAAGGGCGGCTATGCAGATGCCTCAACGATCGTAGACAGTTTAAAGGTATGTCCCCAATGCTCAAGGCCGCTCTAGTAGTAGCATTGGGGATCAGCATTTATTTTTTGTACAAAAGGTTTAGAAAAAAATGAGGCCATCCGAAAAAGCATTGCAGGTTATAAAGAACCGTGAAAAACTTCGCCTTACCAGCTACAAGCTGCCTGGCGAAAAACATTATACCATTGGCTGGGGGCATTATTGCGATACCAGCGATCCACGCAACAGAAAATGGGACAGACCGGGCGCAAAGATTACCCGTGCCGAGGCCGATGCGCTATTGCTGGAAGATGTAGAGAAAAAGACAAGGGTACTAAATTCGATGATCCCGGCCGGACAGATTCCGCAGGATCTTTACGATGCGCTTGTTTCCACTACCTACCAATACAACCCACGCAACAAATACCTGGGCAGGATATTCGCAACGATCAACATGGGCGCTACGGTTGCCCAGGTCGCAAAGATGCTAACGCAGCTGCCCAGCAATCCATACAACAAAAAAGCCCGTAAGGTAGATGCTATTTTGGCCACCACCGGAGAGGTTAAGCATATAGACGAAGTTAAAGTTTAATACATTGGGAGGGTTCGGACAGCAAGCGCAGTAAACTATTTGGCCGGCATCCGTTACCCTCCCTTAATCACATTATTATGTTTGGAGAAATTGAATATATAGGCGAAGATACGATCAACATCCAACCGCCGCTAATTCCGGACACCGCAAACCCTGCCCCGAAAAGTTATAAACCGTTTCCAAAGGCCAACCAGGAACTTGCGATCACAAATGCAAGTTTTCCGCTTTATACTACCGGTACAGTTCCGGCAGATACAAATTTGGTGATGCAGCTGCACCAGGGCAATAACTACAACAGCGCACTGATCACATTGGAGGCCGCTCCGGGAGCTGACAGGGACGAAGTTCTAGCCCGCTTTTGGCAGGATGGAACACACCCGACCAATTCAAGGGGACTTCCGCTGAAGCACATGGGAGTTATTGAGGTTCGTGGATTTGAGAACGTGAAAAACTTCAGGATCATCACGGCCGATGACAATGCGCACATTTTACAGGTACAATATTTCCAATAGCAATGAACACCGTTAAAACAAAGATATACCAGCCCAGCGAAAACGGCACGGGAAGCGGCACCGGTAGCGGTGGCGATCTGTCGTTCAACGGCGAACGCCCGATCAGCCGTGAAGTCATCGGGCTAAAGGGCGTAACGCCTACGGGATCAAATCTGAAAACGGTTATGGAAAACGTTCTTTATCCTGCAGTAGCGCCGGATGCGGCTTTGACCGTAAACGATCCGGTTCGTGAGATAGGTGCTTCGACCGCCTACACGCTTAACTGGACGGTTACCAAAAATACAAATCCTATCACCGGCATTATGGTAGACGGCATTGCGGTAACGCCAACGGGCGTAAGCCAGAGCGGCACAAGGTCGGGCAATTTTCCGGCCGCTGCCGGAAGCTTCGCCAAGGCGATCACCGTTACCGATGGTTCGCAGAGCAATACCAAGAGCGTGACCGTAAAATTTTTGGCTCGGATGTGGGCATCCAACATTAACAAAAAAACAGGTATCACCGATGCCGATATCCTGGCATTGGCCGGTAGCGAACTTCGTGAGGATCGTTTCAGGAGCTTCACCAATTTTGGCGGTGGCGGACTTTACCCGATCTTCGTTGTACCGGTTGCCTTTGGCATGCCGGCATTCAACGTTAACGGGCTTACAAATACGGATTTCACCGTAGTACGTTCAAATTCTCCATTTGTAAACGCCAACGGTGCAACGGTGATGGTAAACGTTATCGTTTTCAATAATATCTATAATTCACCACTTAACTCACTGGCAATCGTATAATGAAAAACCAAGGCACACTTGTCGGCGCTCCGGTGCGCATAAATGATGACCGGGATCAATATCCGGTAGCATTACAGTCGGAGGTTAGGGGCGGACACCACAAGCGCACATTTTTTACCGAACTGGCATCTTTCCCAGCCCACTTAAAAGAGGCCGGGATGACCTGTTATATAGCCGAGAACGGAAAAACCTACCAACTGGCAAATGATCTTGTGACCTGGAACGTTTACGTTACCCCAGCTGCCAGCGGCGGAAGTGGCGGTAACGGATCTACAAGTCCCGGCACGGGCGGCAACAACAATAGTTCTGCTACCATCATCAGCGGAAACTTTGGGCAATGGACGGCGATCCAGTCGCAGAGTGCAAGCATTTTTGATAAACAGATCGATCTGCAATATAAGCTAGACCTTTCGGCATTCCCGGATAGGGCAGTTGTCTTTATCTGTGGCCAGTTCGGCCTTAATTCCGCTTTTGTAGGAACTACGATCACTTTGGGTACGCTACCGGTAGGGGCTAGGCCAAAGGCGGGCATTAAGAAGTGGATGTGCTGCAAGGGAGTGGAGCTTTACTTTGTGGTGGAAACCGGCGGAGCGGTAAAGCTTGTCAGTAAGGACGGTTTTAATCTCCCGGTGGCAAGCGCAGGCACTGAAAACGATCCGTATTTTATCGATGTTTTTTACAATCCGGATATTGCGGTAGTAGTACCAACAACGTACACCTATACCCGCACAGAAAATTTCACCAAAAACAACTGTGATGCCGGAAGCGATGGCAGTATAGTGCCGTTCTCCAAAGCCTATACCTCCAACGTCAGTTTGGCCGATGCCACTGCCATCGCAATGGCCGATCCGAACTATAATGTACTTGGGCAGGCCAACGCCAATGCTGGCGGCACATGTTCGCTTAGCAGTGCAATCGTTACGCTGGAGCTTACATCTCCGGACTTCCAGACGGGAGCATATAATTATTTTGGCGTTAAGGTTTCGGCAAACGTTGCCCTTAACGAAGCTGTTACCATCAACTACGCCTACCAGGGCGGAGGTTCGGGCAGCATCACGCTTCCTGCGGGTTCTACAAGCTACGATCCTGGAACATTCCCCATACAGTTGGGCGCTGCCGACACGCCGCTTTTGTCGATAGCATCTTCGGCACCTGCCTATGGAGCTACCGTTACACAGCAGGGAACGGGAACAAGTCTTACGCTAAACACAACCTATAATGGATAGATTTTCAAAAACCAGCGAGGTAGGCAATCCGGAAGATTTGCAGACCACGGACAAAACTAACGTAGTGGCCGCCGTTAACGAACTGGATAACGAGGTAACGGCCATTCAGACCGACAACATAACCGTGTCGATCTACAAAATTTCAAATTACGCAACACCATAACAGACTAAAATAATGGCAAAGAACGAAAAGGTATATTTTACCAAGGATTTAAGGTTTAAGCCGGTTTCTTTTACCGCTTCCGATACTACCATAGCAAAACAGATTTTCAACCCGAGCGCAGAGGGCAGCCGTGTAGATGGTCTGGCGATTTCCTCGACATCTGCGACACAGCGCACTTTGTTGTTGCAGGTTAACAATGGCGCTGGCGAGATTTCTCCGCTTGGCCACATCACCGTACCGGCCGGAGCTGGAACAAATGGTAGTGTGGCGGTAGTTTCGGGGCTGAACCGTGGAAACCTGCCCTGGCTGAAGATAGACAGCAACGGAAACCCTTACATCAACCTCAACAGCGGCATGAACCTGGAGGCAAAGATGTTGACCACTTTGGGAGCCGGGGAAACGATTTCGATAACCACCTTTGGTGCTAACTACGATGCCTAATGAACAGTAATAGCGATGGACTATCCCCAAACCTTAAGCCTTTTTTGGGCATTGGATGGAATAGGGCGCTGCCGTCCGCATTCGGCTTCGGAAATGGAATAAGGCCATATCCCGGCAGGTTGAACGTGCCGAACATGGTAGGTAAGCCGGTGCTGAATGAGTTCAGCGTAGAGTTTTGGTATAAGGCGCTGTCAATAACAGGCTTCTCTGTCGGAGGGATATTTATAGCCACTGACAATACGGGATCCTATCACCAGATAACACAATCAAGGAACGGGGCGTTTGGCATACGTTTTATGAAGGGACCAGGGGGTACCAACTCCAATACCGTTGTTGGCAACAGTACTACCGAAAAATTTCATTTTGTCCTGACATTCAAGAATGGTGTTTCTAACCTATATATAAATGCAGGGGACAGTGTTTTTTCGGGTACGTCAAGCAGTGGCTCTGTGGGAAACCTAAGCGGTGTCTATTCCGATTATAGGATTTTTTACGGTGATTCCGATAACAATGGTAGTTTCAGTAATTTTCAGTCAACAACGTTCGAATGTGATGAATTTAGGGTATACTCAAAAGCGTTGACACCATCCGAAATAGCGCTGAACTTTAACGCTAGGATCGGTGAAAACCCTTGTGTAACCGAGTTTCTAAAACTTTGGTACAAGTTCGAACAGTTTGAGAGCCTTGATTTTTCCGCTTTGCAGGACAATTCCGATATAAGGACTGGCATCCGTGACCTGAGTGGCAACAACAACCACGCACAGCCTATCGGCATGGACACCAATCCGGCAAGCCCGAACTACGTACTAAAACCTTTCTAAAACAACCAAACAAAATAATGAGCAGAATAGCAACATTGGCAACACAGATTGCCGCAGGCACTACCGGATTTGCGGCAGTGGTGCAGCCCGTACAGGACGGGATCGCAGACCTGGCACAGCAGGTGCCGCAGGGACTTGAAAACCCGAGCAACTATGTAAAGGGGCTGGTAGTTTCCGGCATCATACAGGTAATACTCCGTTTAATAGATAAATGGAGCGAAAAACGAAAAGCAAAAAAGGCCGCAAAGGAAGCGGAATTAAAGTAATCTAGAAAGCCCTATACTTGATTGTTTAGGGCTTTTTTTTATTAAAAATTCTCCAAAACAAACTTTTTTTCTCCAAAAAAAGTGTTCTGTTGGCTATCTTGTTAATTTTGGCCTTTCTTAGCTCATCCCAATTCTCCAAAAAAACAAAATTTTAGTAATAAATCGTTTTTCTGCTGCAGTAGCGTTGGATATGATGTTGACGGCCAAGGCTACAACGTTGGAGCCAGGTCGAACGCCGCCTCATCTGCAAGCAGCCCCAATGATTTCAGATAGATGCTCGTTTCCTGCAAGCTTGCGTGTCCGAGCTGCTGTTGCAGGCTCTTTATATCAATGCCGGCCTTATAGTGGTCTACCACACCGGTATGTTTCCAGGAATAGAGCGTGTAGTCGCTCCCAAAATCCAACCTTTCGACCAATTTTTGGTGCCTTGATGTTGCAAAGTTCTTTTGCAGCGGCTTGTCACAGGTTTGCAGGTTATAGCCAAAAACATAATGGTCACGGCGGCAGTTTTCCAGCTTTAGTTCCATGATCGCACCCAATAGCCCGGGCGATATCCTAACGTGCCTTGCCTTTCGGTTCTTTGTGATCGGTGGCGGCAGGTTGATCGTTCGTGACCTGACATCGATCATCGACACCTTTAGCCGTGACAGCTCGGCAGGCCTGATAAATCCATAATAGATGAACCGTACAAATATCCATAGCCTTGGATGTAGATCCGTCATCGCCTCCTTTAGCTTTGACACCTGGTCGGAGCTGTACGCAATGTTCCGCCCGGTTTCCTCCGGTTCACGCTTGATGCCACTGGCCGGATTTGTTTCCAGCATGCCACGCTCTACCATCAGTCCCATCATCGCCTTGATATATCCGCCGTACTTGTTGCGTGTGGTATTGTTGCAGCCCTTTACCTGTGCATAGTCCAAAAATGAAATGATATCCTTTTTTGTAAGGCTCTTTATCGGCCATTTTTCCCATCCGTGCGCCCGGCAGAAATCAACGAAGATACCGGCAACGCTGGAATAGCTGTTGTATGTTGCAGGCCTTTTGGTGCTTTTGGTGAGCATGAGCGCTGTTTTGAACGCATCGGCAACGCTGTACTCCCTACGAAAGTTGATCGTTTTGGCCTTGTCGTCCGAATGCTTCTGCCTATCGATGTGGTAGCCGTCAAGGAGCATCTTGTTGATATCGGCAATTCGCTTCCTGGCAAAGTTGCGCCTTAGGCTGATCCCGTTCAGCTTGGAAACATCGTAGTCCTTTTTTCGCACGAGCTTTGCCTTTTGTGCGTCCCAAACATAAAAAACGATGTACCAGGGATGATCCTTGCTCTCTACGAGCCGTGCCAGTCTGTATGGTGTCTGTGGCATTCCGGGAGGGTTTAGCGTTAGTTTATACTTGTCAATTACTGACTTTGCAACTGACTTTAAAATCAAAAAACCGTCTTCACTGTATCGTAAAGACGGTTTTGGGTGGAATATGGGGCTCGAACCCACGACCTCCTGAACCACAATCAGGCGCTCTAACCGACTGAGCTAAAACCACCGTGTTTTTGAGAGCTACAAAAGTAGGGTTTTTAAATCTTATTGCAAATATTTTTTTAATTTCTGTACGATTATTGAGCAAACATTTATCAATCAATAGCTTACAGTAGTGAAATACAGATTTTAAAAATTAGAAAATTTATTATGTAGATTTAGTCTAAATAAGTAAGTTTGCATCAATCAATTTAATGATTTAGCTATCACATAATGAAACGAGTAATTTTCTTTACCGCACTGTTGTTCGCTTTTACCTTAACAAAAGCACAAAATAAAAATACGTTACTTCAAGCCGATTTTTGGAAACAAAAGCCTAATCTAGAAACTGTTAAGGCAGAGGTGGCCAATGGCAATAACCCAGCCGAGATGGATGCCAGATCTTTTGACCCCACAACCTTGGCCATTAATAATGCTGCACCTACAGATGTAATTACTTATTTGGTTGAACAAAAAGGAAATAATGTTGCTAAAGTGACACACGATAGTCGCATTTATTTGCACTGGGCAGCCATGAGGGGCAATGTAGAGGTAGTGCAATACCTCCTGTCAAAAGGAGCTGATGCAAATACCGAAGACAGCGGCGGTAATGTGCCAATTGTTTTTGCGGTAAACGGCGGTCAAAAGAATTTGGCTGTTTACGAAGCCTTTTTTAAAGCAGGAGTGGATGTGAAGAAAAAATATAAAGGGGGTGCAAACTTATTGCTTTTAGCAGTAGCTAACGATGCTGACCTAAGCCTTACCAACTACTTTGTTTCTAAGGGCTTATCGTTAAACGATGCAGATGCAGACGGAAGTACAGCCTTTGATTATGCTGCCAAAAGTGGCAATATAGATTTATTGAAGAAACTGCTTGACAAGGGCGTAAAGCCAACTGCTAATGCGTTAATTTTTGCTTCACAAGGTGGCCGTGGCACTGCTGCTACCATTGAGGTTTACAAATACCTGGTCGAAGAATTGAAACTGAAACCTGCTTACATTAACAAAAGCGGCAATAATGTTTTACATGCCATTGTACGTAAGCCAAATCAAGACGAAATCATCAAGTATTTTCTGGAAAAGGGAGCCGACGTTAATAAAATCAATGCAGATGGTGCAAGTCCGTTAATGAATGCAGCGGCTGGACGAAACCTTCAAGTGGTTGAATTGCTGCTTCCGAAAGTGAAAAATATAAATGCTGTAAATGAAAAAGGGGAGTCGGCTTTGAGTGCAGCTGTTGGTAGCGGCAGCGCAGAAATGGTTGCTTTGCTATTAGAAAAAGGTGCGGATGCGAATTTGTTGGATAAGGATGGGCATAACTTGGCTTATTTAGCGGTAGAAAATTATCGTCCCAACAATTTACCGAATGGCAAAGATGAATTGAGTGAAAAATTGAACCTGTTGAAAAGCAAAGGCTTAAATATATCAGCGCCTCAAAAAGATGGTAGTACACTTTACCATGCCGCTATCGCAAAGTTAGACCTGAATTTGATCAAGAAGTTGAGCGATTTAAAAATTGATATCAATGCTAAAAATAAAGAGGGATTAACCGTTTTACACAGGGCAGCATTACTTGCCAAAAATGAAGAAATGTTAAAATATTTGCTGAGCTTGGGCGCCGATAAAAACGTTAAAACTGAATTTGGCGAAACTGCTTATGATTTGGCCGCTGAAAACGAATTCCTATCGAAAAAGAACATATCTTTGAACTTTCTTAAAAATTAATATGAAATCACTACTCAAAATTTTTGTTTTAGGTATCCTGTTAAGTGCGGCTAATCAAACGTTGGCGCAAACTTCAAAGTATAAATGTATGCTGCAAATGAACGGTTACACTGGTGAGCCTGCTTATATTTCGGTATCACTTATTAATCCAAAAGGCGATTACGAGAAAACGCTTTATGTGATGGGAAAAGACAAAAAATGGTACAATAGCTTGAAAGAGTGGTTCAAGTTTTTTAATAAAACCAAGAATGTAAATGCCAAAACCGGAGCTTCGGTAGCTGGTGGTGATAGAGCTATGGTGAACATAGAACTCAATGACGCTATTTTAGATAAAGGCTATAAGATTCGTTTTGAAACAGCTGTAGAAGATCAAAAATATTACGCTACGGATGTGGAAGTTCCTGCAACTACAGAAGCTTTAGCTGGAAAAGCTGATGGCAGTGGTTACATTAAATATATTCGTTTTAGCAAAGTACAACCTTAATTTGTAATGACCTTATCCATTTGGCGTTATGCCCATTTGGCCCTGGCATTAATTTCGTCACTTTTTATAGTCATGGCATCAGTTACTGGTGTCATACTTGCTATTGATGCTGCCCAGGAGAACACCTTACCTTTCAAAACTGCTGGTTTTGATGAGGTTACTTTGTCGCAGTCTATTCCGGTTTTAAAACAAAAATTTCCCGAAATCACTGAAATCAGTGTAGATCACAATGGCTTCGTTAACTTAAAAGGTTTTGATGATGAAGGCAATGAAATAGATGCTTACGTTAATCCTAAAACAGCACAAATTTTAGGCAAGCCTATTGAAAAAAGTAGCTTTATCCAATGGGTAACGGCATTTCACCGCTCTTTGTTTTTAAAGGAAACAGGTCGGTTGATTATTGGCGTTGTTTCGTTTCTACTGATTTTCATTGCCTTATCTGGAATGGCTTTAGTGATACAGCGGCAGCGTAGTGTGGCAAAGTTTTTCAAAAAAGTGGTGAAAGAATATTTTGCGCAGTACTATCATATCATCACCGGTAGGATCATGCTAATTCCAGTACTCCTTATCGCTATCAGTGGTACTTACCTTTCTATGGTGCATTTGCATTTGTTGCCGGAGTTTAAAGTAAATCATCAAGTAAAAATTAATTCGAACACCAATGCTGAAGGTTCTGCGGTTAACGCTGAATTGTTCAAATCGGTAAAGTTGGGTGACGTTAAAAAAATAGAGTTCCCATTTGCGGAAGATCCTGAAGAACACTATACCATTAAATTGGAAGAGCGAGAATTAGTGGTAGATCAGTTTAGTGGCCAAGTGCTGAATGAGGTACGTTATCCGGGTACAGTAATTTTGGAGGATTTAAGCCTTGATTTACACACCGGTAGGGGAAACGTTGTTTGGGCAATTGTTTTGGCCATCGCTTCGCTGAATATTTTGTTCTTCGTTTATTCGGGTTTTGCCATTACACTCAAGCGAAGGTCTACTAAAATCAAGAACAAGCATGGCCTTAACGATGCTGAAATTGTGTTACTAGTAGGTTCTGAAAACGGCAACACTTTGCGTTTTGCCAATGCAGTTCATCAACAATTGTTGGCAAATGGACAAGCCTCTTATCTGCTTCAGCTTAACCAATATCAAGTTTTTCCAAAGGCTAAACATTTATTGATATTTACTTCTACATACGGTTTGGGAGATGCGCCTTCAAATGCTGATAAATTCTTATCACTTCTGGATAAATATCCTCAGCAACAAAAAGTTAATTTTTCAGTGCTTGGTTTTGGATCACACGCCTATCCTGATTTTTGTAAATTCGCTATTGAGGTTGATGATAAATTAGCTACGCAAACTTGGGCAAATCGGTTACTCCAACTGCACACGGTGGATGATAAATCTGCTATACAATTTGTGGATTGGATAAAAAAATGGAATGAGTCAACTGAAATCGACTTAGCCACTACACCTGCGTTATATGCTAAAAAGCCAAAAGGATTGCGTAAAATGATGGTGTTAGATAAGTCGGAAGTTACTGATCAGGAACATACCTTTTTGCTAACGCTACAGGCGCCTACCGGGTTAAGATTTACTTCGGGAGATTTATTAGCTATTTATCCTTCGGATGATGCAAAGGAGCGTTTGTACTCTATTGCCAAAATCAATGGAAATATACAGTTGGTAGTCAAACTGCATCCAAACGGTTTGGGTTCTAACTATTTAAATGATTTGAAGATTGGTCAAACTTTCAAAGCTCGTTTGGTCAATAATGCGTCGTTTCATCTTCCTAAATCAAAGAAAGTTGCTTTAATTGCCAATGGAACAGGTATTGCACCTTTCTTAGGAATGATCAGTCAAAATACAAAACATACAGAAATGAAACTGTATGCAGGTTTCCGTAATGAAACATCGCTAATTAAAAAGCATCTTGAATTTTTAGCCCATCATTTGAAACAGCAAAAATTGAATGATTTTCAAATTGCGTTTTCACGTGAGCAAAACCAATGTTATGTGATGGATTTGATTAAAAGAGATGCCTCATTTTTGGCCGGATTATTAAAGCAGGGTGGCGTAATTATGATTTGTGGTTCACTACAAATGCAACAGGATGTTGAGAAAGTGCTTGATCAAATCTCCTTGGAAAATAACGGTATCAATTTAGCTGCTTACAAAGCAAAAGGACGACTGCTAACGGATTGTTATTGATGAAAATTAAACTTTTATCATTGTTAATACTCGTTGGTTGCATTGGGGCGCAAGCGCAGGTGCAATTGCATCGTGCTGTTACTTTGATGGGAAGCCGTTTTGATATCACAATTGTTGCGGTAGATTCGGCAAAGGCTAATCAGAGTATCAGTGAAGTGGTATCAGAAATCGATAGAATTGAACGCTTAATTTCCGATTGGAGACCAGATTCTCAAATTTCTGAAGTAAATAAAAACGCAGGTGTAAAGCCGGTTAAGGTAGATAGGGAAGTGTTTGAACTCACCCAACGGTCGCTTTACTTCTCCAATTTAACGAAAGGCGCATTTGACATCAGCTATGCTGCCATGGATAAAATTTGGCGTTTTGATGGTAGCATGAAACAGATGCCGAGCGATGAGGAAATTAAGCAATCGGTAGCGAATGTAGGTTATCAAAATGTGGTGTTGGATAGCGCCAATTGTACTATTTTTCTTCGCAAAGTTGGGATGAAAATTGGATTTGGTGCTACAGGTAAAGGCTACGCTGCGGATAAAGGAAGGGCTTTGATGCAAGCTAAAGGCGTTAAAGCTGGTATTGTAAATGCTTCTGGAGATATGTCGACTTGGGGAAGTCAGCTCAACGGAAAACCTTGGCTTATTGGCTTAACCAACCCCTTTGCTGAAGAGGAAAATATCAGTGTGCTGAAACTCAATACCGAGGCTGTAGTGACGTCTGGAAGCTACGAAAAGTTTGTGATGTTTGGAGGCAAAAGGTATGCGCATATCATCAATCCAGTTACCGGTTATCCGGCTTCGGGGCTAATTAGTGCCACTGTTGTAGGTCCAAGTGCTGAGCAAGCCAATGGATTTAGTACATCGATAATGGTGTTAGGTAAAGATGCAGGAATAGATTTGATGAAACAGTTTCCAGCGTATGCCTATTTGCTGATCACTGACCAAGTTGAGGTAATCAAATCGCCGAATTTTAAGTTTAAGGTAAAGAAGCGATTGAAGTAAGTTTTCTTATCAAGTTAATTTAACTTTACTATCAAGCGTAAAACCTGAAATAGGTCTTCACAATTAACCATACGGCAAAGCCGATGATTACAAGACCCGCAATTTTGTTCAGTTTTTTTAACGTATTTTCTTTAATCCGATACCTTAATTTGCTTGCATAGAAAGTTTTAAGTGCATCTATAGACAGCTGGGTGGCCATCGCAATTAAAAAACAAAGTATTCTTTCAGCCATCGTTGGCAGCTTTACCGAAATAATACCACTCACAATTACCCAAAACATTAGTGTAGAAGGAGTGAGGATACACATCAGAAATCCTTTGATGACATAGCCACGTTTGCTCACTTTTATATTATCGGCTTCCGAATAATTGATTTTAACGTTTGATAATAAATAGTAAAGTCCAATACCAACGATAAAAATACCACCAATGATACCAACATATTTGTCAAACTCTTCTTGATATTCAAAAAACTGAGATCCAAATAGAATGATGCTGATGAGGATTAAATCGCTAACGATTACCCCAGACGCCAAGGAAAAGCCTGCCTTAAAACCTTTTTCTATACTAGTTTTAATCATGGCAAAGAATACAGGCCCCGTCACGAAAGAAGAAATAAGCCCCGCCCCAATACCTAAAATGATTGCTTCGAACATGTATTACTTTGGTAATTTCTGCTAATATGCAATTTTAAGCTTTAAAACCTCAATTTTTATTCAGTTTTTACAATTCGTATTAACTATTGTAATGGTGAAGGTAAAACTTAAAGCGTCGGCATTTGAAGTAATATCGGTGACTGTGAGTCTATTAAACACACAACTTGTTAAAGTGTAGAAAGTACACTATTGATTTGAAAAAAAATAACTATGTTTAGTGCAAATTTTTCAAACCTTAAATTTTAAACCAAATATGGAACAAAACGTTAAAACCAATTGGGCGCAGTTTATCCCGTTAGCAACTGTGTTTTTCTTTTGGGGCTTCGTTGCAGCAAGTAACGACATTCTAATCCCAGTTTTTAAAGAAGCCTTTACACTTTCACAATTCGAAAGTCAGTTAGTATCATTTGCGTTCTACATCGCTTACACAGTTGGTTCGCTTATTTATATTGGCGTTTCAGCGGCTATGAAAACGGATTTAATCAACAAGTTAGGCTATAAAAACAGCTTAGCGTTAGGCTTGGGAATTTCTGCAGTAGGTACGTTATTGTTCTATCCAGCTGCAAATTTGGGGTCGTTTCCATTAATGCTTTCGGGCTTATTTATAGTGGCATTAGGTTTTTCATTGCAGCAAACGGTAGCCAATCCGTTAGCTATTGCGCTTGGTCCAATTAAAACTGGTTCGCAGCGTTTAACAATGGCAGGTGGTATCAATAACTTGGGTACTACTATCGGTCCTCTAATCGTGAATATTGCCATTTTTGGTTCGGCTGTACATGCTTCAAACAACTTAGATATACAGAGTGTTAAAATTCCTTATTTGGTTTTAGGTGCTGCTTTCTTATTGGTAGCCATTTTCTTGAAATTCTCTCCGCTGCCTGATAGACCAGCTATTGTGGAGGCTGATAAAGAAGATGTGAGCGGTAGAAGTTCAGCGCTAAAATATCCTCAATTGGTTTTAGGGATGATTGCCATTTTTGTTTATGTAGGTGTTGAGGTATCAACCGCAAGTAATTTACCTGAGTACATGATTAAACACTTAGGCTTTACTACAGCGCAAATTGCGCCTTACATTTCTTTGTATTGGGCCAGTATGATGATTGGTAGATGGACAGGTGCGGTGGAAGCTTTTACTGATAATCCTAGTTTAAGACAAGTGTTAAGATTTGTTGCGCCTTATTTGGCATTTGGTGTTTTCTTGGGTGTAAACGCTTTATTTAATCACGATTTAGCACCGTTCTATGTTTATGGTTTAATCATTTTAGTATTAATAGCTGCCGATATCCTGAGTAAAGGTAATCCAGCTAGAATGTTGTTGATTTTCTCATTAATAGGTATCCTAGCATTGCTAACAGGTATGTTTACCGAAGGCATGGTTAGCGTTTATGCATTCACAAGCGTAGGTTTGTTTTGTAGCACGCTTTGGCCTTGTATTTTCACCTTAGCAGTTAGTGGATTGGGTAAAAATACCAGTCAGGGTAGTAACTACTTAATTATGATGATTATGGGTGGTGCTATCATCAGCCCTTTGCAAGGTTTGGTAGCTGGCGCTATAGGCATCCAATATAGCTATGTGGTAGGTATTTTGTGTTTCTGTTATTTGGTGTTTTATGCTTTAAAAGCTAGCACTATTTTAAAAGCGCAAGGTATCAACTTTGATCAGAAATTATCAGGAGGACATTAATCCTTCTAAAAAAAATAATTTAAAAGCCCCGACCGAAAAAGTTGGGGCTTTTGCGTTTTAAGCAAACGTTTGCGGAATTTTTAGTTTTTTAAATTATTTAAAAAGTGGCTGTTTTTGTTTATGTTCGGTGAAATTTATCAACATAAACCAAACTAATGATATCCAATTCCGCTAAAAACCGTACGGCTTTAATGCCAATGTTAATCTGCTGTGCCCTTTTCTTTATTTTAGGCTTTGTAACTTGGGCCAATGGCTCGTTAATTCCGTTTGCTAAGAAAGCATTCAGTTTAGAAACCGATTTACAAGCATACCTAGTAACTTTCGCCTCATACATTGCTTATTTCTTTTTAGCCATTCCAAGTTCTTGGATATTGAAAAAAATTGGATTTCATAATGGCTTAGTGGCCAGTTTATTGGTTTTGGGTTTGGGATCTTTACTTTTTATTCCAGCGGCCGAAAAGAGCAGTTATGTATTGTTCTTAGCTGCCATATTTGTACAAGGTTCGGGTATGGCATTATTGCAAACCGCAGTGAACCCGTATTTGAGTATTATTGGGCCTATTGAAAGTGCAGCACAACGAATTTCTATTGCTGGTTTTTGTAACAAAACTGCTGGTATGGTGGCTCCGTTGGTGTTAAGTACGTTGCTTTTGAAAGGAGCTAATGCTGCTGAAGCTAAATTGGCTCTGGCTAGTTCGGCAGTGGAAAAGCAGGCCATTTTGGATGAACTACTGAACCAACTTCATGCGCCTTACATTTCATTAGCGGTGGTTTTGGCAATTTTTGCCTTAGTGCTCAAATTTGTGAAGCTTCCAGAAGTGAATGCGGAGGAAGATACCCAAAAAGAGCATTCGACAAACAGTTCTATTTTTGCTTACCCACATTTGTTTTTAGGTGCTTTGGCAATTTTTTTCTGCGTGGCAGTTGAGGTAATGGCTGGGGATATCATTGGTACTTACGCAAGACAGTTAGGTACAGTGCCGCAAATTTTTAGGGATAATGCTACCGCTTTTACCTTAGGCTTTATGTTGCTAGGATATTTGATCGGCATTGTTGCCATTCCGAGGTTCATTAGCCAACAAGCTGCTTTAAGAATTTGTACTACGGTAGGGATATTGTTTACCGTACTTTCGGTGTTTACCACAGATGTGGTTTCTTTTTGGTTCGTAGCCATGTTAGGTTTAGCCAATTCTTTAATGTGGCCGGCTATATTTCCATTGGGTATTAAGGGCTTGGGTCAACATACAAAAACAGGTTCGGCTATCATGATTATGGGTATTGCTGGTGGCGCAATTTGGCCTTTGGTTTACGGTTTCATGAAAGATGAACTAAAAGTAGATTTCCAACACGCATTTTTATACGCAATGTTGCCAGCTTACCTTTATATTGTTTACTTTGCAACAAAAGGACATAAAGCAGGTGCAGAAAATAGATAAACCAAGTTTCAACGAAATTTATATGAACCTGGCATCGGATTTGGCTGGGCGTTCACACTGTGTGAGGGCTCAGGTAGGTGCGGTGCTCACCAAAGATACACGGATCATCTCCATTGGTTATAATGGTCCGCCTCCTGGTACGCATAACTGCGATGAAGAGTGGCCGGAGACAGGCTGTGACAGAGATAGCAAGGGAAGTTGCTCATTGGCTTTGCATGCAGAAGAAAATGCAATTTTATATGCCGTAAAAAATGGTTCGAAGATAGAAGGAGCTACCTTGTATACTACTTTGTCGCCTTGTATTGCCTGTGCTAGGTTAATTCTTTCTTCTGGTATTAGAGAAGTGTTTTATCGAGATTCTTACGCGGCTTATAAAGGTTTGGCTAGCGATGAAGGCGTAGATTTTTTGAATAGGTTTGGTGTAAGAACGACCTTGTTGAGTAGAAAGTAGTTTTGTTTTTTTAACCACCTAAGGCACCTTAGTAATCGCAGTATTTGTTAAAATCTTCTTCGTAAAAGTGAAGAGTTGTTTCGTCATTGCGAGGAACGAGGCAATCTTAAAGCGGTAGTTGCCACCTTAACGATCATTATTTTTAAACCACCTAAGACACCTTAGTAAATCGCAGTATTTGTTTAAAATCTTCTTCGCAAAAGTGAAGAGTTGTTTCGTCATTGCGAGGAAAGAAGCAATCTTAAAGCGGTAGTTGTCAACTTAACAATCATTGTTTTTAAACTACCTAAGACACCTTAGTAATCGCAGTGTTTGTTTAAAATCTTCTTCGTAAAAGTGAAGAGTTGCTTTGTCATTACGAGGAACGAAGCAATCTTAAAGCTGTAGTTGTCAACTTAACAATCATTCGTTGGATTGCTTCGTTCCTCGCAATGACGAAAATAAAAGTTAAATATTAGCAATTCCTTTTATTAAATAGACCTGATAGGAGCGGGCATCCCGATGTCATCCTGAGCTTGTCGAAGGATATCGGGATAAAGCGGATAGCAGGACTTTCGGGATTGATAAGCACTGCATTTGCTCTTCAAAAAAAATCAAATAAGCTTTAAACAATTAAACAAATATCATCTCAAATTCTTACTTTTGCGGATGCTAGAAAAAATCATTATCCTCGATTTTGGTTCGCAATTTACACAGCTTATTGCCCGCCGTGTTCGCGAACTGAATGTATACTGCGAAATTCATCCATTTAACAACATTCCAACGCTTGATGACACTGTAAAAGGTGTAATCCTTTCGGGAAGTCCGTTTTCTGTTCGTCAGGAAGAAGCTCCGTTTGTAGATTTGAATTTGTTTAAAGGACAGCCATTATTAGCAGTTTGTTATGGTGCGCAGTTTATAGCGCAGCAAAGCGGAGGTAATGTTGAGGCATCGGCAACGAGAGAGTACGGTAGAGCTAATTTGAGCTTCGTAAATAACGAAAATCCGTTGTTTAAAGGCATTTTGGTTGATTCGCAAGTGTGGATGAGCCACGGCGATTCGATTACTAAAGTTCCTGATCATTTTGAAATTATTGCAAGCACTTCGGAAGTAAGAGTTGCTGGTTATCAGGTGAAAGGCGAAGATACTTACGCAATCCAGTTTCACCCAGAAGTGACACACAGTACTGATGGCAAAATCTTATTGCAGAACTTTTTAGTGGGCATTTGCGGTTGCAGTCAAGATTGGACTTCGGACGCATTTGCAGAAACTACAATTGCAGATTTGAAAGCGCAATTGGGCGACGATAAAGTAGTTTTAGCACTTTCGGGCGGTGTGGATAGCAGTGTGGCTGCGGTTTTATTGCACAAAGCTATTGGTAAAAATTTGCACTGTATTTTTGTAGATAATGGCTTGCTTCGTAAAAATGAGTACGAAAGTGTGCTAGAGCAATACAAAGATTTCGGATTGAATATCAAAGGAGTAGACGCTAAAGATCGTTTCTTGAGTGAGCTTGCTGGCGTTGAAGATCCAGAGAAAAAACGTAAAATTATTGGCCGTGTTTTTATCGAAGTTTTTGATGATGAGGCACACCAAATACAAGATGTAAAGTGGTTAGCGCAAGGTACTATTTATCCTGAT
The DNA here is from genome assembly GCF_003313335.1 of Pedobacter zeaxanthinifaciens. Lineage (GTDB taxonomy): Bacteria > Bacteroidota > Bacteroidia > Sphingobacteriales > Sphingobacteriaceae > Pedobacter > Pedobacter zeaxanthinifaciens. The sequence goes on from NZ_QMHP01000002.1 coordinate 418,790, forward strand.
GTGATTGAGTCAGTTTCGGTAAAAGGTCCTTCGGCAACTATTAAATCGCACCATAATGTGGGCGGACTGCCAGATTTTATGAAGTTGAAAGTAGTTGAACCGCTTAAAACTTTATTTAAGGATGAGGTGCGCAGAGTTGGAAACACTTTAGGCTTAGAATCATTTATTTTAGGCAGACACCCTTTCCCGGGACCTGGTTTAGGAATCCGTATCATTGGAGAAGTTACGGCAGAAAAAATCGCTATTTTGCAGGAAGCAGATCATATCTATATTCAAAATTTGAAGGATGCTGGTTTGTACGATCAAATTTGGCAAGCTGGAGCTATTTTCTTACCGGTGCGTTCGGTAGGTGTAATGGGCGATGAGCGTACTTACGAAAACGTAATTGCTTTGAGAGCGGTAGAGTCATTGGACGGAATGACCGCGGATTGGTGCCATTTGCCTTATCCGGTATTGGCTAAAATATCAAACGAAATCATTAATAAAGTAAAAGGAATTAACCGCGTAGTTTACGATATTAGCTCGAAACCACCAGCAACCATTGAGTGGGAATAGGTTTTTAAAACTGATGCCTACAAATTCTTTAAACAAGTATCTAAAAGTTGAAACTACATAGCTGAAAGGCTGTTATCTTTAAGTAATTGTTGAGGAAATTTGTAGGCATTTACGTGTCTAGGAGTTTCTTGATGTTTTTCATAAAAATACGATATGCCGATGTGGATCGATAAAAACAATTTGTATAGTAAAAACAGGTTTTTCCGAACTTATTTAATCGTTGTTGTTTTAGCAATGGTTGCGGTGGTTTACAGTTGTTCTCCTAAAGTGACCAAGCCGGTAGTGAATACGCCTGTAAAGCCTGTTGAGCAAAAAGTAGAACCGAAGTTTACGCAGGGTAACATTAGTGTCTTTATACCGTTTCAGCTCAATCAGTACAACTTAAAAACCATTAATAAATCACAAATTGGCAAAGCCGATATGCCTTTAGATTTTTATCAGGGGCTAATGTTGGGCATTGATTCTGCCGCTAACGATGGACTGAATTTTAAGGTAAACGTATTCGATAGCAGAGACAATAACAGTCAGTTGGCGGCTTTGAGCAAAAAGGAAGCAGTTAAACTGAGCAATTTGTTGATAGGCCCTGTTTTCCCAGATGGCATTAAGTACATGTCGACGTTTTCTGAAACCAACAAATTGCCTATGATATCGCCATTGGCAGCTTCTAAACCCACTGAATTCAACAACCCGTATTTGATTTCTGTAGTGCCAGATATTGATATGCATGGTTTTAAAATGGCAGATTACATTGCTGCAAATTATAAAGCAGACCAGTCGATTGTAGTGTTGATTAACACCAAAAAAGCTAGCGATGAAGCGTTTGCGAGTCCTATTAAACGAAGATTTGCTGCTAAATACCCAACTGTGGTTGTGCAGGAGTTTTCATCAACATACGTGTTTGAAACGAAGATGGTTAAGGGAAAAAAGTACGCTGTAATCATCTGTTCGGACGATGCGCCTTTTGTGGCACCGAGTTTAACCAAATTGTATCGCCTTAAAACCATTGCAGGGTATCCAATACAAGTGTTTGGCCACCCTAATTGGGTAAAGCAAACCTATAACATTGAGCAGTTACAAAATTTGCAGGCGGCCATCAGTTCTTCCTACCATATCGACTATAAAAGTAAAAGGATCATTGATTTTGTGAGAATTTACAGAGCAACATATGATATTGAACCCACTGAATATGCCTTTAGGGGATTTGATACTGGTTACTATTTTGGAAAAATATTAGCTAAACATGGTCCAAATTATGCTGATTTTTTATTGAAGGAACGCTATAAAGGATTACATAATGACTTTGAATTCGATTATAATGCAGAATATGGATATTTTAATCGGCATTTAAGTCTGTTGCAATACAAGGATATGTCGTTGTTAAAGGTAGATTAAAGCACTCTGTCTACGGCATTTCCGTTAAAGGATAGCAATAGGATTTCGCAAAGACCACTAATAATTAACATACTTTTTACTTTTGATTTTTTACTTTTAACTTAATGAAAGTACACCATCACATCAGAGCATTTGAGCAAGTTTTAGCTAGTTACGATGGTAAGTTGCCTTTACATAGGCATTTGGTTGTTTATTTTAAGCAAAATAAGCAAATGGGCTCATCTGATAGGAGATGGGCAAGCAGGTATATCTACAGCTACTTTAGATTAGGTAAAGCCTTAAAACAACTAGGTGCATTGGAGCGCCTCGCCATTGCTGATTTTCTTTGTAATACCGATGTTAGCTTAATTACTGAATATGCTTTTCCATTGGCTGTGCCACATGTCGAAAAATCAATTGCTGAAAAGGTAGATTTTGTAAAATCTCAGTATCCAGCTTTTAATTTGGAAGATGTTTTCCCATTTCAACACGCCTTATCAGAAGGAATCGATAAAACCCAATTTTTGCTTTCTTTATTTGTACAGCCAAATCTTTTTATCAGGGTTAAAGAAACACATCAGCCCGCAATACAGGCTAAAATTGAGGCTGCAGGGATCTCGGTAACTGCACTTTCGGATACCACCTTGGCTTTGCCTAATGGCACCAAATTGGAACAGATTATAGAAGATCAGCGACTTTACCAAGTTCAGGATTTATCTTCACAAAAAACAGGAGCGTATTTTAAGCCTCAACCTTACGAGTATTGGTGGGATTGTTGTGCTGCCTCTGGGGGCAAATCATTATTGATGCACAGTTTGGAGCCAAAAGTTAAATTGCTGGTGAGCGATGTTAGGGAAACCAGTTTGGGTAATTTACAGGAGCGTTTTCAGTTAGCGGGCATTAAGGACTACCAAAAAAAAGTGATTGATTTACTGCAAAATAACGATCAAATTTTGCATCATTATGAGTTTGACGGAATTTTGTTAGACGCACCTTGTTCCGGCGCTGGAACTTGGGGACGCACACCAGAAATGCTGTGTAACTTTGAAGAGCATAAGCTGGCAAACTACATCAAACTACAACAAACAATAGCTGAAAATGTAGTGAAATATTTAAAGCCAGGCAAGCCTTTAATTTACATGACCTGCTCTGTATTTAAAGCCGAAAATGAGGATGTTGTATCTTATCTGATAGAGAAATTCCAATTAAAACTAGATGCTATGACCCTTATAAAAGGTTATAAAAATAAGGCAGATAGTATGTTTGTAGCTAGGTTGATTATGAGGTAGTTCGGGTAGCTGTAGTTTTTTTATACTTTATTTTTTTTTAAAAATAATTGCTATATTTAACTACCCTATCTACTATGAAAAAACATATCTACCTAACCATTGTTTTTACAATGCTGGTATCCACGCTTTTTGCAGGCGGTGCTATGCATTTCAAAGACCTTCCACTGGGTGAGAGGTCTCCAAAAACAGCTAACTTACAAATTAGTAAAAGATGTATTTCAACTGGCATTGTTGAGCTTTATACTAACAGCTCTGGTACAGCTTTTCAATGGCAAAAAGACGGTGCAGATATCCCATCTGCTACGCAAAATTCATTTAGGCCCACGGTTAGCGGCACTTACCATCTTATTGTAGATAATGAAGTTAGTAATGATGTCATTATTGATATAGGTGATCCAACCGCAAATTTTACACACAACTCCAGTAACAATGCCTGTGGGCGAGAGACCGTAAGTTTTAATAATACCTCTACAGGTGGCGAAACTTATTTATGGGATTTCGGTGATGGAAAAACGAGCACTGAAAAAAATCCTAGCCACACTTTTATTACTGATGCAGGTACAGATTTACAAAACTTTAATGTCAAGTTAACTGTCACTAACTCCTCTTGTAAAACAATCACATCAGCAATACAGGTCATTAGCATAAAGCAATCTTTAGGTATTGCTGTCGCTGATGTAGACCGTTTTGATCCTTTTAGCAATTGTCGAAATAAGCCTAGTGGATCAAATCCAAATTATACTTTAAGCATTGCTAACTCAACAAAGTATGCCGCTTCTGTAATAAGTTATTCGGTAGATTGGGGGGATGGAAATATCACAAATGGTATAACAAATGCTTCTTTTCCACTCACTCATACCTACACTCAGTTAGGTGCATTTCAACTCAAAGTAACTGGTTATGCTGCCGGCGGCTGTTCGGAGGTATTTACCCAAACCGTAGCAAACCAAAGCAATCCGGCGGGTGGATTGGGGACATTGGGAAGTACTATAGGAATTTGTGCACCAGCAAAAATCCCATTTGTTATCACCAATTGGCAAAGCAACTCGCCGGGAACTGTTTACGTACTGGATTATGGCGACGGCACAATTGAAACCTTTACCCATCCTTTAAATTCAACTGGTGAAGATTTCAAAATTGAGCACGTTTATTTGAAGTCTTCTTGCCCTCAACCCACTTTTATTGCTCGATTGTTGGTGAAAAACGCCTGTGATCAAACGCCCTACACCGCTGGAAATATTCAAATCAACTCTGCGCCTCAGGCTAAGTTCTCATTGTCGATGAAAAGCATTTGCATAGGAAGTCCAATGAAATTAAGTGATAGGACCATAAAAGGAGCTTATACCAATTGTTCGGACATGGTTGAATATTTTTGGGACTTTGGTGATGGTACAACCAGTAGAGAAGCGAACCCTATGCATATCTATAAGTCGACGGGCGATTATGTGATTAGACTTAGAACCTCCAATCCATGTGGATATACGGAAATTACCGATACGATTTGTGTCACTCCAAAGCCGATAGCTAGTTTTTCAATACCTGCAACATCATCTTGCGGGGCAATTGTTTTGCGGCCCGTAAATACATCTAATGAAACACCTCCAAATTGTGGTACCAATACTTTCAAATGGACAGTTACTCGAAACGCAACAGCAACGGATTGCGAAGATATCGGTGTATTCACTACGATAACTTCCACCTTGGAAAATCCTTCATTTGATTTAAAGCTGCCAGGTATCTATACTATAACATTAACAACTAGCAACTCCATATTATCTGATTGTACTGCTACATCTTTCCAAACCTTTACTTTAAAGGCACCTCCAACCGCTACGTTAGATAGCTCAATACCGAGTTCTATTTGTGAAGGTGTGGCTTTTAATCCAACAGCCTTGGTTAAAAATTGCTTTGGTGATACACCGGTAAGTTACAGTTGGGAATTCATTGGCGCAAATACTACTGTTTCCAATGTAGCTAACCCTACTGATATTGTATATCCTTTGAAAGGAACATATACAATAAAGTTAACAGTTACTAACGAATGCGGTTCAAATACTTACATTAAGGACATAACGGTTATACCGGCAACGGTAGGAGGAACCACCAATGGTGCGGCTACTTTTTGTGGAAAATCTAGCGCTGGCGTAATTTCTTTAACTGGTTACGTTGGTAAAGTGCTGCGATGGGAAAGTTCAACTGATGAGCTAAATTGGACAGTAATTAACTCTACAACGGATATAATTAACTACGACAACTTGAGTACTACCACTTTTTACAGAGCAATTGTAGAAAGCGGAATGTGCAACCAGGCTTATTCTTCAGTAACTAAAATCCAAATAAAAACCAAGCCTGATGCCCCTTCAGCGCCGAGTTTTTACATCTATTGCTTGAATGAAAACGCTAACCAACCAACTGCAGCTGGGTTAGACGTAAAATGGTACAAAGCTTTGCCCCTAAACGGAGCAAATTTGCTTGTTGAGCCTCCAACACCTATAACAGCTGTTACTGGTACTTTCAAATATTTTGTGACACAAACTATAGATGGATGCGAAAGCGACCCAGTGATGGTAACGATAGTTGTTAATCCGGTAATAGCAGGTAATAGCATTGCTATAAACCAAATTGTGTGCTTGGGTAATGTACCTTCTGCACTTAAAGGCACAACCCCATCGGGTGGAAATAACATTTACACCTACCAGTGGCAAAGTTCTGAAGATGGCCTCAATTTCGCCGACATTAGCGGTGCTACAGCAGCAGATTTTCAACCTGTAGCTTTGCTTAAAACCACGTATTATCGGAGAATCGTTGCCAGTGGCACCTGTAGTTCAGTCTCCAACATCATTACCATCACCGTACAAGCGAAGTTAACGGATACTGGCATCAGTAAAAGTCAAATCATTTGTTTCAATACCCAGCCAGCTAAATTATCAGGGCAAATCCCAATTGGCGGGAATGGGACGTTCACCTATGTGTGGGAGCAGTCAATAACTTCTGCAACTACAGGATTTACTGCTATTTCGGGTGCTAATGAAGCAGACTTTCAACCAGGTGTGCTTTCACAAACCACATACTACAGGCGTAGTGTAATAAGTGGTTCTTGCATTGCTGTTTCCGAACCTGTTGAGGTTACGGTAATTCCATCCTTTAGTTTAAAGCAAATTAACAACTTGGTTTTATGTGCCAACGACGAACAAAAACAAGTGTTTTTTGAAACAGATTTGAAAAGTAGCAATATTCGTTTTTCCTGGGAAAATGATAATTCATCCGTAGGACTAGCTTCAAACGGAGTAGATCAGCTGCCTATTTTTACAGCAATTAATTCAAGTAAGAAACCTGTTGTAGCTACAATTAATTACAAGGCAAACTATGTGGATAGCCAACTTAACTGTGCCGCACCTTCGAAGATTTTTCAAATTACGGTATTGCCCACTATTGAAATTACTAAGCAATTAACTAACAAAGTTGTTTGCAACGGAGCATTAGTTGAGACCATAAACTTACTATCTGATGAAGAACTTGTTTCAGGTGCGAGTGTCAAATATCGATGGACATCATCTCAAGCAATTGGCTTACCAAATGGTGAAGGTTTGGCAATTCCTTCTTTCACAGCGGTAAATGCTACAGTTGAACCGGTAAAAGCAACAATTACTGTTGTTCCATTGTACAGTTATGCCGGCAAAACATGCGAAGGTGTGCCCAAATATTACGAAATAACTATCAATCCGTCTGCAAAAGCTAATTTCTCCATACCTAATCAATCCATTTGTAGCGGAGAGAAAACTAAACAAATTAAGCTTTCGAGTGCTACAAAAGATGTTGTTTTTTCTTGGACGGCAGCAAATGTTGAGGGAATTTCCGGAATAGCGGATAGCGGTACCGATAATATTCCAGAGCAAACATTGGTTAACAACACTACTGCTCCCTTAACTGTAGTATATAAAGTGAAAACGATAACGACCGGCGAGGCGGCATGCTCAGGGGCGGAAACCGAATATAGCATTGTCGTAAATCCTATTCCCGACGTAGTTGTTGATGCGAAAAGTAAAACAATATGTAGTGGTGAGCATACGAACATTTCGTTGAATAGCCACGTATCGGGAACTTAATTTTCGTGGAGTGTTAGTACTAACGCGGCAATACAAGGGGCTTCAGATGGAACCGGCAATAGCATCAGTCAGTCGCTTATCAATACGTCTAGTGTAGCTCAAGTTGTTACCTACAGTATAAGGCCTATCCTTAAAACACCTCAAACGTCTTGTCTAGGAGATGCTATTGAGGTTGTGGTTACTGTAAATCCAACAGCAAAGGTGAACTTTTCTTCAACAGATGCTTCCATATGTTCCGGACAAAACTCGCCTAAGGTTACCTTGACAAGTAACGTAAGCAATGCGAAAATTATTTGGAGTGTAGATGTGCCAGCAGGTATTGGCGGAGTTAATGAATTAAACGGAAACTTCGAAATATCGTCTCAAACGTTAGTGAATAACACAAATGTACCGCTAAATGTTGTTTACAATGCCTACGCTGTAGTTGATGACCAAACAGGATGTAAAGGACCATTGGCAACCTATCGTGTAATTGTTTATCCCAAGCCAAAAGTTACAAACGCTTTATTAAAGCAACAAATTTGTTCGGGCTCATCGTCTACAGAGGTAGTGCTTTATAGTAACGTAAACAATTCAAAATTCAGTTGGACCGCCATTCCAAGTAGTAGCGATGTATCAGGCTTTATCGCTAGTGGTACAGGCAATATACCAATTCAAACCTTGGTTAATCGTTCAAGTGAGGTACAGAAAGTGATATACACTGTTGAAGCTAACATAAACGGTTGTGGTGGTGAGCCTGTAAAATATGAGATAGCGGTTTATCCTACGCCAATTTTCACTAGCAGTATTGCAACTACAGTACTCTGCAGTGGAAAAACTTTTAGTTATTTGCCAGCTAGTTCTACCACGGGGGTAATGTTTAAATGGGAGAGACCAGCAGTTGCCGGAATTAGCAACCCCGCAGCTAGCGGTAGTGGTATTGATGCGGCGGGAGGAATAAGCGAATCTTTAATTAATACTACAATTGATCCAATTGAGGTAACCTATATATATGAAATGAGTATAAATGGCTGCTCAAATGGAGTTAAAATTCCAATATCGGTAATTGTAAACCCTCAGGTTACTGCTAATTTTGGCCTTTTGGCTGTTAGTGGTTGTTCTCCATTTAATTTGGTGGTAAAAAACTTAAACTCAAGAGCTTTACAAAGTACATTTACCGTTGATTTTGGTGATGGCAGCCCAATAGCTGTGTATAACGATGCAAAGGATATTACGCATGTTTATGAAAATGATACTGATGTAAGAAAATTGTTCTATATCAATATTACAACGCAAAATGATTGCGGTGAATCAGTATCCAAAAAATTTGAAATCAGCGTACAGCCGCAAACCATATTTTCTAAACTCGTACTTAACGCCACGCAAGCTTATGGCTGTTCTCCTTTCATGGTTGATTTTACCAATTGCAATCAGTCTACTGGGGCTAATAGTTTTGCTTGGGATTTTGGCGACGGCTCTCCAGTTAGGTACACCAAAAGCATAAACGAAAACTTAGTGCATACCTATGCCACTGCCGGAAAATATACCATTACTTTAACAGCTGAAAATGGATGTTCTATAATAAAATCTACTCAAGAAATTACAGTTTATCCAACAGTGGCTGCAAAATTTGAGATTGACAAGCCTCAAAATTGTGTGGGTACTGAATTTACATTTAACAACCTTTCCGGTACCGGCTTTAAGGTTTCTTGGGATTTTGGCGATGGAACAACTAGCACAGAAACTAACCCAAAGCATAGTTATCAACTAGCAGGCATTAAAACAGTTACTTTAACCGCCACACAAATTTATCCAAATGGAGGCTCATGTACAGCAACCTTTATTAAAACTTTGGAGGTACTGCCAATTCCTACCGCTAATTTTACCACCAATGCTTCTACTTTAAATTGTGGTCCTTTTCAACTTCAAGTTAAAGTGCCTTCGGAAAATGCGGTAAATGTAGCGTGGGATTTTGGAGATTCGAATAGTGCCGATAATACCGCAGTTGGTTTGTCTGCAAGTCACACATATACTAAACAAGGTGATTATGTTGTGACGGCTAAAGCTTATAATTTACAAGGCTGTACCTCAGTAACTTCCCAAATTGTTAAAATAACCGAAAGTCCCATTGCCCTATTTGAGCCTTCAGTAAGCGAGGTGTGTGGTACAACCGCGGTAATAAAACTAAAAAATTTGAGTACTTATAATGGCTCCGATATGGTAAGCTATAAATGGTGGGCAAATGGAGTATTAATATCGCAACAAAAGGAACCCGACTACAATTTTAAGGTTCCGGTTGGCGCTACGCTTCCCTATCAATTTTTGATCAAATTGGAAGTTTCCAACCTAGTTGGATGTAAAACCATAGCAGAGAAAATAATCCAGTTTAACCCATTTCCTAAAGCAATATTTGCTGTTACTAAAGTTAAAGGATGTGCTCCGTTCAACTTGCAAATCGAAAATCTTTCTGAGCATGCGGATATTTACGAATGGTATTTAGATGGAAAACTTGTTTCTAACGATAAGAAACCGGACATCACATTAAATAACTTTGGTGCAATCTCTAATTTGCAGCTGGTAGCTAAAAACAGATATGGCTGTACGGAAAGTGTACAACAGGTAGAAGTATCTACCTACCCGTTATTAAATGCCGAATTTAGTGTATCTGAAGATGTTAGTTGTAATGGCTTCTTGGATGTTAAGATTACAAATAAATCCATCGGGGCACAAACATATACATGGGATTTTGGCGATGGAGGTCCACTCTATATTGGTGATCAGCCTTCGCATAATTACGGTAAAGCCGGTGTTTATCTTTTAAAACTTACGGCAAGTAATGGATTTTGCACTTCCGTTTTTTCCAAAACTATTGTGGTAAGTGATGCTCCCAAAGCTGCATTTTTATCTAGTGTTAAAACTGGTTGTAATACACTACGAGTAAAGTTCAATAACCTATCAATTAACTCCTCAGCATACATTTGGGATTTTGGAGATGGTACTTTTTCCAATGAAGAAAGCCCGGAGCATCAATACGTTTATAACAGTGCTCCATATATGGTTAAACTGGTTGCAAAAAATCAGTACGGTTGCAGTGACGAGGTTATACAACCTAATGCTATAATCGTTTTCTCGCCTCCACCTTTAGCTGTTACAATTGAGCCTCAAAAGATAATTAAGGTACCAAACTATAGTTTCAATTTTAAGGCAGTAGCTGCTGAAGATATCATTGCCTACAAGTGGGATTTTGGCGATGGAAGTTTTTCTGACAAGGAAGAAGTACATCATAAATACGAAAGGGTAGGTAATTACAAAGTTAAATTACACATTACCAACGCAAATGGTTGTGTCAATATCATTGAAGATGAAGTAAGCATATTAGATGTGCCGGGCTATTTGTATATCCCAAATGCCTTTGAGCCAGAAAATTTGAATGGAGACCTAAAAATATTCAAAGTGAAGGGGGCAGGTTTAGCCACCTACCAATTGAAGATTTTTAATAAATGGGGACAGTTAATTTGGCAAACCAACAAGTTGGATGATCAAGGAGTGCCTACAGAATATTGGGATGGAACGGATAAAGGTCTATTGGTGCCGTTAGGAGCATATTATTGGCATGCGGAAGCTACTTACATTAATGGTGGGGTATGGCAGGGAATGAAGTATGCAAATAAAACTGAAAGCAAAACAGGTGTAATACATTTAATTAGATAGACATGTTTAAATTATCACTTAAAACGATGTTCTTGGCTCTTCCATTGAGTTTCGTATGGCTGTATTCAAACGCTCAAGACTTAATCTATTCTCAGTTCTATAATGCGCCAGCGTATTTAAATCCCGCGTTAAACGGTGAATTTGTTGGAGATATTAGAGTTAACCTTAACTACCGCTCTCAGTGGACAAAGGTTCAAGGTGCTTTGGATAGCTACACTTTTTCTTTAGATTATCAACTGCCAGTTTTGGGCGGCGGGATAGGGCTAATTGCCACAAAATCTACGGAGGGAACAGCTTATTTATCAAGATTGAACTTAGCGGCAATTTTTTCTTATAGCGTACAGTTAAACGACGAAAGCAGGCTTTCTTTTGGTCTTCAATCAGGTATGATTAACCGACGGATTGATGAGAGTAAATTACTGTTCTCTGATCAGATAGATAACAACGGTATTATCGACGGAGCAATCTCTTCGGCCTCAATTTTTACTCGGAATAAACGCAGCTTTTTTGATGCAGGTGCAGGTATCAACCTTGTAGTAGGAAATTTTATGATTGGTAGTTCAGCGCAACATCTCAATCAACCCGACGAGTCGTTTACCGGACAGCTTGCCAAGTTACCAATTAGGTATGGCATACACACCAGTTATTTAATCAGCCTTAATAAATTTAACGATGAACTGCCAGCAATTATTCCTTCAGTTGTACTGTATAAACAAAGTAATTTGAGTTCTGTTAGTGCTGGGTTTCAATATAAAACCAACGCTATTAACCTTGGTTTTTGGTATAGGGGTAACGGAAATCAACATGATGCTATCGTAGTTTCGGTTATTTTTGATTTATTTAAAAAAGATCGCAGCAGTAAGTTAAGATTGGGTATAAGCCATGATGCCACAACATCTAAAATAAATTATACTAATACAGGAGGTACAACAGAGGCCGCCTTAGTTTTTGAAACAGAAATACCGGGTAGGGCAGAAGCTCGATATATCAGGGAAAGAAATAATAACTTCAACAGATGTTACAAATTTTATTAACCTCTACTTTTTAATTTCCCACGCAAATAAGCAATAGCTTCAAGGAATATGGCTAAAGCACCAATGTATAAAGTGAATTGCTCAAATAGGTTCATCTAATTGGTTTTTTGTTTAGATGAATTTACGCAATTAATGTTACAATCCAGTATTTGTTCTGAATAATTTAATGGCAATTGCTAACAAAATAACCCCGAAGCTTTTACGTAGTACATTTAAGCCAGTTTTTCCAAGTAGCTTTTCCAATCTGGAAGTATTTTTTAGAACGAAATAAACGAACACCATATTAAGGATGATACCGATCAAAATATTCTCTGTGCGGTATTCCGTTTTTAAGGAGAGTAGAGTGGTCAATGAACCTGCACCGGCAATTAGTGGAAACGCAAGCGGCACAATTGATACCGTTTCTGGTGCTTCTTCCCTAAAGAAATTAATGCCTAATACCATTTCCATTGCTATGAAGAATATCACCAATGAACCCGCAATAGCAAATGATTGCACATCAACTCCAATGATGTTCAAAATTCCCTTTCCGCCAAAAAGAAACAATATCATAATTATGGTGGCTACTAAGGTTGCTTTTTCCGACTGGATGTGACCTGCTTTTTTACGTAATGAAATGATAATAGGAATGGAACCTAAAATATCTATTATCGCAAATAAGATCATGGTAGTAGATAGAATTTGATTGAAGTCGATTGATAGCGGGCCCATAATAGTTGAATTTATGCAAAAGTACAGCTAATACTTTAAAAAGGTGTTACGCGAAGACTAAGTTTTAAGATAATGTAGCATCAACGCTAATGATACAATAGAAAAGGTTGCATTAAATCTTTCCACGCTGGTATAGATGTGGTTATCTCATTGGTTTTGATTTTGATCAAAGCATCGCTTATTCCCAATAATTTATCTAGATGCTTTTCTCCGTTTGGATTAACATTAGTCAAATAATTTCGTTCCTTTAGCTCATTTGGGTGTATTTCAGCAAGGATTTTAATTATTCCTAGCGCAAAATTAACAGGTTTAAATTGATTCAAATGCCTAGGTTTTATTTTCAGTCCATGGCAAAGCTCATTTTGGTAAGGCTGGACCGCAGCTGTAAAAGAAACGATTTCCAAATCTATCTCATTATCCTTGCTTAGCAGTTTTTCTTTTAACAATTGCGCATTTATCCAAGGTGCTCCAAATTGCTCAAAAGGGAATGCCGTACCTCTGCCTTCGTTAACGTTTAAGCCTTCAAACAGGCAGGTGCCAGGGTAAATATAGGTGGTCCTTCTTTTTTGTATGGCGGGCGAAGTTCCGGTAAAAATATAGTTGTCGTTGGCATATCTGTCCCAGTTTTTCATCGCTACAATTTGTAAATTTAACAAGGGGTAATACTTGTGATTAAAGTAATTTGCCAATTCTGCTAAAGTGCAATTATGTTTTATAGGTATAGTGAATCTACCGATGAAAGAACTGTTGGCCGGTTCCAAAATTGGGCCCTCTGCAAACTCGAATTCGCTTGCAATGGGGTTAGGTCTATCTAAAATCAACACGTTTTTACCGTAGTTGGCACAAGCCTCCATTACGTAGGTCATAGTCCAAAGGTAAGTGTAAAACCTAGATCCGATATCTGGCAAATCAATAATCACCAAATCAATAGTTGCTAAATCACTTTCATTTGGTGCCAGCTTTTCACCATATAAACTCACAATTGGAAGTTGAGTTGCGCTGTCGATGCAATCGTGAATAAAAGCGCCATCATCTCCTTTAGTGTTAAATCCGTGTTCTGGTGCAAACAATTTTACAACGCTAAAACCTGCGTTTAGTAAGGCCAATCGGGAGTGTAAGCCTGTGTTTGTTACCGATGCCTCGTTGCAAACCAAGCCAATGCGCAAATTTTTAAAAGTTGCCGATTCCAGTAATACATCTATACCAAATTGTACCATCGTATAAATTTAAAAAAAAAGCGACTGCCATGTAGCAGTCGCTTTAAATTAGCTGTTTTGCAATTCCTAATCTAGGATCATTAATTTAACTATCCTAATTTTTTATATCTGATTCGTTTCGGAGTAACGTCGCCTAAACGCTTTTTGCGATTCTCTTCATAATCGGAATAGTTACCCTCAAAGAAATAAACCTGTGAGTCACCTTCAAAAGCTAAAATGTGTGTACAAATACGGTCTAAAAACCATCTATCGTGGCTAATCACTACCGCACAGCCGCCAAAGTTCTCCAAGGCTTCTTCTAAAGCACGTAAAGTGTTTACGTCAATATCGTTGGTAGGCTCATCCAGTAAAAGTACATTGGCACCTTCTTTTAATGTAATTGCTAAGTGCACACGATTACGCTCACCACCAGACAATACGCCAACTTTTTTCTGCTGATCAGCACCGTTGAAGTTAAATTTAGAAACGTAAGCTCTAGAGTTAACCTGTTTGTTGCCCAACAACATGTTGTCTAATCCGTCGGTAATGTTTTCATAAACCGTTTTGTCAGGATTTAAATCGTTGTGCATTTGATCTACATAGCCTAATTTCACAGTTTCGCCAACTTTAAAATCTCCGCTATCTGGTTGTTCCTGACCAGTAATTAGCCTAAACAAAGTAGTTTTACCCGCACCGTTAGGACCAATGATACCTACAATGCCCGCGGGCGGTAAAGAGAAGCTTAAATCTTCAAATAACAACTTGCCATCGTAAGCTTTAGAAATATGATTGGCTTCTATCACTACATTTCCCAAGCGAGGTCCAGCAGGAATAAAAAGCTCCAATTTTTCTTCGCGTTCCTTACCGTCTTCGCTAGCTAGTTTGTCGTAATTACTTAAACGAGCTTTAGATTTGGCGTGACGAGCTTTCGGCGCCATACGCACCCATTCTAACTCACGCTCTAGTGCTTTTTGACGTTTGCTTTCCGTTTTCTCTTCTTGCGCTAAGCGTTTCGCTTTTTGGTCTAACCAAGAAGAATAGTTACCCTTCCATGGAATACCTTCACCACGATCCAATTCTAAAATCCAGCCAGCAACATTATCCAAGAAATACCTATCGTGAGTTACAGCAATAACAGTACCCTCATAGTTTTGCAAGAACTGCTCTAACCAATCAATACTTTCCGCATCCAAGTGGTTGGTAGGCTCATCAAGTAATAAAACATCCGGCGATTGCAATAATAGACGGCACAACGCAACGCGGCGGCGCTCACCACCCGATAATACAGCAATTTTCGTTTCTGGATCAGGGCAGCGCAACGCATCCATAGCACGTTCTAGCTTATTGTCCAGTTCCCAAGCATTGGTCGCATCAATTTTGTCTTGAAGCTCCCCTTGTCGCTGCATCAATTTATCCATTTTATCAGCATCAGAGTAGTTTTCTTCTAAACCAAACGCCTCATTAATTGCTTCGTATTCTTTAAGTACAGCGGTAATTTCTGCAACACCTTCTTCTACCACTTCACGCACTGTTTTTTCTGGATCAAGTTCTGGCTCCTGTGCTAAATAACCCACCGAATAACCAGGAGAAAACACCACTTCGCCTTGGATAGATTTATCTAAACCAGCAATAATTTTTAATAGGGATGATTTACCAGATCCGTTTAAACCTACAACGCCAATTTTGGCACCATAAAAGAAAGAAAGATAAATATTTTTTAAAACCTGTTTTTGTGGCGGGTAAATCTTGCTTACACCTGCCATTGAAAAGATTATTTTTTCGTCTGACATGTTGAAATTTAGTTTGTGCAAAGATGCCATTTATTTTGGAAAAGTCCGAAAGATATAAGGGCTACGTCTGAAGATATGGCTTATTGTAAATTTGTAGATTTTTAGAAAGGCAATTTGCATCCCTCTCTGTCCTGTGGACATCTCTCCCTTGGAGGGAGAGATCTGAATTATTGAAGTTTATGCAATTTGAGGGGAGTTTTCTTTTTAGCGTTTAAACCTGTGCTAATAGATAAAAATGCAATAAAAAAAACGCTTTGGTATAAGTGAAATTGAATAGGCTACTTGCTTACCCACTCGCTATTCTCTCCATTTGGGAGAGATGCCGAAGGCAGAGAGGGATTTATTTTATCTAATATAAATAATTGAATGCTTTGAAGGTTGTTTTACCCTCTCTGTCCTGTGGACATCTCTCCCTAGGAGGGAGAGAGCGGAATTATTAAGGTTTCTGCAACTTGAGGGGAGTTTTCTTTTTAGCGTTTAAACCTGTGCTAATAGATAAAAATGCAATAAAAAAAACGCTTTGGTATAAGTGAAATTGAATAGGCTACTTGCTTACCCACTCGCTGTTCTCTCCCTTTGGGAGAGATGCCGAAGGCAGAGAGGGATTTACTTCATTATATCATAAATGCTTACAAGTTTTAAAGGTTAAGGCAGAGACGATAAATACTCGCCCATTATCTCCAAACTCTTTTCCATTTCTTCCATAGTTAAATGCCCAAAGCCTAATCTAATTGCAGTAAAATTTCTGTTTTGGTACAGGATGTTTTTGGGAATAAATAAACCCTTCTGCGTACAAAACTTAGCCATTTGCAATAAAGAAATTGGTGCTTGCCAGTTAAGCCACAATCCTAAACCGCCGCTAGGTTTGTTGAATTTCACCCTTTCTCCTAAGTGCTTAGCAATTAACTCGCAGCAATTATCTCGTCGTTCCATGTAAACTTTTAGGGATTTTTTCAGGTGTCTGTGGATATCTCCCTCAGCAATCATTTCCCCCAAAACCTGCTGCATAATTACATCTCCATGCCTATCCAACAAGCCAAGATATTTCTGCATCTCGCTAATCAAATTTTTGGGTGCAACTACAAAACCAGTACTAAACGAAGGAGCTAGCGATTTCCCGAAAGTGCCCGTATAAATTACCATGCCATTTAAATCTGCGCTAGCTAATGGCATAATGGTACTTTTCTCGTATTGGAAATCATAATCGTAATCATCTTCAATAATTACAAAGCCATATTCCTGAGCTAACTGTAATAATTTCACCCTTCGTTTTGCACTTAAAGTAACTGTGGTAGGGTAGTGGTGGTGCGGTGTAATATAAACAGCCTTAATTTTGGTAGATGTCAACTTTAGTTCCAACGCATCCACATCAATCCCTTGCCCATCTACGGGTATCGTTTGTAAGTTTGCCTTTGCCGACTGGAAAATCATGTTAGCGGTAAACAAGCCTAATTCACCTACTATTACCACATCTCCCGCCGAAATAATCAGCTGGGAAATGATGTAAAGACTCATTTCCGTACTTCTAGTAATCAGTAAATTATCTTTCGAAATATGTAAGCCCCTTGAACTATTCAGGTAATTGCTCAACTGCTCCTTAAAATAAATAGACGCTTGGTTATTGCTCATTTTCTTTGCCGTACCCTTTCGCTTTAATGATGCACTATACAAGCCAGAAAGTTGGTTGAACTGGGTTAATCGTACATCTGGCAAACCATCGTTCCATTGGTAGGTACAGTTACTTTCTTCAAACGGGTTGTCCAAAAGATTGGATTGTTTAAAGCTGTAGCCAGTTTGTGTAGGGTAATTCCCTAAAGATACCAATGCATCATAAGGCCTTTCCACCATTTTGGTTTTATTGTCCATCACAAATGCACCTTTGTTAGGTTCAATGGCAATCCAGCCTTGATGGTGCAAATCTTCATAAGCAGCAATTACCGTTTTTCTATGTAACGATAACAACTCGCTTAACTTCCTACTTCCAGGCATTTTAGCACCTGGAACTAAATATCCTCGTTGTATGGCATTGATGAGTTGTTGCGCCAACTGCAAATAAATAGGGGTTTTTGCCTCTCTATCTAGCGATATGAAACTTAAAAAAGGAATGTTAACCGGACTACTCATTTTGTTAAAACTGGACTATTGTAATGTTCCGGAAAGATACGAGTTTTGCGAAGAAATCTGGTAGGTGAAATTTTTAGTCGGAAAGTCCGAATTTGTTTTTAGGACGTGGCCTAAGACTCATGAACCAGTGAATCAACAAACATAAATTTTTATAACGTGAACAAGATATTACTACCGTTATTAACGCTCAGCTCAACTATCGCATTTGCTCAGCAGCAAGTAAAGCAAGACACTACTAAGCTCAACGAAATTGTGATTTCTGAAAATAGGTTGCAAACCCCATTTAGCAAGCAAGCTAGAAACATCCAGTTAATCACAAAAGAACAAATTGCGGAAATGCCAGTAAAATCCATCAACGAAGCATTGAGTTTTATTGCGGGAGTTGACGTTAGGCAAAGGGGGCCTTTCGGTGCGCAAGCCGATATCAGCATTGATGGAGGTACATTTGAGCAAACACTCATCTTACTTAATGGAGTTAAAATATCCGATGTGCAAACCGCACACCACTCCATGAATATTCCGGTGCCATTATCAGCTGTGGAGCGTATCGAAATAATCAAAGGCCCAGCGGCACGTATTTACGGCATCAATGCATTAACAGGCGCTATCAACATCATTACAAAAACTTCTGAAAGCCAAAGCATAGCTATTAATTTGCAAGCTGGAAGTTCTTTTGAAGACGAAGCTATGGGCGACGGTAGCGGTATTTACGGCGGTGCCTCGGCACAAGCTGCAATTAGGATGGCCGGAAAAAATAGCGGTCATTTGGTTGCTTTTGGCCTTAATGATTACAACGGACAGCGTTACAACAGTAGCACTTATGATTACAGGTTTTTTTATCAGGGAGATGTACTTCTTGATGATAAAAACAAGTTTAACTTCATGGCCGGCTATATTAGCAATGCATTTGGTGCAAGCGGATATTATGCAGCTCCAGGAGATAAGGAAGCATTTGAAATTGTAAAAACTGGATTGATTGCTTTGGGATCGGTACATCAGCTGAGTAAAAATTTCAGCTTGCGACCAAGGTTAAGCACCCGCTATAACTGGGACGATTATCGCTATTTCCGTAACGATTTAACTCGGGCTAGATCGCTGCACCAAACCAAAGTATGGTCGGCCGAATTGAATAGTAGCTTAACTACTTCCATTGGTGATTTTGGCTTCGGTTTGGAATCTCGTTCCGAAGATATTGAAAGTACCAACATTGGAGATAGAGAACGATATAACCACGGTGCTTACTTGGAATATAAAACGGAGGCGATAAAGAACTTGCTTCTGAATTTAGGTACTTATGTTAACTACAACACGCAGTACGGATGGCAAGCTTTTCCGGGGTTGGATGTTGCTTATCTTTTTGCGCCGAAATGGAAGTTTGCATTTAATGTGGGCTCAAGTCAACGCATTCCATCCTTTACTGATTTGTACTTGAACCAACGTCCGGGAAATATTGGCAATCCTAACTTGACCTCTGAAAATGCTTGGCAGTATGAAGTTTCCTTACAATACAAGGTGTCGAGTTTTCAGGTTCAAACTGGCTATTTTTATCGCAACATCAATGATTTTATTGATTGGGTGCGTAGCTCAAGCAGTGTGCCTTATCAACCGCAAAACTTTGGTAATAATAAAATTCAAGGTTTTAATGTAATGCTTGGTCAGTCGTTTAATGTTGGTGCAAAAAGTACCGTAACTTATCAGTTAAGCTACAACTATTTACATGCTGGAGAAATCAGCTACACCAATAATGTGACTTCAAAGTATGTAGTAGAGAATTTAAAAAATCAGGCTTTGGGTAGGCTAACCTACAAAAATGGCAATTGGCAGTTGATGGCAGGTGGAAGATGGATTGAAAGGGCCCTTAAAAATCCATATTTCGTTGGCGATTTGCGTTTGACCTACGGTAAAAGAAATTGGAACATATATACCGACGTTACCAATATTGGCAATGCCAGCTATATTGAAGTTGCTGCGGTGCCGCTGCCAAAAAGATGGTTTGCTTTAGGTACCAACATCAGGTTTGATTTGTAAAACGGAACTATTGTCCGCTAACGTATCATCTGCTAAAACATCATCAGCGATGGAATTATTCGCTGCTAACTCATTTTTTATAAGCGGAATAGTGTTGTTATTGCTATTCCGCTCATTTTTTTCTGCTTTTATAGTCCAAGAAAACATAATGAATAAAATATTTTTGATTGTCTGTTATTAGGCATAATCTGCATTTTTTCATTCTTGAAAATTTCGAGAATCTATTCCCATAATTGCCAAATATAGATTTCCTCCTAGCATCGGAATGACAAAACGCTTAAGAAATAGGCTTATTAGAAATTACGGACATTCAAAAAATATAAGACTGAATCTTCGAGCGTTACTGTGGGATTTGCTCTACCAAAATTTCCTTACCTGCCTTATCGTAATAAATGCAAGTCATTTGATTTATGCTGATGATCCATTTTTCAATGCCGGTTGCAGCACACATTTTAATGAAGGTCAAATAGTCTGTTTTGCCCTGTTGATGCGCTAGTAACTCAGCTTTAAATTCATCAATGTTTGTTTCATCGGCAATAGCTAATGTTTCGTGTTTTTCAGGTACTTTGGCTGTGTGGTTATCAGCTCCATGGTAATCAATGTGACCATCACTCACATAGGCCTCGTAATGTGTAACGCCCATTTGTTTGATTTCTCTAATATAAGACGGAAAATCTGCTCCTGATTTTACTTTGCTGTGTGCAGCTTTGATTTGTTCTACTGTAAACATTTTTTGTTATCCTTTAAATTTGATTATTTGTAGTCACAAAATTGCCTCACCGGAATCATCATCCGTTGTAAAAAATCGTTTTTTTTAAAATTTTGATGTATGATAAAGTGATGCGCTTTGACGTTATAGCAGCCGTTTGAAGTTCTCTGGAGTATCGCCCGTAAATTGTTTGAAATCCTTAGTAAAGTGTGCCTGATCAAAAAAGTTGTTTTCATAACAAATTTCCGCCAAACTTTTGCCTTGGTTGAGCTGTGCCAATACAGAGTTTAAACGGACTATTGAAGCGAATTTTTTTGCGGATATACCTACCACTTTTCTAAAACGCTTTTCAAACGGACTCTGACTTATACATAGTTTTTCGTTAAGTTCTTTAATTCTGATTGCTCCGTTGCTTTCGTAAATCATTTTTACTGCTGCGGTTACTAGTTGGTCGGTTGAAATTTGCTTAAGCTGCGACAGTAAAAAACTTTCCACTATTTTAATTCTTTTTACATCAGATGTAGTAGAAAGTAGCTGTTCTTCAACGCTTTTTACTTGGTTTTTATCGAAGATATCTTCTAAAGAAATGCTTAAATTAAACAATTCGTGAGCAGGATGAGACGCAAAATGAGTAAAGCCAATTTCAGTGAAAAAAACGAGAACCGTACCAATATGATCGGAGTTTTTGAAGATTTTATAGCTATCACTAACACCTGTAATACCTGCTGAAGACAGCTTGTTTTCAGTGCTGTCGCTAATTGTCGCCAATTTTCCACTGTACTGAAACCCGATAACTAAACCCGACGAAGGGAAAATTTTGTACTGGCCCGATAGTTCATTTTCCGATATGGCGTAATACTTAATGTAATCGCGTAATTGCAACGTCGGAAGATATTTATCGAATTTCATTATGATTGGTTTAGGCTGACCTCGAATTCGTATAACTGATAGCTACTTCTTAAGTTTGCTTTCGTAAAGTTCAACCCATTGCTTTAAGCTCATTTTTTGCATTAATTCGCCAATAAGTTGGTAGGGGATATCTTCCGTTTTTTTAAATCGGATACAACTTTTACCCATATCAAGTTTCTGTTTGCTGTGTTTAGGGTATGCTGCCACAAACCAGTCCATTAAACTTTGATCCATATAAATGCCCATGTGATAAAAGTTGATAGAGTTTTTTTGCGATGCCAAACCGGCAAAAGGTAGAGGTTCTATTGGCTTACAGTGATAGCCAACAGGATAAATGTGATGCGGTACAACGTAACCTAAACCGCCATAACTAATGCCAGCCTCAAAACCCTCAGGTAAATTTTGCACAATGGTTTGATGTAATTTGTTAAAGGCTTCTGACCTATCTTGAGGAACATTTGCTAAAATTTCCTCAACTGTATTTCCTGTTGCTTTCATCCCTAAGCAATTAATGTAGGCGTTTAATTTAATGTTTATCAGCTAATTCAGGTCATTTAACCTCTGTGAATTTCTGTGTTAAATGACCTAAATGTAGTTTTTTATTAGCAAAAAAGCAATTGATCTGCTTTTAGTTTGACTTTACAAAGTACTCCGTAGACTTCGCATCGTTCAAACTTTTGATATAGAAGTTTTGATCACCATCTTTGCCTTTAGTGAAAGTCAATTTTGTTACGGTATTGTCTGCTGCCACTAGGGTTAAAGTGTCATTTTTTAAGGAAAATTTTCCTTTTTGTTTTGTGCTATCCCCAAGCGCAAATTCATAAGTTTCATCTGCATTAAACGTAATGTTTCTAATTGCGGCATGCGGCGTAAACCAATTTCCCGCTAATTCTTTAGGTACGGTAGATGTGGCAACTTCTTCTGATTTAGCAACTTCTGTGGGAGCTTTTTCATTTTTAGGTTGGCTACATGCTGCTAAAGCAACAGCAATTGATAGCATTGAAAAGATTTTTTTCATGTGATAAGTGTTTTTTAAAATTTGATACTGTATTGAAAGTTAGCGACTAATTTTCTAGTTAAACCATCAGGTCGGGCATCTCTAACTACTAATGGCATGGCTAAACTAAGCTGAACGGACGACTTTCCATCCATTTTGTAATCTAAATACAAGTTGCTGTTGAGTGTTAGCCCTTTTGAACCGTTTATTTCTTTTTTCAAGTTCATTTCATCGGTATAGGAATCATTTTTGAGATGATAAATTGGTAGGATGCTTGGCGTAACTGTAAATCTTGCATTAACAGCTAGTGGATAGGAAGCTCTAAATAGCAAGTCGCCACTTCTTTGGAATTTGTTAGTTGACTGAAATGAGCGTAATTGAGCATTAGGCGTGTTAACTGCTAGAAAATGGTTGTTATTTTGGGTAATAGGTTGCTGTGCTGCGATTACAAATTGAAAAAGATTTGCTCGAAAGGCGAATCCTGCTAATACATCAATTGTGCCCAAGCTAGATTGGTAGTCCATCGGGAGGGCATAACCATCAACCATCTTGTTTGCTGAAGAGAACGGAATTTTTACGCCAATAGTTAGTTTTGAGCTAGCGCTAGTTTTATAATTAGCATTGAGAAAGAGATCAGACAGTCCGAATTTCTTCAATCCGTTTCCGCTTTGCGTAATGGAACTTATCTTAATGTTAAATCCCATTTGGTTAGATAATTGATGACTAAATTCAATCAAACTGCCATAGGATTTAATTGAGTGATCGGCCTTGCCCCAAAAAGAACCAATTACAAGTTCGCTTTTGTACGATTTCAAGCTGTCGGTTGTGGTGGGTTTGAAATTACTTACGGTACACAAACCAGCGTCGCTACAGCCTTGAGCTTTGCTATTGTTATAAATTAATACAAGAATTGTGGTTAACAATAAAATGTTTTTCGTTATGTTTTTCATTGGTAAATGAGGTTAAACAGTTTTTAAAGCATATTTGAGATGACTGAAATAGTGATCTCACGCCTATCAAATATAATCGACTGATTTAACAAATTCAGAAATTTCCTACTCCAAAAATGTGTTTTAAATTGATGAAAAGTTGCTGTGTTCCTGTCTTTAGAAGTTGGACAGGAAAACAAGGAAGTAAGGATTTATGTTTTGAAAACCACCAACTTACATTATTTTGTAACTGCCGTCTATAAAAATAAGTTTAAATCGCGGCAGCATATAACCTTCAACTGATATTTCTTTTAACTTGCCCTCTAACCTAATGTACTTGCCTTCTAAAGCTTCTTTTGAATCTTTTATGCCGTTTTTTATTTTTACGTAGTCGAAACAGAAAATTTGTGTGCCAGCAGCATTATTTACACAAGTAAAAAATGTATTCTTATCATCATCTGAGATATGAGTGCAATTAATATTGCAGTCTTCAATAAAAGGGTGGGCGGGCATTATCATTTCAGTTGATTTTAAGAAATAAACTTTTTGTAGGGCTTCTTTCTTGCTAAGTTTATTTTCGTTTAATAAACCTCCAACTGAGTAAATATAAATATATCGTAGTATTTTTCTCTCCGTCTGAAAGTCTTCAAGCAATTCGATCTCCGAGAGTAATTTTTTAGTCTGATTTTCGGATTTAGTCCAGTTTTCCTCAGATAAAGAAGTTAATATGCTATTATATTTTGCATTAAAGTTTTGTTGGTTTTGATTTTGTGCAATGCAATTAATAGAAATGCTTAGCAATAATAATAGCAATATTTTTTTCATTTTTTTATGTGAAACTATCTGATTTGATTTCTTTTCTCTTTAAGCAAGATTTTAATCCTCGTTTACGTATTAAATTTACATTTTCTATCTATTTCGAGATTACATAATTTAAAACGAATGCAAAAGAATTTAAACTAAGTTAATGCTGCTAGCTAAATTAATCAACTTACCACGCTTTGAACGGCTTGTTTGTCAAATTCGAATTGTAATATTTTTGTTTGCCGGTAACTTCAACACCAACCCATTCTGGAATACTAAAATTTTCGTCTTCGGTAGCCAGTTCTATTTCCGCTACAATTAGGCCAGCATTATCACCTAAAAATTCGTCAACCTCCCAAACTTTGCCATCAACTGTTATCTTGTATCTAATTTTTGAAAGCTCGGCAGTTGAAAATTGATCTAACAATTCGCCTGCTTCTTTAAAAGGAATTTCATATTCAAATTCAGTACGTACGGCACCAACAGAAATGCCTTTTATAGTTAGAAAACCTTGAGTGGTAGTTTGTCTCACTCTGATTGTTTTGTTTGGGTCGGTCAGTAAATAACCTTGTCGGTAGTACTCGCCTTCAGGTTTTTGCAATGCCTCCCATTTCAATTCATTTACCAAGTATTTTCTTTCTATTTCTAATCCCATGATATTGCAAAGTTATTGCGTTAATATTGCGCCTAATTTTTTTCCTTTAATTTTTTTGCTAAATTGATGGAATGTTTTAGTGAATTGACATTATCCCAATCGCTATGCGAAACAATGATGTATTTTGGGGCAGGATATTTTTTCTCTACGTTTTTTAGGGTATTATAGTACGCTTTCGTATCAGCATCGCCTAAAAATCCTAAATTTTTAGCGTCAACACCTTTAATCAAACAGCCGCCATATAAAATTTTTTCTTTGTTAAAGCCAATTACAATATTATCAATAGTGTGTCCCGGCCCTGGGTAATAGGTTTCAAAACTATAGTTTCCAACATGAAAAGTTGTGTCTTTATTGATGATGTTTTCGGCTCTTTTATTATTGTTCTTTTTACTCAATTCATCTGTAAGCTTGGTTGTGTACGTTTTAATGCCTTTTTGCCTATAGTATTCCAATCCTGCAGTGCGGTCATCATGCCAATGTGTAGCAATGCAAATATTAACGGTTTTATGGTGCTTAAATTGAATGCTATCCAATAAAGGCTGAAATTGAGTAGTGTCCCAAGGTGTATCGAATAAAATCACTCCTTCGCTGGTAACTAAGTACATACCATTTGCCGGAACCTTAGTGTTTTCATAATTGCCATACGTGGTGTAGATATAAAAATTGTCGGTAAGATGAGCAATTTTAAGTTTCGGTTGAGTAGTTTGTCCGAAAGATTTGCTTAGTGAAAAGAGAAGTATAGCTAGTAATATTTTTTGCATCGTCAGTTTTGGATAAAGTTGGTACTGCTAAAATTAAACTTTTTATATCGACAATTTTAAGATTTTACTGGAATAATCGGTTTAAAAGATGCTCATGTCAAGTTCATCGAAGTCTTTTATTGATGACAGCTTGATAAGTTTACTTACAGCCACAGATTTCGATGTTTCTTTAAATATCTCTTTACCATCCTTAGTTGTTTTAATGACCTCCCGTATCAGTTTCTTTTTGTTCAAAAAGTTAATGCTTTCTTCGTCGAAGGTCACCCAATCAGAGACAAAATTACTACGGTAGGCATTGTCGTAACCTATCAACTGAAAATCCGAGTTTTGAAATCTGAATGTATAGCTCCAATATCCGTATCGACCATGTGAGTAATAAATTATTAAATTTCCTTTCTTTATTTTGACCGAGAGTTCGGGTGCAAAATAAACTCCGCCGTCCTCATTTTCAGAAGAAAAGCACTTGTGATTTTTAGTGGCCAATTCAAATTGATTGCCTTTTTTGAATAACACAATTATGCCTCGTCTGTTGCGGTCTAGCCTTTCCCCACTTTCATTAGTGATAATTTGGTTTTTGTCAGTGCTTTTTATGATGAATACGCAATCTTCAGCCCCATCTTTATTTAAATCGCCTTTTATGGTGTTAACCACGACAAACCCTTTCGGTAAAAAGTCTGAAGCATTCCGTTGCTTAATCTGTGCAGCAGCCGTGGTAGCTAAGGTTATCAGTAAAATTGTAATTAGATTTTTTATGTTAGTTTGATTCGTCATTTTCATAACAATTTATACTTTGGCAAGACCTATTCAGTGGCAAATGTACATCTGAAAAGATGTATGTCTATATGAAGGCCTGAATATACCCAAAGCTAATAGTCGTTGGCAAAGGAACAATAAATAATCTTCAATGATGAATAAACTAATTAACTGATGAGGTACTGAACTAATAAACCAACAAACTAAAAATCAAAAAACCAGCTAATCAACCAAGCAAATTTCTATTTTTGCAAAATAATTTTTTTACCGACACTGATGAGTTTATCAACGAAATACAATCCGCAGGAAACAGAAAACAAATGGTATAGCTACTGGATGGAAAAGCGATTTTTTCACTCAGAGCCCGATGAGCGTGAACCTTACACCATCGTGATTCCGCCACCTAATGTAACTGGTGTGCTGCACATGGGACACATGCTTAACAATACCATTCAGGATGTATTGATCCGTAAAGCTCGTATGCAGGGTAAAAATGCGTGTTGGGTGCCCGGTACTGACCATGCTTCTATTGCTACCGAAGCAAAAGTGGTAGCCATGTTGAAAGAAAAGGGCATCAACAAAAAGGATATCGGCCGTGAGGAGTTTTTAAAGTATGCTTGGGAGTGGAAAGAAAAGTATGGCGGTATCATTTTAGAGCAGTTGAAAAAACTTGGTGCAAGTTGCGACTGGGATCGTACCCGTTTCACCATGGAGGAAGATTTGTCGGAAGCGGTGATTGATAGCTTTATCCATTTATATAAAAAAGGATGGATTTATCGTGGCATTAGGATGGTAAACTGGGATCCAGCTGGTAAAACTGCGGTTTCCGATGAAGAGGTAATCCGTAAGGAAGTAAACCAAAAGTTATATTACATTAAGTATAAAATCGTTAATGCAGAAGCAGGAAAGTCTGACCACCTTGTAGTAGCAACTACACGTCCTGAAACGATTATGGCCGATGCAGCGATTTGTATCAACCCTAATGATGAACGTTTTGCTCATTTGAAAGGAAAAAAAGTGTATGTGCCGCTGGTAAACCACGAAATTCCGGTAATTGAGGATGAGTACGTGGATATGGAGTTTGGTACAGGTTGTTTGAAAGTGACACCTGCTCATGATTTAAACGATTATGAACTTGGTGTAAAGCATAAATTGCCTGCTACCGATATTTTGAATGATGATGGTACCTTGAACGAATTGGCAGTGATTTTAGTAGGAGAGGACAGGTTTGTAGCTCGTAAGAAAATTGCTAAAATGTTGGAGGAAGCTGGTCATTTGGAGAAGGTAGAGGACTATAAATCGCAGGTTGGATTTTCGGAACGTACAGATGTGCCTATTGAACCAAAACTTTCGATGCAGTGGTTTGTGAAAATGAAAGAGATGGCTCAGCCTGCTTTGGATGATGTGCTGAACGGTGAGGTGAATTTGATTCCAAATAAGTTTGAAAATACTTACCGCCATTGGATGGAAAATGTACGCGACTGGAA
This sequence comes from Pedobacter zeaxanthinifaciens, assembly GCF_003313335.1. Classification (GTDB taxonomy): domain Bacteria; phylum Bacteroidota; class Bacteroidia; order Sphingobacteriales; family Sphingobacteriaceae; genus Pedobacter; species Pedobacter zeaxanthinifaciens. The sequence continues at coordinate 446,688 of NZ_QMHP01000002.1, forward strand.
TATTTCTCGTCAGTTGTGGTGGGGACAACAAATTCCTGCTTGGTACGATGATAAGGGCGATTGGGTAGTGGCCAAAACCAAGGAAGAAGCTTTGGAAGAGTTTTGGAAGAAGAAACATTTGGAAGACGCCAATACAGATAAGGCTGGATTTTTAGCACAGCTGGCGCCTTTTATCAAACAAGATGAAGACGTGATGGACACTTGGTTCTCCTCGTGGTTGTGGCCAATTTCAGTTTTTGATGGCTTTAAAAATCCTGATAATAAAGATTTTAATTACTACTATCCAACCAATGATTTGGTTACGGCTCCTGAAATTTTGTTTTTCTGGGTAGCTCGTATGATTATGGCTGGTCGTGAGTTTACTGGCAAAAAACCATTCACTAACGTATACTTAACTGGTATCGTTCGTGATAAGTTGGGTCGTAAAATGTCAAAATCATTAGGCAACTCGCCTGATCCAATTGGTTTAATCGAGCAGTACGGTGCTGATGGCGTTAGGGTTGGTATGTTAATGTCGTCGCCTGCAGGTAACGATTTAATGTTTGATGAAGCTTACTGTGAGCAGGGTAGAAATTTTGCGTCTAAAATTTGGAATGCTTTCCGTTTGGTGAAAGGTTGGGAGGCCGATACAAGTTTGGCTAACCCTAATGAGCAGGCTATTGCTTGGTTCGAAAGCCGTTTTAATGAAGCACTTACTGAGATAGAGCACAATTTCAAACAGTATCGTTTGTCAGAGGCACTAATGGCAACTTATAAATTGGTATGGGATGATTTCTGTGCTTGGTACTTAGAAATGGTAAAACCTGCATATCAGCAACCAATTGACGCTGCAACTAAAGCTGCTACGGTGAATTTCTTCGAGCAAATTTTGAAGTTGTTGCACCCATTTATGCCTTTCATTACTGAAGAACTTTACCATGATGAGATTTTTGGCGAACGTACCGCTATGGATTGCTGTATTGTTGCTGACTACCCAGTGATTGGTGCAATTAATGAAACGTTGTTAAAGGAGGCGGAGTTGGTTAAAGGTTTGATTTCGGAAATCAGGAATGTGAGAAACAGCAGGCAAATTTCTCCAAAAGAGAGTTTGGAATTGAGCATAAAAGTAAATTCAGAAACCAATTACACCAATTGGTTGGCTAATGTATACAAGTTGGCTAATGTAAGCAAAGCTGATTTTGTTAGCGATAAATTGGTTGGTGCTGCTGCATTTATGGTAGGTAAGGACGAGTTTTTTATTCCTTTGAGCCAAAATGTGGATGTGGATGCTGAACGCGAACGTTTAACGAAAGAACTAGAATATTTGCAAGGCTTCTTGAAATCGGTAGATGCGAAGTTGGCTAATGAGCGTTTTGTACAGAACGCAAAGCCCGAGATTATTGCTAATGAACGTAATAAAAAAGCAGATGCGGAATCGAAGATTGCTATAATTCAGGATAGTTTAGCGGCTTTGTAATTAGGTACTAAAGGCTATAACTGAAGGACTGTTTCTTGTTAAGTCAATAAACCCTCTCTGCCCTTTGGGCATCTCTCCCTGGGAGGGAGAGAGTAGCGTATTGCCTAGTTTGCCGTTTAAATGTTTTATATTTTAGTTGAGCTGAAATCATCACTGGTTTGCATTACTGAGAATATAAAAGTGTCATTATAAAACTGTGCTATTCTCTCCCTCTCAGGGAGAGATGGCGAAGCCAGAGAGGGTGGCTACATTGTAAAGTAAACTACACCTGTATCAAGGCTTTTACATCTAAAACATTAATTTTAGAACAAAACTTCTTTTCTTTAACTTTTAAATAAATTACCAGATATGAAAAGAATTTTCTTGCTTTTTGCTGCTGCAGTACTTTTTTCTTGTTCTAATAATGAAACCAAAGAGGCTCCGGTTGCTTCCAATATCTTCATCGAAAGAAATGTTTCTGAGTTTGTAGCACAACACCCTGAATGGACTAACGGCGACAATACCAATGAAGAAATCACCGATAAATTTCAGCATGAAGTTAAACGTTGGAGCAACGAAGAAGATTTTTTGAAAGATATGCCACTACAGTTGAGAGAATTGAGAGATACCACACTAAATGGCACTGCATTTAAAATAGGCACTTTTACTGGTTACAACGACAACACGCGACCTAGCGGCTCGATACTAAATTACATACAAGTGAAAATTGATGGTGTGCTTTCTCCAGAGCAGTTAGCTCAAGTGAAAATTGATGGTAAATACAATTTGGAAGGCATGTTGTACAAGCAAGGCAGCAGAAAAGACGTGAAGTTAATTAGCGTAGCAGATTTTAAAGGCTATGATTTAGGTAAATACCTCTTTTCCTTAACTAAAATTACGCCTATTGCAGCTAAACCTTAAATTATTTTAAGCGTTCCAGCTGCCCTTTGCGTTTAACCAAGTTCTTATAATCCCATTGTATGGCAACCGCTTTTTCTAGCCATCGCTTTAAATCGGGTATATTTATTTGGGTTGCGCTGGTATACCTAATTTCAGCGGCTTTAAAAGATCCTTCGTTTTTAAGGGCAGGCTCATCAAAAGATTGCCCGCTCCAAAACAACAGGCGAACGCTATCCTTTAGTTTGCTATAGCCAACAATTGGGTTGCCATTCAAAAACCAAACTGGATGTGCATGCCAAATTTTACTCTCTGCGTTGCTCAAATTGGCATCAATCGTCGTTGCTAATGCATCACAAATTGCCTTGTCGTTTACTTCCTGTTTATTGTTGTAGGCTTCAATTTCGTTGTTCATTAGGATTTTGATTTAGAAATTCATCGGTGAAATGTGCTTTCTGTTGCGTTTGCGCAAATTTTGCGTCGTTAAAACTTTGTGATTTTCCTTTAGGTATAGATAGAGATTGCCATTGCTGTTGTGCAAGCATTTTTCCTAGCATTACAATTTGTCCAATGTGGTAGGGGTAGTGCGCTAACTGACGGTTTAAAGCCTCAATTACCGTATGGCCTTGGTTTCTGATGTACACTATTTTTCCCAAATCATCATCGGTTAAGGCGTTGATAGCTTCTAGAAAGCAATCCCAACCTTTCTCCCATTGTTCTAGTACTTCTTGTTTGGTAGTTGCTTTTACCTCAAATTCTGCATCTCGGTTACGCCATTCTTTTTCGCCATCGGAGGTAAGGAAATCTGTAAATCGCGATAGCATATTGCCCGAAAGGTGGTTAACGATAATCGCAATGCTGTTGCTATCCTCATTAAATTGCCAAAAAAATGCTTCTTCATTGAGCTGTGCAAAGGTTTTGTCGCCAAGCATTTTATAATATTGAAATTGCTTTTTGGTGCTTTCGAGATAATCAAGGTTCATGATTTGGTGTTTTTTTTACTTAAAGATAGGAGGATTTTTGGTTTTTAAAATCCTTGTTTTAGGATTTTGCGAAAAAGAATTTGCTTTACGTTCTCCGTGTACTTTGCGGTCATTTTTTAACGCAAAGTAAAAGGAGTTTCTCTAAGAACGCCAAAGTGTTTAATCTAGAAAATAGATTCCTCCTAGCGTCGGAATGACAAAGTTCGAAAAAGTTAGACTGAAATTTAAACAGTTTCTTAATAGAAAAGTTAGTTTTTCTTTGCGTTCTCCGTGTACTTTGCGGTTATTTTTTAACGCGAAGGACTCAAAGGCGTTTTAATTTAGAAGATAGATTCCTCCTAGCGTCGGAATGACAAAGGCCGAAAAAAGTTAAACTGATTATTCTTTATATCGTGTTGGTCATTTTGCTTTGTGGTTATTTTAACGCAAAGGAAAAGGAGTTTCTTGGAGGACGCAAAGGCGTTTTAGTAAGTTAGTTTTGCTTTGCGTGCTTTGTGTACTTTGCGGTTATACTTTTAAATCGTTGATGTTGTTAAGGCCTATTTGTCTAACCTAAGTGGGGTTTTGCTGTTGGTTTTTGAACTGAAATTTTGCATTTATAAAAAGAATAATAACTTTGCAGCATCAATAAGGGGTGCCTTGTTTTGCATGAAACACAAATAAAGGCTGAGATCATACCCATTTTAAGGTGAAAGTTAATAGGTACAAGATGAGGTTTTAAAACCTAATTCCCAATTCCTAATCACTTAAGCCCTAAATGCACCTGATCCAGGTAATGCTGGCGTAGGGATGGTTTATGAAGTTTAACTAAAGTCGGGAGTAACCCCTACTTACCGATGGGTTTAACTAAAAAACAACAAAAAGTTGAAAACATTAAAGTTTGCAGTATTGGCTGCATTGCTGTGTCCATTTTGGGCATTAGCTCAGTTTAAAATTTCAGGAACAGTTTCTGGAAATGGTACAAACGCACTTTCTGGTGCAAATGTGAGGGTGAAGGGTAAAAATTATACCACGGCTACTAATGCTAATGGAGCCTATGAGTTTGCGAATTTGCCAGCTGGAAATTACACCGTCGTGGTGAGTTATGTAGGCTTTGGTTCGCAGGAAAAATCCATTGACCTCAATGCTAATCAAACACTAAATTTTAGTTTACAGCAACTATCTTTTGTGGCCGATGAAGTGGTAGTAAGTGCTACCAGAGCGGGAAAAAAGGATGCATTTACCTTTAAAAATTTAACGAAGGCCGATTTGGATAAGGTTAACCAAGGACAGGATTTGCCTTACCTGCTCAATCAAACGCCTTCGGTAGTAGTAACCTCCGATGCCGGAGCTGGCGTTGGTTACACCGGAATTAGGATTAGAGGCAGTGACGCTACAAGAATTAACGTTACGCTAAATGGAATTCCGTTGAACGATGCTGAGAGCCAAGGTAGTTTTTTCATCAATTTACCTGATTTGGCTTCATCAGTTGATAACATCCAAATTCAGCGTGGTGTGGGTACATCAACCAACGGAGCAGGTGCTTTTGGAGCTAGCTTGAATATTCAAACTACCACAAGAAGAGACTCTGCTTATGCGGAACTTAACAACACTTATGGTTCTTACGATACTTGGAGAAACACCGTTAGCGCCGGTACAGGTTTGATTAACAACAAGTTTAGTTTCGACGCTCGTTTGTCAAGAATTAAATCTGATGGTTACATGGATAGGGCTTCGTCTAACTTAAAATCATTTTTTGTGACTGGAGCGTATTATGGTAAGAATGATATTTTGCGTGCCAATGTATTTAGTGGCACCGAAAAAACTTACCAAGCTTGGAATGGCGTTCCGGAAGAAAAGCTGTTGACTGATAGAACATTTAACGAGTTTACTTACGATAACCAAACAGATAACTATCAGCAGGACCATTATCAATTATTTTACACCCGTAATTTAGGTAGACAATTGGTGGCTAATGCAGCGCTTCATTACACCTATGGCAGAGGTTATTATGAAGAGTTTAAGGCTAATAGAACCTTGGCGGATTATGGTTTGGGCAATGTTGTAGTTGGATCTACCACCATTACTAAAACAGATTTAGTGCGCAGGTTATGGTTGGATAACGATTTTTACGGCGGTACCTACTCATTAGCTTACACGCCTCAAAGCAATTTGAATTTTACTTTAGGTGGTGCATACAATAGGTACGAAGGCGAACATTTTGATGAGGTAATTTGGGCGCAGTATGCTAACTACAATGGAGCGGCTTCTATGCGCCACAGGTACAACGACAATGATGCATTTAAAAGTGACTTCAATATTTTTGGACGTGCCAGCTATCAGTTAGATCAGCTGAACATTTTTGCTGACTTGCAGTATCGCAATGTTTTTTATTCCTATTATGGGCTTGATGCCAACGGTAATCCGGGGCAGCAAAGTGCTAGGCTAGAATTTTTTAACCCAAAGTTTGGCGTAACTTATAACCTTACGGATAGGAGCAATGTGTATGCTTCGGTTGCTGTTGGAAACAAAGAGCCAAATCGTAGAGATTTTACGGATTCAAACGTGAACACTCGTCCGAAACATGAAACGTTAACAGATATTGAGTTCGGCTATCGCTCTCAACAATCTAATTTCAACGTAGGTGCTAACGGTTTCGCTATGCTATATAAAAACCAGTTAATTAATACCGGACAAATTAATGATGTTGGTGGTTTTACACGTCAGAATGTGCCTAACAGTTATAGATTAGGCGTGGAGTTGGATGCTCGTTGGCAGATTTTGAAAAATTTCGCTTGGGGAGCTACAGCTACGTTGAGCGAAAGTAAGATTAAAAAATTCACGGAATATGTGTATGATAATGTGTCTGGTTTCCCTGCTAAAACTTTTGATTACAACAATACCAACATCGCTTATTCGCCAAATATCATTTTATCAAGTGATTTAAATTATACCATTCATGGTATTGGATTTGGCTTGATCAGCAAATATGTGGGCAAGCAGTTTTTGGATAATACAAACACCGATAGCAGGTCGTTGGATGCTTTTTTTGTTAACGATTTACGATTCACCTACAATACGCCTTTGCTAGGTATTAAAAACGTAGGTTTGAATTTCTTCATTAACAACGTGTTTAACGTAAAGTATGAGAGTAACGGTTATACTTTTCCTGATATGAATGGTGGCGTAATCGATCGCTATAACTATTACTACCCGCAGGCAACACGTAACTTTTTATTGAGCTTAAATTTAAAGTTTTAATCCACAATAGTCATTTTGAGCTTGTCGAAATATCTAATAGGTTTCGACAAGCCCAACCTGGCAACAACCTCATCTTCCTTGTTTGAGCGGTTGCAATAAATACTCCAACCCGTTTAGTTTAATTTCGTAAAGCGTGTGGAGCAACATCCCTAATTTACCTGCCGGAAATCCTTTGCTGTGATACCAAACCAAGTAATGTTCTGGCAAATCGCATAGCAACTTGCCCTGATATTTGCCAAAAGGCATTTTCATTGTTACGAGTTCTTTTAGTAGTTCGGGATTCATGAGGTTAAAGGTAACTAAATTTTGCGTGGCAATAAATTGGGCCAAACGCTAATATGCTATAACAATTGGCTAACAAGTTGTACGATAGCTGATAGTGACTGACTTAATTTTGGATGAATACTTTCCAAATATTAGGTCTTACTGCATGAACAACGTTAGCGTAATCAAATGCTTTGTCATTTGCTTTTTTCTGTTTTTATCAAATATTGCCCAAAAATCATTGGCGCAAACCAGTTTTCCGGGTACAGTAATTGCCCAAAGTGCAACACCCCTAACCCGTAGTTATGCATCCCCTAGCATCGCAATTTTACCCGATGGATCCTACGTAGTTTCCCATGATTATAGTGGTACAGTAGCTTCAATTTATCGCTCAACAGACCAAGGTGCTACATGGAGTTTTACTACGCAGGTAGCTAATTGCCACTGGGCGGGCTTGTTTGTGCATAACGGTGCACTCTATTTAATGGGTACCTCAAAATCTTTTGGAGATATCGTTATCTACAAATCTACGGATGGCGGTTACAGTTGGACTTCAGCTGTTGATGCTTCTTCGGGTTTGTTGTTTGCTGGGAGATATCACACTGGTCCGGTGCCTGTAGTAGTGCATAACGGTAGGATTTGGAGGGCTTATGAAGAAAGTCCTGATCCGGCTAACGAAAGGGACTTTCATGCTTTTGTACTTTCGGCTCCTGTAAATGCTGATTTACTCGATGCGTCCAGTTGGACTAAATCTAATACCTTACGCTTTAACGAAAATTGGTTGAATGCCAAACGTCCTAACTGGTTTGAGGGGAATATTGTAGTGACACCCAGCGGTGATATCATCGATTTTATGCGCTTGGAAACTTGGCAGGAAGTAGGAGGAGCAATGCCAATAACCACTGGCGGTGCCGCAGGATTGCAGCGTTATGAAGTTGCCGCAAAAATTTCGGTAAGTAGTGATGGAACTACGGTTGCTTTCAACAACAGCGCCTCAGAATACGCTCATTTTCCAGGAGCTGAGTCGAAATTTACCATCAGATACGATGCCACCTCAGGAAAATACTGGACTATTGTAAGTAAAATCAGCGTTTTTACCTCCACTTGGGAAACTTACAATTTACCATCTCATCAACGTAATGTGCTTGCATTATATTCTTCTACAGATTTGGTTAATTGGGAGCATCAATACAACATCATCAAATGGAATGAAGGTTATCCGGCAAAAACTTGGGATGTCTTCGGTTTTCAATATGCCGATTGGCAGTTTGATGGTAATGACATTGTAGCGGTCAGTCGTACATCTTGGTATGGTGAACGCTACCACAACGCAAACCTGATTACATTTCATCGCATTACAAATTTTAGAAGCAAACAACTAAGTGATTCGCCAGCCGATTTGCTGCCGATAACGCAATCGCCGGCAATGTTATCTTGGAAATTTAGCAACCCCGATGCGAGCGGTATCGAAAGTAGCCAAAATTCAACATTTACACATACCAACCTTAGCGTTTCTACATTGAGCAGGGGAACAGGCTTGGCAAATACAGCAAGTTTACAGCGTTCGTTTAATTCCACGGCTCCATCTCCCGCAAATTCTTTTGCTACCGCGATGTCAAACGGCCAGTTTCTACAGTTCGATGTAGCGCCCAAATCTGGTTTTATGGCCTCTATACAAAGTATTGATGTGAAACTACGGCGGAACTCGGCAGGAGCAGTTTATTACAAATGGGCATACAGTACAGATGGTACTAATTTTTCGGAAATTGGAGATTACAACATTCCTTTTTCTGACAGTAATACGGATGGTGTGTTACAATCGACCATCCATGTTGGCGGATTGGTACCGCTACAAAATCTTCCGTTTCCTCAAAAAGCTACTTTTAGATTAGTTTTTTGGGGTGCAAGCAGCTCGTCGGGTGGTTTTGCTATTGGCAGATATGCTTCCCCTGATGATACGCCAAGCCTGATTGTTGGCGGTCAAGTAACTGCAGTACCAACTGTGGCGCCAAATTTGGTTTCCTGGCAGTTTAGTAATGTTAGCGGCGTGGTTGCTGGGGGAGTTAACGCCGATATTAATCACAACAAATTAGAAATTTCTACCTTAAACAGAGGCGCAGGCTTTACGGCGCTCAGCTTATCTAGAGGTTATTATTCCGTAGTAAGTAATTATGGTAGCATTGGGTCAAGCGCTAATTCAAAATCTGCCGCAATAGCAAATGATAACTATTACACTTTTTCGGTAAAACCGAAGACCGATATTGTACTATCACTAAGTGCATTGAATGCTAAACTCAGAAAAAATAGTGCTGGTCCAGCCATGATCAGTTGGTACTATAGTTTAGATGGACTTAACTTCACCGAAATTCAAAAGAGTGCTAACATAATGGTTGGAGATGCTGAAGGAGACATTCAGCCCACGGTGGATTTATCTTCCATTCCAGCACTGCAAAATATTGATGAAACTAAAACAGTAACTTTCCGACTGTATGCTTGGGGCGCAACTACCAGTTCTGGGGGTTTTGGGATAGGCAGGTATCCGGCTGGAGATACCACGCCTAGTTTAGCATTAAGCGGTAATGTGGTTGATAACGGTGTGGAACTGGCCAAATGGAATTACAACTTGGCAGGGAATGACTCGCCTATAAACGCCAATGCACTGAACGCCAATGTACAACAGGCTACCTTGAGTAGAGGTCTGGGTGTTGTGTATGCAAACAATTCAACGTTATCTTACGTAGGTACCTTTGCTGCTGGAGCAAATTTTACTACGGCGCAAAATTCTGGAAGCTATTTCCAAGTGGCACTCACCCTAAATACTTCAAAAAATGTGAATTTAAGTGCTATTAAAGCAAGGTTAAGAACATCAAACGCTGGCTCCGTTAAAAATTATAAATGGTATTACAGCTTAGATAATGTAAACTACTATGAGGTTGCCTCAGGAAATGCAAGCATTGGCTTAACTCATACGCAGGGCGAAGACCAGCCAGAAGTGAGCTTAAAACACATTGCAAATTTGAAAAGCTTAAGTGCCAATGCAACGGTATATTTTAGATTATACGCCTGGGGTGCCGATTTAACCGCTACCACCAGTGAAAGAGGTTTTGGTTTTGGCAAAGGCGAAGATAATGTTGCTGGAAGGGCTGTACTAATCATTACTGGAACAGTAACCGATGAAGTTCAGTCGCTTCCGGTGAAAGACTTAAAATTTGCCGCTCAACTGGATAAAACGAGGGTGCGTTTGCGTTGGACAACCGCTTCTGAAACAAATAATTCGCATTTTGAGGTAACGCGAAGTTCAGATGCCGTTGCTTTTCATCAAATAGGCCTGGTAAAAGGAAATGGGAACGCTGAAACCAAAAGTAGCTACAGTTTAATTGATGAACAGCCCTTGAACGGAGTAAATTACTATCGTTTAAAGCAGGTTGATTTTAATGGAAATGCTACCAATTCTGATATTGTTGCAGTTTCAGCTGGTTTGCTACAGCCTGAATTTAATTTAAGTACGTCAAAGGAAGCAGAGGTATTAAATGTTTTTACCAAAGCGCTGCAGGGAGCAGCAATTTTAGAAGTACATGATATAGGTGGCAGAAAAATATTCAAACAAAAACTTACGCTTCAACCTGGTAACAATCAGTTCACAATTCCACTGGTGCTCTCTAGAGGATTATATTTGGGTAGTTTATGGGTAGAAGGGCAAACGGTATTAGTGCATAAGTTCATCAAATGAGAAAAATTGTTTTTTTAACAGCACTAATTTATGCTGAAGTGTTTGCCGTTAATGCGCAAACTTCATTTTTAAAAAGCGGTGAGCCTATCAAAAACGGAGCGCCAAATGGCATTGGAAACCTAGCGTTGCCATCATTAACAGGGGCTGTTATGGGTACGGCTAAAGTAAATGATGACGATTATCCTGATTTGTTCATGCAGGCTGATATCAGGCAGCCCGGTACATTCTTGTACTATTTCAAGGAGTTAACGGCTGCTGGTGAGCCTGTTTTTTCGCAAGGCATTCAGTTGAAATTGCCCTTTGAAGATACGGGTGAAAACAAAGCTTCAATAATTCAAACCACTAACCAAGACATTTATGGATTTTGGCGTTTTGGCGGTAAGCTGCTTAAAATGGCCGTTCTAAACAAAAAGAACAATGCTTTTGAAAATCTGCAAACCATTAATGTCAATGGCTTGCCTACAGGTTTTACCTCTTTTGGTGTAGTAGCATTTCAAAACAAATATTTGTTTCTCTTTACTGTTGCCAAAGCTTTAAAAGATAATGTGAAAATGGCTGTCGACAGTGTTTATTACACGCCAGAAGGGTTTTGGCCAAATGAGCTTGCGGAGGTTGGTATCTATGGTGCTTTTGTTGATGATATCACAAAAATAAAAGCACTGGATGCAAAACCCTTAACTGAACTCGATCAAACGTACTTCGGCATCAGTGGCTATACGGATTATACAATAGATGGCAAGCAATATGTACTCAGCGGCACTCGGTTGGGAAATATGCATGCCTATCAAATTCACCATAATGGTTTAGATCTTCACTCGTATGTAGTAGATCAATATGCTATTTTGCAGCGAAGCCCATCGGTAGGAAGTTATTTGGCCCATTTCAAAATACCTGGTAAAACCGAAGGCATTTTTGTTTCGGGAGAAGGTAGTATAGTATATTATCCAAGTGCCAACAAGCTTGATGCAAAAGGAAATTTGGTTTTTGGCAACCCTTTGGCAGTCAAGCAACAAAGTCCATTGCTTCATGGTGGCTCACTGGTGGTCCCTAGTTTAGCTGATTGGGATGGAGATGGATTAATCGATTTAATTTCGGGTAATTCTGCCGGTAAAATACTTTTCTTTAAAAACGCAGGCACTAATCAAAATCCTGCTTATCAAGATGCTGTTGCACTTAAAGCCGGTGGCGAAGAAATTCAGATTCAACCGGGTTATCGAGAGGATATCCAAGGTCCTCACGAGGCTCGCTGGGGTTATGTTTGTCCTGTGGTGTACGACTGGAACGGCGATGGCTTACCCGATATTTTAACTGGAGATAGTAGGGGGAAGTTCATGGTGTTCATCAACGTTGGTACAAAAGGCAATCCAAAATTAGCTGTTGAAAAGCCACTTTTTGTGAAAGGCCTCAACTTACACGGGGGTTGGCGCTCGGTTCCGGGTGTGGCTAATATGGCAGGTAAAGATGCTTATGTAATATTGGATCGTGATAATCAATTTCATTTGTATTACAAGATTGATGCCTACAATGTGAGTGATGCTGGCAAGTTAAAACTTACTGATGGTAGCTACATTAATGGGCACAGGCGAAAAGGGGGACAGTATGGTAGGGCAAAAACGCAAATTGTAGATTGGGATGGTGATGGCGTGAAAGACCTGCTGATTGGCACTGGTCGGGGCGCATCAATTCCTAATCCCATCAATGGATTGCCCTACAATCGTAAAAAGAAAAATGAAGGTGCTGCGGTGCTCTTCCTTAAAAATGCAGGTTCTGATGAAAATCCAATATTCGAGTTCCCTAAAATGATGAAGTTTAAGGGGAAAGATATCTTGCTCGGCGCACACGAATGCGCACCTGCAGCTGCCTACATTGGCGGAGATGGCAAAAGTTTAAATTTAGTAGTGGGCACAGAGTATGGTACCTACATGTTTTATGATAGAAAAGACTTGTCGTGGTAACATTTGCCATTAATCGAATATGTTATCAAGCTGGTTTTGTTACACAGTGAGATTGTAATTTACAAACTTTTGTTTTATTGTTGTAATACCAAATACAAACCAACTAAAGCTCAATGTAAGTAAATAAGTGATATGATAAGATGCTATAATAATTAGCTAATAATCACAATTTATCAAGTTGCTTTACCCATTAACTTTACTTGAAGTAAATAACCAAATAAAAACCAAACTTAAAGATTCCAAATCTTTAATGTACAACAACCAATATTGATGATGAATAGGATCAGAATTTCTTTCGTTGCGCTAAAAATTTAAAACAGCAAGCTTAAGCGCTATCTCAATTTAATTAATAAAAAACACAACCAAAGTTAGGCTTTGAGGCATATTTTTTTGCCCATTGTTAAGCCTCACAATATACACGTATGAACCTAAAACTAAAGCAATAATGCGAAATTTGTTACGATCCATTGTGCTTTTGTTGCTGTTATGCGGATTTGCTATTGACAAATTGCATGCACAACAAGGCCTAACATTAATTAACGGCACCGTTACCGATGAAGAGGGTGAAACATTGGTAGGCGTGTATATACGCGTAAAAGAAGATAATAAGCGAGGTGTAGCTAGCGATAAAGATGGTAAGTTTTCCATCAGAGCAAAAGATACTGAAACACTTATTTTCACACTCGTAGGCTATCAGCAACGACAAATCTTAGTAAAAAACTTAGGTAAGGCTGCCATTAAACTTAAAACTGATCCAACATCGCTTAACGAGGTAGTGATTATAGGATATGGTCAAGTTAACAAACAAGACCTTACCGGTTCAGTAGGGCAGGTGAAAGTTGAAGAAATTACCAAAGCTCCCGTTACTTCCTTTGAGGAGGCGTTAGCAGGTAGGGTAGCTGGGGTGCAAGTTACTTCTAATTCGGGGCAACCTGGCGATGAGATTAACATCACCATCAGAGGTGGCAATTCTATCACTCAAAGTAATGCGCCACTTTATGTTGTTGATGGTTTTCCTATTGAAGATTTCAACGCCAATTCCATTAATCCAGATGAAATTGAATCTATCAGTGTGCTGAAAGATGCCTCTGCAACGGCTATTTACGGTACTCGTGGTGCCAATGGCGTAATCATTTTGGAAACCAAGAAAGGAAAAATAGGAAAGCCGCAGGTTTCGTATAATGGTTTTGTAGGTCTGCATCAGGCTACTAAAAAAATGGATTTGATGAATCCTTATGAGTTCGTGAAATATCAATTAGAAAGGGATTTTACGGAAATGAGCGATACTTATCTTACTAGGCCAAACCTTACTTTGGAAGATTACAAGAATGCCGATCCTATTGACTGGCAGGATAATTTATTCACCAATGGATGGGTTCAAAACCACAGTCTTTCGTTAAGAGGTGGCACTGCCCAAACCAAATATGCGGTTTCAGGTAATTTTGTCGATCAAAACGGGGTAATCATCAATTCTGGTTTAAGTCGCCAACAATTTAGGGTAGTTTTAGATCAGGCTATCAATAAAAATCTTAAATTTTCACTCAATGCCAGCTACGCCCGTGATAAAAATTATGGGCAAACAGTGGCAAGTCAGGCCAATAGTGCTAATGCTTACGCAACCTATTTAATGTACCGTGTATGGGGCTATCGCCCATTAAATACCGGCGGGGTTGATTTATTTGAAGATCTTTTTGATGAAGATATTTCAAACGAATCTATCCTGGTAATCAACCCAATTGTATCTACTAAAAATGAAATCCGCCAGCAAACTAGAACTACACTCAATTTTAATGGCGGCATTACCTATGATTTTTTGAAGGATTTTAGGTTAAATATTAGGGGTGGTTTCAACTCCCGCTTAACACGCAACGAAAACTTTAACAACTCAAAAACATACAGAGGCGTATTAACTGCCAATAATTTAAATGGAGTAAATGGTTCAATTTACAATCAAACCTTAAACGATTGGGTAAACGAAAACACGCTGACCTACAAAAAGAAAATCAACAGAGATCACCAATTTGATATCCTAGTTGGTGCTACTGTGCAGGGCAACAATTTTGACGAAAATGGTTTCTTCTCAACAAATGTACCACGAGAAGAATTGGGACTTAGGGCTTTGCAGTACGGAATTCCGAAAACAGTAAGTTCATCCGCAAGGGCAAATACGCTGCTTTCATTTTTAGGCAGAGCAAATTACAACTACAAATCTAAGTATCTTTTTACGGTATCTTTCCGGGCTGATGGTTCTTCAAAATTCAGTGAAAACAACCGCTGGGCTTACTTTCCTTCCGGTGCATTTGCTTGGAACTTGAATAAGGAAAAGTTCATGAAAAACTTGAAATTCATCAGCAACACCAAATTAAGATTAAGCTATGGCGTTACAGGAAATAACCGAATCAACGATTTTTCGAGGCTCCAAAGCTTGGATATTTTAGACTACTACGCCACCAACGGCGGTGCTCCCTTGTATGCAATTTTGCCAGATAATTTAGGTAATGCCGATATCACTTGGGAAAAAACCTCACAGTTTGATGCCGGTTTAGAGTTAGGTTTATTTAAAGATAGGATCAACTTAACAGTAGATGCCTACCACAAAGTAACGGATGATTTGTTGCTGAATGCCAATATTGGTACGCATAATGGCTACAACACACTTTACAAGAACATCGGTAAAATACAAAATAGGGGATTGGAGTTTACTTTAACCACTGTAAACGTTAGAAATAAAAAGTTTTCGTGGACTACCGATTTCAACATCTCGTTCAACAGAAATAAAGTGCTTGAGCTAACGGATGGGCAATCGAGCTTATTATCAGCGGTTACTTTTACAGGCGATTACAATGGTACCAGTCTGTACATTGCTAAAGTTGGACAGCCAGTAGCCTCGTTTTACGGTATGGTTTGGGATGGAAATTACCAGTACGATGATTTCATTAAACGTGCCGATGGAACTTACCTGCTTAAAGGAAATATTGCCACAAACGGTAATGCTCGCAACACTATACAGCCCGGCGATATCAAATATGTGGATCAGAACGGTGATGGCGAAGTAAACGATTTGGATATGGTGGTAATTGGTAGGGCTTTACCTATCCATACCGGCGGTTTCAACAACAATTTCACCTATAAAAATTTCAGTTTAAGCGTGTTTTTGCAATGGAGTTATGGAAATAACATTATGAATGCCAACAGGTTAATGTTGGAGGGGAATCCAGCTGATCGCCCTAATTTAAATCAGTTTGCTTCTTATAATGATAGATGGACGCCTGAAAATCAAAACAATACCTATTACCGAATTGGCGGTGCTGGGCCTAGGGGAGTTTACTCTACTCGCACACTGGAAGACGGTTCATTTCTACGACTTAAAACAGTGCAGTTGAGCTACAATTTGCCCAATAAGCTCATTAAAAAGATCAGTAGTTTACAACTATATGCCTCGGCACAAAATCTTTTCACTTGGAGTAGTTATTCGGGAATGGACCCAGAGGTGTCTACCAAAAATTCCATCCTAACTCCAGGGTTTGATTATTCGGCCTATGCCAGAAATAGAATATTAACCATGGGATTGAAAGTTGCATTTTAATAGGAGGAAGATAAATGAAACACATAAAAATATACTTCATATTAGTTACAGTTGCACTTTGCTTTGCCTGTAATAAGGTGCTTGATATAGATGCAGGAAAATATATCATTTTAGAAGAAGATTATTATAAAACCGAAGAGCAGTTAAACGCAGCCTTGCGTGGTGCATATGCTACCTTAGCCGATGGTTCTTTGTTTGGTAACAATTTATTAGGCCGTATGGGATTGGAGGCCGATGAAGGTTACGAGTCCTATTCATCTGACTTAAATACCGTTGGCGATTATAATGTGTACGCTACTGATTCCAAGATTTTGGGCTACTATCGGGTTTTTTACAGGGGTATCAATAGAGCGAATTTACTATTGGAAAGCGTAGATGACCCTACTATTACTATTACCGCAAAAGAGCGTAATCATATCAAAGGGCAGGCACTATTTTTAAGGGGCTACTTCCATTTTATGCTGGCCAATAAGTTTGGAGGGGTGCCGCTGATGCTCAAAGCTACTCGTTCGGATGCCGTTAAAACGGAAGATTTACAAAAACCAAGAACGGCACTGAAGGATGTTTATGCTGCAGTGCTAAACGACTTAAAGTCCGCTGCTGATTTATTAAAGCCGATGTCGGAAGTAAATACAGGAACACAAGCTTCTAAATCTGCAGCTTGGGCAATGTTAGCCAGGGTTTCTTTGTACATGGCGGGGCAGCCGCTGAATGATGCAAGTAAGTATGCGGAAGCGGCAGAGTGGGCTAAGAAAGTAAAGGATGCAAATTATCATGCCTTAAATCCTTCTTACGAAAAAGTATTTGTGAACTACGCTACCGACGTGATGGATCCAAAGGAGAGCATATTTGAAGTTGATTTTTATGGAAACGGAACCGGGATCTACGCCTCTACAGGTGGTATGGTTGGCCGAAACAACGGGATTGCCTACCCTTTAGATAGTAGCAACGTAGGCTACGGCATTGGTGCAATCAGGTCAACCTCTTATTTATACAATTTATATACTACAGGTGATACCAGAAGAGATTGGGCAATTGCGCCTTATTACTACACGGGTACACCAAGGGTAAAAACCAATTGGACAGCCCAACAAACCACTTTTGCGAGATATAGTGGGAAATTTAGACGAGAAAGTGAAATTCTTCTTCCAAAAAGCTCGGCATCCACACCACAAAATTATCCGTTAATGCGCTATTCAGATGTGCTTTTAATGTATGCGGAGGCGTTAAATGAAATGCCTGGCGGCGATAAAGTACTGGCTTTGGAGCAAATAAATGTGGTGCGCAGAAGAGCAATTCCGGTGGGAAGCCCAGATAGAGAGTTGACAGTGACCGATTACACCGGTTTAAAGGATGCCATTATAGAAGAAAGGGCAAGAGAACTCTGCTTTGAGGGCTTGCGAAAAAATGATTTGGTGCGCTGGGGGATTTTCACCAGTTCGATGCAAAGCCTCAATAATCAAGTTCCAATTGGTACCTCATCTTACATTATTTCAGCTAGGGCTTATTATGGTAATGCCAAGCCTAGAGATGTAGTGTGGCCAATTCCTACTTATGAAATGACGGTAAATAGGTTGTTAACACAAAATGTTGGATGGTAAGATATGCTTAAAATGAAAAGGATAAAGTTTTTATTAGGCTCAATAGCATTGATTTCGTTGCTAAGCTGCGAAAAAGAATATGACGTAAAAGTGCCATCGGTTACGGTAAGCGTAACTAAACAAAATTATAAGGTAGGGGATACCATTAATTTCAAGTTTGATGGCGACGCAGATTTCATCACTTTTTATTCAGGTAATAAACTGAATGACTATCAGTTTGCCGCAAACGAACGAATTTATGATGCCGAAATGTTGCTGTCGTTCAGATTTGCCAAATATTCGGGAGTAAACTCAAATGTGGCGCAGCTCAAATATTCTACAAATTACAATGGTGCTGGTACCATTGCCGCAATCGAAAGCGCCACGTGGACAGATATCTCTTCTAATTTCACCTTTCCAACTAGCATCGGAACCTCCACCGCTGATGGTGTAAATTCAGGTAACTTCAACATCAACAGTCTTTTCGTAAATGATAGTACGCCAATAACTTTTTGCTGGTTTTTCAACACTCCAGCTGGAGTTCAACGAACACAGGCTTACGTAGAAGGATTCAAGATATTTGGGAATGTAATTTCTGATCAGAGTTTATCTGGAGATATCTACACTTTTGGCGATATGGGCTTTAAAGTGGTGTACGACGCCACGCAATTCACCGATAGCGGTACAAGTTTACCCAATGTTAACGCCACTAGGATTTTATGGACTGGCGTTTTTAACAATGTAATTGCCAAGCAGGGCTACGCGGTTTCAGTACCTATTTTCAGAAAAAATTCCGTTAATCTCGGTATCGATAAACCTATTGTTGTCAAATCTGTAGCTGATCCTGAATCTTCTTCGTACAACTACGTTTACACGCAGCCAGGGACTTACAAAGCCACTTTTGTAATCGCGAACAGCAGTGTATATGGTAGAAAAGAAACCGTAAAACAAATAGATATTACCGTTGAACCTTAATAGCCTTTAGATGAAAAAAATACTCATATTTCCGATATTGATGTTGCTTTGTTTGGCGCAAGGGTACGCTCAAATCTTCTCGCAAAACTTCAATAGCTCAAATAATTTGGCAGATTATGCCGTCTTATCGCCAGCAACTGGTGCCAATCAATTTACTGCATTTACCATTTTTACACCTACCAACAATAGCATGTCTATTAGCAACGGTAGGTTATTATTCGCAAAAGTAGGTAATGGAGGTTCGTCGCATATTGTTCGTAATGCCGATTTTGCAGTCACCCCAAAATTTTTAGTTTTTAAAGTGCTTATCGATTTTCAGGATATCACAGGTACACTTACTACAAGCAACATCGGGATATTATTTGGTAAAGAGTTTATAAATGATGCCACCTTTCCCGATGCCACAAAATGTCATACGCGTTTTGGTATCAGCACCAGAAATGGGGTATTCACCATCAATACAGTTGCAAATACGGCAACCGCAACGCAATGGTCATCTATCGAAAGCTCGTCGCAAGAGTTTTCTGGCGCAAAAGAACTTTCAGTATTCATTAATAACACTGGAAATACTCAAAAATATAGCGCTCCAAACGGAACCATCCAAGATTTAGAAAATAACAGATACGCGGTATGGGTTGGTAATGTGGTAGCCATTAATAACCAACCAAGTTATGGTCCGGGCGTAGATTTGAAGAATTTCAGAATTAGCTTCAATGCCAATGGTGCCACAACAACGCCATTCTCTTACAAGTATTATTTCGATGATTTTAACATCTACAACGAAAGTGCTTTGCCACTAATTGTGAGCTTTAATAGCAACGGAGGTACTTCTGTTAGCGAAATTTATGCCGCTCAAAATCAAACTATTGCATCTCCAACGGCGCCTACTCGTACTGGATATACTTTTGGAGGCTGGTTTAAAGATGCCAATTTAACCACCCCTTGGAATTTTGCTATTGATGTAGTAACCGCCGCCACAACTTTGTTTGCCAAATGGAACCCAATACTTTATACCGTTAGCTTTAATACTGATGGTGGCACGGCGGTAGCGCCTGTTCAGGTGGCTTACAATAGTACTTTTGCTGCGCCAACGCCACCTACCAAAACTGATGTTATTTTTGGTGGTTGGTATAAAGATGCCGCACTTAGCACGGTTTGGAATTTCGCCACTGATGTGGTTTTAGGAAGCACTACCTTATATGCAAAATGGAATGATCCTCGTCAAAGTATCACGTTTCCGGCTATTGCCGATAAAGTTTACGGAGAAGCTCCATTTGTACTTACGGCCACAGCCAGTTCCGGACTGCCAGTAACCTATACCGCTTTAACCAGCAATATTACCATTAATGGCTCAACAGTAAACATTATAAATACTGGTTTGGCTACCATACGAGCAACACAAGCGGGTAATGCAAGTTATACAGCAGCACCTCCCATAGAAATTAGTTTTACCATTAACAAAGCGCCTCAAACAATCACATTTAATCAGCAAGGGCCTTTTAGCAGATATGCAGGCATAGTAACATTAAATGCTGTGAGCTCTTCAGGTTTGCCCGTTACTTTCGTGGCTAATAATCCCATTGTTGGCGTAGTTACGGCAGACAATAAATTGCAAGTTAAAGCACTTGGTACGTTAAAAATTACCGCTTTGCAGGCAGGTAACGAATTCTATTTGCCGGCAACTAATGTGGATCGAGATATTCTTATCCATACGGCAGGTAGCGCTCAACTCTTAATTTCCGCGGCACTTTCTCCAAATGGCGATGGTGTAAATGACGTTTTTTTAATTGAAGGTATAAATGCTTATCCTGAAAACGAGCTACGCATTGTAACGAGAAGCGGAAATTTAGTATATGAACAAAAAGGCTATGATAATGAAAAGGTAGTGTTTAGTGGAAAAACTAACAACGGCGATCAGTTGCCTAATGGCACCTATTATTATGCTTTAGCCTATAAGCAAAATGGACAATGGTTACAGAAAAAAGGCTATTTCGTGCTTAAGTTTTAATGTTCCATTCAAAACAACAATGCTTTAATACAAACATCAGTATTTCTAAACTCAACGAGATGAAACTCAAATTTGTCCTAATAATATCATTCAGTTTAAGTTGTTTATATGCTACAGCACAGCAAACAACTAACTATACGCAGTACAATAATGTAGTGATGCCGATAAATACAGCGGCAAGTTTTTTAACTCAGCAACCGCAGGTTAACGTGGTTGGTCGCTACCAGTGGGTTGATTTGGAAGGGGCGCCAACAAGTTATCGCTTAGCGGCGAGTTTACCTTTAGTCAAGTCAGATTTGCGTGTGGGTATTAACCTAAAACATGAAACTGCTGCGGTAGAAAACGTAGGAGAGGCCTCTGTTTTTGTGGGTAAATCGATACGATTAGCCGCTGAAGACTATCTGGCACTTTCCTTAGGTGCTGGTGTGAGTTACTATAACGGCAACTTTTCTAGACTTTCCGTGTCAGACCCTTCTTTCGCAAATGACCTAAAAGAAACCGATGGCATGCTTTCGGCAAGTTTGATGTATTATCGTCCGGAGAAATTTTATGCAGGTATTGCTGTGCCTCGTTTAACATTTTCCAAATTGGGTTTAAGTAGCAAAGCTCAAAACTATGATGTAAATAATCTTTACCATTTTACTGCGGGCGCCGTTTTTGCTTTGGGAAATGATTTTGATTTGAAGCCGGCAACTTTACTTAGCTATGCTAAAAATCTCGATTTTCAAGCGAACTTATCAGCCATGATTTATTTGAAAAAGACTTTTGGCGTGGGCGCTGATATAAGAACCCAAGGGGAGATGGCTGCGTTAGCGAGTTTGTTTGTGAAAAACCTAAATATTGGCTTTGGATATCAGTTTGCAACCAGCAGTAATGTGCAAAATCCGGTTTTCAGTAATAGCACTTATGAATTTAGCCTAACTTACCGTTTCGGCAAAGGATTTGGAGGGTTGTTGTAACGCTATATATTCCAAGGCTCATTTCGGTAGAGTTAAGCGCTATTCTTTAAAGATTTACAATGCCTTGTGGTTTGTCCTGAGCTAAAACGTTGCGCTATTAGTTTTCACCGTTTGCATCTACTTTCGTTGTTTCGTCATTCCGAATTTATTTCGGAATCTTAAAACACTAGTACGTTTAAGCCATCTAGCGATTAACATCAACCCTTTTTAGGTAGAATTGTAGATCACGAAGCTGCACTAGTTTAAGGCTTCGGTTAAACCGACCATTGACAAATACCACAGATCATCATATAACAAGATCCCAAATCATCACTTTCTTATCATCACCAGTAGAAATCAGTTTACTTCCATCGTGGCTCCAACATAACTTATTAACCGAATGGCTATGGCCTATCCCCATTTTATCAATGCTTGCAATTTTATACAACTTGAAATTATTGGCATCCCACAACTTAATGCTTTTGTCCTGACTAGCAGTGGCAAAAAATGGAAGCGTAGGGTGAAAAACAATGTCGTAAATGCCAAATAAGTGGGCTGAGATGTTATTGGTCATTGTGTAATCCGTTAAGTTCCAAATTTTCAATTGCGCATCTCTACTTCCTGATATCAAATAATCGCCATTTGGGTGGTAAGCCAAGGAAGTGATGCCCATGGTATGCTCCTTCAAAATTTGTTTTAAACTGTAGTCTTCCGAATGATAAACGTGTATGCTCCCATCTTTGCAGCCAAAAGCAATCTCCTTTTCATTTGGAGAAACTGCTATGCACCGCACTGTATCTGTCGATATTTCAAGTCGATATAACTCTTTGAAATCAGATAACGACCAAATTGCTACACTTCCATCTTCACTGCTGGTTAATAATTCATTTTTATAGCCAATGGTTTGCATCCCAAATATGGGTTTAGGGTGGGCATTTATTCGGTAAGTTATTTCTTGTGCCAAAAAATCATAGACAGAAAAAGCGCCACTCCTTTCGGCAACAAATAGCCTGTCCTCAAAGTTGTGCAAGTAATAAACAGAGCTTTGAACTGGCATTTTAACCATTACAAACGCCATTTTGCTTAACGACCATTCCACTACACCTTTATCATTTCCAGCGGTAAAAAATATTCCCTCTTTAGCGGATTTAGTTAACGCATATACTGGATTTTGATGACCTGTAAAAGTGTGAAGGTGTTTTAGCATGTGGCAAAAATACGGTTAATCTAACCAAATAATACCTGATTAGAGATGATTTAGAAATTCGAAAACTTTTTTTGTTTAAATTTGTATGATAAATATTCAACAAAACAAACGTTTGTATGGCAGTGCTGGCCCAATATTCCATCAAAGATCTCGAAGTGCTTACCGGCATTAGGGCGGCTACACTAAGGATGTGGGAAAAGCGCTATCAGGTAATCAAACCGCTTCGTACACAAACCAATATCAGGTATTACAACAATATCCATTTAAAAGCTTTGCTGAATATCAATGTGCTCAACAGAAATGGAATAAAAATTTCGCATATCGCTAAAATGAGTAACACTGAAATTGCCGAGAAGGTAAAAGATTTCAGCTTTGTTAGAAGTGGCGACGAAGATATTTTTGATGGTTTAATGCTGAGTATGATTGATTTAGATGAAGCATTGTTTCATCAAGTGTTTTATAAGTCGGTAGCTCGTATGGGTTTCGAGGCTACGATTAATAACATCGTTTTTCCATTCTTCAGTCGTATTGGGATTATGTGGCAAATTGATGCCATCAATCCAGCTCAGGAACACTTTATGAGCAATATGGTACGACAAAAGCTCATTGCTGGTATAGATAATTTGCCCATCGTTGCTGATCCGAAAGCAAAAAAGGTAACCATGTTTTTGCCTGAAAATGAACTGCATGAACTGGGAATGCTTTTTTTGAATTACATATTAAAAAATAAGGGCTATTCAATAGTATATCTAGGCCAAGCGGTGCCATTATCTGATTTACCTAAAATACTACAAATTAGCAATCCCGATATCTTAATCTGTAACATTTCAAACGCTATGTCAGAAGCTGACGCTACAGAATTCATTAGTAAGATGAAAGTTATCCCTAATGTAACGAAATTTTATTTGGCAAGTGCTTCTTTGTTGGAACATAATTTGAAATTACCGCCCAATTTTCATATATTTAGTAACCTAAAAAGCCTAGCATCAGAATTTTAATTACTGTTTTTGCAAATCGCTATTTTAAAACGAATTGAAATAGTTTTGTAACTTTTATTTTGTTTAATCTTTTTTTTAAAAACTTAAACAAAATTTAGCTTATGTTTGTTAGGTAATAGATTATGAGCGCTACATCCCCAAATACAATAGTAATAGGTGCCGGTTTTGCTGGCTTAAGTGCTGCAATTACCTTGGCTGAGCTAGGGCATAAGGTAACCGTAATTGAAAAAAACAACACCGTAGGTGGAAGGGCCAGGGTTTTCCAAAAGGATGGTTTCACATTTGATATGGGGCCAAGCTGGTACTGGATGCCTGATGTGATGGAAAGTTTTTTTAAGCAATTTGGAAAATCAACTGCCGATTACTTTAAACTCACCCGATTAGATCCATCCTATCAAGTAATTTACGGCAAAGCCGATGTTTTCGAAGTGCCAGCAAATTACCAAGCGTTACGCAATGCTTTTGAGGCAATAGAAAAAGGTAGTGCTGAGAAGTTGGATCAGTTTCTGAAAGAAGCCCAATACAAATACGAAGTTGGAATAAACGAATTTGTGCACAAACCAGGATTGAGCATTATGGAGTTTGTGGATTTAAAAGTACTTAAAGCTGCCACAAAATTAGATCTGTTGCAATCTTTCGCTAAGCATGTGCGTCGCTTCTTCAAGTCTCCAAAGTTGCTCCAGTTAATGGAGTTTCCCGTGTTGTTTTTAGGGGCCATTCCCAAAAATATTCCTGCTTTATACAGTATGATGAACTACGCCGATATTAAGTTGGGTACCTGGTATCCAATGGGTGGTTTTGGAAAATTGGCTGAGGCAATGCATCAATTGGCGGTAGAAAAAGGAGTAGAGTTTGTGCTGGGCTTTGAAGTTACCGAAATGCAAATTGCTGATGGCAAGGTGACACAAGTGGGAAATGATGTAGTTGTTTTTAACGCCGATTACGTAGTTGGTGCTGGAGATTATCACCATATAGATCAAAAAATTCTGCCTAAAAATTATAGAAATTATACGGAGAAATACTGGGATAAACGCGTAATGGCGCCTTCATGCCTATTGTATTATGTAGGTGTAAATAAGAAATTACCAAAGCTGCAGCACCATAATTTGTTTTTCGAGAACAACTTCGAGCAACATGCCAAAGCAATTTACGAATCGCCAGAATGGCCAGAAAATCCGTTGTACTACGTGTGTTGCCCGTCAAAAACTGATGATACCGTTGCGCCGGATGGGATGGAAAATCTGTTTTTGCTTATTCCAGTTGCACCAGGGTTACAGGATACAGAGGAAATTAGGGAAAAATATTTCAATCACTTAATAGAAAGATTGGAAGAATTTTGCGGAGAAAAATTTGCCGAAAACATCATATCTAAAACTACCTATGCTTATTCAAACTTTGTAGATGATTATAATGCCTTCAAAGGAAATGCTTATGGCTTGGCTAATACGCTTGGTCAAACAGCAGTTTTAAAACCATCTATAAGAAATAAAAAAATTAAAAACTTGTATTACACGGGCCAGCTTACAGTGCCAGGTCCTGGCGTACCGCCTGCTATCATTTCAGGTCAGGTAGTAGCCAATTACATTGCAAAGCACCATCAAAAATAATTTTATGAAAGCACTTTTCGATCAAGTTTCAGCAAAATGCAGCCAAATTACTACGAAAAAGTATAGCACATCTTTTTCGCTTGGAATCAAGTTCCTATCTCCAAGCATTCGCCCTGCAATTTTTGCAATTTATGGCTTCGTTAGGCTTGCCGATGAAGTGGTAGATTCTTTTCATGGCTACAATCAAAAAGGACTTTTGGAGCAGTTGCGTAAAGAAACTACTGCAGCTTTGGAAGATAAGATCAGCTTAAATCCAATCATCAACAGTTTTCAGCAAGCGGTACACCAATATAGTATAGATGTAGAGTTAATCGATGCTTTTTTAGATAGCATGGAGATGGATTTGGACAAACAGGTGTACACAAAGCAGTTGTATGATAAATACATATTTGGTTCTGCGGAAGTAGTGGGTTTAATGTGCTTAAAGGTTTTTTGTAATGGTGATGTGAACGAGTACAACAAGCTTCGTCCGGCTGCTATGAAGTTAGGTTCTGCTTTTCAAAAGGTAAACTTTTTAAGGGATATCAAAGCGGATCATATGGAGTTGGGAAGGATGTATTTCCCTAATATGAACTTCAATCATTTTACGGAGCAAGATAAGTTGAATATAGAAGATGAGATAGAAGCGGAGTTTGACGATGCGCTTGAAGGGATACTGAAATTGCCAAAAACTGCTAAAAAGGGCGTATATTTGGCCTATATTTATTATCGGTCACTTTTTAGAAAAATTAAGGAGATACCTGCACAGCACATTATGGAAAGAAGGGTGAGGGTGCCCGATTTTCAGAAAGCATTGCTAATGCTAAATACCTTTTTTGTGCCGCAGGGTTCCGGAACTTTGTCAACAGATGTTAGCTAAAAATTTAGTACTGCTATTGTTGTTGTTTACATTGAGCGCAAGCTCACCTTCTGCATCAACAAAGCAACAAATTAGAGAAATGTACGCCAAGTCTTATAGTTGTAAGCAAACTACACAACAATTGCTAAAGTTGTTGGCCGTTCAGGAGCAAAATGCATTTACGCTTGGTTACACTGGTGCTGCAAAAATGATGATGGCTAAACATGCCTTCAATCCCTTTACCAAAATCAGCAACTTTAACGCAGGTAAAAAACTGTTAAATGTGGCAATAGGGAAGGATAAAGCAAATACCGAGTTGATTTTTTTAAGGTATGCCAATCAGGTTTCAGCACCTTCATTTTTGGGTTATGACGATCATATTGAAGCTGATAAGCAACTGCTGTTAAGAAGTTTAGCAAGCAAGCAATTGGACGAACAACTTGCGAAAACTGTAATCTCCTTTCTGCAGCAGCAAAAATTAACTACCACAGAAAAACAACAATTAACGAATCTCACTCAATGACTGAAAAAGTAATATTAGTTGACAGCAACGATGTGGCCATTGGATTAATGGAGAAAATGCAAGCACATGAGCAGGCACAACTCCATAGGGCTTTTTCGGTGTTTTTGTTGAATGATAATAATGAGGTGTTGTTGCAGCAACGGGCATTAAGCAAATACCATTGCGCTGGCATGTGGACCAACACCTGTTGCAGCCATCCCCGAGAAGGGGAAACGCTACAAAAAGCCGTAGATAGGCGCCTGTTGGAAGAAATGGGGATCAGTTGTAAAACAGATTGGTCTTATAGCTTCATCTACAAAGCGGATGTTGGTAATGGATTGGTGGAGCATGAGTTGGATCACGTTTTTTTAGGTCGATTTAATGAACAGCCAAAACCTAATATTGAAGAAGTAGCGGATTGGAAATACATGTCTGTAAATGAGTTGAAAACAGATTTGGCTGATTATCCAGAAAGATATACACCTTGGTTTAAAATCATTTTTAATGAGGTAACCAATAAAGGAATTTTAGAACTAGTTTAATGAAAACTTACGAGTTATACCGAGAAACAGTGTTGCCAATATCCTTACTAGAAGCGTGGGACTTTTTTAGTAATCCATTTAATTTGGCTAAAATAACACCTAATGATATGGGTTTTAAGGTGGTAAGTAAAAATTTGCCCAAACAAATTCATAATGGTTTAATGATTCAATACATTGTGAAGCCGCTTGCTGGTATTCCTTTAAAATGGGTAAGCCAAATTAGTGCGGTAAATGCACCGTACATGTTTGTTGATGAGCAACTAAAAGGGCCTTATGCCTATTGGCACCACGAACATACCTTCGAAGAGTTTGAGGGAAAGGTTTTGATGAAAGATAAGGTGATTTACGCTGTTCCACTTGGAATTTTGGGAAGAATAGCCAATACACTCATTGTGCGCAACAAATTAGAACATATATTTAACTACAGGACAACAAAAATACTCGAATTGTTTAAGGAGAAATAGTAATGGTGTGGACAGCAATTGCGATAATAATAATCACTTTCGTAGCTATGGAATCCGTAGCTTGGCTAGCCCATAAGTATTTGATGCATGGGTTTTTATGGTATTTACATAAAGATCATCATAAAAAAGATGATGGACAGGTATTGGAAAAAAACGATTTTTTCTTTTTACTATTTGCTACTCCGGCCATCATCTTGTTTTTAATCGGAACGGTTTATGGCAATATTGTGATGATGTCCATAGCTGGTGGCATTACCCTTTATGGATTTTGTTACTTTTTAGTACATGATATTTTTATCCACCAGCGTTTTAAATGGTTCCGTAATACAAATAACTTGTATCTGAAAGCAATAAGACGTGCCCATAAAATGCACCATAAACATTTGGGCAAGCATGACGGCGAGTGTTTCGGCATGTTGTGGGTGCCTTTTAAATACTTCAGGGAAGCTTATCGTTACCAAAAAATGCAACAACAGAAGCAATGAAGCAGTACACGTATCTTTTAATAGATTTTTTTACGGTTATTGTTCCGTTTATGGCTTCGTTCCATCCAAAGCTGATGTTTTGGAAAAATTTTAAAGCATTTTTTCCGGCCAATATCGTAATTTCATTAGCCTATATCTTATGGGATGTATGGTTTACAGATAAGGGAGTGTGGGGTTTCAACCCAGATTACTTAGTTGGCGTTTATCTTTTTAATTTGCCAATAGAGGAAGTGCTTTTCTTTATTTGCATTCCTTACTCTTGTTTGTTTTCTTACCACTGTTTTGGTGTTTGGAAAGAGAAAAATCTACGTAATTATAAAACTGACCTGATTTCGGTTGTACTTATCCTGTTAAGTGTTTCGCTAGCTGGTTTTTTCTACGATAGGATGTATCCAATGGTAAGTTTTAGCTTGTTTGCTGTTTTGGTAGCTTATTTGGCGTTTGTGCTAAAGCCTAAATGGTTAGGTCAGTTTTATTTTACCTATCTCATTATGATTATTCCATTTTTAATTGTGAATGGAATATTGACTGGCACCGGGTTGGATGCGCCAATTGTTTGGTATAACAGCGAACAGATTATCGGCCTCAGAATTAAAACTATTCCCGTTGAAGATGTATTTTACGGGATGGGATTGATAGGCTTTAACTTATTGCTATACGAAGGATTGCTGGCGAAAAGAAGCGCTTATTCGATGAATTTAGTGTAATCTAACGTGAGTTCGGGATAATAGAATTATGCTATTTGCTAGCGAATGAGTAGGCAATGGCATTTCAATATTTCCGTTTGCCTTCTACACTGATAAACGATGTAGCGAAAAATCCCAAACTAAACTGAAACGTCATCGATTTTAGCTGACTTAACTTATTGTTTGAGATTGCTTCGCTACGATCGCAATGACGTTGTGTTTTATTCGCTCGCCATAAATATTGCTGCAATGCTGACCGAGTATATCTTATCAGTCTTTTAGCAAGTTGTCGCTAAAGACTACTTATGCCTTTTTTCTAGGTTTTCTGCAATATCCTTTAAGCTTAATTCTTTTTCTCTTAACAAAAACATTAAATGAAAAAGTAAATCGGATGCTTCATTTATTAAATCCTCTCTAGTTTCTGCTAAAGCTGCAATTACAGTTTCTACACCTTCTTCTCCAACTTTTTGCGCAATTTTATTGAGGCCTTTTGTACGCATTTTGTTAATGTAAGAGCCTTCAACTGGGTTGGCATATCTGTCGTTAATGATATTCTCCAACTCAAAAATAAAGTTCTGGTTATACGCAGTTTTAAAGCAGCTTCTTGATCCAGTGTGACAAGTTGGACCTATTGGATCGGCTTTAATTAAAATAGTATCGTTATCACAGTCTACATCGATGGAATGCACAAATAGGAAGTTTCCGCTCTCTTCGCCCTTGGTCCACAAACGATTTTTAGACCTCGAAAAGAAAGTTACTTTGCCTTCTTGTTGTGTTTTTTCAAAAGCTTCGGCGTTCATGTAGCCCAACATCAACACCTCTAAAGTTTGGTTGTCTTGAACTACTACAGGCACTAAGCCATCTGTTTTGGTAAAATCTATTTGGTTGGTATTGATGTTGCTCATTTGTTTGTTTTTATAGTTGCGGTCATTTTTCGAGCTTTACGCAGCAATCTTAAAACTTTAGCTTTTTATCGCTTTAGGATTGCTTGGTACCTCACAATGACAATCTTTTTATAATCTTACTGGAATACCATTCCTGCTCAATTCATTTTTTAAATCTGGAATCAGTATTTCACCATAATGAAAAACTGAAGCAGCCAAGGCGGCATCTACATTAGCTTTTTGGAAAACTTCAGTGAAATGGTCCACACTTCCTGCTCCACCTGAAGCAATGATTGGGATATTGATGCTATCGTTAATCTTCTTTAGCAAACCACAATCAAAACCAGCTTTGGTACCATCATGATCCATTGAGGTTAGCAATATCTCTCCTGCACCCATTTCTTCTGCCTGCTTTATCCATTTTTCGGTTTCCAGCTCCGTAATCAATCTACCACCATTTAAATGTACCCAGTTTTTACCGTCTACCAGCTTGGTGTCAACTGCTACCACAACAAATTGAACGCCAAATGCCTTAGCCAATTGTTCAATTAACTGAGGGTTGCGTACCGCTGCCGAGTTGATACTGATTTTGTCGGCACCGGCATTGAGTAAAGCCTCTGCATCCGCAATTTCAGTAATCCCACCGCCAATAGTGAAAGGGATATTCAATTGTCTGGCCACCGCTTTCACCATTTCAATCATTGTTTTACGGCGTTCATGTGTAGCGGTAATATCTAGGAAAACTAATTCATCAGCACCTTGTTGGGCATATTGCGCCGCCAGTTCCACGGGATCTCCAGCATCACGTAAATCAACAAAATTTACACCTTTAACCGTTCTGCCGTCTTTTACATCCAGGCAGGGGATGATTCTTTTTGATAGCATATTCTCTGGTCCCGTCATTGTGAGGTACGAAGCAATCCTAAAGCGGTAACTAGCCGACGTTGTAAGATTGCTTTGTGCCTCGCAATGAAGATGATGTCTATTTTTTTAATTTGTTTATAGCTCCAATAACCGTTAATATTATTCCTAACAGAAATGTAGGAACACATAATATAAAGGAATATTCTCCAGTTACTGTCATAAGTTTGGTAAAATCTCCACGATAGCTAAACATGTGTATGCCCCAAAAGAACATAGCTATGCTTATCAAAATTATTGTTAGCCCTATAATGAAGATTGTTTTGAATTTCAATTGCTTATATACTACTCAACTGTTTTAAATTCCAATTTTTTACCTCTTCAATGGAAATACGGTTTTCGTAAATTGCTTTGCCTACCACCACGCTTCTAATTGGCAGTTGTGCTAATTCTTCAATATCAGCCATAGAACTTACACCACCCGAGGCGATCAGTTTGATCATAGGGGAGTGGTCCATCAGTTTTTGATAAAGCTCAATCGCCGTTCCACCCAATTTTCCGTCCTTATTAATATCTGTACATAAAAATCGGAAGAAGCCTAAGGCCAAGCACTTATCCACATAATCCATTAATTTAATTGGCGAACTTTCCATCCAACCTGAGTACTTTATTACTTCGTCCAGTACATCAATTGCAATTACAATTCTATTGGCATAATCATCTTTTTTAGCAAAAGCTTCGCTTAGCTGAGGTAAAAAATCGGGGTTGCTAATAGCTTGCGTTCCTACAATTACACGATGGATGCCCGCATCAAGAAGGTTGGTTACTTGCTCAATAGTACGGATTCCACCGCCATATTGCACCTTCATTTCCGTTTTTTTAATAATGTCAAAAAGTGTTTTTTGATTGCTGAAATCGCCTTTGGCACCATTTAAATCTATGATATGGATAAAGTCCGTACCGTTGGATTGGTACTGGTCAATCATGTCTTCGATAGAAACATTATATTCCGTTTTTTGGTTGTAATCGCCCTCGCGTAGGCGTACTACCTTGCCGTCTAAAATATCTATCGCTGGAATAATATACATCGTAATTAAGGTTTAAAGTTTAAAGTCAAAGATTTAAAATAAAATATTGTTTTGCACTGTGTTGTTATCAATGATCATATTAACGAAAAGTTTTTCAACAGCTGCTCTCCAGCCTGTCCCGATTTTTCTGGATGAAACTGAACGCCATAAAAATTATCTTTCTGTATTGCAGCCGAAAATTTGTTTCCATAATTCACCGACGCAATATCAAAAATAGGGTTATATTCAATAAAATAAGAATGCACAAAATAAAACTGTGCATCAGGTTTAACATGCTTAAACAACGGATTGTTTGTAAAATTAACATTGTTCCAGCCCATGTGTGGAATTTTGATACCTAGCTCTCTGTCAAATAGTTTGGTTTGCAGCGGTACAATGTTGAGCAAGTCCGCATTTCCCTCTTCAGAGTGAGCGGTAAGTAATTGCATTCCCACACAAATGCCAAGTACAGGCTTTTCCAGCTGCTTAATAGCTTCGACCAAGCCAGTTTGCTTCAATTTTTCCATTGCGGCACCTGCGTGTCCAACCCCAGGAATAATGATATGGCTGTACATTTGTAGTTCCTGCTCGGTGTTTACCATACCGTAAGGAATCTGTTGGCGTTCCAAGGCCGCTGTTAACGAGAAAATATTGCCGGCACCATAATTTACAATGCCTATCGCTTTTTCTGTAGGTTTATCGATCATTTTTTTATTTTATTTGAAAACCGATGTGATGTGTTCCATCGGATCTGTAGTCCCGCTATCCGCTTTACTTCGTGTTCGCTACTATCGGGTTTAGTTACTTTGTTTTGCGCTTCGTAGTTAAGTTTGTAGTTCGTTATCGTTAGGTCAGGATGTTTTATTGTTGGGTTTAATTCTTTCTGTTGGTGCGGTGTTGTAAGCTCCTCTCTGCCTTCGGCATCTCTCCTCAAAGAGGAGAGAAAAGTGCTTAGGTAAGGATGTTCTTAATTTTCCTTTCGATCCGTACATGTTTAATTCACTTTGTTTTGCGCTTCGTAGTTAAGTTTTTAGTTCGTTATCATTAGGTCAGGATGTTGTATTGTTGGGTTAAATGAGTTTTGGTGGTACAGTGTTGTAAGCTCTCTCTGCCTTCGGCATCTCTCCTCAAAGAGGAGAGAAAAGCGCTTAGGTAAGGATGTTCTTAATTTTCCTTTCGCTCCGTACATGTTTAATTCACTTTGTTTTGCGCTTCGTAGTTAAGTTTTTAGTTCGTTATCATTAGGTCAGGATGTTGTATTGTTGGGTTAAATGAGTTTTGGTGGTACAGTGTTGTAAGCTCTCTCTGCCTTCGGCATCTCTCCTCAAAGAGGAGAGAAAAGCGCTTAGGTAAGGATGTTCTTAATTTTCCTTTCGCTCCGTACATGTTTAATTCACTTTGTTTTGCGCTTCGTAGTTAAGTTTTTAGTTCGTTATCGTTAGGTCAGGATGTTTTATGTTGGGTTTAATGCTTTCTGGTGCTGCAGTGTTGTAAGCTCCTCTCTGCCTTCGGCATCTCTCCTCAAAGAGGAGAGAAAAGTGCTTAGCAAAGGATGTTTTTAATCCTCACTTTCCACTCATCCCTACTGCCCTTACTTCCTAACCCCTAATCATAACCATTAACCATTAACTCTCACCCCTCACCACTAATCCCTGACCACTAACCATTAACCATTAACCATTAACCATTAACAATTCATCATTAACTCTGACCCCTCTCCACTGACCCCTGTCCACTGATCCCTGACCACTGATCCCTGACCACTAATCCCTAACCACTAATCCCTTACCCCTAATTACAAAACTCCCTTTGTGCTCGGCAGTACCATTTTTTCTGCATCACGTTTAACGGCCATTTTAATTGCTTTTGCAAATGCTTTAAAAATAGCTTCAATTTTATGATGCTCGTTTTCTCCTTCCGCTTTGATGTTTAAGTTGCATTTTGCGGCATCACTAAACGACTTAAAGAAGTGAAAAAACATTTCAGTAGGTACATCGCCCACACGTTCGCGTTTAAAATCTGCATCCCAAACAATCCAATTTCTGCCACCAAAATCTATCGCCACCTGCGCCAAACAATCATCCATTGGTAAGCAAAAGCCATAACGCTCAATCCCCAGTTTATTGCCAATAGCCTTTGCAAAAGCTTCGCCTAAAGCAATGCCCGTATCTTCAACAGTGTGGTGTTCATCAATATGTAAATCCCCATTGGCAACAATTTCCAAATCCATACCGCCATGTCTTGCAATTTGATCCAACATGTGATCAAAGAAGTTCAATCCGGTTTTGATGAGAGCTTTACCCGTTCCATCTAAATCTAACTGAATGCTAATTTGCGTTTCATTAGTGTTTCGCTGGTGTTTAACAGTTCTGGCACCGCCTCGCAAGAAAGTATAGATATCCTCCCAGTTTTTGGTTTCCAAAGCAATAATTTCGCTTAAGGTTTCATATTTGTCTAAGTTTTCTAATGAACCCAAGCTATCGTTATTACGAATATAAATTCCCTTGGCGCCTAAATTCTTTGCTAAAACAATGTCATTTAGTCTATCGCCAATAACAAATGAATTTGCTAAATCATATTCACTGCCGAAATATTTGGTAAGTAGGGCAGTCCCAGGTTTTCTAGTTGGTGCATTATCTTTAGCAAAAGTTTTATCGATTACAATCTCATCAAATACTACACCTTCTGCTGCGTAAGTATCTACAATAAAGTTTTGTATAGGCCAAAAATTCTCTTCTGGATGTGACTCGGTTCCTAAGCCATCTTGGTTGGTTACCATCACCAATTTGTAGTCTAACTCGTTGGCAATTTTAGAAAGATAGTATAATGCTCTCGGGTAAAACTTAAGCTTAGCAAAGCTATCTACCTGCTCATCTTCAGGTTCAATATTCAATGTGCCATCTCGGTCAATAAATAGCACTTTCATCTTTTGATCTTCCACGGTTTCTTTTAAATTTTGGTCGTTCATTCGTTTTAGGCGTTGGGAGTTGTTAATTGTTCTATTGCTGTCAAAAGGTGATTATTTTCCTCAACTGTACCAACGGTAATGCGCAAGCAGTCATCGCAAAGCACCACTTTAGATCTATCCCTTACAATAATGCCCTGGTCAACCAACTGATTGTAGATGTCGTGAGCATTGTCAATCTGCGCTAAAATGAAATTGGCATCAGAAGGGTAAACCTTTCTCACAGCTTCCATTCTGCCTAGAGCATTGCCTAGTCGATCTCGTTCGCTGACTGTGATCTTAATCCATTCGTTTACCTGCTGAATGTTTTCTAAGGCTGCCAATGCTAAATCTTGCGTGGCTTGGTTGATGTTATAGGGAGGTTTTACCTTGTTGAGGATGTCAATTACATGCGTAGAAGAGAAAGCCATTCCCAATCTTAACGCAGCAAGTCCCCAAGCTTTTGAAAATGTTTGCAGTACCACTAAATTTGCGTATTCCGTTAATTCTTGAATAAACGTCTTCTGGCGAGCGAAATTGATATAGGCTTCATCAAT
Source organism: Pedobacter zeaxanthinifaciens (assembly GCF_003313335.1). GTDB lineage: Bacteria > Bacteroidota > Bacteroidia > Sphingobacteriales > Sphingobacteriaceae > Pedobacter > Pedobacter zeaxanthinifaciens. The sequence continues at coordinate 481,921 of NZ_QMHP01000002.1, forward strand.
CACCACCAAGCCTTTAAAGTTGGCTAAAATCGTCTCTATATCGCTTCTGTTTAAAGAATTCCCTGTAGGATTGTTAGGCGAGCAAATGAAAATCATTTTAGTGTTGCTATCAATTGTCTCTGCAATTTTTTCCAAATCCAATTGAAAGTCTGCAGTAAGGTTCACTTTACGCACTTCTATATCGTTAATATTTGCCGATACTTCATACATGCCGTAGGTTGGCGGCAAAATAATCACGTTATCTTTTCCGGGGTTGCAAAACGCTCTGAAAAGTAAGTCTATCGCTTCATCGCTGCCATTGCCTAAAAACATATTTTCAATAGGCACACCTTTAATTTTGCTAATCGCATCTTTCAAATCTAATTGTAATGGATCCGGATAGCGGTTGTAATCGGCAGGTAGTGGCGAGCCAAAACTGTTTTCATTAGCATCTAAATAAACACTGGCCTGTCCTTTAAATTCGTCCCTAGCGGTAGAGTAGGGCTTAAGGGTCTTTATATTTTCTCGTTGTAATTCTCTTACGTCCATTTTGGTTATCTTTTTTGGGTACGACTGGTTAAGTTTCCGTTTCGTCTAAAACTAATTCTCAGCTAATCCCTGTAATCTAATCGTCACTGCGTTTTTGTGTGCCTGCAGCCCTTCTGCACTTGCAAGGGTTTCGACAGTGTTTCCAATATTTTTTAATCCCTTCTCTGATAAGTGCTGAAAAGTGATTTTCTTAACAAAAGTATCAACTGAAACACCTGAATACGCTTTAGCAAAGCCACTTGTAGGTAGTGTGTGGTTGGTGCCCGATGCGTAATCTCCTGCGCTTTCAGGAGTTAGGTTCCCTAAAAATACTGAACCTGCATTACGAATTAATGGGATAATTGGCTCGTAGTTTTCGGTAGCTAAAATCAAGTGCTCTGGAGCATATTCATTGCTAAATTCCATTCCTTGTGCCAAGTCATCTACCATCATGATGTACGAGTTTGCAATAGCAGCAGCCGCAATATCTTTTCTTGGTAAGTCAGCTAATTGCGCTTCCACTTCATTAACTACTGCTGCTGCAGTTTTGTTTGAGGTAACCACTAAAATCGACTGACTATCAATACCATGTTCAGCTTGCGCAAGTAAGTCGGCCGCTACGTATGACGGAATGGCAGTTTCATCTGCAAGTACCAAAACCTCCGAAGGGCCTGCGGGCATATCTATTGCTGCAATATGTTGTAGCTGTTTTTTGGCTTCTGTTACATAGCGGTTGCCGGGTCCAAATATTTTGTAAACTTGTGAAATGCTTTCGGTGCCATAAGCCATAGCGGCTATCGCTTGTGCGCCACCAACAAGGTATACTTTTTCAATTTCCAGTAGTGAGGCCACGTAAGCAATGTAGCAATTAACCTTGCCATCTTTTTGTGGCGGAGAGCATACAACGATGTTTTGGCAACCGGCAATTTTAGCTGGAATACCAAGCATTAAAAATGTGCTAGGCAATACTGCTGTGCCACCCGGAACATACAAGCCAACGCGTTCAATGGCCCTAACTTCTCTCCAGCACACTACGCCCGTCATAGTCTCTACGTTTGGTTCGTTATTTACTTGAGAAGAGTGAAATTTATGAATGTTTTGATAGGCTGTATCGATCGCTGCTTTGGCCTCCGCCGGAATTTGTTTTGCTATTTCGATGAGTTCATCTTTTCCAATATACAACGATGATAGCGCTATGCCATCGAACTGTTGTGCGTAGCTCAGCAAGGCCGTATCGCCATTGCTTTTAACATTGCTGATGATCTCTTCGGTGCGAGATTTAACTAAATTATCATCTGCTATGCTTCGGGAACATAGTTCTTTTATTTTTTGTTGAGTTAAATCTTTTAAATTATAGATTTTCAATGTTTTAATAATTTAAATTAACTATTAGTTAATAGCTGAAATTAGTGTTTTTGATGATTTTTTGTTGATTCGTTAAGCAAATAGTAGTGTAGTTTTCTAAATTTATCACCATTTGAAGAATAGATAAAAACAGCTTATACCGATTGATAAATATCCCCAATAAGTGATATCAAACTATTCAACTAGGCAATGATTTTCTCGATTGGCATTACCACAATACCCTGTGCTCCCGCCGCCTTTAAGCTGTTAATTTTAACCCAAAAATCTTGCTCGTCAATTACCGAATGTACCGCTACCCAGCCCTCCTCAAAAAGTGGAACCACAGTAGGACTTTTCACTCCCGGCAATAGGTCTACTACCGCTTGTAAGTTTTCTTTAGCAACATTCAGTACCACGTATTTTGTGCTCCTTGCTTTTAATACCGATTGGATACGCTGAACTAGTTCCATCACCTCGGTATTCAATTCTAAGCCTGGCGTGGCTATCAATGCCGCTTCCGAATTCATCACGCTTGTGAAAGGCTTAAGCCCGTTATTCTTTAGCGTTCCACCTGTAGATACGATATCGAAAATGGCATCGCTTAAACCTAAGCCTGGGCCAATTTCAACTGATCCGGAAATATTTCTGATTTGAGCGTTTACCTGATTTGCCTTTAGGAATTTCTCTAAGATTACGGGATAAGAAGTGGCAATTACTTTTCCGTTTAATTTAGCAACGGTATCTATGTCGCTGTCATTTTTTACCGCTATCTTGAGCGAGCATTTGCCAAATCCTAACTTTTGGAGGTATGAAACATTTGCCCCAGTTTCTACGATCACATTTTCCCCAACAATTCCTAGGTCTGCAATGCCATCCTGGACATATTCGGGAATATCATCATCTCTTAAGAATAGAATTTCCAATGGAAAGTTAGTAACTGTAGAGATTAGAGAACTTTTGTAGTTTTCAAAAGATAAACCACAATTTTTAAGAATTTCGACTGATTTTTCGTTTAACCTACCCGATTTTTGGATAGCTATTTTAAGTGTTTTCACTTTGTTGAATTAAAGAATAAGAAGTATAGAATCTATTTAAAAACCATTCTGAAGTACAGAACATAACATTACATATCGCCGCAATGGCGATGATGGAAATGCAAGTGATGGTTTAAAAAATTAATCATTATACTGATATCTTTTCCTTAATTTTGTAGGAATATAAAGCAAATATATACTAGTTTGGTATACAATCCAAAAATAAATGGCATTTAATTTGCATAAAACGCTTGTCTAACTAAAATTTAATGTTAAAACTCACTTCTGGAAATTTTAAAAAGGCGTTTGTTATTGCGCTAATGGGCTCGGTGTTGAGTGCTTGTAGTTGGTTTAAAGACAAGCCGGAGATTGCTCAAATACTTACCAACCATTTTGATAATAAGTTGTACGATAAGTTTGATACGGCCGCATACATCCCCATTTTTAAAGCAAAGCTAAAGGAGCAAAGTCAGTCGTTCCTAAATCCCAAGGTAATTGAAGCTTATTATCAAAAGAATGAATACCTTCCTAAATTGGTAACGCAATTTTACGTAAATGGGCAATTAGATACCCTCAAAAACTTTATTTCACAAAGCAAAGCAGATGGGTTTAATCCGGAGGTGTTCAATTTGACGGCATTTGAAAAACAATTGCAAACATTAAATAGGAATAAGTTCAATACCATTGAGGAGGTGTATGCGCTAGTTGCAGATTTAGAACTTACAGCCGCTAATTCTTTGAATAAGTATACCAATTTCATGGGCTATGGCAGCATTAACCCACGTAATTTTTTCAACCGCTTTTATGCCAAGATAAAACGTCCGGATAGCTTGTTGATGGATTCGGTGCTTAATACAAAAAGCTTATCGTCAGTGTTAAATGATGTTCAGCCTAAAAACAGAGGTTATTTGTCGCTTAAAGCTGCTTTAGCACATTATCGTGATAGCTTAGGAAACGACGACGATCCCGCTATTAAAACAATCAAAATTAATTTGGAGCGCCTGCGTTGGCGGTTGCCACAACAAACTGATGAGCTAGTGGTGGTTAATATCCCGGATTTTACCTTAACTTGGTTTAAAAACGATGATACCCTAGCACACATGAACGTATGTGTTGGTGGTAAGCGTGAGGCCACTTATGCGGAAAGAATGAAGGCATTTTTGAAATCCGGTAAGCTAGATGATAAGCCTAAAAACCACGAGACCCCTCAGCTATTTAGTGTTTTTAATGCCATACAAGTTAATCCAATTTGGAATATTCCTGTAAGCATAGCTAAAAGTGAAATTTACTGGATGGCAAGAAAAGATCCTTATTATCTTTCAAATAACAATATCAAAGTTTACTACAAAGGTAAGTTGGTAAATGATCCCGATACCATTAATTGGAATAAATACCCCCGTGAAAAGTTACCATTTCAGTTTAAGCAGGGCTCTGGGGAGGGTAATGCGCTAGGGAAGTTTAAGTTTGTTTTTGATAACAGTTCGAGTATTTACTTGCATGATACCAACAACAAATATGGTTTTAAGTTAGCCAATAGGGCTATTAGCCATGGCTGCGTGAGGATAGAAGACCCTTTAAAGTTTGCCGAGTTAATGGTAAAGGATAAATACCAATACGATAAACTGCGCATGGATGTAGATTTGCCCCCAATTGATACAACCAAAAATGAGGTATTCAAGAAGAAACTGGCTATGAAAACCGATACACTTAAAGTATTTCAGTTAAAGCCTACTTGGTACTCGCCAAGAAAAAATATTGGTGTTTACATTGCTTACTACACTGCCTGGGCTGATAGCAACGGAAAAGTACAGTTTAGGCCGGACGTTTACGATTACGATCCAATTTTATGGAAAGCGATAGAGCGATATCTTTAATAACTGAAAAACCTGCAGCGTAATTCATCTGCAGGTTTTTTAGTGCGCTATGTGCAAAAGGTTATTTTGCAGGTCCTTGTATCTCACCCATTTTATCTGCGGCGGTTTCATCTGAAGTGATGGCGTTCATAGCCACTTGGAGTTTATTCTTCAGCCCAGATACTACCATATGTTCACCCCTTGCTAATGCGTTATAGCCATCTTTCGCTACCTCTGCCGGATCGGCCATGTCATCTTTGTCCTGCACTACTTTGGAATTAGTCATATCCGCTTTATTGAAGAAGTCAGTATCGGTTACGCCAGGTAATAATGCAGTTACTGTAATGCCTTTGTCTTTTACTTCGCTTCTTATAGCTTCAGTAAACGATTGTACGAAGGCTTTTGTACCGTGGTAAACGGCCTGCCAAGGTCCGGGGATTTTGCCTGCTATTGAAGATAAGTTTAGGATTTTTCCATCATGACGTTTCACCATATCTTTTAAGAAGTAGTGTGTGAGGGCTACCAAGCTACTTACGTTGAGTTGTATAATGTCGAGCTGCCTTTGTAGTTCCGTTTCTACAAATAGACCGTAAACGCCCTGGCCAGCATCATTCACCAGTACATTTACCACTAAACCCTTGTCTGATATTTCTTGGTAAAGTTCAAGCGCACTTTCAGGTTTAAATAAATCCTTAGCGATAGTAATTACGTTTGCACTATGCTCCTTTGCTAACATCGCCGCCGTTTCATCCAATTTTTGCTGGTCGCGGGCTACCAAAATCAATTGATAGTCATCTGCGGCAAATAACTTAGCCAACTCCAGTCCAATGCCACTGGTGCCACCGGTAATTAATACTGTTTGTTCCATAAATTTCTATTTTATTGCTAATTGATAACAGCAGCCCGTGGCTTTTGCTTTTTGTAAAGTACCTGATTTTGAAAGTCGAATACCTATTTACGATATGATTTTTGTGGTAAATAAAAAATGAGACGGTATATCGTCTCCTTTTCTGTGGGCGATACAAGAGAAAACTTGAACCGATTTATAGATGATTTAAGGGTTTTGATTGATTTAAGAAGGAATTAGAGCAACGAAACCAGTTAGATTTCGAACCAAATTTTAAATTATGCTTAGCGCTACTAATAATTGTTAGAACATTGATAGACTCCGATTTTCAATTATAATGATTTATCTCAATGATGATTCAACCTTCCTACTTTTTTCAACATAAAGATTAAAATAATGAGACCACCTGCAAAACAGAATACAGGAAAAACCATTTCCAAAACAATGGTTGATGGTTTGAGTTCAACAAAGACTAGCAAACTGCAGGCCACCAGTACTAAGATGATCCATTTGCCAAGCCGCTCTTGTTTACGATATTGCTTACTATAACTGAATTTGTAGCTAGCTACCACAGCATTCATCAACCTCAAAGAGAATCCTTCAGAAGGCACAATTGCCCCATGTTCCTTAAGCAGTTCTTTGAGAATATCTATCTCTTTGTGTTTTGATTTCATAATTCTTTAATTTCACTTTTCAATAATTTCTTCAATTCACAGTACATCTGTTTACGACTTCTGAGTAAACGCATCTTAATCGCTGATGATTTCATGTCCATAATCTCAGTTATCTCAGCAATGCTTTTGTCTGCAATATAATGCAGGGTAATGATTAGTTGATCCTCTTTTTTGAGCTTTTCTATAGCCATGCCAAGATACTTCTTTCGGTCGGAGTTAGTTAAACGTTGCAAGGCACTTCCTTCATCACTTACATATTCATTGTCGTCCTCTAATTCAAAAGTCACATTGTTTTTGTTTGCTATTTTAGTTAGTGCAGTGTTATAGATGATCCGATATAGCCAAGTTGAAAATTTAGAAGCCCTTTTGAATTGGTCGAGATATTTAAAAGCTTTCAAGAAACTATCCTGTACTACCTCTTCAGCATCTTCATGGCTACCTACTATCCTAACGGCGATGGTGTATGCCATATCCCGATAGGCGTTAACCAGATATTCAAGTCCTTTTTGCTCTCCTCGAAGGGCACTGTCAAGGTAATGATCGTCTAGATTTCTCTGCTTTTTAAATAACATCTGTATGTTAGACTAAGATACGGATGATTTGGTCACAAGTCGTTAATTGGGTATTTTAAATAAATGTGACCGATGGCTTTGATCGATAGTCTTATGGACAAATAAAAAGTAAGACATGGAAATCACATCAGCAGCATTACTCATTTCAATATCTCTAGTAGTATTCGGAATCACATATTATTTTTTTACTACGCGTCACAAAGAAAGGATGGCTATAATTGAAACTGGGCAATCGCCAGATTTGTTTAAAAAGCAGGGACAGTGGCTATATTTTATTTTGACCTCGGGCATGGTGAGCATTGGTATTGCTATAGGAATACTTGTAGGGTCGCTTATACAGACGCTCGTCAATCTAAATGGCTTTTGGGTTATATCCAGTAGCATACTTTTCTTTTTAGGTATCAGTCTAATTCTTTGCTACTTTATCTTAAAGTCAATACTTGAAAAACGTAAAGACTAAATACCATTTTTAATTAATTCAGATTTTTTAAGTTCCAACAATTGAACAATGAAAATATTATTCAGGCTATTACTATGCCTTTTTTTTAGCGCAGCATTTCAAATTCCATCCTATGGACAACCCGAATTAAAAACCTATGATTCGCTACTCAGTACTATCTTTCCAAAAGACGGGCCAGGTGGAACGGTATTGATAGCAAAGGCTGGAAAAGTTCTTTTCAATAAGGCATATGGTAAAGCAAATCTGGAGCTCAATGTACCGATGCGTACAGAACATGTATTCCGACTAGGCTCTATTACCAAACAATTTACTGCCGTATGCATCCTGAAGCTTGTTGAAGAAGGTAAACTTTCTTTAGAAGATCAGTTAATTAAGTTTATCCCTGATTATCCTCTTAATGGCAAAAAAATTACCATTGCAAATCTGCTCACACATACTTCTGGCATAAAAAATTATACCGCTCTATCTGCGTTTAATGAAAATCTGAAGCACCAGGACCGCTCTCCAAAAGAGCTAATTGATTTGTTCAAAGATCAACCGTTGGATTTTGAACCTGGCAGTGATTACAAATACAGCAACTCAGGGTACGTTCTATTAGGTTACATCATTGAAAAGCTGAGTGGGAAAACCTATGGCGAATATGTGCAAAAAAATATATTCGAGCCACTGCAAATGAGCAATTCTTACTACGACGAGCGTTCAAAGGTAATTTCTGAAAGAATTTCAGGCTATCGGAAAAGAAATGGCAGGTATGAGAATTCAGATTTTTTAAGCATGACTTTGCCTTATGCTGCAGGATCTTTATTATCAACAACTGGTGATCTGTTAAAATGGTACAATGGTCTGGAAGATGGAAAAGTGATCAGCAGAGCTAGTCTTGAATTAGCACATACTTCAGGTCGTTTGGCAAATGGTAAAGAAACTGGTTATGGCTTTGGTTGGGAAATTGGAAATATCCAAGGTAGCAAAGCGATAAAGCATAACGGTATTGTGAATGGCTTTTTTACAGATGTGATTTATCTACCTACTGAGGAAATTTTTGTTTCAATACTAGCTAACTATGAGAATATTGGTGATCTGGATATTGCGGTAGCTAAACTTGCAGCAATTGCTTTAGGTAGGCCATATATATTTAATACGAAAGTTATAGAATCCGCTGGTTTGCAACAATATCAAGCGGTATACAGTAATCCCTATGAAGGGGAGCGTTTTATCACTAATCAAGATGGCATATTAATGTATTATCATAAAGGTGGCGGCAAGACACGCTTAATCCCATACGGCACAGATATTTTCTTATTAGAGAATAGCCTTAATTCTCTAATGTTTCAAAGAGATGGCGAAGGGACAATAAACGGATATCAAATTAAAGGCACTGGTACTACTTCAATATGGAAAAAAAGCAAGGAAATAGCTCTAATCAATCGAATCAACATTTCACGCCAAGTTTTGATTCGTTATACTGGCAAATATCTTTTTGAACCCAATATGCTTTTTGAAGTTATTTTAGAAAACGGCAAGCTGTTTGGCCGCGTAGGGAATGATCAAAAAGAGCTCACACCTTTCGACGAAAATAAGTTTTATGCGAATGACATTGATGCGACAGTTATCTTTAACGTAGATAAATCTGGTCAAACTATTTCTGTTACAAAAATACAGAATAGTGAAATGAGGGCAAAAAAGCTATAGTGGAGAAAGAATATCAAAACAGTTCGTTTTATTATGGCACTTTTGTGTTCACTAGCTATAATACTTGAGTTCCGATTTAAGGCATTCATATAAAGAAACCGTATTGAGTTCGGATCAAAATCTCCCTGTTAAACGGGCTTTATCCCTATCAAAATTTAGTTATAGCGCAAAATTTTAAAATTACAAATAATGGTATCTTACGACAAGTAGCAGATAAAAATCTAAAGAACTTAACCTCGAACCCTCAACTTGGATAAATTAACGCTCTTTAATGAAAACCAACTAGGTAAAACGATAAAGTAAGCAATAAACTTTAAGTTCACTTTTGTATGGCTACCCCGAAAAGGCTCGAACCAAAGTAGGCCTCCATTTTCCTTTAATCGAACCCTAAGAAACAGGCTAAAAATAAAAACGTCCTCCACGTTATCGTGAAGGACGTTGGTGGACCCGAAGGGAGTCGAACCCTTGTCCAGTTGTGTGATAAAGTATGCTTTCTACATGTGTAGCTTCCCTTTAATTGTCGGGAGAGGGAAGGTGGGTCGCAAACCTATACCGTTCTCCGTATTTGCTAAATTTCGCCTTTAGTTAGCAACGTAGTAAAGGCTAGTTCTGCAGTTCGATGCCTCTGATGTTAAGCCGCAAAACGGAGCCTAACGAGACAAAAGCTTGCGTAATTCTAAATTAGGCAGCTAAGGCGTAGTTATTTTCGCCAATTATTGTTTTGAACGTTCTCTTTAAAGTGCTCTCCGTACAACGCACTACATGCTTACATATTCAGCGCCACCCTGTCAAATCCAGGAACGGGCCCATTTAAGAGTGATCAGTTGCTAATGGTTAGGTGTCAGTAAACTTAGACACTCACCATAACTGAACAACAAAAGTACAAATAAAATGCCAATTAAGGAAGGCGTTAGTCAACAGTTATCAGGAACCAGTTACATGTAGTAGGCTTTAAGTTTCAAAAAACTTCTAAGTACGGTCTTACCACTAATATCTAACTACTAATTCCTAACCACTGATACCTGACCACTGATACCTGACCACTTTAAATTCTCCGTCCCGTATTAATTACGCTAACGCCATTAAAGCGTGTAGTTGGGCTTCCATGTGATACTGCACTAACCTGACTTGGTTGGCCCTTTCCATCTGAAAATGTTCCGCCTAACCGGTAATCATTTTTATCGCAACGCTGTACGCAAGAGTTCCAAAATTCTTGAGTATTCGCCTGATAAGCGGCATCTTTTAACATACCTACAATTTTACCTTCTTTAATTTCATAAGCTAGTTGAGCGCTAAATTGAAAGTTATAGCGCTGTTGGTCGATAGAGTAGGAGTTTCTACCAAACATATAAATGCCTTTTTCTACGTTCTTCACCATATCGGCGGCAGACAAAGGTACGTTTCCAGGCGTTAAGGACACATTTGGCATCCGCTGAAATTGGATGCTGTCCCAGCTATCGGCGTAGCAGCAGCCTTGCGATTCTTTTTCGCCAATAATATGAGCCTGATCTCTGATGGTTTGATAATTCACTAAAATTCCGTCTTTAATGATATCCCATTGACCACATTTCACCCCTTCATCATCATATCCTACAGCGCCTAATGAACCCGCTTCTAGTTTATCGGCTACGATATTCACTTCTTTACTGCCGAAATTAAATTTTTTACTTTCCCATTTATCCAAGGTGAGGAAACTTGTGCCGGCATAATTGGCCTCATAACCTAGTACACGGTCTAATTCTGTCGGGTGTCCTACAGACTCGTGGATAGTTAAGAACAAGTGGGATGGATCTAAAACCAAGTCGTATTTTCCTGGCGCTACGGGTTTAGCTTTCAGCTTTTCCTCAACGTGGATGGCTGCCTCTCGCACATCCTCCAACATATCGTACCTTTTTTTGTACATCGTTACAGGGCCGCCCGTTATCTTTTCACTGTCCAAAGGTTTCAAATACTCAAAGCCCATGCCCATTGGTGCACTTAACGCATTTCTGGTTTCAAATTTTCCCGCTGCCGCATCAATTTTGGTTAGCGTAAAAGTAGGCCATATCCGATGGATATCTTGATCAATGTAGGAGCCATCTGTAGAAGCAAAATACTTCTGCTCATTTACCATAAATAAATTAGAGTTGATGTATTTAGCACCACCTTTGATAGCTTCATTATTTACATCGAGCAATAAATCTACCTTCTCGGCAATAGGTACGGCAAAGGCATTGGTTAGGATGGGAGTTTTCCAGCTCACTTCCCCATAACCTTTTTGTGGTGCTAGCTGAACAGGCTCACTCATGATTTTAGCATTCCCTTTGGCAATAGCTACCGCCATTTTGGTAGCTTTGGCTATGCTTTCGTTATCTAAGTTGTTGGTGGCAGCAAAGCCCCAACTTCCATTGGCAATTACCCTAATGCCCATACCAAATGATTCACCATTGGCAATATTATCTACCCGTTTTTCTCTAGTGGCGATCACTTGGTTTAAGTAACGACCAATGCGAACATCGGCATAACTAGCACCATTGGCTTTCGCTGTGTTGAGTGCCACATCAGCCATTTTCTTTTTTAAAGCGACATCCACTGGCGTGAGTGCTTCTTCTACGGAAATCAGCTTGCCAAACGCAAAGTTGGGTAATATGGCGGCACTAGCTCCAAGGCCAGAAAGATATAAAAAGTCTCTTCTTTTCAAGATTTATAGTTTTTAGCTTACAGAAGTGGCGCCAATTAAAGCGCCACTGTATGAATTAAATTGCATCAGAAAGTGATGAGAATGTAAAGTCGCGTATTTTCATAGGCGGTATTAAACCACTGCCTGTGCGTACAGGTTTGCCTAGTGCTTCCACGTTGTTTAACATTATCACCGGACTTTCATTAAATCTGAAGTTTTTGATAGGGAATTTAATCTCCCCATTTTCAATATAGAAAGTACCGTCTCTTGTTAGTCCTGTCAATAATAATGTTTGCGGATCAACCATACGGATGTACCAAAAACGTGTTACGAGAATGCCTTTTTCAGTACTCTTAATCAGGTCTTCCAAAGACTGGTTTCCGCCTTCCATCACAATGCTTCGGCTGAAGGGCAGTGGCTGCGCATTTTTTTGCGAAGCCCAATACCTTGAGTAGGAAAGATTTTTCACCACGCCATTTTGCACCCATTGGGTCCTAGTAATTGGCAATCCATCGCCACTCCAGGTTGGGCCTGGTACATCTGGATTAAGTGGGTCTGAATAAATATTTACGTTTTCTGAAAAAAGCTGTTCGCCTAAACGAGTGCCGCCACCTTTTTTGCTCATAAAACTACGGCCTTCATCGGCGCTACGAGCATCAAATCCCCTAAACATATTGCCCAACATATCGCTAGCAGCTAAAGGCTCCAAAATTACGGTATACTTACCTGGCTCCAACGCTTTTGCACCAGCAGATCCATTAGCTTTAGATGCTGCAATTTTACTTAGTGCCAACGTATCCATTTTGTCAAGATTGTTGAAATCTTGCTCTACGTATCCAGAACCCGTGCCTTGCTGATTACGCATTGTTACCGAGAAAGATACATTGGTGCTTTTGTTGTAGGCAAACAATCCCTTAGAGTTCATGATGGAATTAAAGCGAGTGGAATTTTCTAAGAAACCCGCTGCCTCTAAATTTGCACCTTTAGATACACTTAAGCTTTTGGCTACCATTTCTGCCCTAGTTTCTGGAGTAATGGCTGCAGTTTTTTCATTAAATGTTTTTGTCTCCGCAAAGGTTTGTGGACCTAAAGGAGGCATATATTCTGGATTTTCTGGTGCCAACATTGCTAGCTCTTCTGCTCTTTTAACTACTTTTTGTAGCGAGGCATCATCAAATTCATTGATGGTAGCTGTTCCTGTTTTTTTACCGAAGGTTGAGCTTACGCCTAAACTCATCACGTCTATTTGTCCGGCTGTTGATACAGCATTGCGGGCATAACGGATATTTCCTTGATCAGAACCATTTAAACTTACTTCGCAGGCATCGGCTTTAGAGTAGCTCAGCACTTTTTTTAGTATCGCTTGCGCTTCTTCTTTACTTAATATGGCCATAATTATATTTTTCTAGCAGTATTGATAACATTAACTCCATTAAAACGGGCAGTAGAACTTCCATGTGACACCGCACTACTTTGTGATGGTTGCCCTTTTCCATCATTAAATGAACCGCCTAAGCGATAATCACTCTCATCGCAAACGTCGGTACAAGAATTCCAGAACTCTTGCGTATTGGCTTGGTAAGCTACATCATTTAACATACCTACAATTTTACCTTGTTTAATTTCGTAAAAAATTTGTCCGCCAAATTGGAAATTGTAACGCTGTTGATCGATAGAGAAGCTACCATCGCCAATAATATAAATGCCCTTTTCTACATTTTTAATCATATCATCTACGCTCAACTTCGTTTTGCCAGGTTGTAATGATACGTTTGGCATACGTTGAAATTGAACGTCATCCCATCCTTGAGCGTAGCAACAGCCTTGTGATTCTTTTTCGCCAATGATGTGCGCCTGATCTCTGATGGTTTGATAGTTTACCAGCACACCGTCTTTAATCAAATCCCACTTTTTACATTTCACCCCCTCGTCATCATAACCAACAGCGCCTAAAGAGCCCACTTGTGTTTTATCGGCTACCAGGTTTACTTTATCACTTCCAAATTTGAAATTTTTAGATTTCCATTTGTCTAAGGTTAAGAAACTTGTACCGGCATAATTAGCCTCGTAGCCCAATACTCTATCTAGCTCTGTAGGGTGTCCAACAGATTCATGTATGGTTAGCCATAGGTGCGAAGGATCTAAAACCAAGTCATATTTGCCTGGTTCTACAGATTTGGCCTTGATTTTTTCCGAAGCCACTTTTGCAGCTTCTTTTACATCTTCTAACATATCATAGCGACCTTTATACCGGGTAACGATGCCGCTAACTTTGTCTTCAGGACGGGCATGCATGTATTCGTAGCCTTTGCCCATTGGAGAACTTAAAGAATTTCTGGTTTTAAACTGGCCTGAAGTTCTGTCTATTCGGGTAACGTTAAAGGTTGGATAAATACGATGCACATCTTGATCGATGTAAGAACCATCTGTAGAGGCAAAATATTTTTGCTCGTTTACGGCGAAGATAGCAGAGTTGACGAAGCTTGCTCCATTTTGCATGGCAACATCATTTACGTTCAATAGTAAATCTACTTTTTCTTTTACAGGCACCTCAAACGCATTAATTTCTATTGGAGTTTTCCACGAAACCTCACCATATCCTTTTTGCGGTGCTAGCTGTACGGCTTCGCCTTGAATTTTAGCGTTGGCTTTAGCTACGGCAACTGCTTGCGCTGCGGCTTTGGCAATGCCATCCTTACTTACTTGATTGGTTGCCGCAAAGCCCCAACAGCCATTCACAATTACACGAATGCCCACACCATACGATTCGGTGTTGGCTACGCCTTGCACTCGTTTTTCTCTGGTGGCTACAAACTGATTAAGGTAGCGTCCAATACGCACATCGGCATAAGTGGCTCCTTTAGATTTGGCAGCATTTAAAGCCACATCGGCAAGTTCTTTTTTAATTTTAGGATCTACTCGGTCAAGTGCTTGCAGTGGATCTATCGGTGTGGCATAGGCCGATAAATCTGGTAAAAGCAAAGCACTCATCCCCATACCGGATAGATAAAGGAAATCTTTTCTTTTCAAAGCGATTGGTTTAGGTTAGTTAAGTACACAAATTAGTTAAAGGTTTACACAATTGGCACAATTTCTATATAACATTTTAGTTTCAAAACTTATTTTCGGGCATAATGCTTGTTCTCGAACCATAAAAAACTGGCTGATAATATGACGATGATTAAAAACCACGTTTTCGAAACCTCTTTTACGGAGTTTATTTCCTCAATAGTTTGGTCGCTATTTCTTTTATTGTAATGATTTGTATAGTCGAAATTGTTTTTTAATGTTTGGGCAAGCCTTACACTTTTCCAATCGCTGCTATTAAACACATAAAAATCTTTATTTTCACCATTAATGTTTAAGGTTTGCCAACCATAATTTGTTGGCCAAATTTGTGACTGCCATTGATTGTTAAATAGTAGATTTTGAATGATATTTACCTGTTTTTTAAGGTAATTTACTGCTGGCACTTTAGCATCTTGTGTAACTATTTGAAAAGTTGCTTTTTGATTTATTGTAAGAAATTGATTGATAGAGTTGAAGTCAATGGCATTCCTTTTTTTACGAGCGGCGGCATTTGCAAGGGTTGTCCAATAATTGGCGTAACTCTCTTTATCTCCGTTAAGTAGCCATTGATAACTGTTTTGTAAAGTAGTGTAGACGATCTTTCCTGCGCCATAAAGTTCTTCCGTTGCAACGGTTTGCCCCCGACTATTGCTAATTAGTGCTTGCTGTCCTTTCTGCAGTTGTAAAAACCATTTCAAATCGGTACTGATGCCTGATAATCTCAATTGCGTATTCGCTAGTTGTAAATCTGCTACTTTATCGGCTGTAAGCTGATCAACTCTTTTAACGTTTTTTTCAATCCTTCCTGTGGGATTAGGGTCATCCAGCCAAATAATAAGTCCTAAGCCTTTTGCCACCGCTTGCCAAATCGTCTGTTGTTCTGCTGCCGAACTTTGATCAAACTCTTGTTGGTTCAGCATTAAAATATCTTCTTTTTGTAACTGGTTGGCAGTTAAAGTCTGCAGATTAAAGGAATTGCGATTCAAAAAATCAGTGCTAAATTTATCTTTGCTTATTCTACTTCTAAGCGCTACAGGATAAGATTGTGCGTACCACCAATCTTTAAGAAATTTATATTCAAAACTGGGGAATGAACTTAATATTGTAACGCCAATTGGTGTCTTGGGAATGGACTGTACTGGTATGACTTCTTTAGCAACGGTATCTTCTTTTGCCAATGCTACCAATTTTAAAAGGGCCTTTCCTTTTTGCCTCATTTGAAACTTTAGTGTGAAGGTCTGATTTTGCTGTGCTCCAATTGTTGCAGAATCTAAATCCACACCAAAGCCCACTAATTTAAGTTGGATAGGGCTTTTGCCGTGATTTTGGTACTTCCCTTGTACGCTTAGTATTTCTTCTTGTTGAACAAGAGCGGGCCAACTGCAACTGACTACGCCGTTGGGCAGTGGTGCAGGATGAAAGGAAATAACCGTAGCATCTAATTTATCCAGATCTGTTTGAGCTAGCCCATAACCATACACCTCTAGCTGCTTAATAGATGGGTTTTCTGCTAGATGATAGGCTAAATCGGGAAGGTAGATTGCTTTTGATTTAAGGATTTGCCGCAAAGAAGGGTCGGTGTAATAAACTTTACTTTCCTTTTTAATGATACTGTCTATATTTGAACCTGCAGTAATGACGGTGATTTTGTTTTTTAGTTGTTTTTCTTTTACCGAGTACTGCAAAGGGATGGCTAATAAGGCTAAGCTAAGTATTAATAGTGTGTGACAAGCTATTCTGCCTGCCAACCAATGCTTGTTCTTCCGCTTGATATCTAAGTATACACAGATCAAAAGCAGTATTGCACTAGCAACGATTACTCCAATTTTAAAGTCCATTTCCATCAATTCTTATTTTTTAAATTGTTGAAGTAAATGGTTGCCAATTTTTTGCTTGAACCAGCGTTGTTGGCAGTTGGTTTCGGTATTTCTTTTCCGATGATGCGGTAAATGGCGTTCGCTACACTTTCAAGATCTTTTTGTTGAGGTGGGTTTTGGTTGTTTAGTTTCCTAAGGCTGCGGAGTGCAGATAGGAAACTTGCCGGTCGAGTTGCCGCTGCCGCAATCATTTCCTTTTCGCCAGCTTGTAGCAATGCCTTTTCATTGCCATTAAAGGGTTTGCCATTTTGGTGGATGCTAAGCAATGACAATAAAATTTTAAGTTCCTGCTTACTTTTATCCGAAACCTCCATTTGTGCCGTTCTGCTAGGCGCTACAATTTGTTCTAGTTCTCCTGTTAAGCGTTTTTCCATTTTTAGCGCTGTAGTTTTGATGGTGGTTTTAGCTACATAAGCTCTAGATTTTTGCTGCAGATCCTTGAGTAAACGTAATGCTTTATATTCGAAAGGCAGGGCTTCCTGTGCCTTATAAGTACGTAGGTTGAGCTCTGATTTCCACATTTCGTTTAAAACTGCTTTCAATTGTTGCTTAATTTCGGGCTCAAAAAAAGTGGCATCCTCTGCAATATCATGTTTGTGGGCATACTTATCCATGAGTGCCTGTACGTCGCCAAATTTTTCTCCTTTGTGGTCATGTCCATCACCCTCATGGTGCTCGTCATCGCCACCAATTTGCGTTTCGTTTTCTTCGCCTAAAAATTTCCCATATCTTAAGCGTAATAATTTTTGATCTATGCCTAAATTGTTGCTTCTTTTCTTGAACTCATCTGGAGTGATATTGGCTTTGTCGGAAAGCAGCTTTTCTGTGTCGATAATGATCTGCCGCTGACTTCTAAAATACTCTGGTACTAAACTCACACCGGAAGTCATCCCTGCCATACTCATCAGTTCGGCAGTGTCTACTATCGCAACACTATACATATCAGACCTACTAGATTGCCCATTATTATCTTTGGCCTCAATAAAAAAATACAGTTCATCTCCGGGTTTCATCCCTAAGCTTTTTAAATCAATGCGTTTTTTAAGTTGCAAGCTTTTTTGATTGTTGATGGTCGTTTCAAAGCTCAACCTCTTTTCCGTAAAGCTTACGCTCTCGCCCTTGCCACTCGCCATAGTTGCAGAGATAAAGGCCTCTCGGATTCCATAATCGTCTGTTAAATTTGCGTAAAGCTCCACTTTTGGAGTCTGGCCAATATATATCGTAGTTTGTGGCTTAGGTTGAGTGATTTTTATCACCACAGGATGGTCTGGTATTACTTCAATTTGATAAAGGTCTGATTTATTGCCGTCTATCACTAATTGATAAAAACCAGGTGTTGTAATTTTTTTAGAAAAACGCCAATGTGTAGCCTTTGCATTGCTTGGAGTTAAGTTCAGTTTTTCTTTATCGTTAAAAATAACATATAGCGATTTTAAACTGGTATTGGTATTGATTTCCCAAGTTACCGTAGCGCCAATTTCTACTTTTAACGAAAATTGCTGCTGTGTTCGTTTCGGTTTTTGTGTATAGGCTGGGGGTTGAATGATAATTTGGTAGTCTTCAATTTGAGGTGAAATGGTTTCGGTTTTAGCATCTATGTGTTGATGATTTTCGGTTAGCTTTGAGTTAGATGTTTTATTGGCTAAAGAGCTAAAAGTAAGCATACTAACAATTCCTATCAGTAAACACGAACAACCGATAGCTAATTTTTTGCTTGCGCCTCTAGTAAGTTGCAACTGCGGTAATACATTTGAAATTTTCTCTAGTTGCAGTTGAGCTAAGGTTGATAATTCATGATTTTCTTTGATTAGCAAACTCGCACTATCTTCCAATATAGGGAACTGTGTGTCAAGGTATCTTACTGCCCAAGCATCATTAATTTGCCATAATGGGCGCCTCCACAAAAATAGGAGGGCAGCTATAACAAATGAACAAAGGTCGATGAACATATTTGGAACCCAGAAGTAGCTAACCAAGCTATGGATAAGTAAAGTAAAGCCTACGCAAATAGCCAAGCCTTGGATCAGGTAAATTGTAATCCATTGCTGCTTTAATTTGTTGATATAGCGCTTTTCCTTCATTCCAGTTAGTTTTTGGTGCTATAACTTAGTATTCGTTCCAATAAAAGCACAACGAAGGCCATAATCCAAATCAGCTGATCTAACGATTTGCTTGTGCCAACATTGACTGTGGCTAGGCTATCTTTATTAAAAATTGCAATAGGTTGTTCTTGGTCGACTTGCGGTACCGATTTAAACGCAAATCCGGTTGGCTTTTCTCCATATAGTATAGGCATAAGCGCCTCGGCAAAATCATCTTTCCATACCAATGTGGTCCATTTGGGGTTAAACTGTGTATAAAGTTGATATGATTTCCTTTGCTGCTCTTGTTTGACCGTTAAAACCGGGTTACCAAAAACATCTTTCCAAATGGTTTGTGTGCCATCGCTTTTTCTAGCTTCATTTTGCATTTTTAACAGCGCTGCATCGGTATTTTTATTTGCTGTAGTCGTCAAGCGGGTTACTTTTTTAATTATCGGGGTATTCGCATATTGCAATGTAATTCCGTCAGGTTTTAACTTTGCCATAAGCTGCATGGGAATTGGTGTGTCACTAAGCCAAAAAATAGCATCTAGTTGATTGTCCCTCAACATAGTCCTAAAAACTATTGGCTGGTTAAGATAGCTTCCTATTGCTTCTAATGCTGCTCTCAAATAAGCCTCATCTTCCTTGTTTTTGCCATTAACTACTACCGCTAACGGAGGAAATTCTTTAGAATTTACAATATGGTAGCTGGTGGCATTTTGTTGCTTAGCCGCTTTAAATGTCCTGCCGATAAATTGCGTATAAGTTGTGGTGTCGATATCCTTAATTTTGACTGCTTGCCAGTTAATTTTAAGATGTAAACTAGGTAGCATGTCATCAAATTTAGATGGCTGTTTGTTGGCAAAAATCCAAACTGGATACTGATTAGGTAGGAGATGGTTAGCTTGCTTTAACAGCGAGGTGTAGTTTAAAGCATCATTAAATTTACCTTCCAGATAATTCTTGGCGGTGTCCTTGAGTTCGATCGGTCCAAAACCTTTGGCGAAGTTTCGCAATTGATAGCCTTTTTGTAATAACGAGTCTATTGTTTTTTGATGTTCGTTATAAATTGGTTTCAAATCTTTTCTGGCTACTAAAATCCATCCTTCTTTTGCAGCACTTAAACTTTTACCTGTTAAAAATGGCTTTGAAATTAGGATGGCCAGTAGGATAAAAAATAGACATCTCAACAGTAGTAATAGCCACTGGCTTATTTTTAGGTTTTTAGCAGTAGCTGCGGAACTTTCTCCCAATAAGGCAATACTCCCAATTTTAAGCGTTTTTCCTTGTTTTACACGCCAAAGATGGATGATAATTGGCATAAGTATACTTGCCAATGAAATAAGTCCTATGGGATAGAGCAGTTGCACTAGTAATTTACTTTGTTACGTTGTTTTAAAAAATCCCTCAATGCTTGGTCAATGGCTTGGTTGGTAACCAAGGTTCTATAGTAAATACCCCTGTCTAACATGTCAGTTTTAATTTGATTTAAATGTAGATCCATTTGTTGCTGATAGGTAGAGCGTATGGCCGCTTGATCAATTTGTATAGTTTGGCCGGTTTCCAAATCTTCGAAAGTGGTATAGCCTTTAAAATCCAAATCCAGTTCGTTTTTAGCCAATAGTTGAAAAACGATGATTTCATGTTTCATTGCAACTAGCTTGTCTAAAAGTGTGAGTAGTTCCTGATCTGCCTGGTAAAAATCAGTAATGAAAACCAGGAGTTCTCGTTGGCGCCCGCGGCTAAAAATTTCTTTATAAGCAATGGGATTGGTAAAAGCGCCATCAGCTGTTATGTTTTCTAACTGATGAAACAGCCTGGATAGGTGCTGGAAATCCTGTTTAGTATTCATTGCAAAAAGTTCGTTTGCTTTAAACACGTAAAGGCCTACCGCATCACTTTGCAAATTAGCAAGGTATGCTAAAGAAGCTGCCAGATATTTAGCGTAGGTTATTTTAGTTAAATTTCCATCGCTGTGGTTCATAGAGGAGCTTGCATCAATCAATAATCGCAAAGAAATATTAATTTCTACTTCTGACTCCCTAATGTAGTATCGATCCGACCGGGCGAACATTTTCCAATCCAAAGAACGTAAGTCGTCACCAGGTTGATAACTTCTATATTGACTAAATTCCATCCCGGCACCTTTTACATTACTTTTATTAATGCCGTTCATAAAGCCGCTGATGGTGGTTTTAGCCGCTAAGGAAAGTTGCTTGATGGAAAGTACAATCTTAGGATCTAAAAGCTTGCTCATTACATGCTATTTTTAGGTCTTGAAATAGAATTGAGCAGTTCTTCGGTGGCATGGTCAGCTGTAACGTTTTCGGCTTCTGCCTTGAAATTCATCAATATTCTATGTCTTAAAACTGGATAAGCCATAGTTTGAAGATCTTCCAGTGTTACTGCGTATCTGCCTTTGAGTAATGCTCTAGCTTTTGAGGTTAAAATGAGTGCCTGTCCGGCTCTTGGTCCAGCTCCCCAACGTACCCACTCCTTTATATAAGGCGAGGTGGTAGTATCGGGTCTGGTTGCCCTAATCAGTTCACTGGTGAACGCTACCAAGTCTTCGCTAATGCTCACCTGCAAAGTTAATCGCTGTAACTCCGTAATTTCTTCGGCACCTACAACAGGATTTACTTTTGGTTTGTTAGCGCCTGTGGTGCTGCTCAAGATACGCGTCTCTTCTGCCGCACTAGGATAGCCAATTTTGATGTATAACAAAAATCGGTCTAATTGAGCCTCTGGAAGCGGATAAGTGCCAGCTTGTTCTATTGGATTTTGTGTG
The DNA here is from genome assembly GCF_003313335.1 of Pedobacter zeaxanthinifaciens. GTDB lineage: Bacteria > Bacteroidota > Bacteroidia > Sphingobacteriales > Sphingobacteriaceae > Pedobacter > Pedobacter zeaxanthinifaciens. The sequence goes on from NZ_QMHP01000002.1 coordinate 503,378, forward strand.
GCTAGGATAAAGAACGGGCGATCTAAAGCATAGGTTTGACCAGCATAGGTTACCTCAAATTCTTGCATAGCTTCCAATAATGCGGCTTGTGTTTTAGGTGGCGTTCGGTTAATCTCATCGGCCAAAATAATATTGCCGAACAATGGGCCTTTGTTGAACTTGAAAAACCGTTTCCCGGTGGTATGGTCTTCTTCTAAAATCTCGGTGCCAACAATGTCAGAAGGCATGAGGTCGGGTGTAAATTGTATCCGTCTAAAAGAAAGGTCTAATGCTTGCGACATGGTACGTACCATCAGTGTTTTGGCAAGCCCAGGTACACCTTCTACCAAACAATGCCCGCCCGCCATTAGCGCAATTAACATTTCTTCAATAACACTGTCTTGGCCTACAATTATTTTTTGAATTTCACTTTTTAAAGATGATATTTTTTCAATCAAGCTTTTGATATTGCTTTCCGTATTTTCCAAATGTGTAAAATCTTAAATAACGATTAATGATGCTTCAATATAGCGGATATAAAATTGAAAAATAAAGTGGTTTTAAAGATTATCAAAAAAATTACAACATTTAGCGGCGTAAAAAATAGTTTTTAAAATAAATGGGATTAATTTAGAAGGATGCGAGCTGCCAAATTTACTTTTGCGAGATTAAAATATAATTCAGGAGATTGGGATACCGACCAGCGTATGCCGGCAAATGTGTTGAACTCGCTTATAGAGTATACCACTATTCCATTAGAGCCAGAGGAGAAAATAATAGAATTAAGCGGCGCTGATATTTTTAAATATCCATTTTGCTATTTGAGCGGCCATAAATTAGTACAGTTTAACCAACAAGAAGCTGCAAACTTTAAAGCTTTTGTAAAAAACGGTGGCTTTGTATTTGTTGATGATTGCAACCACGACATTGATGGCCTATTTGCACGTTCATTTGAAGCGCAAATGATCAGTTTATTTGGCGCCGGTGCATTGAAAAAGATCCCTAACAGTCATCCGATATATAGTGCTTTTTTTAAGTTTGACAAAGGACCTCCAACCACCTCTTTTGAACTTAATGGTTGGGGAGATGATTTAGTTCATGACTATCTGAAAGCCATTATTATCAACGGACGGATAGGAGTGTTGTATAGCAACAAAGATTATGGTTGCGAATGGGATTATGATTTTAGAAACAAACGCTTCTTGGCAGAAGACAACACTAAATTTGCAGTAAATATAGTGATGTACGCCATGGGCGTTAATAGTTGATATTTTAGGTTTTAGGAACTAGGAATTAGAGATTAGTTTAAAATGGTTAATTGTTAAGGATAAATGGTTAATGAATAGCGTATTCGTAAACAATCTTATTGACTGATTACTGGTGCCTAAATCCTAATAAATACTTAGAGATTAGTTTTTAAAATGGTTAATTGTTAAGGATAAATGGTTAATGAATAGCGTATTCGTAAACAATCTTATTGACTGATTACTGGTGCCTAAATCCTAGCCAATAATACTTAAACCATTAACAATTAACCATTCATCATTAACAATTATAATTAAACTTTTCCCGGATACTGTTGTAATGCCAGCTCTAAACAATCCATTGCGGAATTCAAATCATCAACATTAAGCACGTAAGCCATGCGCACTTCGTTTTTTCCAGAACCAGCTGAAGAATAGAAACCTGTAGCCGGAGCCATCATCACTGTAGCATTGTTGTGTTCGAAGCTTTCCAAAATCCACTGACAAAATTTGTCTGCATCATCAATCGGGAATTTGGCCACTACATAAAATGCGCCACCTGGGTTAGGGCAGTAAACGCCTTCAATATTATTTAGCCTGTTCACCAACGTATCTCTACGCAACGTATATTCTTTATTAACTGCTTCAAAATAGCTGTCTGGAGTATCCACTGCAGCTGCACCAGCAATCTGTTCAACCATTCCCGGACTTAAACGAGCTTGCGCAAACTTTAATCCTGCAGCAATAATTTCTTTGTTTTTGGTGATTAAACAACCTAAACGAGCACCACAAGCACTATAACGTTTAGATACAGTATCCATCACTACTACGTTTTGATCTAAGCCTTCCAAATGCATTGGAGAAATAAATTCGCGGCCATCATAACAAAATTCACGATAAGCCTCGTCTGAGAACAAGAAAAGATCGTACTTTAAACAAAGCGCTTTTAAAGCTTCCAATTCCTCTTTTGAGTACAAATAACCAGTTGGATTATTTGGGTTGCAAATAATAATTGCTTTTGTTTTTTCTGTAATTAATTTCTCAAATTCGGCAATAGGAGGTAAGGCAAAACCATTTTCTATGTATGAAAGGATAGGTTTTACCACCACGTTGCTCATGCAGGCAAAGCCATTGTAGTTTGCGTAAAAAGGCTCTGGAATAATAATTTCGTCGCCCTCGTTTACGCAAGTTTGCATTGCAATGGTAATTGCTTCAGAGCCACCAACAGTCACCAAAATATTTTCCGGTGTGATATTATAGCCTAACTTATTGTAATATTCGGTGAGTTTTTTTCTGTAGGCCAAGGTTCCTTCTGATGGGGTATATGCCCAAACATTAAAATCAATATTTTTAATGGCATTTAGCATGCCTTCTGGAGTTTCAATATCTGGCTGGCCTATATTGAGGTGATATACTTTTTTGCCGTCGGCTTTAGCTTTATCAGCAAACGGAGTTAATTTTCTAATTGGTGAGGCGGGCATCTGCAGCCCTTTTTCTGATATTTTTGGCATGGTGCAAAAATATAAAAACCCCGTTGTAATAACGAGGTTTTCAATTAAAAATATTGTACTGCTTTTAAGCTTACTTGGTAGCCCCTGCTACAGTTTCTCCTTTAAGGTAAAGCACTTTAGTGCTGGTTCTAGCATTCGAAGTAACAGTAACCGCCATGTTGAATGGAAGCGGCGATCCAGATTTTTTTACTGTAACTTTTATGTAACCTTTTTCTCCTTTTTTAACAGGAGTTTGCGTGTACTCCCCAACAGTACAACCACAAGTTGGCTCTACTTTAGAGATGATCAAAGGTGCATCTCCCTCGTTGGTGAAATTGAATGTATAGCTAACGGCCTGGTCTAATTTTATTTTGCCAAAGTCGTGAGTTTCAGTATCAAACTTAAATTCTGCAGGTTTCGTTTGAGCGTTAGCAGTAAGGCCTAAACCAACTACGGTAACTAGTAAAATAAGTAGCTTTTTCATTGCTGTTAATTTGAGTTTAGTGTAGTACAAATGTACTGTTTTATAAGTTAAAACAAAAAGTATTCCAAATATTATTTGCCCATATCGTTAATGCTGAATAAGAAAGAATCGTATCTTTGGCACTTGACCAATTTTATAGCTTATGATATCATCAGGGAAAATTATCGCCAATGAAATTGATGCTTCAGAACTCACTTTTGAGGATTTTAAAGCTATCGTCATCAACGATTATAGGATTGCTTTTGAAAGTCGTCAAGCTAGCTTGTTAGGCCGTAAAGAAGTGCTTACTGGTAAAGCAAAATTCGGTATTTTTGGTGATGGTAAAGAGGTTCCGCAATTGGCAATGGCCAAGGTGTTTAAAAAAGGAGACTGGCGTGCCGGATATTACCGAGATCAAACTTTCGCTTTCGCAACTGGCATATCAACTGTAAAAGAATTTTTTGCGCAACTTTATGCCAATCCTGATGTAGAAGCTGATCCTGCTTCTGCTGGTCGCCAAATGAACAGCCACTTTTCTACAAGGCTATTAAATGAAGATGGTACATGGCGCAACCAAACCAACGTTAAAAATACCTCATCGGATATTTCGACAACAGGTGGTCAAATGGCCCGATTGTTAGGCTTGGCTTACGCTTCTAAATTATATAAAGAAAATAAGGAACTTGACTACCTTAAACATTTTTCGGTAAATGGCGATGAGGTAGCTTTTGGTACTATAGGTAATGCTTCAACCTCTGAAGGGGTATTTTTTGAGGCCTTCAACGCCGCTGGTGTGTTGCAGGTACCTATGGCTATTTCAGTTTGGGACGATGGTTACGGAATTTCGGTTCCTGCCAAATATCAAACCACCAAGGAAGATATTTCTGAGGTGCTTAAAGGTTTCCAACGTGGTGAAGGTACCAATGGCTATGAGATTTTTAAAGTTAGAGGTTGGGATTATCCAGGCTTGTGCGAAACCTACCTAAAAGCAATAGAAATTTGTAGAACTGAGCATGTACCGGTATTGATTCACGTTACTGAGGTAACACAGCCGCAAGGCCACTCAACTTCTGGCTCGCATGAGCGCTACAAAAGCAAGGAGCGTTTGCAATGGGAAAAAGAACACGATTGCATCCTTAAAATGAGAGAATGGATGATCGAATCTGCAATTGCGACTGACGAGGAGATTACAGCGTTGGAAGAAGAGGCTAAAAAATTTGTTAAAGAAGTTCAAAAGGAAGCTTGGAATGAATTTTTAGATACCATAAAGCAAGAGCAGGCTGATGTGGTTCGCATGGTGAATAATTTGGCTAATGGAGATCATCAGCTAAGTAAAATTGCTGCACAATTAGCGTCAACCCATGATGCTTTACGACGTGAGGTCGTTTCATCTGCCCGCAAAGCGATAAGGCTAAGTGTTAGTAAGCCATCTGCTGCCCGTGAAGAATTGGTAAAATGGTACGAAAGTAAAACGAATTACTACAGAGAGTTATATAATTCGAAATTATTTACCGACGGTGTTGAAAGCCCGTTTAACGTAGCAAAGGTTCCGGCTGAGTATAGCGAAAACAGCAAAATGCTTGATGGAAGAGAACTGTTGAACGCTTGTTTTGATGCTAATTTTGCAAGAGATGCTCGTTTAGTTGCCTTTGGAGAAGATTTAGGTTATATCGGGGATGTGAACCAGGGCTTTGCTGGTTTACAGTTAAAGTATGGTGATTTGCGTGTAATTGACACTGGTATACGAGAAGCAACTATTATTGGACAGGGCATAGGTTTGGCCATGAGGGGTTTAAGGCCTATTGCGGAAATTCAATACTTAGATTATTTATTATATGCCATAACGGTAATCAGCGATGATTTGGCAACGGTTTCGTACCGTACCAAAGCAGGGCAAAAAGCGCCGCTAATTATTAGAAGTAGAGGACACCGCTTGGAAGGTATTTGGCACTCCGGCTCACCAATGGGAATGCTTTTAGGAAGTTTAAGAGGGATTCATATTTGTGTGCCTCGTAACATGACTCAAGCTGCTGGTATGTACAACACTTTGTTCAGATCAGACGAGCCAGCTTTGGTAATTGAGTGTTTGAACGGTTATCGCTTAAAGGAGAAATTACCTGATAATGTTGGTGAATTTACGGTAGCGTTAGGACAGGCCGAAATCATTAAGCAGGGTAGAGACATCACGGTAGTAAGTTATGGTTCTACATTGAGATTGGTAGAAGAAGCAGCCGAGGAATTGGAAACTTTAGGTATTGATATTGAGGTGATTGATATACAGACTTTGCTTCCTTTCGATTTGTCGCAGCTTTGCCGTCAATCTTTACAGAAAACGAATAAACTTTTAATTGTTGATGAAGATGTGCCAGGTGGTGCAAGTGCGTTCATCTTGCAGCAGGTATTGGAAACTCAGCAAGGATATTATTTGTTGGATAGCAAGCCGCAAACTTTAACGGCGAAAGCGCACAGACCGCCTTATGGTTCTGATGGTGATTACTTTTCTAAACCATCTGTGGATGATATTGTAGAAGCTGCGTATGCGATGATGAATGAAACTAATCCTGATCGTTACCCGAAAATATATTGATAAACGATACAGGTCATAAAAAGAATGGGCGATAGAATTTATCGCCCATTTTTATTTTACTATGATATTGATCAATTAAAGCTTACTGGTTTTATTGCGTAGTAGATGATCTGCTAGTACCAAAGCTGCCATTGCTTCCACAATTACTACTGCTCTTGGTACAACACATGGGTCATGTCGGCCTTTCCCTTTAATTTCAGCAGCTTCACCGGCGGCGTTAATTGTTTGTTGATTGTGCATAATGGTTGCTACAGGTTTAAAGCCTACCTTAAAAGTAATATCCATTCCGTTGGAGATGCCTCCTAAAATACCTCCCGCGTGGTTAGTAATGGTTAAAAAGCCATTTCCCTTTGCGGCAGGGTTTGGAATAGGGCTATCGTTATGTTCTGATCCTCTTAATTCGGTACCATCAAAACCAGAACCGTATTCGAAACCATGTACAGCGTTGATGCTTAACATCGCTTTGCCCAAATCGGCATGTAGTTTATCAAAAACAGGTTCGCCTAAACCAGCGGGACAGCCTTTTACAATACAAGCAATTTTGCCGCCTACGGTGTCGCCATCTTTGCGGATGCTATCGATAAACTCAATCATTTCATTGGCAGTTGCAGGATCTGCACAACGTACAATATTCGCTTCTCTAAGTTCAAGCAGTGAAGCAATGTCATTGCTTTCTAAGTTAGGTGCATTAATTTTGCCAACTGCAGTAACATGGGCGAAAATATCGATACCATGATGCTTTAACAACAGTTTTGCTATAGCTCCTGCCGCTACTCTAGCTGCGGTTTCTCTAGCCGACGAACGGCCACCACCACGGTGATCACGAATGCCATATTTAGCGTCATAAACATAATCCGCATGGCTGGGGCGGTAAACATCCACATTGTGCCCATAATCTTTGCTGCGCTGATCTTCATTAGGTATGAGCATTGCAATGGGCGTACCTGTACTTTTTCCTTCAAATGTTCCTGACAGGATTTGTACAACATCACTTTCCTTACGTTGTGTGGTAATTTTTGATTGACCCGGCTTTCTCTTATCCAGTTCTGCTTGTATGAAATCTAAATCTATCGTTAAACCTGCTGGACAACCATCTAAAATTACACCAATTGCTGTACCGTGAGATTCACCAAAAGTAGTAATGCGAAAAAGTTGTCCGAATGAGTTGCCTGCCATTTTTTATAGTATTGAGTATTAATTATTGAGTATTGAGATACCCTTGTACAATATAGGTGCTTTATTGTTTAATTGTTGTAAGGTTGAAAAGTTGTAATGTTGCTCAAATCTTTCCTAGTTAATTTCTTTCCCTTTTTGGGGAAAGATGCCTACAAGGCAGAGAGGGGCTCTACTTCAAATCCCACTTTCTTCAAGTCTTCCCAAAAATAAGGATAAGATTTTTCAACTACATTATAGTCTTCAATTTCCAATTCTTCAATTAATAAAGCCAAAGGAGCAAAAGCCATAGCCATACGGTGATCTTCGTACGTTGCAATGCTTACTTTTTTAGGGAAATGAAGACCCGAACAATCCACGGTATACACCAAATTGTCTTCGGTTAGTTTTACGCCAATTTTTGCCAACTCGTTTTGCAATGCTGCAACACGGTCGGTTTCTTTTATTTTTAAGGTCTCCAGACCGGTAAATTTCATGTTAATGCCCAAGGCGGCCGCAATTACTACTATTGTTTGCGCCAAATCAGGGCAGGTTTTTAAATCCAAAACTTGCTGGATATCACCTAATTCTTTATCCTTTGTAAATGAAATGCCATTAGCCGTTTTGCTGGTGCTAACACCAAAAACTTCCATAATTTGTTGGATTTGGCTGTCTCCTTGTAAGCTTTTATCTCGCAGATTCGGAAGGCTAATGGTCGCATTTTTGGCCAAAGCTACGATGCTGTACCAATAGGAAGCAGCACTCCAATCAGGTTCTACAATTAACGTAGAGGGTTTAAAATCTTGATGCGGGATGCTGATCAAGTTTTCACGCCATTGATGGCTTATGCCACATTCGCTAAGCATTGCCAAAGTCATCTCCACATAAGGTTTAGAGGTTAATTCTCCAACAATTTCCAAAGTTAAACCCTGCGGTAGCGTGGGTGCAAGCATTAGCAAAGCGGAAATATACTGACTGCTTACATCGCCTTTAATTTTAACGCTAGCGTTTGCTTGATTTAACGGTCCGCTAATGTTTAAAGGCGGAAAGCCTTCTTTTTCAGTATAATTGATGTTAGCGCCAATTTCTTTCAACGCCTCGGTTAAAATCCCGATGGGACGTTGCTTCATGCGTTCGGTTCCTGTTAAAAGGAAGTTCCCATTTTTAGCTGATAAGTATGCCGATAGGAACCTCATGGCAGTACCAGCAGGGCCAACATCTACCGTTTTTAAACTGTTGCTGTCGGTATCAGTAGTATCCAAATCAGAAAGAATTGCATTGAGCGTTACCGTGTCGGCTGCATTTGATAAATTTTCTACATTTACCAAATTTTTGCTCAACGACTTAATAATCAGTGCTCTGTTGCATTCGCTTTTTGAGCCTGTTAATTGTATTTCCGCTTGTATGTTTTGTGTTCCTTTAAAAGAAACTAGTGCATTTTTATGCATAGGTTTGGTTCGGTTGGTGTTTAAGGTATTCTGCTTAGAGATTGCTCCGTGCCTCGTAATGATGCTATTTTTATCATCGTTGCGAGGAGGAATAACGAAGCAATCTCCTTGACAGATTTATCCTAAAAAATGAGTAACTGCTAATTAAGCTTTTACTTCAGTATGTTGTTCAGCGGCAATGCCCTCTTGTGTTACCTTGCCATCATTTAAAATTTCAGTTTGCTTGCGGATAGATTCACCGTGTACTAATTCCAAGAATTTTTCAGTAAAGTGCTCATCTAACTTCAACGCTTTGGCGAAAGCTGTTCCTTTTTTAAGGATTTCATCCCAACGGTTAACTTGCAATACAGTAACTTGGTTATCGCGTTTGTATTCGCCAATTTTCTCCACGATAGACATACGCTCGCCTAGTTTTTGCAATAGTAAATCGTCAATTTTATCAATTTGCTTACGTAGTTCAGCTAATTTGTCAACAAAAGCTTCGTTTTTTGACTCTGGTTCGCGTACAGTTAAACGATCCATCAACTCACTCACAGCTGCAGGAGTTAATTGTTGTTTAGCATCAGTCCAAGCAACCGAAGGATCCAAGTGCGACTCAATCATCAAGCCCTGCATATCCAAATCTAATGCTTTTTGAGAGATGTAAGGGATTAACTCACGATTGCCGCAAATGTGGCTAGGGTCGTTAATAATTGGCAATTCAGGGCAAAGCGTTTTCAACTGAATAGCCATTTCCCACATTGGTTCGTTGCGGAAAGATGATTTTTCGAAAGAAGAGAAACCACGGTGAATAGCACCAATTTTGGTGATGCCAGCTTTATTGATACGCTCTATAGCGCCAATCCATAGCTGCAAATCTGGGTTAACAGGGTTTTTAATTAACACAGGAACATCGTGTCCTTGCAAAGCATCGGCAATTTCTTGAACTGTAAACGGGTTCACTGTAGAACGTGCGCCAATCCAAAGGATATCCACACCAGCAGCTAAAGCTTCTTCTACGTGTTTTGCGTTAGCAACTTCAACAGCGGTAGGTAGTCCAGTTTCTGCTTTAGCACGTTTTAACCATTCTAATCCAATGCTGCCAATACCTTCAAATTCTCCCGGACGGGTACGTGGTTTCCAAATTCCAGCTCTTAATACGCTTACTTTTCCGGTTGCGGCAAGTAAATGTGCGGTTGTAAGTAATTGGTCTTCAGTTTCTGCACTACAAGGGCCTGAAATTAATAAAGGTTGGTTGTTTGCCGTTAGCCAATTTTCTAAAGGCTCGATGTTCAAATTTAGTTTCATTTTTTAGGATATTATTTTATTTACGATTTACGATTTACGATTTACGATTTACGATTTACGATTTACGATTTTTGTTTTACTGATACCTAGCTCCTGATACCTGGTCGCTATTTACACCTTGTCATTCTTAATGTATTCGCCCATGATGTTAAAGTTTACCGTGTATTTCAGCACTTTTCTGATGGCGGCATCATAGTTTTCAATGTTTTTCCATTCAATATCTACATAGAAATAGTACTCATTTCTGCGGCCAAGGACCGGCATCGATTGGATTTTTGTTAGGTTAACATTTAGTTCTGCAAATATTTGCAATACCTGTGCTAATGCGCCTACGTGGTGACCTACTTGAAAGCAGATGGATGCTTTGTTGATTCCTTTTTCCACTTCTGCCTTATCTTTTCTAAGAATTAAAAAACGGGTGAAGTTCTTTTTGTTGGATTCAATTCTTCTCTCAATGATATCTAAGCCATAAGTTTCGGCGGCTAATGCATTGGCAATGGCAACGGTATCTTTTAGTTGTCCATCCCTGATTTTTTTAGCACAAGCCGCAGTGTCATTCCCCTCAATAACTTGTATCTGAGGGAACTCCTCAAAGAAATCAACACACTGCCTAATGGCAATAGGATGGGAGGTTGCTATTTTAATGTCTTCGAACTTAACACCCGGTAGCGCCAACAAATGCAACTGGATAGGAAGGTAAACTTCGCCAACTACTGCAAAATTGTATTCACGTATCAAGGTGTAGTTGGGTAACAAGCTGCCAGCGATAGAGTTTTCAATGGCCATTACCACATAATCCGCTTTGTCATCGTCTAAAACATCACATGTTTGTTTAAATGAATTGCATTCTACCGTTTCGATATCTCTACCAAAAAATTTGTAAGCTGCCTCTTCATGGAATGATGCCTTGATGCCTTGTATAGCTACCCTTGTTTTTGTCTTCATAATCATGTTAAACAAAAAAGGTCCTGACTTTTTAGCCAGGACCTTTTTTGTATGTGTTAAAATATGTTGTTATACTTTAAGCATATTAGTCCTGGCTCTTACTGAAGTAGTAAAAGTAACCAAACCAATATGTAGTATTAAAATTCATTTCTTGCTTTATGGTGTCAAATGTACACCAACAAATTTAATTTGTCAATACCTAAATGAAAATAATTTTATTTTGTGGTTTTTGAACCAAATAACGAAATGGTATTTTAACCAAAACTCTTTACGCTGTTGCCTACCTTACTCGTTGTTTTTTCTGTTTCCTGTAGTTCTTTTTGCAGCTGTTTGGCAATTTTCGAACTTCCATCGTGGCTCCAACCCGGTGGATTAAAGATATATCCTAACTTATTCCAAAATGTAGGTGCTTTTTTTACATCCTTACTTAAAGCAATAAATTCATGAAAGATGATATTGAATGCTCCGGTATCTTCAGGTTGCGTAGTTAATCCATATTTTATTTCGTCTTCAGGAAGCTCTCCTTGAAAAGTGCCAAACATTCTATCCCAAAGAATTAGTACCATGCCCATATTTTTATCCAAATAACGGATATTACATGCGTGGTGTACACGGTGATGTGAAGGTGTGACGAAAATATATTCGAAAATAGGGTGAAGTTTTCCAACCGATCTGGTGTGTACCAAGTTGCCATAAATTTGCGTGATCAAATAGGCAAACAATATATCCATGGCTGTGAATCCCATAAATGCCAATGGTAAATAGAAGAAAACGCGGTAAAGTGGTTCAAAAACAGTTGAGCGGAAACCTGTTGTTAAATTGAAATGTGCTGAAGAATGGTGTGTAACATGCATTGCCCAGAAAAAACGCACATAATGTCCGGTGGTATGTAAAAGCCAGTATAAAAAGTCTTGGGCCAGTACCAACGTAATCCAGTATGCCCAAGCGTTATGAATTTGAAACCATCTAAATTGATAGCAATAATCCAAAAGGTAAAAAGTGGCAAATTTCATAGTCAAATTCACCGCTATGGCACAAAACATTAAGTAAATGTTGGTCCAAGTATCTTTTTTAGTATATAATTTTTTATCGTGTGCATAGCTGAAATACATTTCAACTATGGTAAGTACAATCACAAAGCTAAATAGCGTGCCTACCGAAATATCACTTCCCGTAAACTTCATCTTATTTTATAAACTATTGTAATACAATAAACTATTAATAATATCCTCTTTCGTTACCTTGCAATTATAGGTGCATTTTCCAATTTGCTCTAGCAATGAAAATAAAATGAATCCATCTTCATTCTTTTTATCGCTTTGCATCAAAGCCATTAGCTCATCAAAGCTCTTTGGTTTAATCTCATATTTAGGATATAAGGAAAGAAGATAACTGGCAATTTCAGTAAGTTCATCCTGCGATAAATTACAGTACTTGGCAGATAAATAAGCCTCGCAAATCATCCCGATGGCAATAGCTTCACCGTGGGTAAGTGGCGATTTATCGTTAACTAAAGCATACCCTTCTACCGCATGACCGATAGTATGCCCATAATTCAAGATTTTACGTAGTCCTTTTTCGAAAGGATCGGCCAGTACTACTTCGTTTTTAATTTCGACAGAACGATAGATGGCTTCAGCGCCGATGTGCTCATAATTACTGTCTTTCAGCTCTTGGTAATAAACGGCATCGGCAATAAGTCCATGCTTAATCATTTCTGCAAAGCCTGAAAGCAACTCTCTTTGAGGTAGGGTTTGTAAAAAGGAGGTTTCGATAAAAACAGCTTGCGGCAGGCTAAAAGTACCAACCATGTTTTTAACGTTATCTATATCAATGCCTGTTTTGCCACCTACTGAAGCATCAACCTGCGAAAGTAGTGTAGTAGGAATATTCACGAAATCAATACCGCGTTTATAGGTTGAAGCTACAAAGCCTCCCATGTCCGTAATTACGCCGCCACCCAAATTGATCATCAAGCATTTTCTGTCCGCTTCAAAATCAAGCAAGGTTTTCCAAATGCCAATACAAAAATCAATGTTTTTATTTTCCTCTCCAGCATCGGTTTCTATGATATCAAAATCATCTAAATCTGGAAGAAAATCTCTAAAAACTGGCATGCAAACTTCGGCAGTATTGTTATCAGCAAAAACGAATATCTTGCTGTACTTATTTGTAGAAAGTAAGTCATTCAAAGGTGCTAAGCCACTCTCAAAATGGATGAAATGATTGTTGTTTTTTAGCGCTTCCATTAAATTACTTCTATCGTTTTACTTAAAAACTCCACTTTATCTCCAACGCGTACCTTTAAGCGCTTACGCTCTTCAATTATACCGTTAACTTTTACCAAACCTTCTTCAACGATAGATTGAGCTTCGCCACCGCTTTGAACCAATGCAGTAGCTTTTAAGAGAGCAATAAGGGGAATGAATTCACCTTCTAGTTTAAATTGTATCATGACGACACAAATTTACGATTATTTGAAAGTCTTTCGTGTTAAGATGGTTAGTAATTTATATTTTTGCAGCGTTCTGACTAAATAAAATATAAAAATGGATGCTTTTCCGAAGCAAAAAATTGACTTCAATAACACTGAAGTTGCTTTTAAGCACAAATCTAATTCTGAATTAAAACAAGCTTACTGGCTTTTCAAAATGATAGGGAGTAATTTCCTAACAAAAGTAGGTCCGCCGATTACCAATTTCATGCTTAATATAGGTTTCCCTATTCAAGGAGCTATTAAAGCAACCATTTTTAAACAGTTTTGTGGTGGCGAAACCATTGCTGAATGTGAGCACACCATTGAGCAACTGCACCAAGGCAAGGTGGGCACCATTTTAGACTATTCAGTGGAAGGGGAAGAAGAAGAGCATGTTTTTGACTTTACTTGCGAGGAAATTATAAGAACCATTGTACGTGCTGATGGCGATCCGCGGATTCCGATTACTGTATTTAAGGTAACTGGCATTGGCCGATTTGCATTGTTAGAAAAACTAGATGCTAAGCAGGAATTAACCGCTGTTGAGCAGGCAGAATTTGAACGCGTAAAGCAACGTTGCGAAAAAATTTGTCGCACCGCTTTCGAAAGAGCCGTACCCGTAATGATTGACGCTGAGGAAACTTGGATACAAGATACTATAGATCTGTTGGCGATAGAGATGATGATGAAATTCAATAAGGAAAGATTGATCGTTTTTAATACTTACCAGATATACAGACACGATAAGTTGGCTAGTTTGCAAGCAGATCAATTAATTGCTAAGGAAGCCAATTTTATTTTGGGTGCTAAGTTGGTGCGTGGAGCTTACATGGAAAAGGAGCGTAAGCGGGCAGAAGAGCGTGGTTATCCTTCGCCGATACAGCCTGATAAAGCCGCTACTGACAGAGATTATAATGAAGCTTTACGTTTTTGCGTTAACCATATTGATAGAATTGGCTTTGTTTGCGGTACGCATAATGAAGACAGTAGTAAATTATTGACGGAACTCATTGACGAAGCAGGCATCGCTCATAACCATCCTCATGTTTATTTTGCACAATTGCTTGGTATGAGTGATAATTTGAGCTTCAATCTTTCTAATTCAGGTTATAATGTTGCCAAGTATGTGCCTTATGGGCCAATTAAAGCGGTTATGCCTTATTTGTTTCGCCGGGCACAAGAAAATACATCAGTGGCGGGACAAACCGGACGAGAACTATCTTTAATTAGTAGAGAGAAAAAAAGGAGAGGGATTTAAGGCGTTTGATGTTTTAAGGTTGTAAAGTTGCAAGGTTGCAGAGTTTTAAAGTTTTAAAGTTTTAAGGTTTTAAAGTTGTAATGTTTTAAGGTTTTAAAGTTAGGTTGCTCATAACTTACCAATGCATTGAGTTACTTTACAATGAAATAACCTAGCGCTAACCACAGCAATCCTTTAACTAAAAAGAACAGAAAACCCCAAAAACCGAGTTTCTTAATCCATCGTTTTAATTTTTCTGTTCTTTTTGGTTGCATTAAATGATTTATTTTAACGTTCTTCTTCGAGTAATTTTCTTATTGAAATGATTTTAAAAGCCTTAATTCCATCGGGCATTTCCCATTGAATTAAATCTCCGGTTTGATAGCCTAATAGTGCGATACTAATTGGTGCAAAGATAGATACTTTTTGTTGTTTTATATTAGCATCTTTCGGTAAAACTAGCTTAAATACAAACTGTTGGTTGTTTTCTGTGCTTTCTATTTTTGCTTCAGTGTAAAGTGAAACTACGTCGTCCGGTAGGTCGATATCGTCGTAAACTTTAGCATTTTTCACTTCGTTCTTCAATCGATTCTTATTGTAATCGCTCATGATGGCTTTGTCCAGATGTTCGGTTAAAAATTTGTAATCGCTGGTTGATAATAAAATTGATTTGGTTTCCATGTTGTGATGAAATTAAATGAATAGTTCACCTCATTGCTGATTGCAATAGGCATTAATTTGATTTTCGGTTTGGTTATTCCCCGAAATCAGTACAATAGAATGGATATCGGGGTTTAGCTAATAAAGTCTTTGCTTTGTTTTAAAGCGATAGGGTTGATAGCTAGTGTGAAAGATGGAGCAGATAGCAGAATAGCCTTTGCCTTCATAACCTGCGCTGAAGGTAAAACTGAACTTGAGCTATTTAGGGTGTTTTCCATTTTAGCAAATATGGCACTTTGTATAAGAAAAGCAAAAATATAGGCGGCTTTGTTACAAAGCAGATGAAAAGGCTGTAAACAAAGAAAGACCGCACCTGGGTGCAGCCTTCCTACAAATCAAAATTATGAAACTACTATGCTAAATCAAACCGATCCAAGTTCATCACTTTGTTCCAAGCTGCAACAAAATCATGTAAAAACTTAGTTTCGGCACCGGCTTCGGCGTATACTTCGGCAATGGCACGCAACTCTGCGTTTGATCCAAAAACTAAGTCGGCACGTGTAGCTTTCCACTTAGTTTCGCCGGTTTTACGGTCATAACCTTCGTAAAATTCCTTGTCATCGCTTGAAGCTTTCCAAGCGGTACTCATATCTAATAAGTTAACGAAGAAATCATTACTTAGTTGTCCAGGACGATTAGTTAATACACCATATGATGAGCCATCATAGTTGGCATTCAAAGCACGTAAGCCGCCTACCAAAACCGTTAATTCTGGAGCGCTTAAGGTTAACAATTGCGCCTTATCAATCAAAAGTTCTTCTGTAGAAGCTTTAGTTCTTCCTTTTTTATAGTTACGGAAGCCATCAGCAACCGGCTCCATGTACGAAAATGACTCAACATCAGTTTCTTCTTGAGAAGCATCGGTGCGACCTGGCGTAAAAGGTACTTTGATTGCGTGTCCAGCTTTTTCGGCAGCACTTTCAATAGCAGCGCAGCCAGCAAATACAATTAAGTCGGCAAGGGAAATTTTCTTGCCATCGCTTTGCGCAGCATTAAACTCCTGTTGGATTTTTTCTAAAGTACTCAATACTGTGCCCAATTGGGACGGATTGTTGACTTGCCAGTATCTTTGTGGCGCCAATCTGATACGGGATCCATTTGCACCACCTCTTTTGTCGCCGCCACGGAAAGTAGAAGCAGAAGCCCAAGCTGTATTTACCAATTGGGCAATAGTTAAGCCACTAGCCAAAATTTTAGCTTTCAGTGTATCCAAATCGGTAACATCCACTAAAGGATGATCCACTGCAGGTAGCGGGTCTTGCCAAATTAATACCTCATTAGGCACTTCAGGGCCTAAGTAGCGTGCAACTGGTCCCATATCCCTGTGTGTTAATTTGAACCAAGCACGGGCAAATGCATCAGCAAAAGCATCAGGATTTTCAAGGAAATGCCTTGATATTTTTTCGTAAGCCGGATCAAAACGTAATGAGAGATCGGTAGTAAGCATGGTTGGTTTATGCTTCTTAGTCGCATCAAATGCGTCAGGGATAATTTCTTCATCGGTTTTAGCTACCCATTGGTGCGCACCACCCGGACTTTTAGTAAGTTCCCATTCGAAGCCGAACAAGTTTTCGAAAAAGTTATTGCTCCATTGTGTAGGAGTTTTTGTCCAAGTCACTTCCAAACCACTGGTAATGGTGTCGGCACCTTTTCCGGTTCCAAAGCTATTGTTCCAGCCAAAACCTTGGTCTTCCAAACCTCCGGCTTCAGGTTCTTTGCCTACATGATCAGAAGATGCTGCTCCGTGTGTTTTTCCGAAAGTGTGACCACCCGCAATTAGGGCAACAGTTTCTTCGTCGTTCATTGCCATGCGGGCAAAAGTTTCCCTAATGTCCCTAGCTGCAGCAATAGGATCAGGATTGCCATTTGGGCCTTCAGGATTAACGTAAATTAAGCCCATGTGCGCTGCCGCTAAAGGTTTTTCCAAATCATGGGAGTGCGTTTCTCCGTTAGCATCATCATCAGAAACTAAAACGCCACGGGCAGCTACACCTTCTGCGCCGCGAGAGTAACGCTCATCGTTGCCTAGCCAGGTAGTTTCCGAACCCCAGTACACATCCTCCGCTGCTTCAAAAACATCTTCTCTACCTCCGGCAAAGCCGAAAGTTTTAAAGCCCATTGACTCTAAAGCTACGTTGCCAGCTAATATCATCAAATCTGCCCAAGATATTTTATTGCCATATTTTTGTTTGATAGGCCAAAGTAGCCTACGTGCTTTGTCTAAACTCACGTTATCAGGCCAGCTGTTAAGCGGTGCAAAGCGCTGTTGGCCTTGTCCACCTCCACCACGTCCGTCGCTTACGCGGTAAGTACCAGCGCTATGCCAAGCCATACGGATAAATAAACCTCCGTAATGACCAAAATCTGCAGGCCACCAATCTTGCGAATCTGTCATTAATTGTGTCAAATCAGCTTTCAAAGCCTCATAATCTAAACTTTTGAAAGCTTCGGCATAGTTGAAATCTTTATCCATTGGGTTAGATAAAGAAGAATATTGACGTAATATATTTAGCTTAAGTTGTTTAGGCCACCAATCTCTATTTCGGGTACCGCTTCCGGCTACATTGCTATGCATGGTGCCATTATGAAATGGACATTTGCTGATGTCTGAACCTTTTTCTTCCATTTTTATATTTATTAAGTTAAGATTGAGTTAATTTTCAATTGAACATAAAGGTAGATGGTATCAGCCAAAGTATCAAAGTGCTTTTATCTATGGGCTGATAGGCAAAAGCTATTTGACCTTAAACGGTTGCTTACCATTTAGCAATTCCCAAAAAAGAATGAAATCGCTGGCTAAACTGTAAGCCGGGTATTGAAATGTGGCAGGTTTGTTTTTTTCGAAAAAGAAATGGCCAATCCAAGCGAAACCATAACCTAGAAAAGGAACGGCAAGTAGAAAGCGCCAATCGTGAAATAAAATACCACCGATAACGGAAAGAACGACTAAGGCCGTGCCAATAAAATGCAGTACACGACTGGTTGTGTTTTGATGTTCACTTAAATAAAAGGGATAAAACTCCTGTAAGGATTGATATTTATTTGCAGACATTTCTTAATTTAGTTTTGATTAAGTTAGCAAAATACTTCAAATAAACCTAACGCTCTAGCATGATTTTTCGCTCATTTTTCGCCGCTTTATTCATTTGCTTGCCGTTTATTGCTTTAGCACAAACTATTGCCGCTGGTAGGGTAGTGGATGCAGAAACTGGAAATCCGTTAGAAAATGTAAGTGTTTATTTTAATGAAACTCAAATAGGTACAAAAACAAATTTAGGGGGAAGATTTTTTATAGAGACTAGTAATAGTAAAGCCAAATTGGTGATATCATGCGTGGGTTATCATAAAATTATCCTTGATGAAATACCTCGCCAAAACTTAAAAATATTATTGAAGCCCATCAATAACACGCTTAAAGAAGTGGTAGTGAGTGATAGAAATGGTTGGCAAAAATGGGGCAGTTTGTTTACCAAGCTCTTGATGTCGGATAATTCTCATGATTATTATTCAAAAAAGTATGGGGGAGACGTTGTGCTAAATCCTAAAGTGATCAGTTTTTATTTTGACAGAGAAGAAAATATACTAACTGCATCATCTACCGAACCTATTTGGATTATTAACGACGTATTAGGTTATTTGATTAAAGTGGATTTGGACGAGTTTGTTTATGATATTGGTAAAGAAAGGATTAAATATAAATCAACATTGTTTTTTGAGCCTACTAAGTCTAGTTTACCTTTAGATAACGTTCAATTGACAACAAATTCTGTATATCAAGGTTCTTTAACTCATTTTTTTAATTCACTTGTTAAACATAAACTTAACGAAGAAGGCTTTGGTTTATATACTTATAGCGAGGTTAAAAATCAAGAGAAGATTCGAGTTCAAACTTTAGTCAATAAGTTAAAGTATGAGCAGCTGAAAAATAAACAGTTTGCTATGACCATCAATTTAGAAAGCTTAATTAAGGATAAGGATAGCCTTAGATATTACAGGAAAATGCTTGCTGAATCAGATTATATTACCAGGAAATTGGATACTTTAGATATATACCGCTTGTTGAAAAAGGATACACTTCATAATCTTCTTTCTTTGAATTTAAAAGACACCATAATGATTACCTATGTTAGACATCAAAAATCGTTAGCCATGCATACTGATTATATTAACATTAGGAGAGATAGAAAAGAGTGGATTAAAGTGGAAACTTTAATGGTGTTGACAGATGGCCAACCTTTAATAATTTCTGATACTGGTAATCCACTCTCTAACAATTGGTATGTGAACGGTTTTATGTCCAGCAAAAGATTAGCATCAGCTTTGCCAGCAGATTTTGATCCAGAAGTTCCTAGGGTTAAAGCAAAGCATGATGCACTAAAAAATCACGCAATTTTTCGGGATGAACGTCCATAAGCAAAGTATGTAAGCCGGCTTTTTTAGCACCTTCAATATGCTGCGGACTGTCGTCGATAAACAACGTCTCTTCAGGATTTAGGTTATTTTCGTTAATTACCATTTCAAATATCTCTACATTGGGCTTTCGCATGGATGTATCTTGTGAAAAGTAAGCACGCTCAAAAAAGTCGTTATAGTTATCAAAGCCAAAGTCTTTTTGCAAGTAAGCGATGATCCAATCGAAGTGTATTTTGTTGTTATTGCTCAGCAAAAATGTGCGGTATTTTTGTTTTACTTCCAATAAAACATCGTGGTTATTACCAGATACACCAAGAAGGAGGCTATTCCAAGCATCGTCAATTTGCTGATCGGTGAGCTGCATTTGGTTGGCGGCTTTTCTAATTCCATCTCTAAACTGTGAAGGGGAGATACTTCCAGTTTCAAAATCGTCGAATAACAGGTTATGGCCTTTATGAGCAAAGAATTCGTTAACGTTGGGTATACCTAATTGTGAAAGAGCATTTTGTGTTCTAATAAAATCAATAGCGAATATTACGTTGCCGTAATCGAAAATAATATTTTTAATTTTTTCCATTTTTGTGTTCCAAAATTCGCTGCAAATATGTAACATTGCACTCGCAAAACCTAATCCGGTTTTCAGGGCCTATAGCTCAGTTGGTTAGAGTAGAAGACTCATAATCTTTTGGTCGCTGGTTCGAGCCCAGCTGGGCCCACAAAGCTTCTCATGAAAATGGGGAGCTTTTTTTATGTGAGATAGCCTTCTAATCACACTTCAGTGCGGTTTTCAAGATTCACGGCGACTGCCGCTAGTACAAATCTAATCAATCGTGATTACATTTGAAACGTGTATTTTTAAATTGGTTTTGGCGCAGATTTGGCGCATAGAAATTACATCAAACCTTCCTCTGCCATGCTGTAATAGCCGTTTTCACTTATAATCAAATGATCGTGGACATCCATCTCTAAAAGCTTTGCAGCTTTCACTAATTTCTCCGTTACCGTTATATCTTGGCTAGAAGGTCTTAAGTTACCGCTTGGGTGGTTATGTGCCAAGATTAAGCTAGTTGCAGTAGCCTTAAGGGCAATAGTGAATATTACCTTGCTATCCATTACTGTTGAACCTCCACCACCAGTAGACAAGTCTACAATCCCCAATACCCGGTTGTTTCTATTTAGCAGTATCATCTTTGCTTGCTCAAGGTAATTGATCAATTCCTTATCCCAATGACTTAGCAATATGTCGTACGCTTGTCTAGAGCTGTTAATCTGTGGTCTTTCCTGTGCCTTGAAATGTGGCTTGTAACTCAGTTGCACCTCAGCAACCTTGAATAGTTCTTTCTGTTCCATGTTAATGTATTTAAATTAATGAATGGAACCATAGTGTAGATTATTCCAAAACTGGCCACTCCTTTTTTTGCGAACTGGCCACATC
>NZ_QMHP01000020.1 GCF_003313335.1 Pedobacter zeaxanthinifaciens
TACTGAACAGTTTGGAACGTACAGGGATGGATAGTATTTCCGAAATACACACATTATCATCGGTGCTGGTTCTCACCTATTTTGGGACAGCTTTACTCACGAACACGGCTATTTTGTTGAGACAATTCCAACTTTACGAGAGTCGATAAACGTTTTAGGCAAACAAATTCCCACCTTAAAAATATTGCAACATTCATCCAGTATACTTGGTGGGCTCGCAATTGCTTTTGTAATTTATAGCTTACCAACAAATAAGACCGAAAATGATGATGTAAGTTGGAAGTACTGGTCTATTTTCGCAGGGCTGACTTTAATCATTTTCTTTTTACGAATAGTCAACGGACTTTCCTTTGAACAATATGGAAGCATAATCGTGTCAGCTATTTCCGCTGGACTAATTTCCTTAACGATAACATCGTGGCTTGTAAAAGGAAACAGGAGTAATTGAGCAGCACTATGAAACATTGCACTAAGTTGAACATTGCTGTCGCTAAACCTACCTTAGCGCATCTAATCAAACATTATCATCAATTTTACGGGGCAACTACTTTCAATAAATTTACTTAATTTGACATCAAAACATTGTTCATCTGTGGACAATAAAATAAAAAAGATATGGGATTTTTAGACAAACTATTTGGCAAGAAGGACGAACCAATAAAATCATATAGTGACTTTTGGAATTGGTTTTTACTGAATGAAAAGGATTTTTTTAAAGTGGTGAGTAGCAAAAGAAGCGAAGAAATTGAAAAATCTTTCTTTAACAAAATTTCTCCAAAGCTTGCGATGCTTAAAGACGGTTACTTCTTTTTGACAGGCATGTGCAACGACAACACTGCTGAGCTTGTTTTAACAGCAGATGGCAATGTAACAAATATCGTATTTATTGAAGAACTTGTGAATGCTGCACCAAATATTGCTGGATGGAAATTTACGGCATTAAAACCTGCGATGAATATCGAAGATGTTAATATTTCAATGGCAGGCTACCAATTTAATGGCAAAAACTTAAATTTCTATGCCAATGAAACTGTAAAATACCCTGACGAGATTGCAATAACAATAGTTCACAACGATTTAACAGCAGAAAATAAAAACCAAATTACAAATGGAGTTTATATTTTTCTGGACAATTATTTAGGGGAGCTTGAATTTGCCAGTAATATTGACACTTTAAGCATAGTTGGCTTGCAAGAAGTTGAAAAAGAACTCGTGCCAATTGCTAAACTTAAAGACTTTCTGATTTGGCGACAAAAAGAATTTATAGAAAAGTATGAGGGTGTTCGTTATGATACAGAAAATGACGGACACACTGCATTTGAAGCCGAGGTTGAAAATGGCAATAAGTTATTTGCGATAATTAATACAGACTTATTAGGTTGGGACAGTAAACCTTCACACCCTTGGGTTTCCATATTAACATTGAGATATGATGGTAGCAAAAGCAATGGAATGCCTAGCGAAGATGAATATGGATTGCTTGACAGGATACAGGATGAAATGATGACTGAACTTAAAGACATTGATGGTTATTTGAACATTGGCAGACAAACTGCTAACGGAGAAAGAGAAATTTATTTTGCTTGCAGAGATTTTCGTAAACCATCCAAAATATTCCACGAAGTGCAACAGCGGTATTCTTCTAACTTCCAAATTGAATACGACATTTATAAGGACAAATATTGGCAATCTTTCGACAGATTTACTAGTTAACTCCCCATCTGGTTTAAATATCCCAAACAATCACTTAAATCAGCTATAAAACCAAACTCTCAAAAATAAAACTTAGTCCAGCAAACAAATGAAAAAACTAATAACACTGCTTTTTATAGGCATGGCAACCTTAACCTATGGCCAACAAGCAACCGCAATAAAATTTGATATTGTAGACTTCAATAAAAAGATGGCTGTTGCGGAGTGGTTATATGAATATGACATGATTGCTTGGAGAACTTCGGACAGCGTAATGGTCCAAAACAAGAAAGACTTGGCCAGGTTGGGAAGTGACTGGTTTTGCTTCAAAAAGGGTGATACTTGGCACGCCATTTATGGAAAATATGAAAACCATCAATTTGACCTTGTTTTTCATTTTACCGTTGACAAAGGCCAAGTAAGTAAAACAACCCAACCTGTTGATACGACCTTGCTTCATCGTTATTCAAGAGCATTACAAACTGCAACTGGCCAGATTAAGCTGCTCAAAGACACCGTTAACATTAGATTTAATCAGTACATCAAAGAAAACGACGATAAAACACTTTCCGTATGGATTTTGCCAGCTTTTCAAACCAATAATGTAGCAGTTTACGGCGGCGAATTTATTTATACCATTGACCCAACAGGAACAAAAGTGCTGAAAGACGAAAGCTATTTTCAAGGGAAGTTCCGCGGTTTCAACGTGGGAAATCCGAGAGAAATTTGGTTGAACTATCAGGAAACCGATAAACCTACTTTGGGCGCAGTCTTTTTTGCTTGGTATTACAAATCCTACTTTACAAAAATAGGCATCGACAACTCAAAAAGTATCAGTACGCCATTCAAATCAGACGGTGGTTGGACTTGGATACATGGCGAAAAGCAACCTGAAAAAAAGTAGAAAGAGCGAAATTATTGAAAGGGCCTGAACTTGGTTTAAGCATCAAAGGAAACAGGAGTAATTAGTATAAAATCGGTTTCGGCAATATATGCTTGGATAGATGATTTAAACGCTAGACCCAGCTGCTACGTACGGTGCAAAGGCTTAAGTTTTCAGCCCCGATTGCAACGGAAATACTTTTTGTTTTTACTTCTGTCATCCTGATTCGCCAGTTGGCGGAGAAGGATCTATATTAATGCAGTTTAGATATAGATTCCTCCCCGAAGTTTCGGGGCAGGCTTAAACTCGGAATGACAGGATAGTTAAACAAAAAGATTGCAGTGGAAAGCGGGACTTTCAGGAGATAGTAGCACGAGCTTTGCGCTTCAAAAAACACCTAAATACCTTAATTACTGAAGCCGAAGTTCATTCGATTCTGAAAGAATTTTACGGCAGCCAACACTTAGAAACTGATTAAATTGCTGTTGATTAACATACAGGTGTCGTGTTGAGCTTGTCGAAACGTTCTTTAACAACTAGTCGTCTACAAGCTCAGACTAACAGTTAAAAAGTTTAAACAGTTTCTTACATTCATATAAAATATTTCCTTTAAAATGATTAAAACTAAGGTAATTGAACGAGTTGTTATCTTCGAAATTGCCGACAGTAAATTAAGGTGAGGGAGCATCACATTTACCAAAATATAGAAAAACAAAATGAACGATAAGCCAAAATTCAATCCACAAATTCACCATCGCAGATCCATCAGGTTAAAAGGGTACGATTACGCACAAGCAGGATTGTATTTTATCACCATTTGTTGCCAAAATAGAATAAATAGATTTGGCGAGGTGGTTGATGGGAAAATGGTATGCAATGCATTCGGCCGAATTGCGGATGATGAATGGTTAAAAACCCCAGAAATACGACCCAGCGTGGAATTGGGTGAATTCATCATCATGCCAAACCACATGCACGGCATCATCCGGTTATTGGATAGGGGCGAATTGCATTCGCCCGATAATACCACCAACGAATTGCATGTGAATGATAATACGGGCGAATTCAATTCGCCCCCACAGTCAAATGAGAATGTTTGTAAAACAAATCATGAGGGCGAATTCAATTCGCCCATAACACGGTCGCCCCACAGTCGCCATCACAAACGGTTGGAGCCATTGTTCGTGGCTACAAATCGGCCGTTACCAAACAATTAAGGTTATTGGGATTTGATGACAAATTATGGCAACGCAATTATTACGAACATATCATTCGCGATGAACGATCGTATCAAAATATAGCTGAATATATCATCAACAATCCTGCGAAATGGGCTCGCGACAAATTTCATGATCAATAAAACCATAAAAAAATCCCCAACGGTTTAATGGACTGCCCCCAAAAAGTTAGACAAACTTAACAATTAATTATTTAGGATG
>NZ_QMHP01000021.1 GCF_003313335.1 Pedobacter zeaxanthinifaciens
TGGACTGCCCCCAAAAAGTTAGACACTTAATGGGGGCATTTTTATGAGTAGAAAAATTAAGCATAGCTTAGAATTTAAATTGGCTATTGTCAACCAGGTATTAAAAAGGGACAAATCTCTGGCGAAGATCTCAAGAGAAAATGGTCTTGAACGGCGTATGGTCCTTCAGTGGGCCCAGTTTTATAACCGCTTTGGAGAAGCTGGGCTTGCTCCACAATCCACAGTCTATTTTTTGGAGAACAAACTCGAAGTTATCCGATACTTTAAAGACAATCAGGTATCTTTGAGAAAGGCATGTCTCCAGTTCAACATTAGATCCAATAGCGTACTGTCCAACTGGTTGAGGATATACGCGATTGGTGGGGCCGAGGGCCTGTCAGAGGAAGCAAGAGGAAAAAAACGTCTTATGAAGCCAAAGATTTCGAAAAAAGCACCTGAAAAAGACTTGACAGCGCATGAACAAGTTTTGGAAGAAAACAAGCGTTTACGTGCGGAGGTCGCGTTTTTAAAAAAGTTACGGGCCTTAATCCAGAAAGAAGAATCAAAGAAAAACAAAAAGCTCTGATTGTCCATGGATTAAGGGAGAGGTTTGACCTATCAATACTTTTGGAGGCGGCCAATATTGCCAGAAGTTCATTTTATTACTATATGAAGCGCAATAAAGCGGTTGATAAATACCAGGCGATCAGGATACGGATCATTGAACTTTACAGGCAGCATAAGGGCAGGTATGGCTATAGGCGAATGCTATTTCAACTAAAAAAGGAAGGGCATAAGGTCAATCATAAAACTGTATTGAGGCTAACTGGTGAGATGGGCCTGAAAAGTATTGTCAGGCCTAAGAAATATAGGTCCTACAGAGGAGAGGAAGGTAGGACTGCCCCCAACATGCTCAGCAGGAAGTTTAATGCGGGCAGACCATTTGAAAAATTGGCTACCGATGTAACTGAATTTAGTGTAGCTGGTAAAAAACTGTACCTCTCTCCAATAATCGACCTTTTCAACGGAGAGGTTATCAGCTATTCACAATCTCTCAGGCCTGATTTCAGGCAAATTACAGAAATGCTGGTCGGGGTACTGAAAAAAGTACCAAAGGATGCCAAACCGATACTGCACTCGGATCAGGGGTGGCAATATAGGATGAAGGATTACCAAGATATTCTGCGGAAGAACAGGATTGTTCAAAGTATGTCAAGAAAGGGCAACTGCCTTGATAATGCCGTAATAGAAAACTTTTTTGGTACGCTGAAATCTGAGATGTTTTATATCAAAAAATATCTGTCTGTAGAGGAGCTGCAGAATGATATTGATGATTACATCGATTACTATAACAACAATAGGATTAGGCTGAACCTAAAAGGAATGAGCCCGGTCGAATACCGAGCTCACATCCTAAATAATTAATTGTTAAGTTTGTCTAACTTTTTGGGGGCAGTCCA
>NZ_QMHP01000022.1 GCF_003313335.1 Pedobacter zeaxanthinifaciens
CGCTACGGCCCTTTTTTTGTTAATATGTGAAGCTCAAATGGAGCGGCAGTAAACTAGACAATATGCTTGTACATTTCCCTGGCTATTTTCAGAGCCAAAGAATCGAGGCTGTTTTCCACCTAAAAGCCACCGTTCGGGTGAATGAGCACTTTGGTGTAGCCATCAATGCGCTTCGCAAACTTATGATACGCATCTGCTGCGTCGCCGATGGAAATCTCGTGAGAAACTACAAAACTGGGCTTAGCTTTACCGGCAATGATCAGATCCCGGAGATACCGGTTGTATGACTTGACATTGCACTGTCCTGTGCCAACAGTGAGGCCCTTTTCAAACAGCTTGCCGAAGCTAATGCTAAGCATTCCCTTGCGCGTCGCAGCATCGGCAGCCCCTGGGTCACTCGGGACATAAAGCCCTGGAATTCCTAGGCCGCCGCAGGGTCGCGTGACGCTGATCATGTTCTCGAGAACGATGTTTGCCTGTTCGCCGGAGCCAGAGTTGTTGCTGGCCTGATAGCCAACAGCATCGACACAGCGGTCCACTAGCCCTCCGTTGGCCTTTGTGATCTGCTCGACAGGATCTCCCTTGGAAAAGTCGATCGCGGTGCAGCCGATCTTGGTTGCAGCCTGGAGGCGCTCCGGGACACGGTCCACAACAAAGACACGGCTCGCTCCGCGCAGGACTGCCGAGTATGCCGCCATGAGGCCGACCGGACCAGCACCGAAAACAGCAATGCTCTCACCAGACCGGAAGCCGGAAATCTCGACGCCGTGCCAGCCAGTAGGGAAAATATCTGCTAGGAGAATAAAGTCCGCCTCAAACTCTTTACCGGCAGGCAGCTGCAACGCATTGAAGTCGGCGTAGGGGACCCGGAGATACTGTGCCTGGCCTCCGCGGTATGGTCCCATGGCAACATAGCCGTATGCACCTCCAGCGAACCCGGGATTCACTCCTGTGCAGAAAGCTGTCTTCCCCTCCTCACAGTTTCGGCCCCTGCCGTCAGCAACGTTAAACGGAAGCACAATACGGTCGCCCTTCTTGAGCAGAGAAACGCCATCTCCGACTTCATGAACAATGCCCATGTTCTCGTGCCCGAAAGTAATTCCAGGCTCAGCAGCTGTTCGGCCCTCATACATGTGAAGGTCAGAGCCACAGATGGCTGCCGTCGTGATCTTTACAATAACATCATCGGGGTGCTCAATCTTGGGCAATTCTACCTCCTCAACGCGGACTTCGTTAGGGCCAAC
>NZ_QMHP01000023.1 GCF_003313335.1 Pedobacter zeaxanthinifaciens
AAAAATCAGAAAATTAATGAATCAGAGAGCCAAGCTCCGGCTCCATTTACAGGACCACGACAGCGATTCCAACGACAACCACAAGGCCGAGGACAGCAGCGTTCGAACCGGCGTGGTTGGCACCAGCAGTAACAACGCCGGTGGTGGAAGTGCCTGTAGCGGTGTGGGTGGTGGTGGCCAGAGTTGTGCCCGAGGCGGCGGTGGTACCCGTAGCCACCTTGGTGGTGCCCGGAACAATGGTGGTGCCCGGGACAATGGTGGTGCCCGGGAGAATGGTAGTGCCGGGGATGGTGACCGTGCCGCTGGTAGTTCCGGGGATGATGGTGGTGCCGGGGACGGTGGTGCTGCCCTTGGTTGTGCCCGGAATGACGGTGGTGCCGGGGATAGTGGTTGTGCCAGAGGTGGTACCAGGGATGATGGTCGTGCCATGAGTGACACCCGTGATGAAGGTCGGGGTGGCAGTGCTGGTAGTAGTGCCTGGGACGACGGTGCTGCCAGTCTTGATGGTGGTGCCAGTGGTGGGGAGGACAGTTGTGGGCACGGCAGTCTTGGTGGTGGTGGTGTTGGTGAAGCTGACTGTCTTGCTGGTCGTGGCCAACGTGGTCGTCTTGATGGTGGTCGAGTTGACAGCTTTGGCCGTTGTCGGGACGACTGTGGGCGTAGACGTGTGGAAGGTGCAGGGGCAGTCCGTGATGGTCAGCGTGGTGGCGCTGGAGATGGTGATGGTCTTGTTGTTGTAGACAAGGGTGGTCGACGATGGGCAGTACGTGGTGTAGGCGGTCGTGATGGCGGTGGTGGTTGTCGGCGAGCCGGTCGTGAGCACGACCTTGGACGTCGAGCCCGTCTTGGTGCCCGTCACGGTCGAGGCCTTGGACGTCGAGCCCGTCGAGAGCAGGGTCGTCTTGGACGACGACGTAGACGAGGCCACGCTAGTCGTGTTGCTGAAGGCAGCAGCATTGGCCATCGAGGCCAGACCGGCCAGGGGCACGAGGTAGCTGATGAGCTGCATTGCGGTAGATTGAGGGGGCTGCTTGGAAGTGTGTGAAGAGTGTTATGTATAGTGTACAGAAGAACGGCGAACAGTGACTTGTGTTGAAGGTAGAGACGGAGAGGGGAGGATTAGAAGACGAATATATGTATAAGAGCGAAAGTGAGCAAG
>NZ_QMHP01000024.1 GCF_003313335.1 Pedobacter zeaxanthinifaciens
GCTAACCGACAGGACGGACATTGCCTGCAGCGGCGCAAGCACCGGCAGCATAACGATTGCCGCAACCGGTGGCACTTCGCCGTACCTGTACAGCATCGATGGCTCAACCTACCAATCTGGCACAAACTTTACCGGCCTAGCTGCCGGAACATACAACCTGTTGGTGAAGGATGCCAACCAATGTAAGGCCACTCTTAATGTTACCGTTAATGAACCACAACCACTAAACGCTTCGTTCTCTAAACAACATATTAAATGCTACGGCGATGCCAGCGGCTCCATCACAGTAGTTGCTTCTGGAGGATTACAACCATTCACCTATGCAATAAATGGCGGAAGCTTTCAACTAAACAGCTCTTTTACCGGCCTATCCGTAGGAAATTATACAATTACAGTACGTGACAAAAACAACTGCCAATTTACCGAGCAAGTACAACTGACAAACTTAACTTCTAAATTAGCTATTTCGCTCAGCGCTACTTCTCCCGCTACTTGCGATGCTTTAGGCAGTATCAAAGTAATTAGCACCACCGGTGGCTTAGCTCCTTTTTCTTATAGCATTGATGGAGGCACCTTTTCAGGAACAACTGAATTTGATCAACTGCCTGCTGGGATTTATAACATTGCGGTGAAAGATGCAAACGGATGCACTACATCCGCCACAGCGGCTATAACCGTTCCATCAGGAATTGCTGCTACTGCTAGCGTAAGCAGCGTCAGTTGCTACTCTGCTGCAGACGGAACTATCACTATAATAAATGCTACTGGTGGAAATGGTAACTACGTATACGCCATTAACGGCGGTAGTTTCCAATCATCACCTAACTTTAGCAGTTTAGTTGCTGGAAATTATACTGTAGTTGTTAAGGACAGTCCTTATAGCTGCAAATACACATTAAATCTTACCATCACTCAGCCAGCACAATTAAATATAGCGTTAAAATCAAGTACAAATATTACATGTCATGGAGGTGCCAATGGGTCCTTTGAGGTGTTAGCTAATGGCGGCAGTGGAAGCTACCAATATTCGCTAGATGGCGGTACCACGTTCCAGCCGTCGCCAAGCTTTGCAGGCTTGAGGGCGGGGGGATATACCGTAACGGTGAGG
>NZ_QMHP01000025.1 GCF_003313335.1 Pedobacter zeaxanthinifaciens
GCCCTCTGGAAGTTCGAGACCCCCAAGTACTACGTCACCGTCATTGACGCCCCGGGCCATCGTGACTTCATCAAGAACATGATCACGGGCACGTCGCAGGCCGACTGCGCTATCCTGATCATTGCCGCTGGTACGGGTGAGTTCGAGGCTGGTATCTCCAAGGATGGCCAGACCCGCGAGCACGCCCTGCTGGCCTACACCCTTGGTGTCCGGCAGCTCATTGTTGCCATCAACAAGATGGACACCACCAAGTGGTCTGAGGCCCGTTACCAGGAGATCATCAAGGAGACCTCCAACTTCATCAAGAAGGTCGGCTACAACCCGAAGACGGTTGCCTTCGTGCCCATCTCCGGCTTCAACGGCGACAACATGCTTACTGCCTCCACCAACTGCCCCTGGTACAAGGGCTGGGAGAAGGAGGGCAAGAGCGGCAAGGTCACCGGCAAGACTCTGCTGGAGGCCATTGACGCCGTTGAGCAGCCCAAGCGCCCGACGGACAAGCCCCTGCGTCTGCCCCTCCAGGACGTCTACAAGATCGGCGGTATTGGAACTGTCCCGGTCGGCCGTATCGAGACTGGTATCCTGAAGCCCGGCATGGTCGTCACCTTCGCTCCCTCCAACGTCACCACTGAAGTCAAGTCCGTCGAGATGCACCACGAGCAGCTGACCGAGGGTGTCCCTGGTGACAACGTTGGCTTCAACGTCAAGAACGTCTCCGTTAAGGAGATCCGTCGTGGCAACGTCGCTGGTGACAGCAAGAACGACCCGCCCGCTGGCGCTGCCTCGTTCAACGCCCAGGTCATCGTCCTGAACCACCCTGGCCAGGTCGGTGCCGGCTACGCCCCGGTTCTGGACTGCCACACCGCCCACATTGCCTGCAAGTTCGCCGAGATCCTTGAGAAGATTGACCGCCGTACCGGCAAGTCGGTCGAGAACAACCCCAAGTTCATCAAGTCTGGTGATGCCGCCATTGTCAAGCTGGTGCCCTCCAAGCCCATGTGCGTCGAGGCCTTCACTGACTACCCTCCCCTGGGCCGTTTCGCCGTCCGTGAC
>NZ_QMHP01000026.1 GCF_003313335.1 Pedobacter zeaxanthinifaciens
TTCAACCAATTTTTTTGTCAACGTTGAAATCAGATTCCCCTGAACGACTCCTGGTGTGTCGTTGAGCTGTTGCGCCGCTCCCGGTCGTGACGGTGATCTCCGTGCGCAATAGACGGGTCGCCCAAATGCTTCCGCAGCACGGAGGGAGGTACATGTGCCGCATCTGTTGGATCGAGATGTCTAGAGGTGCCAGAGACAGAGCCAGTGCCCGTGGCAGTGGAAGTGTTGAACAACATACTAGTAGCTGGGATCGTTGCTGCCAAAGTTGCCGCCGGTGTTGCGGCCGCTGGTGGCACCGCCAGAATTGCCGCTTCCCGTCAGCTTGTCGCCGTACTGCTGCGCTGTGTCCTTGACGCGTTGGCCCAAGTTGCCTCCCGTGGTGCTGTCGCGGCCGCCGATGCCGCCGCTGCTGCCGTACGAGTCATCCTGCAGGCCGCTGCTACCATAAGACGAGTCCTGACCAACCCGGCCGCTGCTGCCATAGGACGAGTCCTGACCAGCCCGGCCGCTGGTGGCTGCACCAGTACGGCCGCCGATGGTGCCGCCCGACAAGTTACCGACACCACCGCCGCCGCTCGACGAGTCCGCGCCGCCATACGTGTAGGTATCGGCACCGGTATCGGCACCAACGCCGGTGCTGTCGTAGCCGCCAGACGTCCGGCCGGCCGACTGCTGGTAGCCCTGGGTGTCCTGGTAGCCGCCCTGAGAGCTGACGGCACCACCGCTTGCGATGCCCGACCCGGTCTGGGTCCCGCTGCTGTTTCCGTATCCCTGCTGGCGGCCGCTGGTAGTGGTGGTGTCGCTGTACGCGCCGCCGCCGCTGCTGCTGGTGGTGTTGTCTGTGCGCGGCTGTGAAGAGCTGTTGTCGTAGCGGTCGCTGGTGTTGCTGCCGCTGTTGTCGTAGTCGTTGCTGCTGCCGTCGTGGCTTGTGTGCCTCTCAACGGCGTCCTTGATCTTGTTCACGATGGAAGACATGACGGCTGTGGGTGTTATTTAGACCTGGTGGGTTGTTGAGGGGTATTT